>NZ_CP109450.1:4962500-6445000 GCF_041438865.1 Streptomyces sp. NBC_01471
AAGTGGATGATCCTATGCTGTCGAGAAAAGCCTCTAGCGAGTTTCATGGCGGCCCGTACCCTAAACCGACTCAGGTGGTCAGGTAGAGAATACCGAGGCGTTCGGGTGAACTATGGTTAAGGAACTCGGCAAAATGCCCCCGTAACTTCGGGAGAAGGGGGGCCATTTCTGGTGATCCAATTTACTTGGTGAGCTGGGGGTGGCCGCAGAGACCAGCGAGAAGCGACTGTTTACTAAAAACACAGGTCCGTGCGAAGCCGTAAGGCGATGTATACGGACTGACGCCTGCCCGGTGCTGGAACGTTAAGGGGACCGGTTAGTCACATTTCGGTGTGGCGAAGCTGAGAACTTAAGCGCCAGTAAACGGCGGTGGTAACTATAACCATCCTAAGGTAGCGAAATTCCTTGTCGGGTAAGTTCCGACCTGCACGAATGGCGTAACGACTTCTCGACTGTCTCAACCATAGGCCCGGTGAAATTGCACTACGAGTAAAGATGCTCGTTTCGCGCAGAAGGACGGAAAGACCCCGGGACCTTTACTACAGTTTGATATTGGTGTTCGGTTCGGCTTGTGTAGGATAGGTGGGAGACTGTGAAGCGGCCACGCCAGTGGTTGTGGAGTCGTCGTTGAAATACCACTCTGGTCGTGCTGGATGTCTAACCTCGGTCCGTGATCCGGATCAGGGACAGTGTCTGATGGGTAGTTTAACTGGGGCGGTTGCCTCCTAAAGAGTAACGGAGGCGCCCAAAGGTTCCCTCAGCCTGGTTGGCAATCAGGTGTTGAGTGTAAGTGCACAAGGGAGCTTGACTGTGAGACCGACGGGTCGAGCAGGGACGAAAGTCGGGACTAGTGATCCGGCAGTGGCTTGTGGAAGCGCTGTCGCTCAACGGATAAAAGGTACCCCGGGGATAACAGGCTGATCTTCCCCAAGAGTCCATATCGACGGGATGGTTTGGCACCTCGATGTCGGCTCGTCGCATCCTGGGGCTGGAGTCGGTCCCAAGGGTTGGGCTGTTCGCCCATTAAAGCGGTACGCGAGCTGGGTTTAGAACGTCGTGAGACAGTTCGGTCCCTATCCTCTGCGCGCGTAGGAATATTGAGAAGGGCTGTCCCTAGTACGAGAGGACCGGGACGGACGAACCTCTGGTGTGCCAGTTGTCCTGCCAAGGGCATGGCTGGTTGGCTACGTTCGGAAAGGATAACCGCTGAAAGCATCTAAGCGGGAAGCCTGCTTCGAGATGAGTATTCCCTCCCCCTTTGAGGGGTTAAGGCTCCCAGTAGACGACTGGGTTGATAGGCCAGATGTGGAAGCCCGGTAACGGGTGGAGCTGACTGGTACTAATAGGCCGAGGGCTTGTCCTCAGTTGCTCGCGTCCACTGTGTTAGTTCTGAAATAACGAACGACCGTGTTGTTATCCGGTGTTGGTTAATTTCATAGTGTTTCGGTGGTCATTGCGTTAGGGAAACGCCCGGTTACATTCCGAACCCGGAAGCTAAGCCTTTCAGCGCCGATGGTACTGCAGGGGGGACCCTGTGGGAGAGTAGGACGCCGCCGAACAATTTTTAGCCTCAGTCCCGGACCGTTATGGTCCGGGACTGAGGCATTTTTGCGTCCACATGCAGTTCACACCCAGGGGCGTATCCGCCAGTGACAGCAGGAGAGAAATACCCGCCGGAGGAGAAGCAGCGCTGCGATTGATTGGCTCCTACGACGAACTGGACAACCGCTCCGTCCAGCCGAACGGATCCATACGTGGCGCCGTGCAATCCGTCGGCGAGCCGGATGAGTCGGACCTGGTGGCCTACCTGGACGTCGGCCACGTCCTCATCGACGTCATGGAAGGCAAACACGGCGTCATCACCGGCAGCCCCCACCGGCACTCTCTGGGATGCTCCTCCCTGATGACCGACGGGCCTCGGCTGTCCCGTGGCAATCGACGGTGACCACGCTCATACCTGAACCCCGAGCAGTGACCAGCAAAGTCCAGTTCGACGCGGCGATGCCGGCCCCGAACCGTAACCGGCCGGACGGTAGCTGGAGCAGGCCGTGAAAGCCGCGGAAGGCGTGAGCATCACCAGAACAGGAGCGATCTACAGCTAGCTGGAGTACTGGAGCCGACTTGCTGCTTTGAGTCCCGGACAGGCGTCGGCGAGTACTGCTGCGAGGGCCGTCCGGAGAGCCCAGGCGACGGAGGCCAGGAGGCACGGAGCCGGGCCGCAGCGGGCGATGAGATGGGCTGGTGAGCGTGCCCGGCGCCCGCGAAGCGCCGGGCACGCTGGGGGAGTGCCCAGCGGTGCAGCGGTGTCCGGTCGTGTACTACGCGGACGGGCCGCCGTGCGGTGGCTGTTATGGCTGTGCGCCCCGTTGCCGGCGGCGCGTCAGCTTCCGGAGGTCTCGTATCCGGGTACGCCCGCGGAGCGCGCGAGGTCGATGTCGAGCGCCTCGCGGCGGATGCGCTGGTCGACGTAGAGGAGCACCGTCACGCCTGCGGTGAACGGGTAGCTGAGCGCCGTCGTCAGCATCGCGCCGATGCCGCTGATGATCAGGTACGGCCAGCCGAACGCCGGAGTCGTGTCGGAGACGAGATCGCTGATGCCCTTGCCGTCGGCGATCGTGGCAACCGCGTTGAACGGCAGGTCGATCAGTCCCGACACGAGGACGGTCAACAGCAGGGCCAGCAGCGTGATTCCGAAGATCCGCCACCAGACACCCTTCACCAGCTTCGCCGAGCGGCGCAGTGCTGCCGCGATGCCCTGCCGCTCCAGCATCAGCGCCGGCCCGGCCAGGCTGAAGCAGATCCACAGCCAGATGACCACGACGGTCGCCGCGAGCCCCCCGAGGGCGGCGAGGCCGGCGCCCGCGGGGCCACCGGCCAGGAGGCCGGGGAGGAGCCCGATGGTCACCACCGCGGCGTAGACGACGGGCAGCAGCAGGCTCAGCCCGACCAACCGCGAAAGCTGGGGCCTGGCCTCGCGCCACGCGTCGGCGAGTGTCACCGGGCGGCCCAGCACGGAGCGGCTGACGACCATGGTCAGTATCGCGGTGGTGAAGATCGTGCCGATCAGTGTGATCGCGTACACCGGCCCCAGGCCGGCCAGGCTCGACTTCAGTGAGTCCAGGCTCTGGTGCAGTTGCTCGGAGGGGCTTGCCCCGCTGTCGATCTGGACGGGCTCGGGGATCACGTAGTGCTGGACGAGGATCGAGCAGAGCTGAATGACAGCTGCCACGCCGATCGTGAGGCCGAGGGCCGTGCGCCAGTGGGCGCGCATCGTCGACACCGCGCCGCCGAGGATCTCCCCCACGCCGAGGGGTCTGAGCGGGATGATGCCCGGCTTGGCCACGACGGGCTGCTGGTGGCCCCAGCCACCCTGCTGTTGTCCGCCCCAGCCGAGGTTCTGCGGGCCGCTCCCGCCACCGGCTTGCGCACGGGGGCCCCGGGCCGTCTGCTGCGGCGGGACGGGCGGCGGGCTCGGCGGGGTCCACTGCGCGGCCGGCGGCTGGTCGGTGGACCACTTCGGAGCGGATTCCCCCTGGCCGGTCGGCTCGGCGGGACGCGGGACGCCCGGCTCCTGGCCGTCGGAGGGGGCAGATCCGGGCGAGGCCCAACCCGGAGAGTCGTTCATGGTCGCTCCTTCACATGCCTGTCCGCCACATGCCTGTCCGCGCGTCGAGGCAGCAGGTTGCCAGCCATCGTGTCATGCGAGGTGGGGCAGCGGAGCCGCTGCTGTATCTCCATTGCACCTTCAATTGTCGGTGCCCCACGGGGCAGACTGTGCGGATGGCTGATCAGGACGCGCAAACCCCGCTGGGCGCGGGGCCGCCCATGCTTCCTTCGCTTCGCTGGGACGAGCCGCCGGAGGGGCCGGAGGGTGCGGTCATCGTCCTGCTCGACCAGACTCGATTGCCCGGGGAAGAGGTCGAGCTGGTGTGCACGGATGTTCCCGCGCTGGTCCGGGCGATCCAGACGCTCGCGGTCCGGGGGGCTCCGCTGCTCGGGGTCGCAGGGGGTTACGGGGTCGCACTCGCTGCCGTACGGGGATACGACGTGGAGGAGGCCACGGTGCTGCTCGCGGGTGCGCGGCCCACCGCGGTGAACCTCGGGTACGGGGTGCACAGGGTGGCCGAGGCGTACCGGGCGGCGGTCCGGGGCGGTGCGGACACCGGTGCCGCAGCGGCGGTGGCACTCACCGAGGCCAGGGCGCTGCACCAGGAGGACATAGAGGCCAGCCGGCAGATGGCGGCCCGGGGTCTGGCGCTCCTCGACGAGCTGCTGCCGGGCGGCGGGCACCGGATTCTGACACACTGCAACACCGGGGCGCTGGTCTCGGCCGGTGAGGGCACCGCTTTCGCCGTGGCGCTGGCGGCGCACCGTGCGGGGAGTCTGCGGCGTCTGTGGGTGGACGAGACACGGCCGCTGCTGCAGGGGGCGCGTCTGACGGCGTACGAGGCGGCCCGCAGCGGGATGGCGTACACACTGCTCACCGACAGCGCGGCCGGCTCCCTCTTCTCGGCGGGCGAGGTGGACGCCGTTCTGATCGGTGCCGACCGGATCGCCGGTGACGGCTCCGTGGCCAACAAGGTGGGCAGTTATCCGCTGGCCGTGCTGGCCAAGTACCACCATGTGCCGTTCATCGTCGTCGCTCCGACGACCACGGTCGACCTGTCCACACCGGACGGTGCGTCCATCGAGGTGGAGCAGCGTGCGGGCGGTGAGGTCATGGAGTTCGGCGGGGTGCCGGTGGCGCCGCTGGGGACGCAGGCGTACAACCCCGCGTTCGATGTCACACCCCCCGAGCTCGTGACGGCCGTCGTCACGGAATCGGGGACCGCATCCCCTGTCACCAGGGACGCACTCACCGCATTGTGTGACAGGTCACGCCAGGTAACGATTAGCTAATGGGATGATGTCGGTATGAAGGGACGCGTCCTTGTCGTCGATGACGACACCGCACTGGCCGAGATGCTCGGCATTGTGCTGCGTGGTGAAGGTTTTGAGCCGTCATTTGTAGCGGACGGCGACAAGGCACTGGCTGCATTTCGTGAGGCCAAGCCGGACCTGGTGCTGCTCGATCTCATGCTGCCCGGACGGGACGGCATCGAGGTCTGCAGGCTGATCAGGGCCGAGTCGGGTGTGCCGATCGTGATGCTCACGGCGAAGAGCGACACCGTCGATGTGGTGGTGGGGCTCGAATCCGGGGCCGACGACTACATCGTCAAGCCGTTCAAGCCCAAGGAACTCGTCGCCCGTATCAGGGCGAGGCTGAGGAGGTCGGAGGAGCCCGCGCCGGAACAGCTGGCGATCGGTGATCTGGTCATCGATGTGGCCGGTCACTCCGTGAAGCGGGAGGGGCAGTCGATCGCACTGACCCCGCTGGAGTTCGATCTGCTGGTCGCGCTGGCCCGCAAGCCCTGGCAGGTGTTCACCCGTGAGGTGCTGCTCGAGCAGGTGTGGGGGTACCGCCATGCCGCGGACACCCGGCTGGTCAACGTGCATGTCCAGCGGTTGCGCTCGAAGGTCGAGAAGGACCCCGAGCGCCCGGAGATCGTGGTGACCGTCCGCGGTGTCGGATACAAGGCCGGACCGAGCTGACATGGCCCGCAGCAGCGCCGCTCCGGCGCCCGGCGAGCCGGGAGCACAGCCGGAGCGGTCTGCCGGACCCGCGGTGAACGCGTCCCGGTTCACCGCGTCGCCCCATGCGTCCGGCGGGGGCTCCCCGGAGGGTTCCGCGCTGCGCGGGTTCGGCGACCGCTTCCTGCGGGGTGGCCGGCTGCTCCAGGAGGGCGCGCCCGGCGCTCCCGTGCTGCGGCTCTTCGGGCGCTGGCTGCGTCGTCCGCTGCTTCCCGCCGTGCGCCTCTGGCGGCGGAACATCCAGCTCAGGGTGGTCGCGGGCACGCTTCTGATGTCGCTGGCCGTGGTCCTGGTCCTCGGGCTCGTCGTCATCGGCCAGGTGCGCAACGGTCTGCTGGACGCCAAGGAGAAGGCCGCGGTCAGCCAGGCCGCAGGCGGCTTCACGGTCGCCAAGGACAAGGCCAACGCGGCGACGGTGTCCGACAGCGACTCCGCCGACACCGGGGCGGCCAGCAATTCCCGCCAGTGGCGCACCGACCTCGTCGCGCAGCTCGCCAGCGGCGGTCAGGGCGCGTACAACGTGGTCACCCTGGCCCCGGCCTCCGAGGAGACGGGCGCGGGCAACGGCGGGGAGCGTACGTCCGGCCAGGTGAGCCCCGACAGCGTCTCCGACGAGCTGCGCAGGAACGTCGACCAGGGGACGGCGCCGTTCAAGACGTACACGGACATCAGGTACGCCGACGGGCGGGCGCCGGAGCCCGGTCTGGTCGTGGGGCAGCGCCTTGAGGACATCGACCACAAGCCGTACCAGCTGTACTACCTCTTCCCGCTCTCGCAGGAGGAGAAGACCCTCAGCCTGGTCAAGCGCACCCTGGCCACCGCCGGGCTGTTCGTGGTGGTGCTGCTCGGGGCGATCGCCTGGTTCCTGGTGCGGCAGGTCGTCACACCCGTACGGATGGCCGCCGGGATCGCCGAGCGGCTCTCGGCCGGCCGTCTCCAGGAGCGGATGAAGGTCACGGGTGAGGACGACATCGCCCGGCTCGGTGAAGCCTTCAACAAGATGGCGCAGAGCCTCCAGTCGAAGATCCAGCAGCTGGAGGACCTCTCCCGGATGCAGCGACGCTTCGTGTCCGACGTGTCGCACGAGCTGCGCACCCCGTTGACGACCGTGCGGATGGCCGCCGACGTGATCCATGACGCGCGCAGCGACTTCGACCCGGTGACCGCGCGCTCCGCCGAGTTGCTCGGCGACCAGCTCGACCGTTTCGAGTCGCTGCTCGCGGATCTGCTGGAGATCAGCCGGTTCGACGCGGGCGCCGCCGCCCTGGAGGCGGAGCCGATCGATCTGCGGGAGACCGTGCGCCGGGTGATATCCGGCGCCGAACCGCTCGCGGAGCGCAAGGGCAGCCGGATCCGGGTCGTCGGTGACGAGCAGCCCGTGGTCGCCGAGGTCGACGCGCGGCGCATCGAGCGCGTGCTGCGCAATCTCGTCGTCAACGCCGTGGAGCACGGCGAGGGCAACGACGTGGTGGTCCGGTTCGGTGTCGCGGGGGGTGCCGTCGCGATCGTCGTGCGCGACTACGGCGTGGGGCTGAAGCCGGGCGAGGCGACCCGGGTCTTCAGCCGTTTCTGGCGGGCGGACCCGGCGCGGGCCCGTACGACCGGCGGTACCGGGCTCGGTCTGTCGATCGCCGTCGAGGACGCGCGGCTGCACGGGGGCTGGCTCCAGGCCTGGGGCGAGCCGGGTGGCGGTTCGCAGTTCCGGCTGACCCTGCCGCGTACGGCGGACGAACCGCTGCGTGGCTCCCCGATACCGCTGGAGCCCGACGACTCGCGGCGCGCCCGCGCCACGCAGGCCGAGGCGGGGCGGCTGATCGCGGTCCCGGCCCAGTCCGGTGCGGACCGTTCACCGCTCCCGTCACCGCCCCGCGCGATACCGGCCGACCCGACGGCACTCCCGGGCAGCGGTGCCCGCGTGGTGCCGAGGGCCGGTGACTCTGCAACGCAAGCTTCGGACCGGGAGGACACCGCCCGTGGGCGATGATCGTGGGGGCAGCCGTGGCGTACGGGGACTGCGGGCGTACGCGTGGCTCGGCTGCGGCGGGCTGCTGCTGGCCGGCTGCGCGTCGATGCCGAACACCGGGGACATCGAGGCCGTCGATCCTTCGCAGCGCAGCGACTCACAGGTCAAGGTGTACGCGGTGCCGCCGCGCGAGGGGGCCGCGCCCGCCGAGATCGTGGACGGTTTCCTGGAGGCGATGACCAGCGACGATCTGCAATTCGCCACGGCCAGGAAGTATCTGACGAAGCAGGCGTCGCGCACGTGGGACCCGGGCGCGCGGACCACGGTGCTGGCCGACGGGCCGACGCGCCGGGCGAATCCGGCCAACGACCGGGACGCGCCGCAGGTCTCCTCCACGTTCGAACTGAGCGGCACCGAAGTCGCCGTGGTCGACAAGCAGCACGCGTACCAGCCCGACAAGGGCACGTACCGCAACTCCATCCACCTCGTGCACGAGAACAGCAATGAGTGGCGCATCGACGATCTGCCCGCCGGTCTGCTGCTCAGCCTCTCCGACTTCCAGCGCAACTATCACTCGGTCAACAAGTACTACTTTGCCTCCGCGCCCACGTCCGGGGCGCTCGGCGGGGGATCGGGAGCGTCCGGCGACCCGTCCGGCCGGAACTGGCTCGTCGCCGACCCCGTCTACCTCCGGCAGGGCATCGACCCCGAGACGCGGATGGATCCGCTGACGCAGACGGTCGCCTCTCTGCTGGACGGGCCGACCAACTGGCTGAGTCCTGTGGTGGGTTCGCGCTTCCCGGCCGGAACGGCGCTCAAGAAGGGCGTCCGGGCGCTGACCCTCGACGACCGGAACGGCCTGAAGGTGCCGCTCAACTCGAAGGCCTCGGGTGTCGGGCAGGGGCAGTGCCGGCAGATGGCGGCTCAACTGCTCTTCACACTGCGGGATGTGACGTCGATGCGGGTCGCGCAGGTGGAGCTGGAGCGTTCGGACGGCTCGCAGCTGTGTGTGCTCAGCGCGGACCAGTCGCAGGAGTACGCGCCCGACCACACGTCGGGAAGCCCGGCCGGTGAGTACTTCGTCGACGCCAAGGGCCGGCTCGTACGGATGCGGGCCATCGGCGGTGACACCCCGGGGAAGGCGGACCCGGAGCCGGTCGCGGGTCCGCTCGGCGCGGGCGTCAAGCCGCTGAGCACGGTCGCGGTCGCGCGCGACGAACGCCGCGCGGCGGGTGTGTCGAAGGACAGCAGCACCCTGTCCACGTCGTCGATCGTCTCCGGCGGCGAAGCGGCCGAGCAGCTGTACACCAGCCATGCGAAGCTGGAGAAGAACCGGCTGTCGGCGCCGAGTTGGGACGGCCGCGGAGATCTCTGGGTGGCCGACCGGAACCCCGCGAATCCACAGCTGCTGCGGTTCGCGGGCGGTTCGGGCGCGCCGCAGTCGGTCCCGGTCCTCGGACTGGACGGTGCGCGTGTCGCGGGGCTGCGGATGTCGTCCGACGGGGTACGGATCGCGCTGCTGCTGACGAAGGACGGGCATACGACGCTGAAGGTGGGCCGGGTGAACCGGCAGGGGAGCGCCGACAGCCCGACGGTCTCCGTCGTGGACGAACTGCGCCCGGCCGCACCGCAGATGGCGGATGTGACGGCGGTGTCCTGGGCTGGTCGCAGCCGCCTCGTGGTGGTCGGCAAGGAGGCCGGCGGGGTGCAGCAGGTGCGCTATATGCAGGCGGACGGTTCGGTTTCCGGTGTGAACCCGCTGCCGGGCGCCAACCGGATCACCGCCGTTGCCGCTTCGGACGACGACAGGCTGCCGCTGATGGCGCTCTCGGACGAGGACGGAATTGTGCGACTGCCTCCGCGGGCGAATTGGAAAACGGTGGTGGAGGAAGGGAAGTCGCCGGTCTATCCGGGATAGGCGGCTGGTCCGGAGGTGTCCGGCGGCTATTCGGAGACTGCTTCCGGATGCGGCTTCCCGAAGCGGCTTCCCGATGCGGCTTCCGGACGGCTTCCCGATGCGGCTTCCGGACGGCTCCGGCCTTGCCGCTGGGTGGTTGCCGGAAAGCTGTACAGGACAGTCGTCCGTGTTCGCCCCCGGTTATCCACAGGGGTGGCTGGAAGCTCCGCTTCTTGGCAGAGTGGAAGCCATGCGGGGGTGGTGGCGGGAAATCTCGGAAGTGGTGCTGCCGAGCGCATGCGGAGGCTGCGGCAGATCTCGTACGGCGCTCTGTGCGGAATGCGCCGGGGCTCTCTGTGGCGGCCCGGTGCGCCGGGCCAGACCAGACCCCGAGCCGCCCGGGCTGCCGGCGGTGTGGGGTGCCGCGGCGTACGAGGACGCGGTGCGGGCCGTGCTGCTCGCGCACAAGGAGCGGGGCGCTCTGGGGCTGGCGGGGGTGCTCGGCCGTGCGCTCGCCGCGGCGGTACGGGCCGCGGCACGGCGGAGCCCGGGTGAGGGGCCGCTGCTGCTCGTCCCGGTGCCCTCGTCGCGGGGTGCGGTGCGGGCCCGGGGGCATGACGCCGGCCGCCGGATCGCCTGTGCCGCCTCGGCCGAGCTGCGCGGGAGCGGGGTACCGGCGCGGATGCTGGGGGTGCTCAGGCAGCGGCGCGCGGTGGCCGATCAGGCGGGCCTGGACGCCCCGCAGCGGCTGGCGAATCTCTCGGGCGCACTGGAAGTGGCGCCGGGGGGCGTAGGGCTGCTGGACGGGGGCAGGGTGGTGTTTGTGGACGATCTCATGACGACCGGAGCATCACTCGTGGAGGCGGCACGTGCTGTACGGGCAGTGGCAGGCCGGGAATTCCCCGGAACCATCGGACCGGTGGCTGCGGTCGTCGCCGCGCCGCCGTTGTCTTTCGAAATAAACCGGAACTGATAGCTAACTTGCATCGTTGCAGGTAGCGAGGGAGAAAAACCACCTGAACGGGGGTACGCGTGAGTAGCGGGTGCCGATACCCGTCTCAGCGAGCTATGTTCGGTTGTGAGGAATGGCGAAAGCTGTGGCTCACTTGAATATACGGACGTGCATGGCACTTTCCGGTTTCCGCTGGTTCCGTGGAAGCCCGGAGGCTTGCGAGGCCGGAGGTTGGTGTGGGTGGGGATCTTCCCGACGGGGGAGGAGGAGGTGAAAGTCACCGAGTCCGAGACTCCGGTGCTCACCGGGGTCTGGTGCAAGAGGGAGTTGCTCCGCCGCTGAGCGGAGCGATCCGGGAACGGAGTTCTGCGTGGACATCGTCGTCAAGGGCCGCAAAACCGAAGTACCCGAGCGGTTCCGCAAGCACGTCGCCGAGAAGCTGAAGATTGAGAAGATCCAGAAGCTGGACGCCAAGGTGATCAGCCTGGACGTCGAGGTGTCCAAGGAGCCCAATCCGAGGCAGGCCGACCGTTCGGACCGTGTGGAAATCACGCTGCACTCCCGAGGCCCGGTGATCCGGGCGGAGGCAGCGGCAGGCGACCCGTACGCAGCGCTGGATCTGGCAACGGGCAAGTTGGAGGCGCGGCTGCGGAAGCAGAACGAGAAGCGTCACAACAGGCGGGGCACGGGCCGCATTTCAGCGGCCGAAGTCGTCGACGCCGTGCCGGACACGGCTGAGATCAACGGCAACGGTGAGTTCATTGCCGACGTCGCGACCCAGACCATCCCGACCACCAGGATGGGTTCGCTCGAAGTCCAGGGCGAGGGACCGCTGGTGGTACGCGAGAAGACGCATGTCGCGGCGGCGATGTCGCTCGACCAGGCGCTCTACGAGATGGAGTTGGTGGGTCACGACTTCTATCTGTTCGTCGACTCGGAGACCAAGGAGCCCAGTGTCGTCTACCGGCGGCACGCCTACGACTACGGTGTCATCCACCTGACGACCGACCCGCTCGCCGACATGGAGGCGGCCGGCGCCGGCGGTGCGCTCGGCGGATGACTGCATGACCCGTTGCGGTGCCCCTGGACGTGCGCATGCGCACCGGGGGCGCCGCCGTGCGGTGGGAAGCGGGGCCGGGGAGCGGGGTTGGGGAGCACCGTTCCGTCGTCCCGGCATGAAATCATGGCGGCACGCGTCAATCGGGCTTCTCTGAGCCCGGGTTGGCGTCGTACACGAACGTCGTACATGAACTTCGGGCCCATGCTTCAGGGGGAGGAACGATGGCGGACCGCTTCGGTCCCGCGCACGACCGGGACGAGGACCCCATGGACCATGGTGCGGCGGACCATGGTGGGGCTTCGTGCAAGGAGCCGATCAGAGTCCTGGTGGTGGACGACCACGCGCTCTTCCGGCGCGGTCTGGAGATCGTCCTCGCCGCGGAGGAGGACATCCAGGTCGTCGGCGAGGCGGGTGACGGCGCGGAAGCGGTGGACAAGGCCGCCGATCTGCTGCCCGACATCGTGCTGATGGACGTACGGATGCCCAAGCGCGGCGGCATCGAGGCCTGCACCTCCATCAAGGAGGTGGCGCCCAGCGCGAAGATCATCATGTTGACGATCAGCGATGAGGAGGCCGACCTCTACGAGGCGATCAAGGCCGGGGCCACCGGCTACCTCCTGAAGGAGATCTCGACGGACGAAGTGGCGACGGCGATCCGGGCGGTGGCCGACGGGCAGTCCCAGATCAGCCCCTCCATGGCGTCGAAGCTGCTCACCGAGTTCAAGTCGATGATCCAGCGCACCGATGAGCGCAGACTCGTACCGGCCCCGCGGCTCACCGAGCGTGAGCTGGAGGTTCTGAAACTGGTGGCCACCGGGATGAACAACCGGGACATCGCCAAGGAGTTGTTCATCTCCGAGAACACCGTGAAGAACCATGTCCGCAACATCCTGGAGAAACTGCAGCTGCACTCCAGGATGGAGGCCGTGGTCTACGCGATGCGGGAGAAGATCCTCGAAATCCGCTGAGACCGCGACCGACGGGCGGACCGCCTGACGGCGCGGGGCGAGCGCAGCCCCGGGGAACCCCTACGGGATTGCGCCCAGCGCCCCGGTCAGGGCCGCTGCCAGTGGGGCCCGCAGCTCAGCCTCGTTGATGCGCTCCACCCGTACGTCCGTGCAGCCCACCCATCCCGCCGCCTCGGCCAGCGCCTCGGCCATCGGCCGCACCGCCTTCCGGCTGTCCAGGGTGATCTGCCTGGCCACCAGGGTGCTGCCCTCCCGTGCGGGGTCGACCCGGCCCACCAGCTTCCCGCCGGCGAGCAGGGGCATGGAGAAGTAGCCGTGGATCCGCTTGGGCTTGGGGACGTACGCCTCCAGCCGGTGGGTGAAGCCGAAGATCCGCTCCGTACGGGCGCGTTCCCAGACGAGTGAGTCGAACGGCGAGAGCAGCGTCGTACGGTGGCGGCCGCGGAGCGGGGACGACAGGGCCTCCGGGTCCGCCCAGGCCGGCTTGGACCAGCCCTCGACCCTGACGGGGACCAGGCCGGAGTCCGCGACGACCGCGTCGAACTGCTCGCCCTTGAGACGGTGGTAGTCCGCGATGTCCGTACGGGTGCCCACGCCCAAGGACTTCCCCGCCAGCGCGACCAGCCGGCGGACACACTCCAGGTCGTCCAGCTCGTCATGGAGCAGTGGGCCGGGGACCGCGCGTTCGGCCAGGTCGTACACCCGCTTCCAGCCGCGCCGCTCCGTGCACACCACCTCTCCGTACATCAGCGCCCGCTCGACCGCGACCTTCGACGCCGACCAGTCCCACCACTCGCCGCCGTTCTTCGCGCCGCCCAGTTCGGTGGCCGTCAGCGGGCCCTCGGCGCGCAACTGCTTGATCACGGTCTCGTACGCCGACTCGGGCAGGTCGTGGTTCCACTGTGGGCGGTTGCGGTAGGCGCGGCGGCGGAAGGCGAAGTGCGGCCACTCCTCGATGGGCAGGATGCAGGCCGCGTGGGACCAGTACTCGAAGGAGCGGCCACCGGACCAGTAGGCGTCCTCGACGGTCGTGCGCCCGACGGCGCCCAGCCTGGCGTACGGAACGAGCTCGTGCGAGCGCGCCAGGACGGAGATGGTGTCCAGCTGCACCGCGCCGAGATGGCGCAGCACCCCGCGCACCCCGCCCCGCCGGTCGGGCGCGCCCAGAAACCCCTGGGCGCGCAGCGCCGTCCGGCGGGCCTCGTCGGCGGAGAGTTCGACGGCTGGGGGCGGCACAGGAGTCATGCCCCGAACGATAGGCCGCGGCACTGACAATCGGGGCACGCCCGTGGATCCGGACCGGAGGGGCGGGCGGAGCCTGCCGCGGGGGCGCGGGTCACGGACCGGCCGGAGCGTACCTGTGTTCCGTGGGCAGCCCCAGGTCGGAGGGGAGTATCGCGCCCAGCCAGGCGTCCCTGCGGGTGCCTTTGTTCAGGAGGTCGGCGCGCAGTACGCCCTCGACGCGGAATCCGGCCTTCTCCGCCACCGCCCGCGACCCCGTGTTGCCGACCTCGGCCCGCCACTCCAGCCGCTCCACGCCCAGCTTGGTCAGCGACCAGTGCGTGAGCACGCTCACGGCCTCGGCCGTGTACCCGTGGCCCCGGTGCTCCTTCGCCATCCAGTAGCCGATCTCCCAGGTGCCGGCCTGCCCGCGCTGGAACACGGAGACCGCACCGATCAGCCGGGTGTCCGCGCGGGCCAGCACCGCGAAGGCCAGGCTGGTCCCCGTCCGCCAGCCGTCCGGGACCGTCCGTCCGGTGAAACTCTCCGCGTCCTCGCGCCGGTAGGGGGAGGGGACGATCGTCCAGCGCTGGATGTCGGGGTCCTGGCAGGCCCGGAACACGGTCTCGGTGTCAGCGGTGGTGAAAGGGCGCAGCAGCAGCCGCTCTGATGTCAGGGTGACGGGATCCATCGGCTGATTCTCCTGCCCGTGCCGAGCGGGTGCCATGGCTTTTTCGGGGCTCTCCCGGCACCTTCCGGACGCCCCGACCGTTGTCCTGAGCGGCAGGCCTCCCGGCGCGGCGGGGTCCTCGCTTACGATGGCCGTTGCTCTACCCCGGTTTGCCGCGTGAAAGTAAGCCGGGCTCCCAGGTCGGTCTGTTTCTCCGGCCCGGGTCCGGGGGTAGCACCCCGGGAGGTTCAGCCCATGAACTCGACCGCGCCAGGCCCGACCGGCAAGGAGACCAACCCCCGTGTCCGTCTTCAACAAGCTCATGCGTGCAGGCGAAGGAAAGATCCTGCGCAAGCTGCACCGCATTGCGGACCAGGTCAACTCCATCGAAGAGGATTTCGTCAACCTCTCCGACGCCGAGCTGCGGGCCCTCACCGACGAGTACAAGGAGCGGTTCGCCGACGGCGAAAGCCTCGACGACCTGCTGCCCGAGGCCTTCGCGACGGTCCGTGAGGCCGCCAAGCGCGTCCTCGGCCAGCGGCACTACGACGTACAGATGCTGGGCGGCGCCGCCCTGCACCTCGGTTATGTGGCCGAGATGAAGACCGGCGAGGGCAAGACCCTGGTCGGCACGCTTCCCGCCTATCTGAACGCGCTGTCCGGCAAGGGCGTCCACCTGATCACGGTGAACGACTACCTGGCCGAGCGCGACTCCGAGATGATGGGCCGGGTCCACAAGTTCCTGGGGCTCGAAGTCGGCTGCATCATCGCCAACATGACCCCGGCGCAGCGCCGTGAGCAGTACGCCTGCGACATCACGTACGGCACGAACAACGAGTTCGGCTTCGACTACCTCCGCGACAACATGGCGTGGTCCCAGGACGAGCTCGTCCAGCGCGGCCACAACTACGCCATCGTCGACGAGGTCGACTCGATCCTGGTCGACGAGGCCCGTACGCCGCTGATCATCTCCGGCCCGGCCGACCAGGCCACCAAGTGGTACGGCGACTTCGCGAAGCTCGTCACACGGCTGACGAAGGGCGAGGCGGGCAACCAGCTCAAGGGCATCGAGGAGACCGGCGACTACGAGGTCGACGAGAAGAAGCGCACGGTCGCCATCCACGAGCCCGGTGTCGCCAAGGTCGAGGACTGGCTCGGCATCGAGAACCTCTACGAGTCGGTGAACACCCCGCTCGTCGGCTACCTCAACAACGCGATCAAGGCCAAGGAGCTCTTCAAGAACGACAAGGACTACGTCGTCATCGACGGCGAAGTCATGATCGTCGACGAGCACACCGGCCGTATCCTTGCCGGCCGGCGCTACAACGAGGGCATGCACCAGGCCATCGAGGCGAAGGAAGGGGTGGACATCAAGGACGAGAACCAGACCCTCGCCACGATCACCCTGCAGAACTTCTTCCGCCTGTACGGCAAGCTCTCCGGCATGACCGGTACGGCGATGACCGAGGCCGCCGAGTTCCACCAGATCTACAAGCTCGGTGTCGTGCCGATCCCGACGAACCGGCCGATGGTCCGCATGGACCAGTCCGACCTGATCTACCGCACCGAGGTCGCCAAGTTCGACGCGGTGGTCGAGGACATCGCGGAGAAGCACGAGAAGGGCCAGCCGATCCTGGTCGGCACCACCTCGGTCGAGAAGTCCGAGTACCTCTCGCAGCAGCTCTCCAAGCGCGGAGTGCAGCACGAGGTGCTCAACGCGAAGCAGCACGACCGGGAGGCGCCGATCATCGCGCAGGCCGGCCGCAAGGGCGCCGTCACCGTCGCGACCAACATGGCCGGACGTGGTACCGACATCAAGCTCGGCGGCAACCCGGACGATCTCGCCGAGGCGGAGCTGCGCCAGCGCGGCCTGGACCCCGACGAGAACGTCGAGGAGTGGGCCGCCGCCCTGCCCGCCGCCCTGGAGAAGGCCGAGCACGCGGTCAAGGCCGAGCACGACGAGGTCAAGGACCTCGGCGGGCTGTACGTGCTGGGCACCGAGCGCCACGAGTCGCGCCGTATCGACAACCAGCTGCGCGGCCGTTCCGGACGGCAGGGCGACCCGGGCGAGTCCCGGTTCTACCTCTCGCTCGGCGATGACCTGATGCGGCTGTTCAAGGCCCAGATGGTCGAGCGCGTCATGGCGATGGCCAACGTGCCGGACGACGTGCCCATCGAGAACAAGATGGTGACGCGGGCCATCGCCTCGGCGCAGTCGCAGGTCGAGCAGCAGAACTTCGAGACGCGTAAGAACGTCCTGAAGTACGACGAGGTGCTGAACCGCCAGCGTGAGGTCATCTACGGCGAGCGCCGCCGGGTCCTGGAGGGTGAGGACCTGCACGAGCAGGTGCAGCACTTCATGGACGACACCATCGACGCGTACATCCAGGCGGAGACGGTCGAAGGGTTCGCCGAGGAGTGGGACCTGGACCGCCTGTGGAACGCGTTCAAGCAGCTCTACCCGGTGAAGGTCACCGTCGACGAGCTGGAGGACGCGGCGGGCGACCGGGCCGGCATCACCGCCGAGTTCATCGGTGAGTCGATCAAGGACGACATCCACGAGCAGTACGCGGACCGCGAGGAGCAGCTCGGCTCCGAGATCATGCGTGAGCTGGAGCGCCGCGTGGTCCTGTCGGTGCTGGACCGCAAGTGGCGTGAGCACCTCTACGAGATGGACTATCTCCAGGAGGGCATCGGCCTGCGTGCCATGGCGCAGAAGGACCCGCTGGTCGAGTACCAGCGCGAGGGCTTCGACATGTTCAACGCCATGATGGAGGGCATCAAGGAGGAGTCCGTCGGCTACCTGTTCAACCTGGAGGTCCAGGTCGAGCAGCAGGTCGAGGAGGTCCCGGTCCAGGACGCCGCGGAGAAGACCTCGCAGGCGAAGGAGGCCGTGCCCGCGGGCGCCGCGCGTCCGGAGATCCGTGCCAAGGGCCTGGAGGCCCCGCAGCGGCCCGACAGGCTGCACTTCTCGGCCCCGACCGTGGACGGCGAGGGCGGTGTCGTCGAGGGTGACTTCGAGAACGAGGACGGCCCGTCCCGCTCCGAGGCGGACGGGATGACGCGCGCCGAGCGCCGCAAGGCACAGAAGGGCGGCGGCCGGCGCCGCAAGAAGTAACCGCGAGAAGCAGGGGCAGCGGCGCGAGCTGCATGCCGTACGGGCCGGGCCGGACACCGCTGATTCCGCGGTGCCCGGCCCGGCCCGTGCTGTGCGATCCGTTCTGTGCGATCCGTTACGCGTGCCCCGTTACGCGTGCCCCGGCCCGTGGGCGTGGGCCGCTCGGCTGCGGCACCGTTCCGTACGGCGGCTCAGCGCGCGTACCCGTTCACACGCCGACGCGTTCGCCGCCCAGCTCCACCGCCGCGCACCGCCAGCGCAGATCGGCGCCCTGTTCGAGCCGGAACGCCATTGCCCGGACGTGCTCGCCGGAGCCGATCCTGGCGAACGCCTCGATCACGCCGGGCGCCGGGACGAACTCGCCGCAGTGGCGTACGACGGGCCGCACGCCGGGCGCCCGCAGCGGTGTGTCCGGTGCCAGCAGCACCAGCTGGTCGTAGGCCTCACCGATGGTGTGCCCGAGCATCCAGTGGACGGGCCGCTGCCCGCTGAGTACGGCGAGGAGCCGCTCGGCGAACCAGTAGTGCGGCTTGAGCCGCCGGCGCTGGATCGGGGTGGTGCCTGGCCTGTGCTGGTCGTGCCGGCCTGCCGGCCTGGTCCGCTGCATGAAGTGAGAGCCCCCGCTCTGCCGGGCCCGGTTCGATACCGGGCGGTAGCTTCTGCTGAGCCTCTTGTACGGGGGGCCGTGGAAGCGTGGCAAGGGAGCCGGTGGTGTGCGGGCGGTGCTGTCCGGGATCACCTATCCGGGTGACGGGCCGGTGCCCCGGGCGGATGCGGTGCGCTCCCGGGCGGCTCCGGGTGGACGCCGTCCCAGGCTGCTCCCGGCACCACGAAGGGGGACTCGGTACGTATCCTGGGACCCTCTTCATCAGGCATCACCGGGCTTTTCCGGGCCGCCTTCCGGTTCCTCCGGAGGAGTCCGGACGCCCACCCGACGACGAAAGCGGCCGGCCATGCGTGTGTACGTCCCACTGACCCTTCCCGGTCTCGCAGCGGCGCACGCGGCGGGCGAACTGGGCCCCGGGCCGCTGACCGCCTACGCCGTCACGCCCGGCCTGCGGGAGTGGTACGTCTCCGACGACATCGAGGAGCTGGAGTACGCGGCTCTCAACCGGGCTGCCTCCGCCTCGCTGCGGCTGCTGGCCGGGGCCCCGGACATCGCCCGCCGCCGGGTGGTCGTCGCTGTGGACGTGCCGGACCAGGACGCGGTGGCCGACCCGGACCGCGGACTCGACGCGGGTTCGCTCGGTGAGGTGCGGATCGCTTCCGCGGTGCCGCTGTCGAAGGCCGCCGCTGTCCACGCCGACGCGGACGACGCCGAGCCGGACGTCGCGGCAGCGGCCGGCGCGCTCGGCGCGGCCGACCACGGCGACGACGACGCGCAGTTCACGGTGGACGGCGCGGAGGACCACGAACTGCTCTGGTTCGGTGTCCAGGAGATCCCGCACCTGATCGCCTGACCGCCAGGCCGGCCGACGGCTGGGCGGTCCGTTGTCAGACCCCCCGCGTACGGTTGTCGGCGTGGGGATCGAGAGGGACGGGGCGGTGCCCCGCACGGTCCGGGAGAGGTTCGAACGGGGGCTGGACATGAGCACGGGCAGGGACACGGGGGCGGCCGCACCGTCGGGGACGCACGGGACGCACGGGACACACATCGTCTGGGACTGGAACGGGACGCTGTTCCACGACATCGACGCGGTGATCGAGGCGACGAACGCCTCGTTCGGAGAGATCGGTCTGGCGCCGATCACGCTGGAGCGGTACCGGGACCTGTACTGCGTGCCCGTTCCGCGGTTCTACGAGCGGCTGATGGGCCGGCTGCCGACGGACGCCGAGTGGGCCGTCATGGACGAGGCCTTCCACCGGCACTACTGGGCGCTGGCCGAAGGGGCGGGGCTCGCTCCGGGAGCGGAGGCGCTGCTCAGGGAGTGGCAGGCGTCCGGGCTCACCCAGTCGATCTGTTCGCTGGCGCCGCACGACCATCTGATACCGATCGTGCGGACGCACGGGATCGAGCGGCACTTCCTGCGCGTGGACGGCAGGACCGGCCCGTCGGACGGGGGGAAGGCGGAGCACATGGTGCGCCACCTGGCCGGACTCGACGGCGTCGTTCCGGAGCGCGTCGTGGTGATCGGTGACGCCGTCGACGACGCGGTGGCGGCCGCACACGCCGGGGCGCGGGCCGTGCTGTACACGGGCGGATCGCACAGCCGGGCCAGTCTGGAGACCGCCGGGGTGCCGGTGGTGGACTCGCTGGCCGAGGCGGTCAGGACCGCACGCGAGTGGGTGCTCTGACCGGTCCCGGAGGCCCGCCTCCGGCCCGGCCCGCTGACCCGTCCGACTCACCCGTCCGGCCATTCCGACCCATGGCCCCACCCCGTCCCGCACCTGGCCGAAGTGTCGAAGTGCGGTAAGCCGACTTGTACAGACGCGGCCCGTGACGGCCACCGGTCCGGGGGAGATAGCCTGGTCCCGTGATCAGCGCGATATCCCGCGGGGGCATTGATGCCTCTGCCCTGCGCCCGGAGCACTACGGTGTCCGGGTCATCGCTGGCACCCCTCACCCGGACCGGCCTTCGAAAATGGCCAATAACGTCACGGGTATCTCTCATTGCGGCATAACGTCGACTTCGACCGGATACCCCGCGTCGTGGTCGTGGCGTCGTACCGCTTCTTTCACCTACGTCACGCAACGGCGCGCGACAGGAGCCAGAGGACATGCAGACCAAGCTGGACGAACCCAAGGACGAACTGCTCGCACGCGCGGCCCGGGTGGCTGAGAACAGCCCGGCCGGGGGACAACTTCCGGGCGGGTCCACGAGCGGGGGGAGTCCGGACCGGGACACTGTCCTTGCGTATCTCCAGCGCTACTACCTGCACACCGCTCCGGAGGACGTCGAGAACCGCGAGCCCGAGGATGTCTACGGAGCGGCCCTCTCGCACTACCGGCTGGCCGAGAAGCGCCCGCAGGGCACCGCGAACGTCCGGGTGCACACCCCGAGCGTCGAGGAGAACGGCTGGACCTGCAGCCACACCGTCGTCGAGGTCGTCACCGACGACATGCCGTTCCTCGTCGACTCGGTCACCAACGAGCTGACCCGCCAGGGCCGCGGCATCCACGTCGTGATCCACCCGCAGCTCCTGGTGCGCCGTGACGTGACCGGCAAGCTCATCGAGGTGCTCGGCAAGGACGAGACCGGCGAGGGCGTCCACGACGCCCTGGTCGAGTCCTGGATCCACGTGGAGATCGACCGCGAGAGCGAGCGCGCCGATCTGAAGGAGATCAGCGCGGACCTCCTGCGGGTGCTCTCCGACGTACGGGAGACCGTCGAGGACTGGGAGAAGATGCGCGACGCCGCGCTGCGCATCGCCGACGAGCTGCCCGCCGAGCCGACCGCGGGCGATCTGCCGGGACGCGAGGTGGAGGAGTCCCGCGAGCTGCTGCGCTGGCTCGCCGCCGACCACTTCACCTTCCTCGGCTACCGCGAGTACCAGCTGACGGACGACGACTCGCTGACCGCGGTGCCCGGTACCGGCCTCGGCATCCTCCGCTCCGACCCGCACCACAGCGTCGACGAGGAGCACCCGGTCTCGCCGTCGTTCGGCAGGCTGCCCGCCGACGCCCGCGCCAAGGCCCGTGAGCACAAGATCCTCGTCCTCACCAAGGCCAACAGCCGCTCGACGGTGCACCGCCCGAGCTACCTCGACTACGTCGGCGTGAAGAAGTTCGACGCCAAGGGCAACGTCGTCGGCGAGCGGCGCTTCCTCGGGCTGTTCTCCTCCGCCGCGTACACCGAGTCCGTACGCCGGGTGCCCGTCATCCGCCGCAAGGTCGCAGAGGTCCTCGACGGCGCGGGCTTCACGCCCAACAGCCACGACGGCCGCGACCTGATGCAGATCCTGGAGACGTACCCGCGCGACGAGCTGTTCCAGACGCCCGTCGACCAGCTGCGCTCCATCGTCACCAGCGTGCTCTACCTCCAGGAGCGGCGCAGGCTCCGGCTGTACCTGCGCCAGGACGAGTACGGGCGCTACTACTCGGCGCTCATCTACCTGCCGCGCGACCGCTACACGACCGCGGTGCGGCTGCGGCTCATCGACATCCTCAAGGAGGAGCTCGGCGGCACCAGCGTCGACTTCACCGCGCGCAACACCGAGTCCATCCTCTCCCGGCTGCACTTCGTCGTACGGGTCCCCGCGGGCACCGAGCTGACCGAGCTCACCGACGCCGACGCGGACCGGATCGAGGCCAGGCTCGTCGAGGCCGCCCGTTCCTGGGCCGACGGGTTCGCCGAGGCGCTGACCGCCGAGTGCGGTGAGGAGCGCGCGGCCGAACTGCTGCGCCGCTACGGCCAGTCGTTCCCCGAGGGCTACAAGGCGGACCACTCGCCGCGTGCCGCCGTCGCCGACCTCGGGCGCCTCGAACACCTCCAGCCGGGCGAGAAGGACTTCGCGCTCTCGCTGTACGAGCCGGTCGGGGCGGGTCCCGGCGAGCGCCGCTTCAAGATCTACCGGATCGGCTCGCAGGTCTCCCTCTCCGCCGTGCTCCCGGTGCTGCAGAAACTGGGCGTCGAGGTCACCGACGAGCGGCCGTACGAGCTGCGCTGCGCCGACCGTACGCACGCCTGGATCTACGACTTCGGGCTGCGGATGCCGCAGATCGAGGGCGTGGGCGGCGACCACCTCGCCGACGACGCCAGGGAGCGCGTCCAGGACGCCTTCGCCGCTTCCTGGACGGGCCAGGCGGAGAACGACGGCTTCAACGCGCTGGTGCTCGGCGCCGGACTGACCTGGCGGCAGGCGATGGTGCTGCGCGCGTACGCCAAGTACCTGCGCCAGGCCGGATCGACCTTCAGCCAGGACTACATGGAGGACACCCTCCGCAACAACGTCCACACCACCCGGCTGCTCGTCTCGCTCTTCGAGGCCCGGATGTCACCGGGCCGCCAGCGGGCCGGCACCGAGCTGACCGACGGGCTGCTCGAAGAGCTCGACGGCGCGCTCGACCAGGTGGCGAGCCTGGACGAGGACCGCATCCTGCGCTCCTTCCTCACCGTCATCAAGGCGACGCTCAGGACCAACTTCTTCCAGAGCGCCGACGAGAGCGGCGACCGCAAGGGCCGGGGCACCGAGCAGAGCGCGTACCACCCGTACGTCTCCATGAAGTTCGACCCGCAGGCCATCCCCGACCTGCCCGCGCCGCGCCCGGCGTACGAGATCTGGGTGTACTCGCCGCGCGTCGAGGGCGTGCACCTGCGGTTCGGGAAGGTCGCCCGCGGTGGGCTGCGCTGGTCCGACCGGCGGGAGGACTTCCGTACGGAGGTGCTCGGCCTGGTCAAGGCGCAGATGGTCAAGAACACGGTGATCGTGCCGGTCGGCGCCAAGGGCGGCTTCGTCGCCAAGCAGCTGCCCGACCCGTCCGTGGACCGGGACGCCTGGATGGCCGAGGGCATCGCGGCGTACAAGACCTTCATCTCCGCGCTGCTCGACATCACCGACAACCTGGTGGCCGGCGAGGTCGTGCCGCCCACCGGTGTCGTACGGCACGACGAGGACGACACCTACCTCGTCGTCGCCGCCGACAAGGGCACCGCGACCTTCTCCGACATCGCCAACGAGGTCGCCGAGTCGTACGACTTCTGGCTCGGGGACGCCTTCGCGTCCGGCGGTTCCGCCGGCTACGACCACAAGGGCATGGGCATCACGGCCCGCGGCGCCTGGGAGTCCGTCAAGCGGCACTTCCGGGAGCTCGGCCACGACACCCAGACCGAGGACTTCACCACGGTCGGCGTCGGCGACATGTCCGGGGACGTCTTCGGCAACGGCATGCTGCTCTCCGAGCACATCCGCCTGGTCGCCGCCTTCGACCACCGGCACATCTTCATCGACCCGACCCCGGACGCGGCGACGTCCTACGCCGAGCGGCGCAGGCTGTTCGAGATGCCGCGCTCCTCGTGGGCCGAGTACAACACCTCCCTGCTCTCACCCGGCGGCGGCATCCACCCGCGCAGCGCCAAGTCGATCCCGATCAACGCGCACGTCCGCGAGGCGCTGGGCATCGAGTCGGGCGTGGCCAAGATGACCCCGGCCGATCTGATGAGGGCGATCCTCAAGGCCCCGGTCGACCTGGTGTGGAACGGCGGCATCGGGACGTACGTGAAGTCCTCCGCCGAGTCCAACGCGGACGTCGGTGACAAGGCCAACGACGCCATCCGGGTCAACGGCGAGGACCTGCGCGCCAAGGTCGTCGGCGAGGGCGGCAACCTGGGCCTGACCCAGCTCGGCCGCATCGAGTACGCCAGGTCGGGCGGCGACGGCTCCGGCGGCAAGATCAACACCGACGCGATCGACAACAGCGCGGGCGTGGACACCTCCGACCACGAGGTGAACATCAAGATCCTGCTCAACGGGATGGTCACCGAGGGCGATCTGACCGTCAAGCAGCGCAACAAGATCCTCGCGTCGATGACCGACGAGGTCGGCGCCCTGGTCCTGCGCAACAACTACGCGCAGAACACCGCGCTCGCCAACGCCGAGTCCCAGGCTCCGTCACTGCTCCACGCCCACCAGCGCTTCATGCGCAGGCTGGTCCGCGACGGACATCTGGACCGGGCCCTGGAGTTCCTGCCGACCGACCGGCAGGTCCGAGAACTGCTCAGCGCGGGCAAGGGGCTGAGCCAGCCCGAGCTGGCCGTGCTCCTCGCGTACACCAAGATCACCGCCGCTCAGGAGCTGATCGCCACCGATCTGCCGGACGACCCGTACCTGCAGAAGCTGGTGCACGCGTACTTCCCCAAGCCGCTGCGTGAGCGCTACCCCGAGGCGATCGAGGGACATGCGCTGCGCCGCGAGATCATCACGACGGTCCTGGTCAACGACACGGTGAACACCGGTGGTTCGACCTTCCTGCACCGGCTCCGGGAGGAGACGGGCGCCTCGATCGAGGAGATCGTACGGGCGCAGGCGGCGGCCCGCGAGATCTTCGGCCTGGCCGAGGTGTGGGACGCCGTCGAGGAGCTGGACAACAAGGTCGCTGCCGATGTCCAGACCCGTATCAGGCTGCACTCGCGCCGGCTCGTGGAGCGCGCTGCGCGCTGGCTGCTCGGCAACCGTCCGCAGCCGCTGGACCTGAGCGAGACCATCGCCTTCTTCACCGAGGGTGTGGCGAAGGTCTGGAGCGAGCTGCCGAACATGCTCAGGGGCGACGACCTGGAGTGGTACCAGGGCATCCTCGACGAGCTGACCGGTGCGGGCGTGCCGGAGGAGCTGGCCGGCCAGGTCGCCGGATTCTCGGCGGCCTTCCCCGCGCTGGACATCGTGGCGATCGCCGACCGTACGGACAAGGACCCGATGGCCGTGGCCCAGGTGTACTACGACCTCGGCGACCGGCTGGCGATCTCCCAGCTGATGGACCGGATCATCGAGCTGCCGCGGGCCGACCGCTGGCAGTCCATGGCCCGCGCCTCCATCCGTGCGGACCTGTACGCGGCACACGCCGGGCTCACCCTCGACGTGCTCTCGGCGGGGGACGGCGCGGCGACGCCGGAGGAGCGCTTCACGGCCTGGGAGGAGAAGAACGCGTCGATCCTGGGCCGGGCGCGCACCACGCTCGACGAGATCCAGTCCTCGGACGCCTTCGACCTGGCGAACCTGTCGGTCGCGATGCGGACGATGCGCTCGCTGCTGCGGACGCACGTCTGAGGCGTCGGCACGTGACGCGGGGGCACGCCCCGTGCGTGCCACCGCCGCGGCCCCGGCCCGCCTGGTCAGTACAGGCGAGCCGGGGCCGCGGCGTCTCCCGGCGGCGGTGGACCGCGGCTGCCGGGCACGGCGGAAGCGGCGCGACGCCCACTGTCGTGGACGAGCGCCTCCGCGGTCACTTCTTCGAGGTGAACTCCTCGTAGGCGGCGACGACTTCGTCCGCCGGGCCGTCCATCCGCATCGTCCCCGACTCCAGCCAGATGGCCCGCTCGCAGGTCTCCAGGATCGACTTGTTGCTGTGGCTGACCAGGAAGACGGTGCCCGCCGACTCGCGCAGTTCGGCGATCCGGTCCTGGCTGCGGCGCTGGAACCTCGCGTCGCCGGTGGAGAGCGCCTCGTCGATCATCAGCACGTCGTGGCTCTTGGCCGCGGCGATGGAGAAGCGCAGCCGCGCGCCCATGCCCGAGGAGTACGTCCGCATCGGCAGCGAGATGAAGTCGCCCTTCTCGTTGATGCCGGAGAAGTCGACGATCTCCTGGTAGCGCTCGCGGACCTCCTCGCGGGTCATCCCCATGGCCAGACCGCCGAGGATCACATTGCGCTCGCCGGTCAGATCGCTCATCAGGGCGGCGTTGACGCCGAGCAGGGACGGCTGGCCCTGGGTGTAGACGCGGCCCGACGCGGCCGGCAGCAGCCCGGCGACGGCCTTCAGCAGGGTCGACTTGCCGGACCCGTTGGAGCCGATCAGGCCGATGGCCTCACCCTTGTGCGCGACGAAGGTGACCCCCCGGACGGCGTGCACCTCGCGGGTGCCCGGCCGGGGCTTGCGGGAGACGATCCGGGTGAGGGCGGACGTCGCGCTGCCCTTGCCGGATCCGGTCCCCTGGATCTTGTAGACGATGTGGAGGTCGTCGGCGATGACGGTCGGGGCCGCTGTGGTCGCCGCGCCCGGGGGCACGGTGAGCGGCGTCATGGTCGGGGTCAGGGTGCTCATCGGGTTCTCAGCCACGTCCGTACTGCTCCTCTGCCTTCCAGAAGTAGATGAAGCCGCCCACCCCTGCGACGACCGCCCAGCCGACGGCCAGCGCCCAGACGTGCGGGGGAAGCTGGTTGGAGTGGTAGCTGTCGATGAGCGCGTAGCGCATCAGGTCGATGTAGACCGCGGCCGGGTTGGCCTGGAGCGCCACCAGGACGAGGTGCGGCAGGTGGTCGTGCGCCAGCACCTTCTTGATGCTCCACATCACGCCCGAGACGTACATCCAGGTACGCAGGATGAACGGCATCAGCTGCGAGACGTCCGGGGTCTTGGCGGCGATCCGGGCCATGACCATCGAGAGCCCGGCGTTGAAGAGCGCCTGGAGCACCAGTGCGGGGATCGCGAGCAGCCAGCTGGCGCTCGGGTACTTGCCGAAGCAGACCAGGATGACGACCAGGGCGCCCATCGAGAAGAGCAGCTGCTGGAGCTGCTGGATGGCGTAGGCGATGGGGAGCGAGGCCCGCGGGAAGTGCAGGGCCCGCACCAGGCCCAGGCTGCCGCTGATCGCGCGGGTGCCGCTCTGGATCGAGTTGCTGGTGAACGTCCAGATGAAGACGCCGGTCACCAGGAACGGGATGAAGTCGGGGACCTTGTGGCTGGTGCCGAGCAGGACGCCGAAGATGAAGTAGTAGACGGCCGCGTTCAGCAGCGGCGTCATGATCTGCCAGACCTGCCCCAGCTTCGCCTGGCTGTACTGGGCGGTCAGCCGGGCGGTGGCGAAGGCGGTGATGAAGTGCTTGCGGCCCCAGATCTGGCGGATGTACGTGAACAGCGGGGGGCGGGCGCCGCTGATGGTCAGGCCGTGTGCGGCGGCCAGCGCGGCCAGATCCTGCGGGGGCTGCGGGGAGACCCTCGGAACTGCCGCCTCCGTGGCGGGTGCGTTCCGGGCTGTCGTGGGGATCACAGCATTCGCTTTCGACGGAGTTCGACGGGATTCACACGGGAGGGGCAAGCGTGAGCGCCCCCGACATACGTCGCAACGGATCCGTATCGTCGTGACGTCGAGGTTAGGACGGAACGACGTCGAAACGCAACCGTCTCGTCCCGACGAATAGGTAAACTTCTCCCCATGGCATCCCCTGATCCCCGTACGACCCGCCGGGCCCCCGCCGGAGCCGCCGTGCTCCGCGAGGACGTGACGGAGGCGATCCGCGCCGCCGTCTTCGAGGAACTGGCGTCCGTCGGATACGCGCGGATGTCCATCGAGGCCATCGCCCGCCGGGCCGGCGTCGGCAAGACCGCGGTCTACCGCCGGTGGAAGTCGAAGCTGTACCTGGTCCTCGACCTGGTCACGGCGTTCGCGGCGCAGGGCCTGCCCGCGCCCGCGACCGGTTCGCTGTACGGCGACGTGCGCGCCCTGCTCGCCGTGGCGTCGACGGCGCTGCGCCACCCCGTCGCCTCCCAGGTCATCCCCGACCTGCTGGTCGAGGCCGCACGCCAGCCGGAGATCGCCGACGCGATCAAGGCGGCGCTGCTCGACAACCAGAAGGGCGTCGCCGCCGCGGTGGTCCGCGACGCGGTGGCCCGCGGCGAGCTGCCCGCCGACGCCGACCCCGCGCGGGCGCTCGAACTGATCGTGGGGCCGCTCTACTGGCGGCTCGCGGTGGTCAGGGACGGCCTGCCCAAGGGCTATCTGGACGGACTCGCGGCAGCGGCGGTGGCTGCGCTCAAGGCGTGACGGCAGCCGCTGAGCAGGGGTGAAACCCGGCGGAACCGGCCCGGACACGGCAGGTCGGCCGGATGCGCCGAACGCTCCGGGCGATAGTACTGTGCACCCGCAACGAGAGATCGCCGGCGCAGAGCAGTGGGAAACGAGTGCACAGCATGACCATCAGAGTCAGCGTGATCATTCCGGTCTACAACCCGGGGCCCTACATCGAGGACTGCATCGCATCGCTGCTGAGACAGTCCCTTCCTGACGACGCGTACGAAGCGATCTTCGTGGACGACGGCTCCACGGACGGCACCGGGGAGCGCTTGGACCAGGTCGCCGCGGAACACCCGCAGATGCACGTCATCCACCAGGAGAACTCCGGCTGGTCGGGCAAGCCGCGCAACGTCGGAATCGCCGCCGCGCAGGGCGAGTTCGTGATGTTCGTCGACAACGACGACTGGCTGGGCGACGAAGCGCTGGAGCGGATGTACGACTACGGCGTCGCGAACGGCGCCGACGTCGTCGTGGGCAAGATGGCCGGCAAGGGGCGGCCCGTGCCGCGTGAGCTCTTCCGCGTCAACCGGCCGCGCGCCAACGTCAGGAACGCCCCCCTGATCGACAGCCTCACCCCGCACAAGATGGTGCGCAGGTCCTTCCTGGACGAGACGGGGCTGCGCTTCCTCGAAGGGCGCCGCCGTCTGGAGGACCACGTCTTCTTCGCCGAGGCGTACCTGCGGGCCAAGAACGTCTCCGTACTCAGCGACTACGTCTGCTACTACCACGTCAAGCGCGACGACGCCTCCAACGCGGGCTTCCGGCGCATCGAGCCGGTGGGCTACTTCCACAACCTCGCCGAGGCCCTCGACGTGGTGGAGAAGTACACCGAACCGGGGCCGCTGCGCGACAAGCTGTACCGCCGCTGGTTCCGCAACGAGATGATCGAGCGGATGCGCGGCGCCCGGCTGCTCGCCACGCCCGACGACGGGTACCGGCAGGCCATGTTCCAGGAGATGCACAAGATCGCCGTGGAGCGGTTCGGCCCGGGGGTCTCCGCGTCCCTGCTGCCCACGCAGCAGCTCGTCGGCGCGCTCATCAAGGCCGACCGCTACCAGGAGGTCGAGCACTTCGCCCGCTGGGAGCGCGGCATCGCGGCACACGCCGAACTCACCGGTCTCGCCTGGGAGGACGGAACGCTGAAGCTGGCGTTCACCGCCGGGCTGCGGGCGGGGGACGAACCGGTCCACTACGTCAGGGACGACGGCGACGAGCTGATCGGCCTCCCCGACGGCCTGGACAGCCCCGAGGTGCTCGCGCAGCTGGGGGTGAAGCCCCTGGCGGTCACCGGCCGGGCCAAGGCCGAACTGGTGGTGCGGGAGCGGTCGAGCGCCGCCGAGTTCTACCAGCCCGTCGAGTTCACCAGGGAGCGCGTGGACGGCCCGCGGTCCGACCAGTTCCGGCTGGTGCTGCGGGGGACAGCGACTGTCACCCCCGGCACGGCGGCCGGCGGCGCACCACTCGGCGCCGGGATCTGGGACGTGCTGGTGCGCGTCCACCAGAGCGGGTGGAACAAGGACGTCCGCCTCGGGTCGGTACGGACCGAGGCAGTCACCGCCGGCCGGCAGGCGGCCCTGGTGGGGGAGCCCGCGCAGCTCGTCGTGCCGTACTGGACCGCGTCGCACCGCAACCTCTCGCTCGACGTCGGTGCGACGACCGGCGTCCTCGGCCGGGAGTACCGGAAGCTCGGTGTGCGCGAGGTCCGGGTGATGGACGAACCGCTGCTGCTGGAGATGCTGCTGCCGCTGCACACCGAGGCCGTGGAGGGAGTGCCCGCCGAGCTCCACCTCACCGACCGGACGGGCTCCGGCGACACCGTACGGGTGGCGGCGACGCTCACCACGTCGACGGGGCGCGCGGGAACGGTTCTCTGCGCCCAGCGGCCTGCCGGTCAACTCCACGCCGGCACCTGGGAGATGGCGGTGAGCGTTGGCGGAGAGGGTGCGCAGGTCACGCCGCTGCCGCTGGTGCTCGTCGCCTCCGGGGCCTCCGGTGCGCTGACGGTCCGCCGCCCGCGCGAGAGCCTGGCGCACCGCCGCGCCCGGCTGATGCGGACGCTCCGGCGCAGTGCGCTGGGGCGTGCGGTGCGCAAGGCGCGGCGGATGGCTGCGACGCGGTAGAGCGCACCGGCAGAGGCGCGCGGGAAGAGGCGCGCGGGTAGAGCCGCGCCGGTAGAGGCACGCGGGGCGAGGTGCGTCAGCGGCCCGGAGTGAGACCGGGCGCATGGGCATAGGAAGGGGCGCGGAGGAAGACCTCCGCGCCCTTCGTGTGTGCGGCCGCCCGGTGCGGTTCCGAAGCCTGCGGTTCGGAAGCCTGCGGTTCAGCAGCCGGTGCGGCTCAGAAGCCGCGCAGGGCCGCCAGTTCCGCGCGTACCGTACGCAGGCCGGCGGTCCGGCCCCGCCTGCGGGCCAGCGTCGGCCAGATCCGGGAGCCGAGCAGGGCCTCGGGCTCGACGGCCTCCACCCGTTCGAGCAGCGCCTCCGGGACCTTCTGCGGGTCCGGCGTCACCCACTCCTGGACGATCTCTTCGTACCCGTCCTTGAGGACGGTGTTCGACGGATCCATGCCGAACACCAGGAAGACACCGGTCGGCTGGGTGTCGACCTGCACGGTGATCAGATCGGGCCGGTGGCCGGCCACCACCGGGATGAACTTGTAGACGTCCCCGGTCCACGGGCCGGACGGCGCGACCCGGTCGCGGACGGCCTCCGCGTTGTTGCGCGGCAGCATGTCGTCGAGGACCACCACGCTGGACCAGCCGCTGAACCGCTCGGTGTTGATGAAGTCGCGCAGCGCGTACTCGAAGAGGTGCATCCCGTCGATGAACGCCAGGTCGACCCGGTTCGAGCCGGTGTAAGCGCCGAGCAGCGGGCGGCCCTTGCGCATGTTGCGCAGCGGATTGCGACAGCTCATCAGATGCCCCATCGGCTGCCGGCCGGCGAAGAAGGCGTCGCTGGTCGCCGTCACCAGCTGGAGGTCGCAGTGCAGCCGCGTCTTGATCTTCGGAGCCGGGTCGACCGCGATGCTGGGGACGCGGGAGAGGGCGAGGCTCCGCCCGTCGTTGGTCCCGATCTCCAGATAGGTGCGCGGTTTCAGCACCGCGTGCAGCCGTTCCAGGAATTCGTGCCTGTGCATGGGGACTCTCTCACGTGGGGGGGGGATGGCACATCGTGATCAAAAGGCCATGTCGGGCTTAACGAAGGTGTGCTGGCGCGGTTGCGCGGGAGCCAGTCCCGGCCCGCCCGAACCACCCTTTTGGGCAGCAGTCCCAGGTGGGCGGTGTGCGGACGGGCTCCCGGCCGCCTACTTCACCGCGCCCGCCATGACGCCGTTGACGAACTGCCGCTGGAACGCGAAGAACACCGCCAGCGGGATCACCATCGAGATGAACGCGCCGGGCGCCAGCACGTCGATGTTGTTGCCGAACTGCCTGACCTGCTGCTGGAGCGCGACCGTGATCGGCGGGTGCTTGGAGTCCGCGAAGATCAGGGCCACCAGCATGTCGTTCCACACCCAGAGGAACTGGAAGATCCCCAGCGAGGCGATGGCCGGACCGCCGAGCGGCATCACGACCCGGGTGAACAGCCGGATCTCCCCGGCCCCGTCCAGCCGCGCCGCCTCCAGGAGCTCCCTCGGGATCTCCGCGAAGAAGTTGCGCAGCAGGAAGATCGCGAACGGCAGCCCGAACGCCACATGGAAGAGGACCACCCCCGCCGTGGTCTCGAAGAGCCCGATCTCGCCGAAGAGTTTCGAGACCGGGATCAGCGCCACCTGGACGGGCACGACCAGCAGGCCGACCACGATCAGGAACCACCAGTCGCGGCCGGGGAAGTCCATCCAGGCGAAGGCGTACGCGGCCAGCGAGCCGATGACCACCACCAGGACGGTCGCCGGGACGGTGATCATGACCGTGCTGAGCAGTGAGTCGGTGATGACCTTGTTGTCGAGGATCTTGGAGTAGTTGTCGAAGGTCAGCTGCGAGGGCGCGGTGAAGATCTTCCACCAGCCGGACGCCGCGATGTCGGACGGGCCGCGCAGCGAGGAGAGCAGCAGGCCGATCGTCGGCATCAGCCAGAACAGGCCGACCAGGACGAGGAAGACCCGCATCACCGTGCCGCCCGCGCGGGCCGCGATCCGGGAGGCCAGCGGTTCCCTGGCCTTCACCGCCGCGGCCGCGGGCAGCCGCTCTTCGGGTGACCGGGGTGCGGGCACCTGCGCTTCGGCGGTCATCGGCGCCCCTCCTTCCGCATCCTGCGGATGTTGACGAGCATGATCGGGACGACCAGGAGCAGCAGCAGTACGGCGATGGCGCTGCCGGTCCCCAGATCCGCGTCCGTACCGAACGACGAGCGGTAGAGCTGGAGCGCCAGGACGTTCGCGTCGTCCTGCGAGGAGCCGGGTGCCACGATGAAGACCAGGTCGAAGATCTTCAGGACGTTGATCATCAGCGTGACCAGCACCACCGCGAGGACCGGGGCGAGCAGCGGGACGGTGATCCGGCGGAAGACCTGCCACTCACTGGCCCCGTCCACCCGGGCCTGTTCGAGCAGTTCACGCGGGAGCCCGGCCAGGCCCGCCGCGATCAGGACCATGGCGAATCCGGCCCACATCCAGACGTAACTGCCGATGATCGACGGGGTGACCAGGGTCGGCCCGAGCCAGTTGACGCCGTTGTACGGCTCGCGGAAGTTCGAGTCGGGCAGCCGCAGCAGCGCCCCGTCCGCCTTCGCCGGCAGGGTGAACGTACCGTCGGGTGCCGCCCTGGCGCTCGCCACCACCTTGCCGCCCCTGACCGCCTCGACCGTGACGCCCTTGAGGCCCAGTTCCTTGGGGTCGATGACGTTCGGCCTGCCACCGCCGCCCAGGGTGAAGTCCAGCCAGGCGGTGCCGGTCACCGCGCCTGCCGCGGCTTTCGGTGCCGCCGCCGGTTTCGCCGACGACGGCATCTTCGCGGGCAGTACGCCGACGAGCGGCAGCCGGACGGGGGTGCCCGCGTGCACCGGCTCCTTGGTGAGGAACGCGCCACCGCCACCGGACTTCAGCGGGGCCACCGGCAGCGGGTGCGCCCCCGGGTACCCCGCCGACTCGGCGAAGGTGTCGTGCACGCCCACCCAGACGGCGTTGGCCACGCCGCGCCCCGGGTCCTGCTCGTACACCAGCCGGAAGATGATGCCGGCCGCGAGCATCGAGATGGCCATCGGCATGAAGACGACCAGCTTGAACGCCGTTCCCCAGCGCACCCGTTCGGTGAGTACGGCGAAGATCAGGCCGAGCACGGTGGCGACGGTCGGGGCGACCACGACCCAGATCGCGGTGTTCTTGATCGCGGTACGGATCGCGTCGTCGGTGAAGAGGGTCTTGTAGTTGTCGATGCCGATGAAGCTGGAGCCCGCCTGGTCGAAGAAGGACCGGTAGACCGAGTACCCGATCGGGTAGACCACGAGCGCGCCGAGCAGCACCAGGGCGGGCAGCAGGAAAGCCGCCGCCAGGACTTTACGTGTGCCTGTCACGCTCTTGTGCGGCTTTCCGGCGGGGGACGCCCCGTTGAGGACGTCCCCCGCGACAGCGGAGGTCATCGCGGCATCAGTTCTTGTACGCCTTGGCCGCGTCGGATTCCAGCTTCTGCTGGGTCCCCGCGATGTCCTTCGGGTTCTTCAGGAAGTCCTGGAGGTCCTTCCACTCGCCCTTGCCCGGCGTGCCGCCGAAGGACTGCGGTGCCTGGTCGGACATGTCGAAGCGGATGTCGTCGCCCGCCGCGACCAGCGCCTTGGCGATGGTGCGCTGCACGTCATTGGGGTACGCCGACAGCTCCAGGCCCTTGTTGGGCGAGACGAACCCGCCCGACCCGGCCGCGATCTTCGCCGCGTCCGTGGAGGCCAGCCAGGTCAGCAGCGCCTGCGCGCCCTTCGAGTCCTTGAGGATCACCGCGGCGTCGCCGCCGGTGACCACCGGCGCCTTGGCGCCCACCGCGGGGAACGGGAAGACCTTCGCGTCGGTGCCCACCTTCGCCTTGGTCTGCGCGATGTTGGTCTGCGCGAAGTCGCCCTCGAAGACCATCGCGCCCTTGGGCTGGTCGCCGCCGGTGAAGGTCTGGGTGACCGACGCCGGGAACTCGGTCTGGAGCGCACCGTCCGCACCGCCCGAGATGAGCGACGGCTTGCCGAAGAGCTGCGCGAGCGTGGTCAGCGCGGCCCTGACCGACGGATCCGTCCACTTGATCTTGTGCTGCGCCAGCTCATCGTACTTGTCCGGGCCCGCCTGGGAGAGATAGACGTTCTCGAACCAGTCGGTCAGCGTCCAGCCGTCCGCGCCGCCGACCGATACCGGCGTGACACCCGACGCGGAGATGGTTTCCGCGGTCTTGAGGAAGTCCGGCCAGGTCTTGGGCACGCTCGCCCCCGCGTTCTGCAGCGCCTTGGTGTTGTACCAGACCAGGGACTTGTTGGCGGCCTTGAAGTACACGCCGTACTGCTTGCCGCCCACCGCGCCGAGGTCCTTCCAGACCTGTGAGTAGTTCTTGTCCAGCTGCGCCTTCGCGTCCGGCCCCACCGGCTTGGCCCACTTCTTGGCCACGGCCTGGGTGATCGCGCCGACCTGCGGCATCATCGCCACGTCCGGCGGGGCGCCGCCTGCGATCTTCGTACCGAGGAAGTTGACGATCGGGTCCTGCGCGGGCACGAAGGTGACCGACGCTCCGGTCCGCTTCTCGAACTCCTTCAGCACCTTGACGAAGTTCGCCTGTTCGGGGCCGGTCCAGACCGCGGCCACTTCGAGCTTCGTACCGCTCAGCCTGGGCAGCTCGACCCCGGACGCGGACGCGCCGCTCTTCCCCGTGGGCTTGTCGCTCCCGCTGTCCTTCTTGCTGTCACTGCCGCATCCCGCGGCCAGGACGAGCGAGCCCGCGGCCACCACCGCCAGAACGGTCCTGCGTGAACGTAGAGCTGTGCCTGTTGTGCGCATTTGCCCCGACCTCTCCCATGCGCGTGCGGTCGGCGCGCCCATGACATCGGCGACGCCGTTGTCCCGTGAGCACAGTCCTACGCCGGGTCACTCCGGCGCCGCAATACCGGGTCTTGGTCCAACTATTCGATTGTGATGGGCCTGTGACGTCACATCAGGCGTGCAGGGAGGGTATGGACATCGCGTCGACGGACCTGGCGGCCCGTTCCAGGGCGCTGGCCAGCAGGGCCAAGTCCGTTGGTCCGTTGCCGAGTTCACGTACGGGGCGGCGGTCGGGCGGGTCGCCCATCCGCTCCCACTCCAGGGGGACGACGGTGGGCCGCAGTGTCGCCGTACGCGGGATGCGGCCGGTCACCCTGCCGCCCTGGAACGGCGTCACCCCGGAGTCGGGGCGGCCCAGCCGGCCCCGGCCGGGCGACGGGGTGTCCGGCGCGGGTGAGGACGGCGGGGCGTCCAGCACCACCCGCAGCCGGCTGACCCTGGCCAGCTCGGTGTCGGCCGTACGGTCCGGCCGGGCCGAGGACGCGATCAGATGGACGCCGAGCCGCTCGCCGTCCCTGGCCACCGCCTCCAGCGCCCGGACGACCGAGCCCGCGGTGGGGCGCCCGGGGCTGCCGAGCGCCGGGGCGACCAGCGCGTCGAAGTCGTCGACGATCACCACCAGCCGGGGGAGCGGGGTGGGCCCCGGCATCGGGTCCGTACGCGCTCCGGCCGGGCGCAGCCGCAGGGTGCCGCTGGTCGGCGACTCTATGTCGCCGCTCTGGTCGGCCTGGCCGGGCTGCCGCTGGCCGACCAGGCGCGCCGCCACCTCACGGGTCCGGTGCCAGTCGGCGAAGCTCCCCCCGCCCAGCAGTTCGGCCCGGCGCTTCAGCTCGCCGCCGAGCGCCTGCGCGAACTCCCGCATCCGGACCGGGTCGGACGCCACCAGATAGGTCGAGGTGTGCGGCAGCTCCGTGCAGGCCCGCAGGCCTTCGCCGCGCTCGCCGCCCGCTCCGTCGACCAGGATCAGCCCGAGCCGGTCCGGCCGGGCGGCCGCCGCCAGCGAGGCCGCGGTGGCGCGCAGCAGCTCCGTACGGCCGCTGCCCGCCGGGCCCTCGACCAGCAGATGCGGGCCCTCCGTCGCCAGGTCCACGGTGACGGGCCCGCGCGGACCGGCGCCGAGCACGGCCGTCGTCTCGGCCGCCGCCGCCCAGCGGGCCATCAGCGATGCGGGGGTGGCACGGGCCAGCCCCAGCTCGTCGAGGAGCCGGGACGACACGGGCAGCGCCGCTGCCTGCCTGGCCGGGGTGCCGGCCGCTGACGCGTCGGCCCGCAGTGGTGCGAGGGCCCGGCCGAACCGCTCGGCCCAGGCCGCCGACACCGCGTCGACCACGGCGAACGTGCCGCGGCTCGCGGACTGCCCGACGGCCGCCGGATGGATACCGCGCGCGGTGCGCAGCAGCCGCAGCGCGGTGGCCACATCGCCGCTCAGCAGGGCGGCGGCGCCGCATTCACGGAAGGCGAGCGAGGCGGCGCAGGCCGCTTCATAGGTCGCTTCGAGCGGGGAGGCGGGGGAGGCCGCCGCGGTCTCGGCGAGACACAGGACGTGGACCCCGCAGGCGGCGCCCGCCGATGCCAGCCGTGCGGTGGTCTCGCGCAGGGCGGCCGAGCCGGGGTCGCCGTCCACGATCAGCAGCGTGCAGGGGCCGTCGTACCGCCCGGCCGCCGCCGAGACCGCGCCCGGGTCGGCGGAGGCCCAGCCGGTGCCGAGCGGACCGTCGTCAAGGCGCCGCACCAGCTCGGCGGTGCGGGCGGTCGCCTGGTCCCTGTCGTACGCCAGCAGGAGCCGGCAGTCCTGGCCGTGGGCGGGCCGCACATGCGGCAGCCAGCCGAGCCAGCCCCAGTCGGATCTGCGAGCCTCCAGCGGGCGCGCGCGGTCCGTACTGACCAGCACGATCTCCAGGTCCGTCGGCGGATGCAGCGCGGCGAGCTGGGCGACCGCCGAACGGGCCAGACCGGCCAGCCGCTCACGGGGTCCCGCGAGCCCGAGCGAACCGGCCTCGCGCAGCGAGACCGTCACCGGCACCGAGGGGACCACGCCGACCCCGCCGGGGCCGGCCCGGTCGGCAGTGCCGAGCCGGATGACGAGCGCCTCACGGTGGTCGGGGGTGCGCTCCCAGAGCCGGGGGCCGGGCCCGAGCGCCGTGAGCAGCAGGGCGGCCGGGTCGGGCCAGGTGTCCGCGCCGGGCACCCCGGCGGCCGGGTCCGGTGGTGCGCCGGACGGGCCCGCGGACTGTGCCGCCGGGCTGTCGCGCACGGCGTCGGGCCGGCCACCGGCGAGCCGCCTCGCCCAGGCTCCTATCCCGCCTCGCCTGCGGGCGCTGTCGTCCGCGTCGGGGGCGGCGCCGGTGCTGTGACCGGTCCCGCCGTCCCGGGTGCCGCCGTCCCGGGTACGGGTGCCGTCCGCGCCGCCGTCGCTGTCGGAGGGGGCGGTGCCGCGGGTGCGGTCGCTGTCGAAGCCGTCCGGTGTCCGTGCGTGGGCGTCCGAGCCCCGATCGGACCGCAGCCTGGTGCCACGCGCGGGCGTGCCCTGGCGGCCGCGGGGGGCGAACCCGGGATCCTGCGCGTAGGCTGCGGCGGCCTCGTCGTAGAGATTGCTGTAGGGGTCGTGCGGGCGCTGGGCCCCGACCGCGCTGACGCGCCGCGACCCCGGTCCGCCGCCCTGTGCGCCGCCAGGGGGGCCGCCCTGCTCGGGTATCCGTGCCTCGGCCGGGACAGCGGGGCCCGGGTGCGCTCCGGGACCGGACCCGGCGCCGGGACTCGTACCGGCACCGGACGGCCGGGCGCCGGTGGGTCCCGTGGGCTGGGCGGGCACCGACCCGTGGCGGCGCTCCGCCGCCCCGTGACCGCCCGCCGTCCCGGAACCCGTTGACGTGTCGCCGGTGAAGCCGGGACCGGTGCCGGCGTCCTGGTCCGCGCCGTCGCGGGCCACCCGCAGATGGCCCTCGCCGTCCGGGACGGCCGTCATCACGCCGCTCGGCGCCCCGGTCGCCGTGGTGATCCGCAGGGCCGACTCGCCGACCCGGAGCAGGGACCCCGGGGTCATACGGACCGGGTCGTCGCCGACGCCCGAACCGTCCAGCGTCGTGCCGTTCGTCGAGCCGAGATCGGCGACCGTCACCCGGCCGTCCTGCTCCACCGTCACCGTGCAGTGCATCCGTGAGACGTCCGGGTCGTCCAGCGGGACGTCCGCTTCGGCGGAGCGGCCGATGCGGATCCGGCCGCCGTGCAGCAGGTGGACACCGCCCGCGTCCGGCCCGGCGACCACGTGGAGCTGGGTGGCGGATCCGTCGCCCCGGTCGTCCTCCTCGGCCGGCACCTGGAGGGAGAGCACCGCTCCGTCCACCAGCGGGGGTTCACCCAGCGCCGAGCGCTGCAGGTCGAGGCGGTGCCCGCCCGCGTACAGCACGACGCTTCCGGACCCCGTGCCCTCCGGACCGGCGGCCGCCGCGGCGAGGCCGGACGCGACCGTGGCCAGCGCCGCCCCGGCGGGGGCGGTGACGAGCACGTCGCAGGAGCGCGCCTCGGACGCGGATCGGCCGCTGCGCGGCGCGAGGACGGTCAGCCGGATCTGCATAGCCGTCAGCGGTCCCTTCTGCGGAGGGTGCCTGGCAGGAGCCGCCCTGTGATCTCCCCCACCCGGCAGGTCGGCACGGATCCACGGGACTCCCGACCCCACAACTCCGTGCTGGAGGCATCCTCGCATCTGCCACTGACAACACGCCCGGCGGTCACCGCCAAGTGATCTTGAATGGTCGGCTCTGGACGTAAAAGTGCCTGGTTGGGATCGCGCCTGACCTGCCAGGAGGTGTCAGGAGGCGGACCGCGGCAACCAACGGGACAGTCTTCGCGTCTTCCCTTCGAACACCGCTGGAACACCGCTGGAACACCGCCGGGACCGGGTGGGCACACGGTGGGAAAACGGCCGGGACCCGCTCCGGAACCTGATCCGGGGCACCGGCCGTCACACCGGCCGCACCCAGGGGAAGCGGCTCCGGAAGATCGTCGGCCAGTGCCCCCGCGGGCGGCACTAGAGTGGGGCGGACATCCGGGCGGGGGGCCGGTGGACCAGGCAAGGGACGACGATCACAGGGAGCGCATGACGTGCGGCCCGTAGGCAGCAAGTACCTGCTCGAGGAGCCGCTGGGACGCGGCGCCACGGGCACCGTCTGGCGTGCCAGCCAGCGGGAGACCGCAGGCGCCGAGGCGGCCGTCGCGGGCCAGCCCGGCGAGACGGTGGCGATCAAGGTCCTCAAGGAGGAGCTGGCGAGCGACCCGGACGTGGTGATGCGGTTCCTGCGGGAGCGCTCCGTCCTGCTGCGGCTGACCCACCCCAACATCGTGCGGACCCGGGACCTCGTCGTCGAGGGTGACCTCCTCGCGCTCGTCATGGACCTGATCGATGGCCCGGACCTGCACCGCTACCTCCGGGAGAACGGCCCGTTCAGCCCGGTCGCCGCCGCGCTGCTCACCGCCCAGATCGCCGACGCACTCGCCGCCAGCCATGCCGACGGCGTCGTCCACCGCGACTTGAAGCCCGCGAACGTGCTGGTCAAGCAGGACGCCGACGGCCAGATGCACCCGATGCTCACCGACTTCGGCATCGCCCGCCTCGCGGACTCGCCTGGCCTGACCCGTACCCATGAGTTCGTCGGTACGCCCGCCTATGTCGCACCGGAGTCCGCCGAGGGCCGCCCGCAGACCTCCGCGGTCGACATCTACGGCGCGGGCATCCTGCTGTACGAACTGGTCACCGGGCGGCCCCCGTTCGCGGGCGGCACGGCCCTGGAAGTCCTCCAGCGGCACCTCAACGAGGACCCGCGCAGGCCCACCACCGTCCCCGAGGCGCTCTGGACGGTCATAGAGCGCTGCCTCAGCAAGGACCCGGACCGCCGCCCCAGCGCCGAGAACCTGGCCCGCGGGCTGCGTACCGTCGCCGAGGGGGTCGGCGTCCACGCCACCCCCGCACAGGTCGCCGCCGCCCTCGGAGTGGGCGCGCTGCTGGCGCCGGACCCCGCGCCCGCCGAGGTGCCCGGGACGCCCGGCGCGGCCGACCCCACCCAGGTCCTGCCGAACAACGCCGGGGCGTACGACCCCAACGGGCGCACCAGCGTCCTGCCGAGCACCGGTGCCCCTGGCCCCGGCGCCGGGGCCGCCGACCCGACCGCCGTGCTGCCGCCCGTGCCCGGCCGGTCGCCGGACCAGCCCGAGCAGCCGCACCCCTGGCAGAGCCAGCTCAGCGCGGCCCGCGACCGGAACGAGCAGACCCAGGTCCAGTACCTGGCGCCCGAGCAGGACCCGCTGCGCCACCGCCCGCAGCGGCCCCCGCAGCAGCCGCCCCAGCGCCGTCAGCAGCAGTACCCGCCCCAGCAGCAGTACCCACAGCAACAGCAACAGCAACAGCAACAGCAACAGCAACAGCAACAGCAACAGCCTCAGCAGTACGCGCCGCAGCGCCGGCCGCAGCAGCAGCGCCCGCAGCAGCAGTACGCGCCCCCGCAGCAGCCTCAGGCACCCGCCCCGCGCGAGCCCCGGCCGCCGAGGCAGCGCAGCGCCAACCCGGTGAAGATCCCCGGCCTCGGCTGCCTCAAGGGCTGCCTCGTCATGGTCGTGATCCTCTTCGTCGGGGGCTGGCTGATCTGGGAACTGACCCCGCTTCAGCAGTGGATCGGCACCTCCAAGAGCTTCATCTCGGAGATCTCCGACGGCTTCGACTCGGTCCGGGACTTCGTCCAGGGCCTGGGCGGATCCGGCGGAAACTGACAGCGCGCGCGGGACGGCCGGGGCGGACAGCGTGCCGCACCCGGCCCGGCGGCCGGTCTGTATACATGTCGACTTCCGCGGAATGAATTACCCCCGCAGAAGTGAGGGTTCGTGCCATCCGGGGCACTGAACACCCCGATGCCCGCGTATTTTGGGAGCCGGGGACCGCCCGGAACCCTGCGCCTGTCCAGGGACGCACCTCCGGGCACGGCACAGCGCCAGCCGCTGAGGGAGCAGTCTTGGCACGGAAGATCGGCAGCCGGTACACCGCGCACCAGATCCTGGGGCGCGGGAGCGCGGGCACGGTGTGGCTGGGCGAGGGGCCGTCGGGGCCCGTCGCCGTCAAGCTGCTGCGTGAGGACCTCGCCGCCGACCAGGAGCTCGTCGGCCGCTTCGTGCAGGAGCGCACCGCGCTGCTCGGCCTCGACCACCCGCATGTCGTCTCCGTACGCGACCTCGTCGTGGACGGCAACGACCTCGCCCTCGTGATGGACCTGGTCCGGGGCACCGACCTGCGTACCCGGCTCGACCGCGAGCGCCGCCTCAGCCCCGAGGCCGCCGTGGCCATCGTCGCGGACATCGCCGACGGTCTCGCCGCCGCGCACTCCGCCGGTGTCGTGCACCGCGACGTGAAGCCCGAGAACATCCTCCTGGACATGCAGGGACCGCTCGGCCCCGGCGGTTCCCACCCGGCGCTGCTCACGGACTTCGGCGTCGCCAAGCTGATCGACGCACCGCGCAGGGCCCTGCCCGCGGGCCCGGCCGGACCGGGCCGCCCGCAGGCGTCGAAGATCATCGGTACCCCCGACTACCTCGCGCCGGAGATCATCGAGGGCCTGCCGCCGCGCGCCTCCGTCGACATCTACGCGCTGGCGACGGTCCTCTACGAGCTCCTCGCGGGCTTCACGCCCTTCGGCGGCGGCCACCCCGGCGCGGTCCTGCGCCGCCACGTCACGGAGACCGTCGTGCCGCTCCCCGGCATCCCCGACGATCTCTGGCAGCTGCTGGTCCAGTGCCTGGCCAAGGCCCCCGCGTCCCGGCTGCGCGCGTCGGAGCTCGGCGAGCGGCTCCGCGAACAGCTCCCGCACCTCGCGGGCATCCCCCCGCTCGACGTGGACGAACCGGGCGACGCGGAGCCGGGCGAGCAGCCGTACGAGGAGACGTCGTACGAACCGGCCGCGCCCACCGAGACCCGCCGCCGCGGCGCGGTCCCGCTCGTCCCCGGCTCCTCCGCGGACTCCAACCGCGACACCCACACGAGCATGCGCGTCCCGGCCCCGGACGAGCTGGCGGGCGGCCCCCTCGGCACCGCCCGAGCCCCCCGCTCCCCGAGCAGGCCGGGCTCCGCCCGCCACCGTTCCACGGCTGAGGCGGTGCGCAGGCGCCGTATCAAACTGGGCGCCGCCGCACTGGTCGTCGCCGTCGCGGTGGGCATCGGCGGCTGGCTGGCCACGTCGTCGGGCGACGACGGCGGACCTGCCCCGCAGGACAGCCACCATTCGGCGCCGTCCGGACCGTAGGGGTCGGCCGGGCCCGTCCCCTCCTCCCGGCCGATCGGAAGGGCCGGGGGCTGCCCCCGCTCCAAGCCGTTACGCTGGTGGCGTGGCAGTCGTCGATGTATCCGAAGAGCTGAAGTCCCTCTCCTCGACCATGGGGTCGATCGAGGCCGTCCTGGACCTCGACAAGCTGAGGGCCGATATCGCCGTGCTTGAGGAGCAGGCCGCGGCGCCGTCCCTGTGGGACGACCCGGAAGAGGCCCAGAAGATCACCAGCAAGCTTTCGCACGCGCAGGCCGAGGTCCGCAAGACGGCGACGCTGCGCGGGCGGATCGACGACTTGGCGGTGCTCTTCGAGCTCGCCGAGGCCGAGGACGACGCCGACACCCTCGCCGAGGCCGAGTCGGAGCTGCTCGCCGTGCGCAAGGCGCTCGACGAGATGGAGGTCCGCACCCTCCTCTCCGGCGAGTACGACGCCCGTGAGGCGCTCGTCAACATCCGTGCGGAGGCCGGCGGAGTCGACGCCGCGGACTTCGCCGAGCAGCTCCAGCGCATGTACCTCCGCTGGTCCGAGCGGCACGGCTACGGCACCGAGGTCTACGAGACGTCGTACGCGGAGGAGGCCGGCATCAAGTCGACCACCTTCGTCGTGAAGGCGCCGTACGCGTACGGCACGCTCTCCGTCGAGATGGGCACCCACCGGCTGGTCCGTATCTCCCCCTTCGACAACCAGGGGCGCCGCCAGACCTCCTTCGCGGGTGTCGAGGTGCTCCCGGTGGTGGAGAAGACCGACCACATCGAGATCGACGAGACCGAGCTGCGCGTGGACGTCTACCGCGCCTCGGGCCCCGGCGGCCAGGGCGTCAACACCACCGACTCGGCGGTCCGGCTGACGCACATCCCCACCGGCATCGTCGTCTCCTGCCAGAACGAGCGCTCGCAGATCCAGAACAAGGCCAGCGCCATGAACGTCCTTCAGGCGAAGCTCCTTGAGCGCCGCCGCCAGGAGGAGCAGGCGCTGATGGACTCGCTCAAGGGCGACGGCGGCAACTCCTGGGGAAACCAGATGCGTTCGTACGTCCTGCACCCGTACCAGATGGTCAAGGACCTGCGTACGGAGTACGAGGTCGGCAACCCGCAGGCCGTGCTCGACGGTGAGATCGACGGCTTCCTGGAAGCCGGAATTCGCTGGCGCAAGCAGCAGGAGAAGTAGACCGCTTTTCCGGCGCCGTCGAACCAGCGCTTTATCGACATAGTCAGTAGGGGAACTACCGTCCTGGAGGCGGTAGTTCCCCTACTGCGTCACAGTCGTATTCCCGTACGCCGGGCAAGTCATTGCATTTCAGGCATCGCGCCCGCAACGGCCTTGACGCGTTCCTTAAAACTGGGAAAAGTGACACGCGGCATGCGTAATTCTGGGGCGCGTGCGATCGGGGGGACGGACACCACATGATCCCTACGGCCTGCCTGCCCCGTGCGCTGCACCATTGACAATGAGCTACTGGGGGTAGCAGCCAGATGACCAAGAAGACGCGGATTCGCGTAGCGCGCATAGCTGCGGGCGCAGTGATCGCCGCAGGCGCCTCGCTGACCGCAGCGGGCGCGGCACAGGCCGCAGATATTCATGTCCCGCTTCTCGGCACCGACATCTCGGTCCAGACGACGGGCGATGACGGTGGCACGGACGGTGGCAACACCGACGGTGGCACCAACCCGATCGGTGGTGTCGACGGCGGTTCCAGCGACCAGGGCCAGACCGGCGGTTCGACCGATCAGGGTCAGGACGGCGGTTCGACGGACCAGGGTCAGGACGGTGGCTCCACCGACCAGGGCCAGGACGGCGGTTCGACCGACCAGGGCCAGACCGGCGGATCGACGGACCAGGGTCAGGACGGCGGTTCGACGGACCAGGGTCAGGACGGTGGCTCCACCGACCAGGGCCAGGACGGCGGTTCGACCGACCAGGGCCAGACCGGCGGATCGACCGATCAGGGTCAGGACGGCGGTTCGACGGACCAGGGTCAGGACGGTGGCTCCACCGACCAGGGCCAGACCGGCGGATCGACCGACCAGGGCCAGACCGGCGGTTCGACCACGAGTGGCTCGTCCACGAGCGGTTCGACCACCAGCGGTTCGACGAGCGGTTCGGGCGGCAACGGCGGCACCTCCGGTTCCACCGGCGGTGACCACTCCTCCACCACGGGCGGATCGTCCACGACCGGTGGTTCCTCCAGCACCGGCACCCAGCCCGACAACCTCGGCTCCCAGCCGGTCGAGCAGGGCAAGCCCAAGCAGGAGCTCGCCGAGACCGGTGCGGGTGAGACCACGTTCCTGATCATCGGTGCCGCGACGATGATCGCCGGTGGCATCGGCTTCCGTATGCTGCCGCGCCTCGCCGGCCGCGGCGGGAACCTCGCCTGAGGTTCAGCGCGTACGAGGAAGGGCCCCGGGTTCCGATCGGAACCCGGGGCCCTTCCCCATGAGCGAATGCGGCGTTGTCAGATGGTCTGGTGTGCGAGCAGAGCCAGCGCTGCCACCAGCACTATCAGCGCGCTGATCAGCACCAGCGGGCTCAGCCCGCCGAAGGGGCCCTCCTCCTGCTGGAGGCGCTCTCTGCTGGCCCGGCAGACCCGGCAGCGGCCCTCACTCACAGGGGACGCGCAATTGGCGCACACCAATCGGTCGTAGGTCATGCGCACTCCTCCCGTGCGGCGGAGCCGTTCCACGCGCCATCACTCCCGACAACGCCCGGCGAACCGCAACTGTTCCCCTTACCACTGTGCCAGCTCCGGCGCGTTTCGGCGCGCGCCGCCGGATTCCGCCCGGTCCGTACCCGGGGCCAACGGGGACATACCACGCATCGACGGATGCTGCATGCGGGCGCACTCCGGCTTCGCGTAATGTCACGCTCACCTATTCCCGGCCGACGTGGTGCACTCGTGATCCGATTCGACAACGTCTCCAAGACCTACCCCAAGCAGAACCGCCCCGCCCTGCGGGATGTCTCCCTTGAGATCGAGAAGGGGGAGTTCGTCTTCCTGGTGGGTTCCTCCGGTTCAGGCAAGTCGACTTTTCTGAGGCTCGTCCTGCGCGAGGAGCGCACCAGCCACGGCATGGTGCACGTCCTCGGCAAGGACCTCGCGCGCCTGTCGAACTGGAAGGTGCCGCAGATGCGCCGCCAGCTCGGCACGGTCTTCCAGGACTTCCGCCTGCTGCCCAACAAGACCGTCGCGGAGAACGTCGCGTTCGCGCAGGAGGTCATCGGCAAGCCGCGCGGTGAGATCCGCAAGGCCGTGCCCCAGGTCCTCGACCTGGTCGGCCTCGGCGGCAAGGAGGACCGGATGCCCGGTGAGCTCTCCGGGGGTGAGCAGCAGCGCGTCGCCATCGCGCGGGCCTTCGTCAACCGCCCCATGCTGCTGATCGCGGACGAGCCGACCGGAAACCTCGACCCGCAGACTTCCGTCGGCATCATGAAGCTGCTGGACCGGATCAACCGGACCGGAACCACTGTGGTGATGGCAACCCACGACCAGCAGATCGTCGACCAGATGCGCAAGCGCGTCATCGAACTTGAGAAGGGCCGTCTCGTACGCGACCAGTCGCGCGGCGTCTACGGCTACCAGCACTGAAAGGACGCCATGCGCGCCCAGTTCGTCCTGTCGGAGATCGGCGTGGGTCTCCGCCGCAATCTCACGATGACCTTCGCGGTCATCGTCTCCGTCGCCCTGTCCCTCGCCCTGTTCGGTGGCTCGCTGCTCATGCGGGACCAGGTGAACACGATGAAGGGCTACTGGTACGACAAGGTCAACGTCTCGATCTTCCTCTGCTCCAAGGGTGATGTGGAATCCACCCCGAAGTGCGCCAAGGGTCCGGTGACCGAGGAGCAGAAGAAGTCGATCGAGACCGATCTGAACAAGATGACCGACCTGGTCCAGAAGGTCAGTTACGAGAGCACCGACGAGGCGTACAAGCACTATCAGCAGGAGTTCAAGGGCGCCCCGATGACGGGCTCCATCACCCCGGACCAGCTCCAGTCGTCGTTCCGCGTCAAGCTCAAGGACCCCACCAAGTACAAGGTGATCGCCACGGCGTTCGCCGGCCGGGACGGCGTGATGACCGTCCAGGACCAGCGCGGCATCCTGGAGAACCTCTTCGCGCTCCTCAACGGGATGAACGTGGCCGCCCTCTGTGTGATGGCCCTGATGCTGGTGATCGCGCTGATGCTGATCGTGAACACCGTGCGCGTATCGGCGTTCAGCCGCAGACGCGAGACCGGGATCATGCGTCTGGTGGGCGCGTCCAGCTTCTACATCCAGATGCCGTTCATCATGGAGGCCGCGTTCGCCGGTCTGCTGGGCGGACTTGTGGCCTGCGGGATGCTGCTCGTCGGCCGCTACTTCCTGATCGACCACGGCCTCTCCCTGCACGAGAAGCTGAACCTGATCGACTTCATCGGCTGGGACGCGGTCCTGTCGAAACTGCCGCTGGTACTGGCGATCGGGCTGCTGATGCCCGCGCTCGCCGCGCTCTTCGCGTTGCGCAAGTACCTGAAGGTGTGAGACACGCCCCGTGCGCCGTGGGGTGAACGCCCCGTACGGCGCACGGGCGTCGGTCTACAGTGGTCGCCATGTCAGGCCCGGAATTCGACGCGCCGCCCCGCAGCCTTCGCCGCGGGGCGGTTCTGACGTTGGTCTTCGCGAGTGTGCTCGCCACGGCTGCGGCCACCAACTCGCTGCCGGGTGACGAGCGGACGCCGCGCCCGGCCCGTACTCGCAGTGCCCCGGCCACCGTTGACGGCGCCGAGCTCGCCAGGGCGGCCTCGGACGCGGTCGCCGACGGCAAGTCCGGTACGAAGGCGGCCGAGGGCGTCGTCAGCCGCAGCGGCGACCGCTGGGGCGCTGTCTACGACCGGACCGGCTACGAGCAGTTCGAGGACGCACTCGACGGCGAGTACACCGGCGTGGGGCTGTGGGCCAGGCGCGGTCGTGACGGCCGGATCGAGGTGGCCAGGGTCCAGCCGGGCGGCCCGGCGGCGCGGGCCGGCCTCCGGGCCGGCGACCTGCTCCGTACGATCGACGGCCGCCAGGTCGGCACCCGGCCGGTGACCGACGTCCTCTCGCAGCTGCGCGGCGGCGACACCGCGTCCGTGCCGGGTACGCCGGTGGTCGTGGGCGTACGGCGCGGCGGTGACACCGTCACGAGGACCCTGCGCAGGGCCAGGCTCACCACCGACCCGGTCACCGTGGCGCGGCTGCCCGGCCGGGCGACCAGGATCACGGTCACCGCCTTCACCAAGGGCTCGGGCGCCCGGGTGCGCGAGGCCGTCCGGGCCGCTCCCGCGGGCGGCGGCATCCTGCTGGACCTCCGGGGCAACAGCGGCGGCCTGGTCGCGGAGGCCACCACGGCGGCCTCCGCGTTACTGGACGGCGGTCTGGTCGCCACGTACGACGTGCACGGCGTCCAGCACGCCCTGTACGCGCGGCGGGGCGGCGACACCGGCCGGCCGCTGGTCGTCCTGATCGACGGCGGCACGATGAGCGCGGCGGAGCTGCTCACGGGCGCTCTCCAGGACCGTGGCCGGGCGGTCACGGTCGGTTCCCGCACCTTCGGCAAGGGCTCGGTGCAGATGCCGAGCGCGCTGCCGGGCGGATCCGTGGCGGAGCTGACCGTGGGCCACTACCGGACTCCCGCGGGCCGCAGCGTCGACGGACGGGGCATCTCACCGGACGTGACGGCGGGCGATCGGGCCGAGTCGAGAGCCGAGACAGTATTGAGTGGCCTCGGGGGAGGGGCTTAGTGCGAAAATGGACGCACTATGGCTAAGGAAACCGGGCGGAAAATGATCGCCCAGCACAAAAAGGCACGGCACGACTACCTCATCCTCGACACGTACGAGTGCGGTCTCGTCCTGACCGGGACCGAGGTGAAGTCGCTGCGGATGGGCCGGGCGTCCCTGGTCGACGGCTTCGTCCAGATCGACAACCACGAGGCGTGGCTGCACAACGTCCACGTACCCGAGTACACCCAGGGCACCTGGACCAACCACAGCGCGCGGCGGAAGCGGAAGCTGCTGATGCACCGCATGGAGATCGACAAGCTGGAGTCGAAGGCACAGGAGTCGGGGCACACGATCGTGCCCCTGGCGCTGTACTTCAAGGACGGCAGGGCCAAGGTCGAGATCGCGCTGGCGAAGGGCAAGAAGGAGTACGACAAGCGGCAGACCCTGCGTGAGAAGCAGGACCGCCGCGAGACGGACCGGGCGGTCTCGGCGGTCCGCAGGAAGCAGCGCGCCTGACGCCGTTCCCTGACGCCGTCCCTGAGGCCGTCCCTGATGAGGGGACGGGCGGGTCTGTGGGCCGCCTGCGGGGCCATGGCGACCTGCGGGGAATACAGTGGCACCGTCGCACGTTGGTCACGTACGATGGCACTGCACCCCACGGGGCGCGGTACCACCTTGAAAAAACAACATGGGGATGATCGGTTTCGACAGCGGCTGTTGAAGCAGGTGAAGCGAGCCGAGGAAGCGGCAATGATCTCGTAAACCATATGTCGCAAAAAATAATCGCCAATTCTAAGCGCGATTCCCAGTCCTTCGCTCTCGCTGCCTAATAAGCAGTGACTGAAGGACCCTAAATGGGTGTCAGCCCGGGGAAGTTCCCGACCCGGATCCTGGCATAAGCTAGGGAACTAAACCACCGGTCCCGGTCACGGGGATCGGTGGGAAATCAAACAGTGACTGGGCCTGTCGGAGACTTGTTCGCGAGATCTCCGGGGCCGAGAAAATCGCAGCGAACTGCGCTCGGAGAAGCCCTGGTTCTGCACCGTTGGACGCGGGTTCGATTCCCGCCATCTCCACCACCCCATGTAGCCGCCGGCCCGTCGAGAACCTCGACGGGCCGGCGGCTTTTGTGCGCCCGGTGAACCGAGACCCTCAGACACGACCCATGCGGCGAAGCACCGTGCCCCTTGCACTCCGCAAGAGCCCGTCGAGTTCATCCAGCACTCAGACGTCGCCCCAGCCTGCGATGTCGGAGACTTCATCGGTGGCGGCAGCCATCTCGTCGCGGACCGGGGAAGACGTGTTTCGCATATTCACCAGGAAGTCGCTGTCTGCGATCCCGCGCTGCTGGGTCGCCAGCTCCTTCAACGAGTCGACGATCGAGTTCTGGGCCTCTTGTTCGAGGCGCTGAAGACGTCCAACCGGAGACTCCTGAAGGCCGGGCCTGACGATGACGCTCTGAACACGACTCAACATGAAGTCAAAAGTTCCGAGAATCGTCTCAAGTGTCTGCCCCGACATTTCGGCCCGCGCTGCACTGGGATTCAAGTGGACTGCAATCGCGTTGACGATGAGCATTGCGCATTGGTCAATGAAGAACCCCTTGCTGTCGGGATCCTCCGTGTTCAGCGATTCCGATTTCATCTCGAATTGGTCCAAGATGTCAATGAGGGTATCTTCGGATACGTTGCCCAGTGGCGCCTGCCAGGCAACTTCCAGCATCTCGGCGAACCACTCTGCATCTTCCGGATCGGCCAGTCGGGCGAGTACGCCACTGCCACGTTCGGCACACGCGAGGCAGAAAACGGCCAAAAGGCCGTCCGGTACGTCACGAAGAGCCGTGCAGGTGTCCGTATCGATAACGCATGTCGGACAAAGGTGTTGATTCACATTAAGCACCCTTCGTGACGGTCAGGAACCTTATCTCATTACAGACCTCGCACAATGGGCGTCACCCTGACGCCGCAGGATGACAAAATCTCAGAGATGGTATGGATGCAAATAGATTTGGGGCGTATTGAAAGAAATCACGCTCCCCGCCTCAGGGATGGAATCATTTGAGGCCATCTCGATCAGAATGATGTCGAGGCCAACTTTGATGGCGATCACTGCATCCTCGCCAACTGACTCGACCCGCCCAACAACGGTAACGCCATTGCATTGTGTGTTAATTCCGTGGATTTTCGTCGTGGCACCCTCCTCAAGAGTCCACTTTTCGACCTCCTCAGGCACATCAATCTCCACGTCATGAAAACCGGATCCCGGCACATCTCTTTCCCCCCAAATTCCCCATGCCGCCCCGTCCGGTCCTCTGAATTCCACCGATCGGCATTCGAGGTCCAGGATGCCGACTACTTCAATTCTCATTATTTCAACCCCAGTGGAACTCTTACCATTGTATTATCCACGATCCATGTGTTGGTGGGTGATATAAATGTCCAGGTTTCCTTGTGGAAGTGGAATCTTGTTGGCTTACTTCCCATTTCATGGGACCCCAATCGTATGCTTCGCAGCCCATCTGCCGAAACGAGGCGGTCTGGGTCCGGGACGCCTTTTCGCGGGTGGATGTCGGTGTAGGGCCCATCGCCCAGGAACCGTTCCCACTCTTCCATCGCTTGATGAGGCTTCAGGGGCTTTGGCGCCGTGATTTCCGGGGTGCGGACAATGGTTTCATCTGGTATTTTGCAGGGTCCAAGTCCTAGAGGATCGGACCCAACGTGAGGGTTGCGGACGTAGGCGGTGGGGTTGGGGTCCGGGGCGAGGCCGAGGGGGTCGGGGCTGAGGTACTGCGCCGATTCGGGGTCGTAGTAGCGGAAATAGTTGTAATGGAGCCCGTTCTCCGGATCGTAGTACTGCCCCGGAAACCGGAGGGGCGAGTAGGCCGTGCTGTTGACACCCCAGGCGGTATTGCCCCACAGAGTGGACCTCGCGCGCCAGGCAACCGCCCCCGATTCGTCAACCAACTCTCTCGGGGCCCCGACAAGATCCGTGACGATGGCGAAGAAGCGCGAATCGATCACTTGCTGACGGGCGTCCACTGCGCTGATGCGTTCTGTCTGCGCCACGGGCTGAAGTCCACTGTGGTCCCAGGTCAGAGTCACCGCCTCAGAGCGGTCAGTTGAAACGGTGGTCTGCTCACAGAGCACAGTGCCGTCCCAGGTGAAATCCACTTGCTCGACGACGTTGTCGCTTCCTGCAGCCAGTCGCTGCTTGGCGATGCGGCGGCCGAGTGCGTCATACAGGTAGCGCCAGCGGGTTCCATCGGGTGTCGTGACGCCCGTGAGATGATCCTCGGCATCCCACGTGTAACGCCAGGTATCACGCTTGCGCGACATCCTCGTCTTCTGGCGAAGGGTGACACGTCCTTGAGGATCGTGCTCGAAGCGGACACGGCCGGCACTGGTGATACTGGTGCCGTTGTAGGAACGAGGGCCGACAGCCTCATGACCGGGGTGGCTGGCAGGCCAGTCGGCGTGCGCCTGATTACCGGCCGCGTCGTACGTGTACCGCTCGCTCCAGTCATCGGCACGGACGGCGGTGACGCGCCCTGCTGGGTCGAGATCGAAGTGGCGAGTGCCGTTCAACTGGTCATCGAGGCGAACCAAGCTGTCATCAGACCGGTAGGAATAGGCGCGCCGCTGAATACTTCTGCCATCCGCGCCACTCAGTGCCTGGGAGGTCAAACGTCCCACCGCGTCGAAGGAGTTCGCCAAGGTGATGGCCTTGCCGACATGGCGGGACAACTCCTGTCCTGCGGAGTCGTGTTCGAAAGCAATGGTTCGCCCGGCAGTAAGCAATTCCATGCGCCGGCCTACTGCGTCATATTGGGACGTACTGACGGCTCCGATAGGGGTGGTACGGCTTACGCGACGGCCCAGGTCGTCATACGCGTAATGAGTAGCCCGCCCGCCGACTGTTTCAGACAGTGGCCTTCCGGCCCTGTCGCGCTGCAGGATTACGGTCGTATCGGAATTTACGGCTTGTACGAGTTGCCCCGCTATGTCGTAAACATAGTCGCTGATGGTCTCGCCCACATACTTGCGTGCGATCTGACCGAGTGCGCTTCGTTCGTAGCGGATGGTCTGCCCCGCTGAGTTGGTGCGCGCGACCAGGCGTCCGGTTGGGTCATGCCCGTAGAGGAGCGTACGGCCGTCGAAGTCGGACTCAGAAAGTAGACGCCCAGCCGGATCGTAGTTGTACTGCCATACCAACCCTCGGGGATTGCGGACCTCGGCCAAGCGTAGTTCGGTGTCGTGCAAAAACTCATAGCGGAGGCCATCGGGTTCGGTGCGAGACATGATGAGATCGAACTCTGTGTATTCGAACCGAGTGACCCCGCCCATCGCATCGGTATGACTGGTGCAGTTTCCTTCCCCGTCGTACGCCCAGGACTCAACAGCGCCATCCGGCAGAGTGCGACGCGTCAGGTTCCCTTCAACCGTCCATTCGAGGAGGGTGCGGTTTCCGAGAGGGTCCGTAATCGATGCCGGGTTACCGAAGGGATGGCGTTCATACCGGGTTTTCGCGCCCAGTGGGTCACTGATCTCCATGGTCAGACCAGCGGGATTGCACCGGATTCGGGTGGTCTGGCTGAGAGCGTCCGTCACTGAAGTCAGGTGACCCGCTCTGTTGTGGGTATAGCGGGTTGTGGTCCCTGCAGGATCCGTCAGAGCGCTTCGGTTGCCGCGTTCGTCATATTCCTGGCTCCATTGGACGCCGCCCGGCCCTGTGATCGTGGTGGGGAGCCCAAGGCTGTTGTACTCAGCCGTTGTTGCTTGACCGTCCGGGCGCACGGTTCCCTTGAGGCGTCCCTGATCGTCATAGGTATAGCGGGTGGTGTGGCCGAGTGGGTCGGTGACAGCGGTGAGGTGGTGGTCGGTGTCCCATTGTTGGTGGGTGGTGTGGCCGAGTGGGTTGGTCTCGCGGATGAGGCGGTAGGCGTCGTTGTGCTGGTAGTGGCTGGTGTGGCCGAGGGAGTTGGTGACGCTGGTGGTGCGAGTGGTGTCGTTGTAGCTGAGGGTTCCGGAGAGGTAGCCGCCGGTGCCGTGGGTGCGGATGACCCGGCCCTGCGCGTCGTACGTATACGTATAGGTGGTGTCGTTGCGGTCGATCCAGGAGGTGATGCGGCTGTCGGTGTCGTAGGTGAAGCGCAGGGGGAGGCCGGAGGAGTTGGTGACGTCGGTGAGGTGGCCTTCGTCGTTGTAGCCGTAGGAGAGCAGTGTGGTGCCGGGCGAGTCCGTGGCGTGGGGGTCGATCAGGCGTAGGGCGGTGATGCGGGGTTGGGTGGGGTGGTGGTCGAGGGCGATGCGGTAGCCCCCGGTGTGGCTGACCTCGACTGGGGTGCCGTTGTCGGTGTAGTGGAGGGTGATGCGCTGGTTGTTGCGGTCGACGATGGCCTGGAGGGGCAGGTCGATGGCTTGGTTGTCGTCGGTGGGCTGGGGGGTGTGGAAGATGTGGGCGAGCCCGGTGTCGGGGTCGGTGATGCGCAGTCCGCCGTCGGTCTCGGTGTCCCAGGTCAGGGCGAGGCGTGACCCGGTTTCCGGGTGGACGGGTGTGTTGGTCTCGGGGTCGGGGCGGGGGTAGGTGAGGCGGGCGCCGTCGGGGGCGGTGTAGATGACTCCCTCGTCGTCGACCTGAATACGCTGGTCGAGGGTGGAGGCCCAGGAGGGCCCGAACCAGCCGCCCCACCGGTAGGACGAGATATGCGTCCGTTCCAGGACGAGAGGGAGCGTGCCCGGGAGGGTGACGTCGGTCTGCGGCAGGAGCATGTCGCCGGTGGCGACATCGATCGGGTCGAGTTTGCATTCCTTGAACATCCCGCGGATCGAGGCGGGAAGCTTCTCCCACTCCGAGGGCCGCAACTTCAGGCGGGACAACCCTGACCCGTTGAGGTTCAGAGCCTTCGCGAGGTCGGCCATCTCACCCGGCTTCAGGGCTTTGAGGCCCTTCCCGAGGGCTTTGCCGAGGAAGCCGAGACCGACCCCGGCGACGGCGCCCTCGGTGAGGAGTTTCGCGAGTTTCCCGGGGTCTTTGAATGCGCCGGGGTCTTCGAGGGCGGTGGTGAAGGCGGTGAACTTCATGCCCTCACCGGCGAGTTTCCCGACCTTCGCGACGGTCTTGATGTCCTTCAGTGCCTTCAGGGCCCGCTCGACGTTACGGACGGCCTCCATCACCGTGCGCACGGTGGCGCCCAGTGCGCTGCCTTCCTCCTCGATCCGCGTGACCAACGCGATGACCTTCAGCGCACGCTCACCCGCCACCAGGGTCGAGGCGACCTCGGACATCCCCGCCGTCAGCACCGACAGGGCCAGGCCGGCGATCTCGAACTCGGCGATCTCCGCGACCATCACCCCGATCTGGGTGATCAACTCATGCGCCTCATCGGCGAACTCGTCGAGCGCCGTCGCACCACCACGCAGGGAATGCGCCATGTCCGTGGCGTGCTTGCGCATCGTCCGCGCCCGCTTGGAGAACGCCTTCGCGGTCTCGCCCTCCCACGTCACACCCGACATCGCCACTTCAGCACCGTGAGCAGCGTCCTCCAGCCCCTTGGCCAGAGCCCGCCAGTGCTTCGCTATCTCCCGGACCCCATCAGGATCGACCGCCGGATCAGTGATCCCCAGGAACTCCAGACCACTGGCCATCGTGTCCCCGAAGGCATGGTTGGCCTTACTGATCCAGTGCAGCGGATTCAGATCCACCACCGCGCTCAGCCCTTCTTCGCACGCGCAGCGGCACTCAGCAGCACATCGAGGAGATCGAACGCATCCGACACCTCACCCAGGAGCTTGGCCTCCTGACCCCACTCCTCATTCAACGACGCCGTCAGACCCGACAGGGTATGCATCCCCTCCCGGATATCACCCGTCGCCTTCAGCAAAGACCCCAACGCCCCCAACGCCGACAGATCATGCGACGCCGCCGTGAAATCCTGCAACGGCTTCTCCGTGTGATGCCGCGCCCCACGCAGCCCCGACGCCGCCTTCGCCATCGACACAGCATCCTTCGCCAAATCCGACACAGCACCCCACCCCCGTCAACCCACCGACCTTGTGCACATGCCAACCAACAAAGGTACGTGGAGGGGCTCGCGGGCAGGCGTGGAAAATGTAAAGAACTGGTCAGGCGGGTGCCGTGTCGAGCAAGGCGCCGTTATGCGCTCCCGGCTGCCGCCGGAGTGGCGTTCAGTACGGCGTCGAGCAGCCCGGGAAAGCGGGTGTCGAGGTCTTCGCGGCGCAGGGTGACCGCCTTGTAGCGGCCCTCGCGCTGTTCGCGGGTGATGCCGGATTCGCGCAGGACCCGCCAGTGGTGGGTCGCTGTCGCCTTCGTGACCTCCAGGGGCAGGCTGCCGCAGGTGCGCTCGCCGGGAGAGGCGGCCAGTTCGCAGAGGATGCCCAGCCGCACCGGGTTCCCCAGCGCGGACAGCACGTCCGGCAGTTGCAGTTGGTCGCGGTGGGGGTGGTAGGTGGCCATGCTTCGAGCGTACGACATTCCTCGTACTGACCGAATTGCCGGATTCTAAGTTCGATTGTACGGTTTCTTTCATACAGACAGACTGATGGAAGAGTGAACCCCCTGTGAGCACCCCCACGCACCCCCCGGTCGCCATCGTCACCGCCGCAGGCCGCGGCAGGCATCGCCCGCGAGCTGGCCGACGCCGGTTACCGCCTGACCCTGTTCAGCCAGGGCCCCGGCATCCACGACCTGGCCGCCGAACTCGGTGCCGGCGCTGTCCAGGGCTCGATGACCGAGCCCGACGACCTCGCCCGCCTGGTCGACGTCACCCTGGAGCAGCACGGCCGCATCGACGCCCTGGTCAACGGCGCGGGCCACGCCACCAACGGCGACCTGCTCGACATCACCGACCAGGACTGGCACGCGGGCCTGGACATGGTGCTGCTCAGCGTCGTGCGGATGGCCCGACTGGTCACCCCGCACATGACCGCGGCCGGGCGCGGGGCGATCGAGAATCTCTCCTCGTACACCGCGTTCGAGCCCATGGGTGCCATCCCCCTCAACTCCAGCCTGCGCGCCGCCCTCAGCTCGTTCACCAAGCTCTACGCGGATCGCTATGCCGCCGCCGGGCTGCGGATGAACAGCATCCTGCCGGGCTTCGTCGACAGCTGGCCCGAGGACCCCGACTTCCTCGCTCGTATCCCCGCCGGGCGCTACGCGACCACGGCCGAGGTCGGGAAACTCGCCGCCTTCCTGGTCAGCGACAACGCCACCTACATCAACGGTGAGAGCATCCGCATCGACGGCTCCGCCGCCCGCTCCCTCTAGGTCTTCTCCGAATCCGGGACGTTCTTCGGGACGGTTTCCGGGACGGTTTCCGGGACGTTCTTCGGCCCGGAGGTTTTCGACGACGCCGACGTGGCCGCGCACAGCAGGAGCGCGAGGGCTGCCGCCGAGGCGGGAACCGCGTAGCCGGTGGTGGGGCTCAGACGTTCAACGAACCAGCCCGCCGTCGCCGAGCCCGCTGCTGTGCCGCCCAGGATTGCTGTGACGGCCAGTGTCATTCCCTCGTTCAACTGGCCCTGTGATGTGCTGCGTTGGACCAGGGTCATGCCGGTGACCATGGTCGGCGCGGTGGCCGCGCCCGCCACGAGCAGGGCGGCCGACAGGGCGAGCAGGGAGCCGGTCGCCGCCGCCGCGATGAGCGGGCCCGTCATCAGTACGGTCATGGCGGCGAGGCAGCCGAGCAGGCGCCGCCGTACGTTCCGGGCCGGCCGCGCCGATCCGTACAGCAGGCCCGCGACGCACGATCCGGCAGCCTGGAGTGCGAGGACCGCGCCCGCCGCCGAACGGTGCCCCTGCGCATCGGAGAAGGCGATCGTGGTCACCTCCATGGCGCCGAAGACCGCGCCGGTCGCGAGGAAGACGGCGATCAGGGACGGGAACCCGGAGGCGCGCAGCGGGGAGCGCGTCGCGGTCGTCCGGGGTGCCGGGGGCGGTTCCGTGGCGCGCTGGGCGGCGAAGATCAGCACGCCGGTGACCAGGAGTACCGCTCCCACCAGGGTGCCCGCCTCCGGGAAGAGCGACGAGCAGAGGAACGCGGCCACCGCCGGGCCGAGCATGAAGCAGAGCTCGTCCACGGCCTGTTCGAAGGAGTTGGCGATGTGCAGGGTGTCCGGATCGCCGCGGTGCAGATGGGACCAGCGGGCCCGGGACATTCCGCCCGTGTTGGGGGTGGTGGCGGTCGCGGCGTAGGCGGCGAAGAGCGTCCAGTCCGGTGCGTCGTACCGCACGCAGAGGAGCAGGGCCAGCGAACCGAGCGCCGCGAGCAGGGTGGCGGGGACGGCGACCCTGGACTGGCCGTGACGGTCGACCAGGCGTGCCGTCCACGGGCCGACGACCGCGGTGGCGGCGAGACCGGTGGCGGTGACGGCCCCGGCGAGCGCGTACGAGCCGCGTGACCCGGCGATCATGATCACGGCGCTGACACTGAACATCCCCATGGGGAGCCGGGCGAGGAGGTTGCCCGCGGTGAAGGCGCGGGCGCCCGGGGTGGCCAGCAGCCTGCGGTAGGGGGCGAGGGGGCCGCCGCCCGCGGTACCCGGGCCGGGAGGGGGCTCTGCGGCGCCGGTGCTGATGGAAGTGGTGGGAGGGGGAGTGGGGCTGGGGCTGGTGGTGCGGGCTGCGGTGCGGGTGTGTTCGTGTTCCGGCTCCATGGGCGTCAGCCTTCCGGGCCGCGCCTGGCACGGTCCAACACCTGTTCGGGGCCGATTGACGCGCATGCGTTGTAAGTTCGGCGGATGTCACAGCGCCTTCCGGACATCGAGCCCCGTCTGCTGCGTGCCTTCGTCGCCGTCGCGGAGGATCTGCACTTCACCCGTGCCGCTGCCCGGCTCTATGTGGCACAGCAGGCGCTGAGCCGCGATGTGCGCCGGGTGGAGCGGGAGTTGGGGGCCGCACTGTTCGTACGGACCACCCGGCAGGTCTCGCTCACGGCCGACGGGGTGCGGCTGCTGCCCTACGCCCGGCGGGTGCTCGCGGCGTACGGCGAACTGGCGGCGGCCTGGACCCATGACGAACGCCCCCTGTTGGTCGATGTGGGGGCCCCGGTCAGCACTGCCTCCCGGGTGCTGGCGCGGGCCCGCGAGGTCGCGCCCGATGTGGAGTTCGTGGCGCGGTTCCACAGCGGTCTGACCGGCGGGGCGGCGGAGATCGTGGCGGGCCGCCTCGATGTCTCGGCCGGCCGGATCGCCGGGCTCGCCCCGGAGGTGCTCGATCTGCTCGACCACCGGCCGGTCCGGTTCGAGCGGATGGCGGTCCTGCTGCCCGACGCGCACCCTCTCGCCGCCCTCACCGAGGTTCCGCTGGCCGCTCTGGCGGGGGAGACGCTCTATGCGGCGGCGGGAAATCCGGCCACGGCGGAGTGGACCGATCTGGCGGCCCGGCTGTTCGCCGGGCGGGGGATCGCCCTGGCGGAGCCGTTCCCGGAGATCGACGGCGAGGAGGAGTTCGCGCGCGTGATGCGCAGACGCCGCTGGTCGGTGCTGGCGAGCACGGAGTTCGTCGGGGTTGCGGGCATGGCGCTCCGTCCTCTGGTCGATCCCGTACCGCTGTCACCTGTTTCGCTCGTCTGGCGAAAATCCTTGCGGCACCCGGGACTCAGCGCCCTTCACCAGGCGATTGACGAGGGTGTGGCCGCGCACGGCTGGCTGGACCGGCCTGCCGGGGCCTGGCTCCCTGCCGTGGACATGGCGATATGCGGGCAGATCAGGGGTCTATATGAGCAACTGTGAACAAGCGTCCTGAAGTGGCTTGAAGCTGCGCTAGATTCGCCCACCGGACGAGCACGGCAGGGGGCGTTCGGGCCTGAGTGGGGACTCGGTCCGGCGGTTGTCCGTCCGATCCATGACGCGCGGTGAATCGACCTTGGGGGGATGTGTGGACAGTGGTGGAAAAATGGCGAGAAGGCGCCCGTTTCGGGCGCATGCGTGAGCCGCATGACGTGACGGTTCAACTCGACCGACCGGGACGGGAGTTGACCACCTCTGGTGGTGGTGATGTGCCCGTCGCCGACAGCCCCGTCTTCGTGGACGCGAGTGGTCGCCGGGGCCGGAAGTACCGGCGTATCGGCTGGCTGATCGCCTTCGCCTGCGCCTCCTACGCGGTGCTGCTGGTGTTCGCCGTCTTCGGCGGGGATTCCGCCGCCCCCTGGCTGCTGATCCCCGGGCCGGCCACCGGGAAGAAGGCGGATACCGTCAGGATTCCAGCCGGACCTGTGGCGTCTCCCGCACCGGGGCAGCGGGTCCCGGGGGCGACGCCGGCGCCCGTGTCGGTGGACGCCGTGTCCACCGGAGCGCCGAAACCGGCCACCGCTGTCTCCCACGGGGTACGTGCTGTGCCCGCAGCCCCCGGTGCCCGGAGCGCCCCGTCCGGCAAGGCTGCCGGGTCCGGCACGTCCCGCAAGCCCGCGCCGCCCGTCCGGGTCCCCGGTGGCGGATCCACGGTTCCGGCGCCGGTGGTGTCCGCTCCGCCGTCCGGTGGCGGCCGTACGCCGGCCCCGTCCGCACCGGCCCCGTCGGGCAGCGCGACCGCACCGCCCGGACCCGGGCAGTCCGCAACGGACCCGGGCAGTCCGCACCCCCAGAGAGCGCACCGTAAGCAATGAGAACCGTCCGAGGGCCGAAAGCCGCCCGGTCAACAACCCCCGCCCGCGTCAAGCGGCCCCTCCGGCGCAGGCCGCCCATGCGGTACCTCCTGCCGCTGCTCCTGCTCGTCGCGCTCTTCGGCATGCTCGTGATGCGCGGTTACGTCCACAGCGAGATCGTCGCGGACCACCGGGTCCGGCCACCGGCCCCGACCGGCGGCGTCCCCGACCGCATCCTCGGCGGCGGCCCGGTCATCGACGCCCGGGGCAGGGGTGCACCCACCAGCCTGCGCATCCCCGACCACCGGATCGTCCTGACCTTTGACGACGGACCCGACCCGGAGTGGACTCCGAAGGTCCTCGACGAGCTGAAGAAGTACCACGCGCACGCCGTCTTCTTCGTCACCGGCACCATGGCCTCCCGCTACCCGGCCCTGGTCAGGCGCATGGTCGACGAGGGACACGAGGTCGGTGTGCACACCTTCAACCACCCCGACCTCTCGTACCAGTCGAAGAGCCGTATCGACCGGGAGCTCTCCCAGACCCAGCTGGCCCTCGCGGGCGCCGCCGGTATCCGCTCCTCGCTCTTCCGGCCGCCCTACTCGTCGTTCGCCGACGCGCTGGACGACAAGAACTGGCCGGTCGTGAAGTACATCGGGAGCCGTGGCTACATCACCGTGCTCGACTCCATCGACAGTGAGGACTGGCAGCGGCCCGGCGTCCCCGCCATCCTGCGCAACGCCACCCCCAAGGGCGGTCGCGGTGCGATCGTCCTCATGCACGACTCGGGCGGCAACCGCGCCCAGACCGTCGCGGCGCTCGGCCACTACCTGCCCGAACTCCAGAGCAGGGGCTACGAGTTCGCCAGCCTCACCGACGCCCTGGGCGCGCCCTCCGCACAGACCCCGGTCAGCGGGGCCGAACTGTGGCGCGGCAAGGCGTTCGTCTTCGCCGTCGGGCTCTCCGACGACGTCTCCGGCATTCTGATCGGCTGCCTCGCCGTCGTGGGTGTCCTGGTGTTCGCCCGCTTCGGACTGATGCTGGTGCTCTCCTTCGTCCACGCCCGCAAGGTCCGCGCACCCGGCTTCCGCTGGGGGCCGCCGGTCACCGAACCCGTCTCGGTGCTGGTCCCCGCGTTCAACGAACGCGCCTGCATCGTCAGTACGGTCCGCTCGCTCGCTGGGAGCGACCACCCCGTCGAGGTCGTCGTCATCGACGACGGCTCGACGGACGGCACGGCGGACCTCGTGGAAGCGCTGCGGCTGCCCGGCGTCCGGGTCGTGCGCCAGCACAACGCGGGCAAGGCCGCCGCCCTCAACAACGGCATCGCGCACGCCCGGCACGACCTCGTCGTGATGATGGACGGCGACACCGTCTTCGAAGCGGCCACCGTGCGCGAACTGGTGCGGCCCTTCGGCGACCCGGCGGTCGGCGCGGTCGCCGGGAACGCCAAGGTCGGCAACAGGGACAGCCTCATCGGCGCCTGGCAGCACATCGAGTACGTGATGGGCTTCAACCTGGACCGCCGGATGTACGACGTCCTGGGCTGCATGCCCACCATCCCCGGAGCCGTCGGCGCCTTCCGCAGGACCGCCCTCGACCGCGTCGGCGGGCTGAGCGAGGACACCCTCGCCGAGGACACCGACATCACGATGGCCCTGCACCGCGACGGCTGGCGCGTGGTCTACGCGGAGAACGCCCGCGCCTGGACCGAGGCCCCCGAGAGCGTCCAGCAGCTCTGGTCGCAGCGCTACCGCTGGTCCTACGGCACCATGCAGGCGATCTGGAAGCACCGCCGCGCCCTGGTCGAGCGCGGGCCGTCCGGGCGGTTCGGCCGGGTCGGCCTGCCGCTGGTCGCGCTCTTCATGGTGCTGGCGCCGCTGCTGGCCCCGCTCATCGACGTCTTCCTGCTGTACGGGCTGATCTTCGGCCCGACGGAGAGGACCGTGCTCGCGTGGCTGGCCGTGCTCTCCCTCCAGGCCGTATGTGCCGCGTACGCGTTCCGGCTCGACCGCGAACGGACGCGCCATCTCATCTCGCTGCCGCTCCAGCAGATCCTGTACCGGCAGCTGATGTACGTCGTGCTGCTCCAGTCGTGGATCACTGCTCTCACCGGCGGCCGACTGCGCTGGCAGAAGCTGCGCCGCACCGGAGTGGTCGCGGCCCCGGTCGGGTCCCACCGCAGCCGTCCCAGCCAGGCTCCTCCCGGAGAGAACCGCCCCCGCGAGAACCGTCCCAGCGAGAACCGGAGCCCCGTCGCATGACCGCCACCACACCGGCGTCCGTCCCGGCCGTACCCGGTCCCGCACCGGCCTTCCGGCCGACCCGGACAGCGCCTGAACCCGTGCCCGGCCCCACACCCGGCCCCGGCGCCGCACCCACACCCCGCCCCGCGCCCGGCCGCGACCGCTATCTCGATCTGCTCCGCACCACCGCCCTGGTCCGCGTCGTCTTCTACCACCTGTTCGGCTGGGCCTGGCTGTCGGTCGTCTTTCCCTCGATGGGCGTCATGTTCGCCCTCGCCGGCTCCCTGATGGCCCGTTCCCTGAGCCGCCCGGCTCTGGCGGTCATCCGCGGCCGGATCCGCCGGCTGCTGCCGCCGATGTGGGCGTTCGGCGCGCTCATGGTGGGGATGATGGCGTACGCCGGGTGGCGGCCCTCCGTCACCAAGGTGCTGCTCTACCTCGTGCCGGTCGGCGCCCCGCCCTACCCCGACTCGATCGGCTCCGCTTCCGGCTGGCTGGATCAGGACTGGCCCGACCAGGCGGTGGGCCCGCTCTGGTACCTGCGCGCCTATCTCTGGTTCGTGCTGCTGTCGCCGCTGCTGCTGAGAGCCTTCCGCAGAGTGCCCTGGCCCACGCTGCTGGCCCCGCTCGCGCTGACCGCGGTCATCGGGACCGGAGTGGTGACGGTGCCCGGTGAACCGGGCCTCGCCCTCACCGACTTCGCGGTCTACGGCTCCTGCTGGATCCTGGGCTTCGCCCATCAGGACGGGCTGCTCAAGAAAGTGCCGCGCTACTTCCTGGTGTCGTGCGCCGTCCCGGTCATGGCGTTCGGCCTCTGGTGGGCGCACGGCCATCTCGGTCCCGACGGCTGGGACCTCAACGACATCCCGCTCGCCCAGGCCACCTGGTCGTTCGGTGCCTGCGCGCTGCTCCTCGCGTACTCGCCCTCCTGGCGTCAACTCCCACCCAGGCTGGACCCGTTCGACAAGGTGATCACGCTCACCAACAACCGCGCGGTGACCATCTACCTCTGGCACAACGCCCTCATCATGGCCACCGTGCCGGTCGTCGACCAGCTGTACGACGTGCCGTTCATCGAGGGCCGGTTCGACTCGGCGCTGACCGCGACGTACAACGTGTGGATGTTCCTCGCGGTCTGGCCACTGATCGGGCTGACCGTGCTCGCTGTCGGCTGGATCGAGGACCTGGCGGCCGGACGCCGCCCGCGCCTCTGGCCGGACGGCGGACGGCGCGGCCGCGCTCCGGCACGACCGGGCGGCTGACCTGACGTTCTCCTGACCGGCTGGACGATTCCGCTGTACGGGACGTAGAACGGTGGTTCGACAGCGGGCTCAGCAGCGGCCCGGAGGGGGAGCGGTACACGTGAGCAGTCTGCAAATGCGCCGTATGTTCCGGCATATGGCGACCGGGGAGCCCATGGAGCTCACGAGTCCGATGTCATCGGTGAGGAAACTGGCCCGACTCGCCTTCATCGCGGAGCAGTTCGGATACCGCTACCTGGACGCCCGGCACTCCGGCGGCCGGCACAGCGTGCTCAAGATGCAGCTCGTTCCCGACCTCGATCCGCAGGCCCAGCAGCGCGCGGCGTGGCACCGGTCGAACTACCCGCAGGCCGCTGAGGGCGGACCGCTGCCCCCCTTCCAGCAGGACGCCGTCGAACTGCTCAAGGCGCGGCTGAAGTTCGACCTGACCGGAAAGAACGCCGAACAGCGCATCCTCTACGGGGCGTTGGGCTCGACGGTCGCCGTCGTGATCCTGGGCTACCGGCTCGGCGGGGACGCCCCCTCCTACCTGATCGCGGGGATCGTCTGGGTGGCGCTGATGGCGGTCTTCGTGGTCAGCCTCTTCGTCAACCGCAGCCGCCACAAGAAGTTCGCCGCGCGGCTCCAGTCGCACGGCTTCGTACCGCTGACGGACGAATCGGGCCGGTTGCGCTACCTGCCACCCGGTGCCCAACTCCCTTATCAGGGTGGCCAGATGACTGCCGGACCGTACGGGGTACCTGCCCAGGGGGCGTACGGAACCTCCGCCCACGGGCCGTACGGTGCGCAGCCGCCCGGCCCGTACGGCGGAAACGGCCAGGTTCCCGGCCCGTACGGCACCCAGCCGACGCCACAGCCCCAGCCGTACGCGCAGCCCCAGCCGTACGCGCAGCCGAATCCGCAGGCTTACGTGCAGCCGAATCCGCAGCCGCAGCCGAATCCGCAGCCGCAGCCGAATCCGGGGCACCCCCAGACGTTCGGCCCGCCGCCGGCGTACGGGCAGCCGCCACAGCACTGACGGCGAGCGCCTCGCCCGGATCGCCTGGATCGCGCCCCCGCCCGGGGCCTCCCCTGCTCTGCTTGTTCCGCCGCGGCCCCGGCGGTATACCGTCGCCCTACGGACCCGGTCCTGGCAACGCCGCAGCTCAGCCACTGTCACGCGCTCCTGGGAGGCTCACGCGCCATGCACGACACCGCACCATCCGAACCATCCGAGCAGGGCCCACTCGCCGGGTTCACTGTCGGCGTCACCGCCGCCCGGCGCGCGGAGGAGCTCATCGCACTGCTCCAGCGGCGGGGCGCCGTGGTCCGGCACGCGCCTGCCCTGCGCATCGTGCCACTGGCCGACGACAGCGAACTCCGTTCTGCTACCCATGAGTTGATCGGAAAAGCTCCGGACATCGTGATCGCGACCACCGCGGTCGGCTTCCGTGGCTGGATCGAGGCCGCCGATGGCTGGGACCTCGGCGAGGCGCTGCTCCAGCGGCTGGACGGTGCGGAGCTCCTCGCCCGCGGGCCCAAGGTCAAGGGCGCGATCCGGGCGGCCGGACTGCGGGAGAAATGGTCGCCCGCCTCCGAGTCGATGGCCGAAGTGCTCGACCGGCTGCTCGCGCAGGGCGTCGCGGGCCGCCGGGTCGCGGTTCAGCTGCACGGTGAGCCGCTGACGGGGTTCGTCGAGGCGCTGCGGGGCGCGGGCGCGGATGTCATCGGCGTACCGGTGTACCGGTGGATGCCGCCCGAGGACATCGGCCCGCTCGACCGGCTGATCGACGCGACGCTCGCCGGGTCGGTCGACGCCCTGGCCTTCACCAGCGCGCCCGCCGCCACCTCTCTGCTGGCCCGCGCGGAAACACGCGGGCTGCGTGCCGACCTGGTCGCCGCGCTCCGCCAGGACGTGCCGGCGGTCTGTGTGGGGCCGGTCACGGCGCTGCCGCTCCAGGCGCAGGGTATCGACACGCTCCAGCCGGAACGCTTCCGGCTCGGGCCGCTCGTACAGGTCCTCTGCGAGGAACTCCCCGCCCGGGCAGCCGAGTTGTCCGTCGCGGGCCACCAGGTCCGGATCCGGGGCCGGGCGGTCCTGGTGGACGGTGCGCTCCACTCCGTACCCCCGGCGGGAATGGCCCTGCTCCGGGCCCTCGCACGCCGCCCCGGCTGGGTGGTGTCCCGTGCGGAACTGCTGGCGGCGCTCCCGGGGCCGGGCCGCGACGAGCACGCCGTGGAGGCGGCCGTGGCCCGGCTGCGGACGGCGCTCGGGTCGCCGGCCCTGATCCAGACGGTGGTCAAGCGGGGCTACCGGCTGGCCGTCGACCCGGCCCGCACGCCGGACTCCGCTCCCTGATCCGGTCCGCCGCGAACGAGAGCCGATCCGACCCGGCGGCCGGGCGGCGCGCCCCCGGCGCTACCGTGCCGGAATGATGACCGAAGGAATCCGGCTGCGTCCGGTCGAGCTCTCCGACGCCGAAGCCCTGGCCACCGTGCTGGACCGCAACCGTGAGCACATGCGCCCCACGGACCCGGCCAGGTCCGACTTCTTCTACACCGCCGCCGGCCAACGGGAGCGGGTCGGGATCTCGCTGGCCGAACAGGAGGCCGGGCGGGCGATGCAGTGGGTGCTGGAGGAGACCGGCACCGGGGACATAGTCGGGAGCATCGCCCTCAACAACATCGTCCGCGGTCCGCTCTTGAGCGGTGTCCTCGGTTACTGGGTCGACGCCGGCTGCACCGGCCGCGGCGTGGCGTCCGGCGCGGCCGAGGAGGTCTGCCGGATCGCCCACGACGATCTCGGGCTGCACCGTGTCGAGGCCGCGACGCTGCTCGACAACGTTGCCTCGCAGCGCGTGCTCGCCAAGTGCGGCTTCGAGACCTACGGGATGGCGCCCCGCTATCTGCACATCAACGGCGAATGGCGTGACCACCGGTTCTTCCAGCGGATCCTGCACGACCGCAACTGAGGGCCGTCAGCCCCGGACCCATCAGCGCGGACCCGTCAGCCCGGACCCGTCGGCCGAGCCCCGTCAGCAGCAGGTCTCAAGCGCGCCCGGTGGCGGGGGTTACGGCACGGCACGTCGCCGGGCACTGTAAGAGGTATGGGTTCGCATGCGTACGAGCTGCGGTTCGACTCCGGGCGCATCTGCCTGGACCTGGTGGCGACAGGGACGGATGCCGTTGAACAACTCGACTGCGGGCGGCGGCTCGCCGCCTGGCTGACCGGCGCCGGACTCGTCCCGGCCGGTACCCCGCTCCCGGCGCTCGGCACCGACTGGCTGCACGCCTTCACCGAACTCCGTACGTACGTGGTCGAGTTGATCCTGGCCGAGGTCGCGGGCCGTCCGGCGGAGCGGGCCCTGGCCGAGGTCAACGCCCGTGCGGCGGGCCCACCCCCGGGGCTGCGGGCGGTTCGCGGTGAGGGCGGCCGCCTCGTCAGGGAGCTGACCGCCGTCCCCGAGCGCGACGCCCTGCTCGCCGTCGTCGCCCGCGACGCCGTCGAACTGCTCACCGACCCCGGGGCCCGGGCGCTGCTGCGCCAGTGCGAGGGCGACACCTGCCGGCGGCTCTATCTCGACACCTCCCGGGGGCGCCGCCGCCGCTGGTGCTCCAGCGAGGTCTGCGGCAACCGCGAGCGGGTCGCCAGGCACCGCCGCAGGGCGGCCGTGGCGGCCCGCGCCTGAGAGGTCCGGCGCCGCAGGACGCAGCCGGGACGACCGCAGGACGACCGCAGGAAGGCCCGACGGAACGGCGCCTGACATACGCTCCCCCTTCGCATAGGGTTGACGGTCGCCCAATGCATGCAAGAAGGGGGCCTCAGTGGCCGCGCAGGACGCCGCTGTCGACTCGGTCAGAGACCGCGAGATCGCAACCGAGCAGGAGCACCTCGATCAGGTGTACCGACGCCTCGAGGAGAAGATCCACGAGGCTGAATTCCTCATGAACGACGCCGCCCAGCGCGGCCAGGTCGGCACGCCTGGCGCACTCGCCGAGCGGGACGCCCAGGTCTTCCGGGCCGGTATCCACCTCAACCGCCTCAACAACGAGTTCGAGGACTTCCTCTTCGGACGTATCGACCTGCTCCAGGGCAAGGACGGCAAGAAGGGCCCGGACGGCGCGTACACCGCCGTCGAGCCGGCCGACGACGCCGTACGCCCCGACGACACCGCCGACGTCGCCGAGACCCTGCACATCGGCCGGATCGGGGTCCTGGACTCCGACTACTCGCCGCTGGTCATCGACTGGCGCGCCCCGGCCGCCGCGCCGTTCTACCGCTCGACCCCGGTCGACCCCGGCCGGGTCGTCCGCCGCCGGGTCATCCGCTCCAAGGGCCGCCAGGTCCTCGGGGTCGAGGACGACCTGATGCGCCCCGAGCTGACGGCGGCGCTGGACGGCGCCCCGCTGGCCGTCGTCGGGGACGGCGCGCTGATGGCCGCGCTCGGGCAGGCCCGCAGCCACACCATGCGCGACATCGTCTCGTCCATCCAGGCCGAGCAGGACCTGGTGATCCGGGCCCCCGCCGCGTCCGTCACCGAGGTCGCGGGCGGCCCCGGCACCGGCAAGACGGCCGTGGCGCTGCACCGCGCCGCGTACCTGCTCTACCAGGACCGGCGCAAGTACGCGGGCGGCATCCTGATCGTCTCGCCGACGCCGCTGCTCGTGGCGTACACGGAGGGCGTGCTGCCCTCGCTCGGCGAGGAGGGCCAGGTCGCGATCCGGGCGGTCGGCTCGCTGGTGGACGGCGCGGAGGCGACGGCGTACGACGATCCGGCCGTCGCCCGCGTCAAGGGTTCGTCCCGGATGCTCCAGGTGCTGCGCAAGGCGGCACGCGGGGCGCTGGAGAACCCGGCGCAGCGCCCGGCACGGCAGCGGACCCGCGGCGGCGCCGGGGGCCGGGGAGGAGACGGGCAGCTGGCCTTCGGCGACGTGGAAGCACCGGGGGAGCCGGAACGGCCGGCCGGTACGCAGGCCGCGCAGGAGGCGCCGTCGTCCCCCGTCACTCCGGACCGGCTGCGGGTGGTCGCCTTCGGCGGCCGGCTCGAACTCGAATCCGACGAGCTCCGGCGCATCCGCCAGAACGTCCTCGGCGGCACGGCGCCCCTCAACCTGCTGCGCCCCCGCGCCCGTCGACTGCTGCTCGACGCGCTGTGGTCCAAGTCCGGCGGCCGGACCCGGGGCGCGTCCTCGTACCCGGGTGACCCGGAACTGGCCGCCGAGCTGCGGTCGTCCTTCGACGACGACGTGTCGAACGAGGACAGCTTCATCGAATTCCTGGACGCCTGGTGGCCCGAGCTGACCCCGCGCGGGGTGCTCGCCGCGATGGCCGACGAGCGCAGGCTCGGCCGCTGGGCCCGCCGGGTGCTCAACCAGGGTGAGGTGCGCAAGCTGGCCCGCTCGCTCCGGCGCGAGGCGCTCTCGGTGCACGACGTGGCGCTCCTGGACGAGCTCCAGGCGCTGCTGGGCACCCCGCACCGGCCCCGGAAGAAGCGCGAGTACGACCCGCTGGACCAGCTCACCGGTCTGGAGGAGCTGATGCCGCACCGCGAGGAGACCCAGTGGGAGCGGGCCGAGCGGCTGGCCCAGGAGCGCACCGAGTACGCGCACGTCATCGTCGACGAGGCGCAGGACCTGACGCCCATGCAGTGGCGGATGGTCGGCCGCCGCGGCCGCCAGGCGACCTGGACGGTCGTGGGCGACGCGGCCCAGTCGTCGTGGTCGGCCCCGGAGGAGGCGGCCGAGGCCCGCGACGAGGCGCTCGGCGCCCGCCCGCGCCGCCGTTTCACACTGACCGTCAACTACCGCAATCCGGCGGAGATCGCCCAGCTGGCGGCGAAGGTGCTGGCGCTCGCCATGCCCGGCATGGAGTCGCCGTCGGCGGTCCGTTCCACCGGGGTCGAGCCGCGCTTCGCTGTCGTGCCGGACGGGGACCTGGCGGGCACGGTCCGGGAGGAGGCCAGGCTGCTGCTCGACCGGGTCGACGGCACGGTCGGGGTGGTGGTCGCCATGAACCGGCGCGACCAGGCCAGGAAGTGGCTGGCCGGTCTCGGGGACCGGGTGGTGGCGCTGGGCAGCCTGGAGGCGAAGGGGCTGGAGTACGACGCGACGGTCGTGGTGTCGCCCGCGGAGATCGCGGACGAGTCGCCGGCCGGGCTGCGGGTCCTGTACGTGGCGCTGACCCGTGCCACACAGCAGCTCACGGTGGTCTCGGCGGCGGGAGACGCGCCGGACGGCGACGGCGTACCGGATCTGCTGCGGGACTGACGTCCCTGCTCCGCCGGGGTCCCGTCGACGGGGCTACGGGTCCCGGCGGCGGACCGGGAGTCAATATCTCGCAGGGGAATCACTTTCCCGGGTGGTTTGTTAACCTGGGCGGTGACACCGGCTCGATCCAAGCCCCCGGGCCCAACCTTCGTCGCTTCGAGCGACCACTTGCCGCGAGGCGAGCATGGCGGGCCGGTGTCACTCAGTTGAAGAAGGTCCGTACCGCTTCCGGGTGGTGCGGACCTTTTCTGTGATCCGATCCGGCGGGGCGTGGCGTGCTCCGGTGCGGTACGGCGTGTTCGGCGTGCTCCAGCGGGTTCTGTGACGCGCTGTGACCGTCCCGGGCGCATGTTTCTGCGGACCGTCCGGCTCCGGGGGCTTCCCCGACCAGGCGCTTTCTCGTATGGTGGAAAACACTTTCCGAATCGGAGGCCTCATTACCAGCTACTGGCTGGTAGGTGCGACCATCGGATGCGTTTTACTGAACAACCAGGGAAAAGCAAAGGAAGTCGGCCATGGCAACGGCGCCCAGCGTCTCGTACTCGATCACGGCGCGTCTGGAGGTTCCCGCGAGCGGGACCGCGGTCAGCCAGCTCACCACGGCCGTGGAGTCCTCCGGTGGCTCGGTCACCGGCCTCGACGTCACGGCTTCCGGTCACGAGAAGCTGCGGATCGACGTCACCATCGCCGCCTCCTCCACCGACCACGCCAGCCAGATCGTCCAGCAGCTCAAGGGCATCGAGGGGGTCGAGCTCGGGAAGGTCTCCGACCGTACCTTCCTGATGCACCTCGGTGGCAAGATCGAGATGGCGTCCAAGCACCCCATCCGCAACCGTGACGATCTCTCGATGATCTACACCCCGGGTGTGGCGCGCGTCTGCATGGCGATCGCGGACAACCCCGAGGACGCCCGCCGGCTCACCATCAAGCGCAACTCCGTTGCAGTGGTGACGGACGGCTCCGCGGTGCTGGGCCTCGGCAACATCGGCCCGATGGCCGCGCTGCCGGTCATGGAGGGCAAGGCGGCCCTCTTCAAGCGCTTCGCCGGGATCGACGCCTGGCCGATCTGCCTCGACACCCAGGACTCCGACGCGATCGTGGAGATCGTCAAGGCCATCGCGCCCGGCTTCGCCGGCATCAACCTGGAGGACATCTCGGCGCCCCGCTGCTTCGAGATCGAGGCCCGGCTGCGCGAGGCCCTGGACATCCCGGTCTTCCACGACGACCAGCACGGCACCGCGATCGTCGTGCTCGCCGCGCTGACCAACGCGCTGCGCGTGGTCGACAAGGAGTTCAGCGAGGTCCGGGTGGTCATGTCCGGCGCCGGAGCGGCCGGTACGGCCATTCTGAAGCTGCTCCTGGCCGCGGGCGTCAAGCACGCGGTCGTCGCCGACATCCACGGTGTGGTGCACGCGGGCCGCCAGGACCTGGTCGACGCCACGCCCGAGTCGCCGCTGCGCTGGATCGCCGACAACACCAACCCCGAAGGTGTGACCGGCACGTTGAAGGAGGCCATGGTCGGCGCCGACATCTTCATCGGTGTCTCGGCTCCCAACGTGCTGGACGGCGAGGACGTCGCGGCCATGGCGGACGGCGCGATCGTGTTCGCGCTCGCGAACCCGGACCCCGAGGTCGACCCGACGATCGCCCGCCAGACGGCGGCAGTTGTGGCCACCGGCCGGTCGGACTTCCCGAACCAGATCAACAACGTGCTGGTCTTCCCGGGTGTCTTCCGCGGTCTGCTGGACGCCCAGTCCCGGACGGTCAACACCGAGATGATGCTGGCCGCCGCGGGCGCGCTCGCCGATGTCGTCGGCGCGGACGAGCTCAACGCCAACTACATCATCCCCTCGGTCTTCAACGACAAGGTCGCCGGGGCGGTCGCGGGAGCCGTCAGGTCGGCCGCGAAGGCGGCCGGTGTGACGGTGTCGGCGCCCACGTCCGCCTGACGCTCGGCGCGTCGCGGGACTCACCGCCCCAAACGCCCCTTTAGGGTGGCGGGAAATGAGCCCCTGGGCGCCCACAGCCGGGTTTCACGGAGTCGACGGAGCGTCACCGTCCCGGGACAGTGACGCGTTCGTGTGACTCCGGTGAGTGCCGGATTGGCTTTCCCGCCGTTGGTGGGGGCAGGATGCATATTCGGGCGCGAGGGTCTGACGTCAGACCCGGGTCCGGGGACTGTCCTAGGGCCCTGGCAGCATCGGCTTCGATCTCACGCCTTACAGGCAAGAAGAACACGGGAGTAACAACATGAACCGCAGTGAGCTGGTGGCCGCCCTGGCCGATCGTGCCGAGGTGACTCGTAAGGACGCCGACGCCGTTCTGGCCGCTCTCGCCGAGACGGTCGGCGAGATCGTCGCCAAGGGCGACGAGAAGGTCACCATCCCCGGCTTCCTGACCTTCGAGCGCACCCACCGTGCCGCTCGCACCGCGCGTAACCCGCAGACCGGCGACCCGATCAACATCCCCGCCGGCTACAGCGTGAAGGTCTCCGCGGGCTCGAAGCTCAAGGAAGCCGCCAAGGGCAAGTAGTCCCAAGCGCAGAGCACAGAACGGAGGGCGGCCACACCCGGTCAGGGTGGGCCGCCCTCCGGCATGTCCGGACGAGTGTCGTCGGACTGTGTCCCATCGGACCGACCGGACCGATGGGACCGACCGGACCGATGGGACCGACCGGACCGACCGGGCCGAGCGCCCTCAGGCCGGCCGGGTCCCGGCGGCCTCGTTCCGGTCCCGGCCGCCGTCCTCGCGGAACATCCGCAGGTCCACGCCCGTCAGGGAGGTCACGACGGTGGTGCGGGGCCCCGCGGCGATGCCCGGGACCGTGGGGACCGCCAGCAGGCGGCACCCCGCGGCCAGCGCCGCCGCTGCCCCCGTCGGTGTGTCCTCCACGGCCAGACAGCGGGCCGGGTCCGCGCCCAGCGCCGCCGCTGCCGCCAGATACGGGTCCGGGTGGGGCTTCCCGCGCGCCGATTCGCCCGAGGCCACGGACGTCGCGAACCGGTGCGCCCCGAGCGCGTCGAGCACCATGTCCGCCACATGCCGCTCGGACGCGGTGACCAGGGCCACCGCGATGCCCAGCGCCGCGGCCTGGTCGAGCAGGCGCAGGGCGCCCGGCTGGACGGTGACCCCGGAGGCCACACCGGCCGTGAAGTCCCGGTCGAGACGGGCCGCGGCGTCGGCCACCGTCAGACCGACGCCGTGCTCGTGGACCGCGCGTTCCGCCGCGTCGGCCACCGCGGCCCCGGCGTAGGCGGCCACGACACCGGGCCCGGCGGGGACGCCCTCCGCGCTGAGCAGCCGGGCGACGGTCTGGAGCCAGGCGTGCTCGGTGTCGACCAGGGTGCCGTCCATGTCGCACAGCAGCGCCGCGGGGAGCGTCATGAGGGCTCGCTTTTCTGTTCCGGTGCGGTACGGGCCAGGGGATTGGCCTGTATGGAGTTGCGTACGGTGAAGACGACCGAGCCGGGGCGGTAGCGGTCGTCCGAGGTCTCGACGGGCCGCCCGTCGGAGGTGAGCGTGGTGCGCCGCACCCGCAGCAGCGGGCTGCCGCGGCGCACCCGCAGTTCGCGGGCTTCGGTGGTGCCCGCCGCGACGGCGTCCAGATGGTGCTCCCCGTGCGCGAAGACCAGCCCGGTGTCGTCGAGCAGCCGCTGGGTGACGGACTCGCAGTCGGCGGGCAGGGCCTCGACGGCATCGGCCGTCCAGCCCGCGTACACCGTGCGCTCCAGCAGGACCGGGGCGCCGTCCAGGGTGCGCAGCCGCAGGACGCGCAGCACACGGTCGCCGGGTGCCAGCTGGAGCAGCGCGGCCTCCTCGGCGCTCGCGCCGCCGCGTACGGAGTCCAGGACGAGCCCGCCCGGGAGATGCCCGCCGGCCCGCGCCCACTGCGCGAAACTCCGCAGTTCGGTGAAGCTCTGACTGGGTGTGGTGCTCAGCACAGTGTGGCGCGTGCCCTGCCGGGATCCGAGCAGCCCCTCGGCGAGCAGCGTCGCCAGGGCCTGCCGGACGGTGCCGCGCGAGACGCTGTGCACGGCTGCCAGTTCGGTCTCCGACGGCAGTGCGGAACCGACCGGAAACCGGCCTTCCGCGAGGTCACGGCGGAGAGAGTCGGCGATCTGCTGATGCCGTCGGGGCACGTCACTCCTCCTGCTGGGCCCGGGGTTCCGGGCGACGGCTGATCATGCCATCTGTACACACCGTCATGCATCCCACGGAGGTTCGAGGTATGTGTCTCACCGATCCTCGCCATCTTAAACCAAAACTTATATAACGCTTCTGACCTGCGGTTTTTAGGATCGTTCGGGGTTGTTTGACGATCGTCTTGCTGTTAGCTTGCCCAGGCTTACTGACTGATGGCTTGTCCAGACAAGTGGCTGGCCTTGAATCGCAGGAGTACAACGTGAACCCATCCCGACCGGCCCGCTTCGCAGGCATCGCGGCAGCCGTGCTCGCCACCGCGGCGGTGGCCAGCGGCTGCGGGGCCGCCCCCATCGCCGACGCCGCGAACAGCAAGGCGGCGAAGGCGTCCTCGGCGGCGGATCTCGGCGGGATGGCGGCCCTCGCAAAGGAGGCCAAGAAGGAGGGCACGCTGAATGTCTACGCGCTCGCCCCCGACTGGGCGAACTACGGCGAGATGATCTCGGCCTTCGAGAAGAAGTACGGGATCAAGGTCAACAACGAGAACCCGGGCGGCAGCAGCCAGCAGGCGCTCAACGCGGCGGCCAAGCGCAAGGGCCAGGACCGGGCCGTCGACGCGCTCGACCTCGGTACCGCGTACATGCAGCAGGCCAAGGCGCAGAAGCTGCTCGCCCCGTACAAGGTCACCGGCTGGAACGGCATACCCGCGGCCCAGAAGCAGGCCGACGGCTCGTACCTGAACAACTACGGCGGCTACATCTCGATCGGCTGCGACGCCAAGGCCGTCACGCACTGCCCGAAGACCTTCAAGGACCTGCTGAAGCCCGAGTACAAGGACAAGGTCGCCCTGAACGGCAATCCGGGCGAGTCCAGTTCGGCGCTGGCCGCGGTCTTCGCCGCCTCGCTGGCCAACGGCGGCTCCCTCGACGACGTACAGCCCGGCCTCGACTTCTTCAAGGAGCTCAAGAAGAAGGGAAATTACGTCCCCGCCGAGTCGACCCTCGCCACCATCCAGAAGGGCGAGACGCCCATCTCGATCGACTGGGACTACCTCAACCTCGGCTACGCGGCGAAGCTGAAGGCCAAGGGCGTCGACTGGAAGGTCACGGCCCCGGCCGACGGCCAGTACTCCAACTACTACAACCAGGGCGTCAACAAGTACGCCCCGCACCCGGCGGCCGCCCGCCTGTGGCTGGAGTTCCTCTACAGCACCGAGGGCCAGAACATCTGGCTGCGCGGCTTCTCCCGGCCCGCCCTGCTCGACGTGATGGAGAAGAACGGCACCGCCGACCAGGCCGCCAAGGCACTTCCGCACGTGGAGGGAACCGCGAAGACCGCGAGCCCCGCCCAGGAGGCCAAGGCCAAGGAGGCCGTCGTGCAGGGCTGGGCCAAGGCGGTCAGCTGACCATGGCCGACCAAGCCGTCGGTACGGCCGTCGTCGCTGAGGCGAAACCGGCCGTACGCCGCCGGGGCCGCCACCGCTGGCCCGCCGTCCTCCCGTTCTTCGTCTTCCTCGCCCTCTGCTTCGGCCTGCCCGCGGGGACCATGGCGTACAACGCGTTCATGGTCTCCGACCCGAGCGGCGCGACGCGGTTCGGCACCGACAACGTCAGCAACTCGCTCTCCGGGGCGTACGCGACCGGGCTGACCGGAAGCATCGAACTCTCCGTCGTCAGCGCCCTGCTGGCCACCGTCTTCGGTGCGCTGATCGCCCAGGCCGTCGCCACGTCGAAGCGCCCCGCCCTGCGCAAGGCCGTCGTCGCGGCCTCCGGGGTCTTCGCGAACTTCAGCGGCGCGCCGCTCGCCTTCGCCTTCATCGCCACCCTCGGTACCACCGGCACGCTCACCAGGCTGCTGTCGCTGCGCTCCACCGGCTTCAGCCTCTACAGCTTCACCGGCCTGGTGCTCGCCTACCTCTACTTCATGATCCCGCTGATGGTGGTGACCGTGCTGCCGGCGCTGGACGGGCTGCGCACCCAGTGGCAGGAGGCCGCCGCGTCCTGCGGAGCCACCCGCCGGCAGTTCTGGCTGCACATCGGCATCCCGGTGCTGACGCCCTCGCTGCTCGGCGGCGCGGTCCTGATGTTCGGCACCGCCTTCGCCTCGCAGGCCACCGCGGCGGTGATGACGGGGAGTTCGGTACCGCTGATCACCCTCCAGATCTCCAACGCCCTGAACGGCAACGTGCTGGCCGGGCAGGAGAACCTGGCGCTCGCCATGAGCCTCAACATGGTCGTGATCGCGCTCCTTGTGATGGCCGTACAGATCCCGCTGCAGCGACGGAGTGCCCGATGGCTCGGATGACGACAGCAGGCACGGCCGGGCGCACCCGCGGACCGGTGCTCGTGCTGGCCGCGCTCTACTTCCTGGTACCGGTCCTGGCCTCGCTCTGGTTCACGGTCGACAACGCCGACGGGATCAGCTTCGACCCGTACACCAAGGGCCTCGGCTCCGACGGGATGACCAGCAGTCTGCTGCTCTCACTGGGGCTCGGACTCGCCACCGTCGTCCTCGGGCTCGCCCTGATGGTGCCCACGACCGTCGCGGTCGCCCTGTACTTCCCCGGGCTCCGGCGCACCGTCGAGATCCTCTCCATGATGCCGCTGGTGGTGCCCCCGATCGCCCTGGTCGCGGGCGTCAGCACCGTCCTTTCCTGGCAGCAGGACCTCGCCACGACCCCGCTCTACGGGACCTTCCAGGCCCTGCAGAACAAGGACTTCCCGCTGATCCTCGTGCTGGTCTACACGGTGATGTCGCTGCCGTTCCTGTACCGCTCGCTGGACGCGGGGCTGCGCGCCGTCGACCTCCGTACGCTCGTCGAGGCGTCCCGGAGCCTCGGTGCCTCACGCACCCAGACCCTGTTGCGGGTCGTCGTACCGAACCTGCGCTCCGCGGTGATCGGCGGGGCCGTGCTCAGCCTGGCCATGGTGCTCGGTGAGTACACCGTCGCCTCCGTGCTCGGCTTCGCACCGTTCGCCGTGTGGATGGTGCAGGTCGGCGACAGCGAGGCCCAGCTCTCCGTCGCCGCCGCGATGCTGAGCCTTCTGATCAGCTGGGGGCTGCTGCTCCTGCTCACCACCCTGGCCGGCGGCCGCAACCGAAGGAAGGCCACACGATGAGTGTTCCCGTACAACTCAGGAACCTGCGGAGGGACTTCGGCCCCACGGTGGCGCTCGCCGGTCTCGACCTGGACATCGGCCCCGGCGAACTGGTGGCACTCCTCGGACCTTCCGGCTGCGGGAAGACCACCGCGCTGCGCATCATCGCGGGTTTCGAGTCCGCGGACAGCGGCGAACTGCTGATGGACGGCCGGGACGTCACCTCCGTCCCCGCCCACCGGCGCGACATCGGCATGGTGTTCCAGTCGTACAGCCTCTTCCCGAACATGACGGCCGCCGAGAACGTGTCGTACGGGCTGCGGGTGCGCGGCAAGAATGCGGCCGAGCGGCGGGCGCGCTCCGCCGAACTCCTCGAACTCGTCGGCCTCCCCGGTCGCGGGGACCACTACCCGCACCAGCTCTCCGGCGGCCAGCAGCAGCGCGTGGCCCTGGCCCGCGCGCTCGCCGTCCAGCCGCAGGTGCTGCTCCTCGACGAACCGCTGTCGGCGCTGGACGCCAAGGTGCGGCTCACGCTGCGCGAGGAGATCCGCCGTATCCAGCTGGAGCTTGCCATCACCACGGTCTTCGTCACGCACGACCAGGAGGAGGCGCTGTCCATGGCGGACCGCGTCGCCGTGATGAAGGACGGCAGGCTGGAGCAGTGCGCGGCCCCGTCCGAGCTGTACGAGCGTCCGGCGACGCCGTTCGTGGCCGAGTTCGTCGGCACGATGAACCGGCTGCCGGGCACGGTCCGTGACGGCGGGGTCGTGGAGCTCTTCGGGCGCCGGCTCCCCATCCACGGGGACGCGCCGGCCACCGGCCGCGAGGTCGACGTCCTGCTGCGGCCGGAAGGGCTCGCGGTCGGGGCGGCGGACGCGGACGGGGGGACCGGGGCGACCGTCCGGGTGGCGACCTTCCTGGGGCCCACCACCCGGCTGCACCTCACCACGGACAGCGGTCTCGCGCTCAAGGCCGACCTGCCCAGCTGGGAGGCCGGGCAGCTCACGGTGGGGGCCCGCTGCACGCTTTCACCGCACGAGAATCCGGTGCTCGTCGCCGAGCGGTGAGGTGCGGTGCGGTGCGGTGCCGAAGGCTGCGGGTGTATCGCGCAGCCTTCGGTGTGCCCGTCCGGCCAGGTGGGTCAGACCAGTGCCGCGCCCGGCAGTTCCACCTTCGCGCCCAGCTCGATCAGCTTGTCGAGGAAGTTCTCGTAGCCGCGGTTGATCAGGTCGATCCCGTGCACCCGGGACGTGCCCTGGGCCGCCAGCGCCGCGATCAGATACGAGAAGCCGCCGCGCAGGTCGGGGATGACCAGGTCGGCGCCCTGCAGCTTGGTGGGGCCGCTGACGACCGCCGAGTGCAGGAAGTTGCGCTGGCCGAAGCGGCAGTCCGAACCGCCCAGGCACTCGCGGTACAGCTGGATGTGCGCGCCCATCTGGTTCAGCGCGGACGTGAAGCCGAGCCGTGACTCGTACACCGTCTCGTGGACGATGGAGAGCCCGCTCGCCTGCGTCAGCGCCACCACCAGCGGCTGCTGCCAGTCGGTCTGGAAGCCGGGGTGGACGTCCGTCTCCAGGGCGATGGCGTTGAGCGGGCCGCCCGGGTGCCAGAAGCGGATGCCCTCGTCGTCGATCTCGAAGGCACCGCCGACCCGGCGGAAGGTGTTGAGGAAGGTCATCATCGAGCGCTGCTGCGCGCCGCGCACATAGATGTTGCCTTCGGTCGCCAGCGCGGCCGACGCCCAGGACGCGGCCTCCAGACGGTCCGGCAGCGCCCGGTGGTTGTAGCCGCCGAGCTGGTCGACACCGGTGATCCGGATGGTCCGGTCGGTGTCCATCGAGATGATCGCGCCCATCTTCTGCAGTACGCAGATGAGGTCCTCGATCTCCGGCTCCACGGCGGCGTTCGACAGCTCGGTGACGCCCTCGGCGAGCACGGCCGTCAGCAGCACCTGCTCGGTCGAACCGACCGACGGGTAGGGCAGCCGGATCTTGCAGCCGCGCAGCCGCTGCGGGGCCTCCAGGTACTGGCCGTCCGCCCGCTTCTCGATCGTCGCGCCGAACTGGCGCAGCACCTCGAAGTGGAAGTCGATCGGCCGGCCGCCGATGTCGCAGCCGCCGAGACCGGGGATGAACGCGTGACCCAGACGGTGCAGCAGCGGGCCGCAGAAGAGGATCGGGATGCGCGACGAGCCCGCGTGGGCGTCGATGTCCGCCACGTTGGCGCTCTCGACGTGCGACGGGTCGAGGATCAGCTCACCCGGTTCCTCACCGGGGCGGACGGTCACACCGTGCAGCTGGAGCAGCCCGCGCACGACCCGTACGTCCCGGATGTCGGGCACATTGCGCAGTCTGCTCGGACCGCTGCCGAGGAGGGCGGCGACCATCGCCTTGGGCACGAGGTTCTTCGCGCCGCGAACGCGGATCTCGCCCTCGAGCGGGTTGCCGCCGTGGACGAGCAGGACATCGTCGGTGCCAGTGCCGGTCATGAATCTCGCGTTCCGGTGGAGGGAGGGTGGACAGAGGGGCAGTCTCAAAGGGTAAGGGGCGAACACCCCCCTTCCATAAGGCAAAGGGGGACTGTCGTGCGTCATGACTTCGCTACAACACGCTCCGTACGGGATCGGTCACGGCCCGCCGCCGCTCCCGGGCCCGCCGCCGCTGCCCGCAGGACCGTGCTCCTCCCGCGCTGAGCTGCGCCGGGTGCGCGCTCCCGGCCCGGCGCCCCACGGAACGCGGATGTGCGGGATCATGTGTGCCATGACGGAGGTGTCCTCGCTCACAGGGCGGCTGCTCGTGGCCACTCCCGCCCTGGCGGACCCGAATTTCGACCGTGCCGTGGTGCTCGTCCTCGACCATGACGGGGAGGGCTCGCTCGGAGTGGTCCTGAACCGCCCGACCCCGGTCGGCGTCGGTGACATCCTGGCGGGCTGGGAGCAGCTCACCGGGGAGCCCGGGGTCGTGTTCCAGGGCGGCCCGGTCTCGCTTGACTCGGCGCTGGGCATCGCGGTGATCCCCGGCGGCGGCAAGGCGTCCGAGCCGGCCGGCATCGACGAGCCCACCCCCCGGCGCCGGCCGTGGGGCGACGCGGCCACGGGGCTGCGGCGCCGCGCGGACCGGAACGACCCCATCGGCTGGCGGCGGGTGTACGGCGCGATCGGCCTGGTCGACCTGGAGACCCCGCCCGAACTGCTCGCGGCGGCGCTCGGCTCGCTGCGCATCTTCGCCGGTTACGCGGGCTGGGGCCCGGGACAGCTGGCCGCGGAGGTGGCGGCGGGGGCCTGGTACGTGGTGGATTCGGAGCCCGGCGACGTGTCGTCGCCCGCCCCGGAGAGGCTGTGGCGGTCGGTGCTGAGGCGCCAGCGGAGCGGTCTGGCGATGATCGCCACCTATCCGGACGACCCTTCGCTGAACTGAAGGCGGAATGAGTCAGTACCCTTGGCCCTCATGAGCACTCTTGAGCCCGAGCGCGGGGCAGGTACGGGGACCCTCGTAGAGCCGACGCCGCAGGTGTCGAACGGCGACGGCGACCACGAGCGCTTCGCCCACTATGTCCAGAAGGACAAGATCATGGCGAGCGCGCTGGAAGGCACGCCGGTCGTCGCACTCTGCGGCAAGGTCTGGGTGCCGGGCCGCGACCCGAAGAAGTATCCGGTCTGTCCCATGTGCAAGGAGATCTACGAGTCCATGGGCGCCGGAGGCGACAAGGACAAGGGCGGCAAGGACGGCGGCAAGAAGTAGCCCCCGCTCCTGCCCCACCCCGCTCCCGCCTCGCTCCTTCGTACGCGTGCGGCGCGGCTGCGGCCTCCTCCGGGAGGCGGGCCGTGACCGCCGTACGGCTGTGCCGACCGGCCTGAGAACCTGACCGGCTGACCGGCGAATTGGTCTATGCCACTTGCCGGTGGGTCCGGCAGGATGGGCGCATGGATCTGATTCCCGCGCCCCTCGGCGCACAGGACACGGAGAACGGCGGCGCGTTCACGCTGGACGCCGCCACGGTCATCGACGCCGGACCCGGTACCGAGGGGGTCGCCCGGTGGCTGCGGCAGGTGCTCGGTGACGCGACCGGTCTGCCCCTGGGCGCCGGCGCGGATTCCGGTTCTGATTCCGGTTCCTGTTCTGGTTCTGGTTCTGGTTCCGGAGAGTGCTCCACGGCCGGGACCGTCCGGCTGCGGATCGACCCCGGTACGCCCGGTGACCGGGGCGGCGACAGCTCCGAGGGCTACACGCTGTCCGTCGACAGCGGCGGAGTCCGTCTGCGCGGCGGCAGCGCGGCCGGCCTCTTCTGGGGTGCGCAGACGCTCCGTCAGCTGCTCGGCCCCGACGCCTTCCGGCGGGCGCCGCTGCGCCCCGGCGCCGCGTGGCGGATCCCCGCCTGCGCCATCGAGGACAGCCCCCGGTTCGCCTGGCGCGGCATGATGCTCGACGTGGCACGGCACTTCATGCCCAAGGAGGGAGTCCTGCGCTACCTCGACCTCCTCGCCGCCCACAAGCTCAACGTCTTCCACTTCCACCTCACCGACGACCAGGGCTGGCGCATCGAGATCAAGCGCTATCCGCGGCTGACCGAGGTCGGCGCCTGGCGCGCCCGTACCAAGTGGGGCCACCGCGCGTCACCGCTCTGGGACGAGAAGCCGCACGGTGGTTACTACACCCAGGACGACATCCGCGAGATCGTCGCGTACGCCGCAGAGCGGCACATCACCGTCGTTCCCGAGATCGACATCCCGGGCCACTCGCAGGCCGCCATCGCCGCCTATCCCGAGCTCGGCAACACCGATGTCATCGACACGGCCGCCCTCACCGTCTGGGACACCTGGGGCGTCAACCCCAATGTGCTCGCCCCGACGGAGAGTTCGCTGCGCTTCTACGAAGGCGTGCTGGAGGAGGTCCTCGCCCTCTTCCCCTCGACCTTCATCCACCTGGGCGGCGACGAGTGCCCGAAGGACCAGTGGAAGGAGTCCGCGGCCGCGCAGGCGAACATCGAAGGACTGGGGCTGGGCAACGAGGACGAACTCCAGTCCTGGTTCATCCTGCACTTCGACCGCTGGCTCGCCGAGCGTGGCCGGCGTCTGATCGGCTGGGACGAAATCCTGGAGGGCGGTCTCGCACCGGGTGCAGCCGTCTCGTCCTGGCGCGGTTACGCGGCCGGGATCGCCGCGGCCGAGGCAGGGCACGACGTCGTCATGTGCCCCGAGCAGCAGGTGTACCTGGACCACCGGCAGGACGGCGGCGAGGACGAGCCGATGCCCATCGGTTACGTCCGCACCCTGGAGGACGTCTACCGCTTCGAGCCCGTGCCGCCGCAGCTGGGTCCCGAGGCCGCGGCTCATGTCCTCGGCACCCAGGCCAACGTCTGGACCGAGGTGATGGAGAACCAGAGCCGGGTGGACTACCAGGTGTTCCCGAGGCTCGCGGCCTTCGCGGAGGTCGCCTGGTCGGCGCTGCCGGAACCGGCCGCCCGGGACTTCGCGGACTTCGGCCGGCGGATGGCCGCGCACTACGCCCGACTTGACGCGCTCGGTGTCCAGTACCGTCCGCCCGGCGGCCCGTTGCCCTCGCAGCAGCGGCCCGCACCCGAGGGCATGGCCGCCGCGGCTCTCGGACGCCCGATCGAGGGGGCGCCCCCAAACGTGTGAGCGTGCGGGCAAGGTGTGTACCAAGTCCCGGGCGCTCCGGAACCATGAACCGCCGGGCCGAACAACTCAGGCAACGGGTGCAGAAGAGCGGTAATCGGCACTTCGCGGCAATCCCGCGTGAATGCGGACGTTCAGTCTGGGAAGGGATGGATCTGCCCTTCGCGGACCCTCCCGTCGGGCAGTCCGGAAGATGTGCCAGAGTTGCCACGTCCGGGCTCCGAGCACGTACCGTACGGCGCAACAGGCGGGACAGCCGGGACACCGGGACACCGGGAAGGGGCAGCTGGGTTGACCACGCACGCACCGCAGGCGGCGCAGTCCGTGACGCTGCCGACGTCGCTCGACGAGGCTGTGGCGGCACTGACGGCGATGCCTGCCGCCGTCCCCGTCGCGGGCGGCACCGATCTGATGGCGGCCGTGAACTCGGGGCTGTTGCGGCCCACGGGACTCGTCGGACTCGGCAGGATCAGCGAGATCCGCGGCTGGCACTACCAGGACGGCCACGCGCTGCTGGGCGCGGGCCTCACACACGCCCGGATGGGACGGCCCGACTTCGCCGCGCTCATCCCCGCGCTGGCCGCCGCCGCACGCGCCGCGGGCCCGCCGCAGATCCGTAACGCGGGCACGCTCGGCGGCAACATCGTCACCTCCGCACCGACCGGCGACGCACTGCCCGTGCTGGCCGCGCTGGAGGCCACCCTGGTCGTCGCGGGTCCGGGCGGCTCCCGCCGCGAGACCCCGGTGTCGCATCTGCTCGCGGGCCGGGACATGCTCCAGCCCGCCGAACTCGTCGGATTCGTACGGGTACCGCTGCTGCACGCGCCCCAGGTCTTCCTCAAGGCCACCGGGCGCACCGGCCCCGGCCGTGCCACGGCGTCGGTCGCGGTGGTCCTCGACCCGGCCAGGCGCGGTGTGCGCTGCGCGGTCGGAGCCGTCGCCCCGATGCCGCTGCGGCCGATGGAGGCCGAGCAGTGGATCGCCTCACTCATCGACTGGGACGGAGAACGCGGGCTGGCGCAGGAGGCGCTCACCGCCTTCGGCGAGTACGTCGCCGCCGCCTGCATCCCCGACGCGGCTCCGCCCCCCGACGGGGGAGAGGCGCAGCCGCTGCCCCCGGCCGTACTGCACTTGCGGCGGACCGTCGCCGCACTGGCCCGGCGAGCACTGGGGAGGGCACTCTCGTGACCACCAACGACGACCACGGCGGCTGGCAGCCGGTCCCGCAGGGCGGCGAGTACGACGCCGAGGCCACCGCGTTCGTACAGCTCCCGGAGGGCATGGACCCGTCCGGCGCACCGCTGGCGGCGCCCGGCCACGGGTACGTACCGCCGATGATCCTGCCGCTGACGCCCGCGGCGGGCACGGATCCGGCCGGCACCGGGCAGTGGTCGGTGCCGCAGATGCCGCAGGCACCGGGGCAGGGGCAGCAGGGGGGCCCGGCTCATCAGCCCTATCAGACGCACCAGCCCTACCAGCCCGACCATTCTCACCAGCCCGACCACTCACACCAGCCTGACCACTCCCTCCAGTTCGATCAGTCCCACCAGGAGCCTGTGACGCCGTACTGGCCGGAGCCCGCACAGGCTCCGCACGCCGGTCCGGGGTACCCGCAGGAGCCGACGGCCACGGGCCACTGGACGTTCGGCGACGCGCAGGACTCGCACGTCCCCCAACAGCCGCACCAGCAGCAGCATGAGCAACAGCCGCACCAGCAGCACGGCGGGGACCTCACCGGCCAGTGGACGATCCCGGTCGCCGAGGGGGATGTCCCCGAGGAGTCCGGTGAGTACGCCGCCTCCTCGCTTTCGCGCCCGGCCACGCTGCCCGGTGGCGCGCCCGCGCCGTGGGCCGTACCGGCGGAGGAGCCCGAGCCGCACCACGCGACTCCGGCCGACGGCACTCCCGTACCGCGGGACGAGCACGGGACGGACCCGGAGCCGACCGCCGGGGACGGACACGGAACGACGGCCGGGGAGCGGGACGTTCCGGGTGCCGGTCACGACTCCGGGCACGACCCCGCCCGACACGGCAGTGAGCACGACGCGCACGACGGGCACGATCCGCGGGACGCGCACGAGGACGGTGTCCCGCATCCGGCACCGGACCGGCACGACGTCCCGGCCCCCCGTGCGGCCGAGTTCGACGCGGCGCCCGGGGCAGGCCAGGAGACCGCGCCTCCCGCAGCCGGTCCCGACGGCGTCCACTCCGACGCCGTGAACCCTGACGCCGTGAACCCCGACGCCGTGCATGCCGACGCCGGCGCGGCGGACGCGGCTCCGGCGCCGGATGCGCTCGCCGAGCCGGACGCGGCCCCCGTGACGGCCTGGAGCGAGCACACGCCCGCCTCGTACGTCCTGCGCGTGAACGGCACCGACCGGCCGGTCACCGACGCCTGGATCGGCGAGTCGCTGCTCTACGTCCTGCGGGAGCGCCTCGGGCTCGCGGGCGCCAAGGACGGCTGCTCGCAGGGGGAGTGCGGCGCCTGCAACGTCCAGGTGGACGGCCGCCTCGTCGCCTCCTGCCTGGTCCCCGCGGCCACCACCGCGGGCTCCGAGGTCCGTACGGTCGAGGGCCTCGCCGTCAACGGCGAACCCTCCGACGTGCAGCGGGCACTCTCCGAGTGCGGAGCCGTCCAGTGCGGTTTCTGCATTCCCGGCATGGCCATGACGGTCCATGACCTCCTGGAGGGCAACCACGCCCCCACCGAACTCGAAACCAGACAGGCCCTGTGCGGCAACCTCTGCCGCTGCTCCGGCTACCGGGGTGTGCTGGACGCGGTGGGCGAGGTGGTCGCCGGGCGCGCCGCGGCGGGCGCCGCGTCCGAAGAGGCCCGTATCCCGCACCAGGCAGCACCCGGATCCGGCGGCATGCAGCCGGACAACCCGCAGCAGCACGACGGAGGCATGGCGTGAGCAGCGACGCGGCCACCGCGGCCACCGCGAAGTCCCCGGAGGCGGACGGCCCGGAGCAGGAGCCGCCCGCGCACGGGCTCGGCGCGTCCCTCCCGCCGGCCGACACCCGCGCGAAGACCGAGGGCACCTTCCCCTACGCGGCCGACCTGTGGGCCGAAGGCCTCCTCTGGGCCGCCGTGCTGCGCTCCGCGCACCCGCACGCCCGGATCCTCTCCATCGACACGTCCGAGGCGTCGGCGATGCCCGGCGTCCGCGCGGTGGTCACGCACGCCGACATCCCCGGCGACACCGCGCACGGCCGCGCGGTCGCCGACCGCCCCGTCTTCGCCTCCGAACTGGTCCGCCACCACGGCGAGGCCATCGCAGCGGTCGCCGCCGACCACCCGGACACCGCCCGGCTCGCCGCGGCCGCCATCGCGGTCGAGTACGAGGTGCTGGAGCCGGTCACCGACCCGGAGAAGGCGTTCGCGGCCGAACCGCTGCACCCCGACGGCAATCTGATCCGCCACATCCCGCTGAGGTTCGGCGACCCGGACGTCACCGGCGAGGTCATCGTCGAGGGCCTCTACCGGATCGGCCGCCAGGACCCGGCGCCCATCGGCGCCGAGGCCGGACTCGCCGTGCCCCGGCCCGACGGCGGGGTCGAGATCTACACCGCGTCCACCGACCCGCACACCGACCGCGACCTGGCCGCCGCCTGCTTCGGCCTGGAACCCGACCGGGTCAAGGTCGTGGTGACCGGGGTGCCCGGCGCGACCGGTGACCGCGAGGACACCAGCTTCCAGCTCCCGCTCGGCCTGCTCGCGCTGAAGACCGGCTGCCCGGTCAAGCTGGCCGCGACCCGCGAGGAGTCCTTCCTCGGCCACGCCCACCGCCACCCGACCCTGCTGCGCTACCGCCACCACGCGGACGCCGACGGCCGTCTGGTGAAGGTCGAGGCGCAGATCCTGCTGGACGCGGGCGCGTACGCCGACGCGTCGTCCGAATCGCTGGCGGCGGCCGTCTCGTTCGCCTGCGGTCCCTACGTCGTCCCGCACGCCTTCATCGAGGGCTGGGCGGTCCGTACGAACAACCCGCCGTCCGGCCACGTCCGCGGCGAGGGCGCGCTCCAGGTCTGCGCCGCGTACGAGGGCCAGATGGACAAGCTCGCGGCCCGGCTCTCCATGGACCCGGCCGAACTGCGGCTGCGCAACGTGCTGGCCACCGGCGATCTGCTGCCCACCGGGCAGCCCGTCACCTGCCCGGCCCCGGTCGCCGAACTCCTGCGCTCCGTCAAGGACTTCCCGCTGCCCGCGTTGCCCAAGGACACCCCCGAGGGCGACTGGCTGCTGCCCGGAGGCCCGGAGGGCGCGGGCGAGCCGGGTGCGGTGCGCCGCGGGGTCGGCTACGCGCTGGGCATGGTCCACATGCTCGGTGCCGAGGGCGCCGACGAGGTCTCCACGGCCACGGTCAAGGTCCACGACGGGATCGCCACGGTCATCTGCGCGGCCGTCGAGACCGGCCAGGGATTCTCCACGCTGGCCCGGCAGATCGTGCAGGACACCCTCGGTATCGAGGAGGTCCATGTCGCATCCGTCGACACCGACCAGCCCCCCGCCGGGCCCGCCACGCACGGCAGGCACACCTGGGTCTCCGGCGGTGCGGTGGAACGGGCGGCGAAGATGGTCCGCACCCAGCTGCTCCAGCCGCTGGCCCACCAGTTCGGGATGTCCACCGAGCTGCTCCAGATCGCCGACGGCAAGATCACCTCGTACGACGGGGTGCTCTCCACGACGGTCACCGAGGCCATGGACGGCAAGGAACTCTGGGCGACGGCCCAGTGCCGCCCGCATCCGACCGAGCCGCTCGACGAGTCGGGACAGGGCGACGCCTTCGTCGGCCTCGCCTTCTGCGCGATCCGCGCGGTGGTGGACGTCGACATCGAACTGGGCTCGGTCCGGGTCGTGGAGATGGCCGTCGCGCAGGACGTCGGCCGGGTCCTCAACCCGCGGCTGCTGACCTCCCGTATCGAAGCGGGCGTCACCCAGGGCGTCGGCGCGGCCCTGACCGAGAACCTCCGTACGACGCGCGGCGTGGTGCGCCACCCGGACCTGACCGGTTACGCGCTCCCCACGTCCCTGGACACGCCGGACATCCGCATCGTGAAACTCATCGAGGAGCGCGACGTGGTGGCCCCGTTCGGCGCGAAGGCGGCGAGCGCGGTACCGGTGGTCACGGCCCCGGCCGCGGTGGCGGCGGCGGTACGGGCGGCGACCGGCCGCCCGGTGAGCCGGCTCCCGATCCGGCCGCAGGCCGCGGTGGTCACGGGCTGAGGCGCGGCCCGGGGGCCCCGCCCCCGGGCTCCCGGCTCCTCGACCGCCCGGCCCCCGGGACCGCCTGGGGCCCGGAGTGGTCGCAACCGCCTCGGCTGCCCCGGAGTCGCTGACATCCGCAGCACATCACCCGTCGTCCCGCACCCGGTTCGCGCCCGCGTCACACATATGGGCATACCGGCGTGCGCCGGCGGATGCCCGTGGTGTGCAGGGGTAGTGCTGCTCTGATCAGCGACCTCGCGCGAAGGGCCTAACGTCAGTGTCAAAGCCTTTTGAACTGCCGGAGTTCTACCTGCCGCATCCGGCCAGGCTGAATCCCCATCTCGAAGAGGCCAGAGCCCATACCAAACAGTGGGCCAGGGACATGGAGATGCTGGAGGGATCGGGGATCTGGGACGAGCACGACCTCGACTCCCACGACTACGCCCTGCTCTGCGCGTACACCCACCCGGACTGCGCTGGACCCGAACTGTCGCTCGTGACCGACTGGTACGTGTGGGTCTTCTTCTTCGACGACCATTTCCTGGAGCTGTTCAAGCGGTCGCAGGACCGGCAGGGCGGGAAGGCGTACCTGGACCGGCTGCCCGCCTTCATGCCGATGGATCTGGCCGACGGGTTCCCCGAGCCGCAGAACCAGGTGGAAGCCGGCCTGGCCGACCTCTGGGCGCGCACCGTCCCCAGCATGTCCATGGAGTGGCGGGAACGTTTCGCCGTGAGCACCGAGAACCTGCTCAACGAGTCCCTCTGGGAACTCTCCAACATCAACGCGGGGCGTGTCTCCAACCCCGTCGAGTACATCGAGATGCGGCGCAAGGTCGGCGGCGCCCCCTGGTCCGCCGGGCTCATCGAGTACGCGACGGGCGCGGAGGTGCCCGCGGTCATCGCGGGATCGCGCCCGCTGCGCGTACTGAAGGACACGTTCTCCGACGGCGTGCATCTGCGCAACGACCTCTTCTCGTACGAGCGGGAGATCCAGGAGGAGGGTGAACTCAGCAACGGGGTCCTGGTCCTTGAGACCTTCCTCGGCTGCACGACCCAGGAGGCGGCGGAGGCGGTCAACGATCTGCTCACCGCGCGGCTCCAGCAGTTCGAGAACACCTTCTTCACCGAACTCGGCCCGCTCTTCGCGGAGTTCGCGGTCGACCCGAAGGGCGTGGCCGACACGCTCACCTATGTGAAGGGGCTCCAGGACTGGCAGTCCGGCGGCCACGAGTGGCACATGCGCTCCAGCCGCTACATGAACGACGGTGGCGCGGTGGCGGAACGCGGGCTGCCGCTCGCACCGCTGGGGCTAGGTACGTCCGCCGCGGACATCAAGCGGCTCATGGGGAAGACGGGCGCGGCCCGGCTGCGCAACCACCTGCACGTCCCGCACCAGCACGTCGGGCCGTCCCGGCTCCCCGACTTCGACATGCCGTTCGCGCTCTCGCTCTCGCCCCACCTGGAGGCCGCGCGGCGCAATCTCGTCACGTGGGCGCACCGGATGCGGATGCTCGACGACATCTGGGACGAGCGGCAGCTCGCCGGGTACGACTTCCCGGTCTGCGCGGCGGGCATCGACCCGGACGCCACAGCGGAGGAGCTGGACCTGTCGTCCGGCTGGCTGGCGTGGGGCACGTACGCCGACGACTACTTCCCGCTGGTGTACGGGCGGACCCGGGACCTCGCGGGTGCGAAGGTGCAGAACGAGCGGTTCTCACTGTTCATGCCCCTGGAGGGGGAGGCGCCCCCAGCGGAGAACGTCATGGAGCGGGCCCTTGCCGACCTGTGGGCGCGCACGGCGGCGCCGATGGACCGGGCGGCGCGCCGAACCTTCCGTACGGCTGTCGAGAACATGACGGCCAGCTGGCTCTGGGAGCTCGCCAACCAGGCGCAGCACCGCATCCCGGAACCGGTCGACTACATCGAGATGCGCCGGATGACCTTCGGCTCCGATCTGACGATGTCGCTGGCCAGGCTCGGCCACGGGCACCAGATCCCGGACGAGGTGTTCCGCAGCGGTCCGGTGAAGTCGCTGGAGAGTTCGGCCGCCGACTACGCCTGCCTGATGAACGATGTCTTCTCGTACCAGAAGGAGATCGAGTTCGAGGGGGAGGTGCACAACTGCGTCCTGGTCGTCCAGGCGTTCTTCAACGTCGACTACCCGACCGCGCTGGCCATGGTGGACGACCTGATGGTGTCGCGCATGCGCCAGTTCCAGCATGTGGCCGAGCACGAGATCCCGGTCGTCTGCGAGGACTTCGGGCTGGACGACGAGGCCCGTGACGCACTGCGGACCTATGTGCGGGAGCTGGAGGACTGGATGGCGGCCATCCTGAACTGGCACCGCAAGACCCGCCGGTACGCGGAGGCCGATCTGCTCGCGGGCGGCCCGGGGTCCCGCTATCTGCCGCCCGTCCCGTCGGGGTTCGGGATGGCGGCGCTGGGTCTGGCGGAGCTGGTCGGCCGGGGGTGAGGCGGCGCCCTTCGATCATCGAAGGGGGCCGGAGGGGCGTTGGCGGGGGTCCGGCGGCAGGTCCGGCGGCAGGCCGGGAGGGGATGTCCGCCCCTCCGGGCCTGCCCGGTACCCGGACGCCACCGCCACGTGTCCTCTTTGTGGCTTATTTCCTATAGTGGGGTGGGTCCTGCACCCCGTGCGTTCCCTGCACCCGGTGCGTCCGGTGCACCCCGCTGAGGAGCCAGCCGCATGAGCAATCTGTTCGTCGTCGCCTACAACGATGTCGCCACCGCCAACCAGGTCCGCGACAAGGTCGTCACGCTGAGCCGCCAGCACCTCATCGAGCTGGAGGACGTGGTCGTGGTCGAGCGCCGCGAGGCCGACGGCAAGATCAAGCTGCACCAGGCCGTCAACCTCACCGCGGCGGGGGCGACCGGGGGCGCGCTCTGGGGCGGGCTCATCGGGCTGCTCTTCCTGGCGCCGCTGCTCGGCGCGGCTGTCGGAGCCGCAGCGGGCGCGGCGGGCGGGGCCGTCAGTGACACCGGCGTGAACGACGACTTCATGCGCGAGATCAGCTCGAACCTCCGCCCGGGAGCCGCCGCGCTCTTCGCCCTGGCCAAGTCGGACGCGGTCGACAAGGTCGTCGCCGAGCTGGCGCCGTTCGGCGGCCAGCTGGTCCAGACGTCCCTCTCGTCGGAGGACGAGGAGCACCTGAAGTCGATGGTCCGGGCGGCGCGGGGCAGGGACACGGAGCAGCCGACGACGAGGCCGGAGGCCTCGGCGGCACGGGTCGGCGGCACGGAGCAGCCCACGACGAGGCCGGAGGCCTGAGTCCCGGGACGCCGCGTTTGAGGCATGGGCGCTGCGCCTGAGTCCCGGGACGCCGAGAAGGGGCCCGGCGGCGGGTCAGGCGACCGGCACTTCGCGGCAGCCGTCCGCGGGTACGACCCGGGTGTCGATGGTGACGCCGCCACGCGGCCGCCCGCCGGAGATGTCCGCCGCCCGCAGGCAGAAGTGCACCCACATGTTGAACTGGATCTCCTTGGACACCCGGAGGCGGCAGTACAGCACGTCCGCCAGCCGGTCGCCCGCCCGGGACCATGCCTCGATCTCGAAGGAGAGCAGCTCGCCCTCGTCCCTGGCCCGGAACTCGATCTGGCCCGCTTCGAGATGGCCCTGCAGTGTGCCGAACCTGAACGACGAGGCGTCCTGGTGGAGCACGCGTACGGGCCCGTCCCACGGCCCGGGCATCCGCACCCGGTATTCGTCGCCGGTCCGTACGGCCCCCGGGCGGCCGGCCGTCTTGTCGAACACCGCGGCGCCCCGCGGAGCCGCCTGGTTCAAGTCGGCCATGACGGAGCTCATCAGCTGCTGCGGACCCACGTCGCTGCCTTCGATCAGCACGGAGAAGCGCCGGTGGAGCATCGGTCCGACGCCGTCCTCCAGGCGCTTGCTGCGCCGGTCCAGCAACTCGGCAGGCACGACGGGCGGCAGATCGCTGCTGTCGCCGGGCGTCTCGCTGCGGTGCAGGGCGCAGATCCGCCAGAGGTAGTTCCAGGACATGATCGCCACCCCGGCGGGGAACCGCAGGAGAGTTCCGAGCCGGCGCCGACGGGACAACTGCCACGGTTGCTCGGTGTGCGCTGACGTCATACCGTTCACGATACGGTCAAAGCAGACATTTCATATTCTTCTGCACTTCTTATGCGGCTGCGGTGGGAGGCTGGGAGGTACGGTGCGGATTTCGCGGGTGCTGCAACGCGCGGGCGTGCGTGGCGCGTACATGGAGGCGGCCTCGATGGCCGGGGTGGCGGTCTGCATCGGGTTCTGGCTGCGGGCCAAGGGCTACGACCAGGACGAGCGGGGCAATGCGGAGCGGCGGGCGCTGTTCGTCGGTCTCTGGCCGGCCACGCTGTGGCTCGTGGGCCAGTCCATCAGCGAAATCGAGCGGTTCGAGCGGACGGGGCGGTTCGGTCGGACCGGGCGGGCCGGACCGTCCAAGCCGTTCGGGCGGGCCGTGCGGCCCGGGCGAAAGGGATGGACCGGTTAGCGTCGGCCTGCGGGGCTCTCCACTTCTCCCCTGGAGGGGCGTCCGTGCTGCGTGAAAGGCGACTCCACGGCGAGGGCGCCGCCTCGGCGCTGCGTTCCCTGAAAGGCCGTACCGTCAACTACTCCCTCCCGCCCGGCCGTACGCCCGCCCGGGAGGACGGCTGGCATGTCGACTCGCTCCGCCGGACGCTCGCCCGTGAGCGGCCGGGCGACCCGGAGCCGGGCGGGGCCTGGGACATCGCCTGCCGGCTCGTGCGCGACTACCAGTTCCCCGAACCGGGCATCCTCCGTGCGCTCTACCGCCGCGACGACGCGTTGCTCGGGCGGAACATCCTGCTGGAGGGGCGCTTCCTCGGGCTCCGCTTCGACATGGGGGTCAGGATCACGTCGGTCACCGACGACCTGCGGGGCACGGACGACACCGCACAGCGGGTGTGGGGCTGGGGCTACCGAACTCTTCAGGGGCATCTGGAGGAGGGGGAACTGCACTACCAAGTCATCAAGTACCCGCGCACGGGCGACGTCGAGTTCCTGATCACGGGATACTCGCGCCGGGCGCCGATCCGCAACCCCGTCGTCCGCGCGGGGTTCATCCTGTTCGGCCGCATGACACAGCGCCGCTTCTACCGCGCCAGCGCGGACCGGCTCCACAGCCTCACCCGTGCCGAACTGCTGGGCACCCCGCCCACGCGGCCACAGCCGTCCCCTGCCGGAGACAGCCTCGTCGTCGTTCCTGGCGGCTCGGACGCCGCGTAGGAGTTGTCGTCAAGGTGTCACGCCCGCATCAGCAGCGAGGCGAGGGTTACGGCTGCCTGGTAGGACTCGGCGGTTTTGTCGTAGCGGGTCGCGATGCCGCGCCATTGCTTCAGGCGGTTGAAGCACCGTTCCACGCCGTCGGCCGACGGCATCGCAGACCAGGTGAATTTTGCTGGTCAGTCCGCCTCTGGAGCGGCCGAGCGCGGGGTTCCGGAGCCCCCTTTTCGGGCCCCGGCCGCGTGCTGGTGGGCGCGGACGATGGTGGAGTCGACCGATACCAGCCAGTCGATCTCACCGGCCGCGTCCGCCCGTGCCCGTCCGGAACTTCCGGACGATCCCGTTGAGGACCCTCCGACCATCCAGCCGCTTCCGCCGCGAGGGTCAGCTGATCGGCAGCGTGCTGTTCTCCTGTCGGGGGGCTGTGCCGAGCAATGTACGTGCGACGTCTTCCAGGGATCCGAGCAGCGGGTTTGGGTCGCCGGCGCGCGTGACGAGCACGAGCTCGCAGGGATCGATGTCGATGACGGGCACCAGGGCGATGTCCTCGCGCGCAGCAGCGCGTCGATCGGCGGCAGGGAAGATCGCGACACAGTGGCCGGTGGCGATGAGTTCCAGCTTGTCCTCGTAGCTGTCGTCGATCGCGGGTGGGGGTGGTGCCGGGCGGTCGTCGACCGGCTTGGGCGTGCTCCAGAGGACCGGAGTGCTGACGCAGGCCACCAGTTCCTCGTCCGACAGAGCCCGCAGGCTGACGGCTTCCTCGTTCGCCAGATGATGACTTGCCGACGTGACGAGTATCCGCGATTCCTGATGGAGCTTGGTCACCCGGAACCCGTCCGTGGGGAAGGGCAGGGGCCTGTACACAACGAGGGCGTCGACCCGCCCCTCGGCGAGGGCGCGCGTGTCCCGCCAGTCGAGGTGCCGGGTGCGGACCTGGCCGTCGGGGTGCCGGCGGCGCAGTTCCTGCACACAGGCGGTGATGACCAGTCCTTCGGCGCAGCCGACGGTGACGATACGGGGCTGGACGGCGGCTCTGGCCTTGCGAGCGGCTTGCTCGGCCTCTTGGAGCAGTATCCGGGCCCCGGGAAGGAATGCCTGACCGGCGTCGGTGAGGCTGCTGCCCTGCGGCGAGCGGTCGAAAAGCCGGACACCGAGCTGAGCCTCAAGTCGCTGGATCTGACGGCTCAGCGACGGCTGTGCCAGGTGCAGCTTGGTCGCGGCCCGGCCGAAGTTGCCGTACTCCGCCACGACGGTGAAATAGCGCACGAGCCGGAGATCGACGTCCATTCGCTCAGGGTACGTCGCGCGTCGTCATACGCCTGGGGCATGACGGCATACGGAACAGGTCTTGGACAGGGTGTGCGGGTGGATATTGGCTTGAGGGCATGACCACTTATGACGGCAAGAAGATCGTGATCACGGGCGGAAGCAGCGGTATTGGCCTGGCTACGGCCCGGTTGTTCGCGGACGGTGGGGCGCACGTACTGATCACCGGCCGCACCCGATCCACTCTGGACGCCGCGCTTGAGCAGCTGGGGGACAAGGCGGTCGGCGTCCGCAGCGACGCCGCGTCCATGAAGGACATCAAGGCGCTGGCCGGCACGGTCCAGGAGCGGTTCGGTGCGGTGGACGCGCTGTTCGTCAACGCCGGGGTCACCGAGTCCGCGCCGTTCGACTCGATTACGGAGGAGATGTACGACACGCTGTTCGCCATCAACACCAAGGGCCCGTACTTCACGGTGCAGGCGTTGGCGCCGCTGTTGCGCGAGGGAAGCGGCGTGGTCCTCACCACGTCGGTGGTGAACGTCCTGGGCCTCGACACGCTCAGTGTCTACTCGGCGAGTAAGGCAGCCCTGCGGTCGATGACGCGCACCCTGGCCCGCGAGCTGCTGCCGCACAAGGTGCGAGTCAATGCCGTGAGCCCCGGCCCGACCGACACGGGCATCCTGGACCGCTCAGTCCCCGCCGACGTCGCCGAGACGATAAAGGACACCTACCGGAGCACCAACCCGATGCAGCGGCTGGGGACGTCCGAGGAAGTGGCCGCCGCGGTGGCGTACTTGGCGTTCGGTGCGACCTTCTCGACGGGAACGGAGTTCCCTGTCGACGGAGGGGCGTCGCAGCTCTAGGCCGTTTGCGCAAAGTCGCGTCGTCGCCCGAAGGGCAGGCGGGACTTTGAAGAGGCCTTAGCCAGCTAGGGCCCGAAGGACCAGCAGCCGGGCCCCCGGCCGGGAACAACCGGGGGCGCCGGGCCTCCGTACACAGAGGCCGTGGCGGGAATCGAACCCACGTAACTCGCTTTGCAGGCGAGTCCCTAAACCACTCGGGCACACGGCCAAGCCACCGGAATCCGCTCCGTTCGTCCGCTCGGAACTGATCCAGTACGCCGACCGTAGGCGCCCCTCGCCCCCCGCCTCAAGGCCGCGGGCCGTCCCGCAACGTGACTGCCACACCCCGTTCATGGTCGTACGACCAAGGGACGAGCCGAGCCCCGCCTCCCGACAGGGGCCATCCGGTATTTCGCCCCTTACTCTGATTCCATGACCGCCCTGGAATCCCGCGACCCCGAGGTCGCATCCACCGACGTACCCGACGGCACATCCGCCCCTGCGACCGGCGGGATTCTCGGCAGCGCGCACCGGGCGCTCAGCATCGGCATCGTCACCGTCGTCCTGCTCATCGCCTTCGAGGCGACCGCCGTCGGCACGGCGATGCCCGTCGCCGCGCGGGAGCTGCACGGCGTGGCGCTCTACGCCTTCGCGTTCTCCGCGTACTTCACCACCTCGCTCTTCGCGATGGTCCTCTCCGGCCAGTGGGCCGACCGGAACGGGCCGCTGCGGCCGCTCGCCACCGGGATCGCCGCCTTCGCGGCCGGACTGCTGCTCTCCGGCACGGCGTCCACGATGTGGATCTTCGTCTCGGGCCGTGCGGTGCAGGGCCTCGGCGGCGGGCTCGTCATCGTCGCGCTGTACGTGGTCGTCAGCCGTGCCTACCCGGAGCGGCTGCGGCCCTCGATCATGGCCGCCTTCGCCGCGAGCTGGGTCATCCCCTCCGTCGTCGGGCCGCTCGCCGCCGGAACGGTCACCGAACACCTCGGCTGGCGCTGGGTCTTCATCGCCATCCCGGTCCTGGTGGTCCCGCCGCTCGCCCTCGCGCTGCCCGCCATCCGCCGGAAGGCGGCGGGCCCCGCCGACCCCTCCGTGCCGCCGCCCGCCTTCGACCGGCGGCGCATCCGTCTCGCGCTCGGGATCTCGGTGGGGGCCGGTCTGCTCCAGTACGCGGGCCAGGACCTGCGGTGGTTCTCCCTGGTCCCGGCGGCGCTGGGCGCGGCACTGCTGGTCCCCGCGGTGCTCGGGCTGCTGCCGCGCGGCACCTGCCGGGCGGCGCGCGGGCTGCCTTCTGTCGTCCTGCTGCGCGGGGTGGCCGCGGGGTCGTTCATCGCGGCCGAGAGCTTCGTACCGCTGATGCTGGTCACCCAGCGCGGACTCTCGCCGACGCTGGCCGGGCTCTCGCTGGCGGCCGGCGGCGGGACCTGGGCGCTCGGCTCGTACGTACAGTCCCGGCCGCGCATGGAGCCGTACCGGCAGCGGCTGATGGTCATCGGCATGCTCCTCGTGGCGGCGGCCATCCTGGCGGCGCCGAGCGTCCTGTTCCACTCCGTCCCGGCCTGGACGGTCGCGGTGGCGTGGGCGTTCGGCTGCTACGGGATGGGTACGGTCGTCGCCTCCACGAGCGTGATGATGCTGAAGCTGTCGGCACCGGAGGAGGCGGGCGCGAACTCGGCCGCCCTGCAGATCTCGGACGGCCTCTCGAACGCCCTGATGCTCGCGGCGGGCGGCGCGGCCTTCGCGGCGCTGGGCGGGGGAGCGGTGGGCGCCCTGCACGACGGGGCCTCGGCCCCGCACCCGGCGGCGTTCGCGGCGGTGTTCCTGCCCATGGCGGCGGTGGCCCTGGCGGGGGCTTGGGTGGCTACGCGGCTGCGGGTGGGCGAAGCCTGATGGCACTACGTAGTACCACGTAGTACCATCGGGGCATGGCTGGATTGAATCTGCGATTCACGGACGAAGAACTCGACATGCTGCGGGAGCGTGCGGCCGCAGAAGGCCGAAGCATGCAGGTCTTCGCTCACGATGCCGTCATCGCTGCCATGAACGAGCATTCCCGGCTCTTCAACCAGGCAGCTGACCATGTCCTCGCAGCCAGCGCGGAGCTCAACCGCAGGCTCGCTTGATGTACTACCTGACACTCCCTGAGCTGCTGAACCTCGCAAAGCGGCTGGGAGCGGACGAGGTGCGCGACTACGGTCTGCTCGACTCCGCTCTGGCACGCCCGCAGTCGAGCGTGTTCGGGCAGGACGCGTATCCCGATGTCTGGCACAAGGGTGCTGCGCTGATGGAGTCGTTGGCCCGGAATCACGCGCTTGTCGATGGAAATAAGCGCATTGCGTGGTACGCGACCTGGGTTTTTCTGCACATGAACGAGCACCCGCTGGATGCTGCGTTTGATGTGAACGAGGCCGAGCGGTTCGTGCTGGATGTCTGCCAGGGCTTGCTCGATGTGCCCAGGATTGCCGGTCAGCTGCCCAGCTTCGCTGCGCGCTGACTCAAGCCACGGTCGTCCCCGGTAGGGTGGCCCGGTTGTCGTACCGACGCCCCGTGCACCTCTGAGAACCGACGGAGACCGTGACTACTACCGCCTCCCACCACCTCTCACCCGCCTTTCCCGGCCGCGCCCCCTGGGGCACCGCCAGCAAGCTGCGCGCCTGGCAGGAAGGCGCCCTGGAGCGCTACCTCCATGAGCAGCCCCGTGACTTCCTCGCGGTCGCGACCCCCGGCGCAGGGAAGACCACCTTCGCGCTGACCCTCGCGTCGTGGCTGCTGCACCACCACGTCGTCCAGCAGATCACCGTCGTCGCGCCGACCGAGCACCTGAAGAAGCAGTGGGCGGAGGCCGCCGCCCGGATAGGGATCAAGCTCGACCCGGACTACAGCGCGGGGCCCCTGAGCAAGGAGTACGACGGCGTCGCGGTCACCTACGCCGGTGTCGGCGTGCGCCCGATGCTGCACCGCAACCGCTGCGAGCAGCGCAAGACGCTCGTGATCCTCGACGAGATCCACCACGCGGGCGACAGCAAGTCCTGGGGTGAGGCCTGCCAGGAGGCGTTCGACCCGGCGACCCGGCGGCTCGCGCTGACCGGTACGCCGTTCCGCTCGGACACCAACCCGATCCCCTTCGTCGCGTACGAGGAGGGCAACGACGGCATCCGGCGCTCCTCCGCCGACTACACGTACGGCTACGGCAACGCGCTCGCCGACGGCGTCGTCCGTCCCGTGATCTTCCTCAGCTACAGCGGCAACATGCGCTGGCGCACCAAGGCGGGCGACGAGATCGCCGCCCGGCTCGGCGAACCGATGACCAAGGACGCCATCGGCCAGGCCTGGCGCACCGCGCTCGCGCCGACCGGTGAGTGGATCCCGAACGTGCTGCGCGCCGCCGACCAGCGGCTCACCGAGGTCCGTAAGGGCATCCCGGACGCCGGCGGTCTCGTCATCGCCTCCGACCAGGACACCGCCCGCGAGTACGCGAAGATCCTCCGGAAGATCACCGGCGACCGGCCCGCCGTCGTGCTCTCCGACGAGAAGGCCGCATCGAAGAAGATCGACCAGTTCGCCGCCGACGAGTCACGGTGGATGGTCGCGGTCCGCATGGTGTCGGAGGGCGTCGACGTACCGCGCCTCGCCGTCGGCGTGTACGCCACCACCATCTCGACACCGCTCTTCTTCGCCCAGGCCGTGGGCCGCTTCGTACGCTCCCGCAGGCGCGGCGAGACCGCGTCCGTCTTCGTGCCGACGATCCCCATGCTCCTCGACTTCGCGAACGAGATGGAGGTCGAACGCGACCACGTACTCGACAAGCCCAAGAAGGGCAGCGACGAGGAGAACCCGTACGCGGAGGAGGACAAGCTCCTCGCCGACGCGGAGAAGCTGGAGGACGAGGAGACCGAGGAGCAGCTGCCCTTCGAGGCCCTCGAATCCGACGCGGTCTTCGACCGGGTGCTCTACGACGGCGCCGAGTTCGGGATGCAGGCCCACCCGGGCAGCGAGGAGGAGCAGGACTACCTCGGCATCCCCGGCCTGCTGGAGCCGGACCAGGTGCAGCTGCTGCTCCAGAAGCGCCAGACGCGGCAGATCGCGCACAGCCGCCAGAAGCCGGCCGAGGAGGCCGACCTGCTGGAGAAGGCCGCCGAGGCGCGCCCGGTCGTCACGCACAAGCAGCTGCTCGAACTGCGCAAGCAGCTCAACACGATGGTCTCGGCCTACACCCACCAGAGCGGCAAGCCGCACGGCGTGATCCACACGGAGCTGCGCCGCACCTGCGGGGGCCCGCCGAGCGCGGAGGCGACCGCCGGCCAGCTGAAGGAGCGGATCGCGAAGGTCCAGGAGTGGGCCACCCGGATGCGGTGACACCCGGTCGGAGCGGGTGTGCGGTGTGCGGTACGCGGTGGGACGGCACCCCGACGGGTGCCGTCCCGCGCGGGTGTGCGGCGGGCGGCGACCTCACCACTCCTCGACGGTCACGACGCGGACGAGCCCGGGCGCCCGCCTCGGCCCTCAGCCCCTGCCGAAGTGCACCGCGGGGAAGGCGCCCGCTGCCCTGAGGGTTCTGGTGAAGCCGCCCGCCAGTTCGGTGAGGCGCGCGGTGGCTGCCGGGCCGAGGTGGTCGTACGGGGCGGCATCGAGGCGGTCGGTGAGTGCCTCGGTCTCCCCGCGCAGGGCAGCGCCCGCCTCGGTGAGGTCGCCTGCTTCGTCCAGCAGGCCGCGCTCACGCAACTGGTCCCGGGCTCCGCCCCATTGCTGCGCGGACCACCCGCGGGTCCGCATGAAGAGTGCCGATGTCGGCGCCTTGCCGGTGGCGTTGTGCAGGACCAGCGCCTCGATGCCGGACAGGCCGGCGACTGCCAGGGCGGCGAGGTGTCCGTCGCCCCGGTGCTCGCGCAGCAGCGTCGCCGCGTGCCACAGAGCCAGGTGCGGCTCCTCGGGTACGGGGAGGTCGGCGTTGGCGGCGTACAGCGGCCGTGCCTCTCGGCGGCAGGCTTCGGCGGCGTGCAGGGCCAGTTCGGCCGCCTCGGCCATATCGGTGGACGTGAGGGTCTCCTTCCCGAGCAGCCGTTGCAGCGTCCGGTCCGCGCCGCGCAGCCGTGCCGTGAGCACCGCCTCCGGAGTGGTGACGGTCCACGCGGCGGGTATGTACCGCTGTACGTGCTCGTGGTTGAAGTTGTAGAACGTCGCTGTGACGGTGCCCGCGCCGACGGCCCCGAGCGGGGCCGCGCGGCCCGCGAGGTAGATCATGGTCCCGCGCTCCAGCCCGAGCGCCGCGAGTTCGTCCTCCGGCTCCGGCGCGAAGTACATGGATGCGTGCAGGGGGCTGACGGCGTTGTGGCAGTGGCGGCCCGTGCTCGCTTCGAAGGCAGTCATGCTGTGGCTCCTGTGTCGGTGATCAGGTGTGGATGTACGGTCGGGCGGGCGAGGCGCATCAGGCTTCGCCCGTGGGTTCGTGGCCGGAGCAGTCGGTCAGTCCGGCCGCGGTCCGGGTGAGGTGCAGGGTCAGGACCTCGGCCGCGGTGTCGGCGTCGCGGGCGAGTACGGCTTCCTCCAGTCGGCGGTGTTCCAGGACGCCGTCCCGGTTGGGGTTGCGGTGTGCCGACCAGCGGCGGGCCAGCTCGCTCGCGGTCCACATCCGGTCGAAGGTCTCCAGCAGGACGGGGTTGCCGCAGCCCTCCAACAGGGTGCGGTGGAAGACCCGGTGGGCTTCGGCCCATGCGCTGCTGTAGTGCTCGCCTTCCTCGGGCACGTACGCGGGGGTGCGGGCCAGGCGGTGGTGGGCGGCTCGTACGCGGGCTTCCCAGTCGACGTCGCCCCGCTCGACGGACATGCGCAGCAGAACCGGTTCGATGGTCCGGCGGGCCTCCGCGATCTCCTGCCAGCGGCGGTCGGTGTAGGCCGGGACGGCGAAGCCGCGATTGGGCAGCCGGTCGGCGAGGCCCTCGCCGACCACCCGCACGAGCGCCTCGCGGACGACGGCCAGACTCACGTCCTGTTCCTTGGCGAGCTCCTGGGGTTTGAGGGCGTCACCGGGGGCGTAGTCCCCGCGCAGGATCGCGTCCCGCAGGTGTACGTAGACCTGCTCGGAGAGCATCTGCTTCCCCGGTGAGGTCGAGGTAGGGGGTGTCCGGATCATGGCACCACAATAGACGATCCAGAAGATAATCGATTATTGCCGTCGTGCGGGCCCGTGCCGACTCGGCACGGGCCCGCGGCGCAGACAGCGGAGGAGTGCCCGGGCCTCCCCCCCCGACGGGAGCGTCTGGCCGGCACGGCTCACCGTCCGCTGGTGGCCTGACGGCCCGGTCTCACTTCAGGTGCCGGGTGAAGAACTGGGCCGCGGCGGCCCCCGCGAACTGCGGGACGCCGGTGTGTCCGCCCATATGGGCGTGCAGGGATTTCTCCTTGGAGCCGAAGGCGTCGAACAGGTCAAGGGCCGCCTGCCGGTCGTTCCCCTCGTCGTCCCACTGCAGCAGGACATGCAGCGGAATGGTGACCTGGCGGGCCTCCTCGAACATGGAGCGAGGCACGAAACTCCCGGCGAAGAGTCCGGCGGCCGCGATGCGCGGCTCGACGACCGCAAGCCGGATTCCGATGGAGATCACTCCCCCCGAGTACCCGACCGGTCCGCCGATCCCGGGCAGGGAAAGAAGGGCGTCCAGCGCGGCCCGCCATTCCGGGACCGCCTTGTCGACCAGCGGGAGGATGAGGGCGTCGATGATCTCGTCGCTGACCGGTTCGCCGGCTCCCATCGCCCGGCGCAGGGCGGCGCGGGCCTGGTCGACGGCGGGCAGACGGGGCCGGTCGCCGCTTCCCGGGAGCTCGATGGTGGCCGTGGCGAAGCCCTCCGCCGCGGAGTGCCGGGCCCGCCCCGCCAGCCGGGGGTACATCGTGCGCAGTCCGAGTGGGGGGTGGCCGAGCAGGATCAGCGGCGCCGGTGCGGACGCGGTCGCGGATCCGGGCGTCCACAGGATGCCGGGGATCTCGTCGAGGGTGAAGGTGCGCTCGATGACACCGTCGTCGAGATGCTGTTCAGAGGTGAAGTGCACGGTCGTGCCTTTCGGGAGTGCTCAGAGTGGCGCTCCCGGACGACGACCTATCGCCCGACCGTGACCCCGGAGGAGAGCACCCATGTCGATACGTTCACGGGTACCACCTCCTCGTTCTCCAGCACGGTCTCCGGCAACGTAGCAGTGGTCGCGGTGGCCGGCCAAACGGGTTCTCGCACGGTTCCGCTCTCACCACGCGCCGCCGCGCCCGCTCACGCGCAGAGTTCAGCGGGGCCGGCCGTCCTTGCGGGCGAGCAGGTGAACCTCCTGGAACTGCCGCCGGTCGGTGGGCTGGGGCTCGCGAACCAGCCGGGCCACCTCGGTCAGCCCGGACTCGCGCAGCTTCGCGGCGAGGTGGTCCGGCGACCACCGGTAGGCCGGCGCGACCGTGTGGTCGAAGACCTGCGTCGGGTGGGACGCGTCATCGCTGGCCGAAAAGCCGATCAGAAGGTGACCGCCGGGTGCCAGCACACGGTGGAACTCCGTCAAGACGTAAGGGAGTTCTGGTGGGGGAGTGTGGATGACGGACCACCGTGAGAGTACGCCGCCCAGCGCGCCGTCAGCGATGTCCAGCGCTGCCATCGAGCCCACGTCGAACCGCAGGCCCGGATAGGCCTGGCGGGCCAACCCGATCATCGCGGGAGAGGCATCGACGCCACGCGCCGTCAGCCCCAACTCATGCACATGGGCGGTGATGTGGCCGGGTCCACACCCCAGGTCCGCGACCTGACCGTTCCCACTCGCACGGACGGACTCGGCGAAGGCGCCCAGGACGGCGCGGTCCAGGGGGCTGTCACGCAGCGTGTCGCGGAACAGCTGCGCATAGGCGGGGGCGGCAGCGTCGTAGGCCTCGCGGGTGGCGCTGAAGGTGTCGTGTTCGACCATGCCCGCGACAGTAGTCCGCAGACCCGGGCAGTGCGTCGTGAAGTCAACCCCGGTTCCCCGGTGTTGGCCTGAACGTGTCGAGCGCTTCGGCGTCGGTGGCGCGCGCGTGCAGGAAGTAGTCCGCCCACTCCGTGATGCCGGGGTAGGAGGATTCCCGGCAGACCCGGGAGACAGCGGCCGGGATGTCGAACGCCGTGGTGCGCAGTTCGGCTCCGGGCCCCAGCAGGGCCCAGTGGGCGCCGCTCCTGCCGTACGGCATGCCGACGCTCCCGGGGTTGATCACCAGCCGGCCGTGGGCCAGCCGGACGAACGGCATATGGGTGTGGCCGCAGACCACCGTACGGATGGCGGGGTCGACTCCGCCGAACACGTCCTTCCACCGGTCGAGGGGCGAGTCGACCAGGACGACCTCTTCGTCGTCCCGGGGAGTGGCATGGCAGAACAGCACGGACCCCAGGCCGTCCACCGGCAGGGGGAGCGAGCCCGGCAGCCTGCTGAGGAGGTCGAGGTGGTCGTCGCGCAACTGCCCGGCCGCCCAGGGGGCGATCGGGTCCGGAATCGAGTCGCGCTCGCCGCGGCGGTATTCGAGGAGTTCGCGGTCGGCGTTGCCGCTGATCCAGACGGCCCGGTCGCCGAGGCCGGCCAACAGGTCGATCACCTCGGCCGGTTGGGGGCCTGCGGCGATGTCGCCGGTCAGCACGATGCGGTCCGCGGCCCGCACGTCGGGCTCGGCGAGCACGGCCTCCAGGGCGGGCAGGACTCCGTGGATGTCGGACAGGACGGCTACGTTCTTCGGCATGGTCCTCACCCTGGCGCGGCCGGTGGCAGGGAGGTGGGGATGTTCGCCGGGCGCGTAGCGGCCCGGCGTGAAGGTAAAAGGTCGGCATAAAGAGAGCGACGGTAAGGGAAGGTGATTCGGTCACGGACTGCGGTCATTCCGTCACCAACGGGACAAACCTCGCGCCGACTGCCCGGATTCTGGACTTACCCTTCCGCTGAGCGGACCGGCTCGCTACTGTCCCGGCAACGCATACGCCCCGTGGCAGAGCCGCCTCGGAGCGCAGCCGGTGCCCTGGCCTGCCGGCGGCCGCTGCGCGCGCGTCGCCGACGGGAACCGGCGTCGTGACGTCCGTGGTGAGCCGCCGCGACTACCACGTAAGGAGTGGGCGTCGTGACCGCCGAGACTTCTCAGACGCTCGACAGGGGACTCCGCGTCCTCAAACTGCTTGCAGACACCGACCACGGGCTCACCGTCACCGAGTTGTCCAACAAACTCGGGGTCAACCGCACCGTGGTCTACCGACTGCTCGCCACATTGGAACAGCACACCCTGGTCCGCCGCGACCTGGGGGGCCGTGCCCGGGTCGGGCTCGGTGTGCTGCGCCTGGGCCGACAGGTGCACCCGCTCGTCAGGGAGGCGGCGCTGCCCGCGCTCCGCTCGCTCGCCGAGGACATCGGCGCGACGGCCCACCTCACCCTGGTCGACGGTTCGGACGCGCTCGCCGTCGCGGTGGTCGAACCGACGTGGACGGACTACCACGTGGCGTACCGGGCGGGCTTCCGCCACCCGCTGGACCGGGGCGCCGCCGGGCGCGCGATCCTCGCCTCCCGGCAGGGGCTGCCCGACGGGCCCGGCTACACGCTCACCCACGGCGAACTGGAGGCGGGCGCGAGTGGCGCCGCCGCGCCGCTGGTCGGGGTGACCGGCGTGGAGGGGAGCGTGGGGGTGGTGATGCTCGCCGACTCCATACCGGAGCGGGTGGGGCCGCGTGTGGTCGAGGCGGCACGGGAGGTCGCGGAGGCACTGCGGTGAGCGGAGGCGCCGCCGGGTTGAGGTGTGCGCACGTGCGCCCGCCGCCCCGGAACCCCGTGCCCGCCTGCCGGGCAGGCCTGATTTGCCCCGCCCGATAGATTGGCACCGTGCTCCTCCGCAATCCGCGCTCCCGTGTCCTCGCCGTCTGTGCCGTCCTGGTGCTCGCCCTCCTCGGTACGGCGGCCTTCGCGCCGCTGCCGTTCTCGGTGGCGCAGCCGGGGCTCACCGCCAACGTGCTCGGTGACGACAAGGGGCAGCCCGTGATCAGCATCACCGGCGCACCCGTGCGGAAGACGTCCGGGCAGCTGCGGATGGTGACCATCGAGGCGACCGGGCCGTCCACCGACGTGGATCTGGGGCAGGTGGTCGACGGCTGGTTCCGTACCGACCGGGCGGTCATGCCGCGCGACGCCGTCTATCCGGGCGGCGGCAGCGACTCCCAGATCGAGCAGCACAACCTCGACGAGATGAAGGGCTCGCAGGACGCCGCGACCGAGGCCGCCCTCTCCTACCTCGGTGACAGCTCGGACAAGATCAGAGTGGCCCTGCACCTCGCGGACGTCGGCGGCCCCAGTGCGGGACTGCTCTTCTCGCTCGGCATCATCGACAAGCTGGACGGCGACGGTGCGGGCGCCGACCTCACCGGCGGCCGGACCATCGCCGGTACGGGAACGATCGACGACTCCGGGAAGGTCGGCGCGGTCGGGGGAGTGGCGCTGAAGACGCAGTCCGCCGCCCGGGACGGGGCCACCGTCTTCCTCGTACCGAAGGCCGAGTGCTCGGACGCCAGGTCCGGGCTGCCGCACGGGCTGCGGCTGATCCCGGTCACCACGCTCAAGGGCGCGGTGTCGGTCCTGCGGACGCTGAAGAAGGGCGGTCCGGTCCCCGGCTGCTGACCGGCGCAGGGCCCGATTCCGGCCCGGTTCCGTTCCGCCGCTCCCGGCCGCCCCGCCCCGCTCACCCGTTCCTGATGAAGCCCTCCCTGATCAGCCACGCCTTCGCCACCTCGTGCGGGTCCTGCCCGTCCACGTCCACCTTCGCGTTCAGCTGCTGAGCGATCCGCGTCGTCAGCCTCTTCGTGATCGGGTTCAGTACGTCCGCGATGGCCGGGTGCTTCTTCATCGCCTTGGTGTACATCTCGGGCGCCGCGTTGTAGTTGGGGAAGAACTTCCTGTTGTCCGTGAGGACCGTGAGCCCCAGATGGGGGATGCGGCCGTCCGTCGTGAACACCTCGCCCAGCGTGCAGGTGCTGCCGCCGGAGACCTGGGTGTAGACGACGCCGCTGTCCATCTTCCTGATGTGCGACGGCGGGATCGAGAAGCCGTACGCCTTCTCCACTCCGGGCAGCCCGTCGTTGCGTACCGCGAACTCGGCCTCGACGCAGACCGTCGCCGCCGACGGGTTCTCCTTCGCCAGCCGTGCCACGTCGGACAGGTCCTTGAGGTGGTACTTCGCCGCGTTCTTCTTGTTCGCCGCCAGCGCGTACGTGTTGTTGAGCCGTGCGGGCGGCAGCCAGGTGATGCCGTTCGCCAGGTCCGCGTCGTGCACCGCCTGCCACTGCTTCCGCGGGTCGGGGATGGGTTTCGTATGCCCGAGATAGGTGATCCAGGCCGTGCCCGTGTACTCGTACATCCCGTCCGCCGAACCGGACTTGACCGCCTCGCGCGCGCCGATCGACCCCTGGACGTCCGTCCGGTCCAGGACCGACGCACCGGCCGCCTTGAAGGCAAGACCCATCATCTGGCCCAGGATGATCTGCTCGGTGAACTGCTTCGACGTGACCGTGAGGCTCGCCCCCTTCAGCGGCAGCCCGCGGCCGATGGACCCCGGCTTCACGTCGTCGACCATCGGGCTGCCACTGGTGAGCCCGCACCCCGACAGCGCGGCCGACCCCACCAGGACCCCGGCCCCGACCGCCGCGAGTGTCGTACGTACCCGCATCACGTCTCCAGTCCGCGCGGCCGCAACAGCACTTCGGCGATCGAGGCGAGCCAGTCCACCAGCAGCGCCAGCGCCACGGTCAGGACGGAGCCCAGGATCAGTACCGGCATCCGCTGGTTGGTGATCCCGGCGTTGATCAGGTCCCCGAGGCCGCCGCCACCGCCGAACGTGGCCAGCGTGGCCGTGCCCACGTTGAGCACGAGCGCCGTCCGCACCCCCGCCAGGATCAGCGGTACGGCCAGCGGCAGTTCCACCCGCAGCAGCACGCCGGGCGCCGACATGCCGATGCCCCGTGCCGCGTCGATCAGGCCCGGGTCGGTGGCGCGCAGGCCCGCGATGGTGTTGCTGAGGACCGGCAGCACGGCGTAGACGGTGATGCCGATCAGGGCCGGTTCCCGGCCGGTGCCGAGCCAGATCACCAGCAGGGCGAGCAGGCCGATCGCAGGGGTCGCCTGTCCGATGTTGGCCAGCGCCACGACGTACGGCGAGGCCCTGCGCAGCGCGCTGCGGGTCAGCGCGATCCCCAGCGGGATCGCGATGACCAGTACGAAGAAGGTGGAGATCGCGGTGAGCTGGATGTGCTGCCACAGGGCGGTCTGCGTCGCGTCGTGGGCCAGTGAGTTCCGGGAGATCGAGTCCAGATGGGCGTGGGTGATCCAGATCAGGGTCGCGCCGACCACGACGGCCAGCAGCACCGGCATGAAGAGCAGCTTGAGCCAGGTCAGCCGGCGCACCGGCCGTCCGGGCGGCCGGCGCGCGGCGGTCAGCCCCCGCCCCGTCTCCTCGGCCCCGGCCTCGTCCTGGTCGTCCTGCTCGGCCTGCTCGTCGCGGAACGCCAGCCCGCGGACCTCGTGCTCGCCGTCGGGCCGCTGCGGCGGGCGCCGCCGGCCGGAGCTCACGACGGGTCTTCCCGTACGCCGGACCCACCGCCGGACCCACCCTCCTGGAGCGCGTGGGTCTGCCGCGCCCGCAGATCCGCCAGGTCCTGCTGGTGCTCCAGTGCGGCGAGCCGGTCGGCCTCCAGCATCTCGTGCACCGAGTTCATCAGCGTCTCCATGGTGACCACACCGATGAACTCGCCCCTGCGGCCGGTCACCGGGGCCCGACCGCCGCTGTCGGTCAGCACGGCCTCCAGCGCGTCGCGCAGCGTCGCGTCCCGGGTCACGTGGTCGTGCACGAGCGTCCCGGCCCGTGCCAGGGAGCCGCGGGCCCGCATCAGATCGCCGCGCCGCAGCCACTTGTACGGACGGTGGTGCCTGTCGAGCAGCAGCACCTCGTTCGTACTGCCGGTGCGCAGCAGGGTGAAGATGGACTCCAGCGGGTCGTCGATCGTCGCCGTCGGGAAGTCGGCGATCTCCACCTCGCGTACGCGGGTCAGGTTCAGTCGCTTGAGCGCGGCGCCCGCTCCCACGAAACCGGAGACGAAGTCGTCGGACGGGTTGGTGAGGATCGCCTCGGGGGTGTCGAACTGGGCGATGTGCGACTGCTCGCGCAGCACCGCGATCCGGTCGCCGAGCTTGATCGCCTCGTCGAAGTCATGGGTGACGAAGACGATCGTCTTGTGCAGCTCCTGCTGGAGCCTGATCAGCTCGTCCTGGAGATGGTCCCGGGTGATGGGGTCGACCGCGCCGAACGGCTCGTCCATCAGCAGGACCGGCGGGTCGGCTGCCAACGCCCTCGCCACGCCGACCCGTTGCTGCTGGCCGCCGGAGAGCTGGCGCGGATAGCGGCCGTGGTACTCGCGCGGGTCGAGCCCGACGAGATCGAGCATCTCCTCGACCCGGTCCTTCACCCGCTGCTTGGACCAGCCGATCATCTTCGGTACGAGGGCGATGTTGTCGGCGACCGTCATGTGCGGGAACAGGCCGGACGACTGGATCGCGTAACCGACCTTGCGGCGCAGCTTCACCGGGTCGATGCCGGTGACGTCCTCGCCACCGATCCTGATCACCCCGGACGAGGGTTCGATCAGCCGGTTGATCATCCGCAGGGTCGTGGACTTCCCGCACCCCGAAGGACCCACCAGGATCACGATCTCCCCGGCCGCGATGTCCATGCTGACGCCGTCCACGGCGGGCAGCGGGGTCCCCGGGTAGTGCTTGGTGAGGTTCTCCAGCTGGATGGTGGCGCCGGTGACGGCGTTCCGCGGGTCCGTTGCCGCGGGCTGCCGCTCCGTCCGCTCCGGCCCGGGCACCGAACCCTCGTACGGTGTGTGATCAGGCACGGATACCCCTGGAAATGGTCAGGCGTCCGATCAGGACGTACGCGGCGTCGAACAGCAGCGCCAGGATGATGATCCCGAGTGTCCCGGACAGCACCTCGTTGAGCGCGTTGGCGCTGCCGAGGCTGGAGATCCCGCGGAAGATCTGGTTACCGAGGCCGGGACCCGAGGCGAAGGCGGCGATGGCGGCGATCCCCATCAGCATCTGGGTGGCGACCCGGATGCCGGTGAGGATGGGCGGCCAGGCCAGCGGCAGCTCCACCCGCAGCAGCCGGCTGATCCGGGACATCCCGATACCGGTGGCCGCGTCCACCAGGTCCTCGTCCACCCCGCGCAGCCCGACGATGGTGTTGCGGACGATCGGCAGCAGTCCGTACAGCACCAGGGCGATCATCGTCGGTGCGACACCGAGACCCACGATCGGGATCAGCAGACCGATCATGGCCAGCGAGGGGACGGTCAGGATCGACGAGGTCGTCGTGATGGCGACGTTGCCCGCCCACTCCCTGCGGTACGAGAGGACCCCGATCAGCACCCCGAGCGCGGTCGCGATGACCATCGCCTGGAACACCGCGCTCGCGTGCTGGCCCGCGTCCGCCAGCAGCTGCTGGTAGCGGTTGCCGAGGTACTCCCAGAAATTCACCCCTCGGGGCCCCTTCCTCGGCTCGCCTGCTCCACCAGCGGGATGATCCGCAGAGGAACAGGGTTTTCCATGACGATCGCCGTGGAGGCGCGCACGATGCCATCGAAACCCACCACCAGATCGATCACCCGTTGAAGATCCGCGTTCGACCGGGCCACCAGACGGCAGAGCATGTCGCCGTGGCCGGTCGTTGTGTGCAGTTCCAGCACCTCGGGCACCCCGGTCAAGTGCGCCCGTACATCGGCGCCTTGCCCCTGTTTGATCTCCAGGGTCGCGAAGGCGGTCACCGGGTAGCCGAGGGCGGCCGGGTCGACGTCGGGGCCGAATCCCCGGATTACTCCATGCGACTGGAGCCGGTCGAGCCGCGCCTGTACGGTGCCGCGCGCCACGCCGAGCCGCCGTGACGCCTCCAGCACCCCGATCCGGGGCTCACGGGCCAGCAGCACGATCAGCCGGCCGTCCAGTGCGTCGATGCCCACGCTTCGCTCCCGCCGCTCACGGATGCCACTGTTCTGTGGTCACCCTGTACAGATAGACCGCCCATCCTGGCCTCCCAGTACACACATTGCCCAGCAGAATCCCGAACTATTGCGCACCTTGCGATACGGCGGGACGCTTCTGCCATGACTGAGACCACCCAGCACACCCCGGACACCGCGCGTGAGGCCGACCCCTTCCCGGTGAAGGGAATGGACGCGGTCGTCTTCGCCGTCGGCAACGCCAAGCAGGCCGCGCACTACTACGCGACCGCCTTCGGCATGAAGCTCGTCGCCTACTCCGGACCGGAGAACGGCAGCCGGGAGACCGCCAGTTACGTCCTGACGAACGGGTCGGCCCGCTTCGTGTTCACCTCCGTCATCAAGCCCGCGACAGACCACGGCCGCTTCCTCGCCGGCCATGTCGCCGAGCACGGCGACGGCGTCGTGGACCTCGCCATCGAGGTGCCGGACGCCCGCGCCGCGTACGCCTACGCGACCGCGCACGGCGCCACCGGGCTCCAGGAGCCGTACGAGGTCAAGGACGACCACGGCACGGTGGTCCTGGCGGCCATCGCCACCTACGGCACCACCCGCCACACCCTGGTGGAACGCACCGGCTACGACGGCCCGTACCTGCCCGGGTACGCCGCTGCCGACCCGATCGTCGAGCCGCCCGCCCGGCGCACGTTCCAGGCCATCGACCACTGCGTCGGCAACGTCGAACTCGGCAAGATGAACGAGTGGGTCGCCTTCTACAACAAGGTCATGGGCTTCACCAACATGAAGGAGTTCGTGGGCGACGACATCGCCACCGAGTACTCCGCCCTGATGTCGAAGGTCGTCGCCGACGGCACGCTGAAGGTGAAGTTCCCGATCAACGAGCCGGCGATCGCGAAGAAGAAGTCGCAGATCGACGAGTACCTGGAGTTCTACGGCGGCGCGGGCGTCCAGCACATCGCGCTCGCGACGAACGACATCGTCGGCTCGGTCCGCGCCATGCGGGCGGCGGGCGTCCAGTTCCTGGACACGCCCGACTCGTACTACGACACGCTGGGGGAGTGGGCGGGCGAGACCCGCGTCCCCGTCGAGACCCTCCGTGAGGAGAAGATCCTCGTCGACCGGGACGAGGACGGTTACCTGCTGCAGATCTTCACGAAGCCGGTCCAGGACCGGCCGACGGTCTTCTTCGAGATGATCGAGCGGCACGGATCGATGGGATTCGGCAAGGGGAACTTCAAGGCTCTGTTCGAGGCGATCGAGCGGGAGCAGGAGCGACGCGGAAACCTGTGAGCGGCTGAGCGGGAGCAGCAGCCACGTGGTGGGCGGGGGCCGGAATCCCATTCCGGCCCCCGCCCACCTGCCACATCAGCGTTCGTCCTCGTCCTCGTCCTCGTCGTCGTCTTCGTCTTCGTATGCGTCCTCTTCGTCGTCTCCTTCTTCTTCCTCCTCCCCGTCTTCCTCCTCCCCGTCCTCGTAGTCCTCGTCCCCCTCCTCCTCGTCTTCTCCCTCTTCCTCGTCGCCCTGGTCCTCGTCGTCCTCCAGGCCCTCTTCGTGGCTGCGGACGACTTCACCGTCGCGGATCTCGCCGCGCCAGCCTTCGACCTCGTCGTCGTCCCCGGTCAGGGTGACGTAACGCTGGAAGTGTTTGAGGTCCAGGCGCAGCCGGCGCCCTTGTGCCCGCCAGATGTTGCCCGTCTTCTCGAAGAAGCCCGCGGGCGTGTACTCGACGACAGCGACGACACGGGTCAGGCTCGGGGCCAATTCGTGGAAGGTGATGGCGCCGCGGGTCGTGCCCTTGCCGCCCTCGGATGTCCAGACGATCCGGTCGTCGGGTACCTGCTCCTGTACCGAGGCCTTCCAGCTGCGATTGGAAAAGGCGACTTTGAGCTTCCAGTCGCTCTCGATCTCATCCGACTGCTTCACACCGGTGACGCCCTTGGTGAACGAGCTGAACTCCTCGATCTCGGTCCACCGGTCATACACCGTACGCAGTGGTTTTCCGACGTCGATAGCCTCGATGATATTGATGACCTTGGGGCTCCCGGCCTTACCGCTGCCGCTGCCGCCGCCGAAGGCGCTCTTGACGGAGTCCACCGCCTTGTCCTTCATATCGCCGGCCTTCTCGCCCACAAAGGCCTTGACGGGATTCTCACCGCCCATGACCCGTTTCCCGATGTCGAGGAGGCCCCCGCCGCCGCCATCGGAATCTCCCAGTCCTTCTGCCAGATCCGAGATCTTCCCCGTGGCCGAATCCACCAACCGCTGTCCCTGTGCCCCGAGATAGGCGGAAAGCTCGTCCTTGACCTTGTCGAGGGCGGACAGGCCGTCGTCCGCTGGTTTGGCCTCCTGCTTCGCCATGAGAGCTACCTCCTACGGCTGTTACGGCTCGGAGTCTTCTTGGCGGCAGCCTTCTTCGGCGGAGTCTTCTTGGCCGCTGTCTTCTTCGCTGCCGCCTTCTTGGCAGGCTTCTTCCCGGCAGGCGTGGACGCGGTCTTCTTGGCCGGTGTCTTCTTGGCGGGCGCCTTCTTGGCAGCAGGCTTCTTCGCCGCCGGCCGCTTCGCGGGACGACGACGTGGCGGCTCCTCCTCTTCCTCCTCGTCTTCGTCCTCTTCTTCCTCCGGCTCTTCGGGTTCTTCGTCCTCCTCCTCGTCGGAGGCCTCCCCGTCCTCAGGCTCGTCCTCGTCCTCTTCTGCCGCGTACTCCTCCTCTTCGTCCTCATCCTCTTCACCCGGCGGCTCCAGCAGGGCGCTGGTCCGCTGCTGGAGCGCGTCGGCGACGGATTCGAGGCGGCGGTTCGCCTGCGCCGACAGGGCGGTACGCCCGGCCGTCAGCACCTCACCCCGTACCTGCTCGATCAGGGGAGCGACCTGAGGGTTCTCCGCCAGCTTCCGGGCGCCCATGGTGATCATGTCCCGCGGATTGAGCGGCAGTTGCTGGCCGGCTACCAGGGAAGCGAGCCCGATGGCGAGCTTTCCCTTCTTCGTCCGGCCGAGGACATATCCAGCCGCCACGGCAGCGGCGAGTGACACCTTCGTGCTGTTCTCCATGCTTGCTCCTCAATCAGAGCTGGATCACCGCTTGTCCGGGCCCCGGCCCCGGGGCGCGCACCATGGCGAGGACGCGGAGCGAGGTCTGAGAGGGGCGCGCTCACGCGACAGGTCCCTCTCGTCGCCGCGGCTGCGCACCCTCGTCGGGCTGCCCGGAGACGAGCGAGCTTCCGCCTTACCGGACCCGCCCGCTCGGTCCGCTGTCCTCGTCGTCGTCGCTGTCGTCGTCCGGCCCGGCCAGGTGGACGTCGGACACCTTGATGTTGATCTCGACGACTTCCAGACCCGTCATCGTCTCCACCGCGTCCGTCACACGCGTACGGATCTCCTTCGCGGCGTCCGCGATGGGCTCGCCGTACTCCACGATCACGTCCACGTCGATCGCGGCCTGTGTCTCTCCGACCTCGACCTTGATTCCCCTGCTGGGTGCGGGTGTCTTCGAGACCCTGTCGCGGACGGATCCGATGGCCCGGGAGGCGCTGCCCCCCACCGCGTACACACCGTCGGTCTCGCGGACCGCGATGCCCGCGATGGTCGCGACGACCGTGTCGGCGATGGTGGTCGTGCCCCGGGTGCTGCCGCTGTCGCCGCTGCCGCCCAGAGTGGTCGAGTGGGTGCTGCCGGTGCTGTCGTTACTGGCCATGGGAGATCCTCCAGTGAGAAGAAGGCCGGCGTCTGTGAGGGCGACGGGATGCGTCCAGTCGGCGCTGACCCACATCGAGGTACGCACCTCTCCTTCCAATGTCCTCCGGCCTTCGCCAGGCCGCCATTCGTGTAGATCCTGATTGGCCGCGCCGCAGCCTGGTAAAGGGCGCGGCACCGCCGCAATCCTTTCGGCCCACCCCGCATGCGGGGTGTCCGGGCGGTCCACAGAATGACGGACATGGCAGAACAGCGCGCCCGGAAATCCGGGACCTCCCGATCCGAATCCACCACCGCGGACAGAAAGCGGGTGAAGGGTGCGGAGGAGGCGGCCGAGCGCGCATGCCTGAGCCTGAAGAGGCTGATCAGTCACAGAACTGAAGGCGTCTCCGCTGTTTCGCGGACCGACGGCGGCTGGCACGTCGACGTGGATGTACTCGAACTCCCCCGCATTCCCGATACGACCAGCCTGCTGGCCACGTACGAAGTGGACCTCGATGAGCAGGGGGCACTGCTGGAATACCGCAGAGTCCGGCGTTACCGCCGCGGTCAGGCAGACGACTGATCCCCGACGCTCCGGCGACCCCCAACGTTCCGACGCCTGATCCCCGACGCCCGAGACCGGGCCAATCCGGAAAGACGGTCCTCCCTTGAGCACATACAGCGAGGAGGTTGTCCGCGTTCCCCGCGCCGGCAGCCTCTACGACGTCCTGGAACTCATTCTCGACCGCGGCATGGTCATCGACATCTTCATACGGGTGTCCCTGGTCGGCATCGAAATCCTCAAGATCGATGCACGCATCGTCGTAGCCAGCGTCGACACCTATCTGCGGTTCGCCGAAGCGTGCAACCGGCTCGATCTGGAAAACGATTCGACGAGCAGGACAGTGCCGGAGCTCTTCGGCGGCGGTATGGCCAAGAGCGCCGGCAAAGCAGGCGCCAAGAAGGCCGCGCATTCCGTGGGCGACAAGGTGAAGAAGGCCGTCGGAGTCGGTGGCGACGACGACGATGACGATGACGACGAGGCGCAGGAAGAGACACGACCGCGCCGGCACAAGCCGGCCCGTTCGCGGAGCACCGGTGGCGAACGCACGCGCCGCCGCAAGGAGGAGAGCTGACCGATGGCTGCGACAGGCATGTACGTGTACGGCATCGTGGGCGGCTCGCACCCGCTTCCCCCCGGTGCCCGGGGCGTCGGCGAGCCACCCGCCGCGGTCCGCCTCCTGCCGGCCGGTGACCTGGCCGTCGTGGTCAGCGAGGCGCCCCCGGGGCTCAGGGCGCGACGCCGCGACCTCATGGCACATCAGGGTCTGCTGATGGAACTGGCCGAGGCGGGGCCCGTGCTGCCGATGCGTTTCGGGATGGTCGCGCCGGACGAGTCCACGGTGCTGTCCGACGTCGCGGCGCGACACAGCCGGCACGCCGCGACCCTGGAACGGCTCGACGCACGCGTCGAGATGAACGTGAAGGTCATGCCGGTGCAGGACAACCTGGCCGCGCTGATCCGTGAGGACCCCGTGGTCCGGAGGATCCGCGAGGAGACCCGCCGCCGGCCCGGTTACGAGGCCAACATCCGGCTGGGCGAGGCCGTATCGGCCGGACTCCGGCGCAGGGCCGCGGCAGCCGCCGCACTGCTGCCGGACCAGTGTGCGGAGATCGCCGACGAGATGCGCCCGGGGCCGGAAGTCGAAGGCTGCGTCCTGAACGCCTCCTTCCTCGTCCCGCGGCGCCACGAAGCGGACTTCCGCGCCGTCGTGGAGCGCTGTGCCGCGGCCCACCCGGACCGTCTGGAACTCCGGCTCACCGGCCCGCTGCCCTGCTACAGCTTCGTAGGACCGGAACACGCCCCGGCCAGGGTCTGACATGGGGCTGATCTCCGGCGTACTGCTCCTCCCGCTGGCACCGGTACGCGGCGTGATCTGGGTCTCCGACCGGCTCGTCGACGCGGCGGAGCAGGAACTGCACGACCCCGGTGTGATCCGCGCCCGGCTCGCCGAACTGAACCGCTCCCTGGACGACGGCGAAATCGACCTGCCGCAGTTCGAACGGGAGGAGGAGCGGCTGCTGGACCTCCTCGACAGGAAACCGCCGCCGCCTCCCCACCGCGTCCACGCCACTCCAGGGGGCCCGCAACCCACCGACACCGACCAGCCGGCGCGGATCGCACCGAGAACCGGGGGCACCCAGTGACGGAAGTGGACAGCTGGGGCTCGCCTGCCCCCTCGCACGCACCCAGCACGGCCAACCTGGCCGAAATCCTGGAACGTGTCCTGGACAAGGGCATCGTCATCGCCGGCGACATCAAGATCGATCTGCTCGACATCGAGCTGCTGACCATCCGGCTGCGGCTCTTCATCTCGTCCGTCGAGACGGCGAAGAAGGCCGGTATCGACTGGTGGGAGACCGACCCGGCCCTCTCCTCCCGCGCCGCGCACAACGCCCTGTCCGAGGAGAACCAGCAGCTGCGCGAACGCCTCCGGGACCTGGAGGGCGACGACGCCGGGGAGTCCGGGAGGCCGCGGGAGGTGCGCCGCCGATGACCATGCCCCCGCACTGCCCGCCCGGGCCGCCCGGCACCGCGGGCGCCCCCGCCACCTACGTCTTCGCCGTCTGCGGGCCGGACCGTCCCGCGCATCCGGGGTCCGCCGCCGGACACCCGGGGGGCGGGCCCCTGCGCTTCCTGGCCGTCGGCGCACTGCGGGCCGTGGTCCAGGACGTACCGGCGGACGCCTTCTCCGAGAGCGCCCTGCGGGAACGGCTCACCGACCCCGCCGAGCTCGAACGCTGTGCGCGGGCCCACCACGACGTCGTCACCGCCGCCGCGGCCGGCGGCCCGGTGGTCCCGCTCCCGCTGGCCACGCTCTATCTCGGCGACGAGCGCGCCGCCGCCGCCCTCGCGGAGAACCAGGAACGGTTCCGTACGGTGCTCGACCGCACCGCGGGGCGGGCCGAGTGGGCCGTCAAGGTCTACCTGGCGCAGCCCGCGGCCGTGACCGCGCCCCCGGCCGCACCCGCCGGAACACCCCCGCCGGGAACGGACCCCGGACCCGGGCGCGAAACGGGCCGCGCCTACCTGAACCGCCTGCGGGGCCTGCGGCAGCAGCGGGAAGCACGCCAGGACAGCGCGCTGGCCGCGGCCGAGCAGGTCGACAGCGCCGTACGCCAGCTGGCGGCCGGCTCGGTCCGGCGCCGCCCGCACGGCCCCGAGGCCACGGGCCAGGGCCGCACGCAGGTCATGAACGCGGCCTATCTGATCGCCGAGGAGAGCAGCGGTCACCTGGCGAGCACGATCGGGCAGCTCCGCTCCACCCCGGGTTTCGACGGCATCGAGATCGAGGTCTCGGGGCCGTGGGCCCCCTATTCGTTCACGGACGGAGGCGTTCATGCAGGGCAGCAGTAAACCCGTCCCGTGGCAGGGCCCGGAGGCCACGGCCCCCATCGGGGTCCCGCTCGTCGATCTCCTCGACAGGGTGCTCGGCACCGGCGTCGTCATCAGCGGAGACCTGGTGATCGCCATCGCCGACGTCCCGCTGGTCCGGCTCTCGCTGCACGCCCTCCTGGCATCCGTCAGCGAACGGGTCCCCGCGCCGTGGGCCGACAGCGGGCCGCTGTGAGCGGCGCCCGGGTCGACATCGACCCCGAGAGCGCGGGCCGCGATCTGGCGTCGCTCGTCCTGACCGTCGTCGAACTGCTCAGACAGCTGATCGAGCGCCAGGCGATCCGCCGGTTCGACAGCGGCGCCCTGACCGAGGAGCAGGAAGAACGTGTGGGGACCACACTGATGCTCCTCGACGAGCGGATGACGGAACTCTGCGAACACCACGGGCTGCGCCGCGAAGACCTCAATCTGGACCTCGGCCCGCTCGGCACCCTGCTCTCCCACGAGTCGCGCTGACCGGCCGCCCGCCGCGTCCCGCCGCACCCTTCACAGCGGAGCGCGCCGGTGCCAGGCTGGGATCATGAATGATCTGCTCGAACGCCTGCGCACCGGACTCCCGGCCGAAGCCCTGATCAGCGACCCGGACGTGATGGCCTCGTACGCCAAGGACACGGCCGGCTTCTGCGACGCCGGAGCCCCCGCCGCCGTCGTCCTGCCGCGCACCACGGAGCAGGTCCAGCACGTCATGCGCACGGCGACGGCCCTCCGTACGCCCGTCGTCCCACAGGGCGCCCGCACCGGTCTCTCCGGCGCAGCCAACGCCATCGACGGCTGCATCGTGCTGTCCCTCATCAAGATGGACCGGATCCTGGAGATCAGCCCGGTCGACCGGATCGCCGTCGTCGAACCGGGCGTCGTCAACGCCGTGATCTCCCGCGCCGCCGCCGAGCAGGGGCTGTACTACCCGCCGGACCCCTCCAGCTGGGAGACCTGCACCATCGGCGGGAACATCGGCACGGCGTCGGGCGGCCTGTGCTGCGTGAAGTACGGGGTGACCGCCGAGTACGTACTCGGTCTCGAAGTCGTGCTCGCCGACGGGCGGCTCCTGACCACCGGCCGCCGCACCGCCAAGGGCGTCGCCGGGTACGACCTGACCCGTCTCTTCGTCGGATCCGAGGGCACCCTCGGGGTGGTCGTGAAGGCCGTCCTCGCGCTGAAGCCCGCCCCGCCGCGCCAGCTCGCCCTGGCCGCCGAGTTCTCGTCGGCCGCTGCCGCCTGCGACGCGATCTGCCGGATCATGGAGCGCGGTCACACCCCCTCACTCCTCGAACTCATGGACCGTACAACCATCCGCGCGGTCAACGCGATGGCACAGATGGGCCTCCCGGAGACCACCGAGGCCCTGCTGCTCGCCGCCTTCGACACCGCGGACCCGGCGGCCGACCTGACCGCGGTCGGCGAGCTGTGCGCGGCGGCGGGAGCCACCGAGATCGTCCCCGCCGAGGACGAGGCCGAGTCCGAACTGCTCCTCCAGGCGCGCAGGTTGTCCCTCACCGCGCTGGAGAACGTCAAGTCCGCGACGATGATCGACGACGTGTGCGTACCGCGTTCGAAGCTCGGCGCGATGCTCGAAGGCACCGCGGTCATCGCCGAGAAGTACGGCCTCACCATCGGTGTCTGCGCCCACGCCGGTGACGGGAACACCCACCCCGTCGTCTGCTTCGACCACGACGACCCCGAGGAGTCGCAGCGGGCGCGTGAGTCCTTCGACGAGATCATGGGGCTCGGACTGGAACTGGGCGGCACGATCACCGGCGAACACGGCGTGGGCGTACTCAAGAAGGAGTGGCTGGCGCGCGAACTGGGGCCGCTGGGCGTCGAGATGCAGCGCGGCGTCAAGCAGGCCTTCGACCCACTGGGCCTGCTCAACCCCGGCAAACTCTTCTGACCTCCGGCCCATTCCGGCCCCCGGCTCCGACCCTCTGACCGCCTCCTCCCCCTCCGGCGCACCCGGTGGTCACCGGGCGTCGTCGTCGGACTCGTCCGAGGGCCAGGGGTCGCGCATCCACAGATCGTCCGCCGGCAGCGGGGTGAGCAGCTCCGCCAGGCCGTCGTCGATGCCCAGGTGCGCGCTCTCCGAGCCGGGTGGCACGGCCCGCAGGGTCCGCTCCAGCCAGGCGGAGACCTGCGCGGTCGGCGCCTCCAGAAGGGCGCTCCCGTCGGGTGAGGAGAGCGCGATACAGACGACGCTCTTCGAGTTCACCCTCGTGGGCCAGATCCGTACGTCCCCGTGACCGCACGGCCTGAACACCCCCTCGACCATCAGTTCACGGGCGAAGGACCAGTTCACGGGGGTGTCCGAGGCGATGTGGAAACTGACGTGCACGGCATAGGGATCGCCCGTGCTGTAGGAAAGCCGGGCAGGGACAGGGATGCTGCGCTCGGGCGACAGCACCAGCTTGAGCTCCAGTTCACGTTCCACCACGGTGTTCATGGCGTGCGCTTCCTCTCCTCGTACGTACGCCCAACGGCGGGCCGTACAGGGTGAGAGCACCCTGCCCGGCATTCATTACGCGGGTTTCGAGGATGATTTGCCGATGACCGGAAAGTGGTCGATGCGACAGGACCGGTCCGTGGGACCACGGCGGTCTGATAGATGTGGAGCCTTGAATTGCGGCTCTCAAGGAGATACGGGACCACGGTGATGAGCGCCCCAACCCCGGCAACCGGCGACGGCAGCCCCACGCCTGGCTACTACCCAGATCCATCGATTCCCGGATATGTGCGGTACTGGAACGGTGCTTCCTGGGTGCCGGGTACGAGCCGTCCGGCCCCCGCCGACGACAGCCAGGCCATGCCGGTACCGCCCGGCGGCGCGGCATCCGCCCCCGCCGCGCCGCTGCCCGCCGTGCGCAGACCGTCCGACGCGTCCGTGGTGCCGCAGGCGGAGCAGACCGGACCGGTCTTCTTCGACGAGGAGCCGGAGTACGACAGCCGGCAGGAACCCGCGTCCGTCTGGCAGGCCGACGCCTCCCGCCAGGGCGGCTTCGGCGGCGAGCGCGACCGCCGGGTCTCCTGGGGCGGCCCGGACCCCCGCACCCCGGCCGAGGCCCCGGCCCGGCCCGACGGCGCCGCGCAGCCGGAGCCCGGCGGTCCGGTCCCCGAGCCGCGCCGCGCCGCGCTGCCCGCCGGCCAGGAGGCCTCCCGGCCCGCCCTGCCCACGGGCCGTCAGGACCCGCCGCCCGACAGCACGGTCACCCTGCGCGCGCTGCGTCCGGGAAACGGGCCCGGCAGCGAGGCCGAGGGTGCGGCGGGCGGACGCGAGGGTGGCGACGCGGCCCGTACGAGCAGGGCGGACGGCACGATGTCCATCCGTGCCGTACGCCCGCAGTCCCAGCAGCCGCAGCCGCAACTCCAGCCCCAGCCCCAGCCGCAGTTCCAGTCTCCGCCGCACGTCCCGCAGCAGGCCCAGTCCGTGCAGCCCCAGCAGTCGGTACAGCCCCAGCCGGTACAGCCTCATCCCGGCCAGCCCCCGCAGCCGTATCCGGAAGCGGCCAATCCGCAGGCACCTTCCTGGCCGCAGCAGGTGCAGCAGCTCGCCCGGTCCGGCGAGGGAGCCGACCAGGAGCGGCTGCCGCCGTGGAAGCCCCCGGTCGAGGACCCGTTCCAGGCAGCCGCCCGTGTCCAGGCCGCCGCCCGTCCGGCGGCCCTCGGCAAGCGGTTCGCCGCCCGGCTGATCGACACCGTCGTCCTGGGAGCGGTGGTCGGAGCGGTCGCCGTGCCGTTCCTGACGAAGGCCGCCGACCACATCACCGGCAAGATCGACGAGGCCAAGCTCTCCGGGACCACCGTCACGGTCTGGCTGCTCGACGGGACCACGGCCGGCTGCCTGGGCGCCGTCATCGGGGTGTTCCTCGTCCTGGGCCTGCTGTACGAGGCCCTGCCGACCGCCAAGTGGGGCCGGACCCTCGGCAAGAAGCTCCTCCGGGTCCAGGTCCGCGACATGGAGTCCTACGATCCGCCGTCCTTCCGGGGTGCGGTCGTCCGATGGCTGCTGTACGGGGTGCTCGGGATGCTGGTGGTGGGCTTCGTCAACGTGCTCTGGTGTCTCTTCGACCGCCCCTGGCGGCAGTGTCTGCACGACAAGGCCGCAGGGACGTTCGTGGCAGCGGGCTGACGCGGCCTCACTCGTACGGTCCTGACCGGATGCGGCGCTCCGCCGGGCGCGGTCGACTCGGGCCATGAGCACCGATCAGCCGCCGCCCGGAGAGCCCCCCGAGGACGACCCGTTCCGCAAAAGGCCGCAGGACGACTACCCGCCGCCCCCGCCGGGCGGCGGCAGCCCGTACGACAGCGCGCCGCCCCCGCCTCCGCCCCCGGGCGGCGGCGGTCCGTACGGTGGCGGCACACCCCCGCCGTACGATCCGAACGCCTACGGCGGCGGCAGCGCGTACGGCGGTGACCAGCCCCTCGCCGGGATGCCGCCCCTCGCACCCAGCGGCAAGCGGGTGCTGGCCCGCATCATCGACATCGTGATCGTCGCCGTCGTCGTCTGGCTGATCTCACTGATCTTCGGCGGGCTGAGGTACAACACGGACCACATGAACTACGGCCGGTCGGTCGGCCAGAGCGTGATCGCGGCGGTCCTCTACATCGGCTACGACACGTTCATGACGGTCAAGCGCAACGGGCAGACCGTGGGCAAGGGGCTGCTGGGCCTGCGGTGCGCCAACCTGAACGACGGCACCACGCCGACCACGCAGGCGGCACTCGTCCGGGCCGCCGTGCTGTGGCTGCCCGCGGTGTTCTGCTGCGCCTGTGTGTGGACCGCGATCTGCGGTGGCTGGAGCTTCTTCGACAAGCCGTACAAGCAGGGGCTGCACGACAAGGCGGCGAAGACCGTGGTGGTGGCGATGACCCCGTAGGCCCCTTGGCCCCCGTAGACCCCGCAGGTGGTGGTGATGACCCGTGGGCCCGGTGTTCAGCCGCGCAGTGAGTGGCCGCCGACCCGCTCGGCGGGGGCGGTCCGGGCGGACGGAGCGGATGCCCGCGGGGCCGGCGGGGCCGGCGGTGTGGCCGTGGCGTCGGCCGCCGTACGGTCCGCACCGGCTTCCCCGGCTCCGGTCAGGCCGGCCGGGCGGGCCGATTTCGGCATGGGCACGGTCACCGCGACCAGGAGACCCAGGACCAGCGCCGCCACGACGATGACCGCGACTCCGACGCCCGATGAGGTACGCGAGAGCAGCAGCATCGCAAGGGTCGAGAAGACGACGGTGGCCGAACCGTACAAGAGCTGTGCGACAGTCGGACGCGGCATGGCGATATCCGTCCTAGGGACAGCGGTGGGTGGTCGACTCGGCGGAGCATGTCGGTCCATACGTCGAGTGGCACGTCCGTCGAGCGCGACTCTAATCCGACGGATGCCCGAGCGGAACCATTAGTAAGCGTGGCCTAACCCACGGTGCCGGTGCACGGGGGGCGCACGGAGTCACGCCGACCACCCACCGGCCGGGCCGACGCGCCCGTTGACCCTCCGTGAGGTTCCCCGCAGGAATCCCGGCTCGGCTGGGCGGACGCTGTGCGCGCGCTGTGCACCGTCCGAATACCGGAAACGGTGCTCTGCATAATGCAGTTGCTATGTTCAAGTCAAGATCTGTCTTTTCTTGCGCACCTCCGGTCGAATGTCGTCACTTGCGACGCGTTCGGGGAGGACAGCACCAAGTGAATATCAAGAGACGGGCAACGACCCGGGTGGCAGCCGTGCTCGTGGCCATCGCCGCGACCACCGCCACCGCTTCGGCGTACGCCACCGCCCAGGCCGACACCAAGGCCCCCACGGGCAGCGCTGCTTCGAAGAAGATCGACCGCCGTGACCCGGCGACGCAGCTCAAGGGCCAGAAGCACAATCTGGACGGCCCGTTCAGCAAGCAGCAGAACAAGGAACGCCAGTCGGCTCTGCAGCAGGTCATATCCGGCCACAAGAAGGTGCAGTCGCACGGCGGTTCCAAGGTGGTGCGCCTCGACGACAAGAAGTACGTCGAGCTCGGCCGCGAGAAGACCGACAAGATATTCACGGTCCTGGTGCAGTTCGGCGACACGGTCGACAACACCACCATGTACGACCCGGACGGCCCCGACGGGCCGCAGCCGCCGGTGAAGAAGTACGGCGGCACGCCCGGTCCCGCGCACAACGAGATCGCTCAGCCGGACCGCAAGAAGGACAACAGCACCGCCTGGCAGGCGGACTACAACCGCCAGCACTTCCAGGACCTCTACTTCGGTACCGGCAAGGGCAAGGACTCGCTCAAGTCGTACTACGAGAAGACCTCGTCCGGCCGTTACTCCGTCGACGGCGAGGTCGCCGACTGGGTCACCGTCCCGTACAACGAGGCCCGTTACGGCTCCAACTACTGCGGCTCCAGCATCTGTGCCAACGCCGGTGACCTGGTCCGCGACGGCGTCACCGCGTGGGCGAAGGCCCAGAAGGCGGCCGGCAAGACCGACGCCGAGATCAAGGCGACCCTGGCGAGTTACGACCAGTGGGACCGCTACGACTACGACGGCGACGGCAACTTCAACGAGCCCGACGGCTACATCGACCACTTCCAGATCGTGCACGCCGGCGAGGACGAGTCCGCCGGCGGCGGCGCCGAGGGCCCGGACGCGCTCTGGGCGCACCGCTCCTACGTGTACGGCACGGACACCGGCAAGACGGGTCCGGCCGACAACAAGTCCGGCGGCACGCCGATCGGCGACACCGGTATCTGGGTCGGCGACTACACCATGCAGCCCGAGAACGGCGGCCTCGGCGTCTTCGCCCACGAGTACGCCCACGACCTGGGGCTCCCGGACGAGTACGACACCACCAACACCGCTGAGAACGGCGTCGGTTTCTGGTCGCTGATGTCGGCGGGCTCCTGGCTGAGCACCGGGGACAACGCCATCGGCAACAAGCCGGGCGATATGTCCGCGTGGGACAAGCTCCAACTGGGCTGGCTGGACTACGACACGGCCAAGGCCGCGAAGAAGTCGACCCACAAGCTCGGCGTCTCGGAGTACAACACCGAGAACAAGCAGGCGCTCGTCGTCTCCCTGCCGGACAAGCCGGTCACCACGACGATCGCCAAACCGGCCGAGGGCAGCAAGCAGTGGTGGAGCGGGATGGGTGACAACCTCTCCAACACCCTGACCCGGTCGGTCGACCTGACCGGCAAGTCCAAGGCCTCGCTGGACCTTTCGGGCTGGTGGGACATCGAGAAGGACTACGACTTCCTCTACGCAGAGGTCTCGACGGACGGCGGCGCCAACTGGACCGCCGTCGACGGCAAGGCCGACGGCGCGCAGATCCCGCGCGACGGTGGCGACAAGCCCGCGCTGACCGGCTCGTCCGCCGCGTACAAGAGCCTCTCGTACCCGCTGGACGCCTACGCGGGCAAGAAGATCGACCTCCGCTTCCGCTACTCGTCCGACGGCGGTGTCTCGGGCAAGGGCTTCGCGGCCGACAAGATCTCGGTGAACGCCGACGGTGCCCCGCTCTTCACTGACAACGCCGAGACGGACGACGCGGGTTGGACCGCGAAGGGCTTCTCGCGCATCGGTGAGTCCTTCACCAAGAACTACCCGCAGTACTACATCGCCGAGAACCGCCAGTACGTGTCGTACGACCAGACGCTGAAGACGGGCCCGTACAACTTCGGCTTCTCGAAGACCCGTCCGGACTGGGTGGAGTACTACCCGTACCAGCGCGGCCTGATGATCTGGCAGTGGGACACCTCGCAGCCGGACAACAACGTCAGCGCGCACCCGGGTCAGGGCCTGATCCTGCCGGTCGACTCGCACGCCAAGCCGCTGAAGTGGGCGGACGGCACGGTCATGCGGAACAAGATCCAGCCCTTCGACGCGCCGTTCAGCTGGTACCCGACACCCGTGCTCACGCTGCACAACGCGGACGTCGCCAAGCGGATCCTGCCGCAGCTCGGGCGGCCGGCCTTCGATGATCACCAGGGTACGTACTGGTACAAGGACAATGAGACCGGAAGTGTCAAGGTAACTGACACCAACACCCGGATCTCGATCCTGAAGCAGCCGCTGGACGGCTCGACGATCACGGTCCAGGTCGGCGCCTCGCACCGCTGAGTCACATATCCGCAGGTCAGAGCATGATCGGCCGTCGCCCTCTAGCGGGCGGCGGCCGATCGTGTTTAGGTGCCTCTTGCACGTCTCTTATTGACACAACGTCTCACGGGGGAGATGAACGGTATGCCAGGTGGCGGATTCAGCAGACTTCCGAACGGCAGCGTGGTGGTCGCCCTCACCCTGCCGAGCCCGGACCGGATGACCCAGGTCCGGATCCTCGTCCACGCCGGGAACCGGGCGCGCGCCCTGACCCGGGTGCGGAACCTGGGGATGCGGGCGGTGTATCTGCGCGGTAACGCGCAGCCACCGACGCCGGACGAGATCACGGCCGTCCTGCACCATCCGGACGGGCTGCTGTGGCGCGCGGCGCCGCAGGAGGAGGCGGAGCTCTGGCATCCGATCAGAGCACTGCTGGGCGAAGGCGTCTGACGCGCGCGGCCGGCCTGTGGTGGCCGGCCGGCCGGTGGGACCGGTGGCGGTGCTGATTCGGGCGCCGGTGCCTCTCGGGGCCCGTGCCGGCGCCGGGGGTGCAGGTGGTGCCGGGGGAGGGGCGGGGGTCCCTCACACCGCCGGCTTGCCGGTCAGCTCCACGCCGGCCGCCCGCATCTCCTCCACCGCCCGGTCCGTCGTCGCCGCGGCCACCCCGGCCGTCAGGTCCAGCAGCACATGCGTGCCGAACCCGGCCCGCACCGCGTCGAGCGCCGTCGCCCGCACGCAGTGGTCCGTGGCGATACCGACCACGTCGACCGCCTCGATCTCCCGGGCACGCAGCCAGTCGGCCAGCGGTACGCCGTTCTCGTCCAGGCCCTCGAAGCCGCTGTACGCCGCCGCGTAGGCGCCCTTGTCGAAGACGGCGCTGATCGCGCCGGACGCCACGGCGGGTGCGAAGTTCGGGTGGAACCCGACCCCTTCCGTACCGGCGACGCAGTGCGGCGGCCAGGAGTGGACGAAGTCCGGGTTCCGGGAGAAGTGGTTGCCCGGGTTCACATGGTGGTCACGGGTGGCCACCACATGCCGGTAACAGGCTGTGGACTGGCCGATCAGGTCGGTGATGGCGGCGGCGGCATCGGCACCTCCCGCGACCGCGAGGCTTCCGCCCGCGCAGAAGTCGTTCTGTACGTCGACGACGATCAGGGCGCGGTGCATGGCGGAGTCCTTGACCTGGAGGGACCGGTGGGAGAAGGGGTGGCGGAGGGACGGCGGGCGCCGGTGCGGGAGGACGCCCCGGCAGCCGTTCCATTCCCGCTCACCTGTGGTTCATGCGTACGGGACTGGCTCACGCGTACTCGGTGGGGATGACCGGCTCGCCCCGGGAGAGCTGGAAGGCCGACATGGGGAGGGTGGCCCGGATGGCGAGGTGGCGCTCGCGCACCGTGTCCAGCGACTCCCGCTCGACGACCTCACCGCCCTTGACCAGCTCCACCAGGAGCTGCCGGTCCTGAAGCTCCGGGGGCACCTGGCCGGTGCCGATCACCTCGGCCTCGGCGATCCCGTCGGCGTCGGTCCTGCGCGCGGCCCACTTGCGGCCGCCGCGCGAGGTCTTGGCGCCCAGCGACTTCTTCGCCACCGGCTGGAGCGGGGCCTGCGGGTCGGCGGACGTGGCGCGGGCCACCAGCTTGTAGACCATCGAGCAGGTGGGGTGGCCGCTGCCGGTGACGAGCTGGGTGCCGACCCCGTACGCGTCGACGGGCGCGGCGGCCAGTGAGGCGATGGCGTACTCGTCCAGGTCGGACGTGACCACGATCTTCGTCCTCGTCGCGCCCATCGCGTCCAGCTGCTGGCGGACCTTGTGCGCGACGAGCAGCAGGTCCCCGGAGTCGATGCGCACCGCGCCCAGCCCGGGCCCGGCCACCTCGACGGCGGTGCGGACCGCCTCGGCCACGTCGTAGGTGTCGACCAGCAGGGTGGTGTCACCGCCCAGCGAGGCGACCTGGGCGGTGAACGCCTGCCGCTCGTCGTCGTGGAGCAGCGTGAAGGCGTGGGCGCTGGTGCCCACGGTGGGGATGCCGTACCGGAATCCGGCCGCCAGGTCCGACGTGGTGGAGAAACCGCCGACGTACGCGGCGCGGGCCGATGCGACGGCCGCCAGCTCGTGGGTGCGCCGGGCGCCCATCTCGATCAGCGGGCGGCCGCCGGCCGCCGCGTTCATCCGGGAGGCCGCAGCCGCGATGGCCGAGTCGTGGTTGAGGATCGAGAGGATCACGGTCTCCAGGAGGACGCACTCCGCGAAGGAGCCCTCGACCCGCAGGACCGGCGAGCCCGGGAAGTACACCTCGCCCTCCGGGTAGCCCCAGATGTCGCCGCTGAAGCGGTAGGAGGCGAGCCATTCGGCGGTGGGAGCGTCGACGATCTTCTGCTCGCTCAGGAACCGGAGCTGGTCCTCGTCGAAGCGGAAGTTCTCGACGGCGTCCAGGACGCGCCCGGTGCCCGCCACGACTCCGTACCGGCGGCCCTCGGGCAGCCGCCGGGTGAAGACCTCGAAGACCGACCTGCGGTCGGCGGTACCGGCCTTCAGGGCGGCCTGGAGCATCGTGAGCTCGTACTGGTCCGTGAAGAGCGCTGTCGACGGCACATGTACCGGCAGGCCAAGGTCCGCAACGTTCACAACGGTCAACCTCGCACTTTCGTCCGGGCCGGTCCGGCTCCGCCGGCCGGGTCTCCCGGTGCTGTCCCCCGCTCGATGGGGCGTACGAAGGATGCTACCCCCTATTTCGTCAGAGTGACGAGATCTAGGGACCGGTGTGTGCGCCGCCACTCCGCGGGTGGCAGCATGGGTGGCGTGAGTGTCGCCCCTGTAGAGATCGAACGTCCCGAATCGGCCGAGGAGACCTTCGCGGTCCCCGAGCCCGACGTCCCGTGGGTGACGCTCGTCCACAACGACCCGGTCAACCTGATGAGCTATGTCGCCTACGTCTTCCAGAGCTACTTCGGCTACTCGAAGGCGAAGGCGCACAAGCTGATGCTCGACGTGCACCAGAAGGGCCGGGCCGTGGTCTCCAGCGGCAGCCGCGAGGAAATGGAACGCGACGTGCAGGCGATGCATGGATACGGCCTGTGGGCCACTCTCACCCAGGACCGCAACTGATGGCCGGACAGTTCGAGACGGTGCCGGGCGGCGGCGCGGCCGTCGCGCTCGACGAGGTCGAGATGTCCATCCTGCGCTCGCTCGCCGTCCAGCTCCTGGAGCTGGTCGGCCCCGGTGAGGAGCCGGTCGAGGGCGAGGACCCGCTGGCCTCGCTGTTCTCCGAGGGCCCGAGCAAGCCGCCGGACGACCCGGCGCTGGCCCGCCTCTTCCCCGACGCGTACGGCGACGAGGAGCCCGACTTCTCGTCGGAGTTCCGCCGCTTCACCGAGAACGACCTGCGCACCCGCAAACGCGAGGACGCGCTGGCGCTCGTACGGACACTCGACCAGGCAGGAGCGGCCGGCGGCGCTCACGGCGGCCCCTCCGACGGGGCCGACGCCTCCGGCGGGCCGGACGCGCCCCACGAGCCCCACGAGCCCCGTGGGGCCACCCGCAGGGGCCGCCGTGGGCGCGCCCTTCCCGAGGGCACCGTGCGGCTCACGCTCTCGCCCGAGGACTCGCGCCACTGGCTCGGCGCGCTCAACGACCTCCGGCTGACCATCGGCACCCGCCTCGACGTCTCCGACGACGACGGGCCCGACTCCGACGACGGCGGGCTGTACCGGCTCCCGGACGACGACCCCCGCAAGCCGATGGTGATGGCCTACCTCTGGCTCGGCGCGCTCCAGGAAACCCTCGTCGAGACCCTGATGCCGTAAGGGGTTCCGAGGGCTTGCCCCGGGCCCTCCCGGGACGCCCCGTTCCGGGCCCGGGGCGGGCGTTGTCCGGCCACGCTCAAATGACGCTCAAATCCGGATAACAATGACGTCACCGTGGCCGATTACTTTGCTCCGCCCGGCGTTTTTCGTCCCGTTCTTCCAGTGGCGTGAGTCACATTTGGCCGGAATGATCTCTGATGCCGCCGTGATAAATCTTCACGACCACCCGGGGACACCACCCCCGTCCCCGGGGCCGCCAGTCAGGCCGACCGCCGACAGCACTCCACCATCCGCGGGTTCTGCCCTCCAGGATCGTCACAGTCGATCCGAGCCTCGTCAGGCCGGATCGGCATGGAGAAAGGCGTAACACCATGACCTCAGTGCAGGTCGATCAGGACTACGACGGCAGTGAGGCCGAGGGCGCCGGATCAGGCGAGGGATACCAGCGTGGCCTGGGCGCCCGCCAGATCCAGATGATCGCGATCGGCGGCGCCATCGGCACCGGTCTCTTCCTCGGCGCGGGCAAGGCCGTCGCGAAAGCCGGCCCCAGCCTCATACTCGCGTACGCCATCGCGGGCCTGGTCATCTTCTTCATCATGCGGGCCCTGGGCGAGCTGCTCATGTACCGCCCGGTCTCCGGCTCCTTCTCGGAGTACGGACGGGAGTTCATCGGCCCCTTCGCCGGCTATGTCACCGGCTGGACGTACTGGCTCTTCTGGGTCGTCACCTCCATCACCGAAGTCACCGCCGCCGCCACCTACATGACCTACTGGTGGGACATCCCGCAGTGGCTCTCCGCACTGGTCTTCACCGTCATCCTCTACGGCGTGAACCTGATGTCGGTGAAAATCTTCGGTGAGCTGGAATTCTGGTTCTCGATGGTGAAGGTCACCGCGATCATCGGCATGATCCTGATCTGCGCCGGGATCCTCACCGTCGGCTTCTCCGACGCCGGCGACACCGCGAGCGTCGCGCACCTCTGGGACCAGGGCGGCTTCTTCCCCAAGGGGATCACCGGCACCCTGATGACCCTCCAGATCGTGATGTTCGCCTTCCTCGCCGTCGAACTGGTCGGCGTCACCGCGGGAGAGTCCAAGGACCCCAAGAAGGTCCTGCCCAAGGCCATCAACACAGTGCCCTGGCGCATCGCCGTCTTCTACGTCGGCGCGCTGATCATGATCCTCTCGGTCGTCCCGTGGACCGCGTTCCACCCCGGTGTCAGCCCCTTCGTCGCCGCCTTCCAGAAGATGGGCCTGGGCGTGGGCGCGGCCATCGTCAACTTCGTCGTGCTGACCGCGGCCCTCTCCTCCGCCAACTCCGGCATGTACTCCACCGGCCGGATGCTGCGTGACCTGGCGCTCAACGGCCAGGGGCCGAAGGCCTTCACCTCCCTGACGAAGAGCGGCACCCCGCTCCTGGGCACCACCGTCTCCGCCGCGCTGATGCTCGTCGGTGTCTGGATCAACTACCAGTGGCCGGGCCAGGCGTTCAACTACGTCGTCTCCTTCGCCACCATCTCCGGCATGTGGGCCTGGATCGTGATCCTCATCTGCCAGATCCGCTACCGCGCCAAGTCGGACCGCGGCGAACTCCCGAAGTCCAGCTTCCGGGCTCCCGGCGCCCCATGGACCAGCTGGTTCTCGCTCGCCTTCATAGCTCTGGTCATCGTGATGATGGGCATAGACAAGGACACCCGCGTCTCGCTGTACGCCGCCCCCTTCTGGGCCGTGCTCCTCGGCGTCACGTATCTGGTGCTGAGGTCCCGCAACCCGGAAGGCGCAGCCTTCACCAAGCGCTGACCGGGGCCCGTTCCCGGTGTGACCGCAGCGCATTCCCAGCATGTGGGCCGTCTCGTACCGCACTCCGGTACGGGGCGGCCCCTCTGCTTATCCTGAACGGCATGCTGACCCTTACCCAGGCCCTGTACGACCAGATCGTGGCGCACGCCCGCGCCGACCACCCCGACGAGGCGTGCGGCATGGTCGCGGGCCCGGAGGGCTCCGGCCGCCCCGAGCGGTTCATCCCGATGCTCAACGCCGCGCGCTCACCCACGTTCTACGAGTTCGACTCGGCGGACCTGCTGAAGCTCTACCGCGACCTCGACGACCGCGACGAGGAACCCGTGATCGTCTACCACTCGCACACCGCGACCGAGGCCTACCCGTCCCGTACGGACATCACCTACGCGAACGAGCCCGGCGCGCACTACGTCCTCGTCTCCACCGCCGACACGGACGGTGCGGGACCCTTCCAGTTCCGCTCGTACCGCATCGCCGACGGCGTGGTCACCGAGGAGGAAGTGACCGTCATTCCGTAGCCGATCCGCCGACCAGTCCGCCAGCCGGACAGATCGATCCCGCATACCGAGACGACACCTCGGACAGGGGGACGGGAATCGATACGATGAGCCCATGGTTTCCCAAGACGTGAGCGAAAAGACGCCGGGCGCGACGCCCGTCACGCTGCGCTCCGCGTCCACCTCCTTGCTGGGAGCCTTTGGATGTGGAGCCGCCCGGCTGCACGTCGACCTGTGCCGCCTCGACAGCGCAATCTGTCCGCGCCGCGCTGCCGTCTGAGCCGCGGCCCCGCGTAAGCACCACGCACCACCACCGGCATTACCGGCACCACGCGCGCTGCCGCGCCCTCCGCCTCACCATTCCGACAGGAGCCCAGCCATGGCCATCGAGGTCCGCATCCCGACCATCCTCCGCACCTACACCGACGGCGCCAAGGCGGTCGAAGGCAGCGGTGACACCCTCGCCGACCTGCTCACCGACCTCGAATCCCGGCACAACGGCATCCGCGAGCGCATCGTCGACGGCGACCAGCTCCGCCGCTTCGTGAACGTCTACCTCAACGACGAGGACGTCCGCTTCCTCGACGGCATCTCCACCAAGCTGGCCGACGGCGACAGCGTCACGATCCTTCCGGCCGTGGCCGGCGGCATGGTCTGAGCCCCCTGATGCGATACGACTCCCCGCTCGCGGCGGTGGGCAACACCCCGCTCGTGCGGCTCCCGCGCCTGTCCCCGTCGGACGACGTCCGGATCTGGGCCAAGCTGGAGGACCGCAACCCGACCGGATCGATCAAGGACCGCCCCGCGCTCCACATGGTCGAACAGGCGGAGAAGGACGGCCGGTTGACCCCCGGCTGCACCGTCCTGGAGCCCACGTCGGGCAACACCGGCATCTCGCTCGCCATGGCCGCCAGGCTCAAGGGCTACCGCATCGTCTGCGTCATGCCGGAGAACACCTCGCAGGAACGCCGCGACCTGCTCACCATGTGGGGAGCGGAGATCATCTCCTCACCGGCGGCAGGCGGCTCCAACACGGCCGTACGCGTCGCCAAGGAGCTGGCCGCCGAGCACCCCGACTGGGTGATGCTCTACCAGTACGGAAACCCGGACAACGCCGGCGCGCACTACGCGACCACCGGCCCGGAGATCCTCACCGACCTGCCCTCCATCACCCACTTCGTGGCAGGCCTCGGCACCACCGGCACCCTCATGGGCGTCGGCCGCTACCTGCGCGAGAACGTCCCGGACATCAGCATCGTCGCCGCCGAGCCGCGCTACGACGACCTGGTCTACGGCCTGCGCAACCTGGACGAGGGCTTCGTCCCCGAGCTGTACGACGCATCGGTGCTCACCACCCGCTTCTCGGTGGGCAGCGCGGACGCGGTGACCCGTACCCGTGAACTGCTCCAGCAGGAGGGCATCTTCGCGGGTGTCTCGACCGGCGCCGCGCTCCACGCGGCGATCGGCGTCGGGAAGAAGGCCGTCAAGGCGGGAACCCCGGCGGACATCGTCTTCGTCGTGGCGGACGGCGGCTGGAAGTACCTGTCGACCGGCGTCTACACCGCGCCCACGACGGAAGCGGCCATCGAAACGCTCCAGGGCCAGCTCTGGGCCTGAGGCCTCCCGCCCGGGTCAGGCCGGGCGGCGGCCCGGGAGCCACTCCGGCCGCCGCCCCGCGCCCGCCGCCCGGCGCCCGCCGCCCGGCGTCATGTCCCGCCGCCGTGTCCGCCGCGACACCCGGCCCGCGCGCCTACCCCGCCAGGTGCCGCACCCGGTCCCACACCGCCGGGTCCACATCGCCCGCCCACCGGCGGAACTCCCGTACCCCGACATCCCGCAACTCGTCCGTCTCCAGGAAGCTCCGCCGCCCCCGCGCATCGCCCACGGCCCCCGCCGGCAGCGCGATCACCCCGGGCCGCTCCTCGTGGTGCTTACTGGTGATCTTGGCGACCAGGGCCGCGTCGCCCCGTACCGACAGCACCAGGCACGGCCGGTCCTTGCCACCTGGCCCGTCCTCGTACGGCACGAGCGCCCACCAGATCTCGCCCGCCCGCGGCACCCGCCCCGGCCGCCCGGACCGCTTCGGCCGCCGCGCCGGCGCCCGCGGCTCCCGGCCGCCGGCCCGCCCCGGAGGCCGCCGCAGCCCCCGCTGCCGGCGCCCGCCGCGCGCACGCCCGTCGACGACCGAGGCGACCAGGGCAATCAGCACGACAGCTATCAGCGCCAGCAACCACGTCGTATCCATACCCAGGACCGTACCGGTGTGGCCCCGAACGCCCGGCACGACGCCGCAGCAGGGCCGCAGGGACGCGCCGCCCACCCGAACCGGTGACAGTGCAGGTGAGTTCCCCCACAACGGCGTCCTGTGAAGGAGCGGCCACCGCTCCGGCGCCTTAGGCTCGACGGACCGCTCGACCCTCGTCGCCCGGCCCGTCCACGGAGGTTCCCACTCCATGAAGCTCACCGTCGTCGGCTGCTCGGGGTCGTTCCCCTCCGCGGAATCGGCCTGTTCGAGCTACCTCGTAGAGGCCGACGGCTTCCGGCTGCTCCTCGACATGGGCAACGGCGCCCTCGGCGAGCTGCAGCACTACTGCGGTCTCTACGATCTCGACGCCGTCTTCCTCAGCCATCTCCACTCGGACCACTGCATCGACATGTGCGCGTACTTCGTCGCGCGCTACTACCGGCACGACGGCGGGCGCTGCCCCGCGATCCCCGTGTACGCCCCCGAGGGCGCGGCCGAACGGCTGACCACGGCATACGCGGACACCCCGTCCTCCACGTCGATGGGCGAGGTCTTCGACTTCCGCACCCTGAAGTCCGCCTCGTTCGACATCGGGCCGTTCTCGGTGCGCACCGAGAAGGTGTGCCACCCGGTCGAGGCCTATGCCATCCGGATCGAGCACGGCGGCAGCGTGCTCACGTACTCCGGGGACACCGGCGTGTGCGACCCGCTGCACGAACTGGCCGTCGGCGCCGACCTGTTCCTCTGCGAAGCGTCCTTCACCCACGGCAAGGAGGACGTCGCCGACCTCCACCTCAACGGCCGCGAGGCCGGAGCACACGCGGCGCGCGCCGGGGTGGGACACATGGTGCTCACCCACATCCCGCCGTGGACCGACGCCAAACGCAACCTGGCGGACGCGCGGGCGGTGTACGACGGGCCGGTGGAGCTGGCGAAGCCGGGTGCGGTGTACGAGATCTGACCCGCCGCGTGCTCGAAGCGGGCCCCGGGACCGGTGCGGTTCCGGGGCCCGCGGGCTTCAGACCGCCGTGTGCTGCCGTCAGGCCTTGGTGACGTCGTCGACGTCCTCGTCCGGCTCGCGCCCCGGCGTCATCACGTTGAACTTGGTGATCACGAACCGGAAGACCACGTAGTACACCACCGCGAAGCACAGGCCGATCGGGATGATCAGCCAGGGTTTCGTATCGAGGTGCCAGTTGATGACGTAGTCGATCAGACCGGCCGAGAAACTGAACCCCGCGTGGACCCCCAGGGCCCAGGTGATCCCCATCGACGCACCGGTCAGCAGCGCGTGCAGCCCGTACAGCAGCGGCGCCGCGAACATGAACGAGAACTCCAGCGGCTCGGTCACCCCGGTCACGAACGACGTCAGCGCGACCGAGATCATCAGACCCATGACCTGCTTGCGCCGCTCAGGCCGCGCACAGTGCGCGATGGCCAGGGCCGCGGCGGGCAGACCGAACATCATGATCGGGAAGAAGCCCGACGTGAACTGCCCCGCACTCGGGTCACCGGCGAAGAACCGCGTGATGTCGCCCTGCACCCCGGTCCCGTCCGGCTTGGTGAACGTACCCGCCTGGAACCAGAAGAAGGTGTTCAGGAACTGGTGCATGCCGATCGGGATGAGCAGCCGGTTGGCCACACCGAAGATCGCCGCACCCCACGCGCCCAGGCTGATCAGATGCTTCGAGAACCAGGTCAGCGCATCGCCCACCGGCTGCCAGACCAGCCCGAACACCACGCCGAGGATGACGCCGAGGAAGGCCATCAGGATCGGGACCAGCCGGCGGCCGTTGAAGAAGCCCAGCCAGTCGACCAGCCGGGTGCGGTGGAACCGCTGCCAGACGATCGCGGTCAGCAGCCCGATGAGGATGCCGCCCAGCACACCCGGGTTCTGCGGCGTCCCCGCCGGAAGCGCCTTCGTCACCGAGCCGCCGATCGGGAACGCGCCCAGGACACCGTGGTAGACGAGGAAGCCGACGACCGCCGCCAGCGCCGTCGAGCCGTCCGCCTTCTTCGCGAAGCCGATCGCGACACCGATACAGAAGAGCAGCGGCAGACCGAACGCCCCGTCAAGGATCGAATTGCCGCCAGCGAGAAAGACCTTGGCCGTCTTGTCCCAGAAGGCGCCGTGCAGATACGCGGTGAAGAGGTTGCCGAGGCTGACGAGCAGACCGGCCGCGGGCAGCACCGCGACGGGCAGCTGAAGACTCCGGCCGACCTTCTGAAGCCCCTGGAAGAGGCCGTTCCACCACTTCTTCGCCGGTGGGCTCTGTGGCACGGCCGCGCTGCTGGTGCTCATTCGGCGTCCTCCTGGCGTCGGCCCTGCTGGTGGTCGCCGTACAGGGCGGCGGACCACCTACGGCGCGATCCGATGCTGTGCCCCGGGCGCTGCACCAGTGTCCGCCATCTTCCGAGGCGGCACGGTTGCCCGCCCGTATAAGGGGGCCAATCGTGCGTTACCGTGACGAAACGGACCGGAGAGCCGGGCCGCCAAGAGACACTCAGGAGTCAGACATGGCCACTAAGGCTGAGAAGATCGTCGCGGGGCTCGGCGGCCTCGACAACATCGAGGAGATCGAAGGCTGCATCACCCGGCTGCGCACCGAGGTGAAGGACCCCTCCCTCGTGGACGACGCCGCGCTCAAGGCCGCAGGCGCCCACGGCGTCGTCAAGATGGGCACCGCGATCCAGGTCGTCATCGGCACCGACGCCGACCCCATCGCGGCGGACATCGAGGACATGATGTGAACGGATGACGCACCGGCGCCCCGGACCGGCGGCGGCGCGACGGGGCAGCGCCCGCCCCGCCACCGGTCCCGGGCGTCCCGCCCCACCGCGGCCGATAGGCTCGGACCCATGTCTCGTATCGACGGCCGCACCCCCGAAGAACTCCGCCCGGTCACCATTGAGCGCGCTTGGAGCAAGCACGCCGAGGGCTCCGTCCTCATCTCCTTCGGCGACACCAAAGTCTTCTGCACCGCCTCCTTCACCGAAGGCGTACCGCGCTGGCGCAAGGGCAGCGGGGAGGGCTGGGTCACCGCCGAGTACTCGATGCTCCCGCGCTCCACCAACACCCGGGGCGACCGGGAGTCCGTCCGCGGCAAGATCGGCGGCCGTACGCACGAGATCTCCCGCCTCATCGGCCGCTCACTGCGCGCGGTCATCGACTACAAGGCGCTCGGCGAGAACACGATCGTGCTCGACTGCGACGTCCTCCAGGCCGACGGCGGCACCCGCACCGCCGCCATCACCGGGGCGTACGTCGCGCTGGCCGACGCGGTCACCTGGGCCCAGTCCAAGAAGCTCATCAGGTCCGGCCGCAAGCCCCTCACCGACACGGTCTCCGCGATCAGCGTCGGCATCGTCGACGGAACACCGCTGCTCGACCTCCGTTACGAGGAGGACGTGCGCGCCGAGACCGACATGAACGTCGTCTGCACCGGCGACGGCCGCTTCGTCGAGGTCCAGGGGACGGCCGAGGCCGAGCCCTTCGACCGCAAGGAGCTCAACGCCCTGCTCGACCTGGCCACCGGCGGCTGCGCCGACCTCACCGCGCTCCAGGCCGAGGCGCTCGGCAAGTAGCGGAGTGGGCGTACGGGGGCGGGCGGTGCCGGCATGCGGTCCGCCCCGCCAGCCCCCCGTACGCCACCTCGTACCGGACGTCCCTGGCTCTGGACGCCCCTGATACTGGACGCATGACCCGTCTGATCCTCGCCACCCGCAACGCCGGGAAAATCACCGAACTCGAAGCGATCCTCGCCGACGCGGGCCTGCCCCACGAACTGGTCGGCACGGACGCGTACCCCGAAGTCCCGGACGTCAAGGAAACAGGCGTCACCTTCGCCGAGAACGCCCTGCTCAAGGCCCACGCCATGGCACAGGCCACCGGCCTGCCCGCCGTGGCCGACGACTCGGGCCTCTGCGTGGACGTCCTGAACGGCGCCCCCGGCATCTTCTCGGCCCGCTGGTCGGGCACCCACGGCGACGACGAGGCCAACCTCCGCCTGCTGCTGGCCCAGCTCTCGGACATCGACGACCCGCACCGGGGCGCCCACTTCGCCTGCGCGGCGGCCCTGGCCCTCCCCGACGGCACGGAACGCGTGGTCGAGGGCCGCCTCCTGGGCACCCTCCGCGCCACCCCGGCGGGCAGCGGAGGCTTCGGCTACGACCCGATCCTCCAGCCGTCCGGCGAGACCCGCACGTGCGCGGAACTCACGGCGGGGGAGAAGAACGCGATCAGCCACCGGGGCCAGGCGTTCCGCGCCCTGGTACCGGCGGTGCGGGAGCTGTTGGGCTGACCCGTGAACACTGGAGGGGCATCCCGCAGTGCGGAACGCCCCTCCAGCCATGTGCGGCCTGTGGGACTCGAACCCACCTAGTCCAAACGGACAAACCGGACCTAAACCGATCGCGTCAACCAGCTGCGCCAAGGCCGCAGGATGCCGCTCATGGTACTCGGCCGACAGCCGTACGGGGTATGTCGCACCCTTACGGCGGGACAGGGCCTATGCACCTGACGACTGTTTCCTGCGGTTCCGGCACCAGGTGTCGGTCAGCGCATGACAGTTCGGGCACAGGTACCGGAGATTCTCCCGGCGGTTGTCGAGCCAGTCGCCGTTGATGTGGTCGATCTGGAGCGTGATCGGCCGGCCCATCCATGCGCCGGGGTTCCCACAGGACTCGCACCGGTAGGCGACGCCCACCTCCTGGAGCGCACGGTGGAGCCTGGGCCGGTTCGCGCGTGAGGACCCCTGGTCCATGACGACCAGAGTCTGCGGCGCGATCGACCGCGGTTCCGGTACGCGGGCCGACGCCCAGGAGCGGCGCTTGAAGTGGCCGGTGTCGAGCTTGAGTTGCAACACCCTGCGGCGGATGCGGCGGTGGTTGGTGTCATTCACCTCAAGGCCGAGCGAGCGCATGATGTCCGCGTAGCTGGTGGCCGCCGGCACCGCCGCTCGCAGTGCGCCCTCATCGATCGCCACTCGCGCGTTGCGGAAGTGGGAAGTGTCGATGCCGTGCTTCCTGAGCAGCGCTGCCAGCGCTGTGTGTGACCGGCTGTCCCCGTCGGCCAGTCCGAGCAGACGGGCTGCTCCGCGCACGCTGTCGGCCGAGTCGGCGGCGTTCCGCAGTTCCTCGGGGCTGAAGCGGAGCCGGGGTTCATCCGGGCGGTTCAGGCCGGGAAAGTGGCTGACGTCGATGCCGGCGGCGGCGATGCGCCTGCGGATGTGCGACAGCGTGCCGGTCGCGGGCGGAGCGCCGAGCTTGACCACGACTTCGCGGAGCGTCGAGGACGTACTGACGGCTGCGGCTATCGCCTCGTCCGTGTACCTGCGAAAGGGGCTGCGCTGCTGGAAGTGACTGGTGTCGATGGAAAGGGCGGCGGCTCTCGCCCTGAGTACGCGGTGCCGCCCGCCGCTCTTGCGGAGGCCGAGCCGGCGCATCACATCGGTCCAGTTCCTGGACTCGGCCACGGCCCGGGTGAGTGTCTCCCGCTCGTACGGGTCGGTCATGGTGTGTCCCCTCCGTCCCGGTCACACGTTCGTGACCCCGTACGGAGTAACGAACCGCCGGCCGCGCCGTCACGTCCGGGAAGCGGAACGGCCCGTACCGGGTGGGGGCCGGTACGGGCCGTTCGGGGGTGCCGGGGGCCGGGCTTCGGGGGTGGGTCAGAAGCGGGGTTCCGGGGCCTGGGACTCGACTATCTCGGCCGCCTCTTCCTTCGTCTCCACCGAGGGGGGTGAGCCCTCCAGGGGCTGCTGGGCGGTTTCCTTCATGCAGAGCACCGAGATCACGCCCACCAGGGCCGCGCCCATCGCGTAGTACGCCGGCATCAGGTTGGTGTGCGCCACGCTGATCAGCGCGGTGATCACGAACGGGGTCGTCCCGCCGAAGAGGGACGTCGAGAGGTTGTAGCCCACCGACAGCGACCCGTACCGGACCTGCGTCGGGAAGAGGGCCGGGAGCGCCGCCGACATCGTGCCCAGCATGCACACCAGCGAGAGGCCCAGCATCGCCATGCCGATGATGATCGCCGGGATGGAGCCCTGGCGGATCAGGAGGAAGGCCGGGAGCGACAGGATCAGGAAGCCGAGCATGCCCGCCATCAGGAGCGGCTTCCGGCCGAAGCGGTCGTTCAGCTTGCCCACCTGGTTGATGACCAGCATCAGGACGACCATGACGCCCAGCAGGACCAGCAGGCCGTGTGTGTCGCCGTAGCCGAGCTCGTCCGAGAGGTAGGTCGGCATGTACGACAGCAGCATGTAGTCGGTGATGTTGTACGCGCCGACCAGGCAGATGCAGAGGACCAGGGCGCGCCAGTGGTCGCGGAAGATCGCCCTGAGGTCGCCCTTGGCGGAGGTCTCGACGGCGTCGGCCGCTTCCCCGGCGCCCACGTTCTCGCCCGTCATCTTCTGGAAGGCGGGTGTCTCGTCCAGCTTGAGCCGCAGGTAGAGACCGACCAGGCCCAGCGGGCCCGCGACCAGGAACGGCACGCGCCAGCCCCAGCTGTCCATCCCGCCGGAGCCGATGAGCGTGGTCATCAGCGTGACCAGGCCCGCCGAGCCCACATACCCGGCGAGTGTCCCGAACTCCAGGAAGCTGCCGAAGTACCCGCGGCGCTTGTCGGGCGCGTACTCGGCGATGAAGGTCGAGGCGCCCCCGTACTCACCGCCGGTGGAGAAGCCCTGCACCAGACGGAAGAAGATCAGCAGGGCCGGTGACCAGAAGCCGACAGCCGCGTACGAGGGGAGCACCCCGATCGCGAAGGTCCCGATCGCCATCATGATCATGGTCATGGCGAGGACCTTCTTGCGGCCGATCTTGTCGCCCATCGGGCCGAAGACCATGCCGCCGACCGGGCGGATCAGGAACGCGACCGCGAAGGTGGCGAACGACGCCAGCAGCTGGACCGTACTGCTTCCCCCGGGGAAGAAGACACGGCCGATCGTGGCCGCGAGGTAGCTGTAGATGCCGAAGTCGAACCACTCCATGGCGTTACCGAGACTGGCCGCCTTCACCGCCCGCTTGATCGCGGCCTCGTCGGTCACCGTGATGTCGGTGCGACGCAGCCGCGGGTTCTTCCGGCGGTCGATGATCCGGAAGAGGTCGCGGTGGCGTTTGACCGCCGCGGGGTCGGCGGCGGTGTGGTGGCCGGTGTCCGCCATGGTTGTCGTCCTCTCTGTGGGCATACAAAAACACGCAGGAGGCTCTTCTGCACAGCGGTGGCGATCGCAAACCAGGGCCCCGGGGAAAAGGGACCTTGGTCACGAATTTTCGGCGCCTACCGGCCACTACCGCAACTTCTCCGACCCGTCCGGGTGTCTGCGGGTGTCCCGGACGGGGCTCGCGGAGGGCTTGGAACGGGGCTCGGAACGGGGCTCGGGAGGGTGTCTCAGAGGCCGAGATCCTTGATGATTTTCGCCACGTGGCCGGTGGCCTTGACGTTGTAGAAAGCGTGTTCGATCTTCCCGTTCTCGTCCACGACGACCGTCGACCTGATGACCCCGGTCACCGTTTTGCCGTAGAGCTTCTTCTCTCCGAATGCGCCGTACGCGGCGAGGGTCTCCTTGGACGGGTCGCCGACCAGTGTGACCTTGAGGGATTCCTGCTCGCGGAATTTCGCCAGCTTCTCCGGCTTGTCCGGTGAGACCCCGATGACGTCGTATCCGGCGCCGGACAGGAACTCCAGGTTGTCCGTGAAGTCGCAGGCCTGCTTGGTGCATCCAGGGGTAAGTGCTGCCGGGTAGAAGTACACGATGACCTTGCGGCCCCGGTAAGCGGCGAGGGAGATCTCCTTGCCGTCCGCGTCGGGCAGGGTGAAGGCGGGGGCGGTGTCGCCGGGCTGCAGTCGCTCGCTCATCAAGCTCTCCTCGGGAGGGTCTGTGACCGTGAGGTACGGATGGGGCAGAGCGTAATAGGGGTGCCGCGGGGTGCGTTCCCGCTGGAGCTGACAGACTGTCGAGCAACGACTACCGGACACGACCACGGAGGCAGCGCAGTGTCGGATGCCACGGATGCCAGGACCCCGGCGCAGATCGAGGCGGACATCGAGACCCGGCGCGCGGATCTCGCGGACACGCTGGACGAGATCGGTGTGCGGCTGCACCCCAGCACGATCGTGGGAGACGCCAGGGCCAAGGTCACATCGGCCGTCGACCAGACCGCGGGGCGCGCGTTCGTCGCGCTGAACCGCACGGCGAACGGAGTGCGGGCGCAGTTCGTGCGGGAGGACGGCGCACCACGACTGGAGCGCGTGATCCCGGTGGCGCTGCTCACGGTGGGCCTGGTGGGCCTCTGTGCCGTGTCGGCGAAGCGGCGGCGGGGCTGCTGACGCCCGCGGGCCGGGAGGCCGGCCGGTGGCCCGGGTGTGGACCCTTCGGTGAACACCCGGCCCCGGGCCAGGTAGGTTCGAGCCTGTGAGCGAGAACACCCACGACGACAAGCTGCCCATCCGGATGCTGCACGACCGCGTGCTGGTCAAGTCCGACAGCCCGGAGGGCGAGCGGCGCTCCGGCGGCGGCATCCTGATTCCGGCCACCGCCGCTGTCGGCAGGCGGCTGTCCTGGGCCGAGGTGGTGGCGGTCGGGCAGAACGTCCGGACCGTGGTGCCGGGGGACCGCGTGCTGTACGACCCGGAGGACCGGGCCGAGGTGGAGGTCCGGGGTGTGGCGTACGTCCTGATGCGGGAGCGCGATCTGCACGCGGTGGCTTCGGAGCGGGTGTCCGACGATTCGACCGGGCTGTATCTGTAGCGCTGCCCACGCTGCCCACGGTCCAGCTGGGCGGAGCCGCCGCCGCTCCGCGCGGTATTTGCTACGGTGGAACGACCCCGACGAGACGCGCCGTACCGGGCAGATCGACTGCAAAGACGACGCACCCTGCTGATCCGTCTCGCGGAGGTGCCGTCATGGCCTGGATTCTGCTCGTCGTCGCTGGTCTGCTCGAAGTGGCCTGGTCGATCGGGATGAAGTACACCGAAGGTTTTACGAGGCTGTGGCCCAGCCTCTTCACCGGCGTGGGCATCGTCGCGTCGATGCTGCTGCTGTCGCAGGCGGCCAAGACCCTGCCGATCGGCACGGCGTACGGCGTCTGGGTGGGGATCGGCGCGGCCGGTGCGGCGATTCTGGGCATGGTCGTCCTGGGCGAGCCCACCACCGCCGCCCGGATCTTCTTCGTCTGCCTGCTGCTGGTCGCGGTCGTCGGCCTGAAGGCGACATCCGGGCATTAGGCCTGTCGGCCAACGCCAGGGGTTTCCCGTACGGAAGCCCCTGGCGCTGGTGGTTCAGGCCCGGCGGGCCGTGAACGGTCCGTCCGTGCCGAAGGCCAGCTCGGCGAAGCGTTCGCCGATGCGACAGTGCGTCGCGGCGTCCGGGTGGAGCTGGTCCGGCAGCGGCAGCTCGGCGAAGTCCGCCTCGCCGTAGAGCTCGTTTCCGTCGAGGTAGTGCAGGTGGGGGTCGTCGGCTGCCCGCTGCTCCACGATGCGGGACAGTTCCGCACGGATGACGTTGAGTGTCAGCTTCCCCGCGGCGCGCTCCGCCGGGTCGCCGGTGGCCACGAACTGGACCGTCCCGTTGCTGAAGTCGGGGGCGCAGGGTCCCGGGGTGTCCTCGTGGATGGGGCAGTGGATCGGCGAGACGACCAGCAGTGGTGTGGTGGGGTGGCCCTCGCGGATCGTGTCGAGGAAGCCGTGCACGGCCGGGGTGAAGGCGCGCAGCCGCATCAGGTCGGCGTTGACGATGTTGATGCCGATCTTGACGCTGATCAGGTCCGCGGGGGTGTCCCGCAGGGCGCGGGCCGTGAACGGGTCGAGGAGGGCGCTGCCGCCGAGCCCGACGTTGATGAGCTCCGCGCCGCCGAGCGAGGCGGCCAGCGCGGGCCATGTCGTGGTGGAGCTCTCGGCGTTGGAGCCGTGGCTGATCGAACTGCCGTGGTGCAGCCATACGTTGCGGCCGCTGCCCGGTACGGCATCGACGGGGGCGTCGGTGCGCAGCGCGACCAGTTCGGTGACCTCGTTGTACGGCAGCCAGATCTCGATGTCCTTGGGGCCGGCCGGCAGGCCGGTGAACCGGACGGTGCCGACCGGTCCCGGGTGGGTCTCCGCGGAACCGGTGGCCAGGTCGACCAGCCTTACGTTGCCGCCGGTCACGACGGCCCGGTCGGTCAGGCGGCCGTCGACGAGCAGGTCGTACAGCCCGTCGGGGCGGGGCGGTGCGCCCTCGTAGGCCATCTTGGTGCGGAGGGTGTCCAGCTCGACGGTGGTGGCCCGGGTGCGGATGGCCAGCCGCACGCCGGACGGCTGGGCCTCCGCCATGGCCAGCTGCTCGTCGGAGCACTGGGCGCGGGCCCGGGCGGGCAGCCGGTGCGGCAGGAGGCCGTGCTCGGTGCGTTCGACGTCGAGGGCGCCTCGTACGAGGTCCTCGGTGAGGGGCGTGCTGATCAGCGCGGGGGTGTCGTGGTGCGGGGAATTCATGGGCTCAGCCTGTCAACCGGTTTACCGATCCGCACACCATTTCCGGCTGCCGAAGGTCCGGCTGCCGCAGTTCCAGCCGTCGAACTGCCACCCCGGTGTCAGCCGCCCGTGGTGCCGCCCCCGGTCTCGCCCCCCGTGCCGCCGTCCGTGCCTCCGCCCGTGTCGGTGCCGCCGTCCGTCAGTCCGCCGATCACGCCCGGGTTCTCGCTGCTCGGGGTCTCCGACGGTTCCGGGGGAGTGGTGGTGGGTTCGGTGCTCGGCGGTGCGGACGGCGGTCCGGTCGGTGTCTCGCTCGACGAGGAGGACGACGCCGTCGCCGAGGGGGACGCGGAGCTCTTGGCCGGGGTGGGCAGCGCCTCCTGGTGCGCGCCCGACTGGAGGTCGAGGCGGAAGGGCGTGCGTGGGGTGCCCGCGAGTGCGGCCCCCGTGTACTGGCCCCAGATCTGGGCCGGTGCGCCGCCGCCGTTGATGCGGGGCAGGCCGAGCGCCCCGTACAGCGGCTTCTGCACTCCGGTGGCCGGGTCCTGGCCCATCACCGAGATGACGGTCGACAGGTCGGGCGTGTATCCGGCGAACCAGGCGGCCTTGTCGCTCTCCGCCGTGCCGGTCTTGCCCGCCGCGGGCCGTCCCGCGGACTTGGCCGCGGTGCCGGTGCCGTGCGCGACGACGCTCTTCAGGATCGACGTCGTGGTGTCCGCGGCCTGCCGGCTGACGCCCTGGACGGTGCGCTTCTTCGGCAGCGAGAGCTTCTGGCCGTTCTTGGTGGCCTTCTCGACGATGGTGTACGTCCCGTGCTTGCCGTGGCCGGCGAGTGTCGCGTACGCCTCGCTCATGTCCAGCACGCTGGCGGTGGAGGGCCCGAGCGCGATGGAGGAGTACGGGTTGAGGTCGGGGGTCTTCTTCGGGATGCCGAGGTCCACGGCGGTCTGCTCGACCCTGGACGGGCCGACGTCCTCGGCCATCTGCGCGTACACCGCGTTGACGGACTTGTCGGTGGCGGTGGCGACGGTGATGTTGCCGTACGACACGTCGTCCTCGTTGCCCGGCGCGTAGCCGGTGGATCCGTTGGGGCCCTGCACCGTGCGGTGGTTGGTGCCGTCGTAGATGGTGCTCGGGGTGATCCTGCGCCCGTCCCGGGTGGTCGAACGGTTCTCCACGGCCGAGGCGAAGACGAACGGCTTGAAGGTGGAGCCGACCTGGTAGTCCCGCCGGGTGGCGTTGTTGACGTACTGCTTCGTGTAGTCGATGCCGCCGTACATCGCGACGACCTTGCCCGTGTCGGGTTCCACCGACGCGCCGCCGACGCGGACGTTGCGGTCGGCGCTGCGGCTCTTGCTGAGCTTGCTGTTCACCTGGTCGTTCACGGCTTTGGTGAGCGCCTGCTGCTTGCTGCGCTGGAGGGTGGTCGTGATGCGGTAGCCGCCGGTGGCGAGGGTGTCCTCGTCGATGACCTTGTTGCTGGTGAGGTCGTCCTTGACGGCCTGGACGAGGTAGCCGCGCTGCCCGGAGAGACCGGACGACGGCTTGACCTTGCCGGGCACCGGGAACTTCTCCCCGGCGCGCGCCCCGGGGCTGAGCCACTTCTTCTTGACCATGCCGTCGAGCACGTAGTTCCAGCGGGCCTCGGCGCGGCCCTTGTTCTCGGGGTGCACCACGATGTCGTACGCGCTGGGGGCGTTGAGCAGGGACGCGAGGTAGGCGCCCTGGGCGATGTCGATGTCCTGGATGTTCTTGCCGTAGTACGCCTGGGCGGCGGCCTGGATGCCGTAGGCGTTGCGCCCGAAGTAACTGGTGTTCAGGTACCCCGCGAGGATGTCGTCCTTGCTCTCCTCGCGGTCGAGCTTGATCGAGATGAAGAACTCCTTGACCTTGCGGCTGATGGTCTGTTCCTGGCCGAGGTAGTAGTTCTTGACGTACTGCTGGGTGATGGTCGAGCCGCCCTGGGTGCCCTTGCCGGTCACGGTGTTCCACGCGGCGCGGACCATGGCCTCGGGGTCGATGGCGCTCTCGGAGTAGAAGTCGCGGTCCTCGGCGGAGAGCGCGGCGCGCTGGACGCCGATGGGGATCTGGGAGAGCTGTACGTTCTCGCGGTTGACCTGGCCGTCGCGGGCGATTTCGGTGCCGTCCGAGTAGAGGTAGACGTTGCTCTGTGCGGTGGCCGCGGTGTTGGCGGCGGGGATGTCGACGAGGTTGTAGCCCGCGATGAAGCCTCCGATGATCAGCAGGAGGATCACCAGAACGGCGCCCAGGACCATCCGCCAGGTGGGGATCAGCCGTCGCCAGCCCTTGCGCCTGGGGCGCTTGCGCTTCTTGGCCGCCTTCCCGGTGCGGCCGGAGGCACCGGCGCCTGCGGCGGAACCGGGCTGCTCGGCCGGGCCGCCGCCTTCGCGGTCCCGCGGGGTCCAGCCGGGCTGCTGTGGCTGCTCGTCGCTCACTGTCTCTCCAGCGTCCGGCACAAGGTGTCGTAAGGGTGTCGTATTCGGATGAATCGTTCTGTACGCCCATAAAACACTGTTGGGCCGCCCGGTTCGAACTGGACGGTTTATTCGGTCGCGGCGCACGCTCCGCTGGACTAAGGTCGTGCGCTTTGGTGCCTCGTGGGGCTGTGCTCCGCGGGCTCCGGGGCGGGCGACGGGCGAGAGGGGGCTCTCAGGGATGCGGTTGTACGCGGTCGTGGCCGCAGGGGGGTTCCGCCGCTTCGCGACCTACCGGGTGGCGACGGCCGCCGGGGTGTTCACCAACACCGTCTTCGGTTTCATCATGGCGTACACCTACATCGCGCTCTGGGACGAGCGCCCGCACCTCGGCGGCTACGACCAGTCGCAGGCCCTCACCTACGTCTGGCTCGGCCAGGCGATGCTGGCGACGATGGCGCTGCTGGGCGGCGGCGGGGAGGACGAACTCATCGAGCGTATCCGCACCGGTGACATCGCGATCGACCTCTACCGCCCGGTCGACCTGCAACTCTGGTGGATGGCAGGCGACTTGGGGCGGGCCGCCTTCCAGCTCATCGGGCGCGGGGCGGCGCCCATGGCACTGGGGGCGCTCGCGTTCCACCTCGCGCTGCCGGCCGACCCTTTCGTGTGGCTCGCGTTCCTGGTCTCGCTGCTCTTCGGGGTGATCGTCAGCTTCGCGATCCGCTATCTCGTGGCGCTCTCCGCGTTCTGGCTGATGGACGGGGCGGGTGTCGCGCAGATCGCGGGGATCTCCGGAATGTTCTTCTCCGGGATGCTGCTGCCGCTGAACCTCTTCCCCGGCGTGCTGGGCGACGTGGCCCGGGTGCTGCCCTGGTCGGTGCTGCTCCAGGTACCGGCCGACATCCTCCTGGGCAAGCGGACCGGCTGGGACCTGGTGACGGCGTACGCGTTCCAGCTCGGCTGGGCCGTGGTGCTGCTCGGCGCCGGGCGGCTGCTGCAGTCCGCCGCGACCAGGAGGGTGGTGGTGCAGGGTGGCTGAGGGGCTGCGTGCCTACTGGCTGATCGCGGGCATGTGGATCCGCTCGACGATGGCGTACCGGGCGTCGTTCGTGATGACGGCCTTCGGCAACTTCGCGGCGACCGGGCTCGACTTCGCCGCGATCCTGCTGATGTTCTCGCACGTCGACCGGCTCGGCGGCTACTCGCTCGGCGAGATCGCCTTCCTGTACGGGAGCGCTTCGACCGCCTTCGGCATCTCCGACCTGGTGATGGGCTCGATGGACCGGCTGGGCCGCCGGGTGCGCGACGGGACGCTGGACACGCTCCTGGTGCGCCCCGTCCCGGTCATCGCCCAGATCGCGGCGGACCGCTTCGCCCTGCGCAGACTGGGCCGGATCACCCAGGGGCTGCTGATCCTCGGGTACGGGCTGGCGGTCGTCGATGTCCACTGGACGCCGCTGAAGGTCCTGATGGTGCCGATGATGGTGCTCAGCGGCGGGGTGGTCTTCTCGGCGGTGTTCGTGGCGGGGGCGGCGTTCCAGTTCTGGGCGCAGGACGCGTCGGAGGTGCAGAACTCCTTCACGTACGGAGGGGTGACGCTGCTCCAGTACCCGCCGACGATCTTCGCGAAGGACCTGCTGCGCGGGGTGACCTTCGTGTTCCCGCTGGCCTTCGTCAACTGGCTGCCCGCGCTGTACGTGCTGGGCCGGCCGTACCCGCTGGACCTGCCGGAGTGGCTGGCGTTCCTGCCGCCCGTAGTGGCCGTGGTGTGCTGCGCGCTGGCGGGGGTGGCGTGGCGGGCGGGGCTGAGGTCGTACCGGAGCACGGGGAGTTAGGGATCGTCCGGCCGATCCTCGGCATCCGGGGCGCCGTACGCTTCCCGCGCGCCGGCGCAGGCTCAGGCGCGTCGGCCCCAATGCCCGCGGTGGATGACTTCGTCCAGCGGCTTGTCGGAGCAGTGCCGGATCATGCGCCGACGCCGGGTCACCTCGGAGCATTCCATGCGGCCGGATCCTGCCACGCCCCTTGGTGAAAGCCCATGGGGAGGAGCCTGGATGCTCTTCGCGATGGGGCGCGAGAAGTGCAGGACCGGGCTCAGCCGCCCGGGGCCCGGTGCGGGCTGCTCGATGCTGCCGCCCTCGCTCCGGGCCGGCTTGGCCGCGCACTCGCTCGTGAGCTCGACCGCGACGGGCTGGGGGAGTGTCGTTATTGCGTAGATTCAAGCGTTTCCCGTAGAGAGGACACGTTCATGAGTCTTTGACTGGAGGCTGGTTCATGCATGCAGCACACGGTGTCAGCAGGCGCACCTTGCTGGCGTCCGCCCCGGCCCTGGCCGCCGGCCTGCGGCTCGCCCCGCGGGCCGCGGCGGCGGCGCCGTTTCCTCAGCCGCCCCTGATCCGTTCGAAGAACGGCGTCCTGTCGGCCACCCTGCGGGTCGCCTTCACCCGTGGCGTGCTCCCCGGGGTCGGCAACGTCAACCTCCGGCTCTACAACGGGCATGTCAATGGGCCGACGCTGCGCCTGGGGCCGGGCGAGCTGCTCGACCTCACCCACATCAACAACCTGCCGCCCAATCCCGACCAGGAGTCCCACGGCGACCACAACATCCCGCACAAGTTCAACTCGTTCAATGTGCACACCCACGGCCTCCATGTGTCACCGGCCGGGAACGCCGACAACGTCTTCCGTGAATTCGCCCCCTACGATCCGGCCCACGGCCTGACCACGCGGAGCTACGTCAGCCGGATCGAGATTCCCGCCGACCACGAGGGCGGCACGTTCTGGTACCACCCCCATGTGCACGGCTCGGCCGCCGTGCAACTCTCCGGCGGCCTGATGGGCGCGCTGATCGTGGAAGGCAGGATCGACCGGGTCCCCGAGATCTCCGCGGCGCGGGATGTCGTGATGTGCGTCGGCGAGCTCAAGCTGTCCAAGGGCCAGGTCCCCGATCTGCGCGCCGAGGACGACCTGAGTTCGCTGCCGTCGACCTTCGTCGTGAACGGCAACTACCGGCCCGTACACCGGCTGCGCGTCGGCGAGGTGCAACGCTGGCGGCTGATCAACGCATCCGCGTTCACCGTCCTGCCGGTCGAGCTGGAGGGACACACCCTGCACCAGATCGCCATGGACGGGATCGCCTTCACCCGGCCCGTCGAGCGCGACCGCGTCACCCTGGCCATGGGGAACCGCGCCGACGTCCTGGTCAGGGCGGAGCGGCCCGGCACCTACCGGATCATGGCGGGCAGCACGCTCCTGGCCACCGTCGTCGTGGTCGACGGGCCCGCGACGAGGATGGAACTTCCCGCCGAACTGCCGGGCCCCACGCCGTTCATCGACCCGGGCGAGGTGGTGCGCCGCCGCTCCCTGACCTTCCACAGCGACACGGACGCCTTCCCCGGGCAGCGGTTCACCCACGCGTTCCGCATCACCGGTGACGGAGCGACGCCCGCCACGCACGATCCGGCCGACCCCGCCGATCCCACGTACGGGCGGTTCGACCCTTCGTACGTCAACCACACCCTGCGGCTCGGCGACACCGAGGAGTGGACTCTCCACAACGACTCGGCCGGCCACTCCAACCACCCGTTCCACCTGCACACCAATCACTTCCTGGTCACCGCAGTCGACGGACGCCCGCTGGACACGCCGGTCTGGCAGGACACCATCGGCATCAACCGCGCCGGTTCGGTGACCCTGCGCGTCCGCTTCAAGGACTTCGCGGGCCGGGCCCTCGTGCACTGCCATCACCTTCAGCACGAGGACAGGGGCATGATGCAGCTCGTCGACTACGTCCGTTGACGGTGCGCCGACCACGTCCGTGCCATGCCCCGCCGGACGGTGCCCGGCGGTCTGCGAAATCCGCTCGCTGCGCGAGGACGGCCGTTGATACGCTCGCCGACTCATGGAAGCGAACGCGGCGCACGAGATGATCACCGTTCCGGCGGGGCGGGTGACGCTGTCGGACCGGCGGACCCGGCGCAGTTGGCCGGTCGAGGTGGCCGCCTTCAAGCTCGCCCCCCAGCCGGTCACCCAGGCGCGGTACGCACAGGTCACCGGCGCGTGGCCGAGCACAGCGACAGGCGACCGGCTGCCCGTCGAGGGCGTTTCGTGGGGGGACGCGGTCCGGTACTGCAACGCCCTGTCGCGGCGCGAGGGGCTGGCACCCGCGTACCGCATCCCCGGCGAAGGCGATGGAGACCACGCAGGCGACGGCGCGGGGGAGCGGGCCGCCGCCGAGGGGACCGAGTGGGACCCGTCCGCCGACGGGTACCGGCTGCCGACCGAGGCCGAGTGGGAGTACGCCTGCCGGGCCGGCACGGAGGGGCCCCGGTACGGGCCGCTCGACGAGATCGCCTGGCAGCGCGGCAACGCGCAGGACCGGATCCACGAGGTGGGGGGCAAGCGCCCCAACGCGTGGGGTCTGCACGACATGCTGGGCAACGTCTGGGAGTGGTGCTGGGACCTCTACGACCCCGAGGTCTACGGCACCTACCGGGTGCTCCGGGGCGCCGGATGGTTCGACGAGGAGTGGAGCTGCCGGGCCTCGGTGCGCCGCCGCAGCCACCCGACGTTCCGGATCGACGACGTGGGGTTCCGCGTCGCGCGCTCCGTCCCACGGTGAAGGCGCGGTCGGCGAGGATCGCGCAGCGGACGAACGCTCTGCGTACGAAGGGAGTTGGCCTGCCATGAACGTGAACGACGACTTCATCGAACTCGAAGCTCTGGAGAAGGTCTTCGACGTCCACCGCAAGTCCGGCTTTCTGCGCCGGGAGAAGCACCAGGTCCGCGCCGTCGACGGCATCAGCTTCCGGGTCGCCCGGGGCGAGATGGTCGGCTACATCGGGCCGAACGGTGCGGGCAAGTCCACCACCATCAAGATGCTCACCGGCATCCTCACCCCCAGCGCGGGCCGCATCCGCGTCGCGGGTCTCGACCCCTCCCGTGAGCGGACGAAGCTCGCGCAGCGCATCGGCGTGGTCTTCGGCCAGCGCACCACCCTCTGGTGGGACCTGCCGCTGCGCGACTCGTACCGGCTGGCCCACCGGATGTACCGCATCCCCGACGCGCGCTTCCGCGAGAACCTGGACCGCTGTGTCGAACTGCTCGACCTGGCCGAGCTGTTGGAGGTCCCGGTACGTCAGCTCTCGCTCGGCCAGCGGATGCGCGGCGACATCGCGGCGGCGCTGCTGCACGACCCGGAAGTCCTCTATCTGGACGAGCCGACGATCGGGCTCGACGTCATCTCCAAGGCCAAGGTCCGCGGCTTCCTGCGGGATCTGAACGCCGAGCACGGCACCACCGTCCTGCTCACCACGCACGATCTGACCGACATCGAGCAGCTCTGCAAGCGGGTGATGGTGATCGACCACGGCCGGCTGATGTACGACGGCGCGCAGGCGGGGCTGCACGAGGTGGGCGAGAGCGAGCGGACCCTGGTGGTGGATCTGGAGCGGGAACTGCCGCCGATCGACATTCCGTCGGCCCGCAACGTCCGGGTGGAGGGGCCCCGCCAGTGGCTGGCCTTCCCGGCGTCGGCCTCGGCCGCCCCGCTCGTCGCGGCCGTCGCCGCCGCGTACCCGCTGGTCGACCTCGCGGTACGGGAGCCCGACATCGAGGCCGTCATCGCGAAGATGTACGCGGACCGCAGCTACCAGTAGTCCCGGCCGGGGACTACCGCGGTCGCGCGGCAGGGCAGACTTTCAGGCACCGGGCTCAGGCACCGGCCTCAGGCGCTGGCCGGGGCGGACTTGGTCAGTGCGTCCAGGTCCAGGGTCATCGCCATCCGGCGGTAACCGGCGTCGCTCGGGTGCAGGTGGTCGCCGGAGTCGAACTGCGGCCGGAGCCTGCTCGGCGCGTACGGGTCGCGCAGGGCCTTGTCGAAGTCGACCACCGAGTCGTAGACACCGCCCGCCCTGATGGTCGCGTTGACCTCCTGGCGTACGGTCTCCAGCTGCGGGGTCACCCCCAGATGGCCGCCGAACGGCATCAGCGTCGACCCGACCACGTGCAGCCCCCGCGCCCGCGCCTCCTGGGCCAGCTTGCGCAGACCGTCGGTGATCTGCCGCGCGCTCACGTTGTGCGGCAGGCGCAGGATGTCGTTGATGCCCAGTTCGATGACCACCGACTTCGCCCCGGACCGCGCGAGCACATCCCGGTCGAAGCGGTCGAGGCCGCTCTGCCCCTTGCCGGCGAGCAGGACGCGGTTGCCGCTGATGCCTTCGTTCAGCACCCCGTAGTGGCCGTCGAGCCGCGCGGCCAGCACGTCGGTCCAGCGCTGGTTGGTGTCCGCGGTGGAGGTGATGCCGTCGGTGATCGAGTCGCCGAAGACCACGACCGAGCCGCGGGCCTCGTGGGTGAGGACGTCCACGGCGGTGAGGTAGCGCCAGTAGGGCGTCTCGACGGTGTGGCCGCCGAGGCTGGCGTACGAGACCTGCCGGGCGTGCGGGTGGTACGTGACCGGGCCGCTCGGCGACGGGGTGGTGAAGGTGACCGTCACATTGCCGTTGCTGGGGACCTGGATGCGGGCCGCGTCGCTGATCGTCTGGCCGCCGGCCGGGATCGTGACGTAGTGGCGTCCGTCGAACGTCACCGCCTGGACCGAGCCGTCGGCCGCCACGGACGCCTCGGTGACCTTCAGCGGCTGGGTGCCGAAGAGGTTGGAGAGGGTGATCCGGGTGAGCGAGCCGCCGATGCTGGTGTGCACGACGTTACGGATGGTGCTCCCGGGGAGTCCGTTCGGCGTACCGGGCTCGGGCCCGACGGGCGCCGCCGACCAGGTGCCCGTCCAGTTGCCGGACGCGGGCACCCCCGAGGAGACCCGCGACGGGGCCCCGGCGGAGACCGTCGTGGCCGGGGATTTCACCATGGCGAAGATGCCAACGGAAACGAGCGTCACCACTGCCGCAAGGGTGGCGAGCAGGGCGTAACCACGGCGCCTGGTCATGGGCGGTCTTTCTCCTCGGGAACTCGACGCGCGTCCCAGGAGTAGCTCAGGCAGGGACAATGCGTACGGGGGCGGTACAGGTGCAGAAACGGGCGGAGCAGGCGGAGCTGATGGAACGTACGGGCAGGGACACGGAAGCCGGGGCCGGACCTGGGACGGAAGGCGTCACAGGCACCGCGCCGCTGGGCTCCGTTGCCTACAGCGCGGCCGATGAGGAGAAGCGGCGCGGGGTCCGCCGTATGAAGACGACGGCCACCGGACTTCTGCTCCTGGTCGCTCTCATTTTCGTACTCGCCACTTGGGCTTCGCACACCGGGGCCGGGTCGTGGGCCGGGTATGTCGCCGCGGCGGCTGAGGCGGGCATGGTGGGCGCGCTGGCCGACTGGTTCGCCGTGACGGCACTGTTCCGCCGACCACTTGGCCTCCCCATTCCTCATACCGCGATCATCCCCAACAAGAAAGACCAGCTTGGGGAGTCACTTGGTTCCTTTGTTGGGGAAAATTTTCTGTCGGAATCTGTCGTACGGGCCAGATTGCGGGCCGTGGGCATCGGCGGACGGCTCGGATCCTGGCTCGCCGAGCCCGAACACGCCGATCGGGTGACGGCGGAGCTGTCGACGGCGCTGCGCGGCGCGCTGACCGTGCTGCGCGACTCGGACGTCCAGGCGGTGGTCGGTGAGGCGATCACCCGCCGCGCGGAGGCCGCGGAGGTCGCCCCCGGCATCGGGAAGATGCTGGAGAAGGTCGTCTCCGACGGCGGGCACCGCCGGGTCGTCGACCTGGTCTGTGTCCGGGCCCACGACTGGCTGACCGTCCACTCGGACTCGGTGATGGACGCCGTGCAGGGCGGCGCGCCGGGGTGGACGCCGCGGTTCGTGGACAAGAAGATCGGCGACCGCGTCTACAAGGAGCTGCTGCGCTTCATCACGGAGATGCGCGACATGCCCGAGCACCCGGCGCGCGGCGCCCTCGACCGTTTCCTGGTGGACTTCGCGTCCGACCTCCAGTCGGACACGGACACCCGGGCGCGGGTCGAGCGCCTCAAGTCGGATCTGGTGGGCCGCTCCGAGGTGCAGGACGTCATCGCCTCGGCGTGGTCCTCGGTACGCACCATGATCATCTCGGCGGCGGAGGACGAGCAGAGCGAACTGCGACTGCGCGCCCGCGCCTCGCTGCTGTCCCTGGGCGCCCGGCTGGCGACCGACGGCCGCCTCCAGCAGAAGCTGGAGGGGTGGCTGGAGGACGCGGCGGTGTACGTGGTGACGACGTACCGCGGCGAGATCACGTCGCTCATCTCGGACACGGTGGCGGGCTGGGACGGCGAGCAGACCTCCCGCAAGATCGAGGCGCACATCGGCCGTGATCTTCAGTTCATCAGGATCAACGGCACGGTCGTCGGCGCGCTCGCGGGCCTGGCGATCTACGCGGTGTCGCACGCGCTGGGGGCGTAGCCCGCCCGGCCCGACCCAGGCAAAAGCCCCTACGCCCGGCGTGCGACCACGGTCGAGGCCACGGCGACGGCGCCTGCCACCGAGAACACGGCGGGCCAGGCGCCGATCCTCTTCGCGAGCGGATGGGACCCGCCGAACGCGGCGAGGTAGACACCGGTGAGCGCGGCGGCCTTGGCCGTACCGGCCTCCTGCTGCCACTGCCGGGCGGCGACCGCGCCGGCGGCGGCGAGCGCCACACCCCCGAGAGGACGCTTCCTGGTCCAGCGGGCCACGGCGAAACCGCCGACGAGACCGGTGGCTGCCACGGCTGCTGCGGGAATCTTTGCCATGAGGACGAGGCTAACGGCGCGGGGATGCGGGGCGGTGGCGGGGTCGGGTGTCAGGGGGAGGTGCCGGGGTTCGGGCAGCTGTGGAGGACCGGCCCGGCCGGCCCCGGGCGCCCTCCCGAAAGCGCTGGAACGCACATGCTTCGGCCCTGGCCGCCTACCGGGCCGGTGCGGCCACCGCACTGTACGTACGCCCGTCCGTGGTGTACTCCCCGAGCGGGCGCATGCCGAAGCCGTCCACATGGACACGCCACGACGCCCGGTTCTCGGCCTCGATGAAGGCGACCACGGCGTCGGCCCGCCCCGCGGCCGCCTCGACCGCCAGGTCGAACAGACCCCTGGCCACCCCGCGTCCCCGGCAGGCCGCGTCGACCACCACCGGCCCGTACATCAGCCAGCGCCACGAGCTCAGCGGCCGCCCCTGCCAGTGCAAGGAGTCCTGGGCATCGAGCAGCGCCCGGACGGGTGGCGGCGGGCTGGACATCTGCTCGGGCGAGGAGAGAGCGAGGAGCCCCACCACGCGCGCCGCGTGACGGGGTGCGGATGAGCTGCCCGGCCCGCCGGGTTCGCCCGCATCGTGCGCGTCATCCGCGTCCGCCCTGTCGTCCGCGTCCGCCCTGTCGTCCGCGTCCGCCGTGTCATCCGCGACGAGGAGGCTTCCCGCCCGGGCCATCGCGCGCAGGGCGGCGACGTCGAAGTTGCCCTGCACGAAGCCCTGCTCGGAGCGCTGTCGCTCGGTGAGGGCGTCGCGGCGGTTGGCGGCGAAGAGCTCTGCCATGGCGGGCGCATCGGCCTCGGTGGCATACCGGTAGTGCATGGTCCCGATGCTGCCACGGCCGGAGGCGCGGCGAAGAGGCGAGGTGGGCCGGTGCGGTGGTGGGAGGCGCTGCGCTGCGGCGGACGTCAGTCGTCGGCCGGCGCGCGGCGCTGCGGCGGTCGGTGTCTGCGGCGCTGGACCACCCCGTACGTCTCGTGGAGCGCCACGGTCGTGGCGTCGAAGGAGCGCTGGGCGACGCCGACGAAAAGGCAGTCGACGACGGCCAGTTGGGCGATTCTGCTGACGGTCGCACCGGAGCGGAAAGGTGTCTCCCGGGCGCAGGTCGTCAGTACGAGGTCCGCGTTCTCGGCGAGGGTGGACCGCGGATCGTTGGTCAGGGCGATGGTGGTGGCGCCGCGTTCGGCGGCCGCCTGCAGGGGCTCCACGGTGTCCTCGGTCTCGCCGGAGTGGGAGATGGCCAGGACGACGTCCCCGGGCCTGAGCAGGGCGGCGGCGGTGAGGGCGGCGTGCCGATCGGTCCAGATGAACGCCATGTGGCCGATCCGGTGCAGCTTCTGGTGCATGTCCTGGCCGACGAAGGCGCTGGCACCCACGCCGAAGATGTCGATCCGCCGGGCCCCCGCCACGGCGTCCACCGCGCGGCCCAGTGTCCCGACGTCCAGCCCGGCCGCGGAGTCCTCCAGGGCGCGCACTTCGTTGTAGATGATCTTGCTGACGATCTCGTCGAGGGTGTCGGTCGCGCTGATGTCGGTGCCCGGCGCCGGGCGTTCGCCGCCGAGGGCGCGCTCACGGGCCGCGGCTGCGGCCAGCGCGAGGCGCAGCTGGGGGTAGCTGGCGATCCCCAGGGTCCGGCAGAAGCGCATGACCGTCGTCACCGAGGTGTTGGCCCGCTCGCCGAGCACGCCGATGGACAGTTCCGAGGCCTGTGCGGGGTCGGCCAGGACGGCCTCGGCCACGCGCCGTTCCGAAGGTGCCAGGGACGGCAGTGCGGCGCGGATGTGCGCCAGGGTGTCGGCTGAGGACGGATCCTCACCCGGGCGGGGCGATGTGCTCTGCGGTTCCTGGCGGGCCATGGGCCGTTCCTCCTCGGCGGGTGGATGTCACGTTAGCCACCCACCGATGGTGCGTCAAAAATTTACGTAGCAAATTTCTTTAAGTTACTTATTGACATGCGGAGTCTTGCCTTCCGATACTCGCTGCACCGGGATCCGCGCCGGTCACCGCCCTTCCGGCCGTCCCGTTGCCGTCCACCGTGGCGGATCCGGAGACACGAGTACGACAGTCACCCCACCGACCCCCACCCGCCGGTGACATCACCGGCCCTCGCCTAGGAGTGAGCGTGCGCCAACTCGACCTCGTGGTGATCGTCGTCTACCTGGTGGCGATCTCCGTGATCGGACTGCGCCTGGCAGGTCGGCAGCGAACGGCGAAGGACTACTTCGTCGGCGACAGCCACATGCCCTGGTGGACCGTCTCGTTCTCCGTTGTGGCCACCGAGACCAGCGTGCTCACGGTCATCAGCGTGCCCGGCGGCGCGTACAGCGGGCAGGGCTTCGGCAACGTCGAACTGGCCCTTGGTTACGTGATCGGCCGGGTCGTCGTGGCCACGGTGCTGATCCCCCTGTACAAACGCGGCGGCTTCGTCAGCGCCTACCAGTACCTGGGAAGCCGCTTCGGACTGAAACTGCAGGGCCTCGCCTCGGTGACCTTCGTCTTCACCCGGCTCCTCGCCGAGGGCGTCCGGCTCTTCGCCTCCGCGATCCCGATCAAGCTGCTGCTCGACGAGCTCGGCATGCACACGAGCTTCCGCACCATCATCATCGTGCTCACAGTGATCACCGTCGTCTACACCTACCTCGGCGGCATCAAGGCCGTCATCTGGACCGACACCATCCAGATGGGCCTGTACCTGGGCGGTGCCCTCCTCGCCATCGCCGTGCTGTACGCACACGTCGGGGGCGACGGCGTCTCACGCGCCCTGCACACGGGCCACTTCAAGCTCATCGACACCAACTTCGACCTGGCGCACATCCTCACCAGCCCGTTCGCCCTGCCGACCGCGATCATCGGCGGCGCCATCTTCGCGATGGCCAGCCACGGCTCCGACCAACTGATCGTTCAGCGCATCCTGACCACCCGATCGCTGCGCGACGGCCAGAAGGCCATGATCGCCTCCGGTGTCTTCGTCACCGTCCAGTTCGCCGCCTTCTCCCTCGTCGGCGCCCTGCTGTGGTCCTACAACAAGGGCAAGAGCTTCCAGGAGCTCGGCCTGAGCAGCTCCGACAACCTCTACCCGAGCTTCATCCTGCACGGACTTCCCGTGGTGATCTCCGGCCTGCTCGTGGCCGGCATCATCGGCGCCGCCATGGGCTCGCTGTCCGCGGCACTGAACTCCATGTCGAACTCGACGGTCGCCGACATCATCCACAGCTTCTTCCGCAGCGCTCCCTCCGAGGAGTTCATGCTCAAGCTCGCCCGGCTGATGACACTGGTGTGGGCGGTGCTGATGGCGGTCTTCGCCTGCGCGTTCAGCACCAGCACGGGCAACGTCTACCTCACCGGCCTGACGATCGCCGGCTACACCTACGGCGCGCTGCTCGGCGCGTTCCTGCTCGGCCGGATCGTCCGGCGGGCGAGCGAGACCGACTCCGTCGTGGCGTTCCTGGTGACGGTCGCCGTGATGACGTACCTCGTGCGCGATGTGAAGATCGACGTCACCACGGCTGGAACCACCGTCCCGACAGCGGTCGCCGCCCAATGGCTGGTGCCGGCGGGTGTGGTGGTCACCCTGGTCGTCGGCGGGGTGATGAGCCTGTTCCACCGCTCTCCCGGGAGCGGCCCCGCGGACGACGGTGCGCCGGAGGCCGTGCCCGACCGTGTGGAAGCACCCGCGGTCGGGGAGTGACGGAGTACGTGTCTGCCGTGCCCAGCCGCCAACTGCCGTCACCCACCGGCCCGCCCCTCACCCGCAGGCCCTCGTCACCCGACAACCCTCTGCCTCCACCCGGCAGCCCCTTGGAGAAGCCATGCCCCCGATTGCAGCCGACCCCGCCGCCCGCATGGCGGACCGTGGACCTGGACCGGGAGACACCATGCGGGTGATCGGCCTGATGTCAGGCACCTCCTACGACGCCATCGAGGCCGCCGCCGCCGACCTCCGCCTGGACGGCGACACCCTGGTCCTGCATTCGCTGGGCCATCTCTCCCTCCCGTATCCGGACGACCTGCGGGACCTGATCGCCGCCACCCTGCCGCCGGCCGCCACGACGGCACAGGCCGTCTGCGCCCTGGACACCGGTATCGGCCGGGCCTTCGCCGACGCGGCCGGGCGCGCCCTGCGAGAGCTCTGCGACGGCTCCGCGGACCTCGTGGTCTCGCACGGGCAGACCGTGCACCACTGGGTCGAGGACGGCGCCGTCCGCGGCACACTCCAACTCGGCCAGCCGGCCTGGATCGCCGAGGCCACCGGGCTCCCGGTCGTCTCCGACCTTCGCAGCAGGGACGTGGCCGCGGGCGGGCAAGGGGCCCCGCTGGTGGGCATGACCGACACACTGCTGCTCCGGGCCCTGCCCGGCACACCCGCGGCGCTGAATCTCGGCGGCATCGCCAACGTCACCGTCCTCGTGCCCGGCGCCGAGCCGCTGGCCTTCGACACCGGGCCCGCCAACGCACTGCTGGACGCGGCCGTGCGGCTCTTCACCGGCGGCGCCGCGGCCTTCGACGAGGACGGACGCAGGGCCGCCGCCGGCCGGATCAGCCCCGAGCTGCTCCGCGTGCTCCTGGACGACCCCTACTACCGCAGGCCCGCCCCGAAGAGCACCGGCAAGGAGCACTTCCACCTTCCCTACCTGCGGCGGGCCCTGGACGCGGTGCCCACATCCGCCGACGACGTGCTGGCCACCCTGACCAGGCTCACCGCCGTCACCGTGGCCGACCCCTGCCGTGCCTACGGGGTCACCGGTCTCGTCGTCTCCGGGGGCGGTACCCGCAACCCCGTACTGATGCGCATGATCGCCGAGGAGCTGTCCGGCGTTCCCGTACAGCTCAGCGACGACCTGGGCCTGCCCTCCGACGCCAAGGAGGCCCTGGCCTTCGCCGTACTGGGCTTCCTCACCGTCCATGGTCTGCCCGGCACCCTCCCTTCGGGCACCGGTGCCCGAAGGGCCACGCTGCTGGGCAGCATCACCCCTGGCCGGTCACCGCTGCGTCTGCCCGAACCGGCCGCACAGGTGCCGCACTTGCTGCGCATCACCCCCACCGCCCCCTGACCCCGACGGCTCCTGCACACGGAGACCCATGAGGCGGCAGGGCGGTCAGCGGCTGCCGACTGTCCCCGGCCCGGCCGTCATCCCAGCTCTGTATCGTCTGCCCGCTGGTCTGCCCGCTGGTCTGCCCGCTGGTCTGCCCGCTCGTCTGTCTGCGCTTCCGCCTGCGCTGTCTGCGGATATGGAACGAACATGCTCAGGCGATAGGTCGTCGGCTGCTCCGCGCGACCGCACAGCGTGTCCACGCGCAGCGTCGACGCATCGGTGAGCCCGAGCTCGGTGCGGATCCGCGGCACCGAGCTCCGCCATTCCGCCGCGTCCTGGGTCTCGAAAACGACCTCCCACCGCCCCGCACCGGCACCCCGCAACGGGCCGCCCCGCTGCTGATTCCTCCGCTTACGCTGCTGTCTTGGCACGGACCCAGCGTCCCACAGCCCTCCGGCCCGCCCGGCGGGCCGGCAGGCCCTTGGCGGCTCGGAGGGGCTGTGGCACGCTGACGCCGTGATCGCAGCGGGAGCGCAGCCCATGGACGTAGAGGCCCTCGCGCGGGGAGGTCTGGACTGGCTCGTCGGCTCGGCGAGGGACACCGGGAACGGCCTGGCGTGGGCGGAAACAGCGACGGCCACTCCGACGGCCACTCCGACGGCCACTCCGACGGACGAGGAGCCGAACCTCAGCCTCTACAGCGGGGCTGCCGGAATCGTGCTGGCGCTGCTCGAAGGCCGGGAGCACTTCGGGGACGACCGGTACGGGGATGCGGCCCTGCGGGGCGCCCGGACGATCGCGGCGGCCGTCGGGGAGTGCGACGACAGCTCTCTGTACGTCGGCCTGGCCGGAATGGCTGTCGCCCTGCGCGCGGTCGATGACCTCCTGGGAGATCCGGCCGCAGGCGCTGCTGCGGACCGGGCGATGGACCGCGTACGCGCACGCTTCGACGGGACGCGCTGGGACGACAGATGGTTCGACCTGCTCATCGGCAACGCGGGCATCGCCCTGGCCGCGCTCGCCACCGGTCACGTCGAGCTGGCCGTGCTCGCGGTGGAGCCCTACCTCCGCACCACGGAACGGACTGCGGGAGGCGTGCACTGGGAAGTGCTGTCCGGGGCACCGGCCCGCTTCCACCACCTCTCGCACGGGACGCTGGGCATCGCGTACGCGCTGACCGCCGTCGGCCGTGCCGCCGGCCGCCCCGACCTGACCGAGCTGGCGCTGGCCGGCGTCTCGGACGTGGTGGCCCGCAACGAGGCGGGCCCCGAGGGCTTCCTGGTCCCGCACTCCGACCCGCAGTACCACCCGGACCTCGTCCCGCGCCACAGTTACGGCTGGTGCCACGGGCCCACCGGTGACGCCCAGTTGTTCAGACTTCTGGCGGCGGTCCACCAGGACCCTGCATGGCCGGCACTGGCCGACCGGTGCTGGCACACGGTCACCCACTCCGGCCTCCCACAGCGGCTGCGCCCAGGGTTCTGGGACAACAACGGCCGGTGCTGCGGGACGGCGGGGGTCCTGGCGCTGGCCTGCGACCGGCAGGTCGAACACGGCGACGGACTGGACTTCGCGAACATCCTCGTCGCGGACCTCGCCGCCCGGGCGACCGAGGACGCGGACGGAGCGCGCTGGTCGAACGTCGAACACCGGGAAACCCCGAGCGAACTCGCACCACAGCCGGGCTGGGGCATGGGGAACGCGGGCATCGTCCGGGAACTGCTGCGCTACGGCCGGATCAGCGCGGGAGGGCGGAACGCGGGGTACGCGGTCGACTGGCCGGACCAGCCGGCGGCGGGGGCTGCCCGGAGTCCGGGGTTCGGGGTGTTGTGACGAGCGCTTGCCGAGGAGCTCAGTCGATTCGGCCGCTTCGCAGGGCGGCCACGAAACTGGCCCAGGCAGGTATGCCGAAGGCGAGCCGGGGGCCCAGGGGGTTCTTGCTGTCGCGCAGCGCGGTCACTCCGGGCGCCGCGGCGGCTTCGACGCACTCGGTCGTGCTGGCTCCGCTGTACGAGGACTTGAACCAGGCGTCGGACGGTATGTACGAGGTGCTGGTGGGACTCTGCATCACATCTCCTCAAGAACTCGCTCGATCATGGCGGATGACGCTGCCATGTCCAACGCTTGGGCCCGAAGGTAATCAAACGCAAGTCTGTACCGGTCCAGTTCGTCATCCTTCTCCATGAAGAGCGAGCCGAGATGGATATCGACGTAGACGACGTCCAGGCTCGGTTCCGCACCGCCGAGGATCACGAAACTGCCCATGGCCGCCGAGTGGGCGCCCTTGGAGAACGGCAGGACCTGGAGGGTGATGTCCCGGGACTCATTGGCGCGAAGCAGATGGCTGAGCTGTTCCTTCATCACCTCGCGCGAGCCGACGACGCGGCGGATCACTGACTCGTCGAGGATCGCCCAGAGATGCAGTGTCTTGTCCCGTGCAAGGATCTCCTGGCGCTTCATGCGGATGTCCACGAGCCGCCTGGTCTCTTCGGCCGGCAGCCGCATCTCCGAGGCGTGCTGCACGGCTTCTGTGTAATGACGGGTCTGAAGAAGACCTGGCACGTAGAGACAGTTGAAGTGGTCTTCGCGCAGCGCCTCGTCCTCAAGGGTGAGCAGAAGGTTCATGGTCTCCGGAATGGAATCGGAGAAGGTGTTCCACCACCCCTGCTTCCTGGCGTCTTTCGCGAGCGATACGAGGGCGTTGCGTTCGGCGTCGCTGGCTCCGTACTCACGGCAGAGAGCGTCCACGACGGGCCACTTCACTGGCCCTTCCTGAGTCTCGTACCGGCTGATGGTCGCCTTCGACACCGCGACCAGTCGCCCGGCCTCCTCCAGGGTCATTCCCCTGCGCGCACGCAACTTGCGCATCATGGAGCCCAGTTGGCGTCGTCTCGTAGTGGTCCGCACTGACATGGGAACAACCCTCCGCTACGTATCGGCCGACGGCCCGGCCTGCAACAGGCTATGGCGCCGCGACGTCCCCGGACCGCCGGATTCACTCGGACGATTCCCGTGAGAAGTTACATAGTGAGATTTCTAAGTGCCATAATCGCTGCCGTAGCGCTACGCAGCGCAGTCGTACGGATACGGCTCGGCGCAGGCTGACGTGGCGCGGGAGGGAGAGTGGCCATGTACGGCGACAACGTCACTGAACCCCGGCTCCGCTGCGTCCTGCCTTTCGAGGCGGTGCCGGCGGAACTTTGCGTACTGAGAAAAGCGGTGCGTGAGCAACTCGCTTGCTGGGGTGCCCTCGGTCTGTCGGATGCGATTCAGCTCGCGGTCACCGAACTGGCGACGAACGTCATCAAACACGTCGGCACCGGGGCGCCAACGACCCTCGTTATGGAGTTGGGCGGCGGCCGCATCCGCGTGGAGCTCCACGACACAAGCCATGTCGTACCCACGGTGGCGGAGCCAGATTGCGGTGCTGAGTGCGGTCGTGGCCTCCATCTCCTGGCCGGCCTGGCCGCAGCGTGGGGCATCATCCTGACCGCGGCGGGCAAAGCAGTGTGGTGCGAGATGGCGCTGGAGCCGTCACGCCATTGCGCTCGACTGCAGCGTGCCGCGGTGGTCCTGGCGGAGTACCGCCGCGCCGGCGGAAGCCCGCCAACCGCCGTGCCGGTCCGGGCGGTTTTAGAAGAGTCAGTCACCGGCGTCATTGCGGACCTGCTCCACTGGCTCGCCACTGAGGGCGGGGAGCCAGACGATGCTCTCGACCGGGCGCTCATGCGGTACGAAGCAGAGGTGGACGCGGCGGCTTGACATGGTTCCGCTATGACGAGGTGCGGTGCAGTGATGCGCGTACCAAGATCGCCGCGTCGTCCGGGCGGTCGGCCTCAAGGAAGGCGGCGACGATCGGCATGACGCTGTTGGGGGACCGCGCTGTGCCCGCGTTGGTGAGGACAGAATCGGCCGCAGGATGCAGACCCTCTGCCCGGATCGAGAGCACAGCGTTCAGGAGGGCCGAAGGGTCATACTGCACAGCGACGTGATCCAGGATCGGCCTGGCTCCCGCGCCGTCGGGCCTCTCCTGAAAGTGCCTCAGCAACTCCTCAATCCCCAGCCACGATGGCTTGGTGGCATGCTCGTGTTGCCGGTCCCCCTCCGAGCGGGGGACCGGCAACACTGTGTCGGCAGTGAGAGTGCCGATTTCCAGGGTGGCGTTCGCCCTGCTGGCAAGCAGGCGGGCGCGGTGATAGCGCAGCTGAACCTTCTGGTGAAGACCCAGAACGGCCGGCCTTGCTGACGGCTCTGGGGGATGGGCCGCCGCCGCAAGGCCTCCGGCTTGTGCCCCGGCGGAAGTTCCGCCCGCCCTCGCCCCCGCCTTCTCCTTGGCTTGGAGGGCAGAGATGCGTGAGCGGTTGCGCCGCAGTCGTCGGGCAGCCTCGGCCTTAGCCCACGTCTCAAACAGCTCGACACGGTTGAGCGCCCCCCGTCTGCTCCTGATGCCTTTGATCACAGCCCGCTCAGGCACCAGTTTCCAGAGGCTGTCCAGCGTTTCAGGGCTGGGGATCTTCGTGACCTGGAGATAGGCGGAGAGGGTGCTCTCGGCGTACCCGAGCTTCTCAGCGATGGCCTTCTGACTCTTGAGGTCTGTCTGCGCATGACGGCACGCGGTCTGTACGGCACGCGCCAATCGTCGCTCCTCTCGGCTGATACCTGCGGGAACTGACGTCTTGAACTGACCTCTCAGCGGCACGACCCCTCCTCTGAACCGCGAGGCGCGGCTTCGTCACCCATGATGAGCGCGCGTCAGGGGCAGCGTAAGCGACTGCTGTTCGCCCTTTGGGGAAAGATCTCTGAGCTCTAGCCTTCGAGCTTGTTGCCGAGGCAGCCTTTAACTACGCGGCGAGGTTCACCGGCACGTCCCTGACGTGCTGCGCCGTGTCCTCACTGCCCAAGTGGAAGGCGTTGTTGGCTATGGCACTGCCGTCATGGACGGACAAGAAGAACGGCTCGATGAAGCGCGGCGGGCTGTGGCTCATCACCGAGGTGGGTGAGGGCAACGTTTTCACCAAGACGCAGCTCAAGGAGGCGTTCCCCGACGTCGCGCAGATCGACCGGCGGGTGCGGGACCTCCGGGACTTCGGATGGCGCATCGACACGAACCGCGAGGATGTCAGCCTCGATGCCAACGAGCAGCGGTTCGTCACCCAGGGAGAACCGGTTTGGGAGCCCGGCAAGGGGCGGGCGAAGTCGAATACCCCGATCACCGCCGTGCAGCGGCGCGAAATCATGAGCAAGGACGGCCATCTCTGCCGCTCCTGTGGCATCACGCCCGGCCAGATGTATGCCGGCACGTACGAGGCGGCGCAGCTCGACATCGCACGCCGGAGTGTCCTGCAGGCGAACGGCGCCCAGAGCGTGCAGTTCGTGACGGAGTGCACCCGGTGCAGGGTCGGTGGACGCGAACTGGTAGCTGATACCCCTCGCCTTCTGTCGAAGGTGCGGAACCTGGGACCGCTTGAGCGCTCGATTCTTGCCAGCTGGATTGCGGCCGGCGAGCGTGAGTTCAGCCCGCTGGAGACTGTCTGGGCGGAGTACCAGTCGCTCGCGGCTGACTCACGTGAGCTCGTCCGGGACGCGGTGGGTGAAGGCGACTAGAACCACTCCGGGGGCGGCCGGCTCACGCCGCCCCCGGCCCTGCTTCGCCCATCCGGCACTGTGAGGAGAGATTGAGTGAACCTGAATTATGGTCGGCCACCCTTGGCCGCAGAGAACGAGGACCTGGTTGAAGCACGTCTGAGGGAGGCTGAGGCAGCCGGTGGAATCCGGGAGACACTGCGCGTGGAATGGCGGGGTGAACCGACGCAACTGCCCGTCATTGTCATGCCGGTCGCGTCCCTTTACTACAACCCCAACACGCACCGGATTCGAGCTCAGCGCACGCACGATCCGGAGCGGGACCGGGTGCTGGATGAGAAAGCCTTCGAAAGTGAAGGGCAGGAGTATCTGCACCATCTCCTGCGAGCTCTGCCAGCCGATCCGGACAAGCCTGATCCGAAGTTCCGTGACCTGATGGCCAGCCTTGAAGAATTCGGGCAGAATGATCCGGGGCTGATCACTCGCTCTGGGATCCTCGTTAACGCGAACACGCGGCGAGCGGCCCTCAAGGACCTCGGCAAAGCGGCTATGAGAGTGGCAGTGCTTCCCCCGTCCTGCACGTGGGATGACATCAGCAGTGTCGAACTCTCTTTGCAGCTTCGGGAGGACCACCGACGCGACTACTCCTACATCAACCGGTTGCTGGCTATCGAGGAGCAGCTGAGTCTCGGACGGCTCGTCGCGGACATCGCGAAGCAGTTCCGCACTACCGCGCAGGCGTGTGAACAGGACCTTTGGATCCTGGCCACGTTGAATGATCTCGTCGCTCGGAGCAAGGGCAGCGGGGCCCAGCTTCGGCTTATGGATTTCGAGGAGCACCAGGAGAAACTAAAGGAGTTGCGTCGCCGCTACGTGAAGGATTCGGCGGTGAGCAAGGCACAGGCTGACCTCATGAAGGAGCAGCGCCTTGCTGCCATCGCCCTTGGCTTCTCCAAGACGGACGTCCGGTTGATCGAGCCAGACTTCAAGACGCGGTACCTCGATAGTCGGCTGCCTGATTCAGCCAAACCTCAGTCAAACCTCTCAGCTTCCGCTGGGGTGTCTATTCCTGGCCTGAACAGAACAGTTCGCGCAGCGGATCCCAAGGTCGAAGAGGCCAGGGCGCTCACCGATGCCGTCCTCCGCGTCCGAGCGGTGGAAGCGTCCACCGCCAACGTGACCGGAGAGCAGAAGGTCCAGGCGGGCGAGAAGCTGAGTCAGATGAAGGCAGCCTTCGAGGCTGCTCTGGAGCCCGCGGGCAAAGACGCCCGGATTCGCAAGCGGAAGCAGGCAGCGCCCGACCGTCTCATCGACGCATGCCAGGACATCAGCCAGTGCGTTGACGACCTTGTACACGCCAGGGGGTCTCGGAGCCTTGATGAAGAGATCTTCGATGAGGCCGTAGTGAAACTGAGCGAAGCTCTCGGCAAGCTCGCCATCGAGTCGGCGCGCAGCATCAAAGAGCCAGGAGATGGTGTGAGCTGGCTTCTTGACGTCATGCGCAAAAAGGAGGAGGGGTGAGTACGGTCAAAGCGCCCTCTCTGCGCCTCGGGTTCGATGTGACCCGGACGAGGGCGGTTTTGCGTGCTCGTGAGGGACTTGAAAACGATCTGGCCTCGCTGGCCGCCCGCTTCCCTGCGGGAGGTCGGCGAGGTCCGCTTCTCGCTGAGATTGATCTGGACGACTTCCTCGTGGGTATTAGCGAGCTGGGTTCCTGGTCTGCGGATGGGGTTGAATGGGATGAAGAACTCGCTGCTCTCGTCGGCAGTGTGCTGGACGATGCGGCAGCTGCGGAATACCAGCTCAGCGGAGGATTTACCCCCTCAGGGGGCGTAAGTCCTGACGATGTGGGTTGCCTTTTGGGTAGCGAGTGGATTTCTGACCTCACTGATTTCCAGCGCCGTGATATCACACGGCTTCTAGACCTCCGCCACGGCGCTAATTTCAGTGTTCCCGGCGCGGGTAAAACTCGTGTGGGTCTGGCAGTTTTCTCCGCAATGAGAAATAGGGGAGAGGCTCGGCGTCTGCTCGTTGTATCTCCGAAGTCTGCTTATGAGTCATGGCAGTTCGAGAACAGTGTGTGTTTCGCAGAGCCACTCCGCTTCTCCGTTATGGGAAGCACGCCTGATCCGAGTGCTGAGATCATGGTTGTCAACTATGAGCGCCTGGATCGATCGCTGGCTTCCCTCGCCGGCTGGCTGCGAGCGGTCCCGTCCATGGTGATCCTGGACGAGGCCCACCGGATGAAACTTGGTGCACGCGGGGTCTACGGGGCTTCCTGCATGGCGCTCGGCCCGCTAGGCCGTCGCCGCCTCATCCTTACTGGTACTCCTGCGCCCAACGGTGCAAGGGATTTGGAGAATCTGCTCTCTTTCGTCTGGCCAGGCCATGGGCGGGCGGTTGTCACCGGTGCGGTAGCCGGAGGGGATCTCGCGTATGCCAGCCAGGTGTTGCGTCCGCTCTTCACCCGTACTACCAAGGCAGAACTTGGCCTGCCGCCCTTTGAGCCTAAGATCCGATATGTCGAGCTTCCTGCTCTGCACCGAGAGATCTACGATGCTCTCGTGGGAAGGTACTCGGCTCGCGCAGCGGTCGTGCGGGATGATTTTGACGCATTGGGTAAAGCGATGCTGCGACTGCTGATGGCGGCGACCAGCCCGGCTCTCCTTGTTGAGGGAATGAGCCGATACGAGCCCCTGAGTTACCAGGTGCCACCTCTGGAGATCCCGCAGGGTGATTCGCTCTATGGGTTGATGAAAGACCTCCCCGATTACGAGTGGTCTCCGAAATACCAGGAAGCGCTCAGTATTATCGCGGGTAACGCAGCCCAAGGCCGTAAGACACTGGTGTGGACAACATTCGTCCGCAGCATTACCACTATGCAGCGGATGTTCGCTGCGTATAGGCCGGCAGTCGTCCATGGTGCGACACCGGACAGGGAAGAGGAACTTCGCAGATTCCGAGAAGACCCGGATTGCGCGGTCTTGATCTCTAACCCTGCGACACTGGGTGAAGGCATCAGCCTCCATCAAGTCTGCCATGACGCTGTCTACGTGGACCGGGACTTCATGGCTGGGCGATTCCTGCAGAGCCTTGACCGAATCCACCGCCTCGGCCTCGCTCCGGGTACGGAAACCAACGTCACTGTTCTCGCCTCGGTCGGGACGATTGATGAGATCGTCGCGCTGAGGCTGGAGGAGAAGCTGGAATTCATGGGAAAGATTCTCGATGATCCGTCAGTGCAGCAACTAGCAGACCTGCAGGAGGAGGCTCCTGTAGCTGGAGGAATGGACATGGCGGACATTCGTGCTCTGTTGAAGCACATCGATGGCGATCGGTAGCGCGACTCTCCGCGCAGCACTGCGGTGGGTCACGTACCTGCAGCGAGCAGACGCGCCGAGGGCGCTCGCGCTCTTCACTAACCATCCGCGCTTCGCTGACCTCGCTCCCGCGCAGTATCTGAGTGGACTGATCTGGCTTCGGGAGACAGGCCTGCTTGGGCGTGGAGACCGTCTGGTGCCGATGGACCCGGAATCGGCGTTTCAGATCTTCCTGGATGCTGCCGAGCGCATGCGGCCCGGTCGCGTGGAGGCTGCGCTTGCTGAAGTACTGGCCGCCGGCCAGGTTTTCGGGCTTGGGGGCGACAATCCCGAGGCGGCAGTGATGACCGTGAGCGGCAAGATTGACCTGGAGAGGAGGGTGCGGACCGGTGAGGCTGGGGAGGCGGGGCTCTTACAGATGCTCAGGCAGGGGGGTTGGTCGGCGCGGCAGGTCTCGCTGGAGGCGGACGGCTTTGGCTATGACATCGCGGCCACTGACGTAGCCGGAGGAGAGCTACATCTTGAAGTGAAGTCCACAACGGCGATCAGGGGATACGTGGTCCACCTCTCCCGCCACGAGTTCCACATCATGTGTGCGGATCCGAGCTGGAGGATGATCGCTGTCCGGCTTGACGGTCACGATCAGGTTCAGGACGTCGCGACGGTAAGCCGCGAGTGGATCGCCCAGGCGGTTCCGATGGACAGGGACGGGGGTGGCCGCTGGGAATCCGTACGCCTTGTCATTCCGGACTGTGAAGTGGTCCCCGGTATCAGCGGCCTCGGCCCGCCCGGTACCTGTTGCGACGGGGCTCGTGACCTGGTGGGACTGCTGGGGAGTTGACAGCCCGCAGAGACAGGTGGACGGTCATGCTTCTCCTGGGCCGATGGGATGCGACACTTGCGTGTCCGCACGCACCGCACCAGGAGGAACCGATGGGTACCGTCGGCCGTCAACTGACCTCGATCGAGATTTGCGCGGGTGCTGGCGGACAAGCTCTCGGACTGCATGCGGCGGGTTTCCGGCACCTTGCGCTGGTCGAGATCGACAAGCACGCGGCTGCGACGCTCAGGCACAACGTCAAGCTTCGTCCTGAGTGGGAATGGGAGAAAGAGCACTGCCTGATCCACGAGGGAGACGTCAAGGGTTTCGACGCGCTTGAACAAGTTTTCGCTCCGGAAGCCCCGGGGGTCTCCGAGCGAAAGCCGGGAAAGCAGTATCCCATGCTCAAGCGGGGCAAGCTTGATCTCCTTGCGGGCGGTGTTCCCTGCCCCCCATTCTCTGCCGCAGGAAAACAGCTCGGTCGCGATGACGAGCGAGACCTTTTCCCGGCGATGCTGGACCTGGTGGAGGATCTCAACCCGCGTGCAGTGATGATTGAGAATGTGCGCGGTCTCGTGGAGCCATTTGAGAAGTTTCGGTACTACAGGAACCACATCAAGAATCGTCTTCGCAAAGCTGGTTATGTGATCTGCGATTGGCGAGTCCTCCATGCTGAGAGCTTCGGGGTTCCCCAACTTCGGCCCCGTGCGATTCTCGTGGCTATCCGGAAGGACTCGTACCGGGGGTTCGACTGGCCTGCACCACACGATCAAGTGGTAACAGTTCACGAGAAGCTCCAGTCCTCCATGGAGCGACGACTCGGCGGCTTGGAGTCGGAACTATATGAGCAGTGGGAAAAGAAGTCGAAGTCAAGTCCCGTCGCGCCCACCCTTGTCGGGGGATCAAAGAAGCATGGCGGTGCCGACCTCGGCCCGACGCGGGCCAAGAAAGCCTGGGGCTTCCTTGGTGTAGATGGCATGGGTGTAGCAAACGACGAGGACAAGATGGTGGACCCCGACCGGGACTTGGGGGTTTTGGGCCGCGGCCCAAAACTTACGGTAGCGCAGGCTGCCATCATCCAAGGGTTCCCCGAGGGGAAATGGGAGTTCACCGGGGGCAAGACAGCTCGTTACCGACAGGTGGGCAACGCATTTCCACCGCCAGTCGCTGAGGCGGTCGGAGCGAAAATCAGGGAAGCGTTGCTGCGCAAGGGCCCTCTGGTGGAGGACCCCACGCCCGATTTCGAGCCCGAACAGGACCCGTCACTCGTTGCCCCTCAACTTCCTCTTGAGGAGAGCTCTCCGGCGGTCGGCGACAACGCGTGAGACCGTTCCAGCACATTCTTCGGGCGGCTCGTGCTCCCAAAACCGGAGCACGGTCCAGCCTGCCTGATTGAGGCGTAGATCGGTGTCCCGGTCGCGGGCCATGTTGCCCGCGACCTTCTCTGACCAGTAGCCCGGATTCGTCCTTGGTGCCTGATAGTGCTCAGGGCACCCGTGCCAGTAGCAGCCGTCGATGAAGACCGCTACTTTTGCAGGGCGGAAGACGAGGTCAGCCGTCCGCCGGAGGTCTGGCAGAGGCCGCGCGGCTACCCGGTAACGCAGTCCATTCGCGTGTACCAAGCGCCTGACCAACTGCTCTGGCTTCGTGTCCCGGCTACGGATCGCCTGCATGTTTCTGCGCCGAGCGGCGGAGGATGCCCACGAGCCTTCCGGCGGTACCCAGGTCTCGTCCTCTGGCACAGTTCCGCCCTTCGGGATGTCCTCTGCCCACCGCGAGGCGGGAAGAAGGTGGCTTTCGCGACCACCTTCCTGCTTGCGGGGCCCGGCGTTCGGCCCGGGCAGTCTTCGGACAAGGGCGTTGCCCCCTACGCCCCATGACACCCCCGATAAGCCACCCCCGCCCCGCACCAGCACGCCGCGTTCCGGGCCGGGGGCCAGGAGACGGCTCGGCCTCGGGCTGCCAGCGTGGTCGCGTACTGGGGGAGCAGGGCCGTTTCCGATGGGGATGCCGACTCCGAGGCTGCGAAGGCTTCGTACGACGGGATGCTTCCCGTCACGATGCCCAGGTTCTTCGTGCCCGCCGCCGACAGTTCCCGCAGCGCCGACTCGATTTCGATCAGGTGCGTCGCGTGGGAGGGGTACTCCGCCTCCAGGGCCGGGTACGCCGCCAGGAGTTCGGTGAGTTCCTCGGCCTGCCAGTGCAGGACCGCCACCGGGAACGGGCGGGACAGGGCCGCCCGGTAGGTGCCCAACTCCGACTGGAGGCGGGCGATTTCCGCGCGCAGCACCGCCGGGTCGTCCGAGCCGAGCGCCCACAGGCGGTTCGGGTCGTGGAGTTCGTCGAGGCTGATGTCGCCCGTGTGGACGGAGTCCGCCAGGGCGTCCCACGCGTCGTGCTCGTTGCCCAGGGCCCTGCTCACGCGGTGGCGGCCCGTGAGGAGGGCCTGGGCCGCGTACGGGACCTCTTCCGCCGGGTCGACCAGCAGGGTCAGGGCCTTGGTGAAGGTGGCGTGGGCGGCGTCCGGTTCGTCGTGGGCCTCCAGGGTCTCCGCGACGATCGCCCAGGGGGCCGGATCCCGCGGGGTCGAGGCGCGGATGCCGTCGATCATGGCGCGGGCCTCGGCCTCGTGGCCGTACTCCCAGAGGTTGGCCGCCTGCAGGGCCTTGATCAGGGCGAGGTTCTCGGCCGGGCCTGCCAGCAGCCGGTCGTAGAGCGTCGTGGCGCGGGCGCGGTCGCCGGCCAGTTCCAGGTGGGCCGCGGCCTGGAGCAGCAGCGGCTCCTGGTCCTCCGGGTACTGCTCGGCCGTGCGCAGCAGGCGCTCGGCTTCGGCGATGTGATCGGCGGGAGTGTCGGGGCGCATGCTCCACACCGTACTGCCGTGCGGGGCTCTGGAGACTTCCGGATCCAGCGCTTATGGTGCCGCCCGTGCAGCAGCCGAGGCGGGACGCGATTCCGGTAGTGGTGCAGTGGGCGGCCTCACGGGGCCGTACCGTCCTCGCGCGCGGGCTGTGGACCGGCGCCGAAGTGACCGTGACGCTCGGGCTGATCGTGCTGCTGTTCGTCGTGCAGCAGCTGTGGTGGACCAACCGCGAGGCCCGGCAGGGCGCCGCGCGTCAAGTGCAGGCGCTGGAGCGGAAGTGGGACGGCGGGCGGGGGAGCGGAAGCGGCGCGGGCGACGGGGATGTGACTCCCGCCACTCCGTCTCCTGCCGGTCCGTCGCCCGGTCCGGACAGCGGCCCCGGTACCGGTGCCGGTCCGGGTGGCCGGTCGGGCTCCGCGGCCGGCCGGCCGGCCGCGCGCGGGCCCGTCTGGGACAAGGCGTACGCGGTGATCCGGATCCCGCGTATCGGGATCACCGCGCCGATCGCGCAGGGAGTCAGCAAGCAGAATGTCCTCAACAAGGGTTATGTGGGGCATTACGTACAGACTGCCGGGCCCGGCCAGGCGGGGAACTTCGCGCTCGCCGGGCACCGCAACACCCATGGTGAGCCGTTCCGTTACATCAACCGGCTCCGGCACGGCGACACGGTCACCGTCGAGACCGGCAGCGCTGTCTACACGTACGTCGTCGACAAGAGCCTTCCGCAGACCTCCGCGCGCGACAGCGGGGTGATCGCCGCCGTGCCGCGCAGCACCGTCAAGCCGCAGTACGGGTACAGCGCGCCCGGCTACTACCTCACGCTGACCACCTGCACCCCCGAGTACACCTCCCGCTACCGGCTCGCCGTCTGGGCCACCCTGCGGTCCATGCGCCCCCGTTGAGCGCGCACCGGAACCGGCCCGCCGCCCTCCCGACCGGCCCGGCGCCCTCCCGGTCCGCCCCCGACACCGCCTAAGGTCACTGACGTGCTCAGACGTCGTCCTCAGCTGTTGTGGCTGCTTGTGCCCTTTGTGCTGTTCCTGGGGGCGGTGCCGTTCGTGAATCGCGTACGGCCCGTTCTGCTCGGACTGCCCTTCCTCTTCCTCTGGATGATCGCGGCGACGCTCCTCACGCCGCTCGCCGTCTGGCTCACCCACCGGGCGGACCACCATCGCGCGGACCGGCGCGCGGATCGGCCGGGTGGTCGCCGGTGAACGCCGCTGTCGCCACCTCGATCTTCGCGGTCTTCATGGTCGCGACCGTCGTTCTCGGCCTGGTCGCCGTCCGCGGCGGCCGGACCGGCGGGCTCGCCGAGTGGTCCGTCGGCGGGCGCAGTCTCGGCCCGGTCTTCATCTGGGTCCTGATGGCCGGCGAGGGCTACACCAGCTTCAGCTATCTCGGCGCGGCCGGCTGGGGCTACAACTACGGGGCCCCGGTGCTCTACGTGGTCGCGTACATGTCCTGCGGCTACGCCCTCGGGTACGTGGTCGGGCCGACGCTCTGGGCGTACGCCAGGCGGCACGGCCTCGTCTCGATCACGGACATGATCGCGCACCGGTACGGCAGACCCTGGCTCGGTGCGGCGGTCGCCGTCCTCGCGACCGTCTTCCTGCTGCCGTACATCCAGCTCCAGATCACCGGCATGGGCGTCGTCGTCTCGACCATCTCGTACGGGGCGATCAGCCTCAACTGGGCCTATTTCGTGGCCTTCGCCGTCACCACCGGGTTCGTCGTGATCAGCGGACTCCGGGGGAGCGCCTGGGTCTCCGTCCTCAAGGACGCGCTCGTCATCGGCACCCTCGCCTTCCTCGCGTTCTACGTGCCGCTGCACTACTTCGACGGGTACGGGGACTTCCTGCACCGCGTCGTCACCGAGAAGGGCGACTGGCTGACCTTCCCCGGTCACGGGGGCGGCGGGCCGGGCGGCAGCGGGCTCGGCCAGGCCTGGTACGTGACGACCTCACTGCTCAACTCGCTGACCGTGGTGATCTTCCCGACCACCGTCGCCGGGTACCTCGGGGCGCGCAGCGCCGACGTGCTCCGCAAGAACGCGGTCTGGCTGCCCGCGTACAACATCCTGCTCTTCGTCCCGATGTTCCTCGGCCTGGCTGCCCTCTTCGTGGTGCCGCACCTGACCGGCGCCGACTCCAATCTGGCGCTCTTCAAGCTGGTGGTGGACTCGCTGCCCGCCTGGGCCGTCGGCGTCATCGGGGTCGCCGCGGCGCTCTCCTCGATCGTGCCGATGGCCATCTTCATGCTGGTCATCGGCACGATGTGGGGCCGCAGCGTGCTCTCTCTCGTACCGCGCTGGCGCGAGCGGCAGAAGGGCGCCTCGCAGTGTGTGGTCGTCGTCGCGGGAGCGCTGGCGCTGGTCCTGACGTACACCGCGCCCAACACACTGGTACGGCTGTCGCTCATCTCGTACGAGGGGATGGCGCAGCTCCTGCCGATGCTGCTGCTCGGGCTGGTGTGGCGGCGGCTGACGCTGCTCGGCGCGGGCAGTGGTCTGGTCGTCGGGGTGGGGGTGGTGTGCGCCTTCGTGTTCAGCGATCACGATCCGGTGTGGGGTGTGAACGCGGGCATCGTCGCGCTCGGCGCCAACCTCGTGGTGGCGCTGGCTGTGACGTACGCGGGGCCGCGCGACCGCGACCCACGGCCGGACGGGGAGCTGCTCGCCCGCGATCCGATCGGGCCCGCGGACGGTGCGGTTGACGGCGGTGGCGCCGGTAGCGGCGGGGGAGCGGACGTTCTCGCCTGAAGCCGGGCGGGCTCGGGCGGTACGTGTCAGTGAAGCGGGCGGCGCGGGCGGAGCAGCACCGCCGGGGGACGGGGGGATGCGCCCGGCCGCGGGGTCGCCCCGGAGCCGGACAATCCGGTCAGCCGCGTGCTCCTGGAGCCCCGCAGGCTGCTGGAGCCGATCGAAGCGGGTCGTGTATAACGGCTGGAGTACGTTTTTCAGCCTGGAGCACGCCGTGCCCATGCGACGCAGCCACCGGAAACGCGACGCAGACAGACGCAGGCACCGGAGAGAAGCAGACACCGGAAAGGGGTGGAAGACATGGTCGCTCGGCTCATGCGTCTGCCCCGGCCCATCATCGCGCTGCTCTTCTTCCTCCTCGCCGAGGCCCTGCTCGTCGAGGGCGGCACGCTCTCCTCCGCCGTCGCGCTCGCCGCCACCGCCGCGGTCGGGTCCGCGCTCGCCGCGTGTGCGCTCATCACCTCGCGCAACGCGCCGGCCGTGCCGCGCACCCGGATCCGTACGGCCATCCGCGACCGTGAGCGGCGTACGGCCTTCCTGCCGCAACGCGATCCCGACGCCTCGGGCAGGCCCAGGCCCCGAGCACCCGGCCGTCCCGTCCCGACGGCCGCGTAGGACACCCTCCGCACCACCTTCCCCCCGGTTTCCGCCGCGGGCCGTCACGCCGACATGTCTTCCTGTCCGGCCCGCGACGAGACCCCCCGGAGGGTTTTCCCGTGTTCTCTTCCTTCTTCGCTGCCTTCGCCAGCCTGGTCACGCACATCGCCGACCTGCTCCAGCCGCTCTTCCACGGTTCGGCGACGGCCGCCGCGATCATCCTCTTCACCGCCTGCGTGCGACTCGCCGTGCACCCCCTCTCGCGGGCGACTGCCCGGGGCCAGAAGGCCCGCACCAAACTCGCCCCGCGCGTGGCCGAACTGCGCAAGAAGCACGCCAAGGACCCGCAGAAGATGCAGAAGGCCATCATGGAGCTGCATGCCGAGGAGAAGATCTCCCCGCTCAGCGGCTGCCTGCCGAGCCTTCTGCAGATGCCCGCGTTCTTCGTGACGTACCACCTCTTCTCCAGTACGCACATCGGCGGCTCGACCAACTCACTGCTCGGTCACACCCTCCTGGGCAGCCCCCTCGGCGGCCGGCTGAAGGACGCGATCGGGCACGGCGGGCTCTTCGGCGAGCAGGGCGTCGTCTACCTGGTGCTCTTCGTGATCGTCGCCGCCGTCGCCACGTTCAACTACGGCCGCACCAAGCGGATGATGGCCGCCGCTCCGGCCCCTGCCGCCGTCGAGGGGCCCGGCGCCGGAGCGATGGGCGCGATGACCAAGGTGATGCCGCTGATGTCGTTCGCGACGCTCCTCACGGTGTCCTACGTGCCGCTCGCCGCCGCCCTGTACGTCGTCACCAGCACCACCTGGACCGCCGTCGAGCGCGCCTTCCTCTACCGGGACACGCTGCCCGCCGCGGCGGCCGTCGCCAGCCCCGTCTAGCGCCTGAGCTGCGGTTCACGGGGCGCCGCGGAGGGAGCGAGTGGTCCAGCTTGTGAACGGGGTCTTGCGGCCTGGACCTCGAACTTGGAGGATCAGCCAATCCCCCGATGGCCGCAACCCATCGGCCGGACCGGTCCAATCGTTGGGAGACTGACCATGAAGCTGCTGCGTGTCGGAACGGCCGGGGCCGAGCGCCCCGCACTGCTCGACGCCGACGGAACCCTCCGTGACCTCTCCGCGCTGGTCACGGACATCGACGGCACACTGCTCGCCGACGAGGCGGCACTCGACCGGATACGGGCCGCCGCGGCTGCCCGGGTGCTGCCCGCCCTCGACGGCGAGGCGCCGCGCATCGGGCCGCCGGTCGGCCGGATCGGCAAGATCGTCTGTATTGGGCTGAACTACCACGACCACGCCACGGAGACCGGCGCGGACATCCCCGCCGAACCGATCGTCTTCATGAAGGCGCCGGACACCGTCGTCGGCCCCGACGACACCGTGCTCGTACCGCGCGGCAGCGAGAAGACCGACTGGGAGGTCGAGCTGGCCGTCGTCATCGGGCGTACGGCCCGCTACCTCGGGTCGGCGGAGGAGGCGCTCGGCCACGTCGCCGGGTACACGGTCGCGCACGACGTGTCGGAGCGTGCCTTCCAGATCGAGCGCGGCGGCCAGTGGGACAAGGGCAAGAACTGCGAGACGTTCAACCCGCTCGGCCCCTGGCTGGTCACCGCCGACGAGGTGGCCGACCCGCAGGCGCTCCCGCTGAAGCTCTGGGTGAACGGTGAGCTGAAGCAGGACGGCACGACCGCCGACCAGATCTTCCCGGTCGGCGAGGTGGTGCGGTACCTGAGCCAGTTCATGACGCTGTACCCGGGCGATGTCATCAACACCGGTACGCCTGCCGGGGTGGCGATGGGACAGCCCGACCCCAAGCCGTACCTGCGGGCGGGGGACGTCGTGGAGCTGGAGATCGAAGGGCTCGGACGGCAGCGCCAGCCGCTCAAGGACGCGTAGCGGCCGGTACGGCCCTTTTGCGGGGGCCCGGGTGCTGCCCGTGCGAAGCCTGCGGGCCGGTGACCGTCCGGACACCGGCCCGCAGGCCCCCGCCGTGCGATGCGCCCGGTGCGCTGAGCCCTGTGGGATGAACCGGGTGCGAACCCCGTGCCCCGCCGTCCAGCGGCGTCCCGGCCGGTGTGCCGACCGGCCTGGGAGACGATGTTCAGCACCGTGCTCCCCGACGGCACGGGACGCCCATGACGAAGGAGCGCCGATGACCAGCACGGGTGCAGGCGGGAAGGCGGCGGCCGCGCCGCGCCGGGCCAGGACCGACAAGGCGGCGTCGATCTCGTACGCCGCCTGTGAGGTGTTCGGGCGGGACGGCTACTCGCGCGCGAGCATCGACACGATCGCCGCCGAGGCCGGCGCCTCCACCCGCACCCTCTACAACCACTTCCCCGGCGGGAAGGAAGAGCTCTTCCGTACGGTGGTGCAGTGGAGCTCCGGACAGATGCGGGACGCCCAACTGGCCCTGCTGGCACGGTATCTGGAGGTGGACCGGCTGCCACGCGCGGCGGACCTGGAGCGGGATCTGCTCGCTCTCGCCCGTGCCCTGGTCGGCCTGATGGCGGAGTTCCGCGACCACTTCTCGCTGGTGCGGCACATCTACGCGGAGGCCGGACACGTCCCCGCCGAGGTCCTGGACGCCTGGCAGGAGGCGGGGCCGCGCGCGGTGAACCGGCAGTTCGCCGTCGCGATGGCCGCGCTGGACGCGGCGGAGCTGATCGACGTGCGCGGCGACCCGGCCCTGGCCGCCGCGCACTTCATGGCGCTGACGTCGACCGACATTGTGCACCGGTCGTACTGGGGCATCAGCCCGCTGCCCCCGGAGGAGACCGACCGGATCACGGCGGTCGGGGTGCAGGTCTTCCTGCGGGCGTACGGCCGCTGATCCGGGCCCGGCGGCGGGCGGGCCCGGATCAGCCGGCCGCGAGGAAGCGGGTCAGTGCCTCCACGACCAGGGCGTGGTCCTCGGCCTGCGGCAGGCCCGAGACCGTGACCGTACCGACCACGCCGGTGCCCGCGACCGTCAGCGGGAACGAACCGCCGTGCGCCGCGTACCGGTCCGGGTCCAGCCGGGACGCGTCGTCGAACGTCGTCCCCTTGGCGCGGAACCGGGCGCCGACCAGCAGGGAACTCGCCGCGTACCGTTCCACGACCCGGCGCTTGCGTTCGATCCAGGCGTCGTTGTCGGCGCTCGCCCCTGGCAGCGCGCAGTGGAACAGCTGCTGCGCGCCGTGCCGGATGTCGATCGCCACCGGCGCGCCGCGCTCCCGGGCGAGTCCGGTCAGCAGGGTGCCGAGCGCCCATGCGTCGTCCGGGCCGAACTGCCGCAGAACCAGCCGGCGTTCCTGCTCCTCCAGCTCCGCGACCCCGGGCAGCGCGGGGCGGTCGGCGCTCACAGCTCCACCGTGACGCCGTCGCGTGCGGAGGTCCGGGCTGCCTCGATGACGTCCAGCGTCGCCGCCGCCTCGTCCGCCGTGACCGGCGGCCGGGTGCCGTCGCGCAGGGCCCTTGCGACAGCCGCGTAGTACGCCGGGTAGGCGCCGGGCAGGGTCGGTACGGGTGAACCGCCACCCGTCAGCGGGGACTCGCCCGCACCGATGCGGCCCCACAGCGACTCGGGCTCCTCGCCCCAGCCCGCCGTGGTCGCGGGGCGCGCGCCCTCGCGCAGCGCCGCCTCCTGGGGGTCCAGCCCGTGCTTCACATAGCCGGCCGCCGAGCCGAGCACCCGGAAGCGCGGGCCGAGCTGGGCGGTGGTGGCGGAGGCGTACAGATGGGAACGGACGCCGTTCGCATGGGTGATCGCGATGAAGGTGTCGTCGTCGGCGCGGGCGCCGGGGCGGCGGACGTCCGACTCCGCGTACACCCGGACCGCAGGCCCGAAGAGCACCAGCGCCTGGTCGACGATGTGACTGCCCAGGTCGTAGAGGAGCCCGCCGATGTCCGACGGGTCGCCGGACTCGCGCCAGCCGCCCTTGAGCTGAGGCCGCCACCGCTCGAAACGGGACTCGAAGCGCTGGACGTCCCCCAGCCGGCCGTCCGCGATGAGCTCCCGCAGGGTCAGGAAGTCGTTGTCCCAGCGGCGGTTCTGGAAGACGGAGAGCAGCAGCCCGCGCTCACCGGCCAGCGCGGCCAGCTCACGGGCCTCGGCGGCCGTGCCCGCGAGCGGCTTGTCCACGACGACCGGCAGCCCGGCCGTGAGCGCGGCCGTCGCGAGCGCCACATGCGTCCGGTTCGGGGACGCGATCACGATCAGGTCCAGCTCGTCCGCGTGCGGCCAGAGGTCGTCCGGGCTGTCGGCGAACCGGACGCCGGGGAACTCGGCGCGCGCCTGCTCCCGGCGGTCCTCGTTCGAGGTGACGATCGTGTCGAGGACGAGGCCGTCGGTGGCCGAGATCAGCGGTGCGTGGAAGACGGAACCCGCGAGGCCGTAGCCGACGAGTCCGACGCGGAGCGGGTGTGCAGTCATGCGAACCACTTAAGCAACGGTGTTGCCAAAGTGCAAGTGTGCCGCACAATGGGGACGTGAACAGGAGTGACACCGCCGGGTCCGGCGCCAATCTGCCCGCGCTGCGCAGCCACAACGCGGCGCTCGTGCTCGAACTGCTGCGTACGGCGGGGGAGGCCGGAATCAGCCGTCTCGAACTCGCCGAGCGGACCGGACTCACCCCGCAGGCCGTCAGCAAGATCACCGCCCGGCTGCGGGCGGAGGGGTTCGCGGCGGAGGCGGGCCGCCGGGCCTCCACCGGCGGCAAGCCGCGCACGGTGCTGCGGCTGGTGCCCGCCGCCGCGTACGCGGTCGGGCTGCATCTGGACCGGGACCGCCTGGGCGCGGTACTGGTGGACCTGGCGGGTGCGGTCGTCGCCGGGCGGAGCGCGGAGCTGGACTTCGGGGCGGGCGCGGACGCGGTGGGTGCGGCGGCGGCCGACGCGGTGGCCGCCGTGGTCGCGGACGCGGGCGAGGAGGGTCCTTCCGGCGGCCGGCCGCCGGTCCTGGGCGTCGGGGTCGCGGCCCCCGGCCCGCTCGACCACGACACCGGGGTGCTGCGCCGGGTCACCGGCTTTCCGCAGTGGGACGGCCATCCGCTGCGGGACGCACTCCGTGCACGGCTCGGCCTGCCCGTCGTCCTCGACAAGGACACCAATGCGGCCGCGCTCGGCCTGGCGCTGCGCGGGCCCGGCGATTCGTTCGCGTATCTGCATCTGGGGACCGGGCTCGGCGCCGGTCTGGTACTCGGGGGCGCGCTCTACCGGGGGCCGCGCACCGGTGCCGGGGAGTTCGGGCACCAGACCGTGCAGCTCGACGGCCCGCCGTGCGGCTGCGGTGGCCGGGGCTGTATCGAGGCGCTCTGCCTGGCCGCCGTGGCCGGGGGCGATCACACGGCAGCCGCACGCTTCCTCGGTGTGGGCGCGGCCAATCTCGTACGGCTGCTCGACGTCGACCGGGTGCTGCTCGGCGGCCGTACGGTCGACGCGGCCCCGGACGTCTTCGTACGGGGTGTGGGCGCCGTGCTCGCCGAGCGGGCCCGGCACGAGGGCGGACCGGAGGCGGTCCCGGTGGACACTGCGGGCGGTGGGCGGCGGCTCGTGGCCGAGGGGGCCGCGCAGCTGGTGCTCGCCCCGGTGTTCGGGCACTTCGGGCGGGCGGCGGCCCCGTTCAGCGCCCGTCGGCCCTGATGACAATGGGCTGATCGGGCGGGAAGGCTCCGGTCATTCGGCGGTACGCGGTCGTGGCGGGCCCGGCCGGGCGGGGCGGTGCGGTTCGGTGTGCGGAGCCCGGACCTACGCGATCAGCAAAGGCGTCCCCATGCGACTGCGCAGTGCCCTCGCCACCGGAGCGGCCCCGGCCGCCGCCACCTCTGCCGCCCTGGCCTCCCTGCTGCTGCTCATGGCCGCACCACCGGCGACGGCCCGGGTCGGCACGGCGCAGGACTTCACAGCCCGGGACTTCACCACGCAGGGCGGCGCCGCCCACGGCTTCGCGGCGCATGTCATCCCCTGCGCCGACCGGGACGGCTCCGCCTTCCCGGTCGAGGCCCGGATCCACGGCGGCCCGACCTCGTACGTGCCCGGCGGCGACCCCGACACCTGGTCGCTCGACCTGACCAACACCTCCGACGGCGTCTGCCGGGACGTTCACCCCGTCGTCGTCATCGTCGACCGGGGCCGGAAGTTGCAGGACCGCCAGATCCGGCTGGAGTTCAACGACCCCGCCGCACACCGCTGGCGGGCCGTGCCCTTCACGACCACCGACGAGGACGAGCACATCGGTCCGTTCGGCGACGGGGACGGCAGGGCCGACGAATCAGGCAGGGCCGACGGGTCCGGCAAGGCCGACAGGGCTGAGGGGTCCGGCGAGGCCGACGCGGCCGGTGGGTTCGACGTTCCGGCGGGGCGGACCGTCTCCGTCCCGGTCCGGCTCGCGTTCGCCGACGGCACCACCCCGGACGAGGTCACCGCCGACGCGGCCGTCGTCCGGCGGCACGGCGACGACGGGGACTGGGTCGGGGACTCCGGCGACTACCGCTTCGCCATCACCGCCACCCCGCCCGCCGACCCCACCAGGACGGACGTTCCCGGCGAGCGGGTCCCCGGGGAGCGCATCCCGGGCCGGGACCACGACGGGCTCGTCGGCGGCCGGATCGGTGACGGCCCCGGAGTGGGGCCCCGCAACGGCGCCCACCGCTTCGCCGATGAGCTCGCCAGGACCGGTTCGCACCGGCTGCGCACCCTGGGCACCGTCGCCTGCACCTGTGTCCTGCTGGGCGCGGCCCTGGTCGTGGGATCACGGCGCCCGAGGATCCAGCGCCGCAGGTAGGCACCGCTCCGCCGGTCCGTTCACCCGGGTCTGGGACCATCGCCCCGTGGACTACCCGCACAGCCAGGCACCTGGCGCACCCATCCGCTCCGGCATCCCGGAGCACGGCCGCATCCCCAAGTACTACGCGGTCAAGGCTCATGTCGCGCTGCTCATGGAGGAGTTGGGCGAGGGCGAGGCGCTGCCCACCGAGCGCGATCTGGCCGTACGGTACGAGGTGTCCCGCGAGACCGTACGGCAGGCGCTGCGCGAACTGGTCCTGGAGGGGCGGCTGCGGAGGCAGGGCCGGGGGACCGTCGTCGCGGGCCCCAAGCTCGAACAGCCGCTGTCGCTGGCCAGTTACACCGAGGGGGTGCGCCGTCAGGGCCGCACCCCCGGGCGCCATCTCATCTCGCTCGACCGCTTCCCCTGCCCCGACGCACTCGCCGCCGAGACCGGGCTCGGCCGGGGCGAGCCGGTCTGGCATCTGGAGCGGGTGCTGCTCGCGGACGAGGAGCGGGTCGGCCTGGAGAGCACCTATGTCGCGGTGGCCCGAGTCCCGTCCCTGGAGAGCGAGTTCGATCCCGACTCCTCCTTCTACAGCTTCCTCCGCGACCGGCTGGGTATCGGCTTCGGCGACGCCGACGAGCGGATCGAGACGGTCCTGGCCACACCGCGCGAGGCGCTGCTCATCGGGACACCGCCCGCGCTGCCGATGCTCCTGATCCACCGCGTCTCCCGCGACACGCAGGGGCTGCCCCTGGAGCGCGTACGGACCCTCTTCCGGGGCGACCGGTTCAGCTTCACCACCCGCCTCGGGGCGGGCTGAGCCGCGAACGGAGCGCGCCCGGGGCGGCTCGACCCGGGCGCCTGGGTAACGGAAACGTAACGGGTCTAGTCCAGACTTGCGGGGCTGTTCACCGTGCCGTTGCCTCCGGGTCGGCGCCGGGCCATCCGCCCCCAGCAGCGTTGCCGCCGTGAGAGTCATCGTCGTAGGAGCCGGCGTGGTGGGCACCATGCACGCCTGGCACGCAGTGGAACGCGGCCACGAGGTCGTACAGATCGAGCGCGAGACCGAGGCGCGGGGCGCCTCGCTCCGTAACTTCGGGCAGGTGTGGGTCAGCGGACGGGCCGGCGGGGAGGAGCTGGCGACGGCGCTGCGCGCCCGGGAGCTGTGGGAGGAGATCGGGAAGCGGGTGCCCGGCATCGGCTTCCGTGCCACCGGTTCGCTCACCCCCGTACGGAACGCACTGGAACGAGCCGTCGCCGAGGCCGCGCTGAAGCGGGACGACGCGGCGGCGCGCGGGTACCGGCTGCTGACCCCGCAGGAGGCGCGCGAGGCCAACCCGGCCCTGCGGGGCGCATTCGAGGCGGCCCTGTGGTGCGGGCAGGACGCGGCCGTGGAGCCGCGCACCGCCCAGCTGGAGCTGAAGAAGGCCCTGCTGGCGAGCGGGAGATACACCTACCTCGGCGGGCGGGAGGTCCGCGAGGTCGTCGGCGCCCGGTCGGTGCGCGACGACCACGGTGATGTGCACACCGGGGACGCCGTCGTCCTCTGCACCGGCGCCTGGCTCGGCGGTCTGGTGCGCGAACTCGCCCCCGAACTGCCGGTCCGGCGGGTCCGCCTCCAGATGATGCAGACCGAGCCGCTCGGCGAACGCCTCACCACGTCCGTGGCCGACGCCGACTCCTTCCGCTACTACCCGGCGTACGCCTCCGGGGCCCTCGACGCGCTCAACGCGCGGCAGGCCCAGGACCCGGTGGCCGCCGCACACCGGATGCAGCTGCTGATGGTGCAGCGCGCGGACGGCGGTCTGACCATCGGCGACACCCATGAGTACGAGCACCCCTTCGCCTTCGACGTGCGCGAGGAGCCGTACGAGCACGTCGCCCGCGTCGCCGAGTCCTTCCTCGGCCGGCCGCTGCCGAAGATCCGCCACCGCTGGGCCGGGGTGTACGCGCAGTGCACCGACACCACCCGTGTCGTCCACCGTGAGCAGGTGCGCGACGCCGTGTGGCTGGTCACCGGGCCCGGCGGGCGCGGCATGACCTGTTCCCCGGCGATAGCCGAAAAGACCGCGAACGACCTTGGATGGTGAGTGAGTTGACCGTGAACAAACCGATCAATCTGGTGGTGCTCGACATGGCGGGCACCACCGTCGCCGACGGCGGTCTCGTCGAGCGGGCGTTCGCCGCCGCCGCGCGGCGGATGGGCGCCGAGCCGGACTCGATGCTCGACCACGTGCGCGCCACCATGGGCGAGTCCAAGATCTCCGTCTTCCGGCACCTCTTCGGCGACGAGGAGAAGGCCCGGCGGGCGAACACCGCCTTCGAGGAGGCGTACGGCGAGCTGGTCACCGCCGGGCACATCGCCCCGGTGCCCGGCGCGCGCGAAGCCATCGAGCGGATGCGGGACGAGGGCCGGACCGTGGTCCTGAGCACCGGTTTCGCCCGGGCCACCCAGGACGCGATCCTCGCCGCGCTCGGCTGGCAGGACCTGGTCGAGCTGACGCTCTGCCCGGCCGACGCCGGAGGCCGCGGACGGCCCTACCCGGACATGGTGCTCGCCGCGTTCCTGCGGACCCGGGCCGTGGACGGGGTGGACCAGCTCGCGGTCGCGGGCGACACCTCGTACGACATGCTCAGCGGCGTACGGTCCGGGGCCCGCGTCGTGGCCGGTGTCCTCACCGGCGCCCACGACCGGGGGCGGCTGGAGCAGCACGGCGCCACCCACGTCCTGGGCTCGGTCGCCGAACTGCCCGGCCTGCTCGCCGCGTTGGCACCGCCGGTGGGGACATGAGCAGCGGCATCCGCTTCGACGGGGTCTCGGTGGCGTACGGCGCACAGGGCAGGAGTGCCGGGACCACCGTCCTGGACTCGCTGGACCTGACCGTCGAGCCCGGTGAGGTGATGGCCCTGCTCGGCCCCTCGGGATCGGGCAAGACCACCGCCCTGCGCGCCGTCGCCGGATTCGTCCGGCCCGTCGCCGGGCGCGTCCTCATCGGCGGCCGCGACGTGACACGGCTGCCCCCGCACCGGCGGGGCGTCGGCATGGTCGTCCAGCAGTACGCGCTCTTCCCGCACCTGCGCGTCGAGGACAACGTCGCCTTCGGCCTGCGGGCGCAGAAGGTACCCAAGGGCGAGATCCCGGAGCGCGTCGCCGAGGCGCTCGGGATGACGGGTATGGCGTCCTACGCCAAGCGCTACCCGCGCGAACTCTCCGGCGGCCAGCAGCAGCGCGTCGCCATCGCGCGGGCCCTGGCCATCCGGCCCGGGGTGTTGCTCCTCGATGAGCCGCTCTCCGCACTCGACGCCCAGCTGCGCTCCGGGATGCTGGCCGAACTGGCCCGGCTGCACCGGGAGTTGCCGGAGGTGTCGATCCTGTACGTCACGCACGACCAGGTCGAGGCGCTCACCCTGGCGGACCGTATCGCCGTGATGGACCGCGCCCGCCTCCAGGACTGCGGCACCCCGCAGGAGCTGTACCGGCGCCCCCGCACCGAGTTCACCGCCTCCTTCGTCGGCAACGCCAACCTCCTGCCGGTCACGGTACGGAGCGCGGCAGCGGACTCCGGCGGCGCCGTGGTGTCCTTCGCCGGCACGGAACTGACCGTGACCGGTACGGACGGCGCCGCCGACGGCGCCACGGCCACCCTGTGCGTACGCCCCCACCTGGTCGGGCTCGGCGAGGGCCCGAACATCCTGCGCGGCCGGATCGCCGAGGTCCAGTGGCGTGGCTCCACCCACCGGCTGCTGGTCGATGTGGACGGTCACCGGGTCAAGGCCGATGTGCGCGAACTGCGCGAGACCCCGGCGCTGGGTGACCCGGCGACGCTGCACTTCGCCGCCGAGGACGCCGTACTGCTCACCGCGGGCGTGACGGCTGCCGCGGCACCGGGCGCCGGGGCGGAAGCACCGGCGGGCGCCCTGGCCGGAGCGTCCGATGGCTAGCGCCACCGCGGTCGCGGCGACCGCCGATACCGCCCCGGCCGCGACCCGTTCGCTGCCGCGGTGGATCTGGGCACTGCCACCCGTCGCCGTACTGGCGCTGGTCTTCCTCTACCCGCTGGCCCTCGTGGTCCAGCAGTCCTTCACCCCGGACACGGGCGGCACGTCGGTCGCCCCGTACACCCAGGTCTTCGCATCCGACGCCTTCCGGCAGGCGCTGACGACGACCGTCTGGCTGGCTGTCGGCTCCACCGCCGGCTGTCTCGTCCTCGGGTTCGCGCTCGCCGTGGTGATCGCCTTCGTACCCTTCCCCGGCGGGAGGGCGGTCGCCCGCTTCATCGACGTCTTCCTCTCCTTCCCGTCCTTCCTGATCACGCTCGCGCTGCTCTTCGTCTACGGCTCGGCGGGCATGGCCAACGGGGCCTGGACGGATGTGACCGGCGCGCACCAGGGGCCGTTCCAGTTCCTCGGTACGCCGTGGGGCGTACTCCTCGCGGAGATCACCTACTTCACGCCGTTCGTGATGCGGCCGCTGCTCGCGGCCTTCTCCCAGCTCGACACCGCGCAGCTGGAGGTGGCCGCCTCGCTGGGGGCGGGGCCGGCCCGGATCGTACGGCGGATCATCCTGCCCGAGGCGCTGCCCGCGCTGGCCGCGGGCGGCAGCCTGGTGCTCGTGATGTGCCTCAACGAGTTCGGCATCGTGCTCTTCACCGGCGCCAAGGGCGTGACGACCCTGCCGATGCTCGTGTACGGCAAGGCGATCCTCGAATCCGACTACCCGGCCGCGTGCGTGGTCGCCGTCGTCAACGTGGCGATCTCCGTCGGGCTCTACTCCCTCTACCGGATGGTGGCCCGCCGTGCTGGTGCATAGCCGTACGGGCAAGTGGACCACCTGGGTCCTCTTCTTCGCCCTCTTCCTGCCCCTGTTCGCCCTGCCGCTCCTGGTGATCCTGCTGGCCTCGTTCGCCACCGACTGGTCGGGCGCCCTCCCGTCCGGTGCGACCGTCGGCCACTACGCGGCGGCCACCAGCGGGGACTCCCTCCAGGCCCTGACCACCAGCCTGGTCACCGCCGGGTGCGCGAGCGTGCTCGCGCTGACGGTCGGCACCTGGTCGGCGCTCGCCGGCGCCGCACTGGGGAAGCGCGGGCGGCGCTTCATGGACGCGCTGTTCATGCTGCCGGTCGCGGTGCCGTCGGTGGTCGTGGGTCTCGCCGTGCTGGTGGCGTTCAGCAAGCCGCCGGTCCTGCTCAACGGCACCTCCACGATCGTGGTCCTGGCGCACACCGTTCTCGTCACGGCGTTCGCCCACCAGTCGGTCGCGGCCGCCATCCGGCGTCTCGACCCGGTGTACGAGCAGGCCGCGGCCTCACTGGGGGCCCGCCCCTCGTACGTCCTGTGGAAGGTCAGGCTGCCGCTGCTGCTGCCGTCCCTGACAGCGGCGGCCGGGCTCTGCTTCGCCCTGTCGATGGGGGAACTGAGCGCCACGATGATGCTCTACCCGCCCGACTGGACACCGCTCCCCGTCCAGATCTTCGCCGCCACCGACCGGGGCTCGCTCTTCACCGGCGCCGCGGTCGCGGTGGTCCTCATGGCGGCGACGCTGCTGGTCCTGTCCGGGGTCTCCCGTATCCGGACCAGGGCGTCCTACCGCTGAACTCCCGCCTCCGACACCCTGCTTCACCTCATCCCCAGGAGATACGAAACGTCATGCGCCACTCCATCAAGCCGCTCGCCGCCGTCGCCGGGGCCCTGGTCCTCGCCGGCTCCCTCTCCGCCTGCGGCGGATCCTCCGCCGCCTCCGACGCCAAGGCCGTCACCGTCTACAGCGCCGACGGCCTCAAGGGCGAGAACAACGACGGCTGGTACGACCGGGTCTTCAAGGACTTCGAGAAGCAGACCGGCATCAAGGTCAATTACGTGGAGGGCGGTTCGGGCGAGGTCGTGCAGCGCGCGGTCCGCGAGAAGTCCAACACCCAGGCCGACGTCCTCGTCACTCTCCCGCCGTTCATCCAGCAGGCCGACGCCAGGGGGCTGCTCCAGAAGTACGCGCCCAAGGGCTCGGGCCAGGTCGCCCCGGCCGACAAGGGGGCCGACGGGACCTGGACCTCGGTGGTGAACAACTACTTCGGCTTCATCTACAACAAGAAGCAGCTCAAGACCGCGCCCACCACGTGGGACGAGCTGCTCGGCGCCCCGTACAAGAACAAGCTCCAGTACTCCACACCGGGCGTCGCGGGCGACGGCACCGCCGTGCTCATCAAGGCGATGCACGACTTCGGTTCGAAGAAGGCGGCCATGACATACCTGGGGAAGCTCCAGGCGAACAACGTCGGCCCGTCCGCCTCGACCGGGAAACTCGCCCCCAAGGTCGACAAGGGCGAGATCCTGGCCGCGAACGGCGATGTCCAGATGAGCTACGCACAGTCGAAGACCATGCCGAACCTCGGCATCTGGTTCCCGGCGGCGCCGGGCGGCGGCAGGCCGACCACTTTCGCGCTGCCGTACGCGGCCGGTCTTGTCAGCAAGGCGCCGCACTCCGCGAACGGCAGGAAGCTCCTGGACTTCATGCTCGCCGAGCAGGCCCAGAAGCAGGTCAGCGAGATCGGCGGCGGCTTCTCGTCCCGCCGGGACGTCAAGGCCACCGACGCCAACGCGACCGCGCTGCGCGGGCTGATGAAGGGCGTCGAGGTCTTCGCGCCCGACTGGGACGACATCGCGAAGAACCTCACGTCGTACGTCGAGGACTGGAAGTCGGCCACCCACAGCTGAGCACGCCGACCGCTGAAGGACCGCCGGAGAACCGGGTGTTGGTGAGAACGTCACCGCACGCCTCTGGTCGCCGACGATCTATTGCGAAAAGATAACGGGTCTAGTCCCGACGTCAACGCCCCTGTCACGAGCAGGGGCGTTGAACCGAACGCACCACCCCACCCCTCACCGGAGGATCACGTGTCTTCGCAGCTGTCGCGCCGCTCCCTCCTCATCGGCGCCGCCTCCCTCGCCGTCGCGGCGGGCCCCCTCGCCCAGGTCGCCCGCGCCGCCGCCAGAAAGCCCAAGGTCCTGGTCATCGGCCTGGACGGCACTCTGCTCAGCAAGATCGAAGTGGCGGACGCCCCGCACCTCAAGGCGCTGCGGGCCGCAGGTCTGACCGCGGCCAGCCCGCTGTACGCCGCCCCCTTCGCCCCCACGCTCTCCGGCCCCGGCTGGTCGACGATCATCACCGGGGTCTGGCCCGACAAGCACAAGGTGATGGACAACACCTTCGCCGGGCAGAACTTCGCCCAGTACCCGGACTTCCTGACCCGCGTCGAGAAGGCGAAGCCCGCGCTCGGCACGTACGCCATCGCGTCCTGGAACCCGATCACCACGACGGTCTTCTCCTCGAAGGTGGACACCCGCGTCAACACCCCGAGCGCCGAGTACGACACCGGGACCACCTCGCGGCTCGTCGCCCAACTCGCCACCGGCAACTCCGACGCGCACTTCGTCCAGCTCGACGGGGTGGACGAGGCGGGCCACGAACACGGCGCCGCGAGCCAGCAGTACCTCGACGCGATCCACGCCGTGGACACCTCGGTCGGGCAGTTCGTCGCGGCGGTCGAGTCCCGCTCGGCGTACGCGTCGGAGAACTGGCTGATCATGGTCACCGCCGACCACGGCCACACCGACCCCGGCGGTCACGGCGGCTCCAGCTGGCAGGAGCGCCAGACCTTCCTGATAGCGCGGGGCACCGGGATCGGCGCCGGTTCGACGCGGTACGACATCCGGATGCCGGACGTCGCCGCCTCCGCCCTCGCCCACCTCGGTATCGCCATCGACCCCGCCTGGGGCCTCGACGGCAGGCCGCTCCAGCAGCCCGGCGACGACGCGTTCGACGCGCTGCGCCCCCGGCTGACCGGACCGGTCGACGAGAGCGGCATCGGGGCCGGCGTCATCGGCTTCACCCACACCCCGCCGCCCGGCTGGTCGGTCGACAACTCGACGATGGGCACCGGCGGGGTCACCGAGTGGCGCGGCTGGTCCTTCACCACCGACGAGTTCTGGACGAAGGCCGAGCCGGACCAGCAGCGCGAGTCCAATGTCCGGGCGCGCGGCGTCTTCGCGGTCGCCGACGGGGACGAGTGGTCGGACAAGTCCGTCACGGGGTCGTTCGACTCGACCCTGGTCAGCCCGGCCTACCCGGTGCGGGGCGGCCGCCCGGCGACCCTCACGTACACGACGTACTACCGCCAGGAGGCCCCGCAGCGCGGCGAGGTGCTGGTCAGCTACGACGGCGCGGCCCCGGTGAGCGTGCGCACGTACACCGCGGACACCTCGTCCCGCGTCGAGAACCTCACGCTCCAGGTCCCGGCCGGGGCCACCAGCGCCCAGGTGCGGTTCCGCTACACCGGGGGCAACAACTGGTACTGGACGGTCGACGGGGTCGGCATCACCGCGGGGTGAAGAGGCGGCCCGGGGGCGTCCGGCCGCACCGAACTGTGCCGCCGGGACGCCCCCGGGCCGGGACCGGTCAGACGAGGTCGACCAGATCCGCGATGGAGTCCACGACCGTGGTCGGCCGGTACGGGTAGCGGCCGATGTCGTCCTTGCCGGTCAGCCCGGTGAGCACCAGGAAGGTTTCCATCCCGGCCTCAAGACCTGCCAGTACGTCGGTGTCCATCCGGTCGCCGATCATGGCCGAGCTCTCCGAGTGGGCGCCGATCGCGTTGAGCCCGGTGCGCATCATCAGGGGGTTGGGCTTGCCGACGAAGTACGGGTCCTTGCCGGTCGCCTTGGTGATCAGGGCGGCGACCGAACCCGTCGCGGGCAGGGCGCCCTCCGGCGAGGGGCCGGTGTTGTCGGGGTTGGTGGCGATGAAGCGGGCACCGTTGTTGATCAGCCGGATCGCCCGCGTCAGCGCCTCGAACGAGTAGGTCCGGGTCTCCCCGAGGATCACGAAGTCGGGGTCGGCGTCCGTCAGGATGTATCCGGCGTCGTGCAGGGCGGTCGTCAGCCCGGCCTCGCCGATGACGTACGCGGTGCCGCCCGGGTGCTGGTTGTCGAGGAACTTCGCGGTGGCGAGGGCGGAGGTCCAGATGTTCTCCACCGGGACTTCCAGGCCGATCCGCTGCAGCCGCGCGTGCAGGTCCCGCGGGGTGTAGATCGAGTTGTTGGTGAGCACGAGGAACGGCTTCCCGGTGTCCCGCAGTTTCTTGATGAAGGCATCGGCTCCGGGCACGGGGACGCCCTCGTGCATCAGTACGCCATCCATGTCCGTGAGCCACGATTCGATGGGCTTGCGCTCTGTCATGCGGGCTGGCTCCTGGCGGCTCGGCGGGATGATCACCGGAGATCCGAACAGTACGGGCGCTCCGAGGCGGCCATCCTATTCACGCCGGTCCGGTGGCCGGAATGGGCCGTCCACCGAGGCCCCCGGGCGCACGGGCGGTACGCGCACGGGCCGACTGTGCGGGGGTGCCCGTCGGGACCGTTCCGGCGGCGTCGACCGGGCCGCACCCCGATCGGACGTATGTGCGGCTTTCCGGGATGCGGGACAGCCCGCCAGGCAGCAACCTTCGTAACAGGAGGTTCACCATGCGTCTCATACCCATCACTCTCTGTGCCGCAACGGCGGCCGCGGCTGCCCTGTTCCCCGCAGCCGCGATCGCGGCCCCGGCCGAAGGGTCCTCGGGGACGGTCACGGTCAGCCCGTCCGTCATCGCTCCCGGCGAGGAGGTGGACCTGAGAGTGAGCTGCAAGAGCGGCAAGCCCTACGGCAGGTCCGACGCCTTCGACTCGCAGGCCCAGTTCTCACCCGCCGCCGACGCGGGCTCCATGTACGCCGCCGCGCGGATCCGCGCCGACGCCCAGTCCAAGGACTACTCGGTCCAGGTCAGGTGCGGGCGCACGGTCGTCACCGGCACGATCACCGTCGTACGGGAAGGCGGCGGCCACGATCACCCCAGGCCGCTGATCACCCCGACCGCTCCCGTTCACGCGGGTGGGGGAGCCACGGCCACGGTCGCGGCCGACGAGTCCGCTCCGGGCACCCGGCACACCGTCGCCGGCCTGGTGCTCGCCGGAATCGCCGCCGTGGCGGTCGCCGGGCGCAGCATCCGCCGCCGGCGCAGCAGCTGACGTGTCGTCCGAGGGCTCGTCATCGGGGAGCGGACGACTGCTGACCGGGGTCGCCTGGGCCGTACTGCTGCTCGGGCTGTGGCTCTGGGGCCGCCAGATCACCGAGGGCCCCGAGGGGAGCTCGGGGCCGAAGACCGGTGATGTGGCCGCGGTGGGCCGCCCGCTGGGCGTCACGCTGCCACCGGCCCATGACCCGCTCGCCGGGGTGCGGCCGCGGCGGGTGCAGATCCCCTCGGTGGGGATCAACGCCCCGATCGTGCCCCGCGGGCTCGACGCCCACGGCGCGGTCGACCCGCCGCCGTTCGAGGCTCCGGACGAGGTCGGCTGGTTCGGCGGCGGCGTCCGTCCCGGCGCCGTCGGGGCCGCGCTGCTCGTCGGCCACGTCGACACGAACACCAGGAAAGCGGTCTTCTACGGCCTGAGTGCGGTCCGTCCCGGCGAGAAGGTGCGGGTAACGGGCTCCGACGGCTCGGTCAGCGAGTACACCATCGACGATGTCCAGGTCTTCCAGCGCAGCCACTTCAACGCGAAGAAGGTCTACGGGGAGCGGGTGCACGGCCGCGCGGAGCTGAGGCTGATCACCTGCGGTGGCTCGTTCGACCGTACGACGCGGGCGTACAGCGCGAATGTGGTGGTCTCGGCGTACCTCACGGGTGTGCCGAAGGCGTGAGCGGATGAGGTGAGGGGATGGGGTGAGGGGATGGGCCGTGCGGTCTGGAGCCGTCCGGTCGGCCCGGGCTCCGTGACCTGTTTGACCTACTCATCCGAATTGTTTCGCCTGATCCACCTGAGGTCCCCCGTGGGGGACCGGTCAGAGGGGCGCCCTGCCGGGCGCCCCTCTCGCGTACTCGGTGCGGCGGCCGGCCGGGGGAGGGCGGCAGGGGTGCGTGAGGGAACGGCTCCGGCCTCAACTCCCTTTTCCTTCACACGAGATGAAGGGGGCCCGGGGCGAGGGGGGGGAGGGGGCAGGGGGTGGCGGGGGAGGGGGGAAACGACCGAAGCCCCGCACCGTGAGGTGCGGGGCTTCGGTATCGCGTGCGCCGCCAGGGACTCGAACCCCGGACCCGCTGATTAAGAGTCAGCTGCTCTAACCAACTGAGCTAGCGGCGCCTGCTGACCTGGAGAACTTTACCGGACGGGGGGAGGTGTTCCGAACCTCACGGTGGGTCATATGTTCGTTTTCTCCCCATTCAATACGTCAAAATGCGATGTGTCCCCATAGTTGAGAAGCTGACGGTCATGCAGATGCGCCTTTCCAGAACTTCAGCAACACGGAGGGGACAGGTATGACGCTTCCGGTCTTCGAGGAGTACGAGCCTGCGAACGACTGCGGCTGTGCGGGGTGCATCGAGCGCCGCCGCGCGGCCTCCCGCCCTCTCTCGCTGAGAGAGGGCGGCCACCCGGCGGCCCACGGCGCGCGGCGCGCGCTCGTGCTGGCGACCGCCGCCGGGGTGGTACTCGGCGGGGGGACGGCGGCCGCCGCCGTGCCGGACCCCGGCGGCCAGGGCCAGGAGCCGTCCGCGGCGCCGGTCGAGCCCACGCAGCTGCCCGCCACCACCAGGTCGGCGATCATCAGCCGCGCCGCGAAGTGGGTGGCGGCGAAGGTCCCGTACCGCATGAACAAGAAGTGGAAGGACGGATACCGGCAGGACTGCTCCGGCTTCGTCTCGATGGCCTGGGGTCTGGAGGGCAGCGAATGGACCGGAAACCTGGCCCAGTACGGGGTGCGGATAGACAAAAGTGATCTCCAGCCCGGCGACATCCTGCTGTTCCACAACCCGGCGAACCCCAACAAGGGCTCCCACGTCACCATCTTCGATGGCTGGACCAACTCGGCCCACACCTATTACCGGGCGTACGAACAGACACGGCCGCACACCCGCGTGCAGTCCACTCCGTACGCCTACTGGTCCCACTCCAGCCGCTACGTGCCCTACCGCTACAAGGGGCTCAGGACCGGCAGCGGCGGTTCCCGGTCGGCCACCGCCTACCCCGGGGCGAAGTCCTTCGGGAAGGGTGCGAAGAACGCGAACGTCACCCGGCTCGGCCGGATGCTCGTCGCACGCGGCGGCAGCCGGTTCTACCGGCAGGGCCCCGGCCCGCGCTGGGGCGAGGCGGACCGCCTGGCCACGCAGGCGTTCCAGCGGGCCCAGGGGTGGACCGGCTCCGACGCGGACGGGCGGCCCGGCCCCGCCACCTGGGCTCTGCTCGTGACGGGCGGCGGCAAGAACATCCCGGGCGGGGGGAAGAGTGGCACCACGGGTGGCAGGACCGGCACGGGTGGCAGGACCGGCGCGAGTGGCGGCCGTGCCACCGGCGGCAGCGGTGCGGCGGGCCCGACCAGTACCGCCGTTGCTGCCGGTGCCGCCACCACCGCCAGCAGCACCAGCAGCCCGGCGGGTACGGGCAGCCCGGCCGGTACGAGCGGCCCGGCCGGTCGCGTCGGGGTCAGCAGTCACAACGCTCACCACCGTCCCGCCAGTACGAGCAGCACCGCCAGCACCGCCAGTACAGGCAGCACCGCCGGCCCGAGCAGTGCCGGGGCGCGTACCACGGTGAGCACACCTGCCTATCCCGGTGCCGCGTTCTTCAAGCCGGGGCGGTCCGGCCCCCACGTGGAGCAGCTCGGCAAGCAGCTGGTGAAGAAGGGCTTCGGCAAGTACTACACGGCCGGCCCCGGATCCCGGTGGACCGAGGCGGACCGGCGCAATGTCCAGGCGTTCCAGCGGGCCCAGGGATGGACCGGCAGGGCGGCCGACGGATATCCCGGCCCCGAGACATGGAGGCGACTCTTCGCATGACCGAGACGACAGCAGCCGGTGGGCACACCGAGCTCGGGGGGCAGACGGGACCGGCCGGACCAACGGACGTTCCCAGGGGGCCGGTTGCACCGGTCGAGCCCGTCGAGCCGGCCGGGACGACGTGGTTCGGGGAGCCGGCCGGGGACCGGCCGGCGATGCGCAGGACCGCGGTCATCATGAACGAGTCCACGACCGAGATCCCGGTTCACCTGTTGTTCCGTGACGATGCCCCCGGGGCCGTGGCGACACCGGCCCGGACGGTCGGCCGGCCCGCCGGCCACCCGGGGGGTCCGGCCGGCCGGAAGCGGCAGCCGACCCGGACGGACAGCCGCGTCCAGGGCTCCGGCAGGTCCGCGCCGTCCGCCGACCCCGGGCTGGCCGAGCGCCCCGGGGCCTCGCTGCCCGGCGCCGCCGCGCTGCTCGGCGGCGCCGTCGCGCTCGTCGGTTTCGCGGTGGTGCTCTGGAGGGCCGGGGCGGTTCCGGCGCCGGTGTCCGCACTGCTGCGGCTGGACGCGGTGCCGTACGACGGGATCGGGCCGGAGGTGGGCGCGGTGCTCGCCGTGCTCGGTGCGCTGGCGCTCCTCGCCTTCGGCGGGCTCGGGCGCGGACGAGTCGGCCACGCGTGGGTCCTCTCGCTCTTCGGTGACTACCGGGGGAGCGTGCGGCGGACCGGGCTGGTGTGGACGAGTCCGCTGGCGCTGCGCCGCCGGGTCGACGTACGGCTGCGGCACTGGCGCAGCGAGCCGCTGCCCGCTGTCGACGCCGACGGCACGGCCCTGCGCGCCGTCGTCCTGGTGGTGTGGCGGATCAAGGACACGGCACGGGCCGCGTACGGGGTGGAGAACCACGAGGCGTATCTGTGCGAGCTGGTGGAGGCCGCGATGGCCCGGGTCCTCTCCCAGCTGCCGGCCGACGCCTTCCATGAGGACGGGCCGACGCTGCGCGACAGCGAGGCGGTCGGTGACGCGCTGACCCGGATGCTGAAGGCGGAGGCGTTCCCGGTGGGCATCGAGGTGTTCTCGGCGCAGCCGACCCGGATCGAGTACGCCCCTGAGGTCGCGGGCGCGATGCAGCGGAGCCGGGTCGCCGCGATCGACGCCCGGCACCGGGACACCGTGCTGACCTCGGTGGTGGACGCGGTGGACGACACGGTGACCCGGCTGACCACGCGCGGCCTGGTCGAGCTGGACGTCTACGAGCGCAACGCGCTCGTCAGGGATCTGACGGTCGCCTTCTACGCGGGGCGCGGCGGCACTTCTTCCTGAGCCTTCTTCCTGAGCCTCCTGCCGGGGAACCCCTGCACTTCTCCTGGAATTGGTGCAGACCTGTGTTTGATATGGACACGGCGAACTGACGTCCATACTCTGAGCCTTGGTCTAGACCGCAGCTCGGCACACCGAACTCCCCACGTTCCGAGGAGTGCAGCATGCGCAAGAAAATAGGTGCGGCCGTGGTCGGCCTCGCCGTGGCGGGCGTCTCTCTGCTCGCCACCGGCAGCGCCAGCAGCCACGGATACACCGACCAGCCCATCAGCCGCCAGAAGCTCTGTGCCAACGGCACCGTGACCAACTGCGGTGCCATCCAGTACGAACCGCAGAGCGTCGAGGGCCCCAAGGGGTTCCCCGGCGCCGGGCCCGCCGACGGCAAGATCTGCTCCGGCGCCCACGACGACTTCGCCCAGCTCGACGGTGCGAAGGCACCGAACGGCGGCGCCTGGCCCACCACCAAGCTCACGGGTGGTCAGGCGTACACCTTCCGGTGGCAGTTCACCGCCCGGCACGCCACGACCGACTTCGAGTACTTCATCACCAAGAACGGCTGGGACGACTCCAAGCCGCTCACCCGGGCCGACCTCGACCCGCAGCCGTTCATGACGGTCCCGTACGGCAATCGGCAGCCGCCCGGCACCGTCTCGCAGCAGGGCACCATCCCCACTCAGAAGACCGGCCACCACATGATCCTGGCCGTGTGGAACATCGCCGACACGGGCAACGCGTTCTATGCCTGCTCGGACGTCAGCTTCTGACGGTGTGTTTCCGACCGTGTGTTTCTGACTGCTCCGGACCGTTCAGTTCTGACGGTTAGTCAGTTAACCTGCGGCGCCATGAGGAGCGCAGATACCTTCGCGGAGCTCGTACAGCGTCAATGGGGCGATCAGCGACCCGGGTTGAGCTCCGGTGACCTGGTCCTGAGCCACCATCGCATCGCCTCGGGTGCTGCCGCGCGGGCCGCGCTTCTCGTGGACCTGCTCCCGGCCGGAGCCGAGCCCCACATCGGGGTGCTGCTCCACAACACCCCGGAATTCCCGCTCTGGCTGAGCGCGGCGGCCCTCGCGGGGGCCGCCGTCGCCGGGATCAACCCCACCCGGCGCGGGGCCGAACTGGCCCGCGACATCGTGCACACCGAGTGCCGCGTGCTGATCACCTCGCGGGAGCTGCTGCCGCTGCTCGACGGTCTGGACCTGCCGGGCGTACGGATGCTGGTCACCGACTCCGACGCGTACCGCGAACTGCTCGCCCCGTACGCGGACGCCGTCCCCGGCGAAGCCGTCGCGGCGCCGGTCTCCCCGGCCGCGCGGATGCTCCTCTACTTCACCTCGGGCTCCACGGGCGCTCCCAAGGCCGCGATCTGCACCCAGGGCCGGCTGGCGGCGGCCGGACAGTCCCTGGTCGGCCACTTCGGAACCGACCGGGACGATGTCCACTACATCTGCATGCCGCTGTTCCACGGCAACGCGGTGATCGCCAACTGGGCCCCCGCCGTGGCGGGCGGCGCGGCCGTCGCGCTGCGCCCCCGGTTCTCGGCCTCCCGCTTCCTGGACGACGTACGGGCCCACGGCGCCACGTACTTCACCTACGTCGGCCGCGCCGTGCAGTACCTGCTGGCCACCCCCGAGCGCCCCGACGACCGGGTGCACCCACTGCGGACAGGTTTCGGTACGGAGGCGGGGGCGGTGGACGCGGCACGCTTCGCCGAACGGTTCGGTGTGCGGCTGGTCGAGGGGTACGGATCGTCGGAGGGCGGCGCGGCCGTCCAGCGCACCCCCGACACACCCCCGGGCGCGATCGGCCGGTCGGCGCCGGGTGACGACCTGGCGGTGGTCGACCCGGACACGCTCGGCGAGCGGCCCCGCGCCGTCTTCGACGAGCGCGGCCGACTCACCAACGGGACCGATGCGATAGGGGAGTTGGTCAACCGGGGGCCCAACCCCTTCGAGGGGTACTGGCGCAACGAGGCCGCCGACGCCGACCGCAGGCGCGGTGGCTGGTACTGGACGGGCGACCTCTTCTACCGCGACACCGCGGGCTTCCTCTACTTCGCGGGCCGTACGGACGACCGGCTGCGGGTCGACAGCGAGAACCTGGCCGCCGCCATGATCGAGAACATCCTCGCCCGCTGGACGGACGCGGTGGCGGTCGCGGTGTACGCGGTGCCCGACCCGGTGGCGGGCGACCAGGTGATGGCTGCGCTGGCCCTGCGCGAGGGAGCCGCTTTCGACCCGGTGGCCTTCGCGGACTTCCTGGGCGAACAGCCCGACCTGGGAACGAAGATGGCGCCCGCCTACGTACGGATCGTCCCCGCGATGCCGGTCACGGCGACGAACAAGGTGCACCGTGTGGGCCTGCGCAGGGAGGGGTTCCGCTGCGGCGATCCGGTGTGGCGGGCGGTGGACGGCGCGTACGGACGGCTGACGGCGCAGGACGTGGAGCGGCTGGTGGCGGAGTACGGGGCGCGGGGACGCGCCGACCTGCTGGCCCGGTAGTGGCTCCGGCCGCGCCGGGAGCCGGGTGGAGGCGGAAGCGGGGGGACGTCGGGCCCGCCGCACCCTTCCCCGGGTGCGCGTCAGCCGATGCCCATGATCACGTAGGGCTCACCGGGGCCGGGCGGGCGTATCCAGGACATCGACTCGAAGGAGTGCAGCCGGCCCTTGGTGAGGGCGAGGCGCGGCAGAGCGACTCCGTACCGGTCGGCGATGGCGTCCAGGGCGCGGGCAGCCGCAGCCGTGTGGGCGGCCGTGCCCGGGGAGTCGAAACCGAGCGGGCCCGGGGCCAGTTCGGCGGGAAGGTCACCGGAACTGTCCTCGATCATCCCGTCCCGCACCGTGAACGCGTACAGCGGCGTCCCGCCCCGGGCGGCCGACACATGGAAGAGCGGGGTGTCCCGGCCCGACTGGCCCCACACCACGATCGCCCGGCCGCCGCGGGCGGAGGCGGCCCGCGCGGGGGAGACGAGCCGGTCCGTGGAGAACCCGTTGGGGCTGTCGTCGATTCCGAAGCTCCAGCCCGCCCCCGCCCGTCCGACGCTGAGCAGCGCCTTGTCGTCGTAGCTGGAGGAACTCCGCCGGCCGGGGCGGTGGTGACGGCTGACGTCCCAGCGCCGCAGTGGCGGAGAGAGGGCTGTGCCGGGTGCCGATCCGAGGAGGGCGGGCAGTTCCTCCGGGGCGACCCCCTCGACCAGGACCATCCGGTAGTCGCCGGGTGATGACTGGCCGGGTCGCAGCCCTCCGGGCCGTGCGAGCCAGGACAGGCCGCCCGGGTCCTTGTCGCAGGCAGGGGCCGGGGCCGGGCCCCGTTCGCCGCCGCGCGGGGTCGCCAGCAGTTCCAGGCGCCGCCGGGTGGTGAGCAGTGGGGCGAGCACAGGGTCGGCGAGCAGGCCCACCGGGGCGATGTGGTCGGGGCCGAGCGGCTTCCACACCGGGACCGCGGCGCGCAGGATCCGCCAGGCGCCATCGGTGTCGCCCCAACGGGCCAGCTCGCGCGCCTCGTCGACCGCCTCGCCGAACCCGCCACCGGGCCGGTAGCGGTACGTCCCCTCGCTCACCTCGCGCAGGATGTCCGCCGCTGCCTGCGCGGTGTCGGGGAAGAGCTCGGGGTCGGCGAAGTGCCGGCCATCCATGGGGCGGCCGCCGCCCGGGTGAGCAGTGGCGTGCAGGGGGAGCAGCTCGGTGAGGAAACGGGGGTTGTCCGGGTGCGGGAGCTGCCTGCCATTCGCGTGTCGCCCGCCCAGCTGCCCGATCTGGTGCAGGAGCTCGCTGGCGTGCGGCCGGCCGTACTTCTGGGCCTCTTCCAGGAGCCGGGCCGCCTCTTCGTGACGGCCGCGCAGCGCCGCCGTCCGGGCCGTGTCCACGGCGGCGTCCTGCGCGCGGGTCGTCTCGTTGACGAACGCGGGGGCGCCGTCCTGCCCGTCCCGGCCGCTCTCCAGTTGGTGGAACTCCTGGTGCATGGCGACCATGAACGCCGCGAACGACGGGTACCGCTCGGGGTCGGAGGCCCGCCAGTGCGCCCACACCCGCACCGCCCACTCGCCGTCCGGTCCCACGTCCTCCGGGTCGAGCAGTACGTAGGTGGCGTCCGACTCGACGTCCAACTGGAGCCCGCGGGACCAGAGTCCGACCTGCGCCCGGACCTCCTCCGGACCGTCCTCGTCGCCCCAGAGCTCGTCGAAGTCTTCACCGAGGCCGCTCGTGTCCTCGTGCCAGCGTGCCTCGCGTGTGCCGGCCAGCGTCCAGACGAAACCGCCCGCGTGCCGCCAGCCGTCACTGACCCGCAGGAACTCCCGGTAGGACGGCGGCATTTCATACCCGAGCCGTGCCTCCATGGCGGCGATGTCCGCCCCCGTGGCGGGGGCGACGCCGAGCCATCTGCGCTGCCGGTCCTCGGCATCGTCCGGGCTCAGCTCCCCGAAGTCGCCCTGGGCATCGGCCCATTCCTCGCTCCACCGGGTGAGGAAGCGCCGCCAGTCGAAAGTCTCCGCGTTCATGCCGGTGATCCTGGCACCCGGCACTGACAGCCGCCCTGACCAGCAAGGTCCGGGTGGGCCAGGCCGCCGGCCACATCGTCGGGCGACTTCTGTCAGGACCTCTGAGCCGCCGGCGCCGCTGCCACAGCGGCCTCGTGCCCCACCGCGTTCCTCCGGTCCCGCAGCAGCACCACGGTCAGCACCGCCCCCGCCAGCAGCAGCACCGCGCCGCCCGCCGCGGCGAAGTGCATCCCGTGCACGAAGGCCGCCCTTGCCAGATCCACCAGACCCGGGCCCCCCGCGGCGCGGGCCCCGCCCAGCGTCTGCCGTGCCTGGCCGGGCGCCGACGCCGGAATGCCGGCGCGGTAGACCGCCGTGCCGATCGAGCCGAGTACCGCCATCCCCATCGCCCCGCCGAATTCCTGCCCCGTCTCCAGGAGCGACGCAGCCGAACCCGCCTTCTCCGCGGGGGCCGTGGCGAGTGCCATGTCGGCGACCAGCGCCATCACGGTCACGATGCCGCAGCTGCTGACGGCTGCACCGGCCAGCAGCAGCCACAGCGAATCCGTACCGGTGAGATCCAGTACAGCGAACCCGGCCGCCGCGATGACGAAACCGGCGGCCACCACAGAGGACCGCCGCACCCGCTGCGCGACCGCGGTGGCGGCCGGCGCGGCGATCCCCACCGCGACCGAGGGGGCCATGGACCAGAGGGCGGCCTCCATCGTGCTCATCCCCAGCACCGACTGGAGGTACTGCGTGGTGAAGTACGCGGACCCCATCATGGCGAACGCGGCCAGCGCGTTGAGCGTGATCCCGGCGCCGAACCCGCGCTCGCGGAACAGCGCACGACTGATCATCGTGGAGCGGCCCGAGCGCTGCCGCCGTACGAAGACCGTGCCCACGGCCGGCCCCGCCAGGACGCACAGCAGCATCGGGACACCGAAGCCGTGCGCCGCCATCTCCTTGACGCCGTAGATCACCGGAAGCACGGCCCCCATCGACAGCGGCACGCTCAGCAGATCGAATCTGCCGGGGCGCGGGTCCTTGAACTCCGGCACCAGGAAGGGGACCAGGACCAGCAGCAACACCATCGCGGGCACGTTGATGAGGAAGACCGAGCCCCACCAGAAGTGCTCCAGCATGACGCCGCTCATCACCGAACCGAGCGCGATCCCACCGGCCATGGCACCCGACCAGACGCCGACCGCCCTTGAGCGCTGCTTCGTGTCGGTGAACATGGTGCGGATCAGGGCCATGGTGGAGGGCATCAGCGTCGCCCCGCCGATGCCGAGCACGGCCCGTGCGGCGATGAGCATCTCGGCGCTCTGCGCGTACGCGGCCCCGACGGACGCCACGCCGAAGGCCGCGGCCCCGAACAGCAGCAGCTTCCGGCGGCCGATCCGGTCGCCCAGCGAGCCCATCGTGATGAGCAGCCCGGCCAGCGCGAAGGCGTAGATGTCGAAGATCCAGAGCTGCTGGGTGCTGCTCGGGTCGAGCTCCCGGGTGATGGACGGGATGGCGAAGAACAGGACGGACACATCCATCGAAACCAGCAGGAGCGGCAGCAGCAGGACGACGAAGGCGGTCCACTCCTTGCGCCCGGCGCGGGCGGCCAGGCCCGCCGGGCCGGTGGGGCCGAGCCGCGTGCCGCTTGCCTCTGCGTCCACGACCAGCGAGAACGGCCTCGGGGGACATCGGTACAGCGGTCGGCGCTGAGAACGATCATGGTCAGGGCGCGAGCGCGCCGACCCGGTCCCCGTACTCGCGGCGGGCCTTGCGCCGGGCCGGGACCGCCGGGACGCCCTGGCCGCCGTCGAGCGGCCGGCAGCGGGCAAGAGCGGGCAAGGAGCTGACGGTGCACGGAGGAACGGAGGAACGGCGCTGACGCGCAGGGTGTGGCCCGGCCTCGCCGTACACGCGCAGTCCGTCGTGCACGCGCAGTCCGTCGTGGGTCGGCTTCGGGTCAGGCCGGCGGGTCGGGGGTGTATCTGGCGAGCATGGTCTGGACGGCCTGTTCGACGGCGTTGTGGATGTCGGAGGCTGCGGGGTTCCAGCCGGTCAGCAGCATGCGGGGCCACAGGACGTAGTTGGCGATCATGCCGAGGAACTGGTTCGCGGCGCTCTCGGCATCGGGCACATCAGCGTTGCCCGCCTCATGTTCGGATTCCAGGTAGTGCTGGACGGAGGCGAAGTAGGGCAGTTTGCCGAGCTGGAACTGCATCCGTCCCAGCTCCGGGAAGCGAGGCAGTTCGGCGATGACGATCCGGAACAGGCCTGACATGCGGGGCTGGCCGATCAGGTCGGCGTAGCGGTGGCCGATGGCTGTCAGCCCGGAGCGCAGATCTCCCGCCTGTGGCCGGGCGGCGGTATCGCCGGCGTCGCGCTGCCAGGACTCGGTGACGATGGCCTCGAAGAGGGCCGCCTTGGTGGGGAACTGCTTGAACAGGGTGGACTTCGAGACTCCGGCCGCTTCGGCGATCCGGGCGAGGGAGGTGCCGTCGTAGCCACGGTCCAAGAACAGTTCTGTGGCCGCGGAGGTGATCGCCTCGCGCTTCTGCTGGGCGAGCCTGCGGTGATGCGCGGTGAGTTCTGCTGCCATGCGGAGAGTATGCCGTAGCCCCGAGGCGAGTCACTTGACTCGCCTCGGCGGGCCCGCCTACGGTGCACCAGCAAGGCGAGTCGAGTGACTCGCCTCGGGTCTGTGGCACCTGCGCGGATCCTGGTCGTCGCACGGTGGAGGAAGTTCATGACAATCGACAAGATCGCTTTGGTGACCGGGGCGAATCGCGGCCTCGGGCGCAGCGCGGCCATCGCCCTGGCCACACGCGGAGTGCGGGTCGTGGTCACCCACCGCGGCGATGTGGCCGGGGCCGAGAAAACGGCGGAACAGGTCCGGGCCGTGGGCGGGACTGCCGCAGTTCTCCGGCTCGACATCAGCGACGTCTCCTCCTTCGCGTCCTTCACCTCCGAACTGGGCGCGCAGCTGGAGCGATGGGGTGCTTCGCGGTTCGACATCCTGGTCAACAACGCGGGAGTGGGAGTCTTCGGGCCGCTGGAGACTGTCACGATCGACGACTTCGACACGGTGATGGGCACCAACGTCCGGGGCACCTTCTTCCTCATCCAGTCGCTCGTGCCACTGCTGGCCCAGGGTGGCCAGGTCATCAACGTCTCGACGTCACTGACCCGCCACACCAGCCCTGCCACCTCGGCCTACTCCGCCTCGAAGGCCGCCGTCGAAGCTCTGAGCCGCACCCTCGCCGCAGAGCTCGGACCTCGCGGTATCCGGGTCAACTCCATCGCCCCGGGGCCGACCGCCACCGACTTCAACGGCGGGGCGATGCGGGACGACGCCGGAATGCGGCAGGTTCTGGCCGGGCAGACCGCGCTCGGCCGCGTCGGCGAACCTGAGGAGATCGGCGACGCCATCGCTACGCTGGCCTCCGAGGGATTGCGCTGGGTCACCGCCCAGCGCATCGAGGTCTCCGGCGGCGCCCTCCTGTGACGCCGGGCGACGGTCGGTAGGGAAGCTAGGGAAGCAGGCAGTGACGGCGCCGCCCCGCTCCGACTCCGAGCCGACCGACTCGTCCTCATCCTCGTCCGGCTCTGGCGCGGCAGGGTCCCGAAGCGGGCGCGGGGCGCCGGCGGCCGGAAGGATGGCGGTGAGGCTGTAGCCGTGACCCGCTGGAGAAGCTCACTCCGCGCGCACGCGAAGTGCTGGCCCTGGTGGCCGAGGGCAAGCCGGACGCGGCGGTCGCCCTCGCCTTCCTCAAGGCGTGGGCCATGTCCTGCGGCCGACGCCAGGACCGGTCGCCCCTGCCCGCACACGAAGAAGCCCCCCGCTTCCGCGAGGGGCTTCTTCCGTCTGTGCGCCGCCAGGGACTCGAACCCCGGACCCGCTGATTAAGAGTCAGCTGCTCTAACCAACTGAGCTAGCGGCGCCTGCTGACTCGGAAATAGTAGCTGGTCCGACGGGGTGCTCCAAACCAGGTCAAGATCACCCCCGGAACCGGCCTCAGAGGGCGAGCGAGAGCACCACGGGCGCGGCCTGCCGGTTCAGTGAATCCGCCGCCGCGCGCAGCCGGTGGGCATGCTCGATCGGCAGCGAAAGGGCCAGGCACCCGACGGTGGATCCCGCGGTGAGCGGCACCGCGGCGCAGACCGTGCCCACCGCGTACTCCTGGATGTCCAGCACCGGAACCGTGGCCGGCTGGGAGTCCAGCTTGGAGAAGAGGACCCGCTCGTTGGTGATCGTCTTCGAGGTGAGCCGGGCGATCTTGTGGCGCGAGATGTGGTCGCGGCGGGCGTTCTGGTCGAGCTGGTTCAGCAGGCACTTGCCCGCCGCGCTGGCGTGCGCCGACGAGCGGAAGTCCACCCACTCCTGGACCGCGGGCGTCAGCGGGCCGTCGGCGACCTGGGTGATCTTCATTTCGCCGTCGATGTACCGGCTGATGTAGACGGCGGCACCCACCGAGTCCCGCAGCTGGTCCAGGGTGTTCTGGAGCTTGGCCTGGAGCGCCGTCTCGCGGGTGGCGCCGGAGCCGAGCAGGACCAGCGAGTCGCCGATGATGTACGCGCCGTCACTGACCTGCTCGACGTACCCCTCGCGGCGCAGCATCAGCAGCAGTGCGGAGAGGTGGAAGGTGGGCAGGCCGGTCTCACGTGCGATGTCGGCGTCGGTCACGCCGCCGCCGTACTTGGAGACGGTCTCCAGCACGCGCAGTGCGTACTGCACCGAATGGAACGGCGCGGTCGGCTCGGGCTTCAGCGCCACGGTTCCCCCTACAGGTTGTGACCGTTTGCTCGCGTACCACGATAGCCGTCAAGGACCCGTTGTGGGGGGCCTGTTGACGACTTGCTGGCGCGCCCCGCGCCGTCAAGCTGGGGCGCGCCACCGTGGCATATGCCAGAGTCATGATTCTGGACGGGAGGCTGAGGTCAGAGCACTGCGCTGAGGAACTCGCGTGTACGTTCGTGCTCCGGGTCGCTGAAGATTTTTTCCGGAGAACCGGACTCGATCACCTTCCCGGAATCGAACATCAGGACGTCGTCGGAGATGTCCCGGGCGAAGTTCATCTCGTGGGTGACGCACAGCATGGTGATGTCGGTCGTGCGGGCGATGTCGCGCAGCACGTCCAGCACCCCGGCCACCAGCTCCGGGTCGAGCGCCGATGTGACCTCGTCGAGGAGCAGCACCTGCGGGCGCATCGCGAGTGCGCGGGCGATGGCGACGCGCTGCTGCTGGCCGCCGGAGAGCTGGTTCGGCTTGGCGTCCGCGCGGTCACCGAGTCCGACCAGGTCGAGCAGGCCCTTGGCGCGCTCGGAAGCCTCGTCCTTGGACATCCCGAGGACCCGGACCGGAGCCTCGGTGATGTTGCGCAGCACCGACATGTTCGGGAACAGGTTGAACTGCTGGAACACCATGCCGATGTTCTTGCGCACCTCGCGTATCTGCTTCTCGCCGTTCGACGGGAAGAGCTGGTCGCCGTTGACGGTGATCACCCCTTCGTCCGGCTTGAGCAACGTCATCAGGAGTCTGAGGATCGTCGTCTTCCCGGAACCGGAAGGGCCGATGAGGGTGACGTGCTTGCCCGGCTGGACCGAGAAGCAGAGATTGTCGAGCACGGTGTTCTCACCGAACCGCTTCGTGACGTTGTCGAAGCGGATCAGTTCGTTCGCGGTGACCGGCTTCGCCGGGGTCTTGATGACCTCGGCCGCCGTGGTGGTGCTCTCGGGGCTGCCGGTGTGCTCCGTGTGCTCGGCGGGTACGGCGGGCTCGGTGTTGTTGGGCTTCGCGGTGTTGTGGGGGTTCGCGTCAGCGGACAAGGCGGCGCTCCAGGGCTCGTACAAGAAGAGATGCCGGATAGGCGATGACGATGAAGGCGACGCCGACGACGGTGAGCGCCTCGTTGTACTGGAAGGTCATGCCGCCCTCCAGGCGGGCCTGACCCAGCAGGTCCAGCACACTGATCGCGACGACCAGGGGAGTGTCCTTCAGCATCGCGATGACGTAGTTGCCGAGTGCGGGAAGCACCCGGCGGATCGCCTGCGGCAGGATCACCGCGGTCCAGGTGCGGCTGCGGGGCAGGGAGAGCGCGGTGGCCGCCTCCCACTGTCCGACCGGCACCGCGTCGATGCCGGCCCGGTAGACCTGGGCGGTGTACGTCGAGTAGTGCACGCCGATCGCGACCGTGCCGGTGGTCAGCGCGGAGAACTGGATGCCCCACTCGGGAAGCACGAAGAACAGGAAGAACAGCTGCACCAGCAAGGGGGTGTTGCGGATGAACTCGGTGATGAAGTTCACCGGCCACCGTACGAAACGCGTCTTCACGCGGTAGCCGAGCGCCCAGACCAGACCCAGCGTGAAGGAGAGCACCGAGCCGAGCACCAGGATCTGGAGGGTGGTGAGCAGCCCGTCCCAGAAACGTGGCATGAAGTCCGCGACCGCGGACCAGTCCCAGCTGTTCATCGGGCACCTCCGGTGGCCGTGAGGCCGAGATTGGCCCGGGTCTTGCGCTCAAGTGCCCGCATTCCACGGGTGAGTACGAACGCGATGACGAAGTAGATGACCAGGACCACGGAGTAGATCTTGGAGCTCTCCTGAGTGGCGAGCCGCACCAGGTAGGCGGCGAACGACACGTCTCCGACGCCGAGCAGCGAGACCAGCGCCGTGCCCTTGAGCAGCTCGATCAGCAGGTTCGAGAACGGCGGCATCATCTCGGGTATCGCCTGCGGCAGCAGGATCAGCCGCATCCGCTGCCACGGGGTGAAGTTGAGCGCGACACCCGCCTCGCGCTGCGCGGGCGCGACCGCGTTCAGCGCGCCGCGGACGATCTCGGCCCCGTACGCCCCGTACGAGAGACCCAGGGCGAGCACCGCGGCCCACATCGGCACCAGCGCCCAGCCGAACAGGTTCGGCAGCACGAAGAAGATCCAGAACATCAGCACGAGGGACGAGGTGCCGCGGAAGATCTCCGTGTAGAAACCCGCCAGGAACCGCACCACGCGGGAGCGGTGCGCCCTGGCCATGCCGATGCCGAAGGCCACGACGACGGCCAGCGCGGCACTGTAGAGGGTGAGTTGGATGGTGATCCAGATGCCCGGAAGCACCCAGTGCTGCCACAGTCCGGACGTCATGCGCACAGCTCCTTGGCCGTCAGCGTGGTCATCTCGTCCTTGGTGAACCCGAACCGACTGAGCACCCGGAAGAGTTCGCCGCTCTTCTTCATCTTGTGGATCTCGACGTTGAAGGCGTCACGGAGTGAGGTGTCGGTGCGGCGGAAGGTGAACCCGCCGCCGTCGATCTTCTTCTTGCCGTCGATCGTGGTCGCGAAGGCCTTGGTGGCCTCGGCCTTGCGGCTCTTCTTCACCACCTCGCGAACGGTCAGCGAGGTACCGGCGAAGACGTCGACCCGGCCGGACTCGACGGCGTTCAGGCCCGCCACCTGGTCCTGGAGAATGACGATGTCCTTCTCCTTGTATCCGGCCGCTACGGCGTAGGCGATCTCGGCGTACGCGGTGCCGGTGGCGAACTTCGCCCTGGCCTTCACACAGTCCTGGTAGTTGTGCAGGTTCTTCGGGTTGCCCTTGCGGACGATGAAGGCGTCCAGCATCTGGTACTCGGGGTCGGCGAAGATGACCTGCTGGCAGCGGTCGTGGTTGATGTACATCCCGGCCGAAACGCAGTCGAACTGCTGCGAGTTGAGCCCGGGTATCAGAGAAGCGAAGTCGGTGGCCACCGGCTGGACATGGCCGACACCGAGCCGTTTGAAGATTATCTTCGCGAGTTCCACGGCCTCGCCGGTGAAGTCCCCCTGCTCATTGATGTACCCGTACGGCACCTCACCCGCGATGCCGAGCCTGACCGTGCCCTGCGACGTGAGCCTGGCGAGTGTGTCGCCGGTCGGTACCCGGCTGCAGCCGGCCGCCCCGAGCGCCCCCGCGGCGCCCAGACCCGCCATGCCGAGCAGGACCGAACGGCGGCGTATGGACTCGATGGGCCGAATGGGGCGTCTTGTGGTGCTTCCTGAGTCGTTCCCTGGTGGTGAAGCCATGGGCGCGCGGCTACCCGACAACAGCCGGTGTATGCCGGTCAATTTCAGCCCCTTGTACGGAGGGGCGGCCTTGACCGTGTGGGGGCTCCGGGGGAAACCATGGGGGGATGAGCGATCGATTCGTGGAACTGTCCCTCGACAAGCGCGGTGTGAGCTGCACGGCGAAGCTCCTCGACGACAAGGCGCCGGTGACCTGTGCGGCCGTCTGGGACGCGCTGCCACTGGGCGGCGACGTCTACCACGCGAAGTACGCGCGCAACGAGATCTACGCCCTGGTCCCCGGCTTCGCGCCGCAGGAGCCGCCCCTGGAGAACCCGACGGTCACCCCCATTCCGGGGGACCTCTGCTATTTCACCTTCTCCGAGACGGTGTTGGGGACGGACTCGTACGGATACGAGACGGCGGCCGACCACCGGGGGCGTACGACGGTGGTCGACCTGGCCCTGTTCTACGAGCGGAACAACCTGCTCATCAACGGGGACACGGGGTGGGTACCGGGGATCGTGTGGGGCACGGTGGTGGAGGGGCTCGACCGGATGGCGGAGGCCTGCCAGGACCTCTGGCGTTCGGGCGCCACGGGCGAGACCCTCAACTTCCGCCGGGCGTAGTTCCTTTCCGGATCCCGGCCCTCAGCTCAAAGGTCCGGCAGCTCAAAGGCCCGACGGGCCGGCCGGGCCGGTCGGGGCCACCCCCGCCTCGTACAGCGCGTGCGCGGCCCGCAGCACCATCGCGTCCGCATGCCGTGCCCCCACCAGCTGCACGCCGACGGGCAGTCCCGCCGCGTCCGCCCCGCAGGGCACCGAGGCCGCGGGCTGCTGGGTCAGGTTGAACGGGTACGTGAACGGGGTCCACCCGGTCCAGCGCCGGTGCCCCGAGCCCCGGGGGGCCTCCCGCCCCGCCTCGAAGGCGGTGATCGGCAGGGTCGGGGTGACCAGCAGGTCGTACCGCTGGTGGAAGAGGCCCATGCGCCGGCCCAGCTCCATCCGTACGTCCACGGCCGCCAGATAGTCGAGCGCCGAGTACCGCTCGCCCTCCGCGACGACCTCCCGCAGCCCGGGGTCCAGCAGTTCGCGCTGTTCGTGGCCGAGATGCTCCGCCACCCGGGCCGCCCCGCTGAACCACAGCGTGTGGAAGGCGGCGACCGGATCGGTGAGGTCGGGATCCGTCTCCTCGATGTACGCACCCAGCTCCGCGAGGCGCTCCACCGCCCGCCGGACCGCGGCCGCCACCGCGGGCTCGACCGCGACCTGGCCGCCGAAGCTCGGTGAGTACGCGATCCGCAGTCCCTTCACCCCGCCGTCGAGGCCGGTACGGAAGCTGCCTTCGGGCGGTGCCAGCTGCGACCAGTCGCGCGGGTCCGGGCCGCTGATCACGTCCATCATCAGGGCCGCGTCCGCCGCGTCCCGGGTCATCGGCCCGATGTGCGCGAGCGTCCCGAAGGCGCTCGCCGGAAAGAGCGGGACCCGCCCGTACGTCGGCTTCAGCCCGAAGATCCCGCAGAACGACGCCGGGATGCGGACCGAACCCCCGCCGTCGGTCCCCAGCCCCAGCGGCCCGGCCCCGAGCGCCACCGCCGCCGCGGTCCCGCCGCTGGAGCCGCCCGATGTGCGGGCGGTGTCGTGCGGATTGCGGGTCACCCCGTGCCGGGGGGAGTCGGTGACGCCCTTCCATCCGAACTCGGGTGTCGTCGTCTTGCCGACGAAGACCGCGCCGTGCTCCCGCAGCCGGGCCACCGACGGGGCGTCCTGGTCCCAGCTGGCGTCCTGCCGTACGGTCCGCGACCCGCGCAGCGTCGGCTCCCCGCGCAGCAGCAGGATGTCCTTGACCGTGACCGGCACCCCGTCCAGCAGCCCCTGCGGCTCACCCGCGCGCCAGCGCTCCGCCGATGCCCCGGCCTGCCGCAGGGCCGCGGCGGAGTCGATCCGGACGAAGGCGTTCACCCGGGGCTGCACCGCCTCGGCCCTGTGCAGCACGGCGCGGGCCACGTCGACCGGGGTGAAGCTGCCCTTCCGGTAGCCGGCCAGAAGGTGAAGGGCGGTGAGGTCGCAGAGCTCAGTCATGGCTGTGGACGTACCCACGTTTCTTGTCGACCACGTTCGGCAGGGGCTCGCCGTTCGCCCACTTGTCGTACAGATCGAGGAACTGCTCGCCGAGGTCGTCGCGCCAGCCGATGGTGTCGCCGCTCATGTGCGGTGAGATCACCAGATCGGGCACGTCCCAGAGCGGGCTGCCCGGGGGCAGCGGCTCCTCCGCGAAGACATCGAGCGCAGCGCCGGCCAGCCGGCGTCCCCGGAGCGCCCCGGCGAGGTCGGTCTCGACGACGAGCGCCCCGCGCCCCACATTGATGAAGTGCGCGGACGGCTGCATGGCGGCGAAGGCGCGCGCGTCGAACATGCCGCGGGTGGCGTCGGTGAGCGGCGCGGCGCAGACGACCCAGTCGGCGTGGGGCAGCAGCCCGTCGAGCTCGTCCGCGCCGTGCACCTCACCGCGCGCGGTCCGTCCGACCAGCGCCACCCGCACACCGAGCGCCGTCAGCGTGGCGCCGATCGCCCGGCCGATGGGCCCCGACCCGACGACCACCGCCCGTGTCCCGGCGACGCGACGGGTCTCGCGGTGCTGCCAGCGCCGCTGGCGCTGGAGCTCCAGGGTGCCGGGGAGGTCCTTGGCGAAGGCCATGACGAGGCCCGCGACGTACTCCGCGATCGGCTGGTCGAAGATTCCGCGGGCGTTGGTCACCACGGTGTCCGAAGCGGCCAGCTCTGGGCTGAGGAGGTGGTCCACCCCGGCGCTCGCGGTATGCACCCAGCGGGGGCGCGGGCCCTCGCCCGGCCACGTTCTGCGGACCGCGTCGGAGAGGAAGTCCCAGACCAGCAGGACGTCGGCGTAAGGGAGTTGATCGCCGAGTGTGTGTGCGTCCGCGTGCACGACATGCGCCCGTCCGGTGAGTCGTCCGAGACGGGGAGGAGGGGCGGCATCCAGTACGAGAACGGTGGGTTCAGCGCTCTGTTCAGCGGGTTCGGACATGCGCGCGGTCCTTCGACTGGGGTCGGCCGGGTTTCGTCGGAGTAAGCACATTGCAACGTCTGACATGTACGGATTGACCGGGCTCGCTCGGTGACCCTACCGTCGACAGCAGAAACACAGCGGCCTCACCCACATCACTTGGGGGGCAGTCATGGACATCTCCTTCCTCGGCGGACCACAGCCACAACGCGGTGTGGGAGTCGTCGCCCCTTTTGACTTCGCTCTCGACAGAGAGCTGTGGCGCTGGGTGCCGGACGACGTGTCGCTCCATCTGACGCGTACCCCCTTCGTACCGGTCGAAGTCTCCCTGGATCTCGCCCGGCTGGTCAGTGAACACGAGACGCTCCGCGAGGCGGTCCGGGCCCTGGGCGCGGTCGCGCCGCAGGTCGTGGCGTACGCCTGCACCAGCGGCAGCTTCGTCGGCGGGGTCGCCGGTGAACGGGCCATGTGCACCGCGATGACCGCGGCCAGCGACCTGCCGTCGATCACCACGTCGGGCGCTCTGCTGGAGGCGTTCCGGGAGCTCGGGGTCCGGCGGATCGCGCTGGTCACGCCCTACACTGAATCTGTGACGTCCTCCCTGGAGGAATACCTCGGCGAAGCGGGGACAGTCGTCACCGGGCGGGCCTTTCTCGGCCTCACCAGGCACATCTGGAAGGTCCCGTACCGCGATGTGGTGGACATGGCTCGACAGGCGGTGGTCGGTTCGGCGGACGCGCTCTTCATCAGCTGTACCAACCTTCCGACGTACGACGTGATCCCGCAGCTCGAAGCGGAGCTGCGGATGCCGGTGCTTTCGGCGAACCAGGTCACGATGTGGGCGGCGCTGCGATGTATCGGCGCCCTCGCCGTCGGTCCGTACCAGCGGCTGCTGATCGACTCGGCGCCCGTACCCGAACCGGCACCCCTGCCCGAGCCGGAGCCCGCCAGCGCACTGGCAGAAGATCCGCCCGAAGAGCAGGGAGGCTGGACATGACAGCGGTCGGGTTCCTTTACCCGGGGCATTCAGCGGAGGACGACTACGAGCGCATCGAGCAGCTCCTGGCGTCCGACGTGAGACTGTCCGTCGTCCACACCGACATCGGCGAGGACGCGCACCGGGTGGACGCGCTCATCGAGATGGGCGCGGCGGACCGGCTCGCGGCAGGCGTCGAGGAGCTGCGGCTCGCCGGGGCCGAGGCAGTGGTGTGGGCGTGCACGAGCGGCAGCTTCGTCTACGGCTGGGACGGCGCGCAGGAACAGATCAGGGACCTGGCACGCACGGCCGGAATGCCCGCGTCCAGTACATCCTTCGCCTTCGCGCACGCGATCCAGTACCTCGGCGCGGAGAAGGTCGCCATCGCCGCGACCTATCCGGAGGACGTGGCGGCCTACTTCGCCGCGTTCCTCAAGTCGGCGGGTGTGGAGGTGACGGCGACCCGCGGCAGCGGCGTCATCACCGCGGCCGAGGTCGGCACCTGGGGCCGGGACGAGGTCATCGAGCTGGCCCTTTCGGGAGACCACCCCTCCGCCGATGTGCTGCTGCTGCCGGACACCGCGCTGCACACGGCGGCGTACGTGCAGGAGCTGGAGCAGGTCCTGGGGAAGCCGGTACTCACGGCGAACCAGGTGTCCGTGTGGGAGGGGCTGCGGCTGGCTGACCGGAAGGTCCCCGGGGACCGGCTCGGAAAGCTCTTCGCCCGGCGGGCGTGACCGTGACCAGGGCGGGCGCGGCCCCGGCGGGCGTGGCCCCGTCCCCGGCGGGTGCGACCCGCCCGGGAGCGGTGCGGGAATAACCGGAGACGGTCCCCTGTTGCCGACGCTGTACCTGGCCGACAACCAGAAAGGCCGAGCGCGGTGGACCCGATTCAAGGCAAGGCGGCCGGAACCGCCCCCGTACCCCTGTCCGTACTGGACCTGGTGACCGTGGGGGAGGGGCGCACCGCCACCCAGGCCATCCGTACCGGAGTGGAGATCGCGAAGCTCGCCGAGCGGCGCGGTTTCCACCGGTACTGGGTGGCCGAGCACCACTCCATGCCCGGGGTCGCATCCTCCTCACCCGCCGTGCTGCTCGCGCACCTCGCCGCCCACACCGACCGCATCCGGCTCGGCTCCGGCGGTGTGATGCTGCCCAACCACGCGCCGCTGGTGATCGCCGAGCAGTTCGGCACGCTGGAGGCGATGGCCCCCGGCCGGGTCGACCTGGGCCTCGGCCGCGCCCCCGGCACCGACGGGGCCACCGCGGCCGCGCTCCGCCGCTCCGACCGGCTCCATGAGGGCGCCGACGAATTCCCGCAGCAACTGGCCGAGTTGATCCGGTTCCTGGACGACAGCTTCCCGGACGGCCACCGGTACGCCCGGATCCACGCCGTACCGGGACCGGTCCAGGGCCCGGCCGGCCGGCCGCCGGTGTGGCTGCTCGGTTCGTCCGGCTTCAGCGCGCGCCTCGCGGGCACCCTCGGGCTGCCGTTCGCCTTCGCGCACCACTTCTCGGCGCAGAACACCATCCCGGCCCTCGACCTCTACCGTGAGTCCTTCCGGCCGTCGGCGGTGCTCGACAGCCCGTACGCCGTGATCGGCGTCGCCGCACTCGCGGCCGACGACGAGAAGGAGGCCCACCGGCAGATCCTCAGCGGCGCGCTGTCGATGGTCCGGCTGCGCACCGGGCGGCCCGGGCTCGTCCCGACACCCGAAGAGGCCGCGGCCTACGCATTCAGCCCGATGGAGCGGGAGTTCGTCGACGGCTGGCTCAGCAACATCATCACCGGGACCGCCGACGAGGTCCGCTCCGGCCTCGACGACCTCCAGAAGCGCACCGGCGCCGACGAGCTGATGATCACCGCCAACGCGCACGGCGGCGAGGCGCGGCTGCGCTCGTACGAGCTGATCGCCGACGCCTACGGGCTGCCCGGATAGTACGGCGGAACCGCCGGGAGGGCGGGTGGCGGCCGGACCGGCCGCCACCCGCCCTCCCGGCGTCCGCCCGGCGGTCAGCTCCGCAGTGCGGCCGGACCCGCGAGCAGCGCGCCGATCTCCTCCGGGGCCACCGCCCGTGAGTACAGATAACCCTGCCCGGTGTCGCAGCCGATCCTGCGCAGCCGCGTTGCCTGCCCCGCCGTCTCCACGCACTCCGCCGTGACCGTGAGCCCCAGCCGGTGCGCGAGCTGCACCAGAGCCTCGACGATCATCTCGTCGGCCGGATTGGGGTGCACGCCCGCGTCGTAGCGGAATCCGCGCACGAACGACCCGTCCAGCTTCAGTACGGACACCGGCAGCCTGCTCAGATACGCGAGGTTCGAGTAGCCGGTGCCGAAGTCGTCGATCGCGATCCGCACGCCCATGTCGCTGAGGTCCTGGAGCGCCTGGAGGGGGCGCCCGGCCGAACCCATCACCGCCGACTCGGTGAGCTCCAGCTGGAGGAGGTCGGGCGCGAGGCCCGTCTCGGCGAGGATCCCGGCGACATCGGCGACCAGATCCGAGTCCCACACCTGCCGTACGGCGATGTTGACGCTCACGAACAGCGGTGGGCGGGAGGGGTGTTCGAGCTGCCAGGCTCGTGCCTGGCGGCAGGCGGTGCGCAGCACCCACGCGCCGAGCTGGACGATCGAGCCGTCCTCCTCGGCCAGCCCGATGAACCGGTTCGGCGCCAGCCGGCCGAACTGCGGGTGGTCCCAGCGCACCAGCGCCTCCACCCCCTTGGGTTCGCCGTCCGCCAGATCCACCAACGGCTGGTACTCCAGCACGAATTCACCGTTGTCCACGGCGGGCCGCAGGGTGGACGAGAGCGCCTGCCGGGTCATCCGGTGCGCGTTGCGCTCCGGGTCGAAGAGCGTCCAGCGAGCCTTGCCGTCCGCCTTCGCCCAGTACAGCGTGGTGTCGGCGTCCTGCATGAGGCCGGTGGCGCTGGTGCCGTCGGCGAGCCGCTCCACCACCCCGATCGACGCGGACACCGAGAGCCGCTGGCCGCCGAGGTCGAACGGTTCCTGGAGCGCGGCCAGTACGGCGGCCGCCAGATCGGCGAGCTGGTCCGTACCGGTCGAGTCCTCGACCAGCAGGGCGAATTCGTCCCCGCCGAGCCTGGCCACCAGATGGCCGCTGCCCCGTCCGTAACCGGACTGGTCGGCGCAGTGGGTCAGCCGGGCCGCGACGACTCCGAGCAGCCGGTCGCCGAAGCGGTGGCCGAGCGTGTCGTTGACCGCCTTGAAACCGTCGAGGTCCAGATAGCAGAGCCCGATCCGGCCGGTGCCCTGCTGGTCGCACGCCGACGGGTCGAGCGCCGCCGACAGCCGCTCGAAGAACAGGGTGCGGTTGGGCAGCCGGGTCACCGGGTCGTGCATCTGGAGGTGCCGCAGCCTGGCCCGGAGTTCGCGCCGGTCGCTGACGTCGGCGACCGACAGCAGCACCTGCGAGCTGTCCGGGAAGGGGGCGACGCTGACCTCGGCCCAGAGCGAGTGGCCGTCGGCGTGCTTGAGGCGGCGGGTGCAGCGGAAGCTGGAGCGGCGGCCCCGGAGCACCTCGCGGTACGCGTACCAGGAGCGGGTGTCCGCCGCGAGGTCCACGAGGCAGGCCGCGGTCTGCCGGGCCAGCGCGGCGGGTTCGGTGCCGAGCAGTTCGCCGAGTGCGGCGTTGGCGGAGACGACCAGTCCCTCGCGGTCGACGACAGCCATGCCGAGCCGTGCGGTGTTGAAGGCGGCGCGGTAGTCGTGCAGCTCGGCTGCGGTACGGCCGACGGTCTGACGCTCTGTGACCGGTGGCCGGACGGATCCCGGCACCGGAGCCGGTCCTTCAGGGGTTCCGTTCACGGCTGGCTCCCGCGGTGCAGTCGTCTCGAACAGGTGGGGTCGGGGCTCGTCGGGCGGGCGGTGGAGGGACGGCGGTGCGCGTGTCCACATGGGAAAGTGTGCCGATCATAGAGGTTGAAGCAAGGACCGTTCCAGCCTCGTTGGCGCACGGTGGTCGCTCCCGCGCCCAAGGGTGATCGTTTCTGCGCGGCTGTGGTCCAGGGTCTTTCCAACGTGATCGGTTGTGACTTTCCGTAAAGGTCCGGGGTGTCGGGCCGATCACTCGCCTGGTGCAGCTGGACAGGGCATAAACACATAAATCGGCCCAGGGTGGGTGGGGTGTCCCGCATCCCGAACCCGGAGGTCCACGTGCAGCGTCCGCAGGCACCCGGGCGAGTGGACCGACGCCGTCTGCGGCAGACCGCCGCCATCTTCGTGTCGTTCATGGCGCTCACCACGACGTCCCTGGTGGCGGGGCCCGCCGTGGCCACCGTGGGCGGCGCCGGGCCGTGCGCGCTGCCACGCGCCGACGTCCACCACTCGGTCGGTCTCGACAGCTGGAACTCCGCCTACCCCCGGCCGGTCGGGACGCTCGACGCGGTCATGATCTTCCTGTCCTTCCCGGGGGCCGCGCCGGACACCACCCCGCGGGAGCTGACGGCTGATTACTTCCCCTCGACCAGTACCTTCTTCCGGCGTGCCTCGTACGGGAAGTTCACGCTGCGGCCGCATCCGATGCGGCACTGGACCATGATGCCGAAACCGGCCTCCGCGTACGCGATACGGCGTGACTGGAGCGCGGGCGAGCGCGACGCGTATCTGCGGGACGCGGTGGCCGCGGCCGATCCTTCGGTGGACTTCAGCAAGTACGACCTCGTCTATCTGATCGCCGACCCGGACGCCCCGGGCGTCGACTCGGACGCCACGAAGGTGGTCAACCTGGATGCCCCGCTGCACGCCGACGGTACGGAGATCCGGCGCTTCGTCACCGGCTTCGAGCGGCATCCGCCGGACCGGGATGTGCTGGCCCACGAGACCGGGCACGTCTTCGACCTGCCGGATCTCTACCACCGCCCGTCGGACGACAAGGGCGACTGGGACACCTATGTGGGGGACTGGGACGTCATGGGCAGCCAGTTCGGGCTCGCCCCCGACTTCTTCGGCTGGCACAAGTGGAAGCTGGGCTGGCTGGACCGGCGGCAGATCGGCTGTCTGCGCGGCACCGGGGCCCAGATGTTCACGCTGGAACCGCTGGAGGAGGTCCCGCCACGCGGCAGCGACACAGCAGGGACCCGGCTCGTCGTCCTGCGGACCGGGCTGGAGAGCGCCCTCGTCATGGAGGCGCGCACGGCGGCCGGCAACGACACGTCGACCTGTTCGGAGGGGATCCTCATCTACCGGGTGAAGTCGGAGCTGGCCTCCGGGGACGGACCGGTCCGGGTGGTCGACACCCATCCGCACAGCTCGGGCTGCTGGGGGCAGTCGGTCTACCCGCCGCTGGCCGACGCGCCGCTCGGGGTCGGGGAGACGTTCACCGTTCCCGGGAACGGGACGAAGGTGGAGGTGGCGGACCGTACGCAGTCGGGAGCCTGGACGGTCAAGATCACGCCGGTCGTGTGAGGGACCGGTCCGGACAAGCCCGGTCCGGACAAGCCCGATACGGACGACGAAGAAGCCCCCCGCTTCCGCGAGGGGCTTCTTCCGTCTGTGCGCCGCCAGGGACTCGAACCCCGGACCCGCTGATTAAGAGTCAGCTGCTCTAACCAACTGAGCTAGCGGCGCCTGCTGACGTCGTAGACCTTAGCACCCTGATCGGCGCGGGGAAAAATCGATAAGCCGCCCGCCCTCGCCGCCGGGGCCGCCGCCGCACGCGCCGCCCGGACACAGGCCCAGAGCATGACCTCGGGGCCCGGGAGCCAGGGGTGTCGGGTGTCGGGGGCCACCAGCCAGCGCGGGCCCGACGGGGGAACGGAGGAGGCCGGCGACGGTACGGTCACCGCGTCGCCGGTGCCGTGGCAGAGCAGCGGCGGCACCGCGTCGCCCCACTCCTCCCAGTGCAGCAGGGACGGCAGCCGCTGGGCGGTGCCGGGGGCGGCGAAGAGCAGCATCCGGCCCCGGTGGCCCGCGACCGGGCCCGATCCGGGGCCCTCCGACCACAGGGTGTCCAGCATCCGGCGGCCGAAGATCGCGGGCACGTTGACCACGTCGAAGACCGAGCCGCAGTCCAGCACGGTCGGGGCGGTGGGCCGGGACTCCCAGAGCGAGAGCGCACTGCGCGGATACCGGGATGCGGAGGCGAGCCACCCCGCGCCGGCCGGAGTGACCGCCGTCGCGTGCTGCCCGTCCTGCTCGTCGGGGATCCGGCTGAGCCCTGCGGGGGAAGAGGCACCCGGGGTGCGGACGGTCGAGCCCTGGACGCCGGAGCTCCAGATGCCCGCGCCCCGGGTGCCGGAGCTTCTGCCGGAGGGGATTCCCGCGCTGTCGTCGATTCGCTGCCATGCACTCATGCCGACCAGGTCTACCCGGAGTGAGGGAACCACTCCGCTGGGTTGGTGGAAACCGGGACAGGTGGGGGCGGGGAGGCGTATCTTGCCCACCGGCTTTGCCGAAGAGCCCTGCCCATCGGCATATGCCGGACGGGCCGGAGTGGACGGGCGGGCGGCCCGGACAGGACGGGCACAGCCTCACCAGGCCAACTCGTCAACAGGTCGGCAGGGCGTCAGGTCGGCTGCCCGCGCAGCAGGTCCCGGCCGAACTCGACCATCTTCTTCGCGTAGTCCTCGGTCCACTGCGCGCGCCCGGCGATGTCCGCCGCCGTCAACCGGTCGAAGCGGCGCGGGTCGGCGAGCTGGGCGGCGGCGATCGCCTGGAACTCGACCGCCCGGTCCGTCGCCGCGCGGAAGGCCAGTGTCAGCTCGGTGGCGCGGGTGAGCAGCGCCGCCGGGTCGTCGATCGACTCCAGGTCGAAGAAGTGCTCGGGATCGGCGGCGGCGTCGGAAGGCTCGAAGAGCAGCGGCGCCGGCCGCGGCTTCCGCTCGCGCTGTTCGGGCTCCGCCATGTGTGCCTCCTGCTGTGCCGTTCTGCGTCTCCCCGGAGGTCCGGCGGGTCCGGTCTCCGGGCGGTGTGCGGCGGTCGGTTCCCCGCCGCGGGATTCCGGCCACCGTCCATTGTCCCGCCCCACGCAAGAGGCCGCCCACGGCGACGGCCGCACCGCGTCACAGCCGGTACGGCACCCGGTGTTCGGCGAGGTGGGCCAGTACCGCGTGGTTCGCCTCCCAGCCGTCGGGGCTGTGTCTGTTGGCCGCCTGCGGCGGTGTGCCGGACTCCGTCCGGCGTTCACGGGGTCCATGGCACCCGGTGTTCGGCGAGGTGGGCCAGTACCGCGTGGTTCGCCTCCCAGCCGTCAGGGAACTTCACCGTCACGCCCAGCTGCACCGGCTCGGTCGACGGGTGTTCGTCCAGCAGCTCGGTCACCCCCTCCCGGCACACCACGACGCAGGCATGCCGGTGCCGCGATGCCAGGACGCAGAGCCTGCCCGTCTCCAGGTGGAAGGCCGTCGCGTCCGGGCGGCCCGACAGCGGGTGCAGCACCACCGTGACGTCGAACTCCCGGCCCTGGAGACGGTTGGCCGTATCGACCGCGACGCCCGTCACCCCGAGCTCCGCGAGCGCCGCCCGTACCGCGGCTGCCTGATCGCGATGGGCCGTACCGACCGCGATACGGTCCGCCGTCAGCGGCACCGGATCCGGCGACTGCTCGCTCACCGCCGCACCGCCGCGGTCGAGCAGCCGCCGGACGACCAGGGCCACCGCCCGTACCGCCTCCGGGTCCGTACGCGGTGTGTGCCGGGCGGGCAGTTCCAGCAGGCCCCAGCCCGCCTCCGCCGCCTCGTCCAGTACCCGGTCGGGGCCCGAACCGTCCGACGCCACCCCGAAGGTCAGCCGCCGGTCGCCGTGGTCCGTACCGCTGCGGAACGGCGTGTACGGGTAGAAAGCGTCCGAGACCAGCGGCGCCGCCGAAGCGGGCAGCCGCCAGGAGACCGGCAGCCGGTGTTGCGGCAGCTCCGGATTGTGCGCGAGCAGGGTGGAGACCGCGCTGGACGACGGGTCGTAAGCCAGCCCCGCCCACTGCTCGGCGCCGACCACGCTGAACGGGTCGAGCTGGCCGGGATCGCCCACGAACAACGCCCGTTCGAACAGGCCGGCCACGGCCAGCAACGCGTCCGAGCGCATCTGGTACGCCTCGTCCACGATCGCGTGCCGCCAGGGCTCGACACCTTTCACATGCGCCCATTTCGCGGCCGTCGAGATCACCACGTCGAGCCCGGCGAGATCCGCCGCCTTGGCGGACTTGCGGACGTTCGGCAGGTCGTCCAGGGCTCTGTCGTACGGGTCGGGGTCGCTGCTGTGCAGTCGGCCGACCGGCAGCTCCGGGTCCTTCCCGGCAAGGCGGATGACCAGGTCGTCCACCTGTGCGTTGGTCTGTGCGACCACCATCAGGGGCCGCCCGGCGGCGGCCAGCTCACGGGCCGCGCGCACCACGAGCGTCGACTTGCCCGCGCCCGGCGGGGAGTCGACCACCACTCCCGGGGCGGTGCCGTGCAGGGTGTCGTCGAGGATGGCCCGCGTCGCGCGGGCCGCCTCCGCGCCGGGATCGAAGGTCACAGCAGGTCCTCGGGGGTGACGGGGTCGGGAAGTGTCGCAGGGGCGGCGGTGTCCGGCGGCCCGCCGTGGGTCCACGGGGTGTCCTCCTGCGCGGGCAGCTCGGGCCCGCCCCGCGAGCTGTGCTCGAACAGCGTCCAGCACAGCCGGTCGCCCTTCTCCGGCACGGTCCCCGGGGCCGGATCCTTGGCGCGGCCCATGCCGTTGGTCAGCCGCAGTACCAGCGAGCCGTCCTCCTCGTACCGGACGAACTCGGCCGTCTGCGCCTTCGGCGGGTCGCCCGGGAGCGCGCGGTGGACCTTGACCCGCTCCCCGATGTGCGGGGTGTCATCGGTGCGGAGCGTCACCAGGGGGCGCGGGCTCGGGCGCTTCGACTCGCTCCACGCCATCACCACATCCGTCACCTCACCGGCGAACGCCTCGCCCGCGAGCCGCCGCCCGGCCATCACCAGCGGGTCGTCCAGGGCCTCCTGCGCCTCCAGCTGGGTCTGCGCGGTCTCGCGGGTGGCCAGTTTCTGGGCCGCCGTCACCGCGTCGTCCCGGCGCGGCTGCGGCGGCTCGCCCGCCCGCACCCGGTCCCGGTGGCCGGTGAACGACCAGCGGTCCCGGGTCCACCGCTCGCCGGCCCTGGCTCCCTCGGGCAGCTCGCGCAGCAGCCCGATCGCGTGCCACACCGCGTCCCAGGTGGGGCGCAGCTGCCCGGCAAGGAGCCGGCGGATCTCCCGCTCGGCCGTGGTCAGTTCACCGAGCCGGTCGTCGGCCGCCGGTCCGTCCTCGGCGGCGGACAGTGCCGAACGGGCCGCGTCGTACCGCTCCACCGCCGGGGCCAGCAGCCTGTTGTCGAAGGCCGGATCGGTGGCGGGCCCGGCAGGCGGGCAGAGCAGCTGCCCGTCCCGGTCGCGCCCCAGCTCGGCCCGGAGCGCGGCCTCGGCGCCGGACGCCCCCTCGGCCGGGTCGATCCAGGCGAGCAGTGCGCCGAGGTGCTGGTCCTCCAGGCTGCTCTGGCCGGTGGCCCAGTGACGGTTCAGCAGGTCGGTCGCGGCCAGCAGCAGTGAGGACCCGGGGACCCGGGCGCGCTCACCGTAGTGCGTCAGCCAGCGGCCGAGCAGCGGCACGCGGGGCGGTGCCGGATAGGGCGTCTCCGGGTCCTCCTCCGCCGTACGCCGGAAGCGCATCGACCGCCCGAGGAGCCGGACGAAGTCGATGCCCGCGCGGCCCGGCACGATCAGCTGCGGTGCGTCCGCGCACAGCTCGGTCTCGACCTTGACCTTCTTCTTGGTCTCCGGGTCGGTCTCGGAGCGCTCGGCGACCTCCACGTCGTCGGCGTACCCGTCGAGGTGGGGCAGGACGGCCTCGGCCAGCTCGGCGAGGAACGCGAACCGCAGATCCCGGTCGCGCGGCTGGGCGACGACCAGCAGCCTCGGCGCGCCGGGGTCGGTCCCGACGAGCGCCCCGAGCGGGGCGCCGGCCTCGCCCGCCGTGGTGAGCGGGACGAACACGAGCGGGTGCGCGGAGAGGTGCCGGTGGCGGACGGTGGCGGTGGGCTCCGCGCGGCCGGACCGCACGGCTTCCAGCCGGGCGAGCGTGCTGATCAGCGACATGCCGGTGCTCCTCCCGCCGATGCCGATGCCGATGCCGATGCCGATGCCGATGCCGACGCCAGCGCCTCCGCCCGCAGCACCGCGGCCCTGCGCAGCGCGGCCACCGTCGGGTCCGACGGGTCGCCCTCCTCGCCGTGTGCCGCGGCCAGCACCGCGTCGACCGTCGTCAGCCCGCCCAGCTCGCCGCGGGCTCCCCGGCCCAGCGCCTCCACCGCGCCCGCGTCACGGGCCCGGCCGCGGCAGTGGAAGGCCAGTTCGCATGCGGCCAGGCACTCCGGTGCGTACGCCGCACCGACCGATTCGACCGCCGCCGTGAGCTCGGCGGCCGGCAGACCGGGGTCGAAGGTGGTGCCTTCGGGCAGGGCCGCCGCGATGTCCTCGACACGGGTCAGCCGGGCCAGCTGACGGCGGGTCACCGCGAGCTGCTTGCGCACGTCGACGGCCGAGGCCGTCGGCAGGTTGGAGAAGTCCTTCGGGCAGACGAGGAGGATCCGGTCGTGCACCGTCGCGCTGTCCGCGCTGTCCGCGCTGTTGATGTGTGCCGCGATCCGCTCCAGCGCCAGCACGTACACCGCGGACTGGCGGGCTGCCGCCCCCACCTTGGCCGCGTCCGCCGACGCGTCGATCATCGGGAACGACTTGATCTCGATCACCGTCCAGCGCCCGGCCGGATCCACCACCACCGCGTCCGGCTCCAGATAGGCGGGCGAGCCCGCCACCTCCAGCGCCAGCATCGGGTGGTCGAACAGGGTCCACCCGCCGGCCTCCGTCGCCTCGCGCAGGGCCAGCGCCGTGCGGGCCGCGCGGCCCTCGGGGCCCGCCGCCGTGAGATCGGGGACCGTGACGTCCACCGGATCGGCCGTGCCCATGTGCTCCGCGAGCAGCCGCATCAGATCGGCGCCGCCGTCTGCCTTGACCCTCGCCTCGAAGGCGTTGCCCCGCATGAAGGCGAACTGGGACTGGCCGAAGGCCGAGGGGGAGCCGAGGGCCTGGGCGAGAACCGTCTTGTTCACCCCGGCGCCGTCGAGCAGCGCGCGCCGCTCGCAGCCGGGGTTGGCCGCGAGGGCCGCCAGCGCGCGGGCGTCCAGTGGCTGCGGCGCGACGGACGGGCCCCGCAGCTCAGCGAGCCGCTGTCGGAGTGCCGTCGTCGGCGGTGTCGCCTGCTGACGAGGAAGAGGCGGAGGAGGTCCGCTGCCCGGGGAATCGCTCACCCGGGGAAGTCTTGCATCCGGTACCGACAATCGGGGACGGACCGCCGGTCGTACGCGAGGAGAGGCGGGCCCGTATCCGGTCGGCCAGCCGCACCACGGGCCGGGCGAGCAGCAGCCCCACACCCATCACCGCGACCCCCGCGATCGCGTCGAGCAGATAGTGGTTGGCCGTGCCCAGCACCACGAAGGTGATGGTCAACGGGTAGAGCACCCCGAGTATTCGGGCCAGCGGCGTACGCCCGTGGCGCCACAGCATGATCCCGCACCACAGCGCCCATCCCACGTGCAGGCTCGGCATCGCGGCGAACTGGTTGGTCATCCCGCCCATTCCGCGCGGGGCGCTCGCGTCGTCGCCCCACCAGCCGTACGAGCTGTACTGCGCCATCGTGTCGACAAAACCCTCCGCCGGGGCGAGCAGCCGCGGCGGACAGGTCGGCGTCAGTGTGAACCCGATCAGGCCGAGCAGGGTGGACACCATCAGCCAGGTGCGCGCCATGCGGTACTGGGCGGGGCGGCGGCGGAAGAGCCAGATCAGGATGGCCGGGGTGACCACGTAGTGCAGCGAGGCATAGGCGAAGTCGGCGGGTATCCCGATGGCGGGGGTGTGCGTGAACAGCCTGTTCAGCGGGTGTTCGACGTTGATGTGCAGGAACTTCTCGGCGCGCAGCAGCGAAAGGCCGTGCTTGATCGCGTCCTCGGTGTTGCCGCGCGCCAGCAGCCGGCCCGATGAGTACGCGGTGTAGACGACAGCGATCACGAGGAGCTCTGTCCACCAGCGGGGCCGGTCACGGTTCGCGGTGTACGGCATCCGAATGCTCTCCATCGTCTGTTCAAACGGGGCCTGTCACCCGGCGTACCACCATAGGGCGTATGGAATGACAAGTTCAGGGGGCCCCTCTCTGCGGGGGCACGGTAGGGGGGACGCCAAGGACGTCCGCCGGGTTGCTCCCGGAACCCGTACGCGATGATGGGAGGAGCATCACCGCACGGGAAGAGAGAGCGTCATGGCACCCCGCATGCTGCTGGTCCGGCATGGACAGACCGCATGGTCGCTGTCCGGGAAACACACCGGCAGGACGGACATTCCGCTGCTCGGGGAGGGCCGCGAGGGAGCTGAGCTGCTGGGCGGGCGGCTGCACCGGGCGCCGTGGGGCGGGGTGCCGGAGGCCCGGGTGTTCACCAGCAGACTGCTACGGGCGAGCGAGACGTGCGCACTTGCCGGGTTCGGCGACCGTGCGGAGGAGTGGGACGCGCTCCTGGAGTGGAACTACGGAGCGTACGAAGGGCTCACCCCGGCCGAGATCCAGGCGGTCAGGCCCGGCTGGTTCATCTGGCGCGACGGCGCTCCGGACGGTGAGTCCGTGGCCGATGTCACCGCGCGCGCCGACGAGGCGATCGACCGGATCCGGACCGAAGGACGCGACGTCCTGGTCTTCGCTCACGGCCACATCCTGCGGGCGCTCGCCGCGCGCTGGCTCGGCTACGACCTGACGTTCGGCGCCCGGATCCGGCTGGCCCCGGCGTCGCTCTCGGTGCTGGGCTGGGCGTACGGCGATCCGGCGGTCGAGCGGTGGAACGACACCGGTCACCTGGAGCGGTGAGGGTCCCGCCCGGACAGGTACCTGGAGCCGTAACGGCCCCACCCGGATGGGGATATGCCATGTCAATCGTGGACGGACCGCATCGAACCGGCCGTTCGCGCGGCTCGGCTCAGACCAGCCTCGGGGTCGACGCGTGCCGCTCAAGGAAGGCCGACACCCCCGCGGTGCGGCGCTCCGGGAGCAGTCTGCGGGCCGTGCCCGCCAGCATGGCCTGGATACGGGACGACTGGACCTGGTCCAGCAGGTCGAGCACCTGGTGCCCGGCCGCCGCCGCCCGGTCGGGAGCGCCGGCCCTCGCCAGGTCGTCGGCGAGCTGCGCACGGTAGAGCGCCAGGTTCCGGGCGAAGTGCGGATCCTGGAGCTCCGCCGCGCGCTCGGCGTGCAGGGCCGCGCGCGGCCAGTCGTCCAGGGCCGACCAGCACTGCGCCTCCAGCATCTCCAGCTCGGCCTCGACGAAGAAGCTCATCCACTCCGGATCGGCGTCCGACGTGCCCTGCGCGAAGAGGGACTTGGCCCGTACCAGCCGCTCCGAACAGGCCGTACGGTCGCCAAGCCCCGCCCAGCCGCCCGCCTCCCGCAGGGTCAGCAGCGAGAGCAGCCGGGGCGACGACAGCTGCTTCGCCGCCTGCTCCCCGGCCTGCGCGGCCCGCACCGCCTCGCGCGGCCGCCCCGCGTCCCGCGCCAGGAACGCCGTGTTGCAGAAGGCGTGGGCCTCCAGCGCGGGATCACCGGACACCCGTGCCGTCGCCAGGGCCTCCGCGTAGTGGGACCGCGCGTCGTCGAAGCGGCCCGAGTCGTGCGCCAGCCACCCCACGGAGATGGCCAGTTCACCGGCGCCCGCGTGCAGCCGGTCGGCCGCGGACCGGCGGGCGGTGCCCGCGTCGAGCAGGGCGTAGGCGGCCTCCAGCGGCTGCGCCGCCCGCTGGTAGAGACCGGCGGCGCCATGCCGGTCGTCGAGCAGCCGGATCTGGCGTACGGCAGCTTCGACGGCGCTGACCTCCGCGTCGCCGACACGGCGCTGGGACGGTACGGGTGCCGGGCCGAGGCCCAGCGAAACGGCGGCCAGGGCGGCGGAACCGCCGGCCATGAATGCGCGACGCAGCACGTCGCTCTCCTCGGTGTGCTGGCTGGGGTGCTGGCTGGTGTGGGACTGGGGCGGCGGTTCGACGCCGGGATACGGGCCCCGGCCGCGTACCGCCCCGCGGTCGGAGAACCCCAGGTCCTTCAGGGTCGAACCGGGGAACATGTGCAGGAAGACCCGCTCGTACGCGTAGTTGGGACAGCGGATCTCGCCGGCCTCGACGCGCCCGATGTAGCGCGCGTCACAGGCGACCTGCTCGCCGATCTCGCGCGCGGCCCGGCGGATCGCCGCCGCGAACTCACCGGGCGAGCGCTGTCCGCGCAACTGCCGGAATGCCGGGTTGCGTACCTCCCGTGACGTCGCCATGGCTGAGCCCTCTCTGGCGGATGGTGCTGCCGGTCCGGACCGCTCCGGCGGGCAAAACGTATCGCCTGTGATGAGACACACACGCCCGGTATAGCTACAAAACGGATATCTCACCCACGATTTGCCATGAACTGCCATCCTTTATGGCGGCGCTGCGCCGTAGCCCTTGACGTTCGCAAGCGTTGAACCTTGCGGAGAACGAGGAGGGGTTGCCTTGTTGGAGACCGGTATCGAGATGAGCGGTTCGAGAACGACCGCCCGGCACAAGCCCAGTCAGGAGTTCAGCGCACCGCCCGACGGCGCGGCCGAACCGTGCGATCTGGTGACGGTCCCCGCACGGCAGGGGCTGGAGGCGGTGGACATCCTGCGCAGGGGAGCGGACTCGGCCGACGTCGGCCCGGTCCTGCACGACGGCGCCTGCGACACCCTCGGCTTCCTGGTGCCGCCCGGCACGGCCGACGGCTGGGACCTGCCGGGCAGCGCGTGTACGCAGACCAACGGCCGCGGGCTGCGGATCCCCGAGGAGCCGCCGGTCCGGGGCACCGGCTGGCTGCTGCCGCCCGAGACCGCGCCGGTCACCGATCCTTCGGTGCTCAGGGCGGCGCTCGGTGAGGCGGCGCGTCTGATCGAGGCGGCGGACAACCGCCGGTGAGCGGCCGGTACCGCTGAGCGCCACTGCTGCCGGACGCGCCACCGGGGAGCCGCGGTGCCGAGGGTGTCGCGATACTGGGGGAGTGGCGAAGAACAAGCGGCAGGGCCGTTCCGCACCGGAGTCCGTCGTCGAGCAGGTGGATGGCGGGGTCGCCGAGCTCAGGCCCGACCGCGACCGCCCGCGCGCCTGGACACTGCTGATCGACGGCGCCCCGCAGTCCCATGTGGACCTCGACGACCCCGCGTACCTCGACTTCGAGTACCAGCGCAGGCTCGGCCATGTCATCGACCTCGCGGGACCGCCCAGGCAGCCGCTGCACGTGGTGCATCTGGGCGGCGGGGCGTTCACCCTCGCCCGTTACGTCGCGGCGACCCGTCCCCGCTCCACCCAGCAGATCGCCGAGGTGGACGGCCCGCTGGTCCAGCTGGTGCGCAGGGTGCTGCCACTGGATCCCGGAGCCCGGATCCGCGTCCGCTCCACCGACGCCCGCGCCGCACTCGGGAAGATCCCCGACGGCTGGGCCGACCTGATCGTCGCGGATGTCTTCAGCGGCGCGCGCACCCCCGCGCATCTCACCAGTACGGAATTCCTCACCGAGGTCCGCAGGGCGCTGAAGCCGACGGGCTGGTACGCGGCGAACCTCACGGACGGCCCGCCGCTCACCTATCTGCGCGGCCAGATCGCGACCGCGGCGGAGACCTTCCCCGAACTGGCCCTGGCGGCCGAGCCGGCGGTACTGCGCGGCCGGAGGTTCGGGAACGCGGTACTGGTCGGGTCGGCGCTCCCGCTGCCCCTCGCCGAGCTGACCCGCCGGGTGGCGGGGGACGGGCACGCGGGACGGCTGGAGCACGGCCGGGGCCTGGCGGACTTCACGGGCGGGGCGCGGCCGGTGCGGGACGCGGACGCGCAGCCGTCACCCGCGCCGCCGCCGGCGGTCTTCGGGTAGCGGGGCTGCCGCCTTCAGCTGCTCGCACGGGATCGCGGGCAGGCCCGCCGCAGGCGAATGCCGCCCCGCAGCCTCAGTGGTCGTCGACCTCCACCGACGGCCTGTGCCCGTTCCACGTGCAGAACACCGACACCGACCGCTGCCCCTGCGTGAACGTCACCCGGATCCACTCCGACTGTTTCCAGACCCTCATCTGCCAGCCGTCCGCGGGAGTCGCCGACACCAGCCCCGCCGAGGTGGCCCCCAGATCGAAGACGACCCGGCCGCCCGAAGCCGTATAGCTCCGTACGTCACCGGATGAACCCGAAGAACCCGAAGAACCCGCGGATTCGTTCGAAGCTGAAGAAGGCGGCGAAGCGGGAGCCGAGGACGAAGGCGACGAGGAGGACGGCGGGGAAGAGCTCTCCGGCGGGTGCGCGGGGGAGGGGGAGGACGACCCGCCCCCCGGCGACCGGTCCGCGCCGGGAGACGCCGAATCCGGCTCCTCGGGCCGTTGCGTGGCCGATGACAGCAGCTCCGGGCTCCCCGCCACCGGAAGCGCCCGGGGCGGGTCGTAGGCCGTGCCCGCCATCACCGAATGGACCCCCCACCAGGTCAGCGTCGTCGCCGCGCCGGTGGCGAGCGACCATGCCAGGGCCTGTGTCAGTCGCCGGATCATCGCGCCATACTGCACCACCCGCCCCAGTGATGCCGCAACACGGTGAGAGGCCCACCCGGCTCCCCCGGATGGCGTACGGTGCCGCCCATGGCAAGTGTGCTCGTGGTCGAGGACGACCAGTTCGTACGCTCCGCCCTCATCCGGCACCTCACCGAGGCCTCCCACACCGTGCGGAGCGTCGGCACCGCCCTGGAGGCGTTGCGTGAGGTGGCCCATTTCGGCTTTGACCTGGTCATTCTCGATCTGGGTCTGCCCGATCTCGACGGGGCGGAAGCGCTGAAGATGCTGCGCGGCATCACCGACGTACCGGTGATCATCGCCACCGCGCGGGACGACGAGGCGGAGATCGTACGGCTGCTGAACGACGGCGCCGACGACTACCTCACCAAGCCCTTCTCGGTGGAGCATCTGTCGGCCCGGATGACGGCCGTCCTGCGCCGCTCCCGGAGCAGGTCCGGCGCCGAGCCGCCTCCGCGGCTGATCCGCGTCGGCGGGCTCTGCGTCGACCCGCTGCGCAGACAGGCGGAGCTGGACGGGGTACGGCTCGATCTGACCCGGCGGGAGTTCGACCTGCTGACCTTCCTCGCCGGACGGCCCGGCGTGGTCGTACCGCGCAAGGAACTGCTCGCCGAGGTGTGGCAGCAGTCGTACGGCGACGACCAGACCATCGACGTCCATCTCTCCTGGCTGCGCCGGAAACTCGGCGAGACCGCCGCGAGCCCGCGCTACCTGCACACGCTCCGGGGCGTCGGGGTGAAGCTGGAGCCGCCCCGATGAGGTGGGCGCTGGTCAAGGTGGCGCTGGCCGCCACCGCCATGGTCGTGGTCGCCTTCGCCCTTCCGCTCGGTCTGGTCATCAAGGAGATGGCCAGCGACCGGGCGTTCGCCGGCGCCGAGCGGAACGCGGCCGCCCTCGCCCCCACCCTCTCCATCACCACCGACCGCCTCCCGCTGGAGAAGGCGGTCGCCTCCACCCCCGCGGGCGCGGCCGGCCGGGTCGCCGTCCATGTGCCCGCGTCGGGCGAACCGGGCAGCCGGCCGACCGGGATAGGCCACCGGCGGGCAGCGGCCAAGGACATCGAGGCCGCCCGCAGCCAGGCCGTGATCACCGCCGTGCCCGGCGGCTCCGCACTCCTCCAGCCGACCGCGCTGCCCACCGGGCGGATCGCGGTCGTCGAGGTGTACGTACCGGAGGGCGAGGTCTCCAACGGCGTCGGCACCGCCTGGCTGGTCCTCGCCGGCGTCGGTGTCGCGCTGGTCGTCGGCTCGGTCGCCGTCGCCGACCGGCTGGGCGTACGGATGGTGCGCCCCGCGCAGCGGCTCGCGCGGGCGGCACACGACCTGGGCGAGGGCCGGCTGTCCGTACGGGTCCCCGAGGAGGGGCCGACCGAACTGCGCTCGGCCGCCGTCGCGTTCAACTCCATGGCCGACCAGGTCGTCCAACTCCTGGACAACGAACGCGAACTGGCCGCCGACCTCTCGCACCGGCTGCGCACTCCGCTCACCGTCCTGCGGCTCAACACGGCCTCGCTCGGCGACGGGCCGGCCGCCGAACAGACCCGCGCGGCCGTCGAGAAGCTGGAGCGGGAGGTCGACACGATCATCCGCACGGCCCGCGAACAGCGCCCGCAGACCCAGGGGCGGCAGAGCGCGGCCGGGGGCTGCGACGCCTCCGAGGTGATCCGCGAACGGATGGCCTTCTGGTCGGCGCTGGCGGAGGACGAGGGGCGCACGGTACGGCTGGCCGGAGTGGGCCGCACCGTACGCATCCCGGTCGCACGCTCCGAACTGGCCGCCGCACTCGACGCGTTGCTCGGCAACGTCTTCCGCCACACCCCCGAGGGCACCCCCTTCTCGGTGGACGTGCACCATGCGGAGGACGCCGTCATCGTGCTGGTGTCGGACGCCGGCGCGGGCATCGCCGACCCGGCGGCGGCCCTGGCGCGCGGCAACAGCGGCGGAAGGACGGGCTCCACGGGGCTCGGACTGGACATCGTGCGCCGGGTCGCCGAGTCGACCGGCGGAGACGTACGGATCGGACGCTCGGTCCTCGGCGGTACCGAGGTCCGGCTGTGGATCGCCCTCGACGGCGGCCGTACGGCCGTGGCCCACGGCCACCGGGTACGGGGCCGCAGGCGCGGAACGGCCCGGGGGTCCGTACCGGCTGAGAGGCCCTGATCAGGGCTGCGGCAACCCCCGGCATTAACCGCTCCCTTTGTCTTCCTTAAGCCCACCCTAAGATCCTCGGCTCCCCTCCTGAACCGCCCAATTGTCCGGTTCGGAGTCGCTAGCGTGCTGCCACACCCCCCACTTCCGTAACGCAGAGGCAGGCACGCCATGAGTACGACGACCCACCGGCGCAAGGTGAGCGGCAAGACCAAGGCGATGGGCGCGGTCGTGGCCGCAGCCGTCGCAGGGGGCGGCGCGTTCGCACTGACCGGTACCGCGCACGCCGCCGACGTGGGCGCCGCCTACACCAAGACCAGTGACTGGCAGGGCGGTTACACCGGCCAGTACGTCGTCAGCAACGACGCGGGCAAGGCGCTGACCGACTGGAAGCTGGAGTTCGACCTCCCCTCGGGCACGAAGCTCAGCTCGCTCTGGAACGCCGATTCCACCGTCGACGGACAGCACGTCACGGTGCGCCCGTCGAAGTGGGACAAGGCCGGTATCGCCGCGGGCAAGTCCCTCACCATCGGCTTCGTCACGTCGTCGGGCGCCACCGCGGGCGACCCCACCGGCTGCGTCATCGACGGCGCCAAGTGCTCGGTGGACAGCGGCGGCGCGCCTGCACCGAGCGGCCGGCCCACCGGGTCGTCGAAGCCGTCCGAGCCGTCCAGGGCGCCGCAGCCGCCGGCCAAGCCCACCTCGACCGCGGCACCGGCCGGGGGCGCGACCTCGAAGCCCGCGCCCGAGCCCACCAGGACCACCGCCACCGGAACGGGCACCTCGTCCGGTGCGGGCTTCGCCCCGTACGTCGACACCTCGCTCTACCCCGCGTACGACCTGCTCGACACCGCGACCAAGGCCGGCGTGAAGGAATTCAACCTGGCCTTCATCACCTCCGGCGGCAGCTGCGCCCCGCTCTGGGGCGGTGCCACCGGTCTCGGCGACGACAAGGTGGCCTCGCAGATCAGCGGGTTGCGGGCCAAGGGCGGTGACGTCCGGGTGTCCTTCGGCGGGGCCTCCGGCACCGAGCTGGGCGCGGCCTGCTCCTCCGCCGACGCGCTGGCCGCCGCGTACGGAAAGGTCATCGACACCTACAAGCTCACCAAGGTCGACTTCGACATCGAGGGCGGCGCGCTGCCGGACACCGCGGCCAACACCCGCCGCGCCCAGGCCATCGCGCAGCTCCAGAAGTCCCACCCGGGGCTGGACGTCTCGTTCACCCTGCCGGTGATGCCCGAGGGGCTCACCCAGCCCGGCGTGGATCTCGTTGCCAACGCGAAGAAGAACGGTGTCGACATCTCCGCGGTCAACATCATGGCGATGGACTACGGGCCCTCGTACAGCGGCGACATGGGTGACTACGCGACCCAGGCGGCGACCGCCACGCAGGCCCAGATCAAGGGGGTGCTCGGGCTGTCGGACGCCGCTGCCTGGAAGGCCGTCGCGGTCACCCCGATGATCGGTGTCAACGACGTCAACACCGAGAAGTTCACGGTGGACGACGCGAAGCAGCTGGCTGAGTTCGCCAAGGCGAAGGGGATCGGGCGGCTCTCGATGTGGTCCGGCGCGCGGGACAAGGAGTGCCCCGGCGGTGCGAAGGACTCGGCCGACCCGACGTGCTCGTCGGTCGTCCAGGACGACCTGGCCTTCACGAAGGCGTTCGCCGCGAACAGCTGACGCCACCTCCCCGAAGCGCCGTCTCCCTGACGGCGCAGCCTGATTGACGACGCAGCCTGATTGACGACGGCGCCTCCTCGACGACGCCCCGGCCGGTTCACCCCCCACCCGGCCGGGGCGTTCGCCGTGTCCGGACATGGCTCTGCGCCGCCCGGCAACTCATCCGTTCCTGGACGGAGTTCGGAGAAAAAAGGCGCGGATGGTCCGGAACGGCCTCCCCTTCCACGCCCTGTTCACCTCTCGGTGTACGGCCACCATCCCGGTTCCGGTGTGCCCCTGTCAGGCCCCGCAGCCGGGCTCTTCGCCTTCACCACCCCGCTGAGCTGCGGGAATTGGCCCCGCCCCGAGAATGGGGCGAGAGGGCCCGGACCGTGGCAAGGGCCGTGCGGGACACGTTCTCGTGACGTGCGGGACACGCTCGGGCAACGGAACCGTCTTCAACTCTTGACACCCACCCCTTCCAGGCAGCAACCTTCCGGCATCGGCGCATGGGAGCGCTCCCACATCGCACGGGTTTTTCCCGTACGGACAGAACGGCCCGTGTCTCCCCCCTTGCACTTCCCGGCACTCGCACTCACCAGCGCGTATGCCGCGCAGTAAGAACGCCAGTCCCACCCTGGAAACAAGGAGTAGTGGAATGCGCATCACCCGCACCGTCGGCGGTCGCCGCCGCAGAGCCGCGGTCATCGCCACCACGGGCCTGACGGCCACCGCCCTGTTGCTGGCCGGCTGCAGCAGCGACTCGTCGGACTCGGGCAAGAGCTCCGACGCGAACGGGAAGATCACCCTGACCGTCGCGGACTACGGGCAGTTCGGCTACAAGGAGGCCGGGCTCTTCGCCCAGTACCACAAGCTGCACCCGAACATCACGGTCAAGGAAGACGTCACCGCTGATGAGAAGGTCTACTACCCCAAGATGCTCCAGGAGCTGAACGCGGGCAGCGGGCTGGCCGATGTGCAGGGCGTCGAAGTCGGCCGGATCAAGGAGGTCGTCGACACCAAGGCGAACGACTTCGCCGACCTCAGCAAGGTGATCAACGTCGGTGACTGGGTGCCCTGGAAGGAGAAGCAGGCCACCACGTCCGGCGGCGCGGTGATCGGCGCCGGCACGGACATCGGTCCGATGTCGCTCTGCTACAACACCGAACTGTTCAAGAAGGCCGGGTTGCCGACCGACCGCGCCGCGGTCGCCAAGAAGGTCGCGGGCGGCTGGAACTCGTACCTCCAGCTCGGTGAGGAGTACAAGAAGAAGGCCCCCGCGGGCACGTACTTCATGGACTCCGCGAGCGCGATGTTCAACGCCGTGGTGAGCTCCAACGCGAAGCAGTACTACGACGCGAGCGGCAAGGCGATCTACAAGGACAGCCCCAGCGTCAAGGAGGGCTGGAACCTGGCAGCCGAGGCCGCGTCGAAGAAGCTCACCCAGGGCCTCGCCCAGTTCAACGACCCGTGGGTGGCCGCACTGCGCAAGGGCACCATCGCCACGGTGGCCTGCCCCGCGTGGATGGCGGGCCAGATCTCGACCAACGCCGGTGCGGGGAACAAGGGCAAGTGGGACATCACCACCGCTCCCGGTGCCACGGCCGCCAACTGGGGCGGCTCCTTCCTGGCCGTCCCGAAGAAGGGCAGCCACGTCACCGAGGCCAGCGCTCTCGTCAAGTGGCTGACCGCCCCCGCACAGCAGGCCGCGGTGTTCAAGGCGATCGGTGTCTTCCCGTCCAACAAGGGCGCGTACGACCTGCCCGAGGTGAAGAACGCCAAGCTGCCGTACTTCAACAACGCTCCGATCGGACAGATCTACGCCGACGAGGCCAAGACCATCCCTGAGGCCGTGATCGGCGAGAAGGACGGTGTCATCAAGGACAACTTCTCGACGCAGATCAACAACATGGAGCAGCGGGGCACCAGCCCGGACGACGCGTGGTCCGCGGCCACCAACGCGATCGACAAGGCCATCGGCTGACCAGCGCCGGGCGGGCGGCCCCGCCGTCCGCCCGGCACCGGCCGTCCACCCGGCCCCTGCGCCAAGCCGGCACCCGCCCGGTCCACCGCGCCGTGTCGGCGCCCCTCAGGGAAGGACTCCCGACCGTGTCCACCTCGGCACCCGCCCGGGATGCTTACGCCCCGCCCCCCTCCGGTTCCCCGCAGACCTCGGCGGCCGCCCGCCGGCAGAAGTGGCGCAGCAGGCTGTGGCGGTTCGACGACAAGGCGTCGCCGTACGCCTACATAGCCCCGTTCTTCCTGGTCTTCGGTGCCTTCGGGCTCTATCCGCTCCTCTATACCGGCTGGATCGCCCTGCACCGGGTGGAGATGACCGGCCTCGACCAGATGCAGTGGGTCGGCTGGGCCAACTTCGACCGGATCCTGCACGACGCCGAGTTCTGGACGGCGGTCGGCAACACCTTCCTGATCGGGGTGATGTCGACGGTCCCGCAGCTGCTCGTCGCGCTGGGCCTGGCCCATCTGCTCAACTACAGACTGCGGGCCAGTACCTTCTTCCGGACCATCATCCTCACCCCGTACGCCACGTCGGTGGCGTCGGCCGCGCTCGTCTTCGCGCTGGTCTTCCGGGCCGACGGCGGCCTGCTGAACTGGCTGCTGCACTTCATCGGCCTCGGCCACACCAACTGGGCCAACGGGCACTGGACTTCGAAGATCGCCATCTCCGTGATCGTCATCTGGCGGTGGACGGGGTACAACACCCTGATCTACCTGGCCGCGATGCAGGCGGTGCCCACCGATCTGTACGAGGCGGCCTCGATCGACGGAGCCTCGCGCTGGCAGCAGTTCCGCAAGGTGACCGTGCCTTCGCTGCGGCCGACGATCCTCTTCACGATCGTCATCTCGACCATCGGCTCCATGCAGCTGTTCGGCGAGCCGCTGCTCCTTGAGGGCGGCACCCTCGGCGCGACCGGCGGCAACGAGAATCAGTACGAGACGCTCAGCGTCTACCTCTACAACTACGGCTGGAATCTGGGGCATCTCGGTCCGGCCGCCGCGGTGGCCTGGGCGATGCTCGCTCTGCTGCTGATCATCGCCGCGATCAACTGGCTCATCGGCCGCTTCGTACGCAAGTCCGCGGTCTGACCGGGAGCGAAATCCATGACCATGACCAGCCCCACCCACGCGCCCGGTCTCACCACCCGGCCGGCCGCCGCCCCACCCGCGCCCCGCCGCCGCTTCAGGCCCGGCGCGGGCCAGCAGCTCAAGGGCGGCCCCTTCGCCTACCTCGCGCTGATCGCCGTCGGCATCGGCTCGATCCTGCCGCTGTACTGGACCCTGGTCGCCGCGTCCCACACCCAGGACGAAGTGCTGGCCAGTACACCGCCGTTCCTGCCGGGCGGGCGGCTCGTCCACAACCTCGAAGCGGCCTGGAACCAGGCCCATCTGGGCAAGGCGATCGTCAACTCCGTCATCGTCTCCGGCTGCATCACCGCGGCGACGCTCTTCTTCTGCACACTGGCCGGGTACGCCTTCGCCAAGATGCGGTTCCGGGGCCGCGGCGGGCTGATGACCGCCGTCATCGCCACCCTGACCATCCCCCCGCAGCTCAGCGTCGTCCCGCTCTTCATGATGATGTCCAAGATCGGCTGGGGCGGGAACCTGGAGTCGGTGATCTTCCCGACCCTGGTGAGCGCGTTCGGCGTCTTCTTCATGCGGCAGTACCTGCTGGAGGCACTGCCGTACGAACTCATCGAGGCGGCCAAGCTCGACGGCGCCAACAACCTCCGCATCGTGCGCAGCGTCGTCCTCCCGGCGGCCCGCCCCGCGATGATGGTGCTGGGGATGCTCACCTTCGTCCAGGCCTGGAACGACTTCTTCTGGCCCTACCTCGCCCTGAACCAGCAGAACCCCACCCTGCAAGTGGCACTCGGCCAGCTGAGCGCCTCGTACACGCCCGATCAGAGCATCGTGATGGCCGGCGCGCTGATCAGCACGCTGCCGCTGCTCGTGGTGTTCGTGATCTTCGGCAAGCAGATCGTCGGAGGCATCATGTCCGGCGCCGTCAAGGGGTGACGCCCGCGTCCCCCGCCCCCCCCCGGTGCGTCCCGTACGGCCCGCGCCTGACCGCGGGCCGTACGGGACACCAAAGACGTCCCCTGCCCGGCCCCCTTCCCGTCAGCCCCTGTCCGTCCACCCCTGGGAGCGCTCCCGCATGACCGCCGTACGATCCGAGACCACCACCCGTGAGCAGGCGCCCGCGACGACGGATTTCCCCGTGGACTTCGTCTGGGGCGCGGCCACCGCCGCCTACCAGGTGGAGGGCGCCGCCGCCTCCGACGGCCGCACCCCGTCCATCTGGGACACCTTCAGCCACACCCCGGGCAAGGTCCGCAACGGTGACACCGGCGACATCGCCGCCGACCACTACCACCGCTACCGCGACGACGTGGCGCTGATGAAGGAGCTGGGCCTCAAGGCGTACCGCTTCTCCGTCTCCTGGTCGCGGGTGCAGCCCACCGGCCGGGGCCCGGCCGTGGAACGCGGCCTGGACTTCTACCGCAGACTCGCCGACGAACTCCTCGAAGCGGGCATCACCCCGGTCGCCACCCTCTACCACTGGGACCTGCCGCAGGAGTTGGAGGACGCGGGCGGCTGGCCCCACCGGGCCACCGCCGACCGCTTCACCGACTACGCGGCGATCATGGCCGGCGCCCTCGGCGACCGCGTCGGCATGTGGACCACCCTCAACGAGCCGTGGTGCTCCGCCTTCCTCGGGTACGGCTCCGGGGTGCACGCCCCGGGCCGCACCGAACCGGCCGCGACCCTGCGGGCGGCCCACCATCTCAACCTCGCCCATGGCCGGGCGACCGAGGTTCTGCGCGGTCAACTCCCCGCCACCGCGCAGATCTCGGTCACCCTCAATCTCCACCAGGTCCGGCCGCTGACCGGCAGCGCGGCCGACGCCGACGCCGCGCGCCGGATCGACGCGGTCGGCAACCGGATCTTCACCGGCCCGATCCTGGACGGCGCCTACCCCGATGACCTGATCGCCGACACCGCGCACCTGGTGGACTGGTCGGAGCTGGTACGGGACGGCGATCAGGCCACCATCGCGGCCCCCGTCGACGTGCTGGGCGTCAACTACTACACACCGACGCTGGTTTCGACACCGGATACCGGCGCCGGGGACACCCGCGACGACGGCCACGGCAGCAGCGACCACTCGCCCTGGACCGGCTCCGAGCACGTCGCCTTCCACCTGGCGGAGGGCAAGAAGCGCACCGCGATGAACTGGGCGATCGACCCCGACGGGCTGTACAGCCTGCTGACGGACGTCAGCCGGGACCACCCGGGACTGCCGTTGATGGTCACCGAGAACGGCGCCGCCTTCGACGACTACGTCTCGCCCGAAGGCCGGGTCGCCGACCCCGAGCGGATCGACTACCTGCGCGGCCATCTCGACGCCGTACGGCGGGCGGTGGCCGACGGCGCCGATGTGCGCGGGTACTTCCTCTGGTCGCTGATGGACAACTTCGAGTGGGGGTACGGGTACTCGAAGCGGTTCGGCGCGGTCTACGTCGACTACGCGTCCCAGCGCCGGATCCCGAAGTCGAGCGCCCACTGGTACGCCGACGTGATCCGCCGCAACGCACTGCCTCCGGTGGACTGACCCGGCCGGGCCCCGGCGGACGGAGGGGACCGGTCCCGTGCCCGGTCCGGTCCGTTTTCCGGCGGCCCGCCCACCCCGTACAGTGGGAGCGCTCCCACCAGGGGTGCGCGGTACGGGGCGGACCCCTCCCCGAGCGTGTCGAGGAGCCGACGACCGGACTTGGTCCGGTTATCCGACTTGTGAGAAATTGACCGCGAACGGGAGGCAGCCATGGCGGCAGCGCGAGTACGGAGCGGCGGGCGGCCCACGCTCGAAGAGGTCGCGGCACGGGCCGGGGTCGGACGCGGCACGGCATCCCGGGTCATCAACGGATCGCCCCGGGTCAGCGCCCGCACCCGCGAGGCCGTCGAAGCCGCGGTCGCCGAGCTGGGTTACGTACCCAACCGGGCGGCCCGCGCGCTCGCCGGGAACCGTACGGACGCCATCGCCCTCGTCGTCCCCGAGCCGGAGACCCGCTTCTTCGCCGAGCCGTACTTCTCGGACATCGTCCGGGGCGTCGGTGCCGCGCTCGCCGACACCGAGATGCAGCTGCTGCTCACGCTCGTCGGCAGCGACCGCGAGCGGGACCGGCTCGCCCAGTATCTGGCCGCGCACCGGGTGGACGGGGTGCTGCTCGTCTCCGCGCACGCGGACGACCCGCTGCCCGAGCTGCTGCAGCAGCTCTCCATCCCGGCCGTGGTGAGCGGCCGGCGCTCCGACCGGGAGACGCTTCCCTCGGTCGACTCGGACAACTACCAGGGCGCGCGCAGCGCCGTCGGGCACCTGGTCGCGCGGGGCCGGCACAGGATCGCGACGATCACCGGACCGCCCGACATATACGCCGCGCAGTGCCGCATCGACGGGTACCGCAAGGCCGTCGCCGCCGCGGGCGCCGACGGCGACGAGGCGCTCGTCGCCCCGGCCGACTTCTCCGAGGAGAGCGGTCGCCGGGCGATGGAGCTGCTGCTCGACCGCCGGCCCGATCTGGACGCGGTGTTCGCCGCGTCCGACGTGATGGCGGCCGGAGCCCGCCAGGTGCTGCGCGAGCGCGGCCTGCGGGTGCCGGACGACGTGGCGCTGGTCGGCTTCGACGACTCGGTGATCGCCCGTCATATGGACCCGCCGCTGACGAGCGTGCGACAGCCGATCGAGGAGATGGGCCGCGCCATGGCCCGTCTGCTGCTCTCGGAGATCGCGGCGCACCGCTCGCCCGGGGCGCCCGCCGTCGAGCGGACCCAACTGGTGCTCCCGACGGATCTGGTGCCGCGGCTCAGCTCGTAGGCCCTGTCCGGCCGGAGGCGGCTGCCGCGGATACGGAGAAGGGCCGATCTGCTGAAGCAGATCGGCCCTTGATCGAAAAGGGTGAGTAACGGGACTCGAACCCGCGACATCCTGGACCACAACCAGGTGCTCTACCGTCTGAGCTATACCCACCATGACCGTGTCGTTTCCGACCGGCCGAGAAAAAGTGTACAGGGTCCGGGAGGGTGCTCGCTCCCGCCTTTCGGGCGGGTCGCCGGCCGTCCGCGCGGAGCGCCCGCGGGATCCTAATCCGCAGGCAGGACGTACTTGGCCGCGATCTTCTTCGCGGTGTCCGAGTCCGGGCCCGGCTGCGGTACGAAGACGGCCTCCCGGTAGTAGCGCAGCTCCGCGATCGACTCGCGGATGTCCGCCAGCGCCCGGTGGTTGCCGTTCTTCTCCGGGCTGTTGAAGTAGGCCCGCGGGTACCAGCGGCGGGACAGCTCCTTGATCGATGAGACGTCCACGATCCGGTAGTGCAGGTAGCCCTCAAGATCCTTCATGTCGCGCAGCAGGAAGCCCCGGTCGGTGCCGACCGAGTTCCCGCAGAGCGGCGCCTTGCCCGGCTCCTTCACGTGCTCGCGTACGTACGCCAGCACCTGCGCCTCGGCGTCGGCCAGTGTGGTGCCGCCGTCCAGTTCGTCGAGCAGGCCGGATGAGGTGTGCATCTTCCGCACCACGTCGGGCATGGTCTCCAGGGCCTCGGCGGGCGGGCGGATCACGATGTCCACCCCTTCGCCGAGCACGTTCAGCTCCGAGTCGGTGACCAGTGCGGCCACCTCAATGAGTGCGTCGTCCGTCAACGAGAGCCCGGTCATCTCGCAGTCGATCCACACCATGCGATCGTTCATACGCCCTACCTTAGACCGGTCGGCACGGACACCTGACGGAACAGGGGGCCGGGCCCTGAGGCCCGGCCCCCTGGGGGCACTGCTAGGTCGCGCTCCGTTGCCCCGGGACCACCGGGCGGCCCGGTGCGTACGTGTCCGAGCCGGGCTTTCCCGGCTCTGGCAGCGCGGGGGAGCCCTGCGGTGGCGCCGGGGGCTGGGCGCCGCCCGGTCCCGCGGCGCGGCGGGCCTGCGGGACGCCGTCCGCCGCCGGGGCCACCGGTACGGGTTCGGACCCCTGCGGCCTGCGGGCCCGGTACGCCGTCCGGTACGCGGCCGGTGACGAGCCCAGCTGGCGCCGGAAGTGGCCGCGCAGCGCGACCGGCGAACGGAAGCCGCAGCGGCCCGCGACCTCGTCCACCGAGTAGTCCGACGTCTCCAGCAGGCGCTGCGCCTGCAGCACCCGCTGCGTGATCAGCCACTGGAGCGGCGCGCTGCCGGTCAGCGAGCGGAACCGGCGGTCGAACGTCCGGCGGCTCATGTACGCGCGGGCCGCCAGGGTCTCCACGTCGAACTGCTCGTGGAGGTGCTCCAGCGCCCAGGCGACGACCTCCGCGAGGGGGTCGGAGCCGATTTCCTCCGGTAAAGACCTGTCGAGGTAGCGCTCCTGGCCGCCGGTCCTGCGCGGGGGGACCACCAGCCGCCTGGCGAGCGCTCCCGCCGCGTCCGCGCCGTGGTCCGTCCGCACGATGTGCAGGCACAGATCGATTCCCGCCGCGGTCCCGGCCGAGGTCAGGACGTCGCCGTCGTCGACGAAGAGCTCACGCGGGTCCACGTGGACCGACGGATAGCGCTTCGCGAGTGTCGGCGCGTACATCCAGTGCGTGGTCGCGGGCCTGCCGTCCAGCAGTCCCGCGGCGGCCAGCACGAAGGCGCCGGTGCACAGGCCGACGATGCGCGCACCCTCCTCGTGGGCGCGGCGCAGTGCGTCCAGTGCCTCGGGCGGCGGCGGCGAGGTGATCGACCGCCACGCCGGGACGACGACGGTGCCGGCCCTGCCGATGGCCTCCAGGCCGTACGGCGCGGTGAGTTCCAGTCCGCCCGTGGTGCGCAGCGGCCCCTCTTCGCCCGCGCACACCAGCAGCCGGTAACGGGGCACCCCGGCGTCCTGCCGGTCGATGCCGAAGACGGAGAGCGGAATCGAGCTCTCGAATATGGGGCCGCCGCTGAAGAGCAGTACCGAAACGATCTCCTTGCGGCGGCGCCCGGAGAGCTTTCTTACGGTCTCCGCCACGGCGATGGAGTCCTGGCCCTGACTCATGGTGCTAAGCCCCCCTCGGTGCTCACGGCTCCCTGATCCTGTCGGGACTGTCGCTCCTGCAAACTGCTTTTAATCGTCACAGCCCCTCGGTCCAGCACGAGTTCCCCCCGCCTCTTACCCATGATCGAATCTACTGCGTCCCGTGCTGCCGGCGTGACAAGTTCGACTGACGGCGTTATGTCGACATGGCAACTTGGCGCGAAGCATTCGATCAGGAAGCGTTTCACTCAGGAAGCCCGCAGGGAAGTGGGCATCCCGCGCATGGCCCGTCCCAGTAGGGTGCGAGAGCCGCCTGTGGTCCTTTCATCCCTGGTGGCACCGGGGTTGACGTATCGTTCCGCCAAGGTCGGGGTGGGTCGCGTAAGTTGGCTGAAAACGATCGGGCGCGCGGGTGGGATTCAGTCAGAGGCCCGGCGTGCGCCTCTCAGACTGCCACCGGAACCTGTGCGCTCCCCGCACGCCGGGCCCGCGCGGCGGACGAACGGCGGCCGGGCGGCGGCCGTACGCCCCCTGTCTGCCCGGCGGGCGGCGGCCCGGGGTCCGGCGTGTGTGCGGAGCCGCGAGGGGGAGCGCGGACGGGAAGCGCGCGGCGGTCGGTTTTCGGCTCCGGCGGCACGGGCGGGAAGCTGTAGATACCACCTGGCATTGCCATTTACCGGCCCGCTCGGGCATGCTCCCTGGAACGCCGGACTGGATCGGCGTGCGGTGGGCAGAGGAGGAGTGTCGCCGTACTCTGGAGGGTATGGGCTTGGGAAGATGATTCCCGGACACAGCTCCGCCGGACACGCTCCACCGTCAACTGCCGTTCCCTCCCAACAGGATCTTCTTCGCCGAGATACCGATGGCCGGTTACGAATTCTCCGAACCCGCGGACCGCAGGAAGATCGCCGATCCATCGGCCGAACTCCATGCGGCGGACGCACCACGTCACGCATGTGATCCCGCTTTCAGACACGGGGTCGTCGTCGGTTTCGACGGCTCGACCTCCAGTGAGCGGGCCCTTGCCTATGCCATCGGCATGGCCGTACGACTGGGCTCCGGCCTGATCATCGTCCACGTCGCCAACCGGCTCCCGACCACGGTCTGGGCGGGCTGCGAGCCCCCCGTCTTCGTGGACGTGCCCGACCACAGGACCGAAGTGCTCGGCCTCGAACTGGCCTGCGCCGACTATCTCGCCGACGTGCCCTGGATCCTGGTGGAGCGCGGCGGCGACATCTGCCACGAGCTGGAGGAGGTCGGCCGGGAGTACTCCGCGGACGCGATCGTGGTCGGCTCGACGCACGGCATCGTCGGGCGGATCTTCGGCTCGGTGGCCGGGCGGCTGGCGCGGCGCGCCCAGCGGCCCGTCATCGTCATCCCGTGACGCGGCCCGGCCGGGCACGGGACGCCGCCGCCTCCGCCGGGCAACACCGGCTGTTCCCGTGGAGGTTGCCCCCGGGAACAGCCGGGCGGGCGGCTACTCGACGGTGACCGACTTCGCCAGGTTGCGTGGCTTGTCGATGTCCCGGCCCAGGGACAACGCCGTGTGGTAGGCGAGCAGTTGCAGCGGGATCCCCATCAGGATCGGGTCAAGCTCGTCCTCGTTCTTGGGTACCACGATCGTGTGGTCGGCCTTCGGCTGCTCCTGGTGCGCGACCGCGAGGATGCGCCCGTCGCGCGCCTTGATCTCCTCCAGTGCCGCCCGGTTCTTCTCCAGCAGATCGTCGTCGGGCACGATCGCGACCGTCGGCATGGCGGGCTCGATCAGCGCGAGCGGCCCGTGCTTCAGCTCCGACGCCGGATACGCCTCGGCGTGGATGTACGAGACCTCCTTGAGCTTCAGCGAGGCCTCCCGCGCCACCGGGTAGCCGCGCACCCGCCCGATGAACATCATCGACCTGGCATCCGCGTACTCGCCGGCCAGCTTCTCGATCTCGTCCTCCCGGTCCAGGATCTCGGCGATCTGACCGGGCAGCTTCCGCAGCCCCGCGATGATCCGCTTGCCGTCGGCCACCGACAGGTCGCGGATGCGGCCCAGGTGGAGCGCGAGGAGCGCGAAGGAGACCACCGTGTTGGTGAAGCACTTCGTCGAGACGACGCAGACCTCCGGGCCCGCGTGCACGTACACACCGCCGTCGGTCTCGCGCGCGATCGCCGAGCCGACGACGTTCACCACGCCGAGCACCCGCGCGCCCTTGCGCTTGAGCTCCTGCACCGCCGCCAGCACGTCGTACGTCTCACCGGACTGCGACACGGCGACGTACAGCGTGTCGGGGTCCACCACCGGGTTGCGGTATCGGAACTCCGAAGCGGGCTCGGCGTCCGCGGGGATGCGGGCCAGCTCCTCGATCAGCTGGGCGCCCATCTGGCCCGCGTGGTACGAGGTGCCGCAGCCGAGGATCTTCACCCGGCGCACGCCCCGCGCGTCCCGGGCGTCCAGGTTGAGGCCGCCCAGGTGCACGGTGGAGAAGCGGTCGTCGATCCGGCCGCGCAGCACCCGGTCGACCGCCTCGGCCTGCTCGGAGATCTCCTTGTGCATGTACGTGTCGTGGCCGCCCATGTCGTACGACTCGGCCTCCCACTCCACGGTGGTCGGCGTCGACGAGGTGGTGGAGCCCTCGGTCGTGTACGTACGGAAGTCGTCGGCCTTGAGGGTGGCCATCTCGCCGTCGTCCAGCGTGACGACCTGGCGGGTGTGCGAGACGAGGGCCGCCACGTCGGACGCGACGAACATCTCCTTCTCGCCGATGCCCAGGACGACCGGCGACCCGTTGCGGGCGACGACGATGCGGTCCGGGAAGTCCGCGTGCATGACCGCGACGCCGTACGTGCCCTCGATCACCCGCAGGGCCTCGCGGACCTTCTCCTCCAGCGTCGCCGCCGGGGAGCGGGCGATGAGGTGCGTGAGGACCTCGGTGTCGGTCTCGGAGAGGAACTCCACACCGTCGGCGTTGAGCCGGGCGCGCAGGTCGGACGCGTTGTCGATGATGCCGTTGTGGACGACGGCGACCTTGCCCTCCGCGTCCAGGTGCGGGTGGGCGTTGAGGTCGCTGGGGGCGCCGTGGGTGGCCCAGCGGGTGTGGGCGATACCGGTGGTGCCCGCGAAACGCTTGGGGACCCGGGCCTCCAGCTCACGGACGCGGCCCTTCGCCTTCACCATCTTCAGCGCGGTGGACTTGGGAGAGGAGATGACGATGCCCGAGGAGTCATACCCCCGGTACTCCAGCCGCTGGAGCCCCTCCAGCAGCAGCGGTGCCACATCACGCTTGCCGATGTACCCGACGATTCCGCACATATCGCTCCTTGATTCCTAGCCGTAGATCATGCGGCGCAGCTGCCGCAGGGAGAGCTCGGGCGGTGCCACTGCACGATGAGGCAGCTCGTCCGAGATCTGCTGGAAAATGTCCGGGTTCGTCTGTCCGCGGGCCTGTAGTTCACGGTGGCGCCTGCGGACGAACTCCTCCGTCGTCTCGTCGAAATAGGCCAGCACATCGAGGACCACCCGGGCGGCTTCGCCGCGCTGGAGGGCGGAGCTGCGCACCAGGTGGTCGATGAGGTCGTCGTAGGACGGACGGGATGTTGCGGCCACCCGTTGATATTGGAGTGGAGCGAGGTCCTGTGCAAGAATTCTGCCCGATATCGGGCAGATGGAGGCAGATGGGCCCCTGCGGATTCGGTTGTTCCGTCCGGGAGGGAGGTCCGGAGTGGTCTATACCCTTGACCCTCCCGGGGGCGTGCGATACCCATGGGACACGTTCCGTCGCCCAGCACCACAGTTGCGAGACCCTCCGGAGGGAATCCGCTTGTGAGACTGCACAGAACACTCGAATCCAGGTCCCTGCCCCGGCTCCTCGGCACGTTCCTCCTCGTCGCCGCCGCCGGATTCGCCGGCACCGGAGCGGCCCCCGTCGCCTCCGCCGCACCGGCCGCCGCGCCCGCGATCCGCCCGCTCGGCGCGATCATCCCGGCGCCCTCCTCCGTCCACGCGGCCGGCGCCCCGTACGCGATCACCGGCAGGACACACATCCGGGCGGACTCCCGCGCCGCGCGCCAGGTCGGCTCGTATCTGGCGGGGCTGCTCCGGCCCTCCACCGGATATCCGCTGCCGGTCACCGGTGGCCCGCACGGCGGCCGGGGCGACATCACGCTGACGCTCAGCCCCCGTGAACACGGCCTCGGCGACGAGGGTTACCGGCTGGTCAGCTCCGCGCACGGGGTCACGATCACCGCGGAGAAGGCCGCCGGGCTCTTCCACGGCGTCCAGACGCTGCGTCAGCAGCTGCCCGCGGCGGTCGAGGCGAACCGGCGGCAGCCCGGCCCGTGGCGGGTCGCGGGCGGCACCGTCACCGACGTGCCCCGGTACGCCTACCGGGGTGCCATGCTCGACGTCTCGCGGCACTTCTTCACCGTGCGGCAGGTCGAGCGGTACATCGACGAGCTGGCGCTCTACAAGATCAACAAACTGCATCTGCACCTGAGCGACGACCAGGGCTGGCGCATCGCCATCTCCTCCTGGCCGAAGCTGGCCACCTACGGCGGCTCGACCGAGGTCGGCGGCGGCAAGGGCGGCTCCTACACCAAGGCGGACTACCGGGAGATCGTGCGCTACGCGGCCTCGCGCCACCTGGACGTCATCCCCGAGATCGATCTGCCCTCGCACACCAACGCCGCGCTGGCCTCCTACCCCGAGCTGAACTGCGACGGCGTCGCGCCCCCGCTCTACACGGGCACCGACGTCGGCTTCAGTTCGCTGTGCGTGCCCAAGCCGGTGACGTACGACTTCGTGGACGACGTGGTGCGTGAGCTGGCCGCGCTCACCCCCGGCCAGTATCTGCACATCGGCGGCGACGAGGCGCACTCCACGAGCCAGGCCGACTACAACGCCTTCATGGACAAGGCGAAGGCCATCGTCGGCAAGCACGGCAAGAAGGTCGAGGGCTGGCACCAGATCACCGCCGCCGCCCCGGTGAAGGGGGAGGTCGCCCAGTACTGGGGGTACGACGCCACCGGCGCAGCCGAGCGGGCGCAGGTCGTGGCCGCGGCGGAGAAGGGGACGAAGCTGGTGCTCTCACCGGCCGACCGCGCCTACCTCGACATGAAGTACACGGCGGACACCAAGCTGGGCCTGTCGTGGGCCGGGCTTGTGGAGGTGCAGCGTTCCTACGACTGGAATCCGGCGACCTATCTGGCGGGCGCGCCGGCCGGTTCGGTCCTCGGGGTCGAGGCGCCGCTCTGGTCGGAGACGCTGACCACCAGCAAGGACATCGACTACATGGCGTTCCCGAGGCTGCCCGGCATCGCCGAACTGGGCTGGTCGCCGCAGTCCACCCACGACTGGGGCGGGTACCGGACCCGGCTCGCCGCCCAGGCACCCCGGTGGGACGCGCTGGGCATCGACTACTACCGGTCGCCCCAGGTCGGCTGGCCCGCCCAGTAGGTCCTGGCGGATACCCCGGCGGCCCCGGCGTACGGAGAGGACCGGTCTCCGCACGCCGGGCGTTCCGGACGGTCGCCGTGGATCAGGCGATCGGGTTCTTCAGGGTCCCGGACAGCTGGAGCGCGCCCGCGGGGTCCTGGAGGTCCACCATCTGCTGGTTGTTGCGCAGCTGGAGCCGGTTGAGGCAGGACAGCCCGAACTCTGGCGCGAACAGGTCGTACTGCCGGAACTTGTCGGCCAGTTGGGGCATCGAGCCCTGGTAGTCCCGTACGCACGCGCCGACGGTCCGCCAGAACTCGTCCTCGCCGAGCACGCCTTCGGTGGCCAGCGTCGCGCTGAGGAAGCGGAAGAAGCAGTCGAAGACATCGGTGAAGATCGACAGGAGTTTCATGTCGTCCGGCACATCGGCGCGGACGCGCTCGACGTCCGGCGGCAGCACCGCGTCGGGGTCCATCACCGCGATCTCCTCGGCGATGTCCTTGTAGACCGCCCGCCGCACCGCGCCGTCCTCGATGACCAGGATGACGTTCTCGCCGTGCGGCATGTACACCAGGTCGTAGGCGTAGAAGCTGTGCAGCAGCGGGGTGAAGTACGCCTCCAGGTAGCGGCGCAGCCAGACCGCCGGATCGAGGCCCGACTCGGCGATCAGCGCGCCCGCGAACGAGGCGCCGTCCCGGTCGGTGTGCAGCAGCGATGCCATGGTGGCGAGGCGCTCGCCCGGCTCCAGCGTGGGCACCGGGCTCTCCCGCCAGAGCGCGGCCAGCATCTTCCGGTACGGCGAGCCCTTGACGGTCGCCTGCTCGTACTGACGGTGGTGGTAGCCGATCGAGGCCCGCTCCCGGATGATCGTCAGGCCGGTGGCCTTCAGTACCGGGTCGCTCTCGATGAGCTGCGCCAGCCAGTCGTTGATCGCGGGCGTCGCCTCCATGTACGCGGCGGAGAGGCCGCGCATGAAGCCCATGTTGAGCACCGAGAGCGCCGTTTTGACGTAGTGCTTCGCCGGGTCGCTGGTGTTGAAGAAGGTGCGGATCGACTGCTGCGCGAGGTACGAGTCGTCACCGTGCCCCAGCAGCACGAGCCGCTGCTTGGCCACCTCGGCGGCGAAGGTGACGGAGAGCTTGTTCCGCCACTGCCAGGGGTGCACCGGGATCAGGAAGTACGCGTCGAGGTCCAGGCCGAGCCCGGCCATGGTCGCGGCGAACCGCTCCAGCGTCTCCTTGCCCAGTTCGGCCCGGATCAGCGACTCGTAGTCGAGTCCGGCGCCCGCGCTGAAGGTGGCGTGGTCGCGCCGGCCGGCCAGCCAGATCAGCCGGACCGGGCTCGCGGCCTCGGGCGCGTAGCTGAGGTATTCGTCCGAACCGAAGCCGAGACGGCCGTTGTTGGCGATGAAGCAGGGGTGGCCCTCGGTCATCCCGGTCTCGATGTCCTGGAAGCCGGACGTGGCGAGCTGGGCGGCCGACACGGGGTGCTCGGCGTGCCGGGCGAGCTTGTAGGCGGTGCTGGACAGCGTGGACGAGATCTCCTCCAGGTAGACCGGCAGGATCGCCTCGCTCAGCCCCAGCGCACCGCGCAGCTCGATGAAGAACTCCAGTGCGTCCAGGGGGAGTTCTTCGGCGCCGCGGTGGCGGGTGATCGACTCGGCCGGGATGTGCCAGTGGTCGAGGGCGAGGAGCCGGGCGCGGAACCGGTACTCGGTCCCGCCGTCGTCACTGCGTACGGAGAACGGGGTCTCCCCTGTTCCGGCGGGACCGAGACGCGGAGCGTCCTCGCTCAGCGGCTGTGGGGACAGCAGCCGCTCGTGCGAGAACTCCGCGAGCGCCTTGCGGATCAGAAGCCGCTCGGCCTCGGCCCAGAGTACGGGGGTCAGATGGGTGCTCATCGGCGGGCTCCCTCGAACGCGGCGCGGGTGCAGACGCTCAGCAGTGCGGTCTTCTCGGGCTTCGCCAGTTCGCGCAACGCCTCGAAGCCCACGGCCTTGTTGAGCGCGTGGACCGCTGTGTTGCGGATGTCGGGCTCCACCACGACCCGGCGCGTCGCCGGGTCCGCGAACAGCTCCGTCATCACGGCCGTGATCACCGCCCGGGTGAAGCCGTGCACGGGGGTGTCGGTCGGCGCGACCAGGAAGTGCATGCCGACATCGCCGGGTTCGGGGTCGTAGAGACCCTTGAGCTCGACGTGCGCCGGGTCGTACCGCTCCATCAGGAACGCCGGGGTGGAGCCGTGCAGTCCTATGTAGGCGTCGTGGTGCTCTGCCGCCGCTATCGCCATGTACTCGCGCTCGACGTCGGTGAGGCTCGCTTCCTGCATCATCCAGTAGACGGACTTGGGGTGGGTGACCCAGCCGTGCACCAGCTCGGCGTCGGCGCGGGGGTCAAGCGGGCGGATGCTGAAGCGGTTCATGCGGTGAACTCCTGGAAAGCGATGGTCTTCTCGACCGGGTAGTACTCCTGGCCGCCGAGCAGCTCGCGGATGATGCACGAGTTGCGGTACGCGGCCATCCCGAGGTCGGGGGCGACGAAGCCGTGGGTGTGCAGCTCCGCGTTCTGCACGTAGATCGTCCGGTCCGCGTCGATGCTGTAGTTGCGGTGGACGTCGAAGCGGCCCTGGTCGTCCCAGTTGATCCGGTCGTGCACCGGGGCGAGGAAGCCGGGTACCCGGTACTTGTAGCCGGTGGCGAGGACGAGCCCCTGGGTGGCGAGGGCGAAGTCCTTCTCCTGCTCCTCCTGACGCAGCCCCAGCGTGTAGGTGCCGTGGTCGTAACTGGCGGTCTCCAGGGAGGTGTTCGTCATCAGCCTGGTCGCCACCGGGCCGCGCCGGTTCTTCGCGTACAGCAGGTCGAAGATGGCGTCGATCAGCTCGGAGTTGATGCCCTTGTAGAGGTTCTTCTGCGACACGTTGAGCCGGTCGCGGGTCCGGGACGGCAGCCCGTGGAAGTAGTCCACGTACTCCGGGGATGTCATCTCCAGCGTGAGCTTGGTGTACTCCAGCGGGAAGAACCGGGGCGAGCGGGTGACCCAGTTCAGCGCGTACCCGTGCTGGTCGATGTCCTGGAGCAGGTCGTAGTAGATCTCGGCGGCGCTCTGCCCGCTGCCGACGACGGTGATCGACTCCTTGGTCTGGAGGTTCTCCTTCGCGCCCAGATAGCGGGAGTTGTGGATCAGGTCGCCGCCGAGGTCCCGGCAGGGCTCCGGGAGGTAGGCCGGGGTTCCGGTGCCGAGGACGAGTCTGCGGCCCCGGTACACGGCGCCGCTCGCGGTCCGTACCGCGTAGACCGCGTCCCGTTCCTCGTACGTCACCTCGGTCACCGACTCGCCGAAGCGGATCGCGGGTATCTTCGCGGCGGCCCACCGGCAGTAGTCGTTGAACTCCTCGCGCAGCGGATAGAAGCTCTCGCGGATGTAGAAGGAGTAGAGCCGCCCCGATTCCTTCAGGTAGTTGAGGAAGGAGTACGGCGATGTGGGGTCCGCCAGGGTGACCAGGTCGGACATGAAGGGGGTCTGGAGCGTGGAGCCCTCCAGGAACATGCCGCTGTGCCAGTCGAAGTCCGGCTTGGACTCCAGGAAGAGGCCGTTCAGCTCCTCGACCGGGTCGGCCAGGCAGGCGAGCCCCAGATTGAACGGTCCGAGCCCGACCGCGATGAAGTCGTAGGTCTCGTGAGACTCAAGAGGCGTGGACAAGGGTTTCTCCCAGGTACTGGCCGGCGTGCTCGGCGAGGAGGTCGAGGACGGCCGCGATGTCGGCGACGGTGGTCTGCGGGTTGAGCAGGGTGAATTTCAGATAGGCGCGGCCGTTGACCGTGGTCCCGGCGACGACGGCGTCACCGGATGCGAACAGGGCCTTGCGCGCGTACTGGTTGGCCCGGTCGATGAGCGTGGGGCTGGTGACGTCGCCGGGGATGAAGCGGAAGACGAGTGTGGAGAGCTGCGGCTCGACGGCCACGTCGAAGCGCGGGTCGGCGGCGAGGAGTTTCCATCCCTCCCCGGCGAGGTCGATCACCTCGTCGAAGAGCCCGCCCACCCCGTCGGCACCCATCACCCGCAGCGTCATCCACAGCTTGAGGGCGTCGAAGCGCCGGGTGGTCTGGAGGGACTTGTCGACCTGGTTCGGGATGCGGGCCTCGGCGGCGGAGCGCGGATTGAGGTAGTCCGCGTGGTAGGTGGCGTGCCGCAGGGTGACCCCGTCCCGTACCACCAGGGCGCTCGAACTCACCGGCTGGAAGAAGGACTTGTGGTAGTCGACGGTGACCGAGTCGGCGTTCTCGATGCCGTCGAGCAGAGAGCGCCGGCGGGAGACGAGCAGCCCGCAGCCGTACGCCGCGTCGACGTGCATCCAGGTGCCGTACCGCGCACAGAGCTCGGCGATCTCGGGCAGCGGGTCGATGGAGCCGAAGTCGGTGGTCCCGGCGGTGGCGACGACGGCCATCGGGACGGCGCCCTCTTCACGGCAGCGCTCCAGCTCACGGGCGAGCGCCACGGTCTGCATGCGCTTGTCCCCGTCGCAGGGGATGGAGACGACGGCGTCGGGCCCGAGGCCGAGCAGTTTGGCGGACTTCTGGACGCTGAAGTGGCTGCATTCGGAGGTGAAGACCCGCAGCAGGGAGGCGTCGGCGGCTTTCGCCTCCTCGCGGGCCAGCAGCAGCGCCTGGAGGTTCGACTGCGAACCACCGCTGGTGAAGACCCCGTCGGCGCCGGGACCGTAACCGATCCGGCCGGCCGTCCAGTCGACGAGCCGCTGCTCGATCAGGGTGCCGCCCGCGCTCTGGTCCCAGGTGTCCAGCGAGGAGTTGACGGCGGAGAGCACGGCCTCGGCGACCACCGCCGGTATGACGACCGGGCAGTTGAGGTGGGCCAGGTACCGGGGGTGGTGGAAGTAGACGGCGTCCCGCAGGTAGACGGTGTCGAGCTCGTCCAGAGCGGCGTCCGCGCTGCCCAGCGGCTTGTCGAGATCCACGGCGTCCAGGGCGGGAGCGAGTTCCTGTGGCGAGATCCCGGTGAACGGCTTTTTGGCGGAGGCGAGTTGGGCCGCCACCCGCTCGACTGCCGCGGTAGCAGTGAGGCGGTACTGCTCCGCTGTCGTGTCATTGAGCAGGTGTGAGCGCATGAACGGTCCTCCGGGGAAGGAAGAAGGGGGGAGAGGGATCACTGCGATGTCGTAGTTAGGTTAGCCTAACCTAACCAATCTCGGCGTCGCAATGAGGCCTCGCCCCCCTCGGTGTGTACCTGGGTCAGGCGGCGCGCGCCACGGACTCCCGCAGCTGCTCCTCGCTGAGTCCGCGGCGCCAGTAGCCGACGAACGTGACCTGCCTGCGGTCGACTTGACGCTCCCGCACGAGATGGCGGCGCAGCTCCTTGACGCAGCCGGACTCTCCGGCGATCCAGGCGTACGGGTGCGTGCCGGGCAGTTCGGCCGCGCGTACGGCGTCGACGGCCGCCGGGGCGCCCTCGTCCCGTACGAGCCAGGTGACCCGGGCGTCGGCCTCGGTGCGCAGCGGCTGCCGGTCCGCCGCGTGCTGGACCTCCAGGTAGACCTGGGCCCGCGTCCCGGCCGGCAGCCACTCCAGGATGGCCGAAGCGGCGGGCAGCGCGGTCTCGTCGGCCCAGATCAGCACCGAGTCGGTGCCGGTCGGCGGCTGGAAGCGGACGGCGGTGTTGTGTTCCATGGCGGGCCCCAGGACGCGGACCCGCTGCCCCGGGGTGGCCTCCCGGGCCCATCGGGAGGCGGGGCCGCTCGCCGTTCCGGAGGTCGATGACGCCGCCCCGTGCAGGGCGAAGTCGATATCGATCTCATCGGGGTCACGGCGCTGCTCGCGCACGGTGTACGAGCGCAGCACGGCCCGTACGTCGGCGGGCAGCGCCCGCCACTCGGCGAACCAGTTCTCGCCGGACGGCAGTTCCGGCTCGCGCTGCCCCGGGTGCGGCAGGAACAGCGAGAGGCTCTGGTCACGGCCTCCGGCGGCGAAGTCCCTGAGGTCCTCGCCGCCGAAGGTGATGCGGGCCATCGACGGGCCGAGCCGCCGCGTCCGTACGACGTGCAGGCCGAAGAAACGGAAGGGGGCGATGGCGGCCGTCGTCATGGGTCAGCTGACCTTCTTCGCGGTCTCGATTGCCTTGGCCAGGGCCTCCAGGGCCGGGGCGCACTTGGCGTAGGAGAAGATCGGGTCGGTCGTCGAGCGCGGGATGACCTGCCCTGCCTTGACCGCGGGCAGCTCGCCCCAGGTCGGCTTGGACTTCAGCGCGGACGGCTGGATGGCGGAGGTCCGGTTGTCCATCATGATGATGTCGGCCGGGTACTTGTCGGCGTTCTCCCAGCTCAGGCTCTCGAACCAGCCGGTCTTGTCGACCTTCTTCGGTACGACGATGTTGACGCCGAGTTCCTTGAAGTAGCGCAGGTCGGCAGACGGTTCGGGGGTCGAGATGTAGAGGAGGTCGGCGCTGGCCGAGCCGATGAGCACCTTGATCTTCGGGTTGGCCTTCGCGGCGGAGCGCAGCCGGGCCGCGGCCTTCTCGAAGCGGGCCTTCGCGTCGGTGACCTTCTTGGCCTTCAGATCGGCACCGAGGGACTCCGCCAGCTCCGCGTGGCGCTGGAGCGCGGCGGGCATCGAGGTGCGGGCGACCATCAGGGCCGTGCTCGGAGCCAGCTTGAGGATCTTGGACTTGGACTCGTCGGGGACGTACCAGAGGGCGCCCTTGTCGTACATGCCGGTGATCAGCAGCTGGGGGCCGAGCGCGGCGTACTTCTCGACGTTGAACTCGCCCCAGACGTTGCCGAGTATCTCGACCTTGTTGATGTCGAGGTCGCCGGCCTGGACATCGGCTTTGCCGTCCTTGGTCCTGGTCGGCCCGAAGACCGCCGTGACCTCGACGCCGTAGTCGTGCAGCGCCGCGGCGGTGCCCGTGAAGGCGACGATCTTCGTGGGGGTCGCGTCGGCCTTGGCGGTGATGCCGCGGTCGTCCTTGAAGGACCAGGGGCCGGTGTCCGATTTCGCGGAGCCCGAGCTCTTCGCGTCGGTGCTGCCGCAGGCGCTGAGGGCGGCACCGATACCGATGACGCCGCCCGCGGCGAGGATGCCGCGACGGGAGAAGTGGGAGGCGCGGGCGTTGGGCATGGCTGGGCTCTGCTTTCCGTACGTGCCGGGACGGCCACCGGGCGATTCCTGGTCAGGTTAGCCTAACCTGACCTCTTGTCCAGAGGGTGGAGTGGGGTGGTGACCCGGTGGACGGCTCGTTCCGGAACGGTGCTGTACGGAGAGGTGCTGTACGGAGAGGTGCTGTACGGAAAGGGGCGCAGAGTGGTGTGCGGAGACCCCCGCGCGGTGCGCGGGGGAGTGGCTACGGGGTCCTGTCGGCCAGTCCGTACCGCCAGGCCCAGGCGATCAGCGCGCCGCGGTCCTCCAGGGCCAGTTTCGCCAGCACATGGTTGAGATGCGTCTTGACGGTCGCCTGGCTGACGACCATCTCCTTGGCCACCTGGCGGTTGTTGAGCCCCTGGGCCACCAGCCGGACGACGTCGATCTCCCGCCGGGTGAGGCCCTCGGCCTCGGCCGGAATCCCGGCTACGGGTGCGGGAGCCGGAGTGGCGGAGTCCCGTTCGCTGACGACCAGTTCGACCAGGCGGCGCTGGACCGCTGGGTCCAGGACGGTGTGTCCCGCGGCCACGTCACGGACCGCGGCCAGCACCGCTTCGCCGGTGGCGTCCTTGGTCAGATAGCCGGACGCGCCCGCCCGCAGGGCCGGCATCACCGCGTCGTCGTCCGCGTACGTGGTCAGGATGAGCACCCGGACCCCGATGTCCGCGGCGACGACCCGGGCCGTGACCTCGGCGCCGGTCAGCCCCGGCATCCGCAGGTCGACGAGGGCCACGTCGGGCCGTGACTCCGTGGCCAGCCGCACGGCTTCGTGCCCGTCGCCCGCTTCACCGACCACCTCCATGTCGTCGGCCGACGAGAGCAGCAGCACGACTCCGTCCCGTACCACTGCCTGATCGTCCGCCACCAGTACCCGAATCGTCACGCGTCCGCCTTCCCGCCCGTGCGCGGCGCCCGGATGCCCGCTGATGTGTTCACGACCCCATCTTCCCTGCCGGGCCTGCGCCCCCGGCACCCGCCACCGGTACGCGCACCTCGGTACGCCAGCCCGCGCCGCCGGGCACCGGCCCGGCGGACAGCGTCCCGCCGACCGCCTCGATCCGCTCCGCCATGCTCCGCAGGCCGGTGCCGCTGCCCTGCACGCCCGACGGTCCGCGGCCGGCCGGGCGCCCGTGGTCGCGCACCTCCACCCGCAACTCCGTTTCCGTCCAGGCCAGATCCACGTCGATGACGCTCCCGGTCGCGTACCGCGCGGCGTTCGTCAGCGACTCCTGGACCGCCCGGTACACCGCGTGGCCCGCGTCGGCGCCGAGCGGGTGCGGCCGGCCGGTGTCCCGCAGGCGGGCCTCGCCGGGGAAACCGCCGACCAGGCCCTTGAGGTCGTCCACCCCACGGAGCGGTGCGTGGCGCAGCGCGCCGACCGCGGCGCGCGCCTCCTGGACCCCGTCCCGTGCGAGGTCCGCCGCCCGGTCGATCGGGCCGGTCAGCGACGCGGGTGCGCCGTCCCGGTTCGCGATGGCCCGCACCGCCTGCAACTGCACGGAGAGCCCGGCGAGGCTGTGCGCCAGGACGTCGTGCATCTCCCGTGCGATACGGCTGCGTTCCTCGACGGCCGCCGCCTCCTGGAGGGCCTCCCGGGACGCCTCGACCTCGGCCAGCAGCGCCACGGCCCGGTCCCGCTCGGTCTGGAGGGCGGTGTGCTCCACGGACCGGTCGGCGAGCAGCCAGACGCCCACCCCGGCGAGCAGCCCGGCCAGGCTGCCGGTGATCACCATGATCGTGATCCCGAACGCGGCCGACACCACCGCGACGCCGGTCGTCCGCACGGGCCCCGCGGGCAGCCGCAGGGCGAGGACGGCGACGCCCGCGAGCACCGGCACGGAGCCGAGCCCGGCCGGCACCAGGAGCGAGACCGTGAGACCGGCACCGATGGTGACCGTCGCGCCCACGGCGCCCAGGACGGACGGCAGCATCCGCCGGCCCAGCAGCATCCCCAGCTCCGCGAGGACTCCCAGCGCACCGACGACGATCCTGAGGGGCGTCCCGTGGGCCGCGAGCACGGTGACCGCCATACAGGCCACCATGGCCGCCGCGCCCCTGAAAGAGCCCCGGTCCAGCGGTTTCCAGCCCGGTGCTTCCCAGACCGGCGTGCTCCAGTCCACCGGATTCCTCCACCAGCGCCCGTTCATCCCCGCACTCCGTTCTCCGCCGGCCGGCCCGCTCCGATCCTGCCCGGTCAGACGTAGGTGCCGGGGTGCGGCGCCGGTGCGACGGACGGCGACCCGGCGTTGTCGGCGTGGCTGTTGCGGGCCATCAGGAGCCCGCCCCGGGCGACGATCGTACCGATCCGTACGACGACCTCGCCGAACGCCATCAGGACGAGGGCCACCACCCAGGCCTGGCCGCTGGTGATGTCGTGGGCGACGGAGAAGTGCGCGAGATGGGTCTGGCCGGAGGGGTGGCTCGACCAGATGGCGAAGCCGAGCCGGAAGCCCATGCAGATCACCCAGAGCGCCGCGGCGCTCGCGGTGGCCCTGATGCGCACGTGACCTTCCGCGTAGCGGACGCGGGTCAGCAGGCCGGAGACGAGGCCGAAGACGATTCCCACCCCGGCGAATCCCGCGATCAGCGGCAGGTCGTTCCCCGCGGTCGGGAAGGCGTCGAGGTAGTTGAAGCCGGTCCAGGCGATGATGCCGAGGGGCAGCAGGACGGTGCGGGCGGTGAGCCGCTCCTCCTTGAGCTGCCGGAAGACGATGAGGAGAAGGGCGATGTCGATGATCCAGTCGGTGAGCGTCATGGCTTCGACTATTCGCTCCGGCGCCCCGGATTCCTTCAACCCAGGGGTGGAACGGGGGTGGAACCCGGGCGGGGGCGGCCTCCACCCGGAGCGTGAGGCCAGCCGGGTGGAGAGCAGCCGGTGAAGGCCCGTACGTGCCCGGCGGAGCAGGGGCCCATCCGAACCCGGCGGGCCCCTCGCGGCTACAGCACCTTCGCCAGGAAGGTCCGGACCCGCTCGTTCTCGTTCGTGTCGGAGAAGAACTCGTCGGGTGGCAGATCCGCTGCTATCCGGCCGCCGTCGATGAAGACGACCCGGTCGGCCACCTTGCGGGCGAAGCCCATCTCGTGTGTCACCACGACCATGGTCATGCCCTCCTTGGCCAGTCCGGTCATGACGTCCAGGACGTCCTGGACGACCTCCGGGTCCAGCGCGGAGGTCGGCTCGTCGAACAGCATCAGCTCCGGGTCCATCGCCACCGCCCGTGCGATGGCGACCCGCTGCTTCTGCCCGCCGGACAGCCGGTTCGGGTAGATGTCGGCCCGCCCGAGCATGCCCACCCGTTCCAGGAGAGCACGGCCCCTGGTCTCCGCTTCCCCGCGGGTCCGGCCGAGTACGTTCATCTGCGGCAGGACCACGTTGCGCAGCGCCGTCATGTGCGGGAACAGGTTGAACTGCTGGAAGACCATGCCCATCCGGGCGCGCAGCCGGTCGAGGTCGGACTCGGTGGCGCTGAGCTCCTCGCCCGAGAACACGACGCGCCCCGAGGTCGGCGTCTCCAGCAGGTTGAGGCAGCGCAGGAACGTCGACTTGCCGCCGCCGCTGGGACCGATGACGGCCACGACCTGCCCCGGCTCGATGGTGAAGTCGATGCCGCGCAGTACCTCGTGATCGCCGAACGCCTTGGTGATGCCCTGGGTTTCGAGGAGTGCCATCAGACGTACACCGCCATCTTCTTCTCTATCGCATGGGTCGCGAAACCGATGATGTTGGTGAGTACGTAGTAGAGAAGGCCGATGAAGAGGTAGACGGTCAGGGCGTCGAACGTCCGGGATATGACCGTCTGGCCCACGAGGAACAGCTCGCCGATCGTGACGAACGAGACCAGCGTCGAGTTCTTCGTGAGCGAGACGAACTCGTTCCCCAGCGGGGGAAGCATCCGCAGGAACGCCTGCGGTACGACGACGTGCCGCATGGCCGACGCGTGGGACATGCCGCAGGACCTGGCGGCCTCGATCTGGCCCCGGTCCACCGACTGCACGGCCCCGCGGAAGATCTCGGTGACGTACGAGCCGCTGTAGAGGCCGAGGGAGAGCACGCCCGCGACCATGGGCGGCAGTTGCAGCCCGAGCTGGGGCAGACCGAAGTAGATCAGGAACAGCTGGACGACGAACGGGGTCCCGCGGATCACGGAGACATAGGCGTTGCCCAGCCAGCGCAGCGGCGCGATCCTGCTCAGCTTGGCGAACCCGCCCGTCATGCCGAACAGGAGGCTCAGGCACAGCGACATGAGGATCACCTCGATGCTCACCAGCAGGCCGTGCCATATCTGGCCCCAGGAGTCGATGATCGTCCGCGGGTTGAGGAGCGCGTGCTTCTCCACCTTGGCCGCGCTCCCGGCTCCGAACCACTTGTGGGTCAGCTTGCCGTAGGAGCCGTCACTCTTCATGTCCTTCAGCGCGCCGTCGAACGCGGCGGTCACGGCCGTGTCCGCCTTCGGGAAGGCATAGCCGTAGTCCTCGCCCGTCAGACGCTTGCCGACCTGCTTCAGGCCGCCCTGTTGAGCGATGAAGTACTGGCCGGCCGGGGCTCCGGTGACGACCGCCGCGGCCTGGCCCAGCTTCACGGACGAGAACATCTGCTGGTTGGTCTGCACCGTGACGAGTTTGGCGCGGGGCTGGTTCTCCTTGACCCACTCGACGGACTTGGTGCCGACCTGGACCGCGACCCGCTTGCCCGCGAGGTCGTCCAGGGAGTGGATCGTGTGGTCCTTGCCGGCGGTGAACATCGCGAGCCCGCCCGGGTAGTACACGTCCGAGAAGTCGATGACCTTGGCCCGCTCCTTGTTGATGTAGATCCCCGAGGCGCCCACGTCGATCTGATGGGCCTGCAACGCCGGGACGATGTTCCCGAACGGCATCTGCGTGAAGCTGACCTTCTTGATGCCCGCCCGCTTCGCCAGTGCCCGCACCAGCTCGATGTCGAAGCCGACCCGGCCGCCCTTGGCGTCGGTGAACTCGAAGGGCGGGAACGTGGCGTCGGTGCCCACGCGCAGCGTGGCGTGCCCCGAGCGCAGTCGTTCGAGCTTCTGTGCCCCCTTGTCCGCCTGCGGCGCGGCGGCGGCCGGCGAGGCTCCCGCCAGCAGGAGGAAGGACGAGAGGAGCCCGGCCAGCACGGCTGCGCCCCTTCGCCCGACGGGTGCTCTTACCATGTTCCACTCCATTCGGGCCGTGCGTGATGCGCGAGTTCGGGTGACGGGGCCGGGGTGCGTGGCACCGGGTGCCGGGCCGTGCCGTCACCGGCGGGCCGGGGACCGTCCCGGGCCGTCATGGCAGCGGCTCCTCAAGACGGCCGATGTCCTGCGCCGCGGCATGGGTGAGCGTGAGCAGCGCCTGGTGGTTGCGGCGCCCCCGGAACTCCGGCGCCATGGTGCTGACGGTTCCGGTGAGCTGCCCCTGCCGGTCGAGGACGGGGACGCTCACGCCCCACACGCCCTCGTCGACAGCTCCGGTGCTCATGGCGTACCCCCGGTCGCGGACGTGGTGCAGGTCGGCGGTGAGCGCCTCGGTCTCCCGGGGGCCGAGCCGGTGCGCCGTGCAGACCTCGGCGACGCGTGCGGCCGGAAGGTGGGCGAGGATCGCCTGTGCGCTCGCCCCGAAGGTCAGCGGCTGGCTCAGCCCCGGTGAGAAGCTGCACTTGATCACCCGGGACCCCTCGGCGGCCTCGACGCACAGGACGTGCCGGCCGCTGGGGATCAGGAAGGCCGCCAGCTCCTCGGTGTCGGACGCCAGCCGGGCCAGACGGCGCTTCACGCCCCCGCCACCGAGCATCTCGCGCCGGTAGTTCACCGCCATCTGCACCGCGAGCGAACCCGCGCAGTACCGGCCGCGCGTCCGCGTCGCACTGACGAGTCCGAGCTGCGTCAGATCGCCCAGATGGCGATACACGGCGCTGACCGGAATGCCGGTGCGGCGGGAGAGGTCCTGGGCGGTCACAGAAGCCTGCTCGGCGAGCACGGCCAGGATGGCACCGGTTCTGTGGGCCGGACCCGGAGCGGTCTTTCCGGTAATCACACGTCAGACCTTAGGAAACAAATCCAGCCACGACGAGACCGTTGTCTCACCCACTGGGAACTTGTCTATCAACCAGTGGGAGATGTGCGTCGTGACGGAGTTGTCGACCGCTCTTCTGAATTGTCCTTATCTGTATGGATATTCCTGGTCGTCGGTCAGCTCCTCGGCCAGCAGATCCATCAACAGCCCGTCCTGCCAGCTGCCTGTCCGGTGGTCGCGGCCGTACGCGCGCATGATCCCCACCGGCTTGAATCCGACCTTGCCGTAACTGCGGATCGCCGCGGTGTTGGCCGCCGCGGGGTCGATCGTCAGCCGGTGGTGACCGCGCTCGTGCACCAGCCAGCGGGCCAGTGTCCGGACGGCGTCGGTGCCCAGGCCCTCCCCGTGCCTGCGCGCCGTCAGGAAGATGTCGATGCCCGCGTGGCGGAACTCGGGGTCGGTCTCCTCCGCGAACTGGACGGCTCCGATGACCTCGCCGTCGAGGACGACGGCGAGCATGTCCGCGTAACCGGCCGGGGGGGCCCACCACATGGCGACTTCCGGCTCCCGCACGATCCTGTCGAGCTCCGCTCCCTCACCGTCCGCCACCGGCCGCAGCACGACCCGGTCTCCCCGCAGCTCCATGTCCCGCATTGTCCGGCATCTCCGGGCCGGGCTCACCCGGTGGGCAGCCCCAGCTCCCGTGCGATCAGCATCCGCTGGACCTCGCTCGTGCCCTCGCCGATCTCCAGGATCTTGGAGTCGCGCCACATCCGGGCCACCGGGTACTCGTTCATGAAGCCGTACCCGCCGTGGATCTGCGTCGCCTCGCGGGCGTTGTCCACCGCCACCGTCGAGGAGTACAGCTTCGCCAGCGCCGCCTCCTTCTTGAACGGGTCGCCGCTCACCAGGCGCGACGCCGCGTCGCGCCACGAGACGCGCGCCGTGTGGGCCTTCATCTCCATGTCCGCGATCTTGAACTGGATGGCCTGGTTGTCGCCGATCGGGCGGCCGAACGCGTGGCGCTGCTTCGCGTACGCCACGGACTCGTCCACACAGCCCTGCGCCAGGCCCGTCGCCAGGGCGGAGATCGCCACCCGGCCCTCGTCGAGGATGCGCAGGAACTGGGCGTAACCGCGACCCTCCTCGCCGAGCAGGTTCGCCGCGGGGACCCGTACGTCCGAGAACGACAGCTCGCGGGTGTCCGAGGCGTTCCAGCCGACCTTCGAGTACGGGGCCGCCACCGTGAAGCCCGGGGTGCCCGAGGGGACGATGATCGCGGAGATGTGCGGGCGGCCGTCCGGCTTGCGGCCGGTGACCGCCGTGACCGTGACCAGGCCCGTGATGTCCGTACCGGAGTTGGTGATGAAGCACTTGGAGCCGTTGATCACCCAGTCGTCACCGTCGCGCACCGCCGTGGTGCGGGTGCCGCCCGCGTCCGAGCCGCACTCCGGCTCGGTCAGGCCGAACGCGCCCAGGATCTCGCCCGAGCACATCCGGGGCAGCCACTCGCGCTTCTGCTCATCGGTGCCGAAGCGGAAGACCGGCATCGCGCCCAGCGAGACGCCCGCCTCCAGGGTGATCGCCACCGACGAGTCGACGCGGGCCAGCTCCTCCAGCGCGATGCCGAGCGCGAGGTAGTCGCCGCCCATCCCGCCGTACTCCTCCGGGAACGGCAGCCCGAACAGGCCCATCCGGCCCATCTCCCGGACGATCTCGTACGGGAACTCGTGCCGCTCGTAGAAGTCGCCGATCTTCGGGGCGATCACATCGTGGGCGAACGCCTCGACCGTGCGGCGGAGTTCTTCGTGTTCGGTGCTCAGACGGTGGTCCATGGTCACTGCTCCTGGTGGGAGAGGGCGCGTACGGTGCGGGACGGGCTGGGTCGGCCCAGTTGTCCGGCCATCCACACGCTGGTGGCGGTGAGGCGGCCGAGGTCGACCCCGGTCTCGATGCCGAGCCCTTCGAGCATCCAGACGAGGTCTTCGGTGGCGAGATTGCCGGTGGCGGACTTCGCGTACGGGCAGCCGCCGAGGCCGCCCGCCGACGCGTCCACTGTGGTCACGCCGTGCTGGAGGGCGGCCAGGGTGTTGGAGAGCGCCTGGCCGTACGTGTCGTGGAAGTGGACGCCGAGGGAATCCGTGCCCACGCCCGCCTCGTTGAGCGCGGTGAGCAGGGCCTGTACGTGTCCCGGTGTCGCGACCCCGATGGTGTCGCCGAGGCTCAGCTCGTCGCAGCCGAGGTCCAGCAGGCGCCGGGCGACGGTGACCACCCGGTCGACCGGGACCGGGCCCTCCCACGGGTCGCCGAAGCACATCGAGAGGTAGCCGCGCACGTGCAGGCCCGCCGCGCGGGCCTTCGCGACGACCGGCTCGAACATGGCGAGCGACTCGTCCACGGTGCGGTTCAGATTGGCCTTGGCGAACGACTCCGTCACGCTGCCGAAGACCGCGATCCGGCGGGCGCCGAGCTCCAGGGCACGGTCGAGCCCGCGGCCGTTCGGCACCAGGACCGGCAGGTCCACGCCGGGAATATCGGCGAGCTGCGGGAACAGGCTCTCGGCGTCGGCCAGTTGGGGCACCCACTCGGGGTGCACGAAGCTGGTCGCCTCGATGGTCGTCAGGCCCGCGGTGGCGAGCCGGTGGATGAACTCCGCCTTCACCCCGGTCGGGACGACCGTCTTCTCGTTCTGCAGTCCGTCGCGGGCGCCGACCTCGTGGATACGGACCCGGGCCGGGAGCCCCTCCGCCGGTACGGACATGGGCAGGCCGGACAGGGGTGTGCCGGACGTCATTTCTCCTCCAGCGGGGTTGTGCCGGCGGCCGGACCGGCCGCCGGGGTGACGACGGCCAGCACCTGGTCCATCGCGACCGTCGTGCCGGGGGCGACGTCGAGTTCGGTGACCGTGCCCGCGTGCGGGGCGGTGATCAGGTGCTCCATCTTCATCGCCTCGACCACCAACAGGCCCTGACCCGCGACCACGTCGTCACCGGTGGCGACCTTGACCACGGTGACCGTGCCCGGCATCGGCGCGGTCAGCGAACCGGCCCCGCCCCGGCCTGCCGCCGCGTCCAGCGTGGTTTGCACGGGGTCGTGGTCCTGGACGTGCCAGGCGTCGCCGTCCCGGCCGAGCCAGTCCCCGGCGCGGTGGAAGGTGTGCACGGTCCCGTCGACCGTCACCGACACGGTGTCCGGTGTGACCCGGCCCTCGCCGCCGGTCAGCACCGCCTCGTGCCCGGGGATCTGGAGCCACTGCGTCACCGGCAGCGGGGCGCCGCCCAGCCGCCAGCCGCTCGGCACCGAGAACGGGTCGGTCCAGCCGCCGGCGTCCGGCTCCGGGGCCCGCCCGGCCGTCCGTACCGCGGCCGCCGCCGTGTACACCTCGGGCGGCACCGTGTCCGGCACCAGGCCGTCCGCCTCCCGCTCCACCAGCCCGGTGTCCAGCTCGCCCGCCACCACCGCCGGGTGGGCGAGCAGCCGCCGCAGGAAGCCCGCGTTGGTCGGGACGCCCAGGGTGACCGTGGCGGCCAGCGCGGCCCGCAGCCTGCGCAGCGCCGTCGCGCGGTCCGGGCCGTACGCGATGACCTTCGACAGCATCGGGTCGTAGCGGCTGCCGACCTCCACGCCCTCGCTGAGGCCCGAGTCGGTCCGTACGCCGTGGCCCTCGGGTTCACGCAGCGCCAGCACCGTGCCGCCGGACGGCAGGAAGCCGCGGGCCGGGTCCTCCGCGCAGACCCGCGCCTCGATGGCGTGCCCGGTGAGCCTGATGTCCTTCTGCTCGTACGGCAGCCGCTCACCCGCGGCGACCCGCAGCTGCCACTCCACCAGGTCGAGGCCGGTGATCAGCTCGGTCACCGGGTGCTCGACCTGGAGGCGGGTGTTCATCTCCATGAAGTAGTACGCGGACGGGTCGCCGCCGGGGACGATGAACTCCACCGTGCCCGCGCCCGTGTACCCGCAGCTGCGCGCCGCCTGGACGGCGGCCTCGCCCATCGCGGCCCGGGTCGCCTCGTCCAGCAGGACCGACGGCGCCTCCTCGATGATCTTCTGGTGGCGGCGCTGGAGGGAGCACTCGCGCTCACCCAGGTGCACGACGTTCCCGTGGGCGTCCGCGAGGACCTGGATCTCGATGTGGCGCGGGCGGTCGATCCACCGCTCCACCAGCAGCGTGTCGTCGCCGAACGAGGACCGCGCCTCGCGCCGGGCCGAGGCGATCTCCTCGGCGAGCAGCGCCTCGTCGCGGACCAGGTGCATGCCCTTGCCGCCGCCGCCCGCCGACGGCTTCAGCAGCACGGGCATCCCGATCTCCCGTGCGGATGCGGCCAGTTCGGCGTCGGAGAGCCCGCTGCCCGACGAGCCGGGGACCACCGGGACGCCCGCGGCCTCCACGGTCGCCTTGGCGCGGATCTTGTCGCCCATCAGGGAGATCGCCGAAGCGGGCGGCCCGATGAAGACCAGGCCCGCGTCGGCGCACGCCTGGGCGAACTCCGCGTTCTCGGCGAGGAACCCGTACCCGGGATGGACCGCCTGCGCGCCGGAGCGCGCCGCCGCTCCGAGGAGCCGCTCCACCGACAGATAGCTCTCGGCGGCGGGCGCCGGACCGAGCCGGACGGCGGTGTCCGCCTCCCGTACGTGCCGGGCGTCGGCGTCCGCGTCGCTGTAGACGGCGACCGAGCGGATGCCCAGCTCCCGCAGCGTACGGATGACGCGCACGGCGATCTCGCCCCGGTTGGCGATCAGAACGCTGTCGAACATGTCCACCCTCATCAGATCCGTCTCCGGCACCCTCATCACATCGGCCACCCCCGTCACATCCGGAAGACGCCGTAGCCGGGCGCCGTCCGGTCCTTCTGGGGCAGCGGCGCGTTGGCGCAGGCGGTCAGCGCGAGGCCGACGACCTGCCGGGTCTCCAGCGGGTCGATCACCCCGTCGTCCCAGAGCCTGGCCGTCGCGTAGTAGGCGTTCCCCTGCTCCTCGTACTGCGCGCGAACCGGGGCCTTGAACGCCTCTTCGTCCTCGGCGCTCCAGTCGTCGCCCAGCTGGTCGCGCTTGACCGTGGCCAGGACGGAAGCGGCCTGCTCGCCGCCCATCACCGAGATCTTGGCGTTCGGCCACATCCACAGGAAGCGCGGCGAGTAGGCCCGCCCGCACATCGAGTAGTTCCCCGCGCCGTAGGACCCGCCGACGACCACGGTCAGCTTCGGCACCCGGGTGCAGGCCACCGCCGTCACCATCTTGGCGCCGTGCTTGGCGATCCCGCCCGCCTCGTAGTCCCGGCCGACCATGAAGCCGGAGATGTTCTGGAGGAAGAGCAGCGGAATGCCGCGCTGGTCGCACAGCTCGATGAAGTGCGCGCCCTTCTGGGCGGATTCGGAGAAGAGGATGCCGTTGTTGGCGACGATGCCGACCGGATGGCCGTGGATCCGGGCGAAGCCGGTGATCAGCGTCGTCCCGAACTCCGCCTTGAACTCGGCGAACCGCGAGCCGTCCGTGAGCCGCGCGATCACCTCGCGTACGTCGTAGGGCGTACGGGAGTCGACCGGCACCGCGCCGTACAGCCCGGCCGGGTCCACCTTCGGCTCCTCCACCGGCTCCACGGACCAGGGGAGCGGGGTGCGCCCGGGCAGCGTGGAGACGATGGTCCGGACGATGCGCAGCGCGTGCGCGTCGTCCTCCGCGAGGTGATCGGTGACGCCCGAGGTCCGCGAGTGCACCTCGCCGCCGCCCAGCTCCTCGGCCGTGACGACCTCGCCGGTCGCGGCCTTCACCAGCGGCGGGCCGCCCAGGAAGATCGTGCCCTGGTTGCGGACGATCACCGCTTCGTCGCTCATCGCCGGGACGTACGCGCCGCCCGCCGTGCAGGAGCCGAGCACGGCGGCGATCTGCGGGATGCCCGCGCCCGACATCCGGGCCTGGTTGTAGAAGATCCGGCCGAAGTGGTCGCGGTCGGGGAAGACCTCGTCCTGCATCGGCAGGAAGGCACCGCCCGAGTCGACCAGGTACACGCACGGCAGCCGGTTCTCCAGGGCCACCTCCTGGGCGCGCAGGTGCTTCTTCACGGTCATCGGGTAGTACGTGCCGCCCTTGACCGTCGCGTCATTGGCGACCACCACCACCTCGCGGCCGCTGACCCGGCCGATCCCGGCGATGACCCCGGCGGCGGGTGCGGCCCCGCCGTACAGGCCGTCGGCGGCCAGCGGCGCGATCTCCAGGAAGGGCGAGCCCGGGTCCAGCAGGGTGTCGACGCGGTCGCGCGGCAGCAGCTTCCCGCGCGCCACATGGCGGGCCCGCGACTTCTCGCCGCCGCCGAGCCGTGCGGTCGCCAGCCTGGTCCGCAGCTCGTCGGCGAGTGCCTCGTGCGCCGCCTCGTTGGCCCGCCAGGCCTCCGAAGCGGGATCGGCCGCACTCGTCAGGACTGGTGCCTGCTGCATCGGTCGGGCCCCCTCTGCTCTTCTGTCTGCTCTGTGCCGATGTGGTCCCGACCATCCCTACCCGGTCGGGGCGGTTAGTGATCGTTAACACCTGTCGTCAGGTTAACGCTCGCTAACCCCGCTGTCTAGAATGGATCCATGAGCACCAGGACGGACGCCCCGACGCGGCGCGAGCAGATCCTCAAGGAGGCCGCGCGCCTCTTCGCCGAGCGCGGTTTCCACGGCGTCGGCGTGGACGAGATAGGTGCGGCGGTGGGCATCAGCGGCCCCGGCCTCTACCGGCACTTCGCCGGCAAGGACGCGATGCTCGCCGAGCTGCTCGTCGGGATCAGCGAGCGGCTGCTCGACGGCGGCCGGACGCGGGCGGAGCGGGCGGCGGGCGGCCCGGCCGCGGTCCTCGCCTCGCTGATCGACGGGCACATCGACTTCGCGCTCGACGACCGCCCGCTGATCACGGTCCACGACCGTGAGCTGGACCGGCTGCGCGACAGCGACCGCAAGGCGGTCCGCAGGCTCCAGCGGCAGTACGTCGAGCTGTGGGTCACCGTCGTGCGCGAGCTGTACCCGCACACCCCGGAGCAGGAGGCCCGCGCGGCCGTGCACGCGGTCTTCGGCCTGCTGAACTCCACCCCGCACCTGGGCACCGGCGGCCTGCCCGGCCGCACCACCACCGGCGCGCTGCTGCGCCGCCTGGCGCACGGGGCCTTCGAGGCGCTGGACCGGGTGCCGGCCCGCGCACAGGGCGAGGCACCGGCGGCCGGCTGACGCGGGCCGCGGTGGCCGGCCGACGTACGGCTGTGGGGCAGGCGGGGCTGTGCGGGGCCGGTGCGCCCCCGGTATCCGCCGGTACCGGACTGACGGCGACGGGCCCTGGCGGCACAATGGGCTCATGCCGATACCCAGCCGTGCCGAACTCGTCGACCACCTCGTCCGCACCCGGATCGCCGGAAACGTCGCCACGCCCCGCGACAACAACCTCTCCCACTACCGCAAGCTCTCCAACGGTGACCGGCACTTCTGGCTGGGGCTCGAACTCGGTGACCGCTGGTCCGACGAGCAGGACGTGCTCGCCGTGATGGCCGAGCGGTGCGGTGTCAGCGACGACCCGGAGCACCGGCAGGGCCAGGACACCATCGACCCGGAGCTGACGGTCGACGCCCTGGACCGGATGGCCGCCCGGCTGCGGAAGGCGGCCGAGGGCAGCGAGAGCGTGCTGTTCGCCACCGGACACCCCGGCGGGCTGCTCGACGTGCACCGGGCCACCGCGGACGCGCTGCGCGCGGCGGGCTGCGAGATCGTACGGATTCCGGGCGGGCTCAGCGCCGACGAGGGGATGGTCTTCCAGTTCGCCGACGTGGCGATGCTGGAGCGCGGCGCGACCCTCTGGCACACCCACTCGCCCGAGCCGATGCGGGCCATCCTCGACGGCCTGGAGCGCGCGGGCAGGCCGCTCCCCGACCTGGTCGTCGCCGACCACGGCTGGGCGGGCTGCGCGGGCCAGCGCGGACTGGACTCGATCGGCTACGCGGACTGCAACGACCCGGCGCTCTTCCTGGGTGAGGCCGAGGGAACCCTCCAGGTCACCGTCCCGCTCGACGACCACGTCACCGATCCGCGCTTCTACGACCCGATGACGGCGTACCTGCTGGACGCGGCAGGGCTGGGCTGACAGGCGGCGGGCCGGACCGGCCTCGGCGGGCCGGGCGCGACCCGCCGCGTCAGCGCGGGACCCGGATGACGCCCTCCTGGATCACCGTGACCGCCAGTTGCCCGTCCTGGGTGTAGATCCGGGCCTGCCCGAGACCGCGTCCGCCGGACGACGACGGGGACTCCTGGTCGTACAGCAGCCACTCGTCGGCCCGGAACGGGCGGTGGAACCACATCGCGTGGTCCAGGCTGGCGCCGACCACGTCCCCGACCGCCCAGCCGCCCCGCCCGTGGGCGAGCAGCACCGAGTCGAGCAGCGTCATGTCCGAGACGTACGTCGCGAGGCAGACGTGCAGCAGCGGGTCGTCCGCCAGCTTTCCGTTCGTACGGAACCAGACCTGCGAGCGCGGTTCGCGCGGGGTGCCGACGCTGCCGAACGGCGGGGCGTCCACGTACCGCAGATCGACCGCCGCACGGGCCTCGATCAGCCGGTCCACGACCCCCGGCTCCAGGAAGCTGTCCGCGTACCGGGGCAGCATCTCGGCGGCCGTCGGCAGCGTCTCCGGGTCGGGTGCGTCCGGCATCGCCGTCTGGTGGTCGAGCCCCTCCTCGTACGTCTGGAACGACGCCGAGAGATGGAAGATCGGCTGCCCGTGCTGGACGGCGACGACCCGGCGCGTGGTGAAGGAGCGGCCGTCCCGGATGCGGTCGACCGTGTACACGATCGGCGCGCCCGGGTCGCCGGGGCGCAGGAAGTACGCGTGCAGCGAGTGGGCCGTCCTGTCGTCCGGCACGGTGCGCCCGGCGGCGACCAGGGCCTGGGCGGCGACCTGGCCGCCGAAGACGCGCGGCACGACGGCGGAGCGGCTCAGGCCGCGGAAGATGTCCTGCTCGATCCGCTCCAGATCGAGCAGATCGAGCAGGGACTCAAGTGCCAGGTTCATAGCTGTATTTCTACAAGGTCGCTCTGCGGCGTATCTCCGGGTGCCTCTACAGACCCATGCTCTTGGCGATGATCATCTTCATGACCTCGCTGGTGCCGCCGTAGATCCGGTTGACCCGGTTGTCGGCGTACAGGCGGGCGATCGGGTACTCGTTCATGTAGCCGTAACCACCGTGCAGCTGGAGGCACTTGTCGATCACGCGGTGCGCGACCTCGGTGGTGAAGAGCTTCGCGGACGCGGCCTCGGCCGCCGACAGCTCGCCCAGGTCGTGCGCCTCCAGGGCGCGGTCGCAGACCGCCTCGGCCGCGTCCACCTCGGCCTTGCAGGCGGCCAGCTCGAACTTGGTGTTCTGGAAGGACGCGACGGTCTTGCCGAAGACCGTGCGGTCCTGGACGTACTCCTGCGCGAACCGGACGGCGGCGGCGGCCTGCGCGTACGCGCCCACCGCGATGCCGAGGCGCTCCTGCGGGAGGTTCTGCCCGAGGTAGGAGAAGCCCTTGTTCTCCTCGCCGAGCAGGTCGCCGACCGGGACCTTCACGTCGGTGAAGGAGAGCTCGGCGGTGTCGGAGGTCTTCAGGCCGAGCTTGTCGAGCTTGCGGCCGACCGCGTACCCCTCGGACTTGGTGTCGACGACGAGCAGCGATATGCCGTGCCGGCGGTCCTCGGGGGTCGGGGCGGCCGTGCGCGCGCAGACGATCACGCGGTCGGCGTGCACACCGCCGGTGATGAAGGTCTTGGCGCCGTTGAGCACGTAGTGCGTGCCGTCGTCCGAGAGCCTGGCGGTGGTCTTCATGCCGGCCAGGTCGGAACCGGTGCCCGGCTCGGTCATGGCGATGGCGTACATCGAGGCGCCGCTCACGAAGTCGGGGAGCCAGCGCTTCTTCTGCTCGTCGGTGGCGTACGCCTTCAGATACGGCAGGCAGAGCGCGACGTGCACGCCGGAACCGCCGAAGGAGACACCCGCGCGGGCGCACTCCTCGGAGATGATCGCCTGGAACTTGAAGGACTCCTCGCCCGCGCCGCCGAACTCCTCGGGCACCTCGATGCCGAAGATCCCCAGCTCGCCGAGCTTGTGGTAGAAGTCGCGCGGCGCCTGGCCGGCGGCCAGCCACTCGTCGTACACGGGCACGACCTCGGCCTCGATGAAGGCCCGGATGGTGTCCCGGAACGCCTCGTGGTCCTCGTTGTAAACGGTACGGCGCACGGAAGGCTCCTCTGCGGTTCTGGCGTGGCCCCGGGGTCCGGTCGACCCGGCAGGCCGCTCCTGCTAAGCGCTTGCTCAGTCGAAGTTACCGGGAGGTCACCGGGGCTGTCCAGGGTGAGCCTGAGCACGCTCGGGCAAGTGACGGCGCGGGCCGGGGGAGGGGCACGGTTCCTTGGCCCCCGCGTACGGGCGGACACCTCGCCACGGCCTGTCCGGCGGAACCCTCCCGGAGCGCGGGCTGCCGCGGCTGCCTGTCCGAACAGGCAGATCAAGGGATCGGCCGGGCAGAGTCGGGTGCCCGGGTATCGTCCCCGAGGCCCTTGCGGCGCGGTCGGCCCCCGCGAAAGGATGCCGATCACGCAGCATCAGCACTCGCTGCCGACAGAACCAGCCGGAAAGAGCGCAGCGTAGTAATGATCCGCGAAGTGGACGAGAGTCTCAGAATCGCACCCGACGGCGACTCGCCGACGGAATCCTGCCTCCAGGCGCCCGTACGCGCTCCCGCCCCGGGCCGGGCGGCCCGGCGTCCGGACGCGCGATGACAGCCCCGCAGGGCGGCGAGTCGGCCGACACCGGCACCGGCACCGCGTCCGATGCCCAGGACAGCTCCGCCGCGCACAGCACTTCCGACCACATTCCGGCCCGTCCCCTGCGCGACCGGCTCGCCGCCCAGCGTGAGCGGGTCGCCGCCCTGGTCCGCGAGCGGTCCGCCGATGACCCCACGGCCGACGACCCGCTGCGCGGGCTGTATCTGTCCAAGGACGCCGTACAGCACCTTCTGGAGAAGTCCGGTCCCGAACGGGAGGATTCCGCGGAGCGCGTCGTCGTCGCCCGGAGCGCGCCGCTCGGTCCCGCCGACCGGCTCGCCGGGCTGGCCGCGCGGATGGGGCTGACCGACCTGGAAGCCACGATCCTGCTGCTCGCGCTCGCCCCGGATCTCGACCGCGACTTCGAGCAGCTGTACGGCTACCTCAACAACGACGTCAGCCGCCGGCGGGCGACCGTCGGGCTGGTGCTCGACGTGTGCGGCCTGCCCGCCCTGGACGCCACAGCCCGCGACCTCTTCCATCCGACCGCGCCGCTCTCCTGGCTCGGTCTGGTGCGGGTCGAGGAACCGGACGCCCCCTTCCTCGGACGCACCCTGCGCGTACCCGACCGGCTGGCCGCCCACCTGATCGGTAACGACACCCCCGACGCCGCGCTGGAGGGGCATGTCCGCGCCCTGCGGCCCTCTCCCGCTGGAGCGGGTGACTCGCTGACGGGCAAGTTGGCCAAGCCCCTCGCCCAGCCCGACCCTCCGGTGATCTACCTGCGCGAGCGCCGGGAAGGCGACGGTCTGGCCTGCGCGGCCGCGGCCCTCACCGCCGCGGGCCGGCCCGCGCTGCACCTCACCACCGCGGCGGAGACCCGCTCACGGGAGACCGGCGAGCAGCGCGACAGCGGCGACGAACAGTCCAGCGGCGGTACGCACACCCACAGCCCGGTGCAGCAACTGCTGCTTGAGGCCCGGCTGCGCGGCTCCGCGATCGTGGTGTACCCGCTGCCGGAGCAGCCGGCCGACCTGATCCGCTCGCTCGACGCAGGTGACGTGCCGGTGATCCTCATCGGAGCGACGCCGTACGACCCTCAGTGGTGCGATCCCGACCCGCTCGTCCTGGACGCACCCAGTTCGACTTCGGACACGGTGGGGCTCTGGGCCGCCGCCCTCGGAGTGGAGTCGGCGCAGGACCTGGGCTTCGATCTGGCCGGGACGGTCGCCACCTACCGGCTGGGCGGCGACCGGATTCGCCGGGCCGCCCACTCGGCGCTGGACCTCGCCGCTCTGGACGACACCGATGTGACGGCCGAGCACCTGCGACTGGCCGCCCGGCAGCAGTCCGCGTCGGGGCTGGAACGGCACGCCCGCCGGATCATGCCGGCCGTCGGCTGGAACGACCTGGTCCTGCCGAAGGCTCCACTGGAGCATCTGCACGAGCTGGCCCAGCGCGCCCGGCACCGTGAACGAGTGCTCGGGGACTGGCAGTTGAGTGCCGGGGGAGGCCGGGGCCGCGGCGTCCTCGCGATGTTCGCCGGGGAGTCCGGCACCGGGAAGACGCTCTCCGCGGAAGTGATCGCCGCCGACCTCGGCCTGGACCTCTACGTCGTGCAGCTCTCGTCCGTGGTGGACAAGTACGTCGGTGAGACGGAGAAGAACCTGGAGCGGATCTTCAGCGAGGCCGACCGCACCGACGCCGTGCTCCTCTTCGACGAGGCCGACGCCGTGTTCGGGAAGCGCTCCGACGTGAAGGACGCCCACGACCGGTACGCCAACCTCGAAAGCGCCTACCTGCTGCAACGCCTGGAGTCGTTCAGCGGCATCGCCCTGCTCACCACCAACCTGCGCGCCAACATCGACGACGCCTTCACCCGCAGGCTGGACCTGGTGGTCGACTTCCCCTTCCCGGACGAGGACCAGCGGCTGGCCCTGTGGCGGCACAGCCTGGCCCACGTTCCGTGCGCGGACGACATCGACCCGGCACCGTGCGCCCGGGACTTCGAGCTGGCCGGCGGCTCGATCCGCAGCGCCGTGGTGACCGCCGCCTACGCCGCGGCCACCCGCGGCGGTTCTGTCACCTCGGACGACCTGCTGGTCGGTGCGCGGAGGGAGTACCGCAAGGCCGGGCGCCTGGTCGTGGGCGACGCCGGCTGGTGAGCCGTACTGGCTGCTGCACTCCCGGCCGGGGAATCCTGACGCTGCTGTACGGCTCTCAAGCAGGCGAAGTACGCTGCCAGGACTGATTGTTCGAGATCCCCCATCGCAGAGGCCACTTCATGCACTCTCATGCAGGCCCGGCAGGGGATGCCGACTGGACCAAGGCCAAAGGGTCAGTACGGCGTCCCTCGCAGGCGTTCTCTCCCCCCACTCGTGCCAACGATGCGGCACAGGCCGCCGCGACCCTGGCGCACCCCTCCGCCGCGTCGATGGGCGTCCTCCAGCGCAGCATCGGCAACGCCGGTCTCACCGCTGCTCTGAACAGGGGGCGAGGCGGCACCACCAGCACGACGGGTGCCAACGCCCCGACGGTGCAGCGTGCCGGTGGCAGCCGGAGGAGCAGTCGCTCCTACTACGAGGAGCCGCCCGAGTACGACTACACGGACGTGAGCTACATCGACCGTGACTACCTGGGACGCCAGCCCACCCGGAGGCACCCCTCCCAGAACAGTGTGATGAACAACCGCTCGGCGGCCCGTCACATGCGGGACGCCGGCGTACACCCGGGCGGCCCGGTGTCCCACCTGCACCTCGCAGCCGCCTACAGCCACGGTGACCCGGTGTACGGCACACCTCAGCGGGCATCGAACCTGGCCCCCGGGACCGACGGCACGAACCTCTCGCACCGCCGCTACGAGTACGCCAACTCGGGGCACCAGGCGCCCATGGTGGATGTCCCTGGAAGCCCCCCGAGCTACCAGAGCTCGCGGGTCCCGCGGTACGCCACCCCGGTCGATATGCACGGAATTCCGATCACGCAAGCCGGTATGAGCCGACGGGTCGGCCGAACCAGCATCTACCGTGACATGGAATATTCCATGAGGTCGCCCCATGAGCCCCTGAACAGCGAACCGTTCTCGGCCAGGCTCGATCCCTTCGACACCCGATCGGCCGCGGAGCGCGAACGGCGGGGCGAGCTCCCGCACACCAACGAAATCCGCAGGCAGGCGCAGTACGCCGCGGCGCGTCAGGTGGTGTCGGGACTGGACGCCGGTGTGGTTCCGGAGTACGACGACTGGGAGCAGGACCGTTTGAGGCGCAGGAGTTCGCGCAGTTCGCGCAGCCCTTCCCTGAGCCCGGCCCCCCGGCCGCGGTACCGGCGCCGGGACAGCGACGACTGGTAAAGCCCGGCACACCCCGGCCGGTCCGCTCGCGGCCCTACGGCTGCGCGCGGACCGGCCGGATCCGCCGCCTTCCACCCGCGTCGCGGTGACATGCCGAGGGTCAGGGGCGCTCTAACCCTTCAGCGCTGTGATGAACGATGCCCATCCGGCTGCGGGGAAGACCAGCGCCGGGCCGTGAGGCGCCTTGGAGTCGCGTACGGGGACGCCGGAGGGGTGGTTGTCCAGGACCTCTACGCAGCTGCCGCCTTCGCTGTTGCTGTACGACGACTTGCGCCAGCCGTTCAGCGAGGCGGAGTTCGGAATGGCTTGGTCAGTCATGGTGCCCATAGTCCTCTGCTGTTGCTCTCAAGAGTGCCTGAGACTCCTTCAGCGGGAGTGCATCGCTCAGTGCAAGATCGTAGCGGCCGGTCAGCTCGCGGACCATGGACGGGGAGTCGTGCACCTTTCCCATGCGCAGGCCTTCGCCGTACGCCACGGGTGGCTGGTCCTCGAACCACATCAACGTAAGCATGCCCTCCATCAGCGGGTGGAAGCCCAGCTCGAAAGGCACCACATGGACGCGCACGCGTCCCCTCTCGGTCAGCCGAACCATGTGCGTGATCTGCTCCGCCATGATCTCCCGGCTGCCGACGACGCGTCGCAGCACTGACTCGTCGATCAGTGCCCAGACGACGGGAAGCACGGGGCCCTCCAATACTTTGGCCCGCTCAAGTCGTGTGACGACGAGCCGGTCACACTCCTCTTCGCTCAGGGGAGGGTATGACGAGCCCAGAACCGCACGTGCGTATCTCTCCGTCTGGAGGATGCCGGGCACGAATGACAAGGCGAACTCGCGGACTTCGGTGGCTTGTTGTTCGAGATGCAGCGCCGCCTCGAAATAGTCGGCGACCGCCGTATCGTCCTCCGGCAGGAAACTGCTCAGCACGTCCCCCGTGCCCAGTGCCCTGTCCAGTCGCCGCGCGTCCTCCTTCGACGGAATCCGCCGCCCCGCCTCGATGTGCGAGATGTGCGAGCGGGTCATGAGCGCCGCGTCGGCCAGCTCCTGCTGTGTCATCCCCGCCGCTTCGCGCTGCGCCTTCAACCACTCGCCGTACCGATTTCCCATCGCCAACTCCCGTGCGACAAAAGCCGTGTCACCACCCAACCTCTGGCGAGCCTAGCCCTTCCCGTCTCACGCTGTGAGTGGATCGCTACCCAGCGCAATTCTCGGCCGTCGACGCACAGGAGCCGCCACATGATCGACCAGACGTCAGGAGTGGGGAGGCTGCTCCCGTGGGCCGGCCCGGAAGGCAAGCCCTGCTACCTCTTCGGGGACGGGACCGGGTATGTCTCCCGTTACGCGGACAACGTCGAGGGCGTGCAGCTCGACATGGCAGACGAACTGCTCGATCACGTCGCCGACATGGCCGGCGACCAGGAGGTCACCTCGGTACAGCTCCGCTATGTGGTGGCGCGCCTGGCCGAGTCGCTGCGCGACCTGCACCGGATCGCCCGGAGCCGGGGCGCGCGGCTGGATGCCTGCGGGTGTGGTGCGGGCGGCCCTGACCAGTCGGAGACCTGACGGTGGTCGATCAGCCAGCTGATCGACCACCGGTGAGTACGTCCCGCGGATCGATTGCTCACCCCCGCCCCAGCGCGAACCACAGTTCCGTCCGTACGTCCATGTCGTCCAGGTCCGAGCCGAGCAGTGCCGCGCAGCGGCCGATGCGCTGGCGGACCGTGTTGCGGTGGATGTTCAGGGCCACTGCCGTGCGGTCCCAACTGCCGTGCAGCGCGAGCCAGGTGCGCAGCGTTTCCAGGAGTGCGGCGGGCGGCGGGTCGCCGAGCGGGGCGAGCAGGGCGCGGGCGTGGGCCGCCGCCTCGGCCGGGTCCAGGAGGGCGGCCAGGCCCGTCGTGCTGTGCCGGGACAGCGGGGTGCGGGTCGCCTCCGCGTGGCGCAGGGCCCGGCCGGCCTGGGCGTCGGCAGCCGGGAGGTCCCGCAGCTCGGCCGGGGCGCTCACCCCGAGGGTCCAGCCGGGGTGGCGGGCGATCTCGCGGTCGGCGGGCAGCAGGATCCGTACGGTGTCGGCCGACGCGTCCACCAGCGGGCTGCCCAGCGCGGGCGGGGTCCCCGTGCCGTGCGCGTGCACCACCGTCCAGGGGGCCGCGCCGAGCAGCGGCGCCACGTCGGCGGGCGCGGCGCCGAGCAGCAGCCGGACCAGCGCGGCGGAGCGCGCCGCCTCGTCGGCGCCCTGCCGGGGGGCGGTGAGCAGCGAGAGCAGGACGACGGCGACCCCGGCGATGGTGTGGTCGCCCGGTTCGCGGGCCGGGGTGGTGACGCCGAGCACCAGCCCTTCGCCGCCCGCCACCGCGTAGGCCGCGAGGTGGGCGGCGCCCGCCGTGTCGGTGGCGGACGCGGGGGCCGAACGGTGCCCCGCCGGGCTGCCGCCCGGTGCCCCGGGCCGTACGACCCGGGCGAGTGCCGCCAGCGCCGCACGGGCCTCGCGCGCCCCGGGTTCCGGTTCGCGTCCCGCCGCCTGGAGCGCCGTCCCGTCCGCCGCGAGCAGCACCGCCCGGCCGCCGAGCCGGGTGGCCAGCTGGCGCAGCACCGCCGGCACCGGGTCGGGGCGGGCGGCGGCCACCGCCAGGCCCTGCTGGGCCTGGGACACCCGGCGCAGCTCGTGGTGGCGGGCCTCCGCCATCAGGCCCCACACCGCGCGGGCCACCGCAGTGAAGGGGGTCCTGGTCGGCACCTCCAGCAGGGGCAGGCCGTGGCGGTCGCACGCGACGGCCAGCGCCTCCGGCACCGTGTCGTACACCGGCGCGAGCCCGAAGCCGAGCGCGGCCCCGCCCGCCGCGACGATGCGCGCCGCGTACCGGTCGGGGTCCTCGGCGAGCTGTACTCCGGCGGTCAGCAGCAGTTCACCGCCGAGCAGATACGGATACGGGTCGGCCATCTCGCTCGTGTGCACCCAGTGCACCCCGGCCCCGCCTCCTTCTCCGGCCGCAGGGCCCGCGACCTGGCGCAGTCCGAGGTCCCGGCGGGCGAGCAGGGCCGACAGCTGGACGGGAGAGGTGGGGGGAGCGGCAGGGTCCGGCATGGATGTTCCATCCATCGGGGGAGGGGTTCAGTGGAGGGAACGTACACTTCAACGGCGCTTTCCGGCCACCTAGGGTCAACGTTCGAAAGCAGTCGGACGCAGGTGGCAGAGGCCGAAGAGAAGGAGGGCGCATGGCAGTCGACTACGCGGTGATCGTGGCCTATCTGGCGGGCATGCTCGCCATGGGCTGGTGGGGCATGCGCCGCGCCAAGTCCAAGTCCGAGTTCCTGGTGGCGGGCCGCAGGCTCGGCCCCGCCATGTACTCCGGGACCATGGCCGCGATCGTGCTCGGCGGCGCCTCCACCATCGGCGGTGTGGGCCTCGGGTACCAGTACGGGCTCTCCGGCGCCTGGATGGTCTTCACCATCGGCCTGGGGCTCCTCGCGCTCAGCATCTTCTTCTCCGGGCGCATCGCCCGGCTGAAGGTCTACACCGTCTCCGAGATGCTCGACCTGCGCTACGGCGGCAGGGCCGGGGTCATCTCCGGCGTCGTCATGTGGGCGTACACGCTGATGCTCGCCGTCACCTCGACCATCGCCTACGCCACGATCTTCGACGTCCTCTTCGACATGAACCGGACCGTGTCGATCATCATCGGCGGTGCGATCGTCGTCGCGTACTCGACGCTCGGCGGCATGTGGTCGATCACCCTCACCGACATGGTGCAGTTCGTCGTCAAGACGATCGGAGTGCTGCTCCTGCTGCTGCCGATCGCGATCGTCAAGGCCGGCGGCTTCTCCGAGATGAAGGCCAAGCTGCCCACCTCGTACTTCGACCCGCTGGGCATCGGCGGCGAGACGATCTTCACGTACGTCCTGATCTACACCTTCGGCATGCTCATCGGGCAGGACATCTGGCAGCGGGTCTTCACCGCGCGCAGCGACAAGGTCGCCCGGCTCGGCGGCACGGTCGCCGGTACGTACTGCCTGGTGTACGCGGTCGCCGGGGCCGTCATCGGGACGGCCGCCAAGGTCATGTACCCGAAGCTGCCCAGCTCCGACGCCGCCTTCGCCACCATCGTGAAGGACGAACTGCCCATCGGCGTACGGGGACTGGTCCTCGCCGCCGCACTGGCCGCGGTGATGTCCACCTCGTCCGGGGCGCTGATCGCCTGCGCCACCGTCGCCAACAACGACATCTGGTCGCGGCTGCGCGGGATACGGGGCGGCGGGAGCGCCCGGGGCGACGACCACGACGAGGTGCGCGGCAACCGGGCCTTCATCCTCGCCATGGGTGTCCTGGTCATCTGTATCGCCATCGCCCTGAACAACGTCGTCGAAGCGCTCACCGTCGCGTACAACCTGCTGGTCGGCGGGTTGCTGGTGCCGATCCTCGGCGGCCTGCTGTGGAAGCGCGGCACGGTGCAGGGTGCGCTGGCGTCCGTCGCGGCGGGCGGGCTCGTCGTCCTGGGCCTGATGGCGGCGTACGGAGCCCTCGCCAACGAGCCCATCTACTACGGGCTGCTCTGCTCCCTGGTCGTGTACGTCGTCGTGTCGCTGGCCACCAGGCCGACGGACGCGGCGGTGCTCGCCGCCTGGCGGGAGCGGCTGGCCGGGCGGGACGGATCCGGCGCGGAAGCCGTCCCCGCCCCCGGGACCGCCTCCGGATCGGACTCCGTACCGGCCCCTCGTTAGAGTTCCCCCGTGCCGAAAAAGCGCCGAACACGCTTCAAAAGCGCGGAACACGCTTAAAAAGCGCCGAAAAACAGAGAAGAAGGGCACACCCATGAGCAGCACCGAACAGCCGCGCGGCCCCGTCGATTCCTCCCGCGTCCCCCGGTACGCCGGCCCCGCGACCTTCGCCAGGCTGCCCCGGCTCGACGAGGTCGGCACCGCCGACGTGGCGGTCGTCGGTGTGCCCTTCGACTCCGGTGTCTCCTACCGGCCCGGCGCCCGCTTCGGCGGCAACGCCATCCGCGAGGCGTCCCGGCTGCTGCGCCCGTACAACCCGGCGCAGGACGCGTCGCCGTTCGCGCTGGCGCAGGTCGCCGACGCGGGCGACATCGCGGCCAACCCGTTCAACATCAACGAGGCCGTCGACACCATCGAGGCCGCCGCCGACGACCTGCTCTCCACCGGCGCCCGGCTGATGACGCTCGGCGGCGACCACACGATCGCGCTGCCGCTGCTGCGCTCGGTCGCCAAGCAGCACGGCCCGGTCGCACTGCTCCACTTCGACGCGCACCTGGACACCTGGGACACCTACTTCGGAGCCGAGTACACCCACGGCACGCCGTTCCGCCGGGCCGTCGAGGAAGGCATCCTCGACACGTCCGCGCTCTCCCACGTCGGCACGCGCGGCCCGCTCTACGGCAAGAAGGACCTGGACGACGACGCGAAGATGGGCTTCGGCATCGTCTCGTCGGCCGACGTCATGCGGCGTGGGGTCGACGAGATCACCGACCAGCTCCGCCAGCGCATCGGCAGCCGGCCGCTGTACATCTCCATCGACATCGACGTGCTGGACCCGGCGCACGCGCCCGGCACGGGCACCCCGGAGGCGGGCGGCCTGACCTCCCGTGAACTCCTGGAGATCGTCCGCGGCCTCTCCTCCTGCCACCTGGTCTCGGCCGACCTGGTCGAGGTCGCACCGGCGTACGATCACGCCGAGATCACCTCCGTCGCCGCGTCCCACACGGCGTACGAACTCACCACGATCATGTCGCGCCAGATTGCCGAGGCCCGGGCGAAGTGACCCACGACCACCACCACGAGACCCCGCGGCTCACCGCCGAGCAGACCGCGGCCGCGCTGAACCCCCCGGCGGGGCGCAACGGCGGCGACCTCGTCGTCGAAACCCTCCAGGGCCTGGGCGCCACCACCGTCTTCGGGCTGCCCGGACAGCACGCGCTCGGCATGTTCGACGCGCTGCGCCGCTCCGCGCTCTCGTACGTGGGGCTGCGCGTCGAGAACAACGCGGGCTTCGCCGCCGACGCGTACGGCCGGATCACCGGCGAGGTGGCCCCGCTGCTGCTCTCCACCGGTCCCGGCGCGCTGACCTCGCTCGCCGCGCTCCAGGAGGCGGCGGCGGCCAGCGCCCCCGTGCTCGCCGTCTCCAGCCAGGTCCCGACGGCCGGGCTCGGCGGCGGCCGGCACGGCTATCTGCACGAACTCCGCGACCAGAAGGCGTCGTTCCGCGACATCGTGAAGTCCGTGCACACCGTGCGCACCGCGTCCCAGATCCCCTCCGCCATCGCGGCGGCCTGGGAGTCCGCGCTGACCGCGCCGCACGGCCCGGTCTGGGTGGAGATCCCGCAGGACGTCCTGCTCGCGGAGACGGCCCTGCCGCCGGTGACCGCGCTGGACGCGACCCCGCGCGAGCTGGAGCCCCGCCCCGAACTGACCGCGGTGGCAGCCCACTTGCTCTCGCACGCCGAGCGCCCGGTGATCATCGCGGGCGGTGGTGTCGTACGGTCCGACGCGGCCGGGAAGCTGCTCGCGCTCGCCGAACGCCTGGACGCCCCGGTCGTCTGCACCGTCGGCGGGAAGGGCGCGTTCCCCTGGGAGCACCCGCTCTCGCTCCAGTCCTGGATGGAGGACCGGCACACCACGGACTTCCTGGAGGCGGCCGATGTCCTGCTGGTCGTCGGCTCCGGACTCGGTGAACTCTCCTCGAACTACCACACGTTCAAGCCGCGCGGCCGGGTCGTCCAGATCGAGGCGGACCTCGGCAAGCTGGAGTCCAACCACCCGGCGCTCGGCATCCACGCGGACGCCCGTATCGCGCTGTCCGCCCTGCTCGAAACGGTGGAGGAGCGCACGGACCCGGGCGCGGCCGACGCCGTACGCACCGTCCTCGCGAAGGTCGGCGAGCGGATCGCCGGCCAGGACCTGGACCGCGAACAGCAGATCCTGGCCTCGGTCAGGGCCGCGCTGCCGGAGACGTCCCCGAGCTTCTGGGACATGACGATCCTCGCCTACTGGGCCTGGTCCGCCTGGCCCGGCGCCCTGCACTCCGCCCAGGGCGCGGGCGGCCTCGGCTACGGCTTCCCGGCCGCGCTGGGCGCGGCGGTCGCCGACCCGACGACACCGGTCCTCGCGGTGTCGGGCGACGGCGGCGCGATGTACTCGATCGCGGAACTGGCCACGGCCAGGCAGTACGGGCTGCCGGTCACCTGGCTGATCGTGGACGACGGCGGCTACGGCATCCTGCGCGAGTACATGGAGGACGCCTTCGGCGAGGCCACCGCCACGGAACTCACCCGCCCGGACTTCGTCGCCCTGGCCGAGTCCTTCGGGGTCCCGGCGCTGCGGACGACCCCGGAGACACTGACCGATGACCTGGCCAGGTCGCTGGCGGAGCCGGGCCCTTCGGTGGTCGTGCTGCCGGCGGTGCTGAAGATGTTCGCGCCCACGCACCTGGGCTGAGGCGGACCCGGCCCCGCCCGGTCCAGGTGCGGGGCCGCGGTTCAGGCGGCGGTCGTACGCGCCCTGAACGCGACGTTGGACAGCGGGACGAGGCAGGACGACCGCTCCGGTCCTGGGCGGCCCTTCCTCCATCCCGGACCTACGTCCGCAGACCGGCCCCCTACGTCCTTCGGACCGGCTTCCGCCCCCGATTGTTGCCGCGGGATGAAATCCCCAGGTCGCCGCGTTGGATCCTTCCGGTGGTATGAGACAACGGGAGGCACCAGTGGCGGACGCCGCGCAACAGGACAGCGTGCAGCAGGGCGGTGCGCGGCAGGACCCGGAGCAGGACGGTGCGCGGGAGGCCGCGGCCGGGGAGGCGCGGCGGCAGGGCTGGGCGAGACGGCTCACCGGGTATGCCTGGCGGTACCGGCGCAATGTGCTGCTGGCCCTCGGGTCGTCGCTCGCCGGGATGGCCGTCATGGCGCTCGTCCCGCTGGTCACCAAGGTGATCATCGATGACGTCATCGGCAATGGCACCCGCTCCCTCGCCGTCTGGACGGGGCTGCTGATCGGCGCCGCCGTCGTCGTGTACGTCCTCACCTACGTCAGGCGCTACTACGGCGGGCGCCTCGCCCTCGACGTCCAGCACGACCTCCGTACCGAGATGTACGGGACGATCATGAAGCTGGACGGCCGCCGTCAGGACGAGCTGTCCACCGGGCAGGTCATCGGCCGCGCCACCAGCGACCTCCAGCTCATCCAGGGGCTGCTCTTCATGCTGCCGATGACCCTCGGCAACGTGCTGCTCTTCCTGATCTCGCTGGGCATCATGGCCTGGCTCTCCCCGCTCCTGACGCTGATCGCCGTGGCCGTGGCACCTGCCCTGTGGATCATCGCCAAGCGCAGCAGGGCGCGGCTCTTCCCCGCCACCTGGTACGCCCAGGGGCAGGCCGCCGCCGTCGCGGGCGTCGTCGACGGAGCCGTCACCGGGGTCCGTGTGGTGAAGGGATTCGGCCAGGAGGACCAGGAGACCGGCAAGCTCCGCACGGTCAGCCGCAGGCTCTTCGCCGGGCGGCTGCGCACCATCAAGCTGAACTCCCGCTACACGCCCGCGCTCCAGGCCGTCCCCGCGCTCGGGCAGGTCGCGATGCTGGCGCTCGGCGGCTGGCTGGCCACCCGGGGCGAGATCACCCTCGGGACGTTCGTCGCCTTCTCGTCCTACCTGGCCCAGCTCGTCGGCCCGGTCCGGATGCTCGCCATGGTGCTCACCGTGGGCCAGCAGGCCCGCGCGGGCGTCGAACGCGTCCTGGAGCTCATCGACACCGAGCCGTCCATCGCGGACGGCACGAAGACGCTCCCGGCGGACGCCGAGGCCACCGTCGAGTTCGACGGTGTCTCCTTCGGGTACACCGAGGACCGGCCCGTGCTCGACGGCTTCTCGCTGACCATCGCGCCGGGCGAGACCGTCGCCGTCGTCGGCTCGTCCGGCAGCGGCAAGTCCACCGTCTCGCTGCTCCTGCCACGCTTCTACGACGTCTCGCACGGCGCGGTCCTCATCGGAGGCCATGACGTGCGCGAGCTGACCCTGGAATCGCTGCGGTCCGCCATCGGCCTGGTGCCCGAGGACAGCTTCCTCTTCTCCGACACCGTCCGCGCCAACATCGCCTACGGCTTCCCCGACGCCACCGACGAGCAGGTCCGCACCGCGGCGCGCGCCGCCCAGGCCGACCGCTTCATCGCCGAGCTGCCCGACGGATACGACACCACCGTCGGCGAGCACGGCCTCACCCTCTCCGGAGGCCAGCGCCAGCGCGTCGCGCTCGCCCGCGCCATCCTCACCGACCCCAGGCTGCTCCTCCTGGACGACGCCACATCCGCCGTGGACGCCCGCGTCGAGCACGAGATCCACGAGGCGCTGCGCGGGGTGATGGCGGGCCGGACCACCCTGCTCATCGCGCACCGCCGCTCCACCCTCAACCTCGCCGACCGCATCGCGGTCATAGAAGGGGGCCGGCTCGCCGACGTCGGTACGCACGCGGAGCTGGAGGAGCGCTCGGCGCTCTACCGGCAGCTGCTGACCGACCCGGACGAGCTGGGCGGCGTCTCGCCCGGCCACACCGGGCCCGCCGCGGACGAGCCGGAGGACACCTCCGTACGCGCCGAGCTGGACGCCGAGTTCGACGTCGAGCGGGGCATCACCCCGCCGCTCTGGGTCCGCAACGACAACCCGGCCGCCGCGACCGGCGCCGGACCCGGCGGCGCCGACCGCGACCCCGCGCCCGGCGGGATGCCCGCGACGCCCGAACTCCTCGCCCAGGTCGCGGCGTTGCCGCCCGCCACGGACACCCCGGACGTGGACGAGGCGCACGCCGTCGCGGCCGAGACCTCGTACGGGCTGCGCCGGCTGCTGCGCGGCTTCGGGCCCGTCCTGCTCATCAGCCTGTTCCTCGTCGCGGTCGACGCGGGCATGGGACTGCTCCTGCCCGTGCTGATCCGGCACGGCATCGACCAGGGCGTCACCAGGCTCGCCACCGGCGCGGTGTGGACGGCGGCCGGGCTCGGGCTGGTCACCGTGGCCGTCCAGTGGCTGGCGCAGACCGGCGAGACCCGGATGACCGGACGCACCGGCGAGCGCGTCCTCTACACGCTGCGTCTGAAGATCTTCGCGCAGCTCCAGCGGCTCGGCCTCGACTACTACGAGCGCGAGCTGACCGGCCGGATCATGACGCGGATGACCACGGACGTGGACGCGCTCTCCACCTTCCTGCAGACCGGCCTGGTCACCGCGTTCGTCTCGGTCGTCACCTTCTTCGGCATCCTCGTGGTGCTGTTCGTGCTCGATGTGCAGCTGGCACTGGTCGTCTTCGCGACGCTGCCGTTCCTGGCCGTCGCCACGTACTTCTTCCGCAAGAAGAGCGTCCAGGCGTACGAGCTGGCGCGCGAGCGGGTCTCCGTCGTCAACGCCGACCTCCAGGAGTCCGTCTCCGGGCTGCGGATCGTGCAGGCGTTCCGCCGCGAGTCCACCGGCGCGGGCCGCTTCTCGGGCCGCAGCGACCACTACCGGCAGGCGCGGGTGCGCGGCCAGTGGCTGATCTCGGTCTACTTCCCGTTCGTCCAGCTGCTGTCGTCGGTGGCCGCGGCCTCCGTGCTGATCGTCGGCTCCCACCGGGTCGAGGCCGGCACCCTCACCACGGGCGCCCTGGTCGCGTACCTCCTGTACATCGACCTGTTCTTCGCCCCCGTGCAGCAGCTCTCCCAGGTCTTCGACGGGTACCAGCAGGCCACCGTCTCGCTCAAGCGCATCCAGGAGCTCCTCACCGAGCCCACGTCGACCGAGGCGAGCGCGGTACCGCTGGAGGTCACCTCGCTGCGCGGCGAGATCGCCTTCGAGGGCGTCTCGTTCGCGTACGGACCGGCCGATGCGGCCGAGACGGCGCTGAGCGGCATCGATCTGCGGATCCCCGCCGGGCAGACGGTCGCCTTCGTCGGGGAGACCGGCGCGGGCAAGTCCACGCTGGTCAAGCTGGTCGCGCGGTTCTACGACCCGACAGCGGGCCGGGTCACGGCCGACGGTACCGATCTGCGGGACATGGACATGACGTCCTACCGGCACCGGCTCGGAGTCGTCCCGCAGGAGGCGTACCTCTTCGCGGGTACGGTCCGCGACGCCATCGCCTACGGGCGGGCGGACGCCACTGACGCCGAGGTCGAGGCGGCGGCGCGGGCGGTCGGCGCGCACGACATGATCGCGACCCTGGAGGGCGGCTACCTCCACGAGGTGGCCGAGCGCGGCCGCAACCTGTCGGCCGGCCAGCGGCAGCTGATCGCGCTGGCCCGCGCCGAGCTGGTCGACCCGGACATCCTGCTGCTCGACGAGGCGACGGCCGCGCTCGACCTGGCGTCCGAGGCGCAGGTCAACCAGGCCACGGACCGGATCGCCGGGCGGCGGACCACGCTGGTGGTCGCCCACCGGCTGACCACCGCGGCGCGGGCGGACCGGGTGGTGGTGATGGACCACGGCCGGGTGATCGAGGACGGCACGCACGAGGAGCTGCTCACCCTGGACGGCAGCTACGCACGGCTGTGGCGGACCTTCGTGGGGGAGCCGGCGGAAGCGGTCGCGTAGCAGGGGCCCACCGGGCCGGTGCGAAGGGGACCTCATGAGATCACTGTGAGTACGGGATGAGAGCGTTACCGGGGGCACACGTCTGCCGTCGGGCAACTTTTTCTCCCGTTCGGCCCTCTTCTCTACCGGGATGTGCAGCCCCGACAGCGCACACACCGGAAGCGGGAGCTGAGATACGGTGCCGACGATCAGCCAGCGGATGCACTTGGTGCTGCTCACCGTCTGGACGGTGCTGTGGTTCGCCGTGGTGGAGCCGCACGGCGGCTTCTCCTGGCACTATCTGCACACCGGCGGCGAGCTGATCTACCAGGGCGGCGGCGGCACCGGCGGCCTCAACCTCTACGCCCACCACCCCGAGCTCCAGATGGGGCCGGTGAGCTTCCTCGTCGCCGGGCTGTTCAACCCGTTCCCCGAGGCCACCGGACAGTTCCTCGCCGCCGCGCTGATGTCCCTGCTCGGCCTGGTCATCGTCGTGCTGGCCGGGCGCAGCGCCGCGCACCATCTGCTCGGCACCGGCACCAACCACCAGCGGCTGCGCCAGCGGGTGCTGATCGCCGGGCTCGCCTTCATCCCCATGTGGATCGAGGTCGCGGTCCGCTTCGGACACCTGGACGACGTGCTCGCGCTGTTCTTCACCGCGCTCGCGGTCCGGGCCGTCACCCGGGGCAACCCTGCCGCCACCGGCGCGTTTCTCGCCCTCGCGATGGACTCCAAACCGACCGCGCTGGCCTTCCTCCCGCTGCTGCTGGCCCTTCCCCGGCGGCACTGGCTGCGGGCCGCCCTGTGGTGCGCGGGGCTGCTGGCGGTCGCCTGGCTGCCGTTCTTCGTCGGCGACCCGCAGTCCTTCGCCGCGGCCAAGTTCGCCATCCCCAACCATCCGGCGTCCGCTCTGCGCTGGCTCGGGGTCGGCGACCCGGAGACTCCCGGCTGGGACCGCCCCGCGCAGGCCGCGCTCGGCCTGGTGCTCGGCACGGTGGCGGTCTGGCGGGGCCGCTGGCCCGCGGTGGTCCTGCTCGGTGCCAACGCCCGCATCGTGCTCGACCCGAGCGTCTACACGTACTACACGGCGTCGGTGCTGCTCGGCACGCTGCTGTGGGACGTCATCGGACAGCGCCGGCTGGTGCCGTGGTGGAGCTGGCTGGCACTGCTGACGCTGTACGGCAGTGTCTTCGTCGTCCCGGACGACGCGGCGCGCGGCCTGCTGCGGCTGGCGTTCGTGGCGCTGTCCACGGCGTACGTGCTGCTGTGGCCGGTCCGCGAGCGGGGCGGCCGGGGCGGAGTCCGCGGCCGGCGCCGCGCCCGCGCCGGGGCTCCGCTGGTGGACTCGGGCCCGTAGGCGCGCTGCTGCCCGGAGGGCCCGTTCCGCGCCCCTCGGTGACCGTCCGCACGGTTCCTCCCCTGGACCATGGGACCCCGGCCACGAGCCTGGACCACGGGCCCCTGACCACCGCCCCGGACCACAGGCGGTGGCACGGATTACGCCGAACCTGTCACCATCTGTCCGCTTCTGCGGTGCAACCAGCGGACTGCCCCATGCGTCCGTACACACATACGCCCGCACGGCCGAAGGGGAAGAAGTGTTCGAGTTGCGGCGAAAGCCGGAGTCCGGGCCGGGGCTCACGCCGGTGGTCACACCCGTGCGCGGATCCGCCCGTGGCGCGGGGGCCGCCCGCTGGGCCGCAGGTCTCACGGCGGTGGCCGCGGTGGCGCTCGCCCTGGTGGGGCCGGGTGCCCACCCGGCGAGCGCCGCGTCCGGGTGCCCCGGCCACCAGGTCAGGGCCGTGGGCTTCGCCACCGGTCAGCTGCGGGTCTACCGGAGCGGCCAGTACGTCTGCGCCGTCACCCTCGCCAGGAAGCCGGGCGCCAGGAGGCAGATGTCCGTCGAGCTCCAGGCGCGCGGGGCCAGGCCGGTCGCCGACAAGGGGCGTTTCACCCGTCTGGCGGGGCCGGTGAAGGTCCGTGCGTCGCACCGCTGTGTCCGGGCCGTGGGCGCGGTCTCCGGCAGGAAAGGGGACTCCGGCTGGTTCCTGTGCTGAGCGGATGATCTCCCCCGATGGTCAACTGGGTCTGGCGTGCCTGGTGTTACCCCGGCTAGGTTCGCGGCTACTCGTTGTGATCCCCAGGGGAGGGCTGAATGCGCAAGGCGCTCAGATGGCTGCTCGCGTTCGTGGTGCTCATAGGTACCTTGAGTGCGGCGGGGGCATCGGCCGGTGCGGCCACCGCCGCGGTACCGGACACCCCGGACATCAAGGCCCGGATCCTCGCGATCCCCGGCATGAGTCTTATCGAGGAGAAGCCCTACGCGGGCTACCGCTTCTTCGTTCTCCAGTACGCCCAGCCCATCGACCACCGGCACCCGTCGAAGGGCACCTTCAACCAGCGTTTCACCCTGCTCCACAAGGACACCAGCCGGCCGACGGTCCTGTACACCGGCGGGTACAACGTCTCCACCACACCCAGCCGCACCGAGCCGACCCGCATCGTCGACGGCAATCAGGTGTCACTGGAGTACCGCTACTTCACGCCGTCCCGGCCGCAGCCCGCCGACTGGTCCAAGCTGGACATCTGGCAGGCCGCCAGCGACCAGCACCGGCTGTTCACGGCGCTCAAGAGGATCTACACCCGGAACTGGCTGACCACCGGCGGCTCCAAGGGCGGCATGACCGCCACCTACTACGAGCGCTACTACCCGAAGGACATGGACGGGGTCGTCGCGTACGTCGCGCCGAACGACGTCGTCAACGACGAGGACTCGGCGTACGACCGGTTCCTCAGCACCGTCGGCACCAAGGAGTGCCGCGACCGGCTGGAGGGCGTCCAGCGCGAGGCGCTCATCCGCCGCGGGCCGCTGGAGGAGAAGTACGCCCAGTACGCGAAGGACAACGGCTACACCTTCACCACCGTCGGGTCGCTCGACAAGGCGTACGAGGCCGTGGTGCTCGACTACATCTGGGGCTTCTGGCAGTACAGCCTGCTCGCCGACTGCGACACCGTCCCCGCCGACGCCCCGCACGCCACCGACCAGGAGATCTGGGACTCCGTCGACACGATCTCCGGGTTCTCCTTCTACACCGACCAGGGACTTGAGACGTACACGCCGTACTACTACCAGGCGGGCACCCAGCTCGGCTCGCCGGACATCAAGCAGCCCTGGCTCGGCAGGCTGAGCCGCTACGGCTACCAGCCGCCGCGCCACTTCGTCCCCAGCTCCATCCCGATGCACTTCCAGCCGGGCGTGATGGCCGACGTGGACAACTGGGTGAAGCACCACGCCGACCACATGCTGTACGTGTACGGGCAGAACGACCCCTGGGGCGCCGAGCGCTTCAGTGTCGGGAAGCACCCGCACGACAGCTATGTCTACACCGCGCCCGGGATGAACCACGGCGCGAACGTCGACGGCCTCGCCCCCGCCGAGAAGGCGAAGGCCACCGCACGCATCCTGGCCTGGGCCGGGGTCGCCCCGGCGGCGGTGCAGGCCGACCCGCAGCGGGCCAAGCCGCTCGCCCCGTACGACGCGACGCTCGACCGCAGGAGCCTGGAGCGCGAGCCGTCGCTGCGGCCGTGACACCGGCACCGGCCGTCAACCGGGCTGTCGCTGAAGCAGGTTGAGCTGTGCCCGCCGCGAAACACCGCGGCGGGCACAGCCTCTGCCGGGGGGTCAGTACGTCAGGCCGTGCCCCACCGGGTACAGCACCTTCGTGGGATCGTCCGCGCGCTGGACGGGCACCGGCAGCAGGCCGCGCGGCGAGACCCGGCCCGCGATCACCCGTGCGGCCGCCCGGAGTTCGACATCCGTCCAGCTGTACGTGGCGAGCGCGGCCCGGACGCCGGGGAGCTGGGCGATGTCGTACGGATTGCGGACCGCGATCTGCACCACCGGGACCCCGGTCGCGACCAGGGCCGCCACCAGCTTGGTCTGTGCGTCGCCGGCGACCACGTCGTAGGTGCCGACGATCACCGCGTCCTTGCCCGCTGCCGCGGCCACCGCGCTGTCGATCAGCGCGGCGGTGGGCGCGGTACCGGTCGGGAGCACCGCGGTGGTGAAGCCCAGACCGGTCAGCTCCTTGCCGAGCACGGTGGTGGGCGGCCCCGTCGTCCCCGTGGGTGACGCGGGGTCGGGGCCGACGACCAGCAGACTCCGGGCGCGGCGCCGGGAGAGCGGCAGCAGCCGGTCCGTGTTCACCAGCAGGGTGGTGGTCCGCTCGGCGATCAGGTCGGCCGACACGAGATGGGACCGGATGCCGACCGTCCGGTCCACCCGGACCCCGGCCACGTACGGGCTGCTGAAGAGCGCGCGCCGCTCCTTGAGCCGCAGGATCCGCAGGATCGATTCGTCCAGCCGCTCCTCGGTGAGCTCCCCGCTCCGCACCGCGCCGAGCACCGCCTTCCACGCGGTGGCGAGGTCCGGCGGGTTCAGCAGCTGGTCGACGCCGGCCTTGAGCGCCAGCACCGGCACCCGGTCGTCGCCGTACTTGTCCCGTACGCCCTGCATCCCCAGCGAGTCGGTGACGACGACGCCGTCGTACCCCAGCTCCTCGCGGAGGATGCCGGTGAGGATCGGCTGCGACAGGGTGGCCGGATCGTTGCTCGGATCCAGTGCGGGGAACTGGATGTGCGCCGTCATGATCGCGTCGATCCCGGCCGCGACGGCCGCCTTGAAGGGCGGCGCGTCGATGCGCTCCCACTCCTCGCGGGTGTGGGTGATGACCGGGATCCCGGTGTGGCTGTCGACCGCGGTGTCGCCGTGGCCGGGGAAGTGCTTGGCGGTGGCGGCGACCTGAGAGCTCTGATACCCCTGCACCTCGGCGGCGACCAGCCGGGCCACGGCGGCCGGTTCCGAGCCGAAGGAGCGCACTCCGATGACCGGGTTGGCGGGGTTCACGTTGACGTCGGCGTCCGTCGAGTAGTCCTGCCGGATGCCGATCGCCCGCAGCTCGGCCCCGGAGATCCGGCCGACCGTACGGACGTCCTCGCGCGAGCGCCCCGCGCCGAGCGCCATCGCGCCGGGGAAGAGGGCGGCCGGGTAGCCGACCCGGCAGACGATGCCGTGCTCCTGGTCGGTGGCGATCAGCAGCGGTACGGGGGTGGGCTGGGCGAGACCGGCGCGCTGGATGCCGTTGGAGAGGGCGGCGATCTGGTGCGGGTCGCGGGTGTTGTGCGCCCAGCTGAAGTAGATGATGCCGCCGACGTGGTACTTGGCGATCAGCTCGGCGGCGGTGCGGACACCGATCTCTTTCAGGTTGGCGTCGATGTCGGCCTGGTCGGGTGCGGTGGCGGAGTGTCCGTACACCCGCATCACGAAGAGCTGGCCGACCTTCTCCTCGATGCTCATGCGGCCGATGAGCTTCTTGAGCTGCCGGTCGTGACCACTGGGGTCGGGACCGGGGCGGTGGGGATCGGCGTGGGCGGTGACGCCCGTGGCTGCTGCGGCGACCGCGGCTGCGGTAGCGATGAGCAGAGAGCGTCTGGAGGTGCGGAACTGCACTGGTGCCCCTTCCGGCCATGCTGCGCAAGGAATCTGAAGGAAACTTCCAAGCAGCACCGATATCCGGAAACTAACTGCCAGGTCAAGGGTGCGTGCCGGATCGGGGCGGCATTGGCCCATTTGCCCGCGGTCCGCCCTGTCCGGCCCGCCCTGCCGGTCCCCGACAGGGCGGACCGGACAGGACCTAGCTGCCCGGCCGGTTCGCGGCCCCGCCACCGGCCAGCCGCTCCAGATGCTCCCGGCCCGCCGTCAGCAGCCCCGGCAGTTCGGCCGCCTGCGGATACCAGCGCTTCTCGTACTCCCAGCAGAGCCACCCCTGATCCGGCGCGAGCAGCTCTACGCACTCGGCGAGCGGCAGCACCCCGGCGCCGAGCGCCAGCGGGGTGGTGTCCTCGGCCGACGCGATGTCCTTGACCTGCGTGTAGCCGAGGTGCGGGGCGAGGACGGCATGGCTGGCCGCCGGGGTCTCGCCGCCCAGCCAGGTGTGCATCACGTCCCAGAGTGCGCCGACGTTCAGGTGGCCGACCGGGCCGAGCACCCGGGCCGCGTCGGCGCCCGTGCGGTGCGAGTCATGGGTTTCGAGGAGGATGCGGACGCCCTTGTCGGCGGCGACCTCGGCGGCCACTCCCAGCCTGCGGGCGGCGGCAGCGTCGGCCTCGGCCGGCTCCTGGCCGCCACCGCCGGGGAAGACCCGGACGAACGGGGCGCCGAGGTCGGCGGCGAGGAAGACCAGCTCGGCGAGGTCGCCCTCGATCTCCTTGTCGTCGCCGGGCGCGGCCACCCGTACATATCCGGCCACTCCGAGGATCTCGACGCCGCCGCGGGCGAACTCCTCGCGGGCGGCGGCCCGTTCCCGCAGCCCGGTGCCGGGGTGCAGCGCCTCCTCGGCGTGGGCGCGCAGTTCGACCCCCTGGTAGCCGCTGTCCGCTGCGAGCCGCACCACGTCCGGGACGGTGATTCCTGGCACTCCGAGGGTGGAGAACGCGAATTTCAACGCACTGTTCCTTCCTGAAGGCTGAGCCGCCGGCCCTGGCCCCGGCGCCCTGGCAGTTCCGTCAGATCTGTTGGTTCGGTCGGTTCTGGTTCCGCTTGCCCTGGTTCCCGCAGATCTTGCCTGCTGATGCCAGGACATCATTGGTCCACCGGGCGCGTTCCCGGTAGCCCGCCTCGCGGGCGGGGCCGTTCACCACCCCGGCCGGCGCACGGCCGGCCCCGTCACCGCCCGGGTGCGGCCGTCGACGCGCGGATCACCAGCTCGCCCCGTACCACCGCGACCCCGCCCTTCGGCGCCGCCTCCCGGCCCATCGCCAGCCGTCCGGCCCGCGCCCCCGCCTCGTGCAGCGGCAGCCGCACCGTCGTCAGCGCCGGGACGGCGTCCACCGAGAACGGCAGATCGTCGAAACCGGCCACCGAGACGTCCTCGGGAATCCGCAGGCCCTGCTCCCGCAGCGCCGCGCACGCCCCCAGCGCCACCGTGTCGTTCGCCGCCACGACGGCCGTCAACCCCGGCTCCCTGCGGAGCAGTTCGAGGGTGGCGTCGTAGCCGGAACGGCGGTCGTACGGGCCGTGGACCGTGAGGCAGGACCGGCCGTCGGACAGTCCGGCCGCCGCCATGGCCCGCCGGTGGCCCTCCAGGCGGTCGCGGGTGGTCGTCCGTTCGGCGGGACCGGCCACATAACCGATCCGCCGGTGTCCCAGGGTCAGCAGATGCTCGGTGAGCCGCTGTCCGCCGCCCCGGTTGTCGAAGGGCAGCGCGGTCACCGCGGACTCGCTGCCGGGGATCGGCGGGCGCCCGCAGAGCACCACGCGCGTGCCCGCGTCGGTCAGTTTCGCGAGCTTCGCGGAGACCGCCGCGGTGTGCTCCGGGTCCTCGATGGCGCCCCCGGTCAGCACGACCGCGGCGGCGCGCTGGCGCTGGAGGAGCGTGAGATAGGTGAGTTCGCGCTCCGGGGAGCCGCCGGTGTTGCAGACGACCGCCAGTTTCTCGCCGCCCGCGCGCCCGCTGCCCTCCTGGCCGCCGATCTCGGACTGGGCCGCGCCCGCCATGATGCCGAAGAACGGGTCGGCGATGTCGTTGACCAGGATGCCGACCAGGTCGGACGTGGCGGCGGCCAGGGAGCTGGCCGGGCCGTTCAGTACGTAGTCCAGCTCGGTCACGGCCGCCAGCACGCGCTCCCGGGTGGCCGCCGCCACCGGGTAGTTGCCGTTGAGCACGCGGGACACCGTCGCCGGGGACACCCGTGCGCGGGCCGCGACGTCCGCGAGGGTCGCTGTCATGTCTGCCTCCGTGCCACTCGCCCGCATCTCCTGTCAGCTGATCGCGACTCAGGTGATCGCAACCCTGTGCGCCTGCCCGTGCCTCTTGTCGGGGCCGGTGTGCGCAGGTTAGCTTCATAGCGCTTAGAAAGCGCTTGCTATGACCGTGTGGAGGGATCTTTCGTGACACGTAAGACAGTGCGGATCGCCATGAACGGCGTGACCGGCCGGATGGGCTACCGCCAGCACCTGGTCCGCTCCCTCCTCGCGATCCGGGAGGAGGGCGGCCTGGACCTCGGCGACGGCACCGTGCTCTGGCCCGAGATCGTCCTGGTCGGCCGACGTGAGCACGCCCTCCGGGCGATGGCCGAGAAGCACGGGCTCGACCACTGGTCCACCGACCTCGACGCCGTCCTGGCCGACCCGGCCGTGGACATCTACTTCGACGCCCAGGTCACCTCGGCCCGTGAGGAGGCGCTGCGGAAGGCCATCGCCGCCGGGAAGCACATCTACACCGAGAAGCCGACCGCGACCGACCTGGACGGCGCGCTGGAGCTGGCGCGGCTGGCCGGGGCGGCCGGGATCAAGCACGGCGTCGTCCAGGACAAGCTGTTCCTGCCGGGGCTGCTGAAGCTCAAGCGGCTCATCGACGGCGGCTTCTTCGGGAAGATCCTGTCCATCCGGGGCGAGTTCGGCTACTGGGTCTTCGAGGGCGACTGGCAGGAGGCCCAGCGCCCCTCGTGGAACTACCGCACGGAGGACGGCGGCGGCATCGTCGTGGACATGTTCCCGCACTGGGAGTACGTCCTGCACGAGCTGTTCGGCCGCGTCACCTCCGTACAGGCGCTCGCCACCACACACATCCCGCAGCGCTGGGACGAGCGGTCCGAGCCGTACGAGGCGACCGCCGACGACTCCGCGTACGGCATCTTCCAGCTGGAGAGCGGCGCGGTCGCCCAGATCAACTCCTCCTGGGCGGTGCGGGTCAACCGCGACGAGCTGGTCGAGTTCCAGGTCGACGGCACGGAGGGCTCGGCTGTCGCGGGGCTGCGCAACTGCCGCGTCCAGCACCGCAGTTCCACCCCGAAGCCGGTCTGGAACCCGGACCTGCCCGCCACCCACGCGTTCCGCGACCAGTGGCAGGAGGTCCCGGACAACGGTGACTTCGGCAACGGCTTCAAGGTCCAGTGGGAGCTGTTCCTGCGCCACATCGCGCTCGACGAGCCGTACCACTGGGACCTGCTGGCCGGAGCGCGCGGTGTGCAGCTCGCCGAGCTGGGGCTGAAGTCGTCCGCCGAGGGCCGCCGTCTCGACGTTCCGGAGGTCACCCTGTGACGATCCTGCTTCCGCGCCCGGGCACCGGTGCCGGCGGGAACGCGGGCGGTACGTACGCCTACACGCCCCGCACCGAACCCGCCGCGTTCACGCTGGGCGGCGCGCCGCTCGCCTCCCGTACCGTCTTCTCCGCCGCGCACGTCGTCGCCGACCCGTACGCCGATGTCTCGCCGGACGGGCCGCCCGCCGTCGACTGGGAGGCCACCCTCGCCTTCCGCCGCCACCTCTGGTCCCACGGGCTCGGCGTGGCGGAGGCCATGGACACCGCGCAGCGCGGCATGGGCCTGGACTGGCCGGTCGCGGCGGAGCTGATCCGCCGGTCGGCCGCCGAGGCGAAGTCGGTGGGCGGTGCCATCGCCTGCGGCGTCGGCACCGACCAGCTCCCGCCGGGCGAGGTGACGCTGAACCAGGTCGCCGAGGCGTACGAGGACCAGCTCACCGTCGTCGAGGAGACCGGCGCACAGGCGATCCTGATGGCCTCGCGCGGGCTCGCCGCCGCTGCGAAGAGCCCCGACGACTACCTGGAGATCTACGGCCATCTGCTGCGCCAGTGCGCCGAGCCGGTCATCCTGCACTGGCTCGGCCCGATGTTCGACCCGGCGCTCGACGGCTACTGGGGCTCACCGGACCTGGACGCGGCGACCGGGACCTTCCTGGAGGTCATCGCGGCCCACCCGGACAAGGTGGACGGCATCAAGGTGTCGCTGCTCGACGCCGGACGTGAGGTGGAGCTGCGCCGCAGGCTCCCCGACGGGGTCCGCTGCTACACCGGGGACGACTTCAACTACCCGGAGCTGATCGCGGGCGACGAACGCGGCTTCAGCCACGCCCTGCTCGGCATCTTCGACCCGCTCGGTCCGCTGGCCGCCGAGGCGGTGCGCGTCCTGGACACCGGCGACACCCGGGGGTTCCGGGACATCCTGGACCCCACGGTCGAGCTGTCCCGCCATCTCTTCCAGACCCCGACCCGCTTCTACAAGACGGGCGTCGTCCTTCTCGCCTGGCTGGCCGGGCACCAGTCGCACTTCACGATGGTGGGCGGCCTCCAGTCGGCGCGCTCGCTGCCGCACCTGGCGCGGGCGTACGAACTGGCCGACCGTCTCGGCCTCTTCCCCGACCCGGCGCTCGCCGAGATCCGGATGACGTCCCTGCTCAGTGTGTACGGAGTCGCGCAGTGACCGCAGACCTCACCCGCTTCAGCATCAACCAGATGACCGTGAAGCAGCTCGCCCTGCCCGAACTGGTCTCCGCCTGCACCGACCTGGGCGTTCCGGGGGTCGGCCTGTGGCGCGAACCGGTCCAGGAGTACGGAGTGGAGGCGGCCGCCGCGCTCGTACGGGACGCGGGCCTGAGCGTCACCACGCTCTGCCGGGGCGGCTTCCTCACCGCGACCGACGCGGCCGGGCGGGCGGCGGCGCTGGCGGACAACCGCAAGGCGATCGACGAGGCGGTGACGCTGGGCACCGACACCCTGGTGCTGGTCTCGGGCGGCCTCCCGGCCGGTTCGAAGGATCTGCACGGCGCACGCGAACGGATCGCGGACGCGCTGGCCGAACTGGGCCCGTACGCGGCCGAACGCGGGGTGCGCCTCGCGATCGAACCGCTGCACCCGATGTTCGCCGCGGACCGCTGCGTGGTCTCGACCCTGACCCAGGCCCTGGACCTGGCGGAACGCTTCCCGGCCGACCAGGTGGGCGTCGCCGTGGACACGTACCACATCTGGTGGGACGACCAGGCGCCCGCGCAGGTGGCCCGGGCGGGGGCGGGCGGCCGCATCTGCACGTTCCAGCTGGCGGACTGGACCACCCCGCTGCCCGCCGGGGTCCTGAACGGCCGCGGCCAGCTCGGCGACGGGTCGGTCGACCTGCGGGAGTGGCGCGAGCGGGTGGACGCGGCCGGATACACGGGGCCGGTCGAAGTGGAGCTGTTCAACGACGAGTTGTGGACGCGGGACGGCGTGGAACTGCTGCGGGAGACGGCCGAGCGGTATGTGAAGCACGCGCTGTAGCGGCGGTCGCAGGGGCGGCGGGGCGGTGTCGGTGCAGCAGTCCGTGCAGCACACGCCCTTGGGCGTTCATGGTCCGGTTCCGATCGACCAGCCACCCCTGCGGGGAGATCTCTCGCCAGGTGGTCACCACCGGCACAGCGAAGGCCCGCTCTCGGTCTGGACGGAGAGCGGGCCTCGACACTTGCTGGAGCCGGAGCCCCGGCTTGCGGTTACGGGACCAGGCCCTGCTGTCGCGCCTGAATTCCGCCCACGTAGGCGGTGTACTCGCCATCCGTGAGCCAGATCTTCTGATCCTTGTTGATCGAATGGCGCAGAACCCAGCCTCCTTCTATCCGCGTAGCCTCCAGGCAGTCTCCCGACCCGCCGCCGCCTGACAGGTCGGACTTGGTCCAGGTGGCTTCCGTGAGGTCCTGTGCCATCAGGGACTGGAGGTGTTCTTCCTTAGTCACGCGACATCTCATTTCTCACTGCGCGGATTGCTTCCAACGAGTCCAGCGGGGAGAGGGACAGCTCTTTCGACGATTCCAGGAGTCCCCGGATGCCTCGGACTTCTCTGGGTCTCTTCTCGAAGGACATGCCCGTCATAGCGTCAAACGCCGCGATGGGATTCTCACTCGCTCCGCCGAACTCGAAGAAGTGAAAGAAGTAGGTCAGCGTGGCCTTCGCCGAAAACGGAATCACTCGGAGAGTGACGTTCCGCCTGGTGGCGTCGTCGATGAGGGAATCGAGTTGCTCCACCATCATCGCGGTGCCGCCGACCTCCTGCCGGAGTGCCGCTTCGCCGATGATGGCCTCAACGGCAGGCGGGTTGGCCTTGTCGAAGACTCGACGGCGGTTCGCCCGTAGGTCCACGGACCGCTGCACGAGGGCTTCGGTCAGCGTGGACTTGGACAGATGACCGGTGACCGCGCGCCCGTACCCCGGCGTCTGGAGAAGCCCCGGCACCAGGTTGCCCGCACAGGTGGTGATCCTCGTAGCGGCGTCCTCGTAGCCGCAGAACTGGATCAGGGACTCGGGGAACTCGTCGTCGAACTCGGTCCACCACGCTCCCTCGATGGCCCGGCCATCACTGAGCATGGTCTCCAGCCGCACCGCCACGGCCACGTCGGCGCCGAAGAGAGTCAGCATGGCGGCCAGTTCGGCCTCTGTGGGCCATGCCTGGCCGCGCTCGATGCGTGAGACCCGGTCGATGGTCTTGCGTTTCAGAACCCGGGCAACGTCGATCTGCTTGATCCTCTGTCCCTTGGGCGTGCGCGCCTCAAGCCGCACGCCCTGGATCGCCTCTCCGAACCGCTGGCGCGCGACCATCGCGTTCGTGTTGACCGACACGGTCGTCCCTCCCCTCGATGACTCGCGATGACTGTCCTCGCAGAGTAGCGCGCAGGGCAGAGTGGATGGCACTTTCGAGGGTAGTTCCCTCCAGGGACTTGCGATCGCAGGTGCGATCGCACCACACTCGGCCTTACGCACCGAGCAGGGCTAGTAGCGGTGCGTACTCGCCTACGCGGCTGCTCACGGCCGCGTTGCTGGAGGCTGCCATGCACACGGAACAGCATCTCGGAGACCGAGAGTGGGTGGCTACGTCCACCTTCGCCCGTCGGCCGGAGACCGTAGCGAGCGCCCGAAGTTGGGCCGCAAAGGTCTACGTCGCTGCCGGTGGGGCCTTACCCGACCTGTGCGAACTACTCGTGAGTGAAGTGGCAACCAATGCCGTAATACACGGCGGTGGCACGCAGTACCGGGTGACGGTGCGCGCGGACCTCGTCATCGAGATCTGGGACGCGTCTCCTGTCCGGCCCGAGAGGCGTCATGCCGGTACGGATGAAATCGGCGGGAGGGGCCTGGAGCTGCTGGATGCCTGCGCTCCGGGCTACACCGTGCATGTTGATGAAGACCTGGGCGGCAAGACCGTCTGCTTCGCGCTGAAGGGTTGGTGAACAGGCAATGGCCACCGCAGAGTCTGGTCTCCGGCTGTCCCTGGTCAATGAAGTCGACCCGGCTGAAGGGGCAATGGCCAATTTGCCGCTCCGTCTCGACGTAAAGGGCTGGCTGCCGGAGGCGGTCGCCTGCGTCTACCCGGCGGCCTTCGCCGACTCTGATGGCACAGGGGCACGCCCTCCGGCTCCGCCTCGCGCAGCAGGCGCGGCGTGCAGCCGAAGCTGAGGTGCAAGTCCGAGCCGAGACTACGGCGACGAATGCCGACCCTTGGCGGATCGAGGGCGTACGGAGAAATTTCGCACTCCGGGACCGAGTCCGGCGCGGCCTCGAAGATCCCCGATGAGGGCCCCTAGATCTCTGCTCTGGCTCATGACGGTCCCAGAGGCAGGGGGTCGCACGCTTGCCCCGGCCTGCGACGGGCGTCGAATACGGCGTCGACAGAGCGGTTGTCCCGTTCGGTGAATTTCGAGCCCCGGACGGCTGATGGATAAATCCCAACGAGAGGACTCTGTAATGCTCCTTCCATACCCGGTACTTGAGTATCTCAGCGCATCGGAAATCGACCGCTGGGACGCCTACTTCGCGGGCCGTCACGACCGTGCGCGGTCCATCGAAGAGGGCATCTGGCGGCGCACCCAGGAACCGCAGAACGCAGCCCAGTCCGGATGGGGCTGCGACGGGGATCGCCGCCGGCGGGTCGTCCACTACCGCTACGGTTACGCGCTGGACTACACCCACCCCATGCCGCGCCTGGTCCTGGACACGTTCTACTTGCATCACTCCGTGAGCGCTCCCGTTGCCGAACTGGAACTTCACCGCCAGTCGATCTACGACAGTCTCCAGGCCGGCTGGGACCCCAAAGGCCGCAAAGCTTGGTCGCGTGGCGATCTGAACGTCACCGTGAACGAGTACGAAATCCACCCGCAGGACATCCGCGCCCGACGCCGCCTGCCAGACGACTACCGCTCCGTAGATGTCTGCTTCACGTCCGAAGGCAACCTTGTCCCGCGCCCTGTGCAGAACTTGCCCTGGGACGTCCTCGCCGGCGGAATGCGAATCAAGGAGCAGCGGGGAAATCCGCACATCGTGAACGACCTGTCGCTGCTCCTCGACCACCTGCCGTTCCAGATCGAGGTTGGCTGCGGCACGAGCATCGAGGCCGGAATCCCACCTCTCCACCGGCTGCATGAGGTGTACAGGGTGACCGATCGGCAGGACAACGCACTCGGTCAGGACTACCAGTTCACCTTCACCAAGGGCGCGGATCCGTTAGTCGAAGAGGTTCTGCGGGCGCCAGAGGACAAGTTCTCCGACTTCGTCGAAATGTTCGCGGCCTGCTTCTCTGCGCGGCCGACATCGGCGCACCACGCGCTCAAGCAGATGTCCGACTGCGGTGCGCTTGTCGGGCCGGTGATCACGAACAACTTCGATCTGCTTTCCGCGCGTGCGGGATTGGAAGAGTGCTTCGTGCGGCGCTATGACCAGAAGATTCCTCCCGTGCCGATCCTGCCGGAGGCCAAGGCTCTGCTGGTCGTGGGCAACCACGCTGACCGCAGGCAGGTCCAGAAGCGGGCACGTGAGGCGGGGATGAAGATCTTCTTCGTCGACCCCGAAGGGCTGATGGAGCACGGTCGGTGGATCGACTACCCGGTGGAAGGCGCCCGAGAGGGTGACTTGCTCTGTCGTCAGGCAGCCAGTCCCGCACTGGCGGACCTCGCCCGCCGGCTTGGGCTGGCACCGACGCCTGCGGTGTGAGGTTTGGTCTCCCAACCACCAAAAGCGCCCCTTTTCGCAGGGGGCTCGGCGAATAGGAGTGGAAATGCGCATCAGCGTGATCGGGTGCGGCCACCTCGGGGCTCCCCATGCTGCCTCTCTCGCGGAGATGGGCCATGACGTCATTGGTGTGGACCTGGACCCCTCGAAGGTCGCGATGCTTCAAGCTGGACATGCCTGGTTCTACGAGGCTGACCTGGACGACCTTCTGGCCAAGCACACCGCCTCGGGGCGGCTGCGGTTCACCACTGACATCGCCGAGGCGGGCCGTTTCGCTGATGTGCATTTTCTGGGAGTCGGCACCCCCATCGACCCGGCGACCGGCGGCTACAACATGAGCCAGGTCATTGGGTCGGTGGAGGCTCTGGCCCCACACCTGGACCGGCCGTGCCTGATCGTCGGGAAGAGCACGGTGACCGTGGGCACGGTGGTCCGGCTCGCCGGGATGGCCGCCCGTCTGGCTCCGTCCGGTCAAGGTGCAGAGGTCGCCTGGAATCCCGAGTTCCTGCGAGAAGGCCACGCGGTGGAGGACTCGCTGCGGCCGGACCGAATTGTACTGGGTGTCACGTCACCTGAGGCGGAGAAGACCCTGCGGGAAGTGTACGCACCGATCCTGGGCTCGGCCCACCTGCTGGTGACGGATCCTGCCACCAGCGAGGTCATCAAGGGGGCCGGGAATTCCTTCTTGGCTCTGAAGGTGAGCTGGGCGAATGCCCTGGCGGACATGTGTGCCATCGCGAAAGCTGATGTGAACGTGGTCGTCGACTCGCTGGGAATGGATCCCCGCATCGGCCGGGCCATGCTTACTCCCGGACTCGGGTACGGCGGCGGCTGTCTCCCGAAGGACGTCCGCGCCTTCGCCACCCGTGCCCGGGAGATCGGTGCTCATCATGCTGCTGATCTGCTTCACGGTGCGGACCAGGTGAACGTGACCCGTCCCAGGGTAGCCATGGAACTTATCCGTGAGGCCGTGGGGGACGTGCGTGGACTGCGCATCGCGGTTTGGGGGGTGTCGTTCAAACCGGGCACCGACGACGTGCGGGATTCTCCGGCCCTGGCCCTGGCCGGCCTTCTGGCAGATGCTGGGGCCGACCTCGCTCTGTACGACCCGCAGGTACGGCAGCTCGCGGGTGACTGGAACCTGGCAGACAGTGCCGAAGACGCCGCGCAGGACGCGGACCTGGTGGTGCTGGCGACGGACTGGCCACAGTTCGCGGCTCTTGAGCCGGGGAATATTGGCTCCAAGCGCCGGGTCCTGGTGGATGTGCGCAATCAAGTTGACGGGGAACACTGGCAGTCGGCCGGCTGGACGGTCTACCAGATGGGTAGGCCGACGCGGCTCGCCGTCGCGGAATAGCAGGCTGCGGGATTGATGAGGATGGGGCTCGGCATCAGGGGGCCCCACCCTCACCAATCTGCGGTACAGCGGTGTGGTGCGTACGGTGAGCGCATGACAACGGCATGGCTCCCACCGTCGCAGTACGTCCAGACAATCGAGCGCGCCACAATGTATGGCTGCTTTTTCGTCACTGACACACGCGGCCGGCCGGTACAACTGCTGTCCGTCCACGGGAAGCAGGGATGGCAGTTCCCCGGGGGGAACACGGACCTCGACGAGACGCCCTGGCAGACGGCCGTGCGTGAGTATCACGAGGAGACCGGGCTGACGTTCCGGGGGAAACAGCGTCTCCTCCTGAGTCATTTCCTGCCGCGTGGCGAGTCGTGGCCGCTGGCCAAGGTGGGCTTCGTCTTCGACGGCGGCATTCTCACGGATGAGCAGTTGGAGTCGATCCGGCTGGATGCGAGCGAGCACAGGGAGTTGCGCGTCGCCTCGATGGCCGAGTGGCGGCGGGTCATGCTTCCCCGAGGTTTTGAGCGCCTTGAAGCCGTGCATGCCGCGCGTGAGGCCGGATCCGCTGCCTTTCTTTCGCAGTGACGTGCGTGCGGTGGGTCGGTCGCCCCGCCGTGCGGTCGAGAAGGTGATGGCCGGGCCTCGTAACTCGCGGCCGCCGCCCGCCGGTAGGTTTCTTCGAGCAGACGGACTGCGTCAGGCTTGACCCGGCCCGAGTACACACTCGGGTCGAACGATCGGTCGCCCTGAGGGCCCGCGCTCCAGACCCATATTCAGGCCATGCTGAGCCACACTGTCAGCGCGTCGGCCGCGGCGTCGGTCTGCCGCCCCCGCTTGGCCGACACCGTGGCCACAACCTCGCAGGTACGGCCTGCCTCCCCGCGAATGCTGAGCCTCGCTGGTCTCGCCGTCCATCTCGGCTGAATCCCGTCAGTCACCCGATAAACCTGATGCGGAGCGAGATCGCTGCATCGAAGTAACCCGACATCCTGTTCAGGCGAGTTGGCTGAAGCGGCCGTTAGCGTTCCGGTGGATCTGGACGGATGGCCCGCACATCATCCTCTTCATTCCTTGTCCACGGTTCGGCGCGTGTGTGCCGATCACCGCTGTCGCAAAGGAGAACTCGCCTGATGACCGTTGAGACCGGCCCGGAGACAGAGCCGGCACAGTCCAGCCTGAGCACTGCGGCCGCCCGGAACCTGGCCACCACGACCAAGTCCGCCCCGCAGATGCAGGAGATCACCTCCCGGTGGCTGCTGCGGATGCTCCCCTGGGTGGAGACCAAGGGTGGCGCCTACCGGGTGAACCGCCGGCTGAGCTACACCGTCGGCGACGGACTCATCGAGTTCGTCCAGGACGGTGCAGGCGTCCGGGTGATCCCGCGCGAGCTCGGCGAACTGGCCCTGCTGCGCGGGTTCGACGACGTCGAGGTACTGACCGCCCTCGCCGACCGGTGCGTCCAGCGGGACTTCCGCGCGGGCGAGGTGCTGGCCGAGCGGGGGAACCTCGCCGAGCAGATCCATCTGATCGCCCACGGCCGGATCAAGCAGACCGCCGCCGGCAAGTACGGCGACGACGTCTCCGTGGCCGTGCTCGCCGACGGCGACCGGTTCGGTGAGAACGCCCTGCTGGACACCGACGCGAGGTGGGACTGCACCGCCACGGCCGAGACCGCCGGCACCCTGCTCACGCTGTCCCGCGCGGACTTCGACGCCGTGCTGTCCGGTGCGCCGGGTCTCCAGGCCCATCTGCGGCAGTTCGGCTCGCTCGCGGACCGGCCGCAGACCCGGCACGGCGAGGCCGAGATCGCGATGTCGGCCGGGCACACCGGCGAGGCCGAACTGCCGGGCGCCTTCGTCGACTACGAACTCCGGCCGCGTGAGTACGAACTCTCCGTCGCCCAGACGGTCCTGCGGGTCCACACGAGGGTCGCCGACCTCTTCAACGGACCGATGAATCAGACCGAGGAGCAGCTCAGGCTCACCGTCGAGGCGTTGCGGGAGCGCCAGGAGCACGAGCTGATCAACAACCGGGAGTTCGGGCTGCTCCACAACGCCGCCTTCAAGCAGCGGATCCAGACCCAGTCCGGCCCGCCCACACCGGACGACCTCGACGAGCTGCTCTGCCGGCGCCGCGGCACCAAGCTCTTCCTCGCCCATCCCCGGACGATCGCGGCGATCGGGCGCGGGTTCAACGCCTGCGGGCTCTACCCGGACCATGTCGACCTCGGCGGCCAGCAGGTCCCGGCCTGGCGCGGGGTCCCGATCCTGCCCTGCAACAAGATCCCCATCAGCAAGGAGAACACCAGCTCCATCCTTGCCATGAGGACCGGTGAGGACAACCAGGGCGTCATCGGGCTGCACCAGACCGGCCTGCCGGACGAGTACGAGCCGGGCCTGTCGGTGCGCTTCATGGGCATGAACGAGCAGGCGATCATCTCGTACCTCGTCACCACCTACTACTCCGCCGCCGTCCTGCTGCCGGACGCGCTCGGCGTGCTGGAGAACGTACAGATCGCCCACCGCGGCTGAGCCCCGGGCAGCCCACCCACCTCACCAAGGAGCTACGGATGGCCGATCCCGGGCCTTCACCTCTGCAGCCGAGCGCTGCCCTGCAACGGATCCTGTGCGGCCCCAGCGGTCTGGGCACGGCGGGCCTGCACCTGGGCCGGCGCGCGGAACCTCCGGTCATCGCGGAATCCCCGGAGCCCCCGGTGCCCGCGGAGCCCGGTGGGCCGGCCGAGGGCACACCGATCCCGGGCCTCTACCACCACCCGGTGGCGCCCCCCGACCCGGTGCGGGTGGAGGAGGTCAGCCGCAGGATCAAGGTGTGGGCGGTGGACGAGGTCCAGGCGTACCCCCCGGAGTGGGAGGACCAGTTCGACGGTTTCTCCGTCGGCCGCTACATGGTCGCCTGCCACCCGGACGCGCCCACCGTCGACCACCTGATGGCCGCCACCCGGCTGATGGTCGCCGAGAACGCGGTCGACGACTGCTACTGCGAGGACCACGGCGGCTCACCCGTCGGACTCGGCAGCCGCCTCCTGCTGGCACACACGGCTCTCGACCCGCTGCACACGACGCAGGAGTACGAGCCGGAGTGGGCGCGGTCGCTCCAGTCGGACGCGCCCCGGCGCGCCTACCGCTCCGCCATGGAGTACTTCAACCAGCTGGCCACCCCCTCGCAGACCGACCGGTACCGGCACGACATGGCCCGGCTGCACCTGGGCTACCTGGCCGAGGCCGCGTGGTCCGAGACCGATCACGTGCCGGAGGTGTGGGAGTACCTGGCGATGCGCCAGTTCAACAACTTCCGCCCCTGCCCCACCATCACCGACACCGTCGGCGGCTACGAACTCCCCGCCGACCTGCACGCCCAGCCGGCGATGCAGCGGGTCATCGCGCTCGCGGGCAACGCCACCACCATCGTCAACGACCTGTATTCGTACACCAAGGAACTCAAGAGCCCCGGGAAGCACCTGAACCTGCCCGTGGTGATCGCCGAACGGGAGGCCGTCTCCGACCGGGACGCCTATCTGAAGGCGGTCGAGGTCCACAACGACCTCATGCACGGCTTCGAGAACGAAGCCGCCGCGCTGGCGGCCGACTGCCCCGTCCCGAGCGTGCTGCGTTTCCTGCGGGGAGTGGCCGCCTGGGTCGACGGCAACCACTACTGGCACCGGACGAACACCTACCGATACAGCCTGCCCGATTTCTGGTAAGGAGCGGACTTCACTATGACCAGCACCGATCTCACCACCGACGCCCCCGTTTTCATCCCGGACCCGGCGTCGCCGTACCAGGGTGACATCGCCCGTTACTGGGACCGTGAGGCCAGGCCCGTGAATCTGCGTCTCGGTGACGTGGACGGGCTGTACCACCACCACTACGGCATCGGCGACGTCGACCACGCCGCCCTCGGCGACGCTCACGACAGCGAGTACGAGAAGAGGCTGATCGCCGAGCTCCACCGGCTGGAGTCGGCCCAGGCCGAAGTCCTCCTGGACCACCTCGGCTCCATCGGGCGTGACGACACACTCGTGGACGCGGGCTGCGGCCGGGGCGGTTCGATGGTCATGGCGCACCAGCGGTTCGGGTGCACGGTCGAGGGCGTCACGCTGTCGGCCAAGCAGGCCGAATTCGGCAACCGGCGTGCGCACGAACTCGGCATCGGGGACCACGTCCGGGCCCGCGTGTGCAACATGCTCGACACGCCCTTCGAGACGGGGCAGGCCGCGGGCTCGTGGAACAACGAGTCGAGCATGTACGTCGACCTGGACGACCTCTTCGCCGAGCACTCCCGCGTCCTCCGGACCGGGGGCCGCTACGTGACCATCACCGGCTGCTGGAACCCGCGTTACGGTCAGCCATCGAAGTGGGTCTCGCAGATCAACGCGCACTTCGAGTGCAACATCCACTCCCGCCGGGAGTACCTGAAGGCCATGGCCGACAACCGTCTCGTACCGCAGACCATCATCGACCTGACGGCTGCGACGCTGCCCTACTGGGAGCTGCGGGCCACGTCCTCGCTGGTCACCGGTATCGAGGAGGCGTTCATCAACTCGTACAAGGACGGCTCGTTCCAGTACCTCCTGATCGCGGCCGACCGCGTCTGACCGGGCGGGAGAAGTAACTCCCCGCATCCGTACAACCCTTTCCCCGTGACGCACGTCGTACGTGGCATCAGGGCTTCAGGGGGACGGATCCGGGGGGAAACGGGAAGCTCTGATGTCAGGGGAGGGGAATGCGGAGGGGGCCCGGTCCGGTGGACCGGGCCCCCTCCGCACGGCTGTTCCGGACACTCGCTCGGAACCGCTGCTCAGAAGGTCCGTTCAGAACGTCCGTTCAGAAGAAGACCCCGCAGCGCAGCAGCACATTCGCGTACGGGCGCGCCTCTCCCGTGCGGACCACCAGGCGGGTGCCCGCCGAGAGGCCCTTGAGGTCGTCGTGCGGGACCAGCCGCAGGTCCGGGAAGCGGGCGTCCAGCAGATCCGCCGTCGCCGGGTTGGCTTCCCGTACCTCCTCGGCGGCCGTCGCACCCTCCACGACCAGCTCCGCCAGCATGCCGTCGAGCACCTCGGCGAACGACGGGGTCCCGGCCCGGAACGCCAGATCCACCAGACGGGGGCCGGCCGGCACGGGCATCCCGACATCGCAGATCAGCACACCGTCGCCGTGGCCCAACTCGGCCAGGGCGCCCGCGAGATGGCGGTTGAGGATTCCGGACCTCTTCATTCCGCCCGCACCTCGTCGGCGGTCGGGTAGGACTCCTGCGCGCCGGGCCTGGTGACGGCGGTCGCACCCACCCGGGCGGCGAACGCGGCGGCCTCCGCCAGGTCCTCGCCCTGGCCCAGACGCCAGGCGAGCGCCGCCGTGAAGGCGTCGCCCGCACCGGTCGTGTCCACCGCCTCGACCTTGAGACTCGGTACGTGCGCGCTCGTGCCCGTACGGCCGTCGGCGACCAGCGCGCCCGCCGCGCCCAGGGTGATCACCACGGAGCGCGGGCCGAGTGCGAGCAGTGCCCGCGCCCACTCCTCGGGGGAGTCGCCAGCGGCGTCGCCCAGCACCGTCCTCGCCTCGTGCTCGTTGACCACCAGCGGGTCGCAGGCCGCGAGGATCTCGTGGGGCAGTGGCTGCGGCGGGGACGGGTTCAGTACGAACCGGGTCCCGTCGGGCAGCGCCCGTACCAGCTCGGCGACCGTCTCCAGCGGGATCTCCAGCTGCGTCGACACCACGCCGGCCGCCTCGAACAGGCTGCCCGCCGCGCGGATGTCGGCGGGGGTGAGCCGGCCGTTGGCGCCGGGGGAGACCACGATGCTGTTGTCGCCCGACGGGTCCACCGTGATCAGGGCGACCCCGGTCGGTGCGCCGCCGACGAGGACACCGACGGTGTCGACGCCCGCCGCGCGCTGGGATTCGAGGAGCAGCCGCCCGTTGGCGTCGTCCCCGATCCGGGCCAGCAGGGCGCTGCGGGCGCCGAGCCGGGCCGCGGCCAGCGCTTGGTTGGCGCCCTTGCCGCCCGGGTGAATGACCAGGTCGGAGCCGAGCACGGTCTCGCCGGGGGCGGGGCGGCGTTCGACGCCGATCACCAGGTCGGCGTTGGCCGACCCTACGACCAGCAGGTCGTAGTCGTACATATCTGTCCTGCTTTCGAAGGAGGGCGGTGACGGGGCCGGTGGGCCCGTCAGGAGAAGTCGGCTGCGTTCTTCTTGGTGACGACCTTGACCGGCACCTTCACCATGCTGCCGACCTTCTTGCCGTGCGAGGCCCTGATCGCGTTCTGGACCGCCAGCTTGCCCAGCTCAGCGGGCTGCTGGGCGACCGTGGCGTACAGGGTGCCCGCCTTGACGGCCTTCAGCCCGTCGGGCGTCCCGTCGAAGCTGACCACCGGGATCGAGGTGCCCGCCCTGCTGCCGAGCGCCTTGATGGCGCCGAGGCCCATCTCGTCGTTCTCGGCGAAGACCCCGGTGAGCCCGTGGTTCGCCTGGAGCAGGTTGGTCATGACGTCCAGGCCCTTGGTGCGGTCGAAGTCCGCGGGCTGCCGGGCGACGATCTTGATGCCGGGGTACGCCTTCATGCCCTCTTCGAATCCCTGGCCGCGCTCGCGGCTGGCCGAGGTGCCCGCGGTGCCCTGGAGGACGACGATCCTGCCCTTGCCGCCGAGCTTGGCCGCCAGGGTCTTCGCGGCGAGCTTGCCGCCCGCGATGTTGTCGGACGCGACGAGGGTCGCGGTGTCCGCCTTGTTGACGCCGCGGTCGGCAGCGACCACCGGGATGCCCGCCTTGTCGGCCGCGCGTACGGAGGGGGCCGCCGCGTCCGAGTCCACCGGGTTGATGATCATGGCCTTGACGCCGGCGCTGGTGAAGTTCTCTATCTGGTTGGCCTGCTGGGAGGCGTCGTTCTGCGCGTCGGTGACGGTCAGGTCGATGTGCTCGGCCCTGGCCTCCTGCTGGGCGCCCGCCTTCATCTGTACGAAGAAGGGGTTGTTCATGGTGGAGAGGGAGAGACCGACCTTGGTACGGGTGGTCGACGAAGAGCCGGAGTTGAAGTAGGAGACGGCGCCCACGACGGCTGCCACCACGACGACGGCGATGCCCGCCTTGGCCGCCTGCCGTCCCTTGCCGCCGGGCCCGCCGGATCCGGCCGCACCGGCGGATCCGCCCGCCCCCGCACCGGACCCGGCGCGGCGGCGCAGCGTGTCCAGCAGGACGGCGAGTGCGATGACCACGCCGATCACGACCTGCTGCCAGAACGCGGACACCGAGAGGAGGTTGAGGCCGTTGCGGAGCACCGCGAGGATCAGCGCGCCGATGAGGGTGCCGGACGCCTTGCCGACACCGCCCGCCAGGCTGGCCCCGCCGATGACGACGGCGGCGATGGCGTCCAGTTCGTACCCGTCGGCGGCCTGCGGCTGCGCGGAGGAGAGCCGCGAGGCGAGGACGATGCCCGCGGCGGCGGCGAAGAGGCCGGAGAGCGCGTAGATGGCGAGCTTCTGCCGCTTGACCCGGAGCCCGGAGAGCCGGGCGGCCTCCTCGTTGCCGCCGATGGCGTACATGGAGCGGCCGATGTACGTACGGGCCAGGATCAGCGCCGTGATCAGCCCCATCACGATCATCACGATGACCGGGACCGGCAGCCAGCCGCCGAGCGTGTCGCCGAGCGAGGAGACCGAGCCGGGGAAGGCGATCGGGCTGCCCTGCGAGATGACCAGCGAGAGACCGCGGCCGATGGAGAGCATGGCCAGCGTCGCGATGAACGGCGGGAGTTTGCCGTACGAGATCAGCACGCCGTTGACGAGGCCGCAGGCGATGCCGGTGGCGACGGCGAGGATCACCGCGATCCAGACCGGTATCCCCTCCGAGGTCGCCGTCCAGGCCAGCACGGTCGCGGAGAGCGCGGCGACCGAACCGACCGAGAGGTCGATGCCCGCCGAGACGATGACGAAGGTGACACCGAAGGCGAGGATCGCGGTCACGGCGGCCTGTACACCGACGTTGAGGAGGTTCTGAGTGGTCAGGAAGTCGCCGGAGAGCAGCGACATCGCCACCACCAGGACGACCAGGGCGCTGAGCGCGCCGTTGTCGAGCAGGACGCGGCGGACGACCGCAGAGGCGCCACTCGCGCCCGTATCGCTCTTGAGCGTGTCAGTGGTCACGGGAACCCTCTGCTTCCTTCACTTCGTTGTGGGGGGTTGCCGCGCTGACGGCGAGTGCCATCACCGCGTCCTGGGTCGCCTCGTGCGCGGGGAGTTCACCGGCGATCCGGCCCTGCGCCATCACCAGCACCCGGTCGCTCATGCCGAGCACCTCGGGCAGGTCGCTGGAGATCATCAGGACCGCGTGGCCGGACGCCGTCAGCTCGTTGATGAGCTGGTAGATCTCGACCTTGGCGCCGACGTCGATACCGCGCGTCGGCTCGTCCAGGATGAGGATCTTCGTGTCGGCGAGCAGCCACTTGCCGATGACGACCTTCTGCTGGTTGCCGCCGGACAGGGTGCGCACATGCTGGCCGAGCCCGGCCATCCGTACGCCGAGCTGCCCGGCGACCCGGGCCGCTGCGGCCTGCTGGCCCTTGATGTCGACCAGGCCCGCGCGGGTGGCGGAGCGCAGCGTGACCAGGCCGAGGTTCTCCTCGACCGAGGCGTCGAGCAGCAGGCCCTGGCCCTTGCGGTCCTCGGGGACCAGGCCGATCCCGGCGCCCATCGCCGCGTTCACGTCGTGCCGGGGCAGCCGTCTGCCGACGACGTCGACGGTGCCCGTGTCGTACGGGTCGGCCCCGAAGACCGCGCGGGCGACCTCGGTCCGGCCGGCCCCGACGAGCCCGGCGATGCCGACCACCTCACCGGCCCGCACCTCGAAGCTGATGTCGTGGAAGACGCCGTCCCGGCCCAGACCGCGTACGGAGAGCAGCGGCGCGCCCTCGGCCCCGGGGCCGTCCGCGGCGGCCGTACGCTCCCGGGGGTACTGCTGCTCGATGCTGCGGCCCACCATCAGCCGGACCAGTTCGTCCTCGGGGGTGCCGGCGGGCACCTGGTCGATGCTGCGGCCGTCACGGATCACCGTGACCCGGTCGCCGAGCGCGGCGATCTCTTCTAGGTGGTGCGTGATGAAGACGATGCCGACACCGTCCTCGCGCAGCGCGCGGACCAGGCCGAACAGCTTCTCCACCTCGCCGGAGGTGAGCACGGCGGTGGGCTCGTCCATGATCAGGACGCGTGCTTCCAGGCTCAGCGCCTTGGCGATCTCCACCATCTGGAGCCGGGCGATGCCCAGTTCACGGACCTTGGTCCGGGGCGCGACGTCGAGGCCGACCCGGGCCAGCAGCCCGGCGGCGTCCTGCTCCATCCTGGCCCGGTCGATCATCCCGAAGCGGCGCGGCTGGCGCCCGAGGAAGATGTTCTCGGCGACCGTCAGATCGGGCACCAGGTTGAACTCCTGGTAGATCGTGGCGATTCCGAGGCGCTCGGCGTCCTGTGCGCTGTGGATGCGGACCTCGCGGCCCTCGGCGAAGATCTTGCCGCTGTCGGGGCGGTAGGCACCCGAGAGCATCTTGATGAGAGTGCTCTTGCCCGCGCCGTTCTCGCCGAGCAGGACATGGACCTCGCCGCGGCGCAGGTCGAAGTCGACGCTGTCGAGCGCGACCACTCCGGGGAAGGTCTTGCGTATGCCTTCGATACGCAGCAACTCGTCGGGGACGTTCACCGGTCGCTCCTGTTCGGCGTGGGGGCGGGGGACGTGGGGGGCTGCGTACGGGGGGAGCCGGGCGCGGGGGGTGTACCGGCGGCGCCCGTGGCCACGGGCGGCTCGCCGCACGAGCGGCGTACCACCAGCTGCGCGGGGAGGATCGCGGAGTGCGGCTCCCGCCCCTCCAGCCGGTCGATCAGCGCGCGCACCGCGGCCCGGCCGAGTTCGCCGGTCGGCTGGGCGATGGCGGTGATCGGCGGGTCGGTGTGGACGAACCACGGGATGTCGTCGAAGGCGGCCAGCGCGATGTCCTGCGGGATGCGCAGGCCATGGGAGCGGATCGCGTCCATCGCGCCGAGCGCCATCAGATTGTCGGCGGCGAAGATCACGTCGGGGGGCTCGGCCAGCGCCAGCAGCCGGGCCGCCTCCCGGCGCCCGCTGGCGGCCTGGAAGTCGCCGTGCCCGATCCGGGCGTCCGGGAGCGGCAGGCCGTGTTCGCGCAGCGCCTCGCGGAAGGCGTCCACCCGCTCGCTGCCGGTGGTGGTCGTGGCCGGGCCCGCGATGATGGACAGTCGGCGGTGGCCCAGGGCGTACAGGTGGGCGACCAGGTCGCGGACGGCGCCGCGCCCGTCGGAGCGTACGACGGGGACGTCCACGCCCGGGATCCAGCGGTCCACGAAGACCATCGGCACACCGGCCCGGACCGCGTCGAGCATGAGCGGCGAACCGCCGTCGGTGGGGCTGACCAGCAGGCCGTCGATCCGGCGGTCGGTGAGGGTGCGGATGTGGTGGTCCTGGAGGGCGGGCTGCTCGTCGGCGTTGCCGATGATCACGCTGTAGCCGTGCGCCCGCGCCTCGTCCTCGACGGAGCGGGCCAGCTCGGTGAAGTACGGGTTCAGCACATCGCTGATGACCAGGCCGAGGGTGCGGGTCTGCTGGGTGCGCAGGGACCTGGCGACGGCGTTCGGCCGGTAACCGAGGGCCTCCACGGCGGCCATCACCCGGGTGCGGGTGTCGGGCCTGACCGACGGATGGCCGTTGAGTACCCGGGACACCGTGGCGACGGAGACCTCCGCGCCGGCTGCGACGTCCTTGATGCTCGCCATCGCTGGACCACCTCCTTGTGGGCCGCATGGAATCGATTACACGGGAGATTGGAATCGATTACACGGGGAGCGGTCAAGGGGAGCCCGGCACTCCGTAACGCGATCGTGACCGCGCGGCCCGGGTGGCCGGACGGTCGCACCCGCCTCCGCGCACCGGGCTGTCCGACCCCGGCGGTAACGTCGGACCATGTCCAACATGGCAGTGCTGGAAGGGGTCCTGGAGCGGATCACCTACGCCAACGAGGAGAACGGCTACACGGTCGCCCGCGTCGACACCGGCCGCGGTTCCGACCTGCTGACCGTCGTCGGCTCGCTGCTCGGCGCCCAGCCCGGCGAGTCGCTGCGCATGGAGGGCCACTGGGGTTCCCACTCCCAGTACGGCAAGCAGTTCACCGTGGAGAACTACACGACGGTCCTGCCCGCCACCATCCAGGGCATCCGGCGCTATCTCGGTTCCGGGCTGATCAAGGGCATCGGCCCGGTGATGGCCGACCGGATCACCACGCACTTCGGCCTGGACACCCTCGACATCATCGAGCAGGAGCCCAAGCGCCTCATCGAGGTGCCGGGGCTCGGCCCCAAGCGGACGAAGATGATCGCCGCCGCCTGGGAGGAGCAGAAGGCGATCAAGGAAGTGATGATCTTCCTCCAGGGGGTCGGGGTCTCCACCTCCATCGCCGTCCGGATCTACAAGAAGTACGGCGACGCCTCGATCTCCGTCGTGCGGAACGAGCCGTACCGGCTGGCCGCAGACGTCTGGGGCATCGGCTTCCTGACCGCCGACCGCATCGCCCAGGCGGTCGGCATCCCGCACGACTCGCCGGAGCGGGTCAAGGCCGGACTCCAGTACGCGCTCTCCCAGTCCACCGACCAGGGGCACTGCTTCCTCCCGGAGGAGCAGCTGATCTCCGACGCGGTGAAGCTGCTCCAGGTCGACACCGGGCTGGTCATCGACTGCCTGGCCGAGCTGGCCGCGGAGGAGGGGGTCGTGCGGGAGCGGGTGCCCGGACCCGAAGGCGGCGAGGAGCAGGTCACCGCGGTCTATCTGGTGCCCTTCCACCGGGCCGAGATCTCGCTCGCGTCCCAGGTGGTCAGACTCCTGCGCACCGAGCAGGACCGGATGCCCGCCTTCCGTGACGTCGACTGGGACAAGGCGCTGCTCTGGCTGGCCGGGCGCACCGGCGCCGAGCTGGCGCCCGAGCAGCAGGCGGCGGTCCGCCTCGCGCTCACCGAGAAGGTCGCGGTGCTGACCGGCGGCCCCGGCTGCGGCAAGTCCTTCACGGTCCGCTCCGTGGTCGAGCTGGCCCGCGCCAAGCAGGCCAAGGTGCTGCTCGCGGCGCCCACCGGCCGCGCCGCCAAGCGGCTCGCCGAGCTGACGGGGGCCGAGGCGTCCACCGTGCACCGCCTCCTGGAGCTGAAGCCGGGCGGCGACGCCGCGTACGACAGGGACCGCCCGCTCGACGCGGACCTGGTCGTCGTGGACGAGGCGTCGATGCTCGATCTGCTCCTCGCCAACAAGCTGGTCAAGGCCGTCGCCCCGGGCGCGCATCTGCTGCTCGTCGGTGATGTGGACCAGCTGCCGTCCGTCGGCGCGGGCGAGGTGCTGCGCGATCTGCTGTCGGCGACCAGCCCGGCGCCGAACGTCCGGCTGACCCGGATCTTCCGCCAGGCCCAGCAGTCCGGGGTGGTCACCAACGCCCACCGGATCAACTCCGGGGTGCACCCGGTCACCCAGGGCCTGCCGGACTTCTTCCTCTTCGTGGAGGACGAGACCGAGGAGGCGGGGCGGCTCACGGTCGATGTGGCGGCCCGCCGTATCCCGCAGAAGTTCGGGCTGAACCCGCGCCGTGACATCCAGGTCCTGGCCCCCATGCACCGCGGCCCGGCCGGCGCGGGCACGCTCAACGGCCTGCTCCAGCAGGCGATCACCCCGGCCAGACCGGGGCTGCCCGAGAAGCGGTTCGGCGGCCGGGTCTTCCGGGTCGGCGACAAAGTCACCCAGATCCGCAACAACTATGACAAAGGTGCCAATGGGGTCTTCAACGGCACGGTGGGCGTGGTCACTTCGCTCAACCCGGAGGACCAGAAGCTGACGGTGCTCACCGACGAGGACGAGGAGGTGGAGTACGAGTTCGACGAGCTGGACGAGCTGGCGCACGCGTACGCGGTGACCATCCACCGCTCGCAGGGCAGTGAGTACCCCGCCGTGGTCATCCCGGTCACCACGGGTGCCTGGATGATGCTCCAGCGCAACCTGCTCTACACGGCCGTCACCCGGGCGAAGAAGCTCGTCGTCCTGGTCGGCTCCCGGAAGGCGATCGGCCAGGCGGTGCGCACGGTCTCCGCGGGCAGGCGGTTTACCGCGCTGGGCCACAGACTGGCGGGAGGCGGTGCGGACGGAAGACCATGGGAATCGTCACCCCGGGGTTCCGGGACCGGGGTGAAGAGGGCAGGATAAGCAGGTTGGCGGCACTCAGTGCCGCCAAATAGCCCAACGGGCGACCCCGAGTGCACTCTGCTGAGCCAAGTGGGGGATGGTAGAGACAGTCAGGGCACCTCGAAGAAGAGGCACTACGTCGGTGAGGGATGACGTGAGCGAGAACGCTAACAAGGCTGTAGTACTGCGGTACGGCGATGACGAGCACACCTACCCGGTGATCGACAGCACCGTCGGCGACCAGGGCTTCGACATCGGGAAGCTCCGAGCCCAGACCGGGCTGGTCACACTGGACAGCGGATACGGCAACACCGCCGCCTATAAATCCGCGATCACTTACCTCGACGGCGAGCAGGGCATCCTGCGCTATCGCGGGTATCCGATCGAGCAGCTGGCCGAGCAGTCGACCTTCCTCGAGACGGCCTACCTGCTGATCAACGGCGAGCTCCCCCAGGTCGACGAGCTGTCGACCTTCAAGAACGAGATCACCCAGCACACGCTGCTGCACGAGGACGTCAAGCGCTTCTTCGACGGCTTCCCGCGTGACGCGCACCCGATGGCGATGCTGTCCTCGGTGGTGAGCGCGCTGTCCACGTTCTACCAGGACAGCCACAACCCCTTCGACGAGCAGCAGCGGCACCTTTCGACGATCCGCCTGCTCGCCAAGCTTCCGACCATCGCGGCGTACGCGTACAAGAAGTCGATCGGCCACCCGTTCGTCTACCCGCGCAACGACCTCGGGTACGTGGAGAACTTCCTGCGGATGACCTTCTCGGTCCCCTCGCAGGAGTACGTGCCGGACCCGGTCGTCGTCTCCGCACTGGACAAGCTGTTCATCCTGCACGCGGACCACGAGCAGAACTGTTCGACCTCCACCGTGCGTCTGGTCGGCTCCTCGCAGGCGAACATGTTCGCCTCGATCTCCGCCGGCATCAGCGCGCTGTGGGGCCCGCTGCACGGCGGCGCCAACCAGTCGGTGCTGGAGATGCTCGAAGGCATCAAGCAGTCCGGCGGCGACGTCGACACCTTCATCCGCAAGGTGAAGAACAAGGAAGACGGCGTGAAGCTCATGGGCTTCGGGCACCGCGTCTACAAGAACTTCGACCCCCGGGCGAAGATCATCAAGGCGGCGGCGCACGACGTCCTCTCGGCCCTCGGCAAGGATGACGAGCTGCTCGACATCGCGCTGAAGCTGGAGGAGCACGCGCTGGCCGACGAGTACTTCGTCGAGCGGAAGCTCTACCCGAACGTGGACTTCTACACGGGTCTGATCTACCGCGCCATGGGCTTCCCGACCGAGATGTTCACCGTGCTGTTCGCGATCGGCCGACTGCCCGGCTGGATCGCCCAGTGGCACGAGATGATCAAGGAGCCCGGCAGCCGCATCGGCCGTCCGCGCCAGATCTACACCGGTGAGGTCCTCCGTGACTTCACACCGGTCGAAGGCCGCTGACCCGGTCGTTCCGCACCGCGGTCGTACCGCACAGCATCGAAAAGCGCCCCGCCGCCGATCCCCCCACGGGTCGACGATACGGGGCGCTTCCCGTTTCCCCGGGCGGATTCCCCCCACGGGATCCGGTCCGGGCGTCTGTTGGGCGCGGAGGCCGGCTCCGCGTACTGCTGCTGCCACGGCATGCGATCTGCCGGGGTACGTACTCGACGGGTGGGCCGCTCAAGCTCCCCGTGGCACGTGCCCCGGCCAACGCTTGCCCGGAACATCCCCCAAGATGTTCCGCCGGACGTCCCCCAAGACATCCTTGGCATCGTTCACTTAGACACTCGGGGCGCCGGAATGGTTACCCCCCACATCCTGTGATCTAAGTCTCGTTGTGAACGTCCTGTGAAGGTACGCAATTTCGAGCCGTTTGTCACTACGAACAGCGAAGAGTTGGCCATGGCAATACCCGACTGCACGATGCCGGGCGGCCCGGTCACCAGAAGATCTCCACGTACGGGCGCGGGCCGGGCCCGGTTCGCGCGTCCGTGTCCCACCCCGTCCGGCACCCCTGGCCCGAGGCGTTTCCCGGTTTCCGGACAACCTGTCCAGGACGGTCCGCGGCCCGCCGGGCGGGAAGGGCGTGGTTGCCAAGAACGTGGCGGTACTGAACGACTTGGCATGCGCTGGTCCCATCTGCGGTGATGACGCCGGATGCGCCGGGGGCCGGGGCGCCGTTCTTGGTCACAAGCCGTAATCCGGACGCCGCGACCTAGGCCGGTACCCGTACTTTTCCGTTTTCTCGCCATTGGCAGTGCTGAGCCCTTCCCCAACGATGTGGTTGCCGGGTGAACGCCTTCCGAGAGCGGTGGGGGCCGGTGAACCGAAGGGAGCGCGCCATGCACGAGGAAATCGAGCAAGTCGAAGAGGTCGACGCGGAGGAACTTCCCGAGTTCGCCCTGATGGTCGACATCCCGGACTAGCAGTCGGCGCGCAACCGCGCGCGGTGCGGCGGGCCTTGGCGCCCGCCGCACCTTTGCGTCCGAGCAGTCCCGAAGGGTCCCGGGCGTTTCCGGGCGTTTCCGAGCAGTGAGGAGAACGGGCATGCAGGTGGAGCCGGATGCCCGGGGGGCCGTCCAGGACCGGACGGAACTCACCCGGCGCATGAGCGCGGTACTCGACCGGGCCGGCCTGCCGGCGCCCCCGGACGCGGCCCTCTACCGGCCCGCGGTCGTCGAAGTGGTCCACACCGTGCAGCGCGCCCTGCGATCGGGCGCCCTCGACCCGGACCGGCGCCGCACGCTGGAGGCCCGGCTCGACCGGGAGCCGGACCCGATGTGCGCGCCCGCCACGCCGCGGGGGCACCTCAGCCGCAGTGTGGCCCGCGCGCTGCGCTCGGTCCCGGCGCGTACGGATGCGGACGGGCGGCCCGTCCACGCGGAGGTCACCGCCTGGAGCGCGGCCGAACGGCAGGTCCTGGACGAGGCGTTCCGGCTGCTGTCGCAGGTCTGGCCGGAGAGCGCCGCTGAGACCCGGGAGACGGTCGCCGAGATCGCCCTGCTGGACGGTAACGCGATCGACGGGTTCACCGACTTCACCGTCCACGGGGCGGTCCTCGTCAACCGGACCCGGCTGCTGGCCGGTCCCGGTGGCCTGCCGGGGCCGGTGCGCTGTGCCGAGGCCCTGATCCACGAGGGCGCGCACACCCGGTGCAACGCCGCGGCATCGGTGGAGCCGTTCCTGCTGCCCGACCGAAGCGGCGTGCCCGGCGGAAGCCCAGCGCCCGACCGAAGCGGCGCGCCCGGCGGCGGATCGGCCCGGGAACTGCTCGTCGCCACACCCCTGCGGGCCGACCCGCGCCCCTTGAGCGGACTCTTCCAGCAGACCGTCGTCCTGGCTCGCAGTGTGCTGCTCTACCGGCGGCTGGCCGGTTCCGGCGCGGCTGCCGATGCCCGGCACACGAAACTCACGGGCGACGGGGCCCAGGCCGTACGCACCCTGAGCGCCCACGCGGACAGCCTCGCCCCGCGCGGCCGGCGGGTGCTCGAACAGTGCGCGGGAATCCTGGGGGAGCGGGAGTGAGCCCCTGGACGCCCCAGGTCTTCACACCCTGTCCCGACCACCCGGACGTCCTGCTGGGCAGGGTGGCCGCCCGGTCGGCCGCGTTCGAGGGGACCAGCGCGGCCGGTGGCGCCCGTGTCATCGTCGGCAGCGCTGCCGGGCACGAGCGGGAGCAGGTCGCGCGGAGCGCCCGCGGGGAACTCCTCGAACGGGTCGGGAACGTCATGGCCGGACGGGCGGCCGAGGCGGCCGCCGAGACCGTGGCCACTCACGGAGAACTGCGCCGCCGGGGGCTGGCGGCACTGGCGCCCCCCGGCCTGCCCGACAGCCGGCGGCTGTGGGTCCGCGGCCGGACCGTCGCGGGCGCGGAGACCTATGTGGCGGCGGGCGCCGTCTTCCTCCAGCACCGGCCCCCGCCCGGATGCGACACCCTGTCGTCGACCGGTTCGACCGGCATCGCCGCGCACCCCGACGCGGCGTCCGCCGCGCGCCACGCGGCCTGGGAGGTGCTCGAACGGGACCTGGTGCGGCGCAGCTGGTACGGGCTGACCGACCGTGCGCCCCGAATGCTGGACGCCGGTCCTGCCGGGCCGCTGGGTGCGCTCATCGAGGACCGCGGGCTGACCGCCACCGCCTTCGCCCTGCCGGCCCCGCCCGGGGCCGAGTGCGTCGTGGTCGCCCTGCACCGGCCGGACGGCACGGGCCAGACGTTCGGGGCCCGGTGCGGGCCGCCCGGCGATGTCGCGGCCCTGGTCGAGAAGGCGGCGTACGAGGCCCTGATGGTGCGGTGGAGCATGCACACCGTGACAGCCCGCGGTGCCTGGGAGGAGTGGCGGGGCGAGACCCCTCCCACCACGGCGGTGCAGCACGCGCTCTGGGCGTACTACCGGCAGGACAGCCTGAGCCTGTGGGACGTGGCCCGGACACAGGCACGAGACCGGGCGGACCCGGTGGACCGCACAGGCCAGCCAGATCGGGCGGACCCGGTGGACCGTACGGACCGGACCGCCCCGGCCGGGCGCGCCGGGCCGCCCCGGTCCAACCGGCCGGCCGATCCGCTGGCCGTCCTCGCCGGGCACACCGGCCAGGACGTGGTCCTCGTCGAGACCAGCACGAAGTTCGTCCGCAATGCCGGCGTCCGGGTCGTGCGCGTCATCGCCCCCGGTGCTCTGCCGCTGCCCTCCGGGCACGTTCCCGGTCCCGGCCGCAGCCGCCCCCACCCCTTCGGATAGGAGCCCCATGGCAACCGAGACCGAGACCGAGACCGGCACCCGGCCCGGCTACGCCGTCGAGTTCGCGGACGACTACGACCGGTTCTTCGGGAAGCCCCGGATCAGCGGAGCCACGGTGGACGCCCTCGCGGACCTCGCCGGGGAGGGGCCGGTACTCGAACTCGGCATCGGCACCGGGCGGATCGCCCTGCCGCTGCGGGCCCGTGGCATCGACGTGCACGGCATCGACGGCTCCGCGGCCATGATCCGCAGGCTCCGCGCCAAGCCGGGCGGCGGGGAAGTCCCCGTCACCCTCGGGGACTTCTCCGACGTGCCCGTCTCCGGGACGACGTTCAGCCTGGTCTACCTGGCGGCGGGCACCTTCTTCGAACTGCCCGACCAGGAGAGCCAAACGCGCTGTTTCACCGAGGTGGCGCGCCGCCTCGCCCCCGGCGGGCTCTTCGTCCTCGACGCCCATGTACCGGAGGCGCTCGCCCGGGCGGCCGGCTCCGAGGTCGTCTCCGACGGAGAGAACCACCTGGTCGTGTGCCACCGGCGCATCGACCCGTCCGTCCAGCGCTACCGCTCGCACTACGTCATCCACGAGAACGGCCGCACCCGGCACATGCGCGTGGAGTTCCGGTACGCGGGCTGCGGCGAGCTGGACCTGATGGCACAGCAGGCCGGACTGCGGCTGCGGGAGCGCCGGGGTGGCTGGGCGGGCGAACCGTTCACCCGCGACAGCGCGTACCACGTGTCCGTCTACGCATGCCCCTGACCGCCCCGTACCGCGCCGACCAGCCCCGCCCGCCCCGTACGCCCCCCGCCCCGCCGCTGTCCCCGACCCGCCCTGACGGAAGGCCACCATGAGCCAGCCCGACCGCCTCCGGCCATTCCCCTTCCCGCACACGGACGGTCTCGCCCCCCTGCCCGAACTGGCCGAACTGCGCCGCCACGAGCCGGTGGTCCGCGTCCGGCTGCCCGGCGGCGGCACGGCCTGGCTGGTGACCCGGCACGCGGATGTCCGCAGAGTCCTGGCGGACCCCCGCTTCAGCCGCACCCGGGCCACCGGGGAACAGGGTGGCGGCGGCCGGCGGGCGACGGCGCTTCCCGACTCCATCCTCACCACCGACCCGCCCGACCACTCCCGGCTGCGCCGGCTCATCGCCCCCGCGCTGACCGTACGCAGCGCCGAGGCCATGCGGGACGGTATCGCCGCCCTCGCGCACGACCTGCTGACCGGCGTAAAACCCACGCCGGGCCCCGTCGACCTCGTCCCCCACTTCACCCGGCCGCTGCCCCTGGCCGTCATCTGCGACCTGCTGGGCACCCCGCGTGTGGACGCCGACCGGCTCGACGCCTGGGACAACGTGCTGCGCAGCGTCACCGCGAAGAACGCCGAAGTGAGCACGGCCGTCGACGAGATGAGCACCTATCTGGCCGGCCTGATCGCCGTCAAACGCGCCCACCCCGCCGACGACATGCTCAGCGCGCTCATCGCGGCACGCGACGACGACGACCGGCTCAGCGAGGGCGAACTCATCTCGTTCTGCGTCGTCCTGCTCATGGGGGGCTACAGCACCACGGCCAACCGGCTGGCCGGGCTGGTCCATCTGCTGCTCGAACAGCCCGAGCGCTACCGGCTGCTGTGCCGCGAGCCCGGCCGTATCCCGGGTGCGGTCGAGGAGCTGCTGCGGTACGCGCAGGCCAGTGTGGGAGCCAATATGCGGGTGGCGACCGAGGCCGTACCGCTGGGCGGGGTGACGGTTGCGGAGGGCGACGCGGTCATCGCGCTCACCACCTCCGCCAACCACGACGAGCGCGTGTACCCCGAGCCCGACCTCCTCGACCTCACCCGGGACACGCCGTCGCACCTCGCCTTCGGGCACGGGGCCCACTTCTGCGTCGGTGCTCAACTCGCCCGGGTCCAGCTCCAGGAGGCGCTGCGGGCCCTGACCCGGCTGTATCCGGGGCTCCGCGCGGCCGGGCCGGTCCGGTGGAGGACCGGCAGGACGAGCAGGGCCCCGCAGACACTGCCGGTGACGTGGTGAGGCCCGCGCCGGTCGCGGCCGGTGCGGGCCTCCTGGTGAGCGCGTTACGGGTACGGGGTCAGGCCCGGTCCACGAGTCCGTATCCCGCCTCGTCCAGCACCGAGCGCACGGTCTCCTCGTCCAGCGGGGCCCGGGAGACCACGGTGACCTGCCCGGTGGCGGCGACGGCCGTGACACCCGTGACGCCGGAAAGCTCGGCGAGTTCGAGCGAGACGGCACCCTCGCAGTGCTCAGAGGCCATCCCGGTCACCTCGTAGACAGCGGTGACCGCGCCCGCCTCCACGTCGGCGGCCCCGCCGCCGCAGCACCCGCCGCCGCAGCAGCCGGACGCGGGGGCGGCGGCCTCGGCGGGCGGGCCGGACTGGGGGATCCCGAGGTAGGCGGTGCCGGGCCGGGAAGCCCCGGGCCGGGATGTCTCTGTCTCGGCGCTCATGCTGCTCTCCTCTGTGCGGATGTTCCGTACCTCCCCATGGTGCGCCCGGGGCTCCTGGAAGCCACTGGGACCCGGCGGACAGGGCCTAGCGGGATCTGTTGCTCGGCCTGCGGGAGACCCAGAGCCGGATGGTCTCCGCGTACCAGTAGGGCTTTCCGTTCTCCACCTGATCGGGGGGCGGCAGCAGCCCGTGTTTCCGGTACGAGCGGACGGTGTCCGGCTGCACCCGGATGTGTGCGGCGATCTCCTTGTAGGACCAGAGCTTTCGGTCGGTCATGACCAGCACCTCCCTGCCTGCCGCGCGACGCCGGCCTGGTGGGCCGTCGGGGGAGTCGCGGGGCTGCGCATTGGTGATCAATTCACCCTCTCCCCGGACAACGGCGTCCGAAGAGGACAGGGGAGGGACTGTTGATCTCCTGTGACCGAAAGACCGCGTAACGCGGACATGCGTGACGTGAAGGTAACTCCTGTGACTCAAGCGGCACATGAGTCACATCGGGTGGATGGGGGCATAGAGGTTCGCGCCCGCGGTGATCGATGCTGCCTCAGGCCCCGCAGGAGCGGAGGAACGCGCGGGTGCGGCGGGCGATCGGCAGCGGCCTGTCGGGCGGGCACGGATACATGTCCTGCTCGACGATCGCGAACAGATCGGTCCCCAGCTTGCGCGCCGCGTCGAGCACCGGCTCCAGCGCCGGGACGCCGTCCGGCGGCTCGCACATCACCCCGCGCGCCACGGCGGGCCCGAACGGCAGCCGCTCCGCCCGCACCTGGGCCAGCACCACCGGATCCACCTGCTTCAGATGCAGATAGCCGATCCGCTCCCCGTACGTCTCGATGAGCCGCACGCTGTCCCCGCCGCAGTACGCGTAGTGCCCGGTGTCCAGGCAGAGCGAGACCAGATCCGGGTCGGTCGCGTCCAGGAAGCGGGTGACGTTCTCCTCGGTGTCGATGTGGGTGTCCGCGTGCGGATGCACCACGATCCGCAGCCCGAACCGCTCGCGCACCTCGTGGCCCAGACGCTCGGTCAGCTCGGTGAGCTGCCGCCACTGGCCCGCGTCGAGGGTGTCGGACTCCTTGACCTCGCCCGTCTTGTCGTCGCGCCAGAACGACGGGATGACGACGAGATGCCCGGCCCCGGCCGCCTGCGCGAGCGCGGCGACACCGGCCACCTGCGCCCAGGTCGCGTCCCAGACGCCGGGCCCGTGGTGCAGCCCGGTGAAGACCGTCCCGGCCGACACCCGCAGCCCGCGCGCGGCGGTCTCGTCGGCGAGGCGGACCGGGTCCGTGGGCAGATAGCCGTACGGGCCGAGCTCGATCCACTCGTAGCCCGACGCGGCGACCTCGTCGAGGAAGCGGGTCCAGGGGACTTGAAGCGGGTCCTCGGGGAACCACACTCCCCAGGAGTCGGGTGCGGAGCCGATCCGGATCTGCGTCATGCACCAAGGCTTCCGCCCGGCCGGGAAAGCTGTCAAGCGTTCGTCCGAATGTCCGGACAATGCGTTGACAGGGGTCCGAGGGGGGAGTTAGACCTGAGGGCCCGTTACCCGGCCCCCGTCACCCGGCCGTGGGGCCGGGGGGCCGCCCGCCGATGGAGAGGACGTGCACGGTGTACGACCTGATCACGATGGGCCGGATCGGGGTGGATCTCTACCCGCTTCAGGCCGGTGTGCCGCTGGCGCAGGTCGACACCTTCGGCAAGTTCCTCGGCGGCTCGGCGACGAACGTCGCGGTCGCGGCGGCGCGGCTCGGGCTGCGGACGGCGGTCGTCACCCGGACGGGCGCCGACCCGTTCGGTGAGTATCTGCACCAGCAGCTGCGGGCCTTCGGCGTCGACGACCGCTGGGTGACCCCGGTCCCCGGTCTGCCCACCCCGGTGACCTTCTGCGAGATGTTCCCGCCGGACGACTTCCCGCTGTACTTCTACCGGCAGCCGAAGGCACCCGATCTGGAGATGTACGGGGAGGAGCTGGACCTCGGGGCGATCCGGGCCGCGCGGGTCTTCTGGATGACGGGGACGGGCCTCTGCGCGGAACCCAGCCGCACGGCGACCCTGACCGCGCTGGCGGCCCGGAGCGCCGCCCCCGCCCCTCCCCAGCCCGCCCCTCCCGGACCCCGCGTCACCGTCTTCGACCTGGACTGGCGCCCGATGTTCTGGACCGACGACCCGAAGCCGCACTACGCCCGCGCGCTGCGCCACGCCACCGTGGCCGTCGGCAACCTCGACGAGGTCGAGATCGCCACCGGTGAGCGCGAACCCCGCGCGGCGGCCGAAGCGCTGCTCGCCCGGGGGCCGGAGCTGGCCGTCGTCAAACAGGGCCCCGGCGGCGTCCTCGCCGTCCACCGCGACGGCAGCACCGCCGAGGTGCCACCCGTACCGGTGGAGGTCGTCAACGGCCTCGGCGCGGGCGACGCGTTCGGCGGGGCGCTCTGCCACGGCCTGCTCGCGGGCTGGGAGCTGGAGCGCACCATGCGGTACGCCAACGCGGCGGGCGCCATCGTCGCCTCCCGGCTGGCCTGCTCGTCCGCGATGCCGTACGCGTCCGAGGTCGACGCGGCCCTCCAGGAAGTGCGGCCGTGACCGGCGGCGGGGCGCTCTCCGTCGGCGATCTCGTCACCACCAGGACCCGCCACCCGGAAGCCATCGCCGAGGCGGCGGCCCGGCGCGCCCGCAGACCGCTGCTCCGGGACGGCGGCCGGCTGATGATCGTGGCCGCCGACCACCCGGCCCGCGGCTCGCTCGCCGTCGGCGGGCGGGACCTCGCCATGGCCAACCGGCACGACCTGCTGGAGCGGCTCTGCCTCGCCCTCTCCCGGCCGGGCGTCGACGGTGTGCTCGCCACCGCCGACATCCTGGAGGACCTGCTGCTCCTGGGCGCCCTGGAGGGCCGGGTCGTGATGGGCTCGATGAACCGCGGCGGCCTCGCCGGGGCCTCCTTCGAGCTGGACGACCGCTTCACCGGCCACCGCGCCGAGGACCTGGCCCGGCTCGGCTTCGACGCGGGCAAGCTGCTGCTCCGCATCGACTACGAGGACCCCGGCTCGCCGGCCACCCTGCACTCCGCCGCCCGCGCCATCGACGAGATGGCCGCCCGCGCGCTCCCGGTCTTCGTCGAGCCGTTCATCTGCCACCGGGTGGACGGGCGGCTCCGCAACGACCTCACCGCCGACGCGGTCACCCGCTCCCTCGCCATCGCGTCCGGGCTGGCCGGCACCTCCGCGTACACCTGGCTCAAAGTGCCCGTCACCGCCGACCCGGACGACATGGCGCGGGTGATGGAGACCACCACCCTGCCCGCCGTGCTGCTCGGCGGCGAACCGGGCGGCGACCAGGACGCGACCTACGAGAGATGGCGCACGGCGCTCCGACTGCCCACGGTGCAGGGCCTGGTGGCCGGGCGCTCGCTGCTCTACCCGGCGGACGGGGACGTGGCGGGCGCCGTGGACATCGCGGCGGGCCTGCTCCAGCCGTCCGGGAGGGACGTATGAACGACAGCCGTCCGCACGACACGTCCCCGCTGGTACGGGCGGGCAGCGCGGCCCGCGCCCCGTACGCCCTGGACATCGGCCCCGAGCGGGCCGGCTGGGACCGTTCGGCGCTGCGGATCCTGGAACTCGGCCCCGGAGGTTCACACCGTCTTTCCACGGAGGACAGCGAATGGATCGTGCTGCCGCTCACCGGGGGCTGTACGGTCCTGGTCGACGGGGAGAGTATCGAACTGCACGGCAGGGCAGGGGTGTTCGCCGGAGTCACCGACTTCGCCTACCTGCCGCGCGACGCCCGTGCGCAGATCTCCTCCGGCGCGGGAGGCCGCTTCGCCCTGGCAGGAGCGAAGTGCGGGCGACGTCTCCCCGCCCGCTACGGCCCCGCGCCGGAGGTCCCCGTCGAACTGCGCGGCAGCGGCAGCTGCTCGCGCCAGGTCAACAACTTCGCCGCCGCCGACACCTTCGCGTGCGACCGGCTCATCGCCGTCGAGGTGCTCACTCCCGGCGGCAACTGGTCGTCCTTCCCGCCGCACAAGCACGACGAGTACCGGCCCGGTGAGGAATCGGTCCTGGAGGAGATCTACTACTTCGAGATCGCGGACGGCGGCCCCGGCTACCACCGGGTCTCCCCGTCCAGGCCCGGCGGCACCGACCTGCTGGCCGAAGTCCGCAGCGGGGACACGGTACTGATCCCGGACGGCTGGCACGGGCCCTCGATGGCCACCCCGGGACACCACATGTACTACCTGAATGTGATGGCGGGTCCCGGCGCCGAGCGCGAGTGGCTGATCAGCGACCACCCCGACCACGGCTGGATCCGGCAGACCTGGGACACGCAGCCCGTCGACCCGAGGCTCCCGCTGTACGGCAACGGAGCACAGGAGGAAGGCTCATGACCGACCGCCGGGCCGGCAGCGACCACGTCGGCGAGCGGCTCGACGGGCCTCCCGCGCGCACCCGTCATCTGACCACCGCCCAGGCGCTGGTGGCCTTCCTGGCGCGCCAGTACACCGAGCGCGACGGCCGCAGGCAGCGGCTGATCGCCGCCACCTGGGGCATCTTCGGCCACGGCAACGTCGCCGGGATCGGCCAGGCGCTCATCGAGTCGGGCCAGGACGCGATGCCGTACCACCAGGGCCGCAACGAGCAGGCGATGGTGCACGCGGCCGTCGGATACGCCCGGCAGTCCGGCAGGCTCTCCGCGCACGCCGTCACCACCTCCATCGGCCCCGGCGCCACCAACCTGGTCACCGGCGCCGCCCTCGCGAGCGTGAACCACCTGCCGGTGCTGCTGCTCCCCGGCGACGTCTTCGCGGCCCGTCCGGCCGACCCGGTCCTCCAGCAGCTCGAAGTCCCTTACGCGGGCGATGTCTCGGTCAACGACTGCCTGCGCCCGGTCTCGAAGTACTTCGACCGGATCACCCGCCCCGAGGCGCTCATCCCGGCCGCGCTGGCCGCGATGCGGGTCCTGGCCGATCCGGAGCTGACCGGCGCGGTGACGCTCGCCCTGCCGCAGGACGTGCAGGCGCAGGCGTACGACTGGCCGGAGGAGTTCTTCGCCGAGCGGGTCTGGCGGGTACCCGTACGGCGCCCGGACGCGACGGAGTTCGCCGACGCGGTCGCCGCGGTCCGCGCCGCGCACCGCCCGCTGATCGTCGCGGGCGGCGGCGTCCGCCACAGCGGCGCCCAGGACGCGCTGCGGGCCTTCGCCGACACCACCGGCATCCCGGTGGCCTCCACCCAGGCGGGCAAGGGCGTGCTGCCGTACGACCACCCGGCGGACGTCGGGGGCATCGGCCACACCGGCACCGCCACGGCCGACGGGCTGGCCCGCGCCGCCGACCTGGTGATCGGCGTCGGCACCCGCTACACCGACTTCACCACCGCTTCGGGAACGCTCTTCCAGCACCCCGGTGTCCGGTTCGTCAACATCAACATCGCCGGATCCGACGCGTACAAGCTGTCCGCGCTCCCGCTCGTCGCGGACGCCCGTGCCACGCTGGAGCGGCTGACCGGCGCACTCACCGGCCACCGGGTCTCCGAGGCGTACGAAGGCGCCTACCGGGCGGCGAAGGCGGAGTGGGAGGTGCGGGTCACCGCCGCCTACACGGGCAGCGAGGACGCCGCGCCCACCCAGGCGCAGGTGCTCGGGGCGCTCGACGCGCTCGTGACCGGCGACGACATCGTCATCAACGCGGCGGGCTCCCTCCCCGGCGACCTGCACCAGCTGTGGCGGACCCGCTCCGCCGACCAGTACCACGTCGAGTACGGCTACTCCTGCATGGGATACGAGATCCCGGCCGCGATCGGCGTCCAGCTGGCCGCTCCCGGCCGGCCCGTCTGGGCGCTGGTCGGCGACGGCACGTATCTGATGAATCCCACCGAGATCGTCACCGCGGTGCAGGAGCGGCTCCCGGTCAATGTCGTCGTCCTGCAGAACCACGGGTACGCCTCGATCGGCGGCCTCTCGGAGTCGGTGGGCGCCGAACGCTTCGGCACGGCGTACCGCTTCCGGGCCCCGGACGGCACGTACACCGGCGACCCGCTGCCGGTCGATCTGGCGGCCAACGCGGCCAGCCTCGGGCTGACCGTCCTGCGCGCCAAGACCCTCCGTGACCTGCGCGAAGCCCTGGCCGCGGCGCGTGCGTCGGACCGGCCTACATGTGTCTACGTGGAGACCGAAACGGCAGACACAGTGTCGGGGCCGCCCCGGCCGCAGGCATGGTGGGATGTTCCTGTGGCCGAGACCGCCACCCGCCCCTCGGCGGTCGGGGCCCGGGAGGAGTACGACCGGCAGGTCGCAGCCCGACGCCGTCATCTCTAAGGCTTTAGGAGCGTTCACCATGAAGACCGTCACCCACTGGATCGGTGGCAGGGCCGTCGACGGCACGTCGGGCAACTGGGGCCCGGTCACGGACCCGGCGACCGGCGCCGTCACCACGCAGGTCGCGCTGGCCTCCGCCGCCGACGTGGACACCGCGGTCGCCTCGGCGAAGGCCGCGTACGCGACGTGGGGAACCTCCTCGCTCTCCGCGCGCACCACGGTCCTCTTCCGCTACCGGGCGCTCCTCGACGCCCACCGCGACGAGATCGCCGCGCTGATCACCGCCGAGCACGGCAAGGTGCACTCCGACGCGCTCGGTGAGGTGGCCCGCGGTCTGGAGATCGTGGAGCTGGCCTGCGGGATCACCACCCAGCTCAAGGGCGAGCTGTCCACCCAGGTCTCCAGCCGGGTCGACGTGTCGTCGATCCGTCAGTCGATCGGTGTCGTCGCGGGCATCACGCCCTTCAACTTCCCGGCCATGGTGCCGATGTGGATGTTCCCGCTGGCCATCGCCTGCGGCAACACCTTCGTCCTGAAGCCCAGCGAGAAGGACCCGTCGGCCGCGAACCTGCTCGCCGAGCTGGCCACCGAGGCCGGCCTGCCGGACGGTGTGCTGAACGTCCTGCACGGTGACAAGGCCGCCGTGGAGGGCCTGCTCAGCCACCCGGACGTGGCCGCCGTCTCGTTCGTCGGCTCCACCCCGATCGCCCGCCACATCCACGCCACCGCCACCGCGCACGGCAAGCGCGTCCAGGCGCTCGGCGGGGCCAAGAACCACATGCTGGTGCTGCCCGACGCCGACCTGGACGCCGCGGCCGACGCCGCTGTCTCCGCCGCGTACGGCTCCGCGGGTGAGCGCTGCATGGCGATCTCCGCCGTCGTCGCCGTCGCCTCCGTGGCCGACGAGCTGGTCGCGAAGATCCGCGAGCGCGCCGAGAAGATCACGATCGGCCCCGGCAACGACCCGTCATCCGAGATGGGGCCGCTGATCACCAGGGCACACCGCGACAAGGTCGCCTCGTACGTCACGGGAGCGGCCGCCCAGGGCGCCGAAGTCGTCCTGGACGGGACCGGGTTCACGGTTGAGGGCCACGAGGACGGCCACTGGATCGGCCTCTCGCTGCTCGACCGGGTCTCCACCGAATCGGACGCGTACAAGGACGAGATCTTCGGCCCGGTCCTGTGCGTGCTGCGCGTCGACACGTACGAGGAGGGCGTGGCGCTGATGAACGCCTCGCCGTTCGGAAACGGCACCGCGATCTTCACCCGGGACGGCGGCGCGGCCCGCCGCTTCCAGCTGGAGGTCGAGGCCGGCATGGTCGGCGTCAACGTACCGATCCCGGTCCCGGTCGGCTACCACTCCTTCGGTGGCTGGAAGGACTCGCTCTTCGGCGACCACCACATCTACGGCAACGACGGGGTGCACTTCTACACCCGCGGCAAGGTCGTCACCACCCGCTGGCCCGACCCGGCGGACGCCCCGGCCGGCGTCGACCTGGGCTTCCCGCGCAACCACTGAGTCCGGTCCTCGTGAGTCCCCTCCGGTTCACCGCCGACGTCCGCGCGGCGCGGCGGTGAACTCCCGGGGGAACTCCCGCCCCCGCCAGCACCCGTACGGCAGTTCGGGGGCGGACCGGGTGCCTAGCATGAACGGCACCGGAACGGCGGGAGGAGCGGTATGAGCGGTAACGGCCCGAACGAGGTGCGCAGGCGCGGGTTCCTGCGGAGTGCGGCGCTGGGCATGGGGTCCGTGGCAGCGGGGGCCGCCCTGGTGGCCGCGGACCGGCCCGCGGCTCCCGCCGGCAGCACCGCGGAACCGGCCGCGTCCCGCACGGAGTTCCACGGCGCGCACCAGGCAGGAATCCTCGGGGCGCCCCAGCGCGCCACCGTGTTCGCGGCCTTCGACGTCACCGCCGACGGCCGCAGGGAACTCACCGAACTGCTGCGCACCCTCACCGAACGGGCCCGGTTCCTGACCACCGGAGGCACCCCGCCCCCGCTCGGCATCACCGCCCCGCCCAGCGACTCCGGTGTCCTCGGACCACAGGTCCCCGCCGGCGGGCTGACCGTCACGGCCGGTGTCGGGGCCGCCCTCTTCGACGGCCGCTTCGGGCTCCACAGCCGCAAGCCGCTGCGGCTCACCACCATGCCGTCCTTCCCCGACGACGACCTCGACCAGGCCGAGTGCCACGGCGATCTCAGTGTGCAGCTCAGCGCCGAGAGCCCCGATGTGGTGCTGCACGCGCTGCGGGACATCGCCCGGCACACCCGGGGCGCGATGCAGGTGCGCTGGCGGATGGACGGCTTCAGCAGCCCGGCCCGCCCCAGCGGAACTCCGCGCAACCTCCTGGGGTTCAAGGACGGCACGGCCAACCCCGACGCCGACGACGCCGCCGCGATGGACCGGCTGGTCTGGGCGGGCGCCGGAGCCGAGCCCGGCTGGACGTCCGGGGGCAGCTACCAGGTGGTGCGGCTGATCCGGATGCTGGTGGAGTTCTGGGACCGGGTCTCGCTGACCGAGCAGGAGCGGATGTTCGGCCGGGCCCGCGACACCGGCGCCCCGCTCGACGGGAACCACGAGTCCGACTCCCCGCGGTACGCCCAGGACCCGAAGGGCGATGTGATCCCGCTGGACAGCCATATCCGGATGGCCAATCCGCGGACGCCGAAGACCGGGGGGCAGCGGCTGCTGCGCCGCGCGTACAACTACGACCGGGGCATGGACTCCAACGGCAACCTCGACATGGGGCTGCTCTTCTGCTGCTACCAGCAGGACCTGGCCCGGCAGTTCGAGACCGTGCAGAAGCGGCTGGCCGGTGAGCCGCTGGTGGACTACGTCAAGCCGTTCGGCGGGGGGTACTTCTTCGCCCTGCCCGGTGTTCGGGACCGTACGGACTGGCTGGGCAGGGCGCTCCTCGCCTGACTGATCATTTCCGGACGCGGCGGGGACCCCGTACGGCGTTCGTACGGAAACGAACGGCATCGTCGCTCCCGGTAAGCGCGGAACCGTCAGAGAACCTGAATCGAAGGTCGCGTCGTCTCCCTCAGTGTGAAAGGCATGGCAGACCTCGACGAGGCAGAGCTCGTGCGTCGCGTCGCCGGCGGTGACCGGGCGGCGTTCGACGAGTTGTACCGGCGTACCTCGCCCTGGCTGGCGGTGCGGCTCCGCCGCCGCTGCGGTGACGACGACGTCGTCGCCGACGTGCTCCAGGACACCTACCTGGCGGTCTGGCGGGCGGCCGGCAGCTACGCGGGCTCCGTGACCGCGGGCAGTGCGGTCGGCTGGCTCTGGACGATCGCCGCGAACCGTCTCGTCGACGCGTTCCGCCGGCGCGCCCGGCAGGAGCGGGTGCCGAGCATCGCCCTGGCCGAGACGACCACGCCGGCCGCCGAGGACGAGGTGCTGGCCACCCGCGTCGACCAGGACCTCGAACAGGCTTTGCTGCGGCTGCCACCGGAGTTGCGGCAGGTGATGCAGGCGATGGTGCTCGACGACCTGTCGGTCCGGCAGACGGCAGTGCTGCTCAGCATGCCGGAGGGCACGGTGAAGACCCGCGCGCGGCGGGCCCGGATCGCGCTGCGGGAGGCGCTCTCATGACTCATCCCACCACCATGATCCTGGCCCGCTACGCGGACGGCGGGCGCGGGCTCGACGACGCCGCGCTCTGGTCGGTCGAGGTCCATCTCGACGCGTGCGCACCATGCCGTGAGCAACTCGCCCGGAACGTCACCCCCGCCACGACGGATCTGCTCGACCGCGTCGCCGTCTCGCTCGACCGGGCGGTGCGGACGAGCCCGCCTCCTGCCCGGCACCGCACACGAGCAGTGGCTGTGCACCGACGCCGGCTCGCCTGGACGCTGCTGCCCTGGCTCGCGGTGACCGTCGCGGTGCTGGGCTGCGGCGCGCTCCTCGACTCCGCCGAGCCGAGCATGCCGTCGCTCGTGCTGCTGCTGGCCCCGGTGGCTCCGCTGCCCGGCGTCGCGGTGGCCTGGAGCCGGCGGACCGATCCGGTCTGGGAACTGATCGCCACCACGCCCGCAGCCGGTCTGGCCATGGTGCTGCGGCGCACGCTCGCGGTGCTCGTCATCGTGCTTCCGGCGCTGCTGGGGGCGGGTGCGAGCACCGGAACCTCACTGGCCCTCACCCTGCTGCCGTGCCTGGCGTTCACCGCGGCCACCCTCGCGGTCGGCGCCTTCACCGGGGTGCGGCGCGCGGCGATCGGACTCGGCGCGGCCTGGTCCGCGGCCGTCCTGCTGCCGAGCGTGGCGGCCCAGTCCCTGCCCCCGCTGCTGCAACCGGGCAGCGACGCCGGCTGGGCGGCGACGACCGTGGCGCTCGCGGCGGCCACGCCGTTCGCCGCCACTCGCTTCCGCCGCCTGACCAGCGGCAACTGACCCCGTGAACAGGAGACACCCCGTGCGACCGATGAGTGCTGCCGAGACGGCCCCCACCCTGCATCCCTGGCCCATCCACGCGAAGGAACTGAGGGTCCGGGCCGGCCGGCACCTGGCCGTCGACGGCCTCGACCTGGCCCTGACGACCGGTGTGCACGGTCTGCTCGGCCCGAACGGTGCGGGCAAGACCACGCTGATGCGCGCGCTGTCCACCGTCGTCAAGCCCGCCGGCGGCTCCTTGACGCTGCTCGGCACGCAGGTCGACGGCCGCGCGGACGTGCGCGGGGTACGCCGCGGACTGGGTTACCTGCCCCAGCAGTTCGGCTTCTACCCGCGGTTCACCGTCCGCGAGTTCGTCGAGTACATGGCCTGGCTCAAGGAAATGCCCAGGACCGCTGTACCCGACGCCGTGCAACGTGCGATCGACCGGGTGGGGCTGACCCGCAAGGCCGACACCAGGATGAAGGCGCTGTCCGGCGGCATGCTGCGCAGGGCCGGCATCGCGCAGGCCATCGTGAACGACCCCGAGCTGCTGCTGCTCGACGAGCCCACCGTCGGACTGGACCCCGAACAGCGTCTCGAATTCCGCGACCTGCTGCGTGGCCTCGGCACCGACAGCTGTGTGCTGGTCTCCACCCACCTCGTCGAGGACGTCGTCGCCGCCTGCACCGACGTCCTTCTCATGAACGAAGGCCGACTCCTCTTCCAGGGCACCCCCGGTGACCTGATGGCCCGCGGCGGGCAGGACGACGCGGGCGACAGCCCGGCGGAGCGCGGTTACTCCGCACTTCTGCGTCAGCACCGGAGCAACGCATGATCCGCGTCACCGGCATCGAGCTCCGGCGGTCGGCCGCGCCCGGCGCCGCACTGCTGATCGCCGTCGTCGGCGCGATCGTGCTCAACGCCACCGCCGGGCGGTGGTCCGCCGGGTGGATGGCGCTGGTCATGACGGAGCGCGAATACCTCGCGGCTCTCTCGCCCCTTGCGATGGCCGCCGGTGCCTGGCAGTCCTACCGCGAGCACCGGGCGAACGTCGCCGAGCTGTTCGCCAGCGCGCCCCGCCCCCGGCAGCAGCGAATCGTGCCGATCCTGGTCGCGACCGGGCTGGCGGTTCTCGCCGCGTACCTGGTCACGCTCCTCGCGGCGGCACCCCGGATCGCCGGAACGGCGCGCTACCTTCCGCCGGCCGCGTTTGCCGTCGTGGCCGTCGGGCTGATCGCGATGATCGCCTCGGTCTGGCTCGGGCTGGCCGTCGGACGCCTGGTGCCGGCGCTCGCCACCGCACCCGCGCTGGCCGTGACCGGCTTCGCGCTGCTGGTCTTCGCGCCCCACGCCCTGCCGGACGGCGGAGTCATGGCGGCGTTCTCCCCGATGGGGCTGAGCAGGTTCAGCGACTACGACACCGTGAGCGGCCGAGTCAGCGTCGCCCAGGCCGTCTGGATGGTCGCGGTCGCGGTGGCCTGCGTCGTGCTCTTCGCCGTCCGGAAACGTCAGTTCGCGTTCGCCGCGCTGGTACCGCTGGCCATCGGGGCAACAGTCACGGCGCTGGTCGTACCGACCGGCGATGCCTACGCCCGGGGGACGCTCGACCCGGTCTCCCAGGAACCGGTGTGCACCGCGGACGCCCCGCGGGTCTGCGTCAGCCGGGCGCACGAAGGTCTGCTGCCCGAGGTGGCCCCCAGGGCCCGGCACGCGGTGGAGCTCCTGTCGAAGACACCGGTCGTCGCGGCACACGAGGACACCAGCACGCTCTTCCCTCCCACCGCACCGAGGTCCAGGGCCGACACCGCGCTGATGACGATCACGGTCGGCAAGGACGGTCACCTCGCCCACCCGGGCCGGCTCGAACCGGCCATGCTCACCGCGGTGTTCACCGGACCTCTCGGCTGCGGAGACACCCGGAACTTCCAGGTCGCCACCGCTGCGGCCTACTGGCTGCTCGACCGGGAGCCGACCGCCGGTCCCGACGGCCTCGAATCCGACGACCCGGAGGCCGTCAAGCTCTGGAAGGGGCTGGAGGCACTGCCACGGGCCGAGGCCGGCGCCCGGGTGACCACCGTGTACCGGGCCGCCCAGAAGTGCCGGGACACCACCCACCTCCTGACCCGGAGTGCCCGGTGAGAGGGCTGACGCTCTACGTCCGCTCGCGCCGGGCTCCGGCCGCACTGGGCGCGGCGGCCGCGGCCACTGCCGTCGTGTGGCTGCTGGCGACGGTCTTCAGCGACCCGGGCGAGGTGAGCAGCACCGTACTCGCCCTGACGGCGCTGCTCCTCGTGGCCGTCGTCACCGCCACGCTCGGCGGCCCCGACGACACCCTGGACCGCACGGCGGCGAGGCCGTGGGGGTGGCTGCGGACGTCCCACCTGGCGGCGGCCCTGGGATGGATGCTCGTGCTCCTGCTGGCCACGCTGCTCACCGGCACGCGGTTCGGGCCGTTCGCATGTGTCGTCCGCGACACGGCAGGCCTGCTGGGCGTGACCGCCCTGGGGGCGGCCACGACCGGTACCGCTCGGGCGTGGTTCCTGCCTCTCGGATGGACGCTCGGCGCGGCGGTGTTCCCGGGCACGGGCACTGCGGGGGAGGCGCTGACCTGGCAGACACAGGCGTCCGGAAGCCGACCCGCTTCACTGGTCGCGGCAGTGCTCGCCGTCGCCGGAATCGCCGCCTACGTGAGCCGGGGCCCACGCCCCCGGACGTCGTCGGAGAACGTCTGAGCGGGGGGCCTCGACGACCCCGGCCTGCCCATCCGCGCCCGGCACACCCAACCTGATCTCCGGGTACGTTGGCGCGACACGACGGCGGACGGCGTACGGCGGGAAGAGCGCGATGGTGACGACTGAGCAGGACCCCGGCAACCGCGCCCGGCTGATCACACGCTTCGGGCCCTCCGCCGGACCCTGGTACGACGCCCTCCCCGCGCTCGTGGACGTCCTCGCCCGCCGGTGGGGTCTCGACGTCGGTGCGGCAGGCGGGGGTGGCACCTCCCGGGTGTACCGCTGCCTGCGGTACGGGGAAGGGGACACGGCCGCCGCCTCCGTGTGGCTGAAGCTCACGCCCGATCCGGTCATCGCCTCCCAGGAGGCCGAGGCCCTGAACGCCTGGTCCGCCGCCCCGTCCGTCGTCCGGCTGCTCGAAAGCGACCTCGGCGCCGGGGCGTTGCTGCTCGCCGGGGTCGAGCCGGGCACCCGCGTGCGGGAGCACGGCTGGGGGACCGCGGACATCGCCCGGCTCCTGGCGGACCTGCGCGCGGCACCGCGTCCCCGTACCCCGCTGCTCCCGCCGCTCAGCGACCGGATCGCCTTCATGTACGACATGGCCGCCCGGCGGGGCACCCACGGTCCGCAGGTGCTGGCACGCGGACGCGCCGCCGCGCTCGAACTCGCCGGGACCGGCCCCGCCGACGGCCTGGTGCACGGCGATCTGCACCAGGGGAACGTGCTCGTCGGGCCGGCGGGGCGGCTCGTCGCCATCGACCCCCGGCCGACGAACGGCGACCCGGACTTCGACGCGGCCGACTGGGCCGTCGACGGCGTCACGGACGAGGCCGGGCTGCGGCGGCGGATCGCCGCACTGGCCCCGCTGGTGCCCGGGATGTCGGCGGACCGGGTGCTCGGCTGGTGCCGGGCGACCGCGCCGCTCACCACGGGCGCGCCCGCCTTCCTCGTACATCCGCGGGCTCCGCGGGGCTGACCCCCGTCCTCTGTCCGGGACACCCGGGCGCGTGCTCCGCTGCTCCCGTGCTCCGCTACTCCCGCCGCGGTACGCGCCCGGCCCGGCTACTCCGCCAGTACGCCGGGCACTTCCACCCGGTGGCCCGTCGCACTGTCCGAGCAGGCGCTTAGGGTTCAGACATGAAGCTACGCAAACCCCGCGGCCGGGTGCTCGCCGGGGCAGCCGCCGCGCTCGCCGTCCTCGCCGGGGCCGGCACGTGGACGGCCGTCGCGTCCGACGGGCCCGCGCCCGTGCACCGCTCGGACCGGCTGATGGCGGTGGACGGGGTGCGTATCGACACGTCGTACTTCACATCGGGCGGCTCCGGACGGCGGCCCGCCGTGCTGCTCGGGCACGGCTTCGGTGGCAGCAAGGACGATGTGAGGTCCCAGGCCCAGGAGTTGGCGCGGGACGGGTACGCCGTGCTGACCTGGTCGGCCCGCGGCTTCGGGAAGTCGACCGGAGCCATCGGGCTCAACGACCCCGCACACGAGGTCAAGGACGTGTCCCGGCTGATCGACTGGCTGGCGACCCGCCCCGACGTCCAGCTGGACAAGCCGGGTGACCCACGCGTCGGTGTCACCGGGGCCTCCTACGGCGGTGCGATCTCGCTGCTCGCCGCCGGGTACGACCACCGCGTCGACGCCATCGCGCCCCAGATCACGTACTGGAACCTGGCCGACTCGCTCTTCCCGGACGGGGTGTTCAAGAGGCTCTGGGCCGGGATCTTCATCAACTCCGGCGGCGGCTGCGCCCGCTTCGAGAAGCAGCTCTGCACGATGTACGACCGGGTCGCCGAGAGCGGAAAGCCGGACGCCGCCGCCCGCAAGGAGCTCGACGAGCGGAGCCCGTCGGCGGTGGGCGGCCGGATCAGGGTGCCCTCGCTGCTCATCCAGGGCCAGACGGACTCCCTCTTCCCGCTGGGCCAGGCCGATGCGGCGGCGAAGCGGATCAAGGCCAACGGTGCGCCCGTATCGGTCGACTGGATCGCCGGCGGACATGACGGCGGCGACCGGGAGACCAGCCGGATCAACGGGCGGATCAGCTCCTGGTTCGACCGCTACCTGAAGGACGACAAGGGCGCCGACACCGGACCCGCCTTCCGCGTCACCCGGACCGGTGGCGTCGATTCGACCGACGGCGCCGCCCAGTTGAGGGGCGCGAGCAGCGACCGCTACCCCGGCCTGGAGAGCGGCGGGCGCCCGCTCGCGCTCACCGGCCGCGAGCAGACCGTGGAGAATCCGGCGGGCGGCGCACCACCCTCGATCTCCGCCGTACCGGGTGTCGCCGCGCTCTCCCAGCTCTCGGGCCTCGGGGTGGGGCTCTCGCTGGACCTGCCCGGCCAGTACGCGCTCTTCGACTCCGCGCCGCTGGCCACCGCGCTCAACGTCACCGGCGCACCGAAGGCCAGGATCAGGGTGGAGTCGTCATCGCCGGACGCGGTGCTCTTCGCCAAGGTGTACGACGTGCCACCGGGCGGCAAGCAGCAGGTGCTGCCCCACCAGCTCGTCGCCCCGGTCCGGATCACGGGCGCGAAGGCGGGCCGGACGGTCGAGGTGACCCTGCCGGCCATCGACGACAAGATCGAGGCCGGACACCGGCTGCGGCTGGTCCTCGCGTCGACCGACCTCGGCTACGCGTCCCCGGCGTCCCCCGCCACGTACTCCGTCTCGCTCGCCGGACCGCTGACCGTCCCCACGGTGCCCGCACTGCGCACCGCCAGTGCCGGATTCCCCTGGTGGGTGTGGGGACTTCCCGCGCTGAGCGCGCTGATCGCGGCCGTGCTGCTCGTCCCCCGGCGCAGGGCCGCGCCCACACCCGACCCAGCGCTGGCGGACCTGCCGCTGCGGATCACCGGGCTGACCAAGAAGTACGCCAGGTCCGCCGACCGGTACGCGGTCCGTGACCTGTCCTTCGAGGTCGGGAAGGGCCAGGTGCTCGGCCTGCTCGGGCCCAACGGCGCGGGGAAGACCACCACCCTGCGCATGCTGATGGGGCTCATCACGCCGGACGGCGGCGAGATCCGGGTGTTCGGCCACGCGATCAGGCCGGGTGCGCCCGTCCTCTCGCGGGTCGGCGCGTTCGTCGAGGGCGCCGGGTTCCTGCCGCACCTCTCCGGTCGGGCCAACCTCGACCTGTACTGGCAGGCCACCGGCCGCCCCACCGAGGACTCGCACGTCGCCGAGGCGCTGGAGATCGCCGGGCTCGGCGACGCGCTGGACCGCGCGGTCCGTACGTACTCGCAGGGCATGCGGCAGCGGCTCGCCATCGCCCAGGCCATGCTGGGCCTGCCCGACCTGCTGATCCTGGACGAGCCGACGAACGGCCTGGACCCGCCGCAGATCCGCGAGATGCGGGACGTGATGATCCGGTACGCGGCCGAGGGCCGGACCGTGATCGTCTCCAGCCATCTGCTGGCGGAGGTCGAACAGTCCTGCACGCACCTGGTCGTCATGGACCACGGGCAGCTCATACAGGCCGGACCCGTCGCCGAGATCACCGGCAGCGGGGACACCCTGCTCGTCACCGCCGCCGAGGAGATCACCGAGGCACTGGCCGGGAAGGTGGCCGCACTGCCCGGCATCGGCTCCGCCGTACGGACCGACGACGGGCTGCTCGTCCGGCTCGACGGAGCCACCCCGGCCGCGCTCATCTCCGAACTGCTGCGCCTGGACGTGCCGTTGACCGGCGTGGGAGCGCACCGCCGCCTGGAGGACGCGTTCCTCACCCTGATCGGAGGCCAACCGGCATGAGCACCACCGTCCTCCCGGACCCCGCCCGCCCGGGCCCCGCGCGGGACACCGCGCCCGGATACCGCGCACGGCACACGCTGCCGCTGCTGGTCGAGGCGAAACGGCAGTTCAGGCGCCGGCGCACGCTGGCGATGGGCGCCGTGCTCGTCGCGCTGCCGTTCATCCTGGTCGCCGCGTTCGCGGTCGGCGGCACCCCCAGCGGCAGCGCCCGCAACGGTCCGACGCTCCTGGACACCGCCACTGCCTCCGGTGCGAACTTCTCGGCCACCTGCCTGTTCGTGTCGGCGGGCTTCCTGCTGGTGGTTCCGGTCGCGCTGTTCTGCGGCGACACGGTCGCGTCGGAGGCCGGCTGGTCCTCGCTGCGCTATCTGCTCGCCGCGCCCGTGCCGCGCGCCCGGCTGCTGCGGAGCAAGCTCACGGTGGCGCTGGTCTTCAGCCTGGCGGCGATGGTGGTGCTGCCGGTGGTGGCGCTCGCGGTGGGCACGGTCGCGTACGGCTGGGGGCCGCTGGAGCTGCCCACCGGGGGCTCGCTCGCCGCGGGGAACGCAGTGCCGCGGCTCGCGCTCGTGGTGGCCTTCATCTTCGTGTCCCAACTGGTCACGGCGGCGCTCGCGTTCTGGCTCTCGACCAGGACGGACGCACCGCTGGGGGCGGTCGGCGGCGCGGTGGGCCTGACGATCGTGGGGAACGTCCTGGACGCCGTGACCGCGCTCGGCTCCTGGCGCGACTTCCTGCCCGCACACTGGCAGTTCGCCTGGGCCGACGCGCTTCAGCCCCAGCTCGAATGGGGCGGCATGGTCAAGGGCGCGGCCGTCTCGGTGGCGTACGCGCTCGTGCTCTTCGCCCTGGCCTTCAGGGGATTCGCCCGCAAGGACATCGTGTCGTAGGGGGGTCGCGGCGGTGGGAGAGAGGCGTACGGAATCCAGCCGCGTGATCTCCGTGGAACCGGGCTGCGCCGTGATCCGCGCCTCATCTTGATGTGAGGCATGGCCACCGCGCTGCTCGCGCCCGCCATCCTGTCCACGGGCCTCCGAGCGGGCTCATGTTCGCCTTCGAGACCGGTGCCACAGCAGCCTTCGCCCGGGTCACCGGCTCCGCACGGCGTGGCGGCGGACCGGCTGCTCTCCCGGCACCGCACCATGTGTTGTGCGAAGCACCGGAACGCACGCGCCTGCCGGGTGCCGAGTTGGTGGGTTCTCCCTATGGGGCCGGGGCCGGGGAACCCTCTAGCGTCGGGGCCAGGAATCGTCGGGTGTGCCGCCGAGGTGTGCTGTGCCACGGATCCTGCCCGGCTCTGCGGAATGAGAGTGCGTGACAAGCACAACGGGCAAGCTCGGGCATGCCGTGCGCGACGGCGGAGTGCCGCCGGTCCTGGCGGCCGCCTTCCTCTGGGGCACGGTCGGCCCCGCCGAGATCCTCTCCGGAACCAGCGCGTCTCCGGTGGCGATCGGCGCGTGCCGGATGCTCCTCGGGGGTTTCGTCCTGGGGCTGTTCACCGCTCGGCGAGCGGGAATCCGGACCCTGTGGCAGCGGGGGGCCCGGTGGTGGATGCTGGTGAGCATCCTGGTCACCGCGGCCTTCCAGGCCTGCTTCCTGGAGGCGGTGTCCCGCAGCGGCGCCGCCCTGGCGACCGCCGTCACCTTCGGTACGGTCCCGGTCGTGACGGGGATGTGCGGGCGGGCCCTGAACGGTGAACGGCTGAGCGGGCGGTGGTCCTGCGGCACCGTCTGCGCGATCGGCGGCATCACGCTGCTCCTCGTACCGGCCGGCGGAGGTTCGGCCGACGGCGTCGGCGTACTGCTCGGGCTCATCGCCGGAGCCAGCTTCGGCGTCTACATCTCGGTGACCAAACGGCTCGGTGAGCGGGGCGCGGACACCGCCGCGGCTGCCCCGGCGAGTGTGCTGTGCGCGGGAATCCTGGTCTCACCCTGGGTCTTCGCCCGGCCGGACGGGCTCGCCGAACCGCGGGCCCTGGCCCTGGTCGGCTGGCTGGCCCTGGCCACGACAGCCCTGGGCTATCTGCTGTTCACCAGGGGCGTGGCCCGGATCAGCGGGGCCACCGCCGGCACGCTCAGCCTGGCCGAACCGCTGGTCGCCACGGTGCTGGGGATCGCGCTGCTCGGGGAGCGGCTGAGCCCGTCCGGAGTGGCGGGCGCGGTGCTCCTCCTCGGCGGGCTGGTTCTGGTCTCCGCCCCGGCCCGCCGGCGCGGCCGTCCGGCCGGGCACCGGGAAGCGGAGGCGGCCGGTCCGCCGGGGGACGGCGGGGGCCACGCCTCCCGCGCCGGAAGCGGGGAGGGCCGGGGCGCCGGAACGGAGAGCGGAGAAGGCCACGCCTCCCGCGCTGCCCGGACGGGGGCGCGCGAGGAGGCGTAGCCGTACAAGGGGACCGGCGTGCTGCTCAGCGGTCCTGGTAGGACGACATGGCGTCGTTCACCCTGGGGGAGAAGAACAGCGGACCGATCGCGTCCGCCCAGGCCATCCCCTCCGGGGTCAGCCGCAGCACTCCACCGTCCTGGGTGAGCCAGCCCCGCTCGGTGACCAGCGCGAACTGGGCGGGGAAGTCCTCCTGCGGAAGGGTGCCGAACTGCTGCTTGTAGCGGTCGACGTTCATTCCGTCGGCCTCCAGCAGCATGTGCAGGATGAGCATGCGGCGGCGCTCGTCGTCATCCATCCGGAACGACCACTGCGCGCGCCGGAATTCCTCGGTCGGCGTCGCTATGTAGTCGTCGATGATGCGCCTGACCTCCGGCACGGCGACCGCGTAGTCGGTCGTGTAGTGCAGATCCGTGGTGAACGACCGTGCGCCGACACCCAGTCCGACCATCCCGGCCTGCTGGTTGTACTCACTGATGTTGCTGTCGTCCGCGCCGTCGACGGCGGCGGTGCCGATACGGCTGAAGACCCGCATGGACGTCTGCCGGTAGCCGGCGGCGAGCAGGTACTCGCGCCCGTAGCGGTAGAGCCGCAGCCGCTGCTCGTCCCAGAGTTCGCCGCTCTTGTCGTGCCGGGCCATGAGCCCGGTCAGCGGGCGGACGTACAGCGGATAGAGGTAGATCTCCTCGGGTTCCCAGCTGAGTGCCGCGTCCAGCGACACCTTGAAGCTCTGCTCGGTCTGGCCGTCGATGCCGTAGATGAGATCGATGTTGAGGATGGGGAAGGCGGCCTCCTTCAGCCGGCCCAGCGCCGCCTCCACCTCCTCCCGCTTCTGGGGCCGTACGGCGGCCCGCGCCTCCTCGTCGATGAAGCTCTGCACACCGATGCTGAGCCGGGTGGCGCCGCGCTCCGAGAGGACCGCGATGCGGTCGGCGGTGGCGGTGGCGGGCGAGGTCTCGACCGACCACGGCACCGCCTTGAGGTCCGCGCCCATCACGTTCTCGCAGATGTCGCAGAGCTGGACCAGCTCGTCCGCGGTGAGATACGTCGGGGTGCCGCCGCCGAACGCCGCGAGGGTGAACCCCGGTGCACCGTTGGCCTCCAGGGCCTCACGGGTGACACGGGCCTGCCGCTCCAGGGTGCCGAGGAAGTTGCGGGTGACCTCCTCGGGTGCGCCGGTGCGGGTGAAGAGGTTGCAGAAGCCGCAGCGCATCTCGCAGAACGGGATGTGGACGTACAGGGAGAGCGAGTCGAGCCGTTCCCCTGCCCACAGATCGGAGAGGAGGGGCCTCTTCTCTCCGAGCCGGTACGCCTTCTGATGCGGGTAGGCGTACACGTACTGTTTGTACGGTGTGGTCGGTTCATCGGGAACGGAACGGGAGATGTGGACCGGTACAGAGGATGTCACTTCCGTAATGCTTCCTTCCGGAGTCGATCGGATCCCAAAGTCGATCGGATCCCAACAGGTGGTCGCGCCACGTGACAGCATGGTCGACGGAGCGTCACGGGAAGCATGAGGTGAAGCGCCAAAGTATTTGGCTTTCCCTTTGCCCGAGTTGGATGTTTCCGTGACTTGCCGAAATTCCGTGCCTCTGCGATGGGAGCGCCGGAGGCCATGGCGGGAAGGGGAGTTGGGCTGAAAGTCCGGCCCCTCTGCGGTAACCATGTCGTCCATGAAGCGACTACTCATAGCGGCCGGCGGTGGCGGTGACGCCATCGCGACGGCGATGGTGCACGCCGCTCTGCACGGGCCCGACGAGCCCGCCCTCGTGCTGACGTACGCCTGGGAGCGGCTGGTCGTCGACCCGGTGCCGGGCCCGCGCCGGCCGTCCGACTTCACCGGAACCGTCCCGGCCGGTCCCACTCTGCGGCTGGTCACCCCCGGCTCCGCACCCCGGCCGCCGGCCGGGTCACTCCTGCCCCGGCTCGCGGCCGACCTGCGGCCCGAACTGGGCCTGCTCGATCCCTACGAGGGGGCGTCGGGGCTCGCGCGGCAGATCGAGGAGGCCGCCGCGTACTGCGAGGCCGGCCAGGTCGATGTCGTCGACGTCGGCGGCGACATCCTGGCCGACGGCACCGAACCCACCCTGCGCAGCCCGCTCGGGGACGCGCTGGTCCTCGCCGGCTGTGCGCACACCGGGATCCCCACCTCGGTGCATGTCGCGGGCCCGGGGCTCGACTCCGAGGTGCCGGAGGCCGCTCTGCTGCCCCTGCTGGGCGACCCGCTGCACACCCTGACCCACGCCGACACGCTGTCCGTCCAGGCCGTCTTCGACTGGCACCCGTCGGAGGCCGGCGCACTGCTGGTCGCCGCGGCCCGGGGGATACGTGGAGTCTGCGGCACCCGGGACGCCCCGCGCCCCGTCACGCTCGGCGAGGCCAGCCCTCATGTCTACCGGCTCGCCCTGGCCCGGGCTCTCGAAATCAACCCGCTGGCCCGGGAGTTGAAGGGCAGCGCGAGCCTCGACGACGCGGAGCGGGCGAGCGAACGGGTCTGCGGCTTCTCCGAGATCGCCAGGGAACGCGCCCGCGCGGCCTCACTCGGCCAGGGCGCGGACGCGTCACCCGAGGCCGGCGCCGCCCTCGGTGAACAGCCGCCCCTGGCCGAGCGCTTCGCCGAGTGGGAGCGCCGGACCGCGCGCAGCGGGGTCGCCTATGTCACCACACGGCGCATCGCCGAGGAACTGGCCCTGGACCCGGCCGAACTGACAGAACTGCGCCACCACCTCCGCACGGCGTTTCCGGCCCGGCACGTCCCGCCGCTGTGGCGGCTGGCGACGGAGGGGTAGCCCGCGGCCGCACAGCGCCGCGGTGGTGCGGCGCTGTGCGGAAGGCACGCGGTGGCGGCTCCAGGTGCTACAGGTCGAACTCGGTCGGGGCGATTCCCAGGGCGAAGCACGCCTCGCGGACCACGGCCTGCTCGGACTTGTCGAAGTCTCCGTCGGCGCCGCCGATCACGATGCCGATCTGAATGACGGCGCGTGCCTCGGTGGGCTTCTTGCTGACCTTGCCGATGGTCTGCAGGATGCTGACCTTGCCGAAGTCGAAGTCGGCGGTGAGCTTCTGGCAGTAGTCGTTGAAACGCGTCTGGAGGTCGTCCGCCGTGAAGTTCTTCAGGACGTCATTGGTGGCGATCAGCGCGGCGACGCGCTGCCGCTCCGCGGGATCGATCGAGCCGTCGGCCGCCGCGACCAGCGCGCACATGGCCATGCTGGCATCCCGGAATCCGCCGCTCTTGAGGTCGTTCTTCTTCGCGTCGAGCTGCGTCTGCATCGTCTTCGCAGAGTCCTTGAAGCGGTCCCACAGGGCCATCAGCCGTCTCCTCGTTCACCACGTGACCATTTTGGTCACTCTTTACGGAAGGACAACGGCCGGACCCGTCAGGAAGTGCCCGCCGCGGTGTCACCGGTGTCACTCGGCGAGGGCCGCCGCGAGCCGGGTCAGACTGTTGACCCGCCAGTCCGCCGCGGCCACCACTTCGGGGTCGTCGGCCCACATGTGTCCCCACGGCCCGCGCCGCAGATGCGCGGTGCGCAGCCCGGCCGCGCGGGCGGGAAAGATGTCGTTCTGCGGATGGTCGCCCACGTACACGGTGGCTTCCGGAGAGGCGCCCGATGCGGCGACGACCCGTTCGAAGAAGGCCGGGTCCGGCTTGCTCACACCCCACTCCTCCGATGTGACGACGAGGTCGGCGGGCAGGTCGAGACCGCGCAGCAACTCACCCGCCTTCACCGTCTGGTTCCCCGCGACGACGACCCGGAAGCCGAGCCCGCGCAGTGCCGAGAGGGCGGGGCGTACATCGGGGTAGAGATCGCTCTCGTCGAGGTGCTCGCCGCGGCCCGCGACCTCCCGCGCCCGGTAGGCCTCCGCGATGTCCATGCCGGGTTTGAGCAGTCGCAGGGCGTCGGTGTGGTCACGTCCTTGGGCGGTGACCGCGCCGACGAGCGCGGACACGGTGTGGGAGGGGATTCCGAGCCAGTCCGCCCAGGAGCGCCAGTACCGGTCGTCCCGGGTGAGGGTCTCGCCGACGTCGAACACGATCGTCTCAATCACCATGCGCACAGTACGGTGCGCGGGAGCCGCCGACGGGCTGCGGCGGAGAACACGCGGATACGGATCCAGGTTCTCGTACGGGGCGTTCGGGTGCGGGCCGGTACGGGGCCGGGTGCGGGCCGGGCCCGGACGGCAGGTGGCGGTTCCGGTGCGCGTGGCAGACTGGCTGTCCGATGAACCTAGATTCCACCGACCTCGCGCTCGTCCACCTCCTCCAGGAGGACGGCCGCACGTCCTACGAGACGCTTGCCGCACGCGTCGGTCTCTCCCGTGCCGCCGCCCGCGCACGGGCGCTGCGGCTGACCGAGGTCGGAGTGCTGCGGATCGTCGGTGTCATCCACCCCGCGGTGCTCGGCCGCACGGTCAGTGCCCATGTCGCCATCGACGTCGTCGGGCCTGCCGAACCCGTGGCGCGGACCGTGGCCGGGCTGTCCGAAGCGGTCTTCGTGACCCTGACCGCAGGCCGGCGCCCGGTCATCGCGGAGCTGCGGACGTCCGACTTCGACGCGCTCAGCGCCCTGGTGGCGCGCGTCGCGCGGCTGCCCGGTGTACGGGGCGTCGACACGACCCCGTACACACGCGTGCTCAAGGACCCCTATCTGCCGGTCACTTCGCCCGACACGGTGAGTCTCGACGAGACGGACCACGCGATCCTGCGGGCGCTCCAGACCGACGGGCGCATGTCCTACGCGGAGTTGGCCGACCGGATCGCCATGTCGGCCGCCGCGGCGCGGGCCCGCTCGCTGCGGCTGCTGGACGCCGGGGTCTTCCGGGTCGCGGCCCTGGTCCGCCCGGGAACCCTCGGCATGGGCCACCTCGCGGGCTTCTCGATGCGCCGCTCGGGCGACGGGCACGGCACGGCGGCGGTGGGCGGTCTGCTGGCCACCGAGCAGGTGCAGTTCGCCGCGGAGTGTGTGGGCCGGGCGGATGTCATCGGCACGGTGGGCGGCGAGACGCTCGCCGACGTGCTGGCCTCGCTGGAGAAACTGCGCGCCCTGGACGGTGTGCACGGTCTTGAGAGCTGGCTCCACCTTGAGCTGGTCAAGGAACGCTACGACTCACTGACGAGCTGACCGCAGCGTCTTCCCTGCGTTCTCCTCCCCTCTCCTCCCCTCCTCCCCTCCTTTCTTCTGTCGGCCGCACGCGCTTCGCTCGCGCACACCCTCCAGCGCAAGCGAAAACTTCTCCATTCGCCCCTCTGGATAATCTTTCGCTTGCGTCGTACTGTCTCAGTCAGCGGATCGCTCGCACATGCCCATCTCAGGCGTCGATTCGTTTTCCGTGGCGCTGGGTCGCCCGGCGCCCGCCGAACCGCATGCGCCGACGTCCGGCCCCGGCAACAGCGCCCGCCCACCGGGAGCCGCACGCCCCTCCCCGTACTACCGGAGCACCCATATGGCCACCACGCCCGCAGCACACCAGGACCGCACCCTCCTCATCACCGGCGGCACCGTCCACACCCTCACCCCGGCGGGCCGTGCCGAGGCCCTCGCGGTGCGCGGCGAGCGCATCGTGCACGCGGGCACGGCCGAGGAGTGCCGGGCCGCACTGGACGGGCGCGTGGACGAGCGGCTGGACCTCGGCGGACGGCAGCTGATGCCCGGCTTCGTCGACGCGCACTGCCACCCGGTGATGTACGGGCAGAACCTCGCCTGGGCCGACGTGCGCCCCGAGACCGTCGCGGACATCGACGGTCTGGTCGCCGCACTCCGCCGGCACGCGGAAGGGCTCCGCCCGGACGCCGCCCTGCGCGGCTTCGGCTACGAGCACCGCAGGCTGGCCGAGGGCCGCCACCCCACCTGCCAGGACCTCGACCGGGTCGCCACCGACCGCGAGGTCTACGTGATGAACGCGTCCGGCCACGGCGGTGTCGTGAACACCTACACCCTGCGCAAGTACGGCATCACCGCCGGCACCCCCGACCCGCTCGGCGGCCGCATCGGCCGCACGGCATCCGGTGAGCCCAACGGCGAACTGTGGGACGGCGCCTGCGACCTGCTGACCGGCCCCGACGGGGTGAAGATCACCAACCACGGCCCGAACTTCCACCTCGACGACCCCGCCGACGTCATGCGCGGCCATCTGCTCCGCGCCCAGCAGACCTTCCTCGCCGCCGGAGTCACCACCATCGGCGACGCCCAGGCGTCCCGCCGCGAGCTCTCCACGTACCTGCGCGCCCGCGACGCCGGTGACCTGCGGATGCGCACCTCCGTCTACCTGACGTCGGCGCTGCTCGACACCGCCCTCGACCTCGGTCTCGGCAGCGAACTCGGCGACGACCAGCTGCGGATCCAGGGTGTCAAGCTCTACGCGGACGGCACGCTGGGCGGCTGGACCGCGTACTTCCCCGAGGGGTACGCGGCCGACTGCTGCAACCACGGGCAGCTCTACCACGACCCCGCCGAGTACGCGGACCTGGTGCTGCGAGCCCACCGGGCCGGCTTCCAGACCGCGACCCACGCGCAGTCCCCGTACGCCATCGGCATGGTCCTGGACGCCGTCGGGAAGGCGCTCGCCGACACGCCCCGCGCGGACGCCCGGCACCGTGTCGAGCACTGCGGGCTGCCCACCGATGACGAGATCACCCGCATGCGGGAGCTGGGCGTGCACGCGGTGCTCCAGCCGCAGCACCACCTCCGTACCGGCGACGGCACGCTCACCGCGATCGGCGAGATGGGCCACCGCTACAACCCGGCCGGGCTGCTCCAGTCCGCGGGCACGGAGTTCGCGTTCAGCTCGGACGCTCCCGTCGCCCCGCCCCGGCCGTTCGAGGCGGTCGCCGCCGCCGCGAGCCGGGAGACCGTGCTCGGTACCCGGCTCGGCACCCCGGAGATGCGGCTCGCCGTCGCGGACGGCATCCGGGCGCACTCGCTCGGCGGAGCGCGAGCGCTGCACCGTGAGAACGAGGTGGGCAGCCTGCGCGCCGGAGCGTTCGCCGACTTCGTCATCACGGCCGCCGACCCGTACCGGATGGACGACCTCGCCCAGCTCGCCAGGACCGGCGTCGACGAGACCTGGATCGGCGCCCGTCAGGTCTGGTCCGCGGCTGCCGGACTGGTCTGACGGGCCCGGCGCCCGCCGGTCCGGCGCCCACACTGAACCCAGGCTGTTCACCGATTACGGCACACCGCGCCCGCCCGTCCGGCGGCCGCCACCGTGAAGGAGCACCACCGATGAGCACCACCGCACAGCCGGACCGGCCGGGGACCGGTACGGCCGAACGCACCGGCGGCCCCGCAGCGGGCGCGGTCGAACAGCACGGCTACGACTTCATCCCCGAGTCCGAGCGCTATATGACCCCGCGCCAACTGGGCTTCTTCTGGGCGGGGATCAACTCGTACCAGTTCTTCTTCGTGCTCGGCGCGGGCGCCGTCGCCCTCGGCCTCTCCCTCGTCCAGGCGCTGGTCGCGGTGGTGGCGGGCAACGCGCTGTTCGGTCTCGTCGCATACGGCTCGATCGCCGGGCCGCGCGCCGGGCTGCCCGCGCTGACGCTGAGCCGGGCGCCGTTCGGCGTGTTCGGCAACCGCATCAACGCGCTGTTCACCTGGGCCATGTCCCTGGGCTTCAAGACGGTCAACGGCCTCCTCGGGGTCTTCGCCGTCCTCGCCCTCTTCGACCGGCTCGGCTGGCACCACTCCGGCGCGCCGGGCAAGGTCCTGGCGACCCTGCTCGTGCTGGGGGTGGCCATCGTCATCGCGGTCACCGGGCACCGGCTGCTGGTCAGGGTCCAGCCGTACTTCGCCGTGGCGGTGGCGGTGGTCTTCGCGCTGCTGCTCTGCTTCACCGTCGGCGGGGTGGACTGGAACTGGCACCCGCCGCACCACGCGGGAGGCGGCGGCAACTGGCTCGCCCTGGTCGTCTCCGCAGCCGCGCTGATCGCCTCCGGGTCGCTGTCGTACCTGGTGGTCTCGCCGGACTACGCCCGCTACCTCCCCTCGGAGACCCCGGTCCGCAAGGTGTTCCCGCGGGTGCTGGGCGGCGGTGCCGGAATGGCCGTCTACCTGGGCATCGCGGGAGTCCTGGTCGCGACGCGTACGGACCTCACCGACCCGGTGGCGGGCGTGCAGCCGCTGGTGCCCGGCTGGCTCTACGTCCTCTACATCGCCGCCTGCTTCCTGGGCTCGATCTCCAACAACGCCTCGGTCTTCTACTCGTCCGGCCTGGCCATCCAGGCCATCGGCATCCCGCTCAAGCGCTGGCTGGCCACGGCCCTGGACGCCACCCTGGCGCTGGCCGCGGTGCTGCTGATCCTCTTCGTGTACGACTTCGAGACCGCGCTCAACGAGTTCCTCTCGCTGGTCAACGTCTGGGCCGGCCCGTTCGCCGCCGTCTGGATCATGGACGGCATCCTGCGCCGCTGGCACTACGACCAGCACGACATCCACACCAGCGACCGCAGCAGCCGCTACTGGGGTGTCGGCGGTGTCAACGTCCAGGGCCTGATCGCGCTCGTCTGCGGCATGGCCACCGGCCTGCTCACCATCAACTCGCCCCTCCTGCACAGCTGGCTGAGCGGCCGGCTGGGCGGCGCCGACCTGTCCTGGTTCCTGCCCATCCTGGTCTCGGGGGCGGTCTACCTGCTGCTGGCGGGGCGGCGGGTGCGCGGCGAGCGGGAGCGGGACGGGCAGGTGAGCCGCCCGTAGCGGACCGCCGTGGCGGGTGGCCGCGGGTGTGACCGCGGCGGTTGCCCCGGGAGACGGGCGATGCCCGCCTCCCGGGGCACACACGTATCGGCAACAAAGTATTTCGGTAACCGATGTAATCTTCTCCTGTGGGACGGATGCGCGGACGGCGGCTCCTGTCGTCGTGCCCGCGGTGACACGGTCCGGCACCCGGCGTGCGAGTGGAGGAGATGTGAGCAGGCGCAAGGCGCTTTCCGGCGGACGGCACCCCTCGTGGACGGCCGCCCTCCTGCGGGAGCGTGCCCGGCCGGACCGGATCCGGCTGCGGCCGGGCGCCTGGTGGCTCGCGGTGGGCACGGTGTGCTTCGGCGCCTTCATGGGGCAGCTGGACGCGAGCATCGTGACGCTGACGTACGGCAGTGTGCGTACGGAGTTCCACGCGTCGCTGGCCGCCGTCGAGTGGGTGTCCCTCGCGTACCTGCTGACGCTGGTCGCGCTGCTGGTCCCGGTCGGCCGGCTGTCGGACGCGCACGGTCGCAAGCTGTTCTATCTCTACGGTTTCGTGGTCTTCACCGCGGCCTCGGCGGCCTGCGGCCTCGCTCCGTCGCTGGCGACGCTGGTGGCCTTCCGGGTGGTGCAGGCGGCGGGTGCGGCGATGATGCAGGCCAACAGCGTGGCGCTGGTGGCCACCAGCGCGCCGAGAGAGCGGATGCGGACCGCGCTGGGCGTGCAGGCCGCGGCCCAGGCCCTCGGGCTCGCACTGGGCCCGACCGTCGGGGGCGCACTCGTGGCGACGCTCGGCTGGCGCTGGGTCTTCGGCATCAACGTGCCGATCGGGCTCTTCGCGCTGGTCGCGGGCCACTACCTGCTGCCGAGGACGCGCAGCCGGCTGCGGTCCGACGGCTTCGACTGGGCGGGCCTCGCGCTGCTGGTCGTGGCGACGACCAGCGGGCTGCTCGGGGTCTCGGCCGCGTCCGGACTGCCGGTGCCCGGCTGGGGCGTCGGCGCGCTGTTCGCCCTGGCCGCCGGGGCCGGCTGGGCATTCGCGGTACGGCAGCGGGTGGCCGCGGTGCCGCTGCTCGACCTGGCGCTGCTGCGGGTGCGGGCGGTGTCGTCCGGGCTGATCGGCGCGCTCTCCGGCTATCTGGTGCTCTTCGGGCCCCTGGTGCTGGTCCCGATCGTACTGACGGGCAGTGGCTCTTCGGAGCTGGCGGCGGGCCTGGTGCTGACCGCGCTGCCGGTCGGCTTCGCGGTCGCCGCCACGGCGGCGGACAGGGCCCTGCCCGCCGCGCTGGGCGACCGGGGCCGCTGTGTCCTGGGCGCGCTGATCTGCGTGGCCGCGCTGGTGGCGTTGTCGCTGGCGCCGCTGACCCCCGGCCCGCTGGTGCTGCTCCTCGCGGTGCTCGGACTGGGCCTGGGCATCTTCACCCCGGCCAACAACACGCTGATCATGGGGGCGATCCCGGCACGTTCGTCGGGCACCGGCGGGGGACTGGTCAACATGGCCCGCGGCCTGGGTACGGCCCTGGGTGTCGCCCTGGTGACCCTGGCCCTGCACCTCGCCCCGCCGCACGGAGTCCCGGACGGTCCGCGTTGGGCCGTCCTCGTCCTGCTCGCGGCGGCGCTGGTCGCGGTGTACGCGGCGTGTTCGGGGCCCCGGGCGGGGGCACGGCCGCGTACGTGAGCGCGGGTACGCGGGCGGGGCGGCGGCGGCTGGAGTACCGCTCGTCGTCCCGCGTGTCACCCGTCCTTCGGGTCGCGGTCGGGGGCGGACGTGTCGGGAAGAGAGGCGTCGGGGGCGGAGTCATGGCCGGTGCCATGGCCGGTGCCGGTGCCGGTGCTGGTGCCCGTGCGACGGCGGGTGGCGACGAGATAGACCAGAGCCCCCGCGAACAGGACAGCAGAGACCCAGTCGTTCAGCCGCAGGCCCAGGAAGTGGTTGGCGTGGTCGATCCGCAAGGCTTCGATCCAGGCCCGCCCGGCGGTGTACGCCAGTACGTAGCAGGCGAACAGCCGCCCCCTGCGCGGCCGGTAGCGCCGGTCGAGCCAGAGCAGCAGGGCCATCACGCCGAGATCCCACAGGGACTCGTAGAGAAACGTCGGGTGGTAGAACGCCACGGTCGGGCTGGTGGCAGGCCGGTGCGCGGGATCGATCAGCAGGGCCCAGGGAAGATGGGTGGGGCCGCCGAACAGCTCCTGGTTGAAGTAGTTGCCCCACCGGCCGATCGCCTGGGCCAGCACCAGCCCGGGAGCTGCGGCGTCCGCGAAGTCCGCCAGGGCGATCCCCCGGCGCCTGCACCCCAGCCAGGCGCCCACCGCGCCGAGGGCGACGGCGCCGGGGATGCCGAGCCCGCCGTCCCAGATGTACAGCACCCGGATGGGCTGCCGCCCGGCGGCGAAATACAGCTCGGGGTCGGTGATGACGTGGTACAGCCGCCCGCCCAGCACACCGAAGGGAACCGCCCACAGCGCGATGTCCGCGATGTGGTCCCGGTTGCCGCCACGGGCCGCCCAGCGGCGGCCCGTCAGCCACACCCCGGCGAAGATCCCGGCGATGATGCACAGCGCGTACGCCCGGATCGGGAAGGGCCCGAGATGCCAGACACCCTGGGAGGGGCTGGGAAGGTACGCCAGGTTCATCGGCGGGACCGCTCTCGACGTGAGGTTGCCGACCGGGGCCGGAGGAACCCGAACGAGATTACCTCGGACACCGAACCTTTCGCCTGTGACCCCTGTCGTTGCGGCCGGTGCCGTCGCGGTGCCCGGTCCGGGCTTCGTGGCGGGTCCCCGTTGCGCCCCCCGACCCTGCGGCCCCGGTCCGGGCGGTCAGTAAAGTTCGCGTATGCCACCCCAGCCCCGATCCGGGACCCGTAAGCCGCCGAAGGACCACACGTCCGACGCGCGGCTGCTCACCGAGGCCGTCACACGCCTGCGCCGTTCCCTCCGGGCGTCGATCCGCACCGACTACCCCTGGGAGACCCTGCCCATGGCCCAGGTCGAACTGCTCCAGGTCCTCGCGGAACACTCCCCGGCCCGTATCAGCGACCTCGCCGCCCGCCAGCATCTGGCGGCCAGCACGGTGTCGGGCCTGATCGGACAGATGATCACGGCCGGTCTGGTGACCCGCGATGTCGACTCCGCCGACCGGCGGGCCTCCGTGGTCGTCCTCACCGACGCGGGCCGCGCCCAGCTCACCGCCTGGGCCCAGGCCCACGAACGCCGTCTGGGCGCCGCCCTCGCGGCCCTGGGCGACACGGACCGCGACACGGTCCGCGCGGCACTGCCCGCCCTGCTCCGCATCGCCGAGCACCTGGACGACACCGGCGAGTGACCGGCGGGCCGCGCCGCTGCCGTGCTCAACCGCCCCAACGGCCTGCAAGGCAAGCTCAGTTGGAGCTCGCACCACCGGCGGGCCGGTCGCCGCGGTAGGTCGTGACCCGGTAGGCGTAGCCGCCAGGGGTGAGGTAGAGCGCGTGGTTGGTCGCCCCGCGAGGGTCCCCGGGGGGCGCGTCCACCCAGCCGAGGAGGGTGGACTGGGGGGTCGGCACCCGTACTTCGGCGAGCTGCGCTATCACCTTGGGGTCGAGCGACACGGTGCGCAGTTCGAGCTGCCCTCCGCTCGTCCACAGGTCGCTGGAGTCCGTCGGGGAATACGTTGACGTCGCGTTGCTCATGACTTCTCCTGCCGATCAGTTGGATTCCGGTGGCGCGGCGTTCCGTGCCGGTGCCGGAAGTTCCAGGCTTATGAGGTCCCCGTCCCGTACATGGCCGACGGCATCAACTGATGGCCGGTCGAATCCATGCTGTGACCTTAAGTGCACTCAGCGTGATCGATACGTCAGGAAGTCCTGAATGGCTTGTTCCCCGTGCTGACGTGGCGCTTCACGATGGTTCCTTCCCGTGGACCTTCCGGCACCGTCTGTGCCGATGGGTTCCACACTGCCGGAGGCATCCTGAAGCTGACCTGAAGCAACCTGAAGGCGTCTTCAGGTTCGGCGGCCGGGGTGGCGGGTGGTCGGTGGCTCAGGTGTGCGCGGGCGGCCGTTCGGTGCGACGGCGGTCGGGAGTGAGCAGGTAGGCCATGGCCATGTCGCTGAGCTCGTCCGCGTACATCCGCTGGGCGTCGCCTGCGCGGCGGTCGGGGCGTACGGAGTTGTGGAAGCAGGCGCCGAGGACGGCCCGGGCCACGGTGTCCAGCGCTGCCTTCGGGTCGGAGCGCCGGATCCGGCCGGCGTGCGGGGCCGCGGCTTCGAGGAGGAGACGGTGGATCTCGGTGATGGTGCGGGCGCCGCGCTCCAGCGCATCGGTCCCCCGCGCGCGCAGCAGTTCCGGGAAGAGGTTGCTGGTGTCGGCGAAGGACTGGAGCAGCGCGTGCGCGTAGGCGTCCAGGACGCCGGGCAGTGACGGCTCGGCCGTGCGCAGGTGCTCGGCCACGTACTCCTCGCGTTGTTCCAGCATCCGTTCCGTCAGGGCGGCGACCAGTTGCTCCTTGCCTTCGAAGCGCCGGTAGATCGAACCGACCGAGACACCGGCGCGCTCCGCGACGCCGGTGATCGTCATCTCCTCCAGGCCGGCCGAGGAGGCGATTTCCTCGGCCGCTTGCAGTACGCGAGCCAGTGTCGCCGCGCTGCGAGCCTGCCGGGGTTCCCGGTAGTGCGCTCGGCGGTTCGGCTCGTCAGTCATGTTCCGCATGGTAACGGCGGTGGCTCGGCAGCACCCTTGACAAGGCGTGTGCTCCCATCCCTAGGATGCGAATGCGAGTTCACATTCTTGTACTGGCCGCGTCGAGGAGTCACTCATGCCAACGCAGCTGAACAGCGCGGCGGAAGCCCGCGCCCTGATCGCCGCCATCCGGGAGAGCCGGGAAAGACTGGCCGAAGGCGGGTTCGTCAGCGACCGTGACAACGCGGACCCCACCGCCAACCTGGCACTGCTGGCCGAGCTCGGAGCGGCTCGGCTGGCCGTTCCCACCGAGTACGGGGGGCTGTGGGACGGCGCGGAACGCGGGGGGTGGGGCGCGATCATCCGGGCGCTGAGGGAGGTCAGTGCGGGCGACGGCCCCACGGGGCAGAACTGGCTCACCACCGTTCTGGTGGCCCGCGAGCTGTTCGAGCCGGGCAGCGGATTCGCGGAGCCGACTCGCGGCGAACTGGCGCGCCGGATACTCGACGACGGCCTCAGGTTCGTCTCCTCTGTCGCGGAGACGGGGGTGACGGGCAGGACGACCGCACGGCCCGCTGAGGGCGGGGTGGTACTCAGTGGTACGAAGTCCTTCAACACCAACAGCGGGGGACGGGGCATGGCATTGGTCCGCTGCGTACTGGAGGGCGAGCGGTCCGCGCACCACCAGGTCCTGGTGGACCTGAACCACGCCCAGGTCGTGTCGCACGACGACTGGGACAACATGGGCCAGCGCGGCACCCGCAGCCAGACGGTCACGTACCAGGACGTCTTCGTGCCCGACGGCTGGCATCAGCCCACGGCCGGGCAGTTCTCCCCGGTCTTCCTGGGCGCGGCGATGCTGCTGCACGCCGGCTTGATGCAGGGCATCGGTGAGGGCGCTCTGGACGCGCTCGTCCAGCACACGCGCACCATGAAGCGCGGGTCGCTGCCCCAGTTCCCCACTCCGGCCGAGGACCCGCTGATCCTGCGCCGCATCGGCGCCCTCTCCAGCCAGCTGGCCGCCTCCCGCGCCCTGTTGCACAGCTCGGCGGACGGACTGGACGCCGTCCGGGACGGCGAGGACATGGACGCCGTCATCGTCGACTGCTTCCGGGCCAAGGTCGCCGCCGTCGAGGCCTCGCTCGAAGCCACCGCCGGGATTCACGAGATCACTGGCGCGCGGAGCACCTCCAACGCGTACCGGTACGACCGCTACTGGCGCAACGCCCGCACGTTCGCCTCCCACGACCCCATCGACGCCAAGAACGTGTACATCGGCGGCTACGAACTCGGCAACAACCTCCCGCCGCTCTCCACGATCATCCGCTTCTGAGCATCAGCCACGGCCGGCTTCGGACCGGCAGGCCCGCTCGGCCCTTCGGCCGGGCGGGCCGCCTTTTCCGCTGCCCCTGCGTACGCACATCCACGCGCGCCGCAACGGGGCCGTAGCCGGCGAGGCGGGGCACTCAGCGGCCAAGTGCCCTGCACCACGACGGCAGTACTCCCTGGGGCCCTGGGGCCCTGTTGGCTGCGAGGATCCTGTTGGCCGCGAGGGAGAGGCGCCTTCCGGGTGAAGGTGCATATCGGGCGGACCCTGCCACGTGTTCGCGCTGAGGGCGACGGCGGATGGGGGGCGCCGGCGTCCGGCTGCCACAATGGCCGGCATGGACGCAGCAGAAGCCGGGAGCAGCCTCGGACAAACCCGCCACATCGACCGCGCTTCGGCGCGCCCACCCCTACCCCGATGGGTGCCACTGGTGTGCGGAGTCATGTTCGGCGCGGCTGTGGTCCTCCAGGGTCCCAACGGCGGCATGTCGGGCCTGACGGCTCCCCTCATCGGCCTCGCCCTCGCCCTCGGCGCCTATGCGCTGATCGTGGCCATCCGCGCTCGCCAGGGCGCGCCGAGGCGGCCCGTTTCCGCGGCGCCCTGGATCACGACTGTGGTCGCCGCCGGCGCCCTCTCGACATCGTCCCTCAACAGCTCGAACACCTCCGAACTGCGCTGGCTCTATGTCGCCTCGGGTGCCGTCGTCGCCGGGATCGTCTGGTACCGGCTGCAAAGGAAAGCACGGTAGCGACCGGAGTTGACGGCGTCGCTTTGCCCACCAGCAGGGAGTGAAGAGGTCCCGGGGAAGCGATGCGAGGGGTGCACGCCACCGCGACCCGACGGGGGCGACGCCGACCGCCGTCGCTGCGGCGTATGGCCCCCAATGCGCCCATTTCCCTTAGCTTGATCTTTAACCTGTGCGGCGCGGACGTGGGTCCGTTGACTTCTTCGTTCGTCGTTTCGCGGAGCCTGGTTTGCCGACCGTGTGCACGTCGTGGCGTGGGGTGGGCCGGATGTTCTTGCTTCCGGGTGGCCGGCCAGGTCCGGGGTGGGAGGGTTTCGGTGCTCCGGCTGGGCAGTGGGCCTTCGGGCGGAGGTGCCGAAAGTCGCGGCGGACGCGGGCCGGGGTCAGCCTGTCGGGCGGGGTCGGTTTTTCCCACGGTCGCCGGAGGTCGGCTGCTAGTGGGCGGGCGAGCCGAAGCTGGGTGAAGACTGCGAGGATCAGCCAGGTCCAGCGGTCGGCTGCTTCGGGGGTGCGGATCTTCGGGCAGGTCCAGCCGAGTGTCTGTTTGAACAGGCGGAAGGTGTGCTCGATGTCGAAGCGCCGCAGGAATGTCTGCCAGAGCATGTCCACGTCGGTCTCACAGGCGTCGGTGTCTGACCACCACAGCCAGACCGGCTTCGGTGTGGCACCGCTGGGCAGGTGCTCGACTTGCAGGCGGATCACGGTGCCCTCGATGACCGGAAGTGTCCCGAGCTGGGAAGTCCAGGCCGAACGGTGGGTCAGCCGAGGATGAAGCCGGTCCCAGGCCCTGGCGGTGGCCGTTCCGTAGAGGCGGGTTGTGGTCACCGTCTGCGCGTCGGGTGTGCCCCAGGTGGCCGGGTCGCCGAAGACGAATTCGCCGCCATGACGAGGCGGGCGGCCGTGGGTGCCGGGCTCGCGGGGTGGGACCGCGCGTCGCAGGACGCGGTCCGAGCGCATGCGTCCCAGTACCCGCACCGGGAGATCTTTCAGAAGGAAGGCCAGGCGGGGAACGTCGTAGCCGGCATCCACCACGACCAAAATCTCCGGATCGCCGTCCGTCCACTGCCCGGCCGCGACCAGTCGCTCGACGAGCTCGCGCATCTGCCGGGCCGTGGCAGTGGCGGCATCCTCGCCCGGCGCCAGACGTAGTGCGTCCAGCGGTGCGGTCCAGGAACTGCGACCTGTCTCGAGTGCGCAGATCACCGAGTAGGGCCAGCCGGGAACGGGAATGTGCTGGTCCTTGCCCCGCCCATAGGTATGGCACAGGATTCGCTGCGGTGAGGTGTGCGCGTTGGGCCGCAGCCAGCAGGTGAGGTCGGCGGCCAGGACCAGCCGGCCGTCCGCCGCCCGCGGCAGCGGCACCGCGGCCAGGGCCCGCCGCAGGCGGGCCACATCGACCCGGCCCGCGGACAGGGCATCGTAGAGCCCGCCGTGCCCGCGACGGTGTTCACCCACCAGCGACAGCTCCACCAGGGAGCGGACCGGACCGTCCGCGCACAACACCGCGTCCGCGAGTTCGAACAACGCGTCCGCACGCCTGGTCAGACAGGAGTAGAACTCACCCCGGAAGCGTGACAGTCCTGCAAACGGATCCTGCCGGACAGCATGATGCGACAGACTCATCCCCACGGCCTTCGCGCTGAGCTTGTGTGTTCCTTGGTCGGATCACATGCTCAGCCGAAGGCCGCCCGCACGTACGGCAGTTACCACTCCGAGTGATCAAGTACGACGAGCCGTTCGGATCTCTAGGTTAAAGATCAAGCTTAGGGTTTGTCGCATTTCACCAGGCGGCGGGAGGCGGTCGCTTTGGTCGTGCCAGGACGTGGGCGGCGAGGTGGCGAGAGTGACGACGGCCATGAGGGTGACTGAGGTAAGGCGCCTGCCGGTCGATGCCGAAGGAGTGGGTATCCCGGTCCGTCGATGCTCAGGAGAAGACCTTGCGCCGCATCGCTGTCGTGCTCGTGGCTGCTGCCGCCGTTATGGGAACCCTCGTCCCCACCGCGGCCGCCACTGACGTTCTCAACTCCCAGCAGTTGATCAAGGGCGGCAACGCCAACTCGTTCACCAGGAACTACGGGAGGTCGGTCATCGAGAACGTGAACAACTTCGGCGGGGCCCCGTCCGAGCCAGGGGCCCCGTCCGCGCCGGAGCCCCCGTCCGCGGGTGCGCAGCAGCCGGTCGCCCCACAGCCCGTACAGCCCGCGGAGCCGCCCAAGTTCAACAAGAGCCGCTTCGCCATCTGACCGCGCCGAAGTTGAGTTGTCGAGTACGAGCCGGTCTCAATCGATCTCATCAACTCCTGCCAGGTGGGGATTGAGGCGCCGTCCTAGTACTTCGGGTCACGTGCGGGGTGCTGGCGGGGCTGCAGTCGCCGCCGACGTGGGGCGGGCACGCGTCCGTCATCGCCTTGGGTACTGCAGACCGGGCCTCGGCCCGCAGCGCCCAAGGCGATGACGTCCCGCAGGCGGGTGGTGCGGACGTTCCCGGTGCGCAGGTGCCGGGACAGGATGCAGGCGTACACGTCGCCGTCCGGCGAGACGGCGACGCGTACGTGGAAGCACCGCCCGCACAGCTCACTCACATCAGGCGCGGTGGCCGCATCCGGCGCCGCCCGTCCAGCGGCGCGCACCCGGACCTTCGGTCCGGACAGTGTGCAGCAGTGCTCATGGCGAGGTTCCTCTCGTCGGTTACCGGTTTTCCTCGGACAGGTGGCCGGCCGCCTCCTGGGTTGTGTGGTCAGCGAGCGCTCGGCTTCCAGCATTTCCGCACCGTTACCGCGGCGAGAGCTTGAGACTTGATCCGTTCTGGTTGATCGGCTTCGGCTTCGAGCAACATGTCGAGCGTGCCCTCGCAGTCTCCCGACTGATACCGCGCCCGCGATAAGTCGTCGACGTACGCGGCGGAGTGGACGGGGCGACTGATGTCGTCCAGGTCGACCCGGCCGGACAGTGAAAGTGCCTCGGCAGGCTCGGGCTCGTCACCGGCGAGCGCCACGTTCACACACCTGCGTGCGGACATCGACAACCGAGAACGCACTGCCATAGACCCGCACCGGTCCGGACTGCGTTGCCGCGGACTCAGCCGTCCGCAACAGCGCCTTGGCTTCATCACGGTGACCGCGACGAGCGGCCGGTGTCGCTGTCGCGATCAAGAGATTCCCGAACCGACGTATGGATGGACTCCGTCGCGGCGACGTCGACGTACTGACAGGGCGACTGCTCGCGGCTGTCCGGGATCCTGCCCATGTTGCTACGTGAAGGGTGAGCCGTCGCCCGCGCGTGCGTCACGTCGCGGAACTCGCGCAATTCACGAACGCGGTCGCCAATGGTTGTTTCCATGCGTACCCCCGCCAGAAGGTTGGATTTTTACGCTACTCCGGAGCGGGGGTGGAGAGGCGGCGGAGTGTATGGCCGGTGATCCGTGCAGTCGATCCCAGGCATGACGAAATCAGCCCCGCCCGGCCGCGGGGCCAGGCAGGGGAGGTCGTGCTGTCAGAAGTGCCGACGCCCGGCAGGCAGCAGCCCCGAGCACCCTCGTGCTCGGCGATGGCTGATCGGGTGCCGGGGCGCCGCCCCGGATCCTTACGCCGTCACTACGTCGTTCTCGCTACGTTCCCCAGACCTGAACCACAGACCCGAAAAAGGCCCTCCCGGTGGGAGGGCCCGGCCGCGGTGCGGCGAGAGTGCCCCCGGCAGGACTCGAACCTGCGGCCAAGCGCTTAGAAGGCGCCTGCTCTATCCACTGAGCTACGGGGGCCGGATCGTGGCCTCGGCGGCCTGGAGCCCCGGTTGTACGGGTGCGTGACCATGCCGGGGACCAGGATAGGGCTCCATTCACCTGCTCCCCGTTGCTTCACCTCCGTGGCACGATGTGGAGGTTCAGTGAAGCGAACTGATAATCGCAGGCGGCCGCGGATCGCGCACCGCTTTTGGCCCATCGGATGCCGGGTGTTGTGCAGTCGTTATGCCTGCGTCCCACTCGTCCCGAGTGTCCCGGGTGTCCGAACGGCCCTGATAGCCACCGATTGGCGCGCAGAAGTGGCTATACGCTTCAAAAAGCCAATCAAATTGGGCATTCTTCGCATGTGGTGACCTTGGATGTACGGCCTCAGCTGATTGACGCACTCTCCGCCCTGCGTGACCGAGTCGCCGCCGTGCGCCTTCCGCTCCCCTTGCCAGGCGCACCGCGCGCCCGCCGGACGCGGACCGAGCTGCTCGCGCAGCTCGACGACTACCTGGTGCCCAGGCTCAGAGCCCCGGAAGCGCCCCTGCTCGCCGTGATCGGCGGGTCGACCGGTGCGGGGAAGTCCACGCTCGTCAATTCGCTGGTCGGGCGCCGGGTCAGCGAGGCCGGAGTGCTGCGGCCCACCACACGGACCCCGGTCCTGGTCTGCCATCCCGACGACCACCACTGGTTCTCGGGGCTGCGCGTGCTGCCGCGCCTCACCCGCGTATGGCTTCCGCAGCAGGACGACACCGGCGACGGCGGGCCCCCGGAGCCGCACGGGGCCGGCAGCGGTGCGCTGCGGGTGGAAACGGCGGCGAACCTGCCGCGCGGGCTCGCACTGCTCGACGCCCCCGACATCGACTCGCTCGTCGCGGGCAACCGGGCGCTGGCCGCCGAGTTGATCTGCGCCGCCGACGTATGGGTCATGGTGACCACCGCGTCCCGGTACGCCGACGCCGTGCCCTGGCATCTGCTGCGTACCGCGAAGGAGTACAACGCGACGCTCGTCACCGTCCTCGACCGGGTGCCCCACCAGGTCGTCGGCGAGGTGTCACGGCAGTACGGAGCGCTGCTCACCCGGGCCGGGCTCGGGGACGCACCGCGCTTCACCATCCCCGAACTGCCCGAGTCCGCGGGCGGCGGCAGCGGACTGCTGCCCACCACCGCCGTGGCACCGCTGCGCGCCTGGCTGACCCAGCGTGCGCAGGATCCGGCGGCCAGACAGCAGGCGCTCGACCGCACGGCGAGCGGGGTGATCGATTCGCTCGGTGCGCGGATGCCCGAACTGGCCGCGGCCGTCGCCATCCAGTACTCCGCCGCGGTACGGCTCACGGGCACCGTCGAGGCGGCGTACGCGGGGGAGGGCGAGCGCGTACGGGCGCGTCTCAGGGCGGGCGCCGTGCTGGCCGGGGATGCCAGGACCCGATGGCGCGGCTATCCGCTGGACAGCTCGTCGGGCGAGCTGCTCGACGCGCTCTCGGAGAGCCTGACGGTGCTGCTCCGGTGCGCGGTGGCCGCTGCCGACGAGCGGGTCCGTGAGGGCTGGGGGCGCGAGCCGGCGGCGTCCGGGCTCGAAGCCGAGGCGGGGGAGGCCGGTGAGCGGGTCGGTCTCGCCGTGCGGCGCTGGCGGCGGGTTCTGGAGGAGCTGGCCGAGGAAGAGGTGGGGGAGCTGGAGCGGTCGGCCGCGCCGGACCCCGAGGCGGTCGCCGCGTTGCTGGCCGCCGCACTGCTGGGCGGGCGCCGGACCCGCAAGGCGGGGGAGCGGCTGGCCGAACTGATCGGTGCGCAAGGGGCGCTGAGGCTGCGGGACAGGGGCGCGGAGCTGGTCAGGACGTACATCGACGACGTGCTCGGCGCGGAGCGCGACCGTCGGCTGGCGCCGCTGGAGGCCCTCGACGTGGGCCCCGAGTCGCAGGCCGAACTGATCGCCGCGCTGTCCGTACTGCAGAAGGAGAAGTACCCGCGATGACCGAGGGGACCGAGGCGACCGAGGTGACACACGTGACCGGGGTGACCGGAGCGGTGGAGGTGGATGCGGTGGCAGACGCAACTGTGGCGGCTGAAGGGGGTGGCGGCGTTGGTGCCGCTGGAGAGGTGGGAGCGTCAGACGGTACGCAGGAGACCGCTGGGGCGTATGCGACCTCCGCGCCGGGTGCTGGTGCGGAGGCGGGGGGCGAGCGGCCGGGGGAGCGGGGGAGCCAGGAGTCGCAGGGCGTGCACGCAGCTGCCCCTTCCGGGCGCCTTTCCGGGGCCTCCGCTCCGTCCCGGGCGGCAGGGGTATCCGGCGAGGCCAGAATGCCCGAACAGGGAAGCCACCGCTGGGACGACGGGTTCATCGCCCGGCGCGCGGCCGACCGGGACAGCGCGCCGGGCAGCGCCCGAGACTTCAGCCTGGGCCCCCTGCCCGAGTCGTACGAGGACTTCCCGCGCTCCGTCGCGTACGGCGCCGAACTGCGCGCCCGGCTGGACGCCCTGCGGGAACTGGTCGGCCTCTCCCGTACGCGCCTCGACGGCCCGACGCTGGCGGAGGCCGGACGGGTGCTGGACGAGGCCTCGGCCCGGCAGCGGCTCTCCTCGCAGCACACCGTCGTCGCCATCGCGGGCGCGACCGGCAGCGGCAAGTCGACCCTCTTCAACGCCCTTGCCGGGGTGGCGATCTCCGAGACCGGGGTGCGCAGGCCCACCACCTCCGCGCCCCTCGCCTGCAGCTGGACCGACGGCGCCGCCGGGCTGCTCGACCGGCTCGCCATCCCGGGGCGGCTGCGCCGCAGGCCCTGGATGAGCGCGGGCCCCGGCGACGAGCTGCACGGACTGGTCCTCATCGACCTCCCTGACCACGACTCGGCCGTGACTGCGCACCGCGACCAGGTGGACCGCGCGATGGAGCTGGTCGACGCGGTGATCTGGGTGGTCGACCCGGAGAAGTATGCGGACGCCGCACTCCACGACCGCTATCTCAAGCCGCTCGCGGGCCACGCCGAGATCACCTTCGTGGTGCTCAACCAGATCGACCGGCTGCCGGGTGAGGCCGCCGACCAGGTGCTCGACGACCTGCGCAGGCTGCTCGACGAGGACGGCATGGCGCTGGGCGAGCACGGCGAGCCGGGCGCGACGGTGCTCGCACTGTCGGCGCTCACCGGCGAAGGGGTGGGCGAACTGCGGGAGTTGGTCGGCCGGTTCGTCCGGGAGCGGGGCGCACCGGCGCGACGGCTGTCCGCCGATGTGGACACGGCGGCGGACAGCCTGCGCCCGGTGTACGTGGCCGAGGGGCACGCCGGGCTCGGAGAGACGGCGCGCGAGGAGTTCGGCGACCGGCTCGGCGACGCGGTCGGCGCCCTGGCCGCCGGTGAGGCCGCGGAGCGCGAGTGGAGCCGGAACGCGGTGAAGGCGTGCGGGACACCGTGGCTGCGGCTCTGGCGCTGGTACGAGTCCACGCGCGCGCCCGGCGGCCCGGAACCGATGCCGGCGGAGACCGGCCCGGAGCCCGCGGGTACGGAGGCCACCGCCCGGCAGGAGGTGGAGCAGGCCGTGCGTACGGTCGCGGCCGACGCGGCCGACGGGCTTCCCGCACCCTGGGCGCAGGCGGTGCGCGAAGCGGCCGCACGAGGCGCCGATGGGCTGCCCGAGGCCCTGGACGAGCTGGCCGTGACCACCGTCGGTCAGGATCCGGGTGGCCGCTCGGGGCGCCCCGCCTGGTGGCCGGCTGCCGTGCTGGCCCAGGTGATGATGACCGTGCACCAGATCCTCGGGGTGCTCTGGCTGCTGGGGGTGTGGGTGGGCGCGCTCGACGTCGCTCCGCTGACCCCTGTCCTGGTGATGGTGGCCGGAACCGTGGGTGGACCGCTCGTGGAGTGGGCGTGCGCGATGGCCGTACGGGGGCCCGCGCACCGGTACGGACAGGAGGTGGAGCGCAGGCTGCGGGAGGCGGCCGCCGCGTGCGGCAGGGCGAAGGTGCTCGATCCCGTCGCCGCCGAGCTGGTGCGCTACCGGGAGGTGCGGGAGCAGTACGTGACGGTGAACGGGTTGTCCACAACCGGCAAGTAGTCCACAGGCGCGAGCGGAACGGGCCTCGCCGGGCCAGCATGGGAACCGGATCAGCAACCGGCGGCAGCCGAACGGGCGCCCGGGTCAGTAATCGGCGGCAGCCGAAGGGGCGCCGGGCCCGGGCAGCCGGGTTGATCCGCGGGGTCGTTACGGGACGGCCCCGCAGGACCACGGCGGGACGGGGGAGGCAGGGCTCATGAACGACACCTTGGTGACATTGGTGGGAAATGTGGCGACGCAGCCTGAATACCGGGATTCGGTCACCGGGGGAATGGCGCGATTTCGCTTCGCGGTCACCGCGCGCCGCTGGGACCGGCAGAAACAGTCCTGGGCCGACGGGCCGACCAGCTTCTACACGGTGTGGGCCTGGCGGGCGCTGGCCGCGAATCTGGCCGGTTCGGTGTCGGTCGGTGAACCACTCGTCGTCCATGGCAGGTTGAAGGTGCGCGAGGAGGAGAAGGACGGCCGGCGCAGATTCTCGGCCGACATCGAGGCGCTGGCCGTGGGCCACGATCTGACGCGCGGTACCAGCGCGTTCAAGCGCGTGGCCAGGGCCGATCCGTCTCTGACGGAGCGCCCCAAGGACCTGGTGGCCTGATGCGGGCAGGAGGGGCACCGAAGGGTCATCAGGCCCTGAGAGGCGGCGATTTGTCGATATGGTCGGGTCGCGGCGGGGATTCACGGTAACGATTCCGATTCGGAATGGTTATCAGACGCCATGTGTGGAGACTGTGTTGCTCCTGCGTCTCTAGGATTCCCAGATACTCACGGGGCATTTGAGTCTGCCGGCGAGGAACTTCCCCCACGCGCGCCACGAGGCGCATCGCGCGAAGAGTCCTTGCCCGAAGGGGAATTCTGTGTTTTCTGCGTTTTCTGTGTTTTCTGTGGGGTCTGGTTCTCGCATACGGCGGCCGGGCACCTCCCGGCTGGCCGCCGCGGCCCTGACTGCGGGGCTGGTCGCCGGTGGTGCGATGGCAACTGCCGCACCTGCTTTCGCCGATGACGCTCCCACCAACTCCTCCGGCGTCACCGCCACCCTGGACAACCCCGGGGTGTCGGTCGGCGGCCAGGTCGTGATCAACGGCAAGGACGAGACGGCCGGGCTCTTCGAGCTCAAGGTCGACGGCGGCGGCTCCATCAAGACGTACTGCATCGACCTGTTCAACCACACTCAGGCCAACACCTCCTACCGTGAGGTCACGTGGGCCCAGTCCTCGCTCGCGAACAACACCGAAGCGGGCAAGATCCGCTGGATCCTTGAGCACTCCTACCCGCAGGTGACGCCCGCGTCCCTGGGGGCGAATCTCAACGTCACGCTGACCGACGCCACGGCCGCCGCCGCCACCCAGGCCGCGATCTGGCACTTCTCGGACCACGTCGACGCGGTGCCGAAGGACGAGGCAGCCCGGAAGCTGACCGAGTACCTGGAGAAGTCCGCGGCCAACGTGGCCGAGCCGGCCGCCTCGCTCTCGCTCGGCCCCGCCGACGTGGCCGGTCACCCGGGCGGGTCGCTCGGCCCGGTGACGGTCTCCACCAACGCGGCCAAGGCCGAGGTCTCCCTCGCCCCCGACGCGCCGCAGGGTGTCACCGTCGTCGGCAAGGACGGCAAGCCCGTCACCAGCGCGGTCAACGGCACGCAGCTGTTCTTCAAGGTCCCGGCCGGCACACAGCCCGGCTCGGCCAAGCTGAACGTCACCGCGCAGACCACGGTGCCGATCGGCCGTGCCTTCGTCAGTGACTCCAAGAGCCAGACGCAGATCCTCGCGGGCACCAGCACGGCTTCGGTCGGCGCGGTCGCCACCGCCAACTGGGCCAGCAAGGGCGCCATCCCGGCCCTCTCCGCCAAGAAGGACTGCGCCAAGGGCGGCGTGGACATCACCGCCAGCAACAAGGGCGATGAGGCGTTCACCTTCGAGCTGGCGGGCCAGAAGCACACGATCGAGGCCGGCAAGTCGCAGACGGTGACCGTCCCGGTCGCCGAGGACCAGGCCTACGACTTCACGATCAAGGGCCCGAACGGCTTCGAGAAGCGCTTCCAGGGCGTCCTCGACTGCAAGACGGCCGGCAGCACCCCCACCCACAGCGCCACCCCGACCCCGAAGCCCAGCGCGGCCTCGGCCGGCGGCAGCACCTCGGGTACCAACGGCGGCGGCCTGGCCGAGACCGGCAGCTCCAGCTCCACCCCGGTGATCGCCGGTGTCGCGATCGCCCTCGTGGTGCTCGGTGGCGGCGCGGTCTTCATGCTCCGCAGGAAGAACGGCACCGCGGGTCAGTGACCCCCGGACCGGTCACCGGAGAACCAGCCACCGAGGAGCAGTACTTCAGTGGCCGGACCGTGAGCGGTGAGTGAAGTGAGTGAGTGGTCACCGGACAGGGATGGCCACGGTGCAGCGGCCCCGGTACGCCTCGGCGTACCGGGGCCGTCTGCGTACGCCGGCCCCGGCCGGGGGGGGCGGTGCGGCGCCGTCCGCACACCGGGACGCCGCCGCACCGGGTGAACTCCGCTCGGCATACTGCCTCCGCCAGATCACCGCGACACTCAGGAGGAGTTATGGCCGGCAATTTCAAAACCGTCATCGACGTGGGCCCGGACCATCTCGACCAGGCCCGAGCCATCGACCGCGTGTTCCAGGAGGCGATTGCCCCGGCGACCGTCAACTTCGACTTCGACAACATCCGGGAGGCCGCCGCCGCCATACCCGACGGCGCCATCGTCAAGATGGTCCGCGGCTGGGGGCTCCAGGAGCACGCCGAGATAGGGGTGATCGTCCTCTCCCTGAAGGAGGCCGTGCGCCAGGCCCTGCCGGATGCGCTGGCCGACGCGTCCTTCTGGCACACGATCGAGGAGGAGTTGGTGCGCGCCTTCACCGGCCTCGCCGCGCAGGAGGGCGAGTCCGGGCTCTCGTACTACGAGGACGGCATGGACCGCACCAGCTTCTACCGGGACCTGTTCTTCGCCCTCCAGGACGAGCAGACGGGGACCGGGGTGTACGCCATCGCCTTCTGCGTGGACGCCACCATCGGCCTGGACAAGGCTCGGGTCGGTGCCCTGAAGATCTCGGATGTCGCCCCGTTCGCGGTGCGGCTCAATGCGATCGTGGTACGTCAGGAACTGCAGCCGGCTGCCTGACCGCCTTCCTGGAGGCCGCCTTCCTGAAGGGCAGTGGTCCAGCTGTCCGTCCGGCCCGCCGTCCCGGGCCGGCTGAGCCGACGATGACGATGACGATCACGACTTACGAGCGGCGCGGATGAGGCCCGGACAGGCGGCCGACGGCGACACCCCGTGACCGCCCCGCTACGTCGCGGCCTACGAACGTCCAGGTCACGGACCGGTGACCATACGGGTTTCCGCCCTGCGGTGGCCGTCAGGCAAGATGGGGTGTATCTGCCCACACATCTAATGCCGGACGGTTTCTCTTGGCTGAGTTCATCTACACCATGCGCAAGACGCGCAAGGCGCACGGCGACAAGGTGATTCTCGACGACGTCACCCTGAACTTCCTGCCCGGCGCGAAGATCGGTGTCGTGGGCCCCAACGGTGCCGGTAAGTCCACGGTCCTCAAGATCATGGCGGGCCTTGAGCAGCCCTCCAACGGCGAGGCGTACATCTCGCCCGGATTCAGCGTCGGCATCCTCATGCAGGAACCCGAGCTCGACGAGTCGAAGACCGTCCTGGAGAACGTGCAGGACGGCGCCGCCGAGATCATGGGCAAGCTCAAGCGCTTCAACGAGGTCGCCGAGCTGATGGCGACCGACTACACCGACGCGCTCATGGACGAGATGGGCAAGCTCCAGGAGGACCTGGACCACGCCAACGCCTGGGACCTCGACGCCCAGCTGGAGCAGGCCATGGACGCCCTGGGCTGCCCGCCCGGCGACTGGCCCGTCGTGAACCTCTCCGGCGGTGAGAAGCGCCGCGTCGCGCTCTGCAAGCTGCTGATCGAGGCGCCCGACCTGCTCCTCCTCGACGAGCCCACCAACCACCTGGACGCCGAGTCGGTGAACTGGCTGGAGCAGCACCTCTCGAAGTACCCGGGTGCTGTGGTGGCCGTCACCCACGACCGGTACTTCCTGAACAACGTCGCCGAGTGGATCCTTGAGCTCGACCGCGGCCGTGCGCTCCCCTACGAGGGCAACTACTCCACGTACCTGGAGAAGAAGCAGACCCGCCTCAAGGTCGAGGGCCGCAAGGACGAGAAGCGTCAGAAGCGGCTCAAGGAAGAGCTGGAGTGGGTCCGCTCCAACGCCAAGGGCCGCCAGACCAAGTCCAAGGCCCGCCTCGCCCGTTACGAGGAGATGGCTGCCGAGGCGGACAAGATGCGGAAGCTGGACTTCGAGGAGATCCAGATCCCGCCGGGCCCGCGGCTCGGTTCCATCGTCGTCGAGGTCGAGAACCTCTCGAAGGCCTTCGGCGACAAGGTGCTCATCGACGACCTGTCCTTCACGCTGCCGCGCAACGGCATCGTCGGGGTCATCGGTCCGAACGGCGCGGGCAAGACCACGCTGTTCAAGATGATCCAGGGCCTGGAGACGCCGGACTCCGGCGCCATCAAGGTCGGCGACACGGTCAAGATCTCGTACGTCGACCAGAGCCGCGCCAACATCGACCCCAAGAAGACCCTCTGGGCCGTCGTGTCGGACGAGCTGGACTACATCAACGTCGGCCAGGTCGAGATGCCCTCGCGGGCATACGTCTCCGCGTTCGGCTTCAAGGGCCCGGACCAGCAGAAGCCGGCCGGGGTCCTCTCCGGTGGTGAGCGCAACCGCCTCAACCTGGCGCTGACGCTCAAGGAGGGCGGCAACCTGCTGCTCCTCGACGAGCCCACCAACGACCTGGACGTCGAGACGCTCTCCTCGCTGGAGAACGCGCTGCTCGAATTCCCCGGTGCGGCCGTGGTCATCTCCCACGACCGCTGGTTCCTCGACCGCGTCGCCACGCACATCCTGGCGTACGAGGGTGACTCCCGGTGGTACTGGTTCGAGGGCAACTTCGAGTCGTACGAGAAGAACAAGATCGAGCGCCTCGGTGCCGACGCGGCCCGCCCGCACCGTGCCACGTACAAGAAGCTGACGCGAGGCTGACCGTGCGGCACATCTACTCCTGCCCCCTGCGCTGGTCGGACATGGACGCCTTCGGGCACGTCAACAACGTCGTCTTCCTGCGGTACCTGGAAGAGGCGCGGATCGACTTCATGTTCCGGCTGGCGCCGGGGGACGGCTCGCCGTCGTTCTCCGGCGGGTCCGTCGTGGCCCGTCACGAGATCGACTACGTGCGTCCGCTGGTGCACCGGCACGCGCCGGTCACCGTCGAGTCCTGGGTCACGAAGATCGGCGCCGCGTCGCTGACCATCGCCTACGAGGTGAAGGACGAGGACCAGGTGTATGTCCGGGCGTCGACGGTCGTCGTCCCGTACAACCTGGAGGCACAGCGGCCGCGGCGGATCACCGCGGAGGAGAAGTCCTTCCTCCTGGAGTATCTGGACCAGCCGGGAGTGCTCGCCGCATGACGGGGCTCCCGCTGCGGCTGGCCTTCGCCGACGCCGGGGAGGCGGCCGATCTCGCCGCCTTCCTGGCCCGGCTGATCCACTACGACCGTGCGGCGGCGGTCCGGCTACAGGCCAGGGCGGACGGCGGTACGGAGCAGAGCCTGGCCGTGTTCGGGCGCCCGCCCTCGTTCGAGGTGCTGGCTGTCCGGACGGCGCGGCTGGCTGCCCCGGCCGTACTGGACCTCACCGTCTCGGCTGGTGAACTGCTCGAATCCATCGACGAGCAGAGCGCGGCGGCGACCGTCCCCGCTGCTGTCACCGGTCCTCCCTGGGCCGGCCTGCTGCCGCCCCGCAGTGGCTGGCGACAGCTGCCCGGGCTGCCCTCGCCCGACGCGCTGCACGCCGCGGTCGCAGCCGTCGTCGCCGAATTCCGGGTGCGTACCGAGGAGTTGCCGGCCGACCGGCGCACCCGTACCGAACTCGACCGGATCGGACGGGAGATCTGGTCCCGGCCTGTCGGCGACACCGACCTCCCGGTCCGCGCGGCACACGCCGCCCAGTCGCTCGGGTTCCTCCGCCCGGCCCGGGTCGCCGTCCCCGATCTCACCAGCGGTACCGGTGCTCGTACCGGCCACCCCGCTCCTTACACGCTGCTCGGCGCCGGCTCCTGGCTCCGGCTGCGCACCCCGTACGGCTCGACCGCCGTCCGCGAGGCGTCCGCGCTGGGCGGGCTGAGCGTCACACCCGCGTAGGGGCCACGGGTCCGCCCTGGTCCGGCCGGGCCGCGCCCTCTCTGCCCCGTTCAGCCACCGCGCCCGCTCCGGTCCGGCCCCGGGCGGGGCGGGGTGGCGTTCTCGGTCAGCCCTCGGTGTTCACCATGGAGGCCGCCGCGTAGGTGAGGTACTTCCAGAGCTGCTGCTCGTGCTCCTCCGCCAGGCCGAGTTCGTCGACCGCCGCCCGCATGTGCTTCAGCCAGGCGTCATGCGCGGCACGGTCCACCTGGAAGGGCGAGTGCCGCATACGCAGCCGGGGGTGGCCGCGGTTGTCGCTGTAGGTGCGGGGGCCGCCCCAGTACTGCATGAGGAAGAGGGCGAGCCGCTCCTCGGCCGGGCCGAGGTCCGCCTCCGGGTACATCGGCCGCAGCAGGGGATCTTCCGCGACCCCCTGGTAGAAGTGGTGGACCAGGCGCCGGAAGGTCTCCTCGCCGCCGACCTGCTCGTAGAAGGTCTGCTCCTGAAGCGTGCCGTGTGGGATCTCTGTCACCCCTCCATGGTCGCAGACGGCACGGCGGAGGTCTGCGGTCCTAGGTCGCGAGGATGGCGAGCCCGGCAGAGCGAACTCGCTCGCTGTCACACGTTCTTCATCCTCTGTGCATGGTCCGCCGGCCGGGCCCCACCCGATGATGGCAGCACTGCGCGGGGGCGCCGCCCCGGCCATTGTGCCCGGGGGCGGCCTTGCGTACGGTGAATCGCCGCTCACGGTCAGAAGCTGGTCAGCCCGGCCCGGACCGGCCGGACCGGCCGGTCCGCTGCCGACCGGGCCGACCGAATGGAGTCAATCCGTGCTCTTGACCATCCGGCGTTCCCACCCGAGACGTTCCGGCGTCCGGCGCCTCATGCCGCCCGCCGCTCTGCTCGCCGCGGCCCTGCTGGTGTCCGGGGCCACGACCGCCGACGCGGCCCCGGCGGCCCCCGCCACATCGGTGTTCCCGGCCAACCCGTACGCGGGTCCGCCCGGGACCGCCACCATGCACGGCGACACCGGCTCCTCCGACACCACTCCGCTCGCCGGTCCGGGGGCCGGAAGGCTCTCCAGCAAGCTGAACGGGCTGCTGTCCGCCTGCCCCACTGTCCTCGTCGGGTCCGACGACTACCCCGTGGCCCTCTGCACGCCGATCCTGGGCCAGGTGCCCACCGTCCATCTCCTCGATCCGCACAGCGGCGCCTCCCTCGCCTCGCTCACACTCACCAAGGGCTCACTGCTCGGCGGTGTCTACGCCTACATCGACCACCAGGACCGGCTGGTCGTCGTCGACGGCAGCCGCTCCCTGCTGCGCATAGGGCACCACCGTGACGACGCCGGCGCCTGGCGGCTGACCGTCGACAAGAGCCTCTCGCTCGCCGCGGCAGTGCCCGCGGACGACGCCGTCACCGGGCTCTCGCCGGACTGGCAGGGCCGCGTCTGGTTCGCCACCGGGGGCGGTGTGGTCGGCACCGCGGACGACACCACCTCGACGGTGCGGTCCACACGGCTTCCCGCCGGTGAGCGGATCGCCAACAGCATCTCGACCGCGCCGCAGGGCACCGCCGTGACCACCACCCACGCCACCTACCTGCTCACCGCGGCCGCCGACGGCACCCCGCGGGTCTCCTGGCGCCAGCCGTACGACCGGGGCTCGGCGCGGAAACCCGGCATGCTGAGCTGGGGCAGTGGGTCCACCCCCACCTTCTTCGGGCCCACCGACGGTACGGACTACGTGACGATCGTCGACAACGCCGACTCCTCGGTCGCGCTGAAGGTCTACCGCACATCGACCGGCGAGAGCGTCTGCTCGGTCCCCGTGCTGCTCGCCTCCCACGGACCCGGCAGCGAGAACTCCCCGATCGGAGCCGGCCGGAGCGTCTACGTCGCCGGTACCTACGGATATCCCTACCCCGCCGTACCCGAAGGCGCGGGCGACAGCGTGCCTGCCTCCGCACCCTTCGCCGGCGGACTCAGCCGGGTGGACGTGCGGCCCGACGGATCGGGCTGCGACCTGGTCTGGGACAACACGGTCCGCTCGGCAGCAGTGCCGAAGCTCTCCACCGCGGACGGAAAACTGCACACGGTGCTGCGTGATCCGCTCATCCCCGGCACCACGGGGACCAGCCTGCTCGACCCCTACCGGTACGCGGAGATCGACCCGTCCACCGGGAAGGTGCTCCGCAGCAAACTGATCGGAATCGGCGCCCTGTACGACACCCTGCAGATGGCAGGCACCGTGGCACCGGACGGCGCCTACTTGCAGGGCACCGTCACCGGCGTCCTCCGGATCACCGCGGACTGAGAGCGGACCGGGAGCCGTCCGTCCCGCACCTCCCGCTTTCCTCCGCCGTTTCGGGTTCGCCTCCCGGCGCCGAACGCAGCAGAGTGGAGTTATGGGTGCAGACCAGGCATTGCGGGCGGCGCTGGTGCGGGAGATCGCGGAGAGCGGCGCCCTGGCGGATCCGGCCTGGCGGAAGGCGTTCGCCGAGGTGCCGAGGCAGCTCTTCGTCCCGTACTACTTCGCGGACGGGGTGGGGCGGCGTACGCGGCTGTGGGGCGAGGACCCGGACCCCGAGCAGCGCAGACGCTGGCTGGAGGGGGTCTACACCGACCAGCCGCTGGCCACCCGGATCCGGGACGGCGAGCTGATCTCGTCCAGCAGCCAGCCCTCACTGATGGCGCGGATGCTGGACGGGCTCGCGGTACGGGACGGCGACGCGGTGCTGGAGATCGGGGCGGGCAGCGGGTACAACGCGGCTCTGCTGGCCCACCGGCTGGGTGACTCGCTGGTCACCACCGTCGACCTCGACCCGGAGATCACCGAATCGGCGCGTACCCATCTGGTGGCCGCCGGTTACGCCCCCGCCGTCGTCACCGGCGACGGGGCACTGGGCTGCCCCGCGCGGGCGCCCTTCGACGCGATCATCGTGACCTGTGCGCTCCCCTCCGTACCGAGGGCCTGGCTCGCGCAGTGCCGGCCCGGGGCGCGGATCCTCGCGCCGCTCGCGACCGGGCTGATCGTGCTGCGGGTGCGGGACGACCAGCACGCGCAGGGGCGGTTCCTGGAGACGCCCGCCTACTTCGTGCCGTTGCGCGGCGCGGAGGGGGCCGAGCCGGTCCTGCGCGGTGGCGGGCTGCCGCCCAGCGTGCTGGACGACGCGCTCTTCCGCTTCGTCCTCACCCTGACGGGCGGCAGCCTGGATCCGGTCGAGGCGTTCGCCCTGTGGGAACGCGAGGGGCGTCCGCAGCGGGAGCGATTCGGGGTGACGGTGAGCGGGGAGCACGAGTGGGCCTGGCTGGACGACCCCGAAGGGCCGTACGCATGGCCGCTCGTCCCCCCGACTCACCGTCCGGTGGCTACTGCCCCCGGTGGACCGTGAGGGTGGTCCAGGCGCCCACGTGCACTCGGTCGCCCTCTGCGAGCGGGATCGGTACGTAGGGCTGGATCGGGTCCTCGGCGCCGTTGACCGTGGTGCCGTTGGTCGAGTTCTGGTCCACCACCGCCCAGGAGTTGTCGGGCTGCTGGACCAGGACCGCGTGCTGGTGCGACACCCCGGGGTCCTCGGGCGGGACCGACAGATCGATGTCGGGTGACTCGCCCGTGGAGTGCCGGCGGCGGCCGATGGTGATCTGGTTGCCGGTGAGCGGAAGGCGCTGCTCGGGGGAGTAGGCGGGCAGATTGAGCCCGGTGGCCTCGGGGCCGCTGCGCTGCATCATCGCCATGAAGTACTCATGGTCGGGGCCGACCGTGACCGACCAGCCCGCCGGGGCCTGCGCCTCTCCAGCCGGCTGACCGGGCCGGCCGGGGTGGCTCTGCTGGCCGGGCGCCTGCTGACCGGGCCCCTGCGGTCCGGATCCCTGGTGGCCTGGCCCCTGCTGAGACTGCTGGTGCGGCTGGGGCTGGTGCGGCTGGGACTGAGGGGGCTGGAACTGCTGCGGCGGCTGGTGCTGCGGGGGTGCCTGCCGACCGGGGCCCTGCCGGCCCGGCCCGTGCGGCTGTCCTGGTCCCTGCTGGCCCGGGTCCTGCTGTCCGGGCCCCTGCGGCCGGCCCTGGCCCGGCGGCTGGGTCTGGGACGGCGGCGGGAGCAGCCAGTCGTCCGCGTTCGGCTGCTCGGCAGGCCGCGGGGCCTGCGGTGCCCTCGGCGGCTGGGCGAACGAAGGGGGCGGCGGGGCGGACTGCTGCTGGTACGCCGGGGGTGGAGGCGGCGGGACCGGCCGGCCGGTGGGTGCGTTCGTCAGCGGCTCGGCGGGGCGGTTGATCTGCGAGGGCCGAGAACTCTGGTAGTCGAACGCGTCCGGCGGCCTGGGCGGCGGCTGCTGGGACTGGAGGCCCGGCGGCAGATTCGGGGCCACCGGGGTGTACGAGGTCGCGGTGTTGGTGAGGAAGTTCCAGCGGCACTCCTCGCAGAAGGGTGCCCCGGCCTCGCGCGGCGTACGGCACTGCGGGCAGATCTCCGCCTGGGCGGTGGCGCCGGGCGGGTAGCCGTAACCGGCTGCCGGGCTCCTGCCCGGCGGAGGCTGCTGGGGCGCGCCGCCGCCTGCGTACGGCGGGGGCGGCGGGGGAGGCGGCGGCACGGCGCCCATGCGGTGGCCGCAGACCTCGCACCAGTCGTCGGATCCCGACTGATGTCCGTTCGGGCAGGTCGGCATGGAGTCGCTTCCCCCTCTCCTCATCCGGCCCGGAGGCCGCAAAACGTCAATTCTGCTGCTTGTGGTGCTTTTTCTGCTACTTCTTGACGCGAACTGTCTTGGTGGAGCGCGTTTCGAGGGTCATCTCGTCCGCCTCCGCCACCTTTGCCTTCAGTCGCACAGTACCGGTCGCTTCGTCGACGACGTCCACCACCTTGGCGAGCAGTTTCGCAGTGTCCGCGTTCCCCGAAGCCGCCGCAAGCTGGACCGCGCGGCCGAGCTTCGCCGTCGCTCCGTCCAGATTGCCTGACTTGCGAGCATCCAGGCCTTGTTGGATGACTTGTGCCAGTTCGGCCTGGCCGGTGTAGTGCGCGACCTGCGGGTTGATCGAGGTCGATGCGGCCACGTCGTCCGTCCACACCGCACGTACCAGGCCCTGTGAAAGCGTCTGCGGCGCACCTCCCGCGGGGTCGGGCAGGACGAGCGAGGCCCGCGCCGCGAGCATCTCCTGGCCGATTCCCGCCTCCGGCACCTGCACGCACACGTGGTAGTCGCGCGACTCGTCCCCCCACGAGCCGGTCGGGTAGTCCCCGGCGCGCGGTCCGGCCTCGGTGCGACGGTCCGTCAACTGTGCGACGCTGGGCGCCACTTGCTTGACGAACTTGATCTCCACGCCGACCGGTGTCCAGAGCCGCAGCGCGACGTCGGCGACCTCCTTGCCCATCGCGTTCTCCATCATCCGCGTGAAGTCCGCGGAGAGGCCCGAGGGGTCGGCCACGATGTCGGCCGTTCCCAGCAGCGCCGACGCGATACCGGTGACCTCCTTGACCTCCCAGTCCGTACCGACCCCGCGGGCGTCACAGGTGAAGCGGCCCGCCGCGGCGGCCAGCGAGGCACGCAGATCCTCCGGCGCCTCGTGTTCGTTACGGCCGTCCGTCAGCAGGATGCCGTGCCGGATCTGCGGTACGGAGCCGCCCGCCGCCTCCGGGGTGTTGAGCAGCCGGTCGGCGAGGCGCAGCCAGGTGCCGATCGCCGTACCCCCGCCGGCGCTCAGCTTGCGCAGCGCTTCCCCGGCCTGGGCGCGCGTCCGCCGGTCGGCGACGGCCAGCCGGCCGTTGCCCGGATAGATGTCCTTCGCCACATGAGTGCCCGCCACCACGGAGAACGCGGTGCCGTCCCGCAGGGCGCCGATCGCCGCCGCTGTCGCTTCCCGGGCGTTGCGCATCTTCGTGGGCGGATGGTCCATCGACCCCGAGCAGTCCACCATGATCACCACGGCGGCCGCCGGTGCTCGTCCCGGCAGCGGCGCGGAGGCGGCGTCCGCACCGGCGAGTGCGGAGCCGCTGGTCCCGCCCCCGGTCGAGGTGACCGTGACGATCGCGTTCACCTCGCGTCCGCCCTCGGGCAGGAACTCGTTCTGGTACACGTCGACGGAGAATTGCGGCACGTTGGACTTGGAGAAGTTGGCCATCTGAGGGGCTCCTTGACGACAACGCGGCAATTTCAACAGAGTTAACGGGAACGAGACAGAACGGCCTTCACGCCTTCACGCCTTCACGCCTTCAGGGTGGGCGGACCCTGCCGTCAGGGGTGGCACGGTGAACGGCACGACAGCCACTGTCACGTTGTCGTGGCCCCCGCCGTCGAGCGCGTGGCCGACGAGCACCTGCGCGCTGTGCAGGGCCCTCGTGGCCGCGTCCGGCGGGACGATCCGCGCCATCTGCTCCGCCGACTCCGCGTAGTTCCACAGGCCGTCGGAGCAGACCACCACCACACCCGAGCGGTCCGGTTTGAAGGACGCCGTGTGCGGCTCCAGTTCGTACGCGTCCGCGCCGAGCCAGCCCGTGATGGCGTGGGCCCGTTCGTCCGCGTACGCCTGTGCCTCGCCCATCAGCCCGTTGGCGACCATCTGCGCCGCCCAGGAGTCGTCCTCGGTGAGCCGGGACGGATGAGCTGTGCGGTCGTCGGGCACCCAGTACACCCTGCTGTCGCCCACCCAGCCGACGACGAGCAGCCCGCCCACCGTGATGGAGGCGACCAGGGTGCAGGCCGGGGCGTTCTGATGGCGGTGCGGGTCGTGCTCCCTGGCCCCGGCCGGTTCGGCGGCGAGGGCGTTGACCGCTTCCGACGCGGCGACGATCGCCTCGTGCAGCGCCTGCTGGGGATGCGTGCCCGCGGGCAGGGAAGCCAGCAGCGCCTCATGGGCCCCCGCAGCCGCCGCGGCTGAGGCCTCGTCGGGGCGGGTGGCCGACGACACTCCGTCGCAGACGATCGCCACGGTGGCGGCCGAACCGTCCGGCAGGCCCACCGAAGCGACCGCGAACGCGTCCTCGTTGCGGTGGTGGCGCAGCCCGCGGTCACTCACCGCGGCCACCGCGTCCAACTCCTGCTCCATGTGGTCACGCTCGCGTGGCTGGGCGTGGCCGCAGTTCTCGCAGTAGCCGTCGCCGTCGATCCGGCCGGTACGGCAGGCGACGCAGACCTTCGTGCCCCCGGCCGTGGTCTCGGCCGTGCCCGCCACTGCGGAGGCCTGCGGAACGGCCTCAGCGGCCCGCGGGTCCGGCGCCGACAGTGCGTACTCGTCGGGCGCCTGCGGACCGTCGAGCCGTACGCCCGCGGGCAGTTCACCGCCGTCCGACGCGACACCCGGCAGGTCGGACCCCGCCTGGACGGGGGCGGGGCGGCCGGAGCTGTCCTGGTCGGCGGCGGCCGGCCAGGCGGCGTGCGGGGCACCCGCCGGGTTCGTGCCGCCGACGGCGTTCGCCGGGCGGTCGTCCGGCGGCTCGGGCACCGCCGACAGGTCGTGCCCGCACACGCCGCAGAACAAGTCGCCGGGCTCCAGCGGCTCCTCGCAGCTGGGGCACACGGTCAGATTCGTCTGGGACATCAATTCACACCCACGTCCGGGGGCGGAAACGGTTGGCCCGTTCCACCAGGTCGATCCTCTCCTCGCCGCGCTGGGCGAGCCGGGCGAGTACCCGGTACGAGCGTTCGAGTCCGAAGCGCAGGCCACGCTCGTCGAGTGGACTGCCGAGCAGGGTGGTGGACTGCACCACCTGGCCGCCCCGGCCTCCGGAGAGTACCCAGTCCAGGGCGGTGCCCAGTACTTCGGTGGTGAGCTGCTCCCGCCGTACGGCGTCTAGGCCGAACTGCTGGAGCGCAGCCACCTGGTCCGCGGCCGAGCGCAGGTCGTCCGCCAGGGGGTCGGTCGGGGCCCGGCGGCGCAGCCGGGCGCGCACCGCGGCGACGCGCGCCGCCGTGTAGTGGATCGACGCCTCGGGGACCGACTCCAGGGTGTGTGCGGCCGCCATACGGTCACCGGCCGCGAGCTGCACCCTGGCGAGACCGAACGCCGCGCTCACGTAGCTGGGGTCGGTCGTCCACACGAGGCGGTAGTACTCCGCCGCGTTGTCCAGCTGGCCGAGCACCTCCGCGCAGACGCCGAGCGCCAGCTTCGGCGCCGGCTCGCCGGGGAACGCGTCGTAGATCGCGTCGAAGGAGAGCGCGGCCGTCTCCCGGTCGCCGGTGACCAGCGAAGCCAGACCGCGGTACCAGACGACCCGCCAGTCGTAGGGGTACTCGGTCTCCAGCGCCGTGATCAGCTCGGCCGCGGTGTACGCATCACGGTTGTCGAGCAGGGCCCGCGCCCGGCGGAGACTGTGTTCGAGCGAGGGGGTGGTCGCGGACTCCAGCGCGATGATCAGCTCGCCGGGCGCCGCGGCCATCAGACCTGCCAGGAGACCCGCGTTCGGGTCGTGGGGGTCGATGCGCGGCACGGGCAGTGCCAGCGCGGTGGCACCCGTCTCAAGCCCGGCGAGGTACCCGCCGGACCCGCCCGCCGACGGGCCCCCCGGCGGCCCTCCTGCCGGGTGCCCTGCCGGGTCTGCGGCAGGCGGCGCGGGCGGCTCCGGCGGACGCGGTGCGGGAACGCCTGCCTGGGCGGGCACATACGCGGTGGTGGGCGGGGTACTCGGCGCGACGGCGGGTGCGGAGCCGTGGACGCCGGACCCGGCGCCCCGGTTGTTCTCGCCGGGGCCCCGGCCGGCCCCGCTGCCCCGGCTGCTCCGGATCCCCTTGGTTCCCCGGCGGCCGACGGGCAGTTCGCGTGCACCGAGCAGGGACGCGTCCCCGGTCAGCTCGGCGAAGAGCGCGGTGTCGGTGACCCGTACCTCGGGCCCGAACAGCGTCGACAGCGCGGGCCGCGGGCGCCCCGTCTGGACGGCGACGACCTCCCGCAGCACACCGGTGAGCTGCTCCGCCATCTCCGCGGCCGACGCGAACCTCCGGGCCGGATCGGGGTCCGTGGCCCGTACGAGCAGCCGGTAGAACGACTCGTACCGCCGGAACACCTCGATGTTGTCCGGGTCCGGGAGGCTGTCCGCGAACACATTCGTGTAGCCCTGGAAGTCGAAGGTCAGCACCGCGAGGGTCCGCGCCACCGTGTACAGATCGGAGGCGACCGACGGCCCGACCTCGGCGACCTCGGGCGCCTGGTAGCCGACCGTGCCGTAGATGGCCGACTCGGCGTCGTCCATCCGGCGCACCGCGCCCATGTCGATGAGCTTCAGCTGGTCCTGCTGCTGTATCGCGTTGTCGACCTTGAAGTCGCAGTACAGCAGCGCCCGGCTGTGCAGATGGCCGAGTGCCTCCAGGGCCTCGATCCCGTACGCACAGGCCTGCTCCACCGGCAGCGGGTCCCGCCTGCCCGACGGCCCGCGCCGCTCGTTGGCGATCTCCTTGAGCGATTTGCCGCCGACGTACTCCATGACGATGTAGCCGTCCGTGGAGCCGGTGCGCTGGTCGAGGTGCTCCACGAAGTTGTAGATGCGCACGATGTTGGAGTGCTCGATCTCGGCGAGGAAGCGCCGTTCCGAGATCGCCGCGGCCATCGCGTCCTGGTCGCCGGTGTCGAGCAGGCCCTTGAGCACCACCCACCGGTCGGAGACCGCACGGTCGACGGCGAGATAGACCCAGCCCAGACCGCCGTGGGCCAGACAGCCGACCACCTCGTACTGCCCGTGCACGACGTCGCCGGTGGTCAGCTTCGGTACGAACGAGTAGGGGTGGCCGCACTTGGTGCAGAACCCCTCCGTGCGCCCGGCCCGCGCACCGCGCGAACGGCCCACCTGGGCACCGCAGTCGGAACGCGAGCAGAACCGCTTCCGTTCGGGCACCTCAGGATTGGCCATCACCGCGGACTGCGGATCGGGGCGCGGCACATCGGGGATCGACACCAGACCCGCGCCCAGCCGGTTGCGGCTCGACGAACTCGCCGAAGCCCCGGAGCTGCGTACCGAGACGGAACGCCCCGACCCCTCTCCCGACAGAGCGCGCGACAGCCGCCCGGAGACCGACCTGCGCGACGTCGACGACCGGGACGACGACCGGGACGACGAACGCGACGACGCATGCGACGACCGCGAGGACGATCCGGAACCGCCGCGCACCGAAGCGCTGCCGGAGCGACCGCTGCCGCTCCCGCGGCCACCGCCCGCGATTCCCGTCGGCGGCGAACTCACCAGGCCGGTGGGCGACACCACCGGCGCCAGGCCGCAGGTGCCGCAGTACAGCTCGCCGCCGCCCATGTCCTCATAGCTGCCCTCGCACCCGGGCCGCTGGCACTCCTGCTGTTCGCTCATCCCGCATCCCTCACGCGTTCCCCCTGTGGTCGGTGGGCCCGGACTGTCTCGGGACCAGGACCTCCGCCGTGGCCTGCTGATAGCGGAGCACCGCCTGTTCGGCGACACGCAGATCGCACGGCGCGCTCCACAGCATTCTGCGGGCCGCGTCGTACCGCTCGATCAGCAGGGGATCCTCCGCCATCCCGTGCCGGGCGACCTTCGCCCGGTACGCGTCCAGCCGGCCGCGCAGCTCCGCGCGGACGGCGAGCGGCGCGGTCACCGCGGACAGCGAGTCACGGGCGCGGTGCAGCTCGTCGTCGGCCTCCCGTTCGAGGGATTCCAGGAGCGGGGATAGCCGGTGCCACTGGGCGTGCCTGCGGTACTCGGCGGCGGCCCGCAGCTGCTCCTGGAGCCCCGTCGAAGGGCCGCTCACCGCGGGCACCTCGGACGCGGCGATCTTCGCCAGCACCTCACCGCGCGCCGATCTGGCCTCGGTGAGGGTGCGGTCCGCGCGGGTCAGCACGTCCCGCAGCCGCAGCAGCCGCTGCTCGGCGTCCTGCCGGACGGTGAGCACCGCGTCGATCTCGCGGCGGATCTCCTCCAGGGCGCGGGCGGCCCGGTCGTAGCGCCCGGTGTCGGCCCGCCCGCCGCCGGGGGCCGAACTCCCCTGCGCGGGAACCCAGTACGCCAGCGGGTCGGATATCACCCCGGCGCGCAGCGCGGCCAGCTCCTGGGTGATCGATTCCAGGTCGTCGCCCGCCGGGTGTTCACCGGGGCGTACGCCGACCGAGTGCGCCAGCGAACGGGTGCGCGCCAGCTCCGCCGCGAGCAGGTCGATCCGGGCGGGCAGCGCCGACCACACCGAGTCCGACGCGACGACCATGTCCAGCGACTGCGCGTACAGCCCGTTCATCCGGGTCACCAGCTCTTCGAGCGAGAACCGCTCGGTGAGCCCGGCCGGTCCGGTGAGGGCGGCCGGGAGCTGGGCCGCGGTGCTCGCCAGGGTGACACCCCGGCCGCGCAGTACGTCGGTGAGCTCGACCAGGTCCTCCCGGCCCGGCCAGCGCCGCCGGGAACGCAGCGTACGGGCCTCCTCCAGCGCCTTCGCGTACGCGTCGAAGTACGTCCAGAGCACGGTGATCGACTGCTCGGTGGCGGCCCAGCGGTCCTTGGTGACCCCCGTCAGCTCGGCGCCTTCGAGGAGCCGGCGTCCGGCATGGTCCTGCAGAGCGAGGAGCGAGGTCTCGATGGCCTCGTGCTCGGCGCCGAGCCGTGCCAGCGCACGGTCGACCTCGTCCCGGTCCATCACCGGTCCGGGGGCGCTTCCCGGCCCGCCGGGGCTGGGGACGGAACCCGTGACGCCCATCGATCACCTCTCCGCTCCACCGGTCTGTGCGGTGTTGTCGTTCTGTGCCGCGCTGTCCTGTGCCGTGCTGTCCTGTCCAGCGCTGTCCTGTGCCGCTGTCCAGTGCTGGTGTGCTGTGCCGCTGTTCTGTGCTGCCTACAGTGTCAAGTTCTGCCCATGACCGTGCTGTTCTACCGGTACTCGGCTCTTCCGGTACGCGGCCGGCTACCGGTACTTCGGTGCGGGAGGCCCCTCGATTCCCTTCAGATCCGCCGCGAGCCACGTCCTGTACGCCTTCATCCAGGGGCTTTCGTCGCCGCCCCTGCGGTAGTCGACGAGCACCTGGTTGATCCGGCGCACCAGATCGTCGTTCCCCAGTTTCGTTGCCACGCCGTAGTACTCGGTGGTGAACGGATGGCCCTTGAGGTCGACGGCCGGGTCCTGCGCCGCCTGGCCGGCCGCCAGCGCGTTGTCCGTGACCACCGCGTCGACCAGGCCCAGTTGGAGCTTGACCAGACAGTCCAGCTGGTTGGGTACCGTCCGCTGCTCGGTCGCCGTGTCCGCGAAGACCGCGCCGTACGACTTGGCCTTCAGGGCGTCGTACGCCGTCGAGCCGGTCGCCGTGCAGACCTTCTTGCCCTTGAGCGTGTCGTTGTATCCGGTGATCGTGGAGCCCCTGGGCGCCAGTACCTGCTGGCCGGCCTGGAAGTAGGCCGTGGAGAAGGCGACTTGCCTGACCCGCTCGCAGTTGATCGTCATCGTCCGTACGACGATGTCGACCTTGTTCTCCTGCAGCGCCTCGATCCGCTCGTTGGTGGGGATGGCGCGGTAGGTGACCTTGTTCTCGCTGCCCAGGATGTTCTTCGCTATGGCCCGGACGAGAGCGATGTCGAAGCCGTCCAGCCTGTCGCCGTTGGCCGGGTCGCGGTAGCCCCAGCGGTAACTGTTCTGGTCGACACCGACGACCAGGTGGCCGGCCTTCTTGATCCGGTCGATGGTGGGTCCGTCGGCGCCGGACGGTGTGAGGCTCGCCTCCGGGTCGGTACAGGTCTCGGCCTTCGCGGGCGCGGCCTGCGCCACCCGCTGCCCGCCGGACGGCGCGCCGCCGCCGGAGCCGCTGTCCAGGACGAGCGGGAGCACGGTCGCGGCCGCGGTCAGCGCGCATGCCACGGCCATCGCCGTGACGCCGCCCCAGCCGCGGAGCCTGCCGGTCCTCGGTTTCAGCACGCTGCCGCTCCTCACCTGGCCCCCGCTCACCTGGCCCCCGCTCACCTGTACTCCGAAAGCCTGCGGCTGATGCCCAGACCGGCGCCCGCCGCACCCAGCACGGCCAGCGCCGCGGCGCCCACCGGAAGCCCGGTCAGCGCGCCCCGTCCGTCCGACGCGGCCCGGGTGAACATCTGCTGCTCATGGCCGAGCGCCCGGTCCAGCGCCTTGTCCACCTGGTCGAAGGACTGGCCGGTCGAGCCCTTCCTGCCGATGACCTCCGTGAGCGCGCCCTCGTAGTCGCCGCTGTCGTCGGTACGGCGTGCCGCGGCATGCCGGTGCTTCCAGGTGGTCACGTCGTCCTGGGCTGCTTTCACCGGACCGCTGCCCGCCTCGTCGTCACCGGCCAGGCTCTTCGCCCTGCCGAGCCCGCTGACCAGGGCGGCCATGTCCTTGGTGTAGTCGGACTCGTACTGGTCGTGCTTGCCGTCCTTGGTCAGCACGGAACCGCGCGAGACGAGGGTGAGGTTCTCGTTGGAACGGGCCTTCAGAGAACTGATGCGCGCGTCGTTGAGCACCTTCAGCGACTCCTGGCCGTGTGTACGCGACGTGTGCAGATCAGAGGCCGCGACCAGGTGTCCGGTCACCAGCCACAGCAGCACCGCGACGGAGGCGGCCGACGCGGCCAGCAGGCCGTGGTTGAACACCCGGTTGGTCCGCAGGTAGTTGCGCCGCTGGACGTAGCCGAGGCCGACAAGGGCCAGGACCCCCACGGCGGTGCCGAAGTACGGCCAGAGCGTGGCCGAGTCGTAGTCGTCGTACAGCCGGCCCGTCTCCGCCTCGTAGAGCTTCTCCGCTGCGGGCAGCAGCCGCGTGCTCATCTGCTGGTTGGCGTACCGCAGATAGGCGCCGCCGAGCGGCAGCCCCTGCCGGTTGTTCGCGCGGGCACGCTCCACCAGCCCCGTGTAGCGCGGGAGCTGCTCGTTGAGCTCGGCGATCTGGCGTCCGGACTCGGACGAACCGTCGGTGTGGGAAGCGGCCTTCACCAGCAGCCGGGACGCCGTCGCGATGTCGCTGTCGTACCGTGCGTGCACGTCCGCCGGCTCCACGGAGCCCGCGAGGAAGCCGCTCGCCGCCGCGGTGTCCGCATCGGCCAGCGAGCGGTAGATGTTCGCGGCGTCCGCGCTGAGCGGCTGACTGCGGCTGACCACGTCGTCGGCGGACGCCGCCCGGTCCGAGATCTCGAAGGCGGTCACCGCTCCGAAGACCACGACCAGCGCGGCCACCAGCGTTCCCATGATCCACAGTCGGCCCGGCTCCGTGGTCGCTGCGGCGCGCAACCGGTCCCGGGACCCCTCCCAGGCGCTGCCTCGCGCCGGTGGAACGGGACCCTGCGCGGGCACGCGCACTCGCACGGGTGACGCGGGCGGAGGCGTCTGCGCGGGCGGTGGACCCTGCGCTGTGCCCCCGTTCGGCGGGTGTACCACTCGACCTCCCCCTGTCCTTCACGCTGTCCTTCACGCTGTCACGATGCCGCCATGAACTTCCTTGCCACGAACCGCCTGGCGTCCGTGAACCGCCTGGAGTTCATGGTCCGCCTGACCCGTTCATGAACCCCCTGACCGTTCACGAACTCCCCGGACGTTCATGAACGTCCGGGAACAGGAAGACCAATGCCCGGCCAGCAGTATGGCCGCCGGGGCCCGGTACGCACACCAGGATTGGCCGGATCTTGATCGATCTGTCGCATGCCCCTCCCCGCGTCCGCCCCGATCCGCCCCCACCTTGAATACGCCGCCCGGCCCCATTCGGTTCCCCTTCACGCCCTGCCGTTCGAGTGTCACCAGGGCCCCATCCAGGCGGAATCCGCACATCAGGGGCGTACGGAAAGGGGGTTGTGCTCCGCTCCACGCGGACCACAACCCCCCTCGGGCCCCTCGGCCCCGCGGACGCCGCCCCTCAGGCGTACTGCTCCCGCACCCACGCATACGACTCCGGGGGGGCCGCGATCCGGTCAAGACCCAGCAGGGCGGCGCCGAGCACCGGAGAGGCCGACACCACCCGGGGCACGGCCTTCGGCGCACGGTCGGCCAGCAGCTGCCGTACGCGGCCGTCCAACTGTGGGTGCCGGGCGGCCAGTACGCTCCCGCCCAGCAGCACCGGGGTCTCCTCGTCGAGCAGGCCGAGCCGGCCGAGGGCCACCGCGGCGAGCGCGACGACCTCCTCCGCCTGCCGGTCGACGACCGAGCGGGCGACCGGGTCACCGGCCGCCGCCGTCGCGAAGAGGACCGGCGTCAGCTCGTGCTTGCGCTCCGCCGGGATCCGGCCCAGGTGGAGCGCCTCGATCACGGCGTACATCGTCGGCAGCCCGAAGTGCGCGGGCACCGTCCGCATCAGCTCGGTGCGCCCCCCGCGTCCGTCCTCGGCGCGCGCCGCATGCCACAGCGCCTCGTCGGCCAGGCCGCCGCCGCCTCCCCAGTCGCCGGAGATGCGGCCGATCGCGGGGAAGCGGGCGGTCCGCCCGTCGGGCGTCATCCCGACACAGTTGATGCCGGCCCCGCACACGACGGCCACCCCGCGCGGCTCGTCCACGCCCGCGCGCAGGATGGCGAAGGTGTCGTTGCGGACCTCGACCGCCCGGCCCCAGCCGCGTGCCTCGATGGCGACGGTCAGGTCCCGCTCCTCGACCGGGAGATCGGCGTTGGCCAGACAGGCCGAGACGAACGAGGCGTACGGCGGAACACCGGCCCCATCAGCACCGCCACGAGCACCAGCACCGACCCCGCCAGCACCAACACCAGCACAGGCCGCGGCGGGTGCCGCGGCCGCCGCCTCCGCGACCGCCGCCCCGACCGCGACGGCCAGTACGTCCACCGCCGCCCCGACCCCCACCACCGACGGTTGGAAACCGCCGGAGCGGCCCCGGCCCAGGACGGTGCCGTCCGCCGCGATGACGGCCACGTCCGTCTTGCTGTTACCGGCGTCGATCGCCAGCACACCTGCTGTCAGGCCCACGCGAGGTGCTCCCGGTTGTGCGCGACGAGCTTGTCCGTCAGCTCGTCGGCGTACGCGTACTGCCCGATCAGCGGGTGCGCCAGGAGCGCCCGGAACACCCGGTCCCGGCCGCCGCGCAGCGCGGCTTCCAGGGCGAGGTCCTCGTACGCCGTGACGTTCGCGACCAGACCGGCGTACAGCGGGTCGAGCGCGGGCGCGGCCAGTGGCGTCGCGCCGTTGCCGTCCACCGTCGCCTGCACCTCGATCACGGCGTCGTCGGGGAGGAAGGGCAGCGTGCCGTTGTTGTACGTGTTGACCACCTGGTAGCGGGAGCCTCCCGACCCCAGCAGCGAGGACGCCAGATCGACGGCCGCCTCCGAGTAGAAGGCGCCGCCGCGCTTGGCGAGCAGCGCGGGCTTCTCGTCCAGCTTCGGGTCGCCGTACATGGTGAGCAGTTCCTTCTCCATCGCGGCGACCTCCGCGGCCCGCGACTGCTTGCTGCCCAGCTCCCGGACCACCTCGTCGTGTGCGTAGAAGTAGCGCAGGTAGTACGAGGGCACCACGCCGAGCCGGTCCACGACCGAGCGCGGCAGACGCAGGTCGTCGGCTATCGCGTCGCCGTGCTCGCCGAGCAGCTTCGGCAGGACGTCCGCACCGTCGGGGCCGCCCAGGCGGACACCCAGCTCCCAGCTGAGGTGGTTGAGCCCGACATGGTTGAGGAACACGTCCGACGGTGCGACATCGAGGTGCGCGGCGAACTTCCGCTGGAAGCCGATGGCGACGTTGCAGAGCCCTACGGCCTTGTGCCCGGCCTGGAGCAGCGCCCGGGTGACGATGCCCACCGGGTTGGTGAAGTCGATGATCCAGGCGTCGGGGTTGGTGCGCCGTACGCGCTCGGCGATGTCCAGTACCACCGGCACCGTGCGCATGGCTTTGGCGAGGCCGCCCGCGCCCGTCGTCTCCTGCCCGACGCAACCGCACTCCAGCGGCCAGGTCTCGTCCTGCTGCCGGGCGGCCTGGCCGCCGACGCGCAGCTGGAGCAGGACCGCGTCGGCGCCTTCGACGCCCGCGTCGAGGTCCGACGTCGTCGTGATGGTGCCCGGGTGCCCCTGCCTGGCGAAGATCCGGCGGGCGAGACCGCCCACCAGTTCAAGACGGTCCGCCGCCGGGTCGACGAGCACCAGCTCACTGATCGGCAGTGTGTCCCGCAACCGTGCGAAACCGTCGATGAGTTCGGGCGTGTAGGTGGACCCGCCCCCCACTACTGCGAGCTTCATTTCAGCTAACCCTTCACTCCGGTCAGTGTGACGCCCTCGACGAATGCCTTCTGTGCGAAGAAGAAGACGAGGATCACGGGGGCCATGACCAGGACGGTCGCGGCCATGGTCAGATTCCAGTCGGTGTGGTGTGCGCCCTTGAAGGACTCCAGGCCGTAGGAGAGCGTCCAGGCGGCCGGGTTCTCCGAGGTGTAGATCTGCGGGCCGAAGTAGTCGTTCCAGGCGTAGAAGAACTGGAAGAGCGCGACGGCGGCGATCCCCGGCCTGGCCATCGGGACGATGACCTTCAGCAGCGTGCGGAATTCGCCGCAGCCGTCGACCTTGGCCGCGTCGATGTACTCGTCGGGGATGGTCAGCAGGAACTGCCGCAGCAGGAAGATGGAGAACGCGTCGCCGAACGCCATCGGGATGATCAGCGGCCAGAGCGTGCCCGACAGGTCCAGCTGCTTCGCCCAGAACAGGTACATCGGGATGATGACGACCTGCGGCGGCAGCATCATCATCGAGATGACGAGCATCAGCGACAGATGCCGGCCGCGGAAGCGGAACTTGGCGAGCGCGTACGCCACGGGCAGCGAGGACACCACGGTCAGTACGGTGCCGAGACCCGCGTACAGCAGGGTGTTCCGCCACCAGGACAGGAAGCCCGGGGTGTCGAAGACCTTGCGGTAGTTGGACCACTCGAAGGTGTGCGGCCACAGGTCGCGGGTGAGTGCCTGCTGGTCGCTCATCAGCGAGGTGAGGATCACGAAGACGAACGGCAGCACGAAGAAGAGCGCGGCGGCCACGCCCAGCGCGTGCACCGCGATCCAGTGCAGCAGGGTCCTGCGGCGGGCGGTCCGCCGGGCGCCGTCGGCCACGATCCGGGCCGGTGGGTTGTCGGCGACCTGGGTGAGCTGTGTCATGACGGTCAGTCACCTGCCTGTACGAGCCCGCTGCGGCGCCGCATCAGCAGTGCGGTGAACGCCATGGCCAGGGCGAAGAGGACGAGCGCGACCACGCACGCGGAGCCGTAGTCGAAGCGCTGGAAGCCCAGTGTGTAGACGAGCTGGGGCAGGGTCAGCGTGGATTTGTCGGGGAAGCCGGGCGAGAACTGCTGCCCGGAGCCGCCGATGATGCCCGATGCGACCTTCCCGGCCACCAGTGGCTGGGTGTAGTACTGCATCGCCTGGATGATCCCGGTGACCACGGCGAACATGATGATCGGCGAGATGTTCGGCAGCGTCACGAACCGGAAGCGCTGCACCGCGGACGCGCCGTCCAGCTCCGCCGCCTCGTACTGCTCCTTCGGTACGTCGAGGAGCGCGGCCATGAAGATCACCATCAGGTCGCCGATGCCCCACACCGCGAGCATCGTGAGCGCGGGCTTCGACCAGGTGGCGTCGGTGAACCAGCCGGGCGTCGGCAGTCCGATGCCGCCGAGGATCGAGTTGACCGGCCCTGTTCCCGGGTTGAGCAGGAAGACGAAGGCCAGCGTCGCGGCGACCGGCGGTGCGAGGTACGGCAGGTAGAACAGGGTCCGGAAGATCCCGGCACCCGTCTTGATCCTGGTGATCAGCATCCCGATGCCGAGTCCGAAGACCACCCGGCAGGCGACCATCACGACCACGAGCCAGAGCGTGTTGCGCATCGCGGGCCAGAAGTCCGGGTACTCGGTGAAGACGTACGTCCAGTTCGTCAGGCCGTTGAACGCCGGGGCCCTGAAGCCGTCGTACTTCGTGAAGGAGAAGTAGACGGTCGAGACCAGCGGGTACACGAAGAAGACGCAGAAGCCGATGAGCCAGGGCGACATGAAGGCCGCCGTGCGCACCGCCGCCCGGCGGCGCTTCGAACGCGGGGTGTACGTGGTCATGGCGAGGCTACTTCGCCTTCTCGTTGTCCTTGTCGATCTGCGACGCGGTCCTGCGCAGACCGGCCTTCAGATCCTTCGTCCTGCCGGACTCGAAGTCGTATCCGAAGTCCTGGAGGGTCACCTGGTAGGTGCCGCCGTTGACCGACGGGGGCGTGGTGCTGGAAGCCGGGTTCCGCGCGATGTCCAGGAACGTCTTCAGCCGCGGGTCGAACTTCAGCTTCGGCGACTTCAGCGCGGCCAGCGTGGACGGGATGTTGTGGATGTCGTTGGCGAAGTCCACGACAGCGTCGGTGTCGGTGGTGATGTACTTCACGAACTCCCAGGAGGCGTTCTGCTTCTTGCTGGTCGACGCGATACCGGCGATCGTGCCGGTGATGTAGCCCTTGCCGTACGAGGCGGCCTGGTCGTCGGGGACCGGCAGCGGCGCGATGCCGATGTCCACCTTCGACTTGGCGTCCTGGGCCATCCCGAGCCGCCACTCGCCGTCGACCTGCATGGCGACCTGGCCGGTCTGGAAGGGGTGCTTGGCGCCCCACTCGTCGCCGAACGTGGCCCGGAACTTCTCCAGCTTGCCGAAGCCGCCCAGCTTGTTCACCAGGCCCTGCTGCCAGGTGAACATCTTCGCGAAGGCCGGGTCCCTGGCGACGTCGGACTTGCCGTCCTCGCCGACGTAGGCCGGGCTCCACTGCGCCACCATGTGGCTCGGCGTCGACTCGTAGCCGTGGAAGGTCGGCATGAAGCCGAGCTGGCGGTACGAGTCGCCCTCGGGCTTCGTCAGCTTGACGGCGTCCCGGTCGAACTCGGTCCAGGTCTTCGGCGGTGAGGTGATCCCCGCGGCTTTGAAGGCGTCCTTGTTGTAGTAGAGCGCGTACGCGTCGCTGAGCAGCGGCAGGGTGCAGCGCACCCCGTCGAACTGCGTGTAGTCCTGGAGCGGCTTGGAGAAGGTCTTGTCCAGATCGATCTTCGACTTGGCGAGGAACGGCTTCAGATCCGCGAAGGCACCGGACGAGCAGAACTTGCCGACGTTGTCGGTGGTGAAGGAGGAGACCACGTCGGGGGCGTCCGAACCGCCGCCGCGCAGCGCCTGGTTGATCTTGTCGTCGGTCATGTTGCCGACGACCTTCACCTTGATGTTCGGGTGGATCTTCTCGAAGCGGTCGACGTCCGCCTGCATCGCCTTGACCTCGCTCGCGGCGCTCCAGCCGTGCCAGAAGGTGATGGTGGTCCGCGCGTTCACGTCGTCGTTCGCGCCGCCCGAGCTCTGGCCCGTACAGGCCGAGGCGAGCAGGGACATGGATGCGACGGCGGCCGCGGCCAGTCGGCGTTTTCTGGGCATGACGGAATCTCCCTCTGGCGGATCTGGGCAGTACGGGGGTACTCGCGGAGCTGCTTGCGGGGGCGCTGGGGGGAAGCGAAGGGGTACGGGACGGGGCCGGGCGCTGCTGGGGGAAGCGGGGGGTCAGTGGGCCGAGGTGTCGAAGACCTCGTCGCGGGTGGTGGCGAGTGCGCTCTCCAGCGCCCCGCGCAGGACGGGCTGTTCGCGTACGGAGCCGAGGACGAGCCGGGGCCGGGAAGCTGCCAGCTCGGCCAGCTCGCGCTGTACGAGTTCACGCAGCGGTTCGCCGCCCGCGACGATCAGATCGCCGGAGAGCACCAGGAGTTCGGGGTCGAGCACGGCCACCAGCGAGGCGAGGCCGGTGGCCACCGCGGTGGCGAAGACCTCCAGGAGACGGCGGTACGGGCCTCCGTCGGCCCGCGCGGCCTCGGCGATCAGCGCGCTCGCGACCTCGGTGTGCGAACCGCTGCCGACGCCCTCGACGCCCAGCTCCCTGGCCAGCCTGGCCAGCGCCTGGGAGCCGGCGAGCTCCTGGAAGCCGCCCGCGTTGGCCTTGGTCACCTGACGCACCAGCGGGGCGCCGGGCACCGGCATGAAGCCGACCTCGCCCGCGCCGCCGGTGAAGCCGCGGTGCAGCCGGCCGCCGAGGACGACGGCGGCACCGACACCCTCCTCGTTCCAGAGCAGTACGAAGTCCTCGTGGCCGCGGGCGGCGCCCAGCCGCTGCTCGGCGACGGCGGCCAGATTGACGTCGTTCTCGTACTCGACGGGCATCGGCAGCGCCGCCGCCAGCTCGTCGAGCAGCGTGGGGGAGTGCCAGCCGGGCAGGTGGGAGGCGTACCGCAGCCGGCCGGTGTTCGGGTCGAAGGCGCCCGGGGTGCCCACCACCACGCGCCGCAGATCGGCCCGCACCAGTCCTGCGGCCTTCGTGGCGCCGTCCAGGGCGTCGGTCACCTGCTGGACGACGCCGGTGCCGCGCCTGCCGGGGGTCGCGAGGCGGAACTCGCCGACGGTGCGGCCGGTGAGGTCCGCGACGGCGGCCCGGATGCGCTGCGGGTTCACGTCGATCCCGGCGGCGTGGCCGGCCCCGGCGTTGACCGCGTAGAGCTGTGCGCTCGGTCCGGGGCGGCCCTCACTGGTGCCGGTCGCCACCACGAGCCCGGCGGCCTCCAGGCGCGCCAGCAGTTGGGAGGCGGTCGGCTTGGAGAGACCGGTCAGTTTGCCGATCTTCGTGCGGGAGAGCGGACCGTGCTCAAGCAGCAGGTCGAGTGCGGCGCGGTCGTTCATCGCCCGCAGCACGCGCGGGGTTCCTGGAGTCGTGCCACCGGCCACGTCGTACGCACCTGCCCCTCGCGCCACTGTTAGGAAAGTTTCCAATTCGGTGTGAGGAACGTAGGCCGCAGGTCAGCCGGGCGTCAATGGTCTGTCCCGGTCCGGCAACCAAAGCGTTACCTGGGCACACGAAATGAGCGCCCCGCGTGTCCTGCGGGGCGCTCGTGCGTACGGAGGGTGAACGGCGGTGGTACGGGCTCCGGGCGTCCCGCCCCTCCCGGCCGCTACTTCGAGAGGTTCTGCGGCGGGATCGGCGACGCGGCGAGCGACTGCGGGGATGTCGGGCTGGCCAGGGCGGAAGGGGCCGACATGGAGGCCGCCGAATCGACCGGCGGTTCCTCCGTGTCGACCGTGACCGGGCCGCCCACGACCAGGATGCCCGCCTCGTCGAGTGCGATCTTGAGCCGCCAGCGCAGCTCCCGCTCGATGCCCAGGGCCTTGCCCGGCATCGTCTTGGCGGTGACCCTGATGACCATCGAGTCCAGGAGCACCGAGTCCAGGCCGAGGATCTCGACCGGGCCCCAGAGCTGTTCGTTCCACGGTTCGGACTTGGCCAGGTCCTGCGCGACCACGCTGATGACCTCGCGCAGCCGCTCCAGGTTCTCGGTCGGCTTCACCTGGACGTCCACGGCGGCCGTCGCCCAGCCCTGGCTGAGGTTGCCGATCCGTTTGATCTCACCGTTGCGCACGTACCAGATCGCGCCGTTGTCGCCGCGGAGCTTGGTCACCCGCAGGCCGACCTCGATGACCTCGCCGGTCGCCACCCCCGCGTCGATGTTGTCCCCCACGCCGTACTGGTCCTCCATGATCATGAAGACACCGGAGAGGAAGTCGGTGACCAGATTGCGCGCACCGAACCCGATCGCGACACCCGCGACACCGGCCGACGCGAGCAGCGGCGCCAGATCGATCTTGAGGGTGGAGAGCACCATCAGTGCCGCGGTGCCGAGGATCACGAAGGACGCCACCGAGCGCAGCACCGAACCGATCGCCTCGGAGCGCTGGCGGCGGCGCTCCTGGTTGACCAGCAGGCCGCCGAGCGCGGTGCCTTCGACGGCCGTCGCGCTGCGGTTCATGTGCTCTATCAGCCGGGTGAGCGCGCGCCGGACGAGGGCGCGCAGCACGGTGGCGATGACCAGGATGAGGATGATCCGCAGTCCGATCGACAGCCAGGTGGACCAGTTCTGCTGCACCCAGTCGGCTGCATTCGTCGCGGACTTCTGAGCGTCGTCGAGCGTGTCGGCCGTACCGGGCCGAGAGCTGCCGCCCGTCGCCAGGGACCAGGTGACAGCATGCACGGCGTTCACAGCGGAAACCTCCAGGAGAAGCGGGCAGAACCTCCACACTAACGGCGCATCACGGCTGCATCCGCCGACCTGTTCGGCGGAGAGATGTATCCCACGCGGGGAACCGGCGTGAACGGCTGGGAACCGCTCGCAGCCGCTGAAAACTGGCGGGAACGGCGCGCGAACGCTCAGGAACGGTCAGGTGTGGACGAAAACACTCCGAGCCCGTTACCTGACGTTGGTGGCGCTTCCACCAGGCATGAGGAGAGACTGAGAGCAGATCGTCCCGGCGCGAGCCACGCGCCGCCGGCGTACAAGGAGGCATCCACCGTGCCGCACGTCCTGGTCCTCAACGCGTCGTACGAGCCGCTCGGCGTCGTACCGCTCCGTCGCGCGCTCGTCCTCGTCCTGGAGAACAAGGCAGTCTCCCTGGAGGAATCCGGCGCCTTCATGCACAGTGCCACCCGCATCGTCCCCGCGCCCAGTGTCGTCCGGCTGAAGCGGTTCGTGCGCGTCCCCTACCGGGGGCCCGTCCCGCTCACCCGCCGTGCGCTCTTCGCGCGTGACGGCGGCCGCTGTATGTACTGCGGTGGCGTCGCAACCAGCGTCGACCATGTCATTCCGCGCAGCCGCGGCGGGCAGCACCGCTGGGACAATGTGGTGGCCGCGTGCCGCCGCTGCAACCACGTCAAGGCCGACCGGCACCTGCTGGAACTGGGCTGGCGCCTGCGCCACCAGCCGGCCCCGCCGAGCGGCCTCGCCTGGCGCATCATCGGCACCGGACACCGGGACCCGCGCTGGCTGCCGTATCTGCAGCCGTTCGGCGCGGAGGACGCGATGGCACGGATCGACGGCGTATCGGCCTGACGGCCCGGGCGGTGGCGCCGGGGGCGGACGCGGGTGCCGCCCCCGGAGATCCGCCGCGTCAGCCGTCGGAGTCGTCCCGGCGGGCGCCGCGCACCGTGTACAGCGTGGCGCCGCCCAGGAACAGCAGCGAGGCCGTCACCCAGGCGCCCGGCTGTGCCCCGGGCCGCACCGGCCAGTCCCACACCAGGACCGCCCGCCCCGCAGGGCCCCCGCCCGCCAGATACGCCGAGCTGAGGAAGGCGATCACGGGCAGCCAGCTGAGCCGGGCGCCGATCACGGCGGCGGACGCTGCCGCGATGCCCTCGGCGCCCAGGAGATTGCGGACGACGGCCGGGGCGCCGAACTCCTGGGCACCTCCCGGCACGGCGAGTGCCAGCGAGCCGGCCGCGAGCGCGGTCAGGGCCAGCAGGACGGCCAGCCGCCGCGGCCACCAGAGGCGCACGGCCGTGCGGTTGAGCTCGGCCGAGTGCTCGTGCAGTGCGGTGCCGATCGCGGCGGCCGCGAGCATCGGCGCCAGCGCCACGACGGGCACCAGACGGCCGGGGCCGAGGTAGGCGTGCAGCGCGTGCGCGGCCCAGGCGGCGAGCACGGCCGTACCAGCGAGCGTGTACGCGGTGAGCGGCAGCCCGTGCGAACGGGCGTACAGGGCCCTGGGGTCGAGGTCGTGCGGTGTGCCGCTCACAGTGCGGGCACCCCGTTCCTGTCGCAGGCCCCCTGGGTGGCCGCGAAGTAGCGGGCGAGCCAGCCGCGCCGTGCCCCGGGCTCCATGGACGTCAGCCGGCCGAGAGCCGCACGGTCCTTCTTGTCGCGGGCCACATCGGCCGCCGTGCCCCGCCGGCGCGCGGCCGACTCGTCCGAGGCCCGGCGCCGCTCGCTGAGGCCGCTGGAGATCAGCCAGTCCTGTACGGCGCCGCTGGTGCGGAGGAAACGGTCGTCGCCGTCGCCGATTCCGCAGGATCCGTACGCCAGTGTCACCCCGACCTCCCAGGCGAACTGCTGCGGGTCGGCGAGCCGGCCCCGTACGACGCTCTGGCCGAGGAAGAACTCCGGCAGGGTTCTGCTGTCCGGCCGGGCCGGACCGGCGATGTCGTCGAGCCGGTCCGGGGCGTTCTCCACCCCCGCGAGACGTCCGGCGATCCCGCTGAGAGCCGCGGTCACCTGCGGCAACAGGTCACCGTGTACGGCGGCGACGCAGATCCGGAGCGCTGTTCCCGCGCAGGTCTCCCGGCGGGCGGCCGGATCCTCGCGCCACATCGATGAGCCCGACTGCACGATGAGCACGGCGACGGCGCACGCGGCGGCCAGCGGCAGCAGGGCCAGCGGGCGGGCCCGGCGGCGGGCCGCGCACAGCAGCACCACGGCCGCGGCGAGCCCGCAGATCCAGAGGGTCATCGCGTACGGCTGCCACCACACGGGCAGCTCTTCACCGGTGCCGTACTGGAGCGCCGGGTCCAGAAAGCGCACCGCCCCCTCCTGGTAGGAGGGGACACCGAGGGCGGCGTACGCGCAGACGGCGAGCAGCGGTGGGGCCAGCCGCCAGCGCACCGCCCGCCCGGCGGCGTGGCCCACCACCGCCATCGCCACCAGGTACAGCGCGTCCGCCAGATGTACGGAGAGCTGCGGGCTGCCCGCCGATGTGTACGGCCAACTGGCCGGCAGCGCGATGGCGGAGGCGGCCAGATAGCCCGCGGCCGGGCCGGCCGCCACCGGCAGCGACGCCGTCAGGAACTGGGCGAGCGGGCCACGGGATGCCGACGCGCGCAGCTCGGCCGTACCGCGTCTGTGCTCCCTGCCGCCCTGCCGGCAGCCGATGGCGGCTGCCATCGGGCCGCCGAGCAGTGTGGCGACGGTGTGCAGTTCGTACTCGGTCTGCGTCCAGCTGCCCTGCCAGTAGGCGGCTTTGCTGACCAGCGGCACCAGCAGGGTGAGGAAGACGGCGACCGCCGCCCATGGGGTGAGCCCGCCGCGCAGTTCAGCGGCCCAGGGGCGGGGAGCGGGCCGCGGAGCTGCCGCTGTGCTTGCGGGCGACGGCGTACGGACGGTCGCGCTCACCCGGCGGACCGGGCCGTGAGCGGCGCGCCCGCGCGGTGCTCGCGCAGGGCGGTGGTGTAGCCGCGCTCGATGGCGTTGCCCTCGCGGTCGCGGCCCGCGGCGCTCTCGCCGAGGGCGGCCAGCGAGGCCGGCGTACCGCGGTAGGCGATCCTGCCCGCCTCGATGAGCGTCACATCCGTGCAGGCGACGGCGACGTCCTCCACCAGATGGGTGGAGACGATGACCGTGGAGCCCTCACCCAACTCACGGAGCAGCGATCTGAATTCGACGCGCTGCTCCGGATCGAGACCGGCGGTCGGCTCGTCCAGGAGCAGGACGTCCGGGTCGTTCACGACGGCCTGGGCTATCCCGACGCGCCGCACCATCCCGCCCGAGAGCGTCTTGATCTTCGCGTCGATGCGGTCGCCCAGCCCGACCCGGTCCACGGCGCGCTCGACGGCCTCCGCCGTCCCGGCCCGGGGCATCTCCTTCAGCCACGCCACATAGGCCACGAACTCGCGCACCGTGAAGCCCGGGTAGTAGCCGAACTCCTGCGGCAGATAGCCGAGTCCGCGCCGCACCGCTGTCCGCCCCCGGTGCTCGCCGATGTCCTCGCCCATCATCTCGACCCGGCCGGACGCCGGGGCCGCGACTGTGGCGAGTACCCGGATCAGCGATGTCTTGCCCGCGCCGTTCGGGCCGAGCAGACCGTGTACGCCGGGGGCGAAGTCGAGGTCGACGGAGTCCAGAGCGGTGGTCCTGCGGTGCCTGACCGTGAGGCCGGAGAGCCGGATGGCCGCTCCGCCGCCCCGGCGTCCCCCCGCCCCGCCGTGCGGGGCTGTCGCGCTGGTGACACTCATGCCTTCTCCATCCGGTCGAACGAGTGACGGCGCAGGGCCAGCAGCCCCGCGCAGAGTGAAGCCGCGACGGCCCAGCCGCTCTGGGCGGAAGCGCCCGAGACGATGGACGAGAGCTGTCCGGAGACCGCGTCGAACAGGAACGGTCCGCCGGACGGCCCCGCAGCGGCCGCCGGCAGCAGCACCGCGCAGGCCCAGCCGGTGCCCAGCGCGGCGGCGGCGGCCCGGCAGCCCACGTACGAGCCGAGCGCCAGCGAGCCCAGGGTCAGCGCGAGTCCGGGCAGCAGCCAGGTGGCCGCTCCCGGAACGCCGTCGTCGGCCGGCAGCAGTGCCTCGGCGCCGGTGAGCAGCGGAACACCTGTCACCAGCACGGTGGCGGTCCGGATCAGGAGCAGCCGCAGCCCGCCCGACGGGGTCGAGGCGACGATCTCGTGCATCGGGTCGGCGTGCCGCCCGTGCGACACGGCGACACCGGCGACCGGCACCACCGGCGCCAGGGCCAGCAGGACGGCGCGGGCTCCGGCGAGCCCGGCTCCGTGGGCCAGTCCGGCGGCCCCCAACACGACCAGCACCACCGCCACCGCCCAGGGGCCGGGCAGCGCGGGCCCCGCTGCCCGGGGGGCCCGCGCCGCACGCAGGACGCGGCCCGGCCGTGAACCGTGCCGCGCGCCCCGGACGGTCCCGGGCCGCCCCCGGCGGCCCGGGACGTGCGAGCCTGCCCGAGCACGGCGGCCCGGACCCCGGCCAGCGCGGGGCCGGCGGCCGACGCCCGCACGGCGGCCGACACCCGGGCCGCACAGGGCCCGCACGCCTCGACGTGCTTCTCCAGCGACCACGCGTCCTTCTCGGCGGCCTCCCCGGACGCGTAACGGGCCGCGAGGGGCCCGCCGACGTGCCAGGTGTGCGGCGCGGTGTCCTGGCTGCTCATACCGTCCCTCCCACGGGGCCTGCTCCGGGTGCCAGGCCGGCCAGCGCGGCGCGCAGCTCGCGGCGGGCCCGTACCGCTCGCGTCTTGACCGTCCCCTCCGGGATCCCGAGGAGCTGCGCGGTCTCGCGGGTCGTCAGCCCGTCGACGACCGTGGCGCGCAGCACGTCGCGCAGCTCCGGCGAGATCCGGTCGAGCGCGGTGCCGACGTCCCCGTATTCGAGCCCGGCCAGGACCCGGTCCTCGGCCGACGCCGCCACCGGGGCCGCCTCGTGTGCCGCGCTTTCCGCGCGGGCCGCACGGGTCAGCGCCCGCTGTGCGTCGACCAGCCGGCGGCCCGCGATCACCCACAGCCAGCCGCCGGCCTCGTCCCCACGGTGTGAGCCCGCGGACCGCCAGACGGTGACGAAGGTGTCCTGCAGCACTTCCCGTACGACGTCGGGGTCGGCGCACCGCCGGGTGAGCCGCGCGTGCAGCCAGCCCGCGTGCCGGTCGTAGAGCGCGGCCAGCGCGGCCGGGTCGCCCTTGGCCACGGCCCGCAGCAGCGCCGCGTCCCCGGCGTCGTCGTGGGCTCCCCCCGGGGAGCGGAACAGTCTCACGCTCTCTCTATCGCCGTTGCACGGGTCATCGGTTCACCGGATCTCCGGTTCATCGCTTTTCCGGCCTATCGCTTTTCCGGTCCATCGGGTTGCCGGTTCATCGGTTCGCCGGTTGATCTGCTCGTCGCTTCGTCCGTCCGGCCCACCCCCCCCGCACCGATCGGAGCAGGGGTGTCCGCGTGAATGCCGGGACTGGGTGGCCGGTGTGCCGGAATTGCCCGATCCGGTGGTGGTGTGGACAATTCCTCTGCGGGGAACTGAATGTGACCCGGCGCACGTTGGTGAGACGAATACGGATGGGGCCGCGCCCGCTGGGTAGGGCTTGAATCCAACCTCGTCACCGACCTTACGGAGATTCTCGTGGCCGCTTCAGCGCAGCTTCTGCTCTCGGCCCTGTCCAAACCCGTCCCGGAGACCGTTCCGGAGCTCGTGCCGGACCTGATGCCCGACCCCGACGCGAGCACCAGCTCCATGGAGCTGCCGCTGACGAGTGAGCCGCCGCTCTCCGACGTCGCACCCCTCACCAGCGAGCCGCCGCTCGCCGACTTCACCCCGTTGACCAGTGAGCCCACCGCATACGGAACGGCTGCCGGGATCTGACCGCAGCCTGAACGGGGAGTCCGCATGAGCCTTGCCAGGCTCGCCGCGCTGCATGGAGTCGCCACCAGCTACGCACCGTCCGAGGACGTCACCGTCCCGGTCTCCGACGCCACCGTCATCGCCGTGCTCGCCGCGCTCGACATCGACGCGTCGACACCGGAGGCGGTCGCCACGGCGCTCGCCCGCCACGAGGCGGCCCTCGCGGACCGGCTGCTGCCGCCGACCGTGGTGGCCAGGCCCGGTGAGCGCCCCCCGGCCGTGCGCGACCTCCCGCCGGGCACCCAGCTGCGGATCGAGACCGAGCAGGGCGGCACCCTCGACAAGTGGCAGGAACTGCCGCTCGGCGTGCACCGGTTGCACGCCGAGGCGGCCGACGGGCGCACCGTACGGGCCACTCTCGTGGTCGCGCCCGAACGGGTGCCGCAGCCGCCCGGCCACAGTCACGGCTTCCTGGTGCAGCTCTACTCCCTGCTGTCCGCGCGCTCCTGGGGCATGGGCGACCTCGGCGACCTGGCCGATCTCGCCGCCTGGTCGGGGCGGGTGCACGGCGCCGGATTCGTCCAGGTCAATCCGCTGCATGCGGCAGCGCCCGGGTCGCCCACCGACCCGTCGCCCTACCGCCCTTCGTCGCGGCGCTTCCCGGACCCCGTCCACCTGCGGGTCGAGGCGGTCCCCGAATACGCGTACATCGGGGACCGCGGCCATCTCCGCCGCGCCGCCGTACTGCGCGAGGCGGTGCTCGACGGGGGCGCCCTGATCGACCGCGACGCCGTGTGGGCGCTCAAGAAGGAGGCCCTGGAGCTGGTCTACGAGGTCCCGCTCGGCCCCGGCAGACGCGCCGCTTACGCCGACTTCCTCGCCACCCAGGGACGCCCGCTGGAGGACCACGCCACCTGGTGTGCGCTCGCCGAGGAACACGGGCCCGACTGGCACACCTGGCCCGCCCCGCTCCGCGACCCCCGCTCGCACGGCACGGCCCGCGCCCGCGCGGCGCTCCAGCACCGCGTCGACTTCCACATGTGGCTCGCCTGGCTGACCGACGCCCAGCTCGCCGACGCCCAGCGCGCCGCCCGCGAGGCGGGCATGGAGACCGGCCTGGTCCACGACCTGGCCGTCGGGGTGCACCCGGACGGCGCCGACGCCTGGGCCCAGCAGTCCATCTTCGCCGGGGGGATGTCCGTCGGCGCCCCGCCGGACGCCTTCAACGCCCGCGGCCAGGACTGGGGTCTGCCCCCCTGGCGCCCCGACGCGCTCGCCGCTTCCGGCTACGCGCCCTACCGCGGCCTGCTGAGGGGCATCCTGCGGAACGCGGGCGCGATCCGGATCGACCATGTGATGGGACTCTTCCGGCTCTGGTGGGTACCGGGGGGCGGCGATCCCACCACCGGAACATATGTCCGTTATGACGCCGATGCGATGCTGGCCGTTCTCGCGCTGGAGGCCCACCGCGCGGGTGCGGCCGTCATCGGCGAGGACCTCGGCACGGTCGAGCCCGGCGTCCGCGAATCCCTGTCGCGCCGCGGTGTGCTGGGCACTTCGGTGCTCTGGTTCGAGCGCGACTGGAGCGGTACGGGCCGGCCGCTGTCGCCGGACACGTGGCGTGAGGAGTGCGTGGCCACCGCCACCACCCACGATCTGCCCTCCACCGCCGCCCGGCTGACCGGTGAACATGTCGAACTCCGCCATCGCCTGGGCCTCCTGACCCGCCCGCTGAGCCAGGAACAGGCCGAGGACAAGGCCGAACTCGCCGAGTGGCTGGGCTTCCTCGCCCGGCTCGGGCTGCTGCCCGAGGGCTCGGGCGACGAGGAGGGGGAGGTCCGCGCGGTCCACCGCTTCCTGCTGCGCACCCCGGCCCGGATGACCGGCATCTGGCTGCCGGACGCGGTCGGGGACCGCAGGCCGCAGAATCTCCCCGGCACCTGGGACCAGTATCCCAACTGGCGGCTGCCGGTCGCCGACCCGCAGGGCAGGCCCATGACCCTGGAGGAAGTGGCCGCCTCGCCCCGTCTGCACCGCCTGATGGCTGAGTTCCGGCCGCGTACGGCACCCCCGGGCGCGCAGACCGCATAGCCGTTCGCTACGTTTGGTCCGTGGACAAGAAGAACGCCCTGCGCGCCGGAGCCGTAGCAGCCGGTACGACGCTGATGATGCTGCTCATGTCGTCCCCCGCGCTCGCGCTGACACGCGACGACGGCGACGACCCCGGTCCGGGCCTGAGTGTCTTCGACACGATCGGCCTCTTTGTGATCACACCTCTCGTGCTGTTCGGGATCATTGCCGGACTGGTGATGGTCCTCGACAAGTCCCGCAAGAAGGCCTGACACCCGCCCTCTTCACCCGATGTGCCGCGGAGCCGCCCGACCGGCCCCGCGGCACCTCTGCGTTCCGCGCCGGATTTCCGCGCCGGATTTCCGCGCCGGATTTCCGCGCCGGATTCCCGCTCCGGATCTTCCGTGCTGCATCCTTCGCGATCCTTCGCGCCGGATCCTTCGCGACCGGCGTGAGAACCGGCGTGAGACCGGCGGGGGATAGGTTGCGGACATGACCGAGTGGGACATCCGGAAGCTTCAGATCCTCCGTACCCTGAGCGAGCGGGGCACCGTCACGGCCACCGCCGAGGTGCTCCGGATGACCCCGTCGGCCGTCTCCCAGCAGCTCTCGAACCTGTCGAAGCAACTCGGTGTACCGCTGCTCGTGGCCCACGGCCGACGGGTCAGGCTCACCGACGCGGCCCATCTGGTGCTCCGGCACGCCGAGGCGGTCTTCGCCCAGCTGGAGCGCGCGGACGCCGAACTGGCCGGCTATCTCCAGGGGGAGGCGGGCGAGGTCCGGGTGGGAGCCTTCTCCACCGCCGTCCCCGCGCTGGTGGTCCCCGCCGTGGCCGCGCTGCGCCTGAGCCACCCCGCCGTCGAGGTCCGCATCCGTGAGGCGGAGGCGGCCGAGGCGTACGAGCTGCTCGCGGGCGGCGACGTCGATCTGGCGATCTCCCTCGCCGCCCACGCCCCGACCGCCCGCGACCCGCGCTTCACCCGCGTACCGCTGCTGGCCGACCCGCTCGACGTGGCGCTGCCCGCCGGGCACCCGCTGGCCTCCGCCGAGGGGCTGCGGCTCGCCGACCTCTCCGGCGAGGCATGGATCTTCGGCGGCAGCGGCCCCTGGTCGGAGATCACCACAGCGGCCTGCGAGGCCGCCGGATTCGTCCCCGAGCAGGCGCACAGCGCGGCCGGCTGGACGGCGATCCTGGCCATGGTGGAGGCCGAGATGGGGGTCGCGCTGGTGCCCAGGATGGCGGTGGGCGGCGAGCGCCGTACGGGGGTGGTGACCCGGGTGCTCAGCGCCGACCAGCCGCTGCGCCACGTGATCGCCGCGGTGCGGCGCGGGGCCGAAGGCGGTACCGCGGTCGGCCGGGTGCTGGACGCGCTCCGCGAGGTCGCACGCGGGCAGGGCGGCCACCCGTAGCATCGTTCAGATTCACTGAATGGATTCTGTGGAAACTTTCGATGGACGTGATCGGTGGTTCTGGGTGAGAGTCGGAGCATGACTTCCACCGATGCAGCGAGCTCCCAGGACCCCCACGCCAACGACGCGGCTCCGTACGGCGGCGGCGACCCGTACGCCGACTACCGCAGCGGGGACCACGCCTTCACCGAGCTGGTCGACCTGGCTGACCGCCGCCTCGGTGCGGGTGTCGTCGCCGCCAACGACGAGTTCTTCGCCGAGCGCGAGAACCTGCTCGTCCGCGAGCGCGCCGTCTTCGACCCCGAGCACTTCGGTCACAAGGGCAAGATCATGGATGGCTGGGAGACCCGCCGCCGGCGCGGCGCGTCCGCCGAGACGCCCTTCCCGACCCCGGACGACCACGACTGGGCGCTCATCCGGCTCGGCGCCCCCGGCGTCATCCGCGGGATCATCGTGGACACCGCCCACTTCCGCGGCAACTACCCGCAGCAGATATCGGTCCAGGGCGCCTCGGTGGAGGGTTCCCCGAGCCCCGAGGAGCTGCTCGCCGACGACGTGAAGTGGGAGGAGATCATCCCGCGGTCCCCCGTGCTCGGCCACGCGGCCAACGCCTTCGAGATCACCGGCGAGCGCGTCTACACCCACGTCCGGCTCTGCCAGCACCCCGACGGCGGTGTCGCCCGCCTCCGCGTGCACGGCGAGGTCGTGCCCGACCCCGAGTGGCTCGACCTGCTCTCCACGGTCGACCTGGTCTCGGTGCTCAACGGCGCCGCGTACGAGGACGCGTCGGACCGCTTCTACTCCTCGCCGACCCAGATCATCCTGCCCGGCACCTCCCGCAAGATGGACGACGGCTGGGAGAACCGCCGCCGCCGCGTCCGCGACACCAACGACTGGGTGCGGTTCCGGCTGGCCGCGCAGGGGTCCGTACGCGCCGTGGAGATCGACACGGCCTACCTCAAGGGCAACTCCGCCGGCTGGATCGCGCTGAGCGGCCGTGACGGCGAGACGGGCGAGTGGTTCGAGATCATCCCGCGCACCAAGCTCCAGCCCGACACCCTGCACCGTTTCAAGCTCGCTGCCGAGGCCGTCGTCACCCACGTCCGCCTGGACACCTTCCCCGACGGCGGTGTGGCGCGGATGCGCCTGCACGGCACGTTCACCGAGGCGGGAAGGGCCGAGCTGCGCCGCCGGTACAACGGGTCCTGACCCCTCCGGCCCCACTGACACCTCTGTACGGAGGCCGGGGGGAAACCCGCACAGAGGAAGGGGCGGGGCGCGGTCCTGGAACCGCGCCCCGCCCCGCATCCATGTTCAGGCGCGCGCCGCAGCCGCGTCCGCGGCCTGGGCCCGCAGCGCCCGCTCCACGCCCGCGCGCGACTCGGACACCAGCCGTCGCAGTGCGGCGTTCGGCCCGGCGGACTCCAGCCAGGCGTCCGTCGCGTCCAGCGTCTCCTGCGACACCTGGAGCGCCGGGTAGAGGCCGATCGCGACCTGCTGGGCCATCTCGTGACTGCGGGACTCCCAGACGTCCTTGACCGCGGCGAAGTACTTCTCCGTGTACGGAGCGAGGACCTCGCGCTGGTCGGTCTGGACGAAGCCGCCGATGACCGCTTCCTGGACGGCGTTGGGGAGCTGGTCGGACTCCACGACCGACGCCCAGGCCTCCGCCTTCGCGGCCTCCGTCGGACGCGCGGCGCGGGCGCTCGCCGCGTGCCGCTCACCCGCGGACGTCCGGTCGCGCAGCAGCTCGGCCGCGATCTCCTCCTCGTCGAACCGGCCGACCACGGCCAGCCGGTGCACGAACGCCCAGCGCAGCTCGGTGTCGACGGCGAGCCCCTCGACCGTCTCCTCGCCCTCCAGCATCCCGTTCAGCAGATCCAGCTGGAGCGGCGTGCGGGCGGTCGCGGCGAAGGCGCGGGCCCACGCCAGCTGGTGGTCGCTGCCCGCGTCGGAGGCCCGCAGATGGGCGAGCGTCGCGTCCGTCCACTGGGTCAGCCCCGCCTCGCGCCAGGCCGGGTCCGCGTACAGGTCGAGTGCCAGCTTCACCTGGCGGTGCAGCGACTGGACGACGCCGATGTCCGTCTCCTTGGAGATCCCGGAGAGGACGAGCGCCAGATAGTCGCGGGTGGCCAGCTCGCCGTCGCGGGTCATGTCCCAGGCGGAGGCCCAGGACAGCGCACGCGGCAGCGACTCGGCGAAGTCGCCCAGGTGCTCGGTGACGACGCGCAGCGAGTCCTCGTCGAGGCGCACCTTCGCGTACGACAGGTCGTCGTCGTTGAGCAGGATCACCGCGGGGCGCGGGGTGTCCTGCGGGAACGGCACCTCGGTGCGCTCGCCCTCGACGTCCAGCTCGATCCGGTCCGTACGGACGAGCTTGCCGTCCTCGTCCAGGTCGTAGCAGCCGATCGCGATGCGGTGCGGGCGCAGCGTCGGCTCTCCCTTGGCGCCCGCGGGCAGCTCGGGCGCCTCCTGCCGTACGGCGAAGGAGGTGATGTGGCCGGCGCCGTCCACCTCGATCTCCGGGCGCAGGATGTTGATCCCCGCGGTCTCCAGCCACGCCGTCGACCAGGCCTTCAGATCGCGCCCCGAGGTCTTCTCCAGCGCGCCGAGCAGGTCCGAGAGGCGGGTGTTGCCGAAGGCGTGCTGCTTGAAGTACGCCTGCACGCCCTGGAAGAACTCGTCCATGCCGACATAGGCGACGAGCTGCTTGAGGACCGAGGCGCCCTTGGCGTACGTGATGCCGTCGAAGTTGACCAGCACGTCGTCCAGGTCGGTGATGTCGGCCATGATCGGGTGCGTCGACGGCAGCTGGTCCTGGCGGTAGGCCCAGGTCTTCATGGAGTTGGCGAACGTCGTCCACGACTGGGGCCACTGGGACCCGTCCGCGTACGCCTGACACGCGATGGAGGTGTACGTGGCGAACGACTCGTTCAGCCAGAGGTCGTTCCACCACTCCATCGTGACCAGGTCGCCGAACCACATGTGCGCCAGCTCGTGCAGGATCGTCTCGGCGCGCGTCTCGTACGCGGCGTCGGTGACCTTGGAGCGGAAGACGTACTGGTCGCGGATGGTCACCGCGCCCGCGTTCTCCATGGCGCCCGCGTTGAACTCCGGCACGAAGAGCTGGTCGTACTTGGCGAACGGGTAGGCGTAGTCGAACTTCTCCTGGAACCAGTCGAAGCCCTGCCGGGTGACGTCGAAGATCGCGTCCGAGTCGAGGAACTCGGCCAGCGAGGGGCGGCAGTAGATCCCGAGCGGGACGGACACGCCGTCCTTCTCGTAGCTGCTGTGCACCGAGTGGTACGGGCCGACGATGAGCGCCGTGATGTACGTCGAGATGCGCGGCGTCGCCTCGAACTCCCAGATGTGGTCGCGGGGTTCGGGCGTCGGCGAGTTGGAGATCACGGTCCAGCCCTCGGGGGCCTTCACGGTGAACTGGAAGGTGGCTTTCAGGTCCGGCTGCTCGAAGTTGGGGAAGACCCGCCGTGCGTCGGCGACCTCGAACTGGGTGTACAGGTAGGCCTGGTCGTCGACCGGGTCGACGAAGCGGTGCAGGCCCTCACCGGTGTTGGTGTACGCGCAGTCCGCGACGACCCGCAGCTCGTTCTCCCCGGCGAGCAGCCCGGAGAGCGCGATGCGCGAGTCCTTGAAGACGGCGTCGACATCCAGGGACGTGCCGTTCAGGACGGCCTCGCGCACCGTCGGCGCGATGAGGTCGATGAAGGTCTCGGCCCCGGCCTCCGCGCTCTGGAAGCGGACCGTGGTCACGGACCGGTAGGTGCCTCCCTGCTGCGCGCCGCTGAGGTCGAGGTCGATCCCGTACGAGTCGACGGTGAGCAGGCTCGCACGCTGACGTGCCTCTTCGCGGGTCAGATTTGTGCCGGGCACCCGGGTCATCTCCTCGGTATGTGACGTTTCCGCTCATCCTTCCACGCCCCGCGGCATGCGAGAGGGCCGGACCGGGCGGGATACGGCGGAGCGCACAGCCCCGCGGCGCCGGCGGACCGTGCTGCGGGACTGTGCGCTCCCTGTGGGACTGTGCGCTCCTGGACGGGGCGGTGGACTCAGGCGCTGAGCTCCGCCGCCACCAGCTCCGCGATCTGGACGGCGTTCAGCGCTGCGCCCTTGCGGAGGTTGTCGTTCGAGACGAAGAGGGCCAGGCCGTTCTCCACGGTCTCGTCGTCGCGGATGCGGCCCACGTAGGACGGGTCCGTACCGGCGGCCTGGAGCGGGGTCGGGATCTCGGAGAGCTCCACGCCCGGGGCCGCCTTCAGCAGCTCGTAGGCGCGCTCCACGGTGAGGGGGCGGGCGAAGCGGGCGTTGATCTGGAGCGAGTGGCCGGAGAAGACCGGGACCCGGACACAGGTGCCGGAGACCTTCAGCTCCGGGATCTCCAGGATCTTGCGGGACTCGTTGCGGAGCTTCTGCTCCTCGTCCGTCTCGAAGGAGCCGTCGTCGACGATCGAACCGGCCAGCGGCAGCACGTTGAAGGCGATCGGACGCTTGTAGACGGCGGGCTCGGGGAACTCCAGCGCGCTGCCGTCGTGGGTCAGCCGGTCCGCGTCGGTGACGACCTTGGCCGCCTGGCCGTGCAGCTCGGCGACACCGGCGACGCCCGAGCCGGACACCGCCTGGTAGGTGGCGACGATCAGTGCTTCCAGACCGGCCTCGTCGTGCAGCGGGCGCAGCACCGGCATCGCGGCCATCGTCGTGCAGTTCGGGTTGGCGATGATGCCCTTGGGGCGGTCGGCGATGGCGTGCGGGTTGACCTCGGAGACCACCAGCGGGACCTCGGGGTCGCGGCGCCAGGCGGAGGAGTTGTCGATCACGACGGGCCCCTGGGCCGCGACCTTCTCCGCGAGCGCCTTGGAGGTGGCGCCGCCGGCCGAGAAGAGCACGATGTCCAGACCGGAGTAGTCGGCCGTGGCCGCGTCCTCGACGGTGATGCCCTTGCTCTGCCAGGCGAGGGTGGTGCCCGCGGAGCGGATGGAGGCGAACAGCCGCAGCTCGTCGACCGGGAATTCCCGCTCTGCGAGGATCTTGCGCATGACTGTGCCGACCTGACCGGTGGCTCCGACGATTCCGACCCTCACGGTGACTCCTCCGTACTCACTGCGCACCTGTTGCGCGTCATTGCTGGCCATGGTGGCCACGGCCGACCGCACCATCATGCGTACGACCGGCGGCGCCCTGTCCAATCCATTGTCCGGGGAACGGACAGCTCTGCGGAACGGACAGCTCCGCCGAACGGACTGCTCCGCCGAACGGACTGCTCCGGGAACGGACCGTGGGGCGGGCACCGGTCCTGGCGCCTGCCCCACGGCCCTGCCGCTCACACTTTATTTCGCACGGTTGCGGCGTTTCCCACAGTTACGGTGTGACCTTCGCGATCCGGACGCTGCCGGTCCCCGCGACCGTGCCACGGGCGTCCAGCAGCTGCACCTGGCCGAAGAGCTCGCGCCCGGCGGGCGCCGGTCCCGCCGCGACGATCCGGGCGGTGGCCTTCGCCGAAGCCCCGGTGGCGAGCTTCACCGGCTTGGACGCGTCGACCTCGACCGAGCCGAGCGACGGCGCGAAGTACACGTCGCGGTAGCCGTACTCCGTCGATCCGGCCGGGACCGCGTAGGCGTCCACCTCGACGGTGTACGTACCGGCGGCCGGCTTCAGCAGCGCGACCGACTCGTCGGAGCCGCCAGCCGCTGACGAGCCGACCTCGGCGCCGTCCCGGTACACGTAGAGATCCAGGTCGGCACCGGTGTCCGAGGTCCCGCCGATGGACACGTCGAACCGGTCGACGCCCTGGGGGACCGTGATCGTGGTGGTCCTGCTCTCCCCCTCCTTGATCGTCGGGGTGGCGTCGTCGGACGAGCCGAGCGGGCCGCCCTTCAGTGTGCCGTCGATGGCCGCGAAGCCGTTGCGGACCGTCCACCCGACCGGTGCCGGGGTGCCGGCCTTCGCCTCGGGGAGGGACTGGACCGCCGGGTCGAAGGCCGCGCCGAGCAGCGCCACATCCAGCTTGTACGGGTTGTCGAGGTAGGGCGATGTACGGCGGGCCTCGACCTCGATCTCCCAGACGCCCGGCGCCGGGTCCGCGTAGGACCGAAGATCCGGACGGCAGGTGTTGGCCGGGTTGTCGTAGTTCGGGTAGCAGCTGGGCGTCGACGTGTCGTCCACCGGCACCCCGTACGGGTGGATCGAGATGAACCGGGTCTGGCTGCCGGACCGCAGCGCGCTCATTCCGACCTCAAGGGCCTTGGCGCCCTCCGGCACCGTCAGGAAGTACGACGTGGTGCCGTTGCGCTGCACCGAGCCGGAGTGCTTGGCGGTGTACGAGGGCTTGGCGAGCGGCTTCGAGACGACCACGGTGGCCATGATCTGCTGGTCCGTGCCCACCGTTCTCGGGTCGTCGAGCTGGAGGATGGCGCTGTGCGCCCCGGCCGTGGCGGGCTTCGCCCGGACGGTCAGCGTCACGGCCCTGCCCAGCGGCAGGGACACCCGGGCCGGGCCGGCGAGCGAGAAGGTGCCGTCGTTGTTCCGGAAGGACAGCCGGTGCGCGACGGCCCGGTCGGGTCCGGTGGTCCGCACGACGGTGACCTTGTACGCCTTCTGCTGCCCGGCCTTCAGACCGCCCTCGCGGTCGTAGATGCCGGTGCCGTGACCGGGTGTACCGAGGGCGTCGTCGATCGCGGTGTCGACCGGCGCCCTGACCGTGTACTCGTGCGCGGCGCCCTGCCGGGAGTCGGCGCCCTTCCTGATCGTCTTCCAGGCACCGACGATGTTGATCAGGCCCGCACCCTCGGCGTGCGCGGGGACGCCCTTGATGTGGGTGGCGGTGCTGGTGAGCGCGGTCCGCAGATCGGCCGGGGGCAGCTCGATGTGCTGCTGCTTCGCGGCCGAGAGGAGCAGCGCGCTCGCGCCGGCGGCCTGCGGGGCGGCCATCGAGGTGCCCTGGAGCATCGAGTATCCGGCGGGCAGCGGGTACCCCGCCTCCTTCACCGGAGCGCCGGGCAGCCAGGTCTGGGTGGAGTTGACGGCGGCCCCGGGCGCGGAGAGTGTCGGGGTGAAGCCGCCGTCCTCACGCGGGCCGCGCGAGGAGAACGGCATCATGTCGTTCTTCTTCGTCACGCCGGACCCGTAGTCGGCGGCCCAGGTCTCCTTGGAGATGGTCGCGCCGACGGAGATCACGTGGTCGGCGAGGCCGGGGTCGCCGATGGTGTTGGCACCGGGGCCCTCGTTGCCCGCCGAGATGACGAGCTGGACGCCGTAGGTGTCGATGAGGCGCTTGTAGAGCAGGTCCCGCGCGCTGCTCCCGTCGTTGAGCGGGGGCAGTCCGCCGATGGACATGTTCACGATGTCCACGCCGCGGTTGACGACCAGGTCCATCATGCCCTCGGTGAGGGCGACGTTGGTGCAGCTGCCGCTCCAGGTGCAGGCGCGCGAGGACACGATCTTCGCGCCGGGCGCCGCGCCGTTCATCGCGCCGCCGAACAGGCCGTTCGCCGCGGTGATACCCGCGACGTGGGTGGCGTGCTCGCCCTCGATGACACCGATGTTGACGTAGTCGGACGTGTCGCCCGCCGCGTCGCGGACGACGTTCTTGCGGCTCTCGACCACGAAGGGGACCCGCTCGACGACATCGGTCGCCGGGTCGTCCTTGCCGAAGTAGCCGATCTGGAACCTGTCCTTGTACGGCTTCATCGCGACGTCGTCGGTGAAGTCCCCGTTGCCGTTCAGGTCCACCCGCACGGTCCCGGCGGCCGGGTCGTACAGCACACCCCACACGTCGGTGGTGTCGCCGTCCCGGTTGAGGTCGCCCGCCTCGTCGCCGCCGGTCGTGGCCTTCTCGGCGAAGGTCTGGAAGCGGTACGAACCGGCCGGGGCCTTCCAGCTGCGGCCCGCCGCGCTGAAGGCCGGGCCCGTCACGGCACTGTCCATCCGCAGCCAGGTGCCGTCGCCGTCGGAGACCGGGTCCGTCGCGGTCACCCAGTCGACGATCTTCCGCTCGCCGGTGCTGGTCCTCCGCAGCGCCGGGTGACCCAGGTCGACACCGGAGTCGAGGATGCCGATGGTCACGCCCCGGCCGTCGGACTTCGGGTGCTGCTGCACGAAGTCCACGGCGCCCGTCTCGAAGGACGGGTTGTACGGGTTCCTGGCCGGGGTCCTGCGGCCCGGAGCGGAGTACGGTCCGGCCGACGCCGCGGACCTGGCACCCTTCGCGGTGTCACCGGCCGGGGTCGGATCGTCCAGCGCGATCTCCTGCTTGAGGTCGATGCCGCGGACGGAGGAGAGCTTCCCGGCCGCCTTGATGGCCGAACCCGCCCTGGGCGTCGGCAGGGTGGCCCGTACGTACCCCAGCTTGTCGTCGGTCCTGCCGACGACCGCACCGGGAACGGCGCCGAACTGCTCGCGCACCTGGGCGGTCGCGCCCGGCGCGGTCGCCACCATGACGGTCACGGACTTCGTGCCGTTCTGTTCGGCCCGGCCGAGCAGCTGCGCGTCGGACGCGCCGAGCTTGTCCGAAGCGGACCCGGCAGGCTTCGCGGCCTTCACGCCGGGGGGCGCGGGCCTGTCCTGACCTGCGGCGGCGACCGCGGGGGCGGCACCGGTCGCGGCGAGGGCGAGCACCACGCCCGCGGCGGCCGCGAACCGGGCCGCGCGTCTCGCCCGGGTTATGGAGCTGGGGAATTCGAGGCTCATCTGCATCCCTGTATGTGGAAGAAAAGATCCGGAATCCGGAGCTTGATGACCGGATCTTTACCTAAATGACCCTCTCTTGGGGAGAGTTGCTTGTCGGAGGGCCACTCCTTGGCGGCCTTCCGCCATACGCCACCACGGCCATAGCGGGCCGAAACCGATCAACTCCGTACTGCCCGGACGCGCCCACTTCCCGGCGACGGCGGCGCCCGCGGGTGATCCCTGTGCGGTGATCGGTGTTGCCTGTTGCGGCCTCGTTCACGCACAGGTCATGCCCGCTGCCAACCATCCAGAGGAGCGGGGAGAACCAGCCCCGCCACCCATGCAGACGCGTCCGCAATCGGGGAGACCGAGCCATGTCACGTATGCGTTCCGCCGCCCGCGCACTCGACCGCCGTGCTTTTCTCGCCGCCGCCGGGGCCGCAGCCGTCGCGGCCGGCGTCGGCACGGCCATCGGCACCGGCGGCGGCGCCTCCGCCGCCCCCGCTCCCGCCACGCCCGGGGCCGCCGTGCCCGCCGCACTCCGCTCCGCGCCCACCGCACCCCCCGGGCCGTCACCGGCCGGTACCACCCTGCTCGCCTCGGCGGCCCCCCGCACCGGCCACCCGGGCAGCGGCTACCGGCGGCTGGGCGACGGGCCCGGCTGGGACCGGGTCGTACGGGACCGGCTCGCCACCCCGGGCGCGGGCCGCGCCGCCCGGCGCAGCACGCTCGCCGCCTTCGTCCAGCTCACCGACCTGCACCTCACCGACGTCCAGCACCCGGTGCGCGGCGAATTCCTGCGCCCCGCCGACACCGCGTCCTGGCGCCCGCAGGAAGCGCTCACGGTGCCCGGCGCGGTCTCGCTGGTGGAGCGGGTCAACGCCCTGCGCGCGGGCCCCGCCACCGGAGCGCCGCTCTCCTTCGTGATGACCACCGGGGACAACACCGACAACAACTCCCACGCCGAACTCGGCTGGTTCCTCACGGTGATGAGCGGCGGACGCATCACCCCCAACACCGGTGACCCGCACCGCTACGAGGGGGTCCAGGACTCCGGCATCACGCACTTCTGGCACCCGGACTCGACCCTGCGCGACACGGACAAGCAGCGCGGCTTCCCGCGCATCGAGGGCTTCCTCGCGGCGGCCGTGCGCTCGGTGAACAGCCCGGGGCTGCGCCTGCCCTGGTACTCGACCGTCGGCAACCACGACTCGCTCACCGGCGGATCCATGGCGGCCCGCGGCCACTTCCTGGCCGACTTCGCGGCCGGCGGGCGGAAGCTGTACGAGATCCCGGCCGCCGAGGCGCGGGCCCAGCTGGCCACGGACCAGAAGAACGGGGACTTCGACGGCAGCCACTTCGCCGCCCTGGTCCGCAGGCACGCCAAGGACCTGCGCCACATCACCCCGGACCCGGCCCGCGCTCCCTTCACCCCGCGTGAGTACCTCACCGCCCACCTCGACCCCGCGCACGCGGGCGCCGGTCCGGTGGGGCACGGCTACACCCGGTCCAACCTCGACAGCGACACGCTCTACTACAGCTTCCGGGTCGCCCCCGGCGTCCTCGGGATCAGCCTCGACACCACCGGCCGGGGCGGCCACTTCACGGGCACGGTCGGCACCGCGCAGCTGAACTGGCTGGAGCGGACGCTCAAGGCCCATGCGGGCGAACACGTCCTGGTCTTCAGCCACCACAACAGCTGGACCATCACCAACACCCACCCCGACCCGGCCCGCCCCGGTGAGCGGAACCACTCCGGCGCCGAGATCGTCGCGCTGCTGGGGAAGCACCGCAACGCGGTCGCCTGGATCAACGGCCACAGCCACCGCAACAAGATCCAGCCGCACGGCTCCTTCTGGGAGGTCACCACCGCGTCGCACATCGACTTCCCGCAGCTCGCCCGGGTCTTCGAGCTGGTCGACAACAAGGACGGCACGCTCTCGCTCTTCACCACCCTGGTCGAGTCGGCGGCCCCGTACCGAACGGACTTCACCGACCTCTCCCAGACCGGCCTGGCCGCGCTCTACCGGGAGCTGTCCTTCAACGCCCCCGGCGCCCGTACGGACCTCTCGGGTACGGCGGGCGACCGGAACACCGAACTCGTCCTCAAGAAGCGCTGATCGACGCCCGCCCGACAGCCACGCCCGGCAGCCGGGCCCCCGGGTCAGCGGGGCAGGATCACCACACGGGCAGCGGGCGCGCGGTCCTCGGCGGCCATCAGGGCGGTGCGTACCACCGTCGCCTGCTGCGCCGGTGCGTCGCGGAGCTTGGCCGGCGTCAGATGGACGACCGTGATGCCGAGCCGCTCCAGATGGTCGCGCTTGCGGGCGTACGGCGAATCGAGCACGTCCTCCGCCGGGCCGGCCGCACCACCGGCCGCACACCCGGCCCCCTGACCGGAACGCCCGCGGGGCGCCGCCCGGGTGTCGAGCTCCACCGCCACCGCCTCGTCGGGCCAGTAGACGTCCACACCGCCCAGTGAGGGGCCGCCGGGAAGCCGCAGTTCCACGTTCCACAGCGGGACGGGCAGCCCGTGGTCGCGCACCAGGCCGTACAGCCGGTCCTCGGCGAGCGAACGCCCCTCAGCGAGCAGCGAGTCCACCGCGTCCGAAACCTGCTCGCGCGAGAGCAGCCGGGCGAGGGTCAGTTCCCTGACCAGGGAGGCCGGTTCGCAGTGTCCACCGCGCACGGCCTCGGTGAGGAGGCGGCGCACCGCGTCCGGGTCCGCGAGCTCCGCGACCGCGTCGGCCAGGGCCCGCTCCACCGGCGCCACCGGCACCCCGGCGATCAGCTGGGCCCCCGGCAGGGTGTGCGCGCGGACGATCCGGGCGCAGCCCGTGGAGCGGAGGCGGCGGGTGCGCGGTACCAGCACGTCGATCCGGTCGACGGAGATCAGCGGGGGAGCGGCCGAGAAGCGGTGCAGCGAGAGTGCCGCGAGACCGGTGACCATCGTGTTGCCGTAGCGGTTCGGCGCACTGTCCTGCACCATGCCCTGGCGCGGCTGGGACGGCACCTTCCCGGACCTGTCCGCCGGTGGGCGCCCGGCGTACAGCAGTGCGGCGTGCAGCCGTTCCTCGCTGGTCGGCGGGGCCGCGTGCAGTACGAAGACCCCTGGCAGCAGCTGCTGCCAGGGGCCTCCGGGCCGGCACTGGGCGGTCGCACGGGCCGCCGTCACCCCCTGCTCGCGCAGCTGCGGCGCCGAGAGCACCCGGCCGTGGACACCGGCGGAGTGACAGAGGGAACGGGGGGAGAGCGGGGACGAGGTCTCCCCGCAGAGGGAGGTATCGCGGTTCATGCACCGGAGATGCCCACGCTCCCGCCGCCCGCTAACCCCTGTTACACAACTGTCGGCAAAACCGGACAACACCGTCCTAAAGTAAGCGCGTTCGTTGGCCGAGCGGGCCGTCGCCCGGATGGCCCAGGGCGGCGGCCCGCTGAGGGAGCAGCAGGCTGCTTGTCAGACCGCGAGGCCGGTTCTCAGACGGCTCGCCCCGCTGCGGATCCCGCCCCGGCATCGCATTCCTGGCCGCGCAGCGCACGCGCCAGGTCGTCCCGCGCCTCCAGGACGAGCCGGCGCAGTGCGGGCGGCGCGTCCCGGTGCCCGTCCAGCCAGGCGTCCGTCGCCGTGAGCGTCGACCGGTTGTCCTGCAGTCCGGGGAAGAGGCCCTTCACGACGAGGATCCCGATCTGGATCGAACGCTCGGACCAGATGCGCTCGATGACCTCGAAGTACTTCGGTGCGTACGGGGCGGTCAGCTCGCGCTGCGACGCCTGTCCGAACCCGCCGATCACCGCCTCCACCAGCGCGTTGGAGAGCGTGTCGGACTCCACGAGCGCCGCCCAGGCCTCCGCCTTGACCTCGGCCGAGGGGCGCGAGGCCAGCGCGCGCACCTCGTGCCGCTTGCCGGACGCCGTGTCGTCGCGGGCCAGCTCCGCCGCGATGCCCTGCTCGTCGGCGATGCCGTGCGAGGCCAGCGGGGCCAGCAGCTCCCAGCGAAGCTCCTGGTCCACATCGAGCCCGTCGACCTTCGCCGAGCCGTCGAGCAGTCCCTGGATCAGCTGGAAATCGGTGTCCGTCGTCGCGGTGGACGCGAAGAACCGCGCCCAGGTCAGCTGGGCCTCGCTGCCGGGCTCGGCCAGCCGCAGCTCGCGCAGCGCACCCTCGGCGAGCAGCCGCCCGCCCTCCTCGCGCCACTCGGGCGCCGCGTAGTGCAGCAGCGCGCTCAGCGTCCAGGCGTGCAGCATCTGGAGCACGCCGATGTCCGACTCGCGGCCCGCGAACCGCAGGACCAGCGCGATGAAGTCCCGGGCCGGCATCAGCGCGTCCCGGGTCAGGTTCCACAGTGCCGACCAGCAGAGCGCCCGTGCGAGCGGATCGGTGATGTCCCCGAGGTGCTCGCGGAGCGTGTCCAGCGAACCCTCGTCGAAGCGGATCTTGCAGTACGTGAGGTCGTCGTCGTTGACCAGCACCAGGTCGGGCCGTTCGGCACCGGCCAGTTCGGCCACGACCGTACGCGGCCCCGACACGTCCGCCTCGGCGCGCGCGTACCGCACCAGCGCCCCGTCCTCGACCCGGTACAGCCCGACGGCCACCCGGTGCGGGCGCAGCTCGGGGTGCGAGTCGGCCGCGTCCTGCATCACGGCCAGCTCCGTGACACGGCCCTCCGCGTCGTGGACGACGGCGGGCGTCAGCGAGTTGACCCCGGCCGTCTGGAGCCAGGAGCGCGACCAGGACACCATGTCCCGGCCACTGGTCTCCTCCAGCACGGACAGCAGATCGCCGAGCCGGGTGTTCCCGTACGCGTTCCGCTTGAAGTAGCGGCGGGCGCCCTCCAGGAAGGCCTCCTGACCGACGTAGGCGACCAGCTGCTTGAGCACCGAGGCGCCCTTGGCGTAGGTGATCCCGTCGAAGTTCAGCTTGGCGTCCTCCAGGTCACGGATGTCGGCCGTGACCGGGTGGGTGGACGGCAGCTGGTCGGCGCGGTACGCCCAGGCCTTGCGGTTGTTGGCGAAGGTGATCCAGCCGTCGGTGAAGCGGGTGGCGTTGACCATCGAGAAGGTGCCCATGAAGTCCGCGAAGGACTCCTTCAGCCACAGGTCGTCCCACCAGACCATGGTGACGAGATCGCCGAACCACATGTGGGCCATCTCGTGCAGGATGACGTTGGCCCGGCGCTCGTATGCCGCGCGCGTCACCTTGCCCCGGTAGATGTACTCCTCGCGGAACGTCACCAGACCGGGGTTCTCCATCGCGCCGAGGTTGTACTCGGGCACGAAGGCCTGGTCGTACTTGCCGAAGGGGTACGGGAAGTCGAAGTGGTCGTGGAAGAAGTCCAGCCCCTGCTTGGTGACCAGGAAGATGTCATCGGCGTCGAAGTGCCGGGCAAGACCCTTGCGGCAGAGAGCGCCGAGCGGGATCTCCAGCTCGGCCCCGTCGTCCAGGGTCCGGCGGTAGACATCGGTCACGTGGTGGTACGGGCCGGCGACGACCGCGGTGATGTACGTGGAGATCGGCTTGGTCTCCGCGAAGCTCCACACCCCGTCGGTGTGCTCGCCGACGCCGTTGCTCCACACCGTCCAGCCGTCGGGCGCCGTCACCTCGAACTCGTACGGCGCCTTCAGGTCGGGCTGTTCGAAGTTCGTGAAGACCCGGCGCGAGTCGGCGGGCTCGTACTGCGTGTACAGGTAGACCTCGCCGTCCTCCGGGTCGACGAAGCGGTGCATGCCCTCGCCGGTCCTGCTGTACGCGCACTGCGCGTCCACGACCAGGACGTTCTCGGCGGCGAGCCCGTCGAGCGCGATCCGGGACCCGTCGAAGACGACGGCCGGGTCCAGCTCGCGCCCGTTCAGCTTCACCGACGTCACCGACGGAGCGATCAGATCGGCGAAGGTGGAGACGCCCGTCTCGGCCGAACGGAACCGCACCGTCGTCACCGAGCGGAACGTGCGCGGCTCGCCGTCCGGGACGTCACCGAGCGCCGAGCGCAGATCGAGGGCGACCGCGTACCCGTCGACGGAGAGGAGCTCGGCCCGCCTCCGGGCTTCGTCGCGGGACAGATTCTCACCGGGCACGGGCACTCCTTCGTGTATACGATCCGTTGTCCGAATCCTCCCACGCGCTGCTCGGGGGCGGTATCCGGGAATGGCGGGCCCGCCCCCGGGCGTTGCACCAGAAGAGTTGCCGCAGTTGAGAAGTGCGCCTCCCGAGGAGAGACATGCCCGAGAAGACCCCCGTCGACTTCTGGTTCGACCCGCTTTGCCCCTGGGCGTGGATGACGTCCCGCTGGATGCTGGAGGTCGAGAAGGTCCGGGAGGTCGAGGTCCGCTGGCACGTGATGAGCCTCGCCGTCCTGAACGAGGACCGTGTCGACGAGCTGCCCGAGGAATACCGCGAGATGCTCGCCGTCAAGGCCTGGGCACCGGTGCGGGTCGTCGTCGCCGCCCAGCAGAAGCACGGCGACGAGATCGTCGGCAAGCTGTACACCGCGCTCGGCACCCGTTTCCACAACGAGGGCCAGGGCCCGACCCGTGAGGCCATCGCGGCCGCGCTGGACGAGGTGGGCCTGCCCGCCGAGCTGCTCGACTACGCCGACCAGAGCCCGTTCGACTACGAGGCGGAGCTGCGCGCCTCCCACCGGGACGGCATCGACAGGGTCGGCCAGGAGGTCGGCACCCCGGTCATCGCGGTCACCGGCGCCGACGGCGAGCAGGTCGCCTTCTTCGGCCCGGTGGTCACCCCGGCACCCAAGGGCGACGAGGCGGCGAAGCTCTGGGACGGCACGCTGATGGTCGCCTCGGTCCCCGGCTTCTACGAGATCAAGCGGACCCGTACGCAGGGGCCGATCTTCGACTGAACCCCGGCCGACGACGACAGCCGGCCTCCGCGAGTCATGTCCTCGCGGTGGCCGGCTGCTTTTTTCCGCCTGCAGGTGAAGGTTGAGAAGACGATCACGAGCAGGACGTCACGGGTGCCGCCGTCAGGCGGTTGCGCTCCGCGCCGTCACGGCGCGAGCAGCAGCACGTCGGCGCGCTCCTTGGCCGCGGCGTAACGCTTCGCCACGTCCTGCCAGTTGACGACCTTCCACATCGCCTCGATGAAGTCCACCTTCTGGTTCTTGTACTGGAGATAGAAGGCGTGCTCCCAGGCGTCGAAGACCAGCACCGGCACCGAACCCTGGCCGACGTTGCCCTGGTGGTCGTAGATCTGCTCGACGATGAGCCGTCCGCTGACCGGCTCGTACGCGAGGACACCCCAGCCGGAACCCTGGGTGGTCGCGGCGGCCTTGGTCAGCTGGGCCTTGAACTTGGCGAAGGAGCCGAACGACTCGGCGATCGCGCCGGCGAGGTCGCCGACGCCGTCCTTGTCGAGGGGCTCGCCGCCGCCGTCACCGGTCATGTTGTGCCAGTAGATGCTGTGCAGGATGTGGCCGGAGAGATGGAACGCGAGGTTCTTCTCCAGCCCGTTCACCGCGCCCCACTGGTCCTTGTCGCGCGCCTCCGCCAGCTGCTCCAGCGTGTCGTTCGCGCCCTTCACATACGCCGCATGGTGCTTGTCGTGGTGCAGCTCGATGATCTGGGGATTGATCACCGGTTCCAGCGCCGCGTAGTCGTACGGAAGTTCAGGAAGTGTGTAAGTCGCCATGTCGTCCGAGCCCTCCGACTGCTTATTGCAACCAATGTGCAAATGCAGGCTAGCAGCAGGTGCGTCCTGAGCGCGGGAGGCCCTGCCCTTACGTCCCGCGGAGGCCGGGACGCCGGGCGCACACAGCCGGAAGGGCGGGCGCCCTCTGCGGGCGCCCGCCCTTCCGTCACCTCTGGATCCCGCAGGAACTAACCGCGTCGCGCGCTCAACTCCCGTACGCCCGCGACCACCAGCACCACGGCCGTCGCGCCCAGCGACCACAGCAGCTGCGGGCGGGCCGTGGCATCGGTCAGCATCAGGATGAAAACGGCGGCCAGACCGATCAGCGTGGCCCAGCTCAGCCACGGGAAGCCCCACATCCTCAGCTGGAGCAGCTCCGGGGTGTCCCGCTCGATCCTGCGGCGCAGCCTCAGCTGGGAGGCGGTGATCAGCGCCCACACGAACAGCAGGACCGCGCCCACCGCGTTGAGCATGTAGAGGAAGACCGAGTCCGGCCATTCCAGATTCAGCAGGACCGATATGAACCCGAAGGCGACCGAGGCGAGGACCGCCCGGCGCGGCACACTGCGGGTGACCTTGAGCAGCCCGCGCGGCGCCTCGCCGCGCTCGGCCAGCGAGAAGATCATCCGCGACGAGCCGTACAGATTGGCGTTCAGCGCGGAGAGCATCGCCACGAAGACGACGATGTTCATGATGGTGCCCGCGGACGGCACGCCGATCGAGTCGAGCACCGTCACATACGGGGACAGCCCCGCCTTCTGGGCGCTCCAGGGCAGCACTGTCACGATGACCAGCATCGACCCCACGAAGAAGAAGAGGATCCGGAACACCGCGCTGCGCACCGCCCGGCCGACCGCGTGCACCGGATCCTTGGTCTCGGCCGCGGCGATCGTCACGACCTCCAGACCGCCGAAGGCGAAGACGACCGCGAGTACCCCGGAGAAGACGCCGTGCCAGCCGTGCGGCAGGAAGCCGCCCTGCCCGGTGAGGTTGGTCAGCCCGACGGGGTCGGTGTCCGGGAGCACACCGAAGACCGCCAGCAGCCCGAGCACCAGGAAGAGGACGATGGCGCCGACCTTCAGCGCCGCGAACCAGAACTCGAACTCGCCGAAGTTCCGTACGGCCGCGAGGTTGGTGACGGTGAAGACCACCATGAAGACCAGTACCCAGGCCCACTGCGGGACGCCGGGCACCCAGCCGTTGGCGATCTGGGCCGCGGCCGTCGCCTCCACCGCGAGGACGACCACCAGCAGGAACCAGTACAGCCACCCCGCCGTGAATCCCGCCCAGCGTCCCAGTGCCCGCTCCGCGTACACCGAGAACGAACCGGACGCGGGCAGTGCCGACGACATCTCGCCGAGCATCCGCATCACCAGCATCGCGAGCGTGCCCGCGATCAGATAGGAGACGACGATGCCGGGGCCCGCGGCCGCGATGCCCGCGCCCGAACCCACGAAGAGCCCGGCGCCGATCACCCCGCCCAGGCCGAGCATGGTCAGATGGCGCTGCTTCAGCCCGGCGGAGAGAGGCTCCGCCGGAAGTGGTTCGGACATGTCAACGCTCACGATGCTCGGGATGATGGGGCCGGACGGTTGTGGCTGGATGTTTTTGCTGGACGTTTTGGTGAGATCCCACAGTGTCTCCAAGTGGCCGTCCGTTCCGCAACGGAGATGCAGCTGCCAGGACCTCCAGTGACGAGCATCACGCACGAAGGCGGTTGAACCACGCGCTTTGTATGAAACCAACCAAAGCCCCAACCCACGCTTTGTGGGCCGCTGCTGGTGTTCCGGCCCGCGTCGCCGCGCTAACGTCAGCCTGTTCCCACCTGCCCTCACCCGCGGAGACCCGATGAGTACTGCTGCCGCCACCACCCGCCCCGGAGCGGTTCTCGCCGACCTGCTGCCGGCCACCCGTGTCCGCGACATCGCGCTCGTGCTCGGCGGCGCCGCGATCACCGGCGTAGCGGCGCAGATCGCCGTGCCGATCCCCGGCTCCCCGGTCCCGGTCACCGGACAGACCTTCGCCGCGCTCCTCGTGGGCGCCTCGCTCGGAGCGCGCCGCGGCTTCCTCTCCCTCGCGGTGTACGCGCTGGTGGGCATGGTGGGTATGCCGTGGTTCGCGAACGGCACCTCGGGCCCCGGCGGCGCCACGTTCGGCTATGTCCTGGGCATGCTGCTCGCATCGGCCGTGGTCGGCGCGCTGGCCCGGCGCGGCGGCGACCGGTCCGTGCTGCGCACCGCGGGCACCATGGTGCTCGGCTCGGCGATCATCTACGCGGTCGGCGTCCCGTACCTGGCACTGGCCACCGGCCTCTCGGCCTCGGCGGCCATCGCCGCCGGTCTTGTCCCGTTCCTCATCGGCGACGCGCTGAAGGCCGCCCTCGCGATGGGCGCGCTGCCGAGCGCCTGGAAGCTGGCGGGCCGCCGCGGCTGACCCGCGCGACCGACGGACACACATGCGGGAGGGGCCGCACCCGGATCGCCGGGTGCGGCCCCTCCCGCATGCACGAGTTCAGCGGAGTGCGGATCAGCCGGTGGACCCGGCCGGCCCCACCGGCGCGACGGCCTTCCGCCGCCGGTCCCGCACCACCGCGACCACCAGCACCACCGCGGCCGCCAGCACCGAGAGCAGCATCTGCTTGCGGCCCTCCGTGTCGTACAGCATGTAGCCGACCACGAAGAGGATCAGGCCGATCGTCGCCCAGGTCAGATACGGGTACAGCCACATCCGTACGGTCAGCAGCTCCGGGTTCTCCCGCTCGATCCTGCGGCGCATCCGCAGCTGCGAGAAGCAGATGACCAGCCACACGAAGAGCGCCACCGCGCCCGACGAGTTCAGCAGGAACTGGAAGACGGTGTCCTGCGCGATGTAGTTGAAGAAGACCGCGACGAAACCGAACGCGACGGACGCCCAGATCGCGACGGCGGGCACGCCACCCCGGTTGACCGTGGCGAACGCCTTCGGGGCGTCACCGCGCTGACCGAGCGAGAAGGCCATCCTGGAAGCCGTGTACAGACCGGAGTTGAGACAGGAGAGCACCGCGGTCAGCACCACGACGTCCATGATCGTGCCGGCGCCGGGGATGTCCAGCGAGTCGAGCACGGCCACGTACGGACTGGCCGTGACCGCCTTGGAGTCCCACGGCAGCAGCGTGACGATGACGAAGATCGAGCCGATGTAGAAGAGCGCGATCCGCCAGATCACGCTGTTGACCGCCTTGCGGACGGCCTGCACCGGGTTGGGCGACTCGGCGGCGGCCAGCGTCACGATCTCCGAGCCCATGAAGGAGAAGACGACCAGCAGCATCCCGGAGAGGATCGCGCCGGGCCCGTTCGGCAGGAACCCGCCGTGTCCGGTCAGATTGCTCATCCCGGCCGGGTCGTCGCCCGGCGGCAGGCCGAAGACGGCGAGCAGCCCGATCACGATGAAGGCAATGATCGAGACGACCTTGATCCCGGCGAACCAGAATTCGAATTCACCGAACGAGCCGACCGAGATCAGGTTGGTGCCGGTCAGCACCAGCATCACCAGGAGCGCCCAGGCCCACTGCGGTATCGCGGGCACCCACCCGGTGAGGATCGACGCGGCCGCGGTCGCCTCCACGGCGAGGACCACGGCCCAGAAGAACCAGTAGAGCCAGCCGATGGTGAACCCGGCCCACCGGCCGAGCGCCCGGTCGGCATAGGTGGAGAAGGAACCGGAGACCGGATCCGCCGCGGCCATCTCGCCCAGCATCCGCATCACCAGGACGACGAGCAGTCCGGTCAGCGCGTAGGAGAGCAGAATGCCGGGGCCCGCGGCGTTGATCCCGGCTCCGGAGCCCACGAACAGCCCCGCGCCGATCACACCACCGATGGCGATCATCGAGAGATGGCGGTTCCTCAGACCGGCCTGAAGTCCATCAGGCGAATCCCCGCCGGGCGACCTGTCAGCGACCCGCGAAGGAGGTGCAGCACTCATGCTCTCTGTCCTTAATTGTCGCGAACGGGTCACGCAATACGTGCCCCGACCAGGCGTCCCACCTACCCGGCGTGCCACACTCGAAGCATGCGCGTGTACCTCGGTTCCGATCATGCCGGTTATGAACTCAAGAACCACCTCGTCGAGTGGCTCACCGCCCACGGCCACGAGCCCGTGGACTGCGGTCCCCACATCTACGACGCCGTGGACGACTACCCGCCGTTCTGCCTCCGGGCCGCCGTGAAGACGGCCGCGGACCCCGACAGCCTGGGCGTCGTCATCGGCGGCTCCGGCAACGGCGAGCAGATCGCGGCCAACAAGGTCAAGGGCGTACGGGCGGTGCTCGCCTGGAGCGAGCAGACCGCGGCGCTCGGCCGGGAGCACAACGACGCCAACGTCATCTCGGTCGGCGGCCGGATGCACACGCAGGAGGAGGCGGTGAAGTTCGTGGAGATCTTCCTCAACACCCCGTACTCCGGCGAGGAGCGCCACCAGCGCCGGATCGACATGCTCACCGCGTACGAGGCGACCGGCGACCTGCCCCCGGTCCCCGCCCACCACCCGCAGAAGGACTAACCGCCCCGTGCCCGAGGGTCACACGATCCACCGACTGGCCGCCGACCACTTCGAGAGGTTCGGCGGCCGGCCTGTGCGTGCCTCCAGCCCGCAGGGCAAGTTCTCCGGCAGCGCGGCCCTCATCGACCGCCACACCCTGGAGACCGCCGAGGCGCACGGAAAGCATCTCTTCCTGGGCTTCGGCGCGGGCGGCTGGGTCCACATCCACCTCGGGCTGTTCGGGAAGCTCGGCTTCGGCACCGCGCCCGCCGCGCCGCCGACCGACACGGTCCGGCTGCGCCTGGTCAACGACGAGGCGTACGCCGACCTGCGGGGCCCGACCACCTGCGCGCTGATCACCGACGGTGAGAAGCAGGCGATACACGACCGGCTCGGTCCCGACCCGCTCAGGCCCGGCGACTCCCCGGACCGCGCCTGGTCCCGGATCTCCCGCTCCCGTACGACGGTGGCCGCCCTGCTCATGGACCAGAAGGTGATCGCGGGCGTCGGCAACGTCTACCGCGCCGAGGTGCTCTTCCGGCACGGCATCGACCCGTACCGCGCGGGCAAGGACCTGACCCGCGCCGAGTGGGACGCGATCTGGGCCGACCTCGTGGCCCTGATGCGCGAGGGCGTACGGAACAACCGCATCGACACCGTCCGCCCCGAGCACATGCCGGAGGCGACCGGCCGGGCGCCGCGGGTCGACGACCACGGCGGCGAGGTGTACGTCTACCGCCGGGCCGCGATGCCCTGCCACCTCTGCGGCGCCGAGATCCGCACCGCACCACTGGCGGCCCGCAACCTCTTCTGGTGCCCGGACTGCCAGCAGCGCTAGGTGTTCTGTCCGGGCCGGGCCGGACCCCGCGAGCCCGGCCCGATCCACTCACCCGCTCAGAACCCGTGCGGCAGCCAGGGCGCCTTCTGCGAACCGAAGGCGAGCGACGCCTCGGCCAGTGCCCCCGGCCGCAACTCCCGCACCAGACCGGCGTCGGCCAGTGCGGCGAGCGGCGTACCGCCCAGATAGGCGGCGCCCAGCTCGCGTACGGACAGTTCGAGATCGGCCGCGTCGTCGGTCCGTACGCAGGACGCGCCACCGGTGTCCCCGGTCAGCCGCCAATTCCCGCTGTTCCAGGGGCAGAAGGCGTCCTCGACGCCGAACACCACATCCACCGGCGCCCGGTAGGCGCGGGCTCCGAGCGCGGCCCCCACATCGACCAGCCGCAGATGAAGCACATCACGGACCTGGATCCGGCACCGGCGGATGTCCGACACGAGATACTGCCAGGGGTCGTCCATGGGCCGGTTGCGGACGTGCAGCGTCGACGTCAGGTCGATGCCGAACAGGAAACGCCACAGAGCCGCACCCGCCGCCGGGTCCACCGCGTCGATCTGCCGCAGCTGGACGGAGCCCCTGGGGCCCGCCGCGTCCGACTCGGGCTTCGTGCGGAACCGGGCGTACCCCACCATCTCGCCTCCCCGCTCGGCGACCACGCACTGCAGCGGCGACGCGCCCTCCCGCTCGGACGGCGGGTCGACCAGCGGCACCCGCTCCCAGCCCGGCGTCCGCAGGGGCATCCCGGGGCGCGAACCGACGGAGCGCACGTACAACTCCTCGCACTGCGCGGCCACCTCCTGGACCGGCGCGTACCGCAGCCGTACGGCGTCGGTCCCCGGCGGAACCGCGAGCGTCACCCGCGAGGTGTCGATCTCGGCCGACAACTGCCGGGAGGCGATGCCGTACCCGAACCGCCCGTAGATCGCCGGTTCCGAGGCGGTCAGTACGGCCAGCGGCTCACCGAGCGCCCGCACGTCGTCCAACTGCCGCCGCATCATGGACGTCAGGATCCCGCGCCGCCGGTGCGTGGCCGCGACACTGACCATGGTCACGCCCGCCGCCGGTACGTACGCGCCACCCGGCACCGAGAGCCGGAAGCTGAACGCCCCCGCGGTGCCCACGCACTGATCCCCGTCCCAGGCGCCGATCGAACGCTCGAACTCGGTGAGGTCGTCCCAGACCTCGCGCTCCTCGGGTGACTCGTCGACTCCGCCGAAGGCCCGCATCAACCCCGCATACCAGGTGTCCATGTTGTCGCGGCGCAGTACCTTCAGCTCTGTATCCATGAGCCATCCCTACCAGCGCGGCCCGCACCGGGCGAGTCAATTTCGAACTCAATGTCACAGGGTCCCCCTGCGCGGGACCCGCACGGGTGGATAAGGTCCGAGCAATGGCCGGTCGCGTCGGAGAAGAAGCGTTCCTGGCCCGGATGCGGAAGTCGGTGCACCGGGCCAGAACCGTGCTGCGCCGGTCCGGTGTCGACTACTTCCGCGGCGACGGCTCCGAAGGACTCGCCCTCGCCACCCTCCTGCTGACCGTCCCCGCGCTGGCCTGGGCGACCATCCTCACCCCGGTCTGGTGCTCGCCCTCGACGCTGGTCCTGCCCATCGTGGCCGGCGGACTGCTGCTGCGGCCGGCGAGTCTGCTGGGCCTCTACGCCGCAGCGGCCGCCGCCCTCGTCGTCGAGTCGGTCAAGCTCGGTCCGTACACCGACGGCGCCGCGCCGGTCACCCCCGGCACGGTCCTCACCGTCGCCGCCTGCGGGCTCTTCGGTCTGCTCATCGCGCAGTTCCGCAGCCGGGTCGGGGTGCCGTGGCGGCGCGGCGGAACCATGCTCTTCGACCTGCGCGAACGGATCCGCGTGCAGAGCAAGCTGCCCCGGCTGCCGCAGGGCTGGCACCGCGAGATGGCGCTGCGGCCCGCCGGCGGGCAGTCCTTCTCGGGCGACTTCGTGGTCGCCGCCCGCACCGGCGGCGGCCGGACCCTGGAGGTCGTCCTCACGGACGTATCGGGCAAGGGGATGGACGCGGGCTCCCGCGCGCTGCTGCTCTCGGGCGCCTTCGGCGGCCTGCTCGGCTCACTCCCGCCCCACGACTTCCTGCCGGCCGCCAACGGCTATCTGCTGCGCCAGGACTGGGACGAGGGGTTCGCCACCTCGATCCATCTGGTCCTCGACCTGGACACGGGAGACTACGAACTCCTCTCGGCGGGCCACCTCCCGGCGCTCCAACTGCACGCGGGCAGCGGCCTCTGGGAGGAGAAGTCGGGCGAGGGCCCGCTCCTCGGCGTCTACGACGGCGCCCAGTTCGACGCGGCCAAGGGGTCGCTCGGCCCCGGCGACGTCCTGATGCTCTTCACCGACGGTCTGGTCGAGGCGCCCGACCGCGACATCAGCGAGGGGATCGACCGGCTGACCGGCGAGGCCGACCGCTATGTCGCCAGCACCTTCGAGGGCGCGGCCTGGCACCTCATCGAGGCGGTGGCCAAGGACGTCAACGACGACAGGGCGCTGCTGCTGATCTGCCGGGACGGTGACGCGGGGCCGGTGCTGTAACCGCCGCCCGTACGCCGCATCTCGGCACCCCGTCACGCAGTCGAGCCCCGTCCGACGGTTTCTCCGTCGGACGGGGCTCGACTGCGGGCGGTACTGCTGGTTCAGCTCAGGGGCCCGGACCCGGGTCTAGGCCGGGACCTTCTCGCGCTCCCGCTCCCGTGCCTTCTCGACCGGGTCGGACCGGAACGCCCACTTCATCTCGGGCTCCGTCGCGAAGCGCATCACGCGCCGCACCGGCGGCGTGCAGAACAGCGTCACGGCCGCCGCCATGAAGAGCGTCGCGAAGACCTCGCCCAGCGGGCTCTTCAGCCAGCTGTAGTCGTCGATCAGGCCCGCGTACTCGATGGTCTTGATGAGCAGACCGTGCAGCAGATAGCCGCAGAGCGTGCCGGCGCCGAGCGCGGTGAACCAGGTCCTGCGGCGCGGCACGAGGGCCAGGAAGCAGGCGGTCAGCACCAGCCCGCAGACGGTGAGGCCGAGCGTCATCACGACGCCCTCCCACCAGTCGACGCCGAGCTGCTGGGCGCTGGTGCCCCGGTAGAACCAGTTGAGCGTCATCCTGGGCGCCGCCCAGTAGGCGAACACCAGCGTCACCAGCATGATCGCGACGGCCACCGGCCGCGCACCGCGGCGCTGCACCCACTCGAAGTGCTCGGGCTTGAGCTTCAGGCCCAGCACGAAGAACGGCAGGAACTGGAGCACCCGCTGCAGATCGAGGTCGTCGCCGATGTTCGGGGTGACCGACGCCAGGACCGCGATGACGAGCGAGATGGTCATCGGATAGCGCAGATTGAGCCAGATCGGTGTGGTGACCCGCCAGATGAAGAGGGCGATCAGGAACCACGTCAGGAAGTACGGGTCGAGCAGGCTGATCTCGTGACCGGGGTCGTTGTTGCCCCACTTCTCGTAGAGCGAGTAAGTGGTCTCGAAGATCACGTAAGGAACGACGACACCCGTCACCAGCCGGCGCAGCCGGTCGGGACGCATGTCAAAACTGCGGGAGAAATATCCCGAGATAATGATGAATGCAGGCATGTGGAACGTGTAGACGAACATGTACAGCGCCCGTGTGGTGCGGCTGCCGTCCATGATCGGCTCCCACGCGTGTGCCATGGCCACGAGCACGATGGCCAGGAACTTCGCGTTGTCGAAGAGCGCGTTGCGCTGCTTCTTGGCGCCGGGGGCGGACGCCGGTGCGGATGCTGTGTCAGGTCTGGGTGGCGCCTGTGAGCCTGTGGGGGGTTCGGGTTCCGTCTCCCGCGCCAGGGGGAGTGGGGCCCGCTGATATTCGTGTGGAGCATGAACCATTCGAGGAACCCTAGCGTCGCGTGAGGGAATCCGTAAAACCCTCTCGGTGGTCTGTCGGGTGGCTGTGATATCCGCAGTACGTGTACCCCCGTGGCTTACCTTTACTAGCCTGATCTTATGTATGCATATGGGGTGTCTCATCCCGCTTAAATGGTGCATAACGACCGACTTACCGGCCTGCTCCGGGGCCGGTCCGGGGGTGGTTCACTCTTATCGCAATCGCCTGTGAACGAAATGTGTGGACAGTGAAACGATCGATTCGGATTTACTTCCGGGAGTGGCGGGGCAGACAGTCCGGAAATTGCCGTCGCGCGCCCCGGTGGAGCCCGCGCGCCGGGCGCCGGAGCCGGACGTGAGGGGAGCGTGGGATGGCGCGATCCGATCGGCGCCGTTTCGTCACCGGGCAACAACCACAGGCCTGTTGGTGGCACCATGGACCCGCGGAAGAAGTGCTGGAGCGGCATCGTTCCCGGCCGGCAAGGCGGACCGACCAAGGGTTGTGATCAGTTGTGGCCATTTCACTGTCAGTGGTGCTGCTGTTGGCGATCGTCCTTGTGGTGTTGATCCGCGGTGGATCCATCAAGGCCGGTCCGGCGATCGTCGCCATACTCTTCGGCTTCTTCCTGGCATCGACGGGCATGGCTCCGTCGATCAGCAGGTTCCTCGACTCGATAGCCGACACGATCAATCAGATCAAGTTCTAGCGCCCGCCGTGCCGGTGCCGGCCGGGGTCCCCGTCGGCACCGGCGAGCGGCGGTGGCGAGCGGTGCCGGGCCGCGGGGAACGGCGGCGGAGACAGCGGAAGGCCCGGCCGGTGAATTGAGTCACCGGCCGGGCCTTCTCGCTGTTCGGAGCGGGCGACGGGAATCGAACCCGCGTAGCTAGTTTGGAAGACTAGGGCTCTACCATTGAGCTACGCCCGCAGGCACCGCCGGTCGGAGCGACCGCGGCACGAGAAGCATCGTAGCGGGTCGGACCCGGTCCGCGCACACCAGTCCCGCGCCACCCGGAACCCCGTAAACGCGTCCACGGCGCGGCGGGCGGGCATGTACCCTACGTCTCGCACCGACGGGGTGTGGCGCAGCTTGGTAGCGCGTCCGCTTTGGGAGCGGAAGGTCGTCGGTTCGAATCCGGCCACCCCGACCAGCAGCAAGATCGCATTGTGGGTCTCCTCCTGCTTGCCGTTACTATGCAAGCTGTGTGCCCGCGTGTCTCTCAACCGGGCAGAGATTCTGAAGTCAGCCCCCAAGGAGACCGAAACCGTGAAGAGCGCCGTGGAGACCCTGAACCCGACCCGGGTTCGGCTCAGCATTGAGGTGCCCTTCGAGGAGCTCAAGGACAGCCTCGACGCGGCGTACAAGAAGATCAACGAGCAGGTCACGGTGAAGGGCTTCCGTAAGGGCAAGATCCCGAACCGCGTGATCGACCAGCGCTTCGGCCGCGGTGCGGTGCTGGAGGAGGCCGTCAACGACGCCCTCCCGAAGTTCTACACCGAGGCCGTCAACGAGGGTGAGCTGAATGTCCTCGGCCAGCCCGAGGTCGACATCACGGAGCTCAAGGACGGCGAGCTGCTCTCCTTCACCGCCGAGGTCGACGTCCGGCCCGAGATCGAGATCCCGGACTACTCCGGCATCGAGGTCGAGGTCGACGCGGTCGACGTCAGCGACGAGGACGTCGACAAGGCCGTCGAAGAGCTGCGTGGCCGCTTCGCGTCCACCAACCCCGTCGAGCGCGCCGCCGCCGAGGGTGACGTCGTCACCATCGACCTGGAGGCCAAGGTCGACGGCGAGGTCCTGGAGGACGGCGTGGCCGAGGGTGTCTCGTACACCATCGGCTCCGGTGAGCTGCTCGACGGCATCGACGAGGCCGTGACCGGCCTGGAGGCCGGTGGCGAGGCCACCTTCACCTCCGAGCTCAAGGGCGGCTCCGCCGAGGGCAAGCCCGCCGAGGTCACCGTCAAGGTCACCGCGGTCGCCGCTCGTGAACTTCCCGGCCTGGACGACGACTTCGCCCAGCTGGCGAGCGAGTTCGACACGCTGGACGAGCTCAAGGCCGACAGCCGCAAGCGCCTCGAGAGCACCAAGCAGTACGAGCAGGCCACCCAGGCCCAGGAGCGCGTCCTCGACGAGCTGCTGAGGCTGGCGGAGGTCCCGATCCCCGAGAAGCTCCTCGAGGACGAGATCAACACCCGCAAGCACAACCTGGAGCACCACCAGCTCGGCCAGATGGGTCTCGACCTCGCCAAGTACCTGGAGATCCAGGGCAAGACCGAGGAAGAGTTCACGGCCGAGACCAAGGAGCAGGCCGAGAAGGGCATCAAGACCCAGTTCATTCTCGACGAGCTGGTCAACAAGGAGAAGCTGAACGTCAACCAGGAGGAGCTCACCGAGCACCTCATGCGGCGTGCGCAGTCCTCCGGCATGAGCCCCGACCAGTTCGCCCAGGCGGTCGTCGAGGGTGGCCAGGTTCCGATGCTCGTCGGCGAGGTGGCCCGCGGAAAGGCCCTCGCGGTCGTCGTCGAGGCCGTCAAGGTCAAGGACACCAACGGTGAGGTCGTCGACCTGAGCGACGACGAGGACGAGGCTGCCGAAGGCGCCGAGGACACGGCGGTCGCCGAGACCGCCGAGGCGTCCGCGGACGAGACCGAGGCCAAGCCGGAGGCCTGAGCCTCCACCGGTCTCGACCGGGCCGTTCTCCGACCCGGCCGGTTCTGATCTCGATCGAAGGGTCCGGGCGTGCTGCACGTCCGGACCCTTCGTCGTACGCACGCGCCGGGCCTACCTTGCGCTCCCAGCGAACAGTTCGGGAAGCGGGATGGCGTTGTCCCACCTGCGCGTTAGGGTCCATGAAGAGGAGAGCTCGGGAGTAGGCAACCACCCCCGGACTCCTGCTGTACGAAGACGCTGAGACGGCCGGAGCCGTCAGAGACGAGCAGGTGGATACGTGACGAATCTGATGCCCTACGCCGCCGGCGAGCCCAACATCGGTGGCGGCCTCGGCGACCAGGTCTACAACCGACTGCTCGGTGAGCGGATCATCTTCCTCGGCCAGCAGGTCGACGACGAGATCGCCAACAAGATCACCGCGCAGCTGCTCCTCCTTGCCGCCGACCCGGAAAAGGACATCTTCCTTTACATCAACAGCCCCGGCGGCTCGGTGACGGCAGGCATGGCGGTCTACGACACCATGCAGTACATCCCGAACGACGTGGTCACCATCGGTATGGGCCTCGCGGCCTCGATGGGCCAGTTCCTGCTGACCGGCGGCACCGCGGGCAAGCGCTTCGCGCTCCCCAACACCGACATCCTGATGCACCAGGGCTCGGCCGGTCTCGGCGGCACCGCATCGGACATCAAGATCCAGGCCCAGCAGCTGCTCCGTACGAAGAAGCGCATGGCGGAGATCACCGCCCGGCACTCCGGCCAGACCGTCGACGCGATCATCCGCGACGGTGACCGCGACCGCTGGTACACGGCGGAGGAGGCCAAGGAGTACGGCCTCATCGACGAGATCATCTCCTCCGCCTCGGGCGTTCCGGGCGGCGGCGGCACCGGGGCCTGACGCTCCGCATCCCTGCCTCCGAACCCGACCGACCACTTGAACGCCACCAGGATGGTGAACACCAGCATGAACGACTACTCCGCCTCCGCCAGCGGCCTCTACACCGGCCCGCAGGTCGACAACCGCTACATCGTTCCGCGCTTCGTCGAGCGCACCTCGCAGGGCGTGCGCGAGTACGACCCGTACGCGAAGCTCTTCGAGGAGCGCGTGATCTTCCTCGGTGTGCAGATCGACGACGCCTCCGCCAACGACGTCATGGCGCAGCTGCTCTGCCTGGAGTCGATGGACCCGGACCGGGACATCTCCATCTACATCAACAGCCCCGGTGGCTCGTTCACCGCGCTCACCGCGATCTACGACACGATGCAGTTCGTGAAGCCGGACATCCAGACGGTCTGCATGGGCCAGGCGGCCTCCGCGGCCGCGGTCCTGCTGGCGGCCGGCACCCCCGGCAAGCGCATGGCACTGCCGAACGCCCGTGTGCTGATCCACCAGCCGTCGTCGCAGACCGGCCGTGAGCAGCTCTCCGACCTGGAGATCGCGGCCAACGAAATCCTGCGTATGCGGACCCAGTTGGAAGACCTGCTGGCCAAGCACTCCACGACGCCGGTCGAGAAGATCCGCGACGACATCGAGCGCGACAAGATCCTCACGGCCGAGGACGCGCTGGCCTACGGGCTGGTCGACCAGATCGTTTCGACCCGCAAGGGCTCCGTGGGAATGATGACCACCTGATGGCCGTTTGATTTACCTTCCGTCCCCTGGCACGGTGCACGTCAAAGTGAACCGTGCCAAGGGGGGCCCGAACGAGGGGCCCGGCAAGGTACCGTCGAATATGAGGCACCAGGAGACGCTGAACGTGGCGCCTCCCAGGCGAAGGGGAAGCACCTCGTGGCACGCATCGGTGATGGCGGCGACCTGCTCAAGTGCTCGTTCTGCGGGAAGAGCCAGAAGCAGGTGAAGAAGCTCATCGCAGGCCCCGGGGTGTACATCTGCGACGAGTGCATTGATCTCTGCAACGAGATCATTGAGGAAGAGCTCGCGGAGACCTCCGAGGTGCGGTGGGAGGAACTGCCCAAACCGCGCGAGATCTATGAGTTCCTCGAGGGGTACGTCGTCGGGCAGGAGCCCGCGAAGAAGGCCCTCTCGGTAGCGGTCTACAACCACTACAAGCGCGTCCAGGCCGGTGAGAACGGCGGCGGCGCCAGCCGCGAGGACGCAATCGAACTCGCCAAGTCCAACATCCTGCTGCTGGGCCCCACCGGCTCCGGCAAGACGCTGCTCGCCCAGACACTGGCCCGGATGCTCAACGTCCCGTTCGCCATCGCGGACGCGACGGCGCTGACGGAGGCCGGCTATGTCGGTGAGGACGTCGAGAACATCCTGCTCAAGCTGATCCAGGCCGCCGACTACGACGTCAAGAAGGCCGAGACCGGCATCATCTACATCGACGAGATCGACAAGGTCGCCCGCAAGAGCGAGAACCCGTCGATCACGCGTGATGTCTCCGGCGAGGGCGTCCAGCAGGCCCTCCTGAAGATCCTTGAGGGCACCACCGCCTCGGTGCCCCCGCAGGGTGGGCGCAAGCACCCGCACCAGGAGTTCATCCAGATCGACACCACGAACGTGCTGTTCATCGTGGGCGGCGCGTTCTCCGGTCTGGAGCGGATCATCGAGTCCCGGGCGGGAGCGAAGGGCATCGGCTTCGGCGCGACCATCCGCTCCAAGCGGGAGATCGAGGCGAGCGACCAGTTCCAGGAGGTCATGCCGGAGGACCTGGTGAAGTTCGGGATGATCCCCGAGTTCATCGGCCGCCTTCCCGTCCTGACCTCGGTGCACAACCTGGACCGCGAAGCGCTGCTGCAGATCCTGGTCGAGCCGCGCAACGCGCTGGTGAAGCAGTATCAGCGCCTCTTCGAACTCGACGGTGTGGAGCTGGACTTCGACCGTCCCTCGCTGGAGGCCATCGCCGACCAGGCGATCCTGCGCGGCACCGGGGCGCGCGGCCTGCGCGCCATCATGGAGGAGGTCCTCCAGTCGGTGATGTACGAGGTGCCGTCCCGCAAGGACGTCGCCCGGGTCGTCATCACGGCGGACGTCGTCCGGGACAACGTGAACCCGACGCTGGTGCCGCGCGAGCCGCGGATCGTCGGCAACGACGGGCGGCACGAGAAGTCCGCGTAGCGGGCGGGGCACATCCACACGACACAGGGGCGCCCGGTCGGTTCACCGACCGGGCGCCCCTGTGCTGTCCGGGCTCCCCGCTACTTGACGGGCACGCGGACGGCCTTGCGCAGACCGGCGGTCGCCTTGGCCGATTCGTCAAGGCTGAGACCGTCGCCCGCTCCCTGGGTCGGGACGCCGATGCCGAGCGTGCTGTAGTCGGCCCACATGCAGAAGTACTGGGTGTTCGTCTTCTTGGTGGCGGGGTTCGGGCCCTGCCCCTGCTGGCACTTCATCACAGCACCGTCGAGGTTGTCGGGGCTGACCGACTGGGGATCGCCGACCCACGTGACCTTGCTGTCCTTGTTGTTCTTCTTGAAGGCGGCGAAGCCCGCGTCCACGGTCGCTGCCGGGTCCTTCACCTTGCCGTACAGGCCCTCGAAGCTGATGGAGTGTGCTCCGGCGAGTGCCAGCGGGTTCGGCGGGTTGGCCGGGTCGCTGAAGTCGACTGTGGAGTAGACGGCGCCGACCGACTTGGCCTGGGTGATGCCGCTGTTGGCCAGTCCCTTGGCGGCGGCGGACGACGTGTCCTGCGCCGGCCGGTTCGCGCCGTTGCGCTTGTAGTTCCCGAGCACCTTGGCCGGTGTCGTCAGCATGTGCGGCCCGTCGTCGGCGAGCGAACCGCTGTCGCCGCCCTTCGTCAGCAGGAAGATCCCGCCGCCGATCACCGCGACGGCCACGATCACCGCACCGACGATCAGACCCGTCTTCTTCTTCGGCGCCTGCGGGGGCGGCGGCACCTGGCCGTACGCGGGCTGCTGTCCGTACGGCGGCTGCTGGGGCGGCTGGCCGTACGGGTTCGGCTGGCCCGGCTGCTGCTGCGGGTAGCCGTACCCCGGCTGCGGCGGGACGCCCTGCGGCGGCTGCTGCGGGTAGCCGTAGCCGGGCTGCGGCGGGCCGGCCGGCTGGCCGTACGGGTTGCCGGGCTGCTGCTGGGGCTGCGGCGGCTGTCCGTACGGTCCGGGCTGCTGTGGCGGCTGCTGTCCGTACGGTCCCGGCTGCGGCGGCTGCTGTCCGTACGGTCCCGGCTGGTTGTGGCTCATGGACTGGGTTCCCCCTACTGGATACCTACCTGGTGCGAACATCCTGACGGACGCCCTGGTACACCGGGGAGACGGGGGCCACAGTCTCACCAAAGATTCCCGTTTCAGTGCGGGACCGTGACGCCCTTAAACTGAACCCGTGACCGAGAACTCATCGCAGACTCCAGCGCCCACCACCGAACTGCCGACCCAGTACGCGCCGGCCGAGGTAGAGGGGAAGCTGTACGAGCGCTGGGTGGAGCGCGGTTACTTCGAGGCCGACGCCAAGAGCGAGAAGCCTCCTTTCACCATCGTCATCCCGCCGCCGAACGTCACGGGCGCCCTGCACCTGGGCCACGCCTTCCAGCACACGCTGATGGACGCCCTCACCCGCCGTAAGCGCATGCAGGGGTACGAGGCCCTGTGGCTGCCCGGTATGGACCACGCGGGCATCGCCACCCAGAACAAGGTCGAGCAGCAGCTCGCCGAGGAGGGCAAGTCCCGCCAGGACCTGGGGCGCGAGGAGTTCACCGCGCGGGTCTGGGAGTGGAAGGAGCAGTACGGCGGCAAGATCCTCGGGCAGATGCGCCGCCTCGGGGACGGGGTCGACTGGTCCCGTGAGCGGTTCACCATGGACGAGGGACTGTCCCAGGCCGTTCAGACGATCTTCAAGAAGCTCTACGACGACGAGCTGATCTACCGCGCCGAGCGCATCATCAACTGGTGTCCGCGCTGTCTCACCGCGATCTCCGACATCGAGGTCGACTACCAGGACGACGACGGCGAGCTGGTCTCGCTGAAGTACGGCGAGGGCGACGAGACCCTGGTCGTCGCGACCACCCGGGTCGAGACGATGCTCGGTGACACCGCCATCGCCGTCCACCCCGACGACGCCCGGTACGCGCACCTCATCGGCAAGCGGATCAAGCTGCCGCTGACCGACCGGACCATCCCGGTCGTCGCCGACGCGCACGTCGACCCCGAGTTCGGCACCGGCGCCGTCAAGGTGACGCCCGCCCATGACCCGAACGACTTCGCCATCGGCCAGCGGCACGGCCTGGAGTCCATGACGATCATGGACGAGCGCGGTGTCATCACCGTGCCCGGCCCGTTCCACGGGCTCGACCGGTTCGAGGCGCGCTCCACGATCGTCGAGGCCATGCGGGAGCAGGGCCGTGTCGTCGCGGAGAAGCGTCCGTACACCCACTCCGTCGGCCACTGCTCGCGCTGCAAGACGACCGTCGAGCCCCGGCTCTCGCTCCAGTGGTGGGTCAAGGTCGAGACGCTCGCCAAGGAAGCGGGCGACGCGGTCCGGGACGGCCGGGTCACGATCCACCCGAAGGAGATGGAGAAGCGCTACTTCGACTGGGTCGACAACCTCAACGACTGGTGCATCTCGCGGCAGTTGTGGTGGGGCCACCGGATCCCCGTCTGGTACGGCCCGGCCGGCGAGGTCGTCTGCGTCGGACCGGACGAGGAGCCGCCCAGCGGTGAGGGGTGGCACCAGGACGAGGACGTCCTCGACACCTGGTTCTCCTCCGGCCTGTGGCCGTTCTCCACGCTCGGCTGGCCGCAGCGGACTCCGGACCTGGAGAAGTTCTACTCGACCGACGTCCTGGTCACCGGCCACGACATCATCTTCTTCTGGGTGGCCCGGATGATGATGTTCGGTCTCTACGCGATGGACGGCCAGGCCCCGTTCAAGACCATCTCGCTGACCGGTCTCGTCCGTGACGAGAACGGCAAGAAGATGTCCAAGTCATTCGGCAACGTGGTCGACCCGCTGGACTGGATGGACGAGTACGGCTCCGACGCCGTCCGCTTCACCCTCGCCAACGGGGCCAACCCCGGTGCGGACGTGCCGATCGGCGAGGACTGGGTCAAGGCGTCCCGCAACTTCGCCAACAAGATCTGGAACGCCACCCGCTTCGCGCTGATGAACGGCGCCAATGTCGAGGGCGAACTGCCGCCCGCCGAGAAGCAGTCGGCCAACGACCGGTGGATCCTGTCCCGGCTGAACGCGGTCGTCGCCGAGGCGGACGCGTACTACGACGACTACCAGTTCGCCAAACTCGCCGACGCCCTCTACCACTTCGCGTGGGACGAGGTCTTCGACTGGTACGTCGAGCTGTCGAAGACGACGTTCTTCGCGGGCGGCGAACCCGCGCGTGTCTCGGCGCGGGTCCTCGGTGAGGTCCTCGACGTGATGCTGCGGCTGCTCCACCCGATCGTCCCGTTCGTCACCGAGACGCTGTGGACCACGCTCACCGGCAAGGAGTCGGTCGTCGTGGCCGACTGGCCGAAGGACTCGGGCTTCCGGGACAGCGCGGCCGAGCAGGAGATCACGCTGGTCCAGCAGGTCATCACCGAGGTCCGCCGCTTCCGTTCGGACCAGGGGCTCCAGCCGGGCCAGAAGGTCCCGGCCCAGCTCGATCTGGACGGCACGGCCCTGGCGCCGCACGAGGCTTCCATCCGCCAGGTGCTGCGGCTCCAGCCCGCGGGGGAGGGCTTCCAGGCCACCGCCTCGCTGCCGGTCGCCGGTGCCAAGGTGGCGCTCGACCTGTCGGGGACGATCGATGTCGCGGCCGAGCGCAAGCGGCTGACCAAGGACCTCGGCGCGGCCGAGAAGGAGAAGGCGCAGGCGCTGGGGAAGCTCGGCAACGAGGCGTTCCTGGCCAAGGCGCCGGACAACGTGGTCGACAAGATCCGTACGCGCCTCGCCAAGGCAGAGACGGACATGGAGCGGATCCAGGCCCAGCTCGACGGGCTGCCGCAGGCGTAGCCCAGCCGCACGCGTACGACGAAGACCCCCGGTTCCGCCGGGGGTCTTCGTCGTACGCCCAGATGCAGGCCTTCAGGTGGCGGGCTTCAGGTGGCGGGTGTCAGCACCTTGCTGGTCGCCGAGTCGAACTCCTCGACGCACTTGCCCGTCCCCAGCGCCACACACTCCAGCGGCGTTGCGGCCACGGTCACGCCGATACCGGTGGCCTCCGCGATCCGCAGATCCAGACCGGGAAGCAGCGAGCCGCCACCCGTCAGAACGATCCCGTGCTTCATCACGTCGGCGGCCAGCTCCGGCGGGCTCTCCGCGAGGGTCGCCTGCACCGTGGCGACGATCGCCTCGATCGGCTCGTGCATCGCGGCGCGGACCTCGGCGGCGGTGAGGATGAGTGCGGTCGGCACCCCGTTGATCTTCTCGCGCCCGCGCACCGTGCAGGTACGGCTCTCCAGCGCCTGGTCGTCCGGGACCGGCCCCGCCGAACCGATCTCCAGCTTGACCTCCTCGGCGGTCCGCTCCCCGATCAGCAGGCTGCGCTCCTGGCAGATGTGCTCGGTGATCGCCGCGTTCATCCGGTCGCCCGCGAGCCGCAGCGACCGCGAGGTGACGATCCCGCCCATGGAGATCACGGCGACCTCGGTCGTACCGCCGCCGATGTCGACGACCATCGAACCGCGCGGCTCGTCCACCGGCAGCCCCGCGCCCATCGCCGCCGCCATCGACTCGTCCAGCAGATGGACGGTACGCCCGCCCGCCTCCTGCGCGGCCTGCACGATCGCCCGCAGCTCCACCGGGGTCACGCCGGTCGGCATGCAGATCACCATCCGGGTCCGCGTCCGCCTGCCTTTGAGGGCCTTGCGCACGAAGTACCTGATCATCTCCCTGGCGGCCTCGTAGTCGCCGATCACGCCCTCCCGCATCGGGCGGACCGCGGTGACCGAGTCGGGGGTGCGCCCGAGGCTCTCGCGGGCCTCGTCACCGATGGCCGGGGCCCCGCGGCCTCCGTCGCGCACCGCCACCACGGAGGGCTCATTGAGCACGATGCCCTTGCCGCGGACGTAGAGGAGCGTGTTCGCCGTACCGAGATCAATACCTATGTCCATATTTGGTAAGTCTGGCCCGGAAAGGGATTGTTCCGCGCGCCGGAGTGCTCCGAACCGGGGGTCCGGGCCCGCACGGGACGGGGGAGGTCCGGGCGCACCGGGACCTCCGTAGACTGGTCCCGTGAGCGAGTCCGACCCTTTCGACGAAATCGTCGACGCAGCGACCGACCTTCCCCCAGCCGACGATGCGGCATCCGCGGGGGACACGCCGTCGTCCCCCGATCAGGCGGTGATCGAGGCAGGCAGCCGCACCCTGCGCACCCACGGCGGACCTCCGCCGGGCGACGCGGTGCCGGCCAGGCCCGCCGACCCGGAGGTGGACAGGGCGCTGCGCGCGGTGGAGCAGGAGCTCGTCGGCCGCTGGCCCGAGACCAGGCTCGACCCCTCCCTCGTACGGATCGAGGCGCTGCTCGACGTCCTGGGCGACCCGCACCGCGCGTACCCCTCGATCCACATCACCGGCACCAACGGCAAGACATCGACGGCGCGCATGGTCGAGGCGCTGCTCGGCGCGCTGGAACTGCGCACCGGGCGCTACACCTCGCCGCACGTCCAGTCGATCACCGAGCGCATCAGCCTCAACGGTGAGCCGATCGAGGCCGAGCGGTTCATCGAGACGTACGAGGAGATCAAGCCGTTCGTCGGCATGGTCGACGGACAGCAGGAGCACCGGCTCTCGTTCTTCGAGGTACTCACCGGGATGGCCTACGCGGCCTTCGCCGACGCGCCGGTGGACGTCGCCGTCGTCGAGGTCGGAATGGGCGGGAGCTGGGACGCGACGAACGTCATCGAGGCCCCCGTCGCCGTCGTCACCCCGATCTCGCTGGACCACACGGACCGCCTCGGCTCCACGCCCGCCGAGATCGCCGGCGAGAAGTCCGGGATCATCAAGCAGGGCGCGACGGTCATCCTGGCGCAGCAGCCGGTCGACGCCGCCCAGGTGATGCTGAAGAAGGCCGTCGGGATGGACGCCACGGTCGCCCGCGAGGGCATGGAGTTCGGCGTCGGCAGCAGGGAGATCGCCGTCGGCGGCCAGCTGCTGACACTGCGCGGCCTCGGTGGTGACTACGAGGACGTCTTCCTCCCGCTGTACGGCGCCCACCAGGCACACAACGCGGCGGTGGCCCTGGCCGCGGTCGAGGCGTTCTTCGGGGTCGGCGCGGAGCAGACCCAGCGGCTCGACATCGACGTGGTCCGCAAGGCCTTCGCCTCGGTCGTCTCACCGGGCCGTCTCGAAGTCGTACGGAGCTCCCCGACGGTCGTCCTGGACGCGGCGCACAACCCGGGGGGCGCGCTGGCGGCCGCCGCGGGTGTCACCGAGGCGTTCAGCTTCTCGCGGCTGATCGGGGTGGTCGGGGCGAGCGGCGACAAGGACGTCCGCGGGCTGCTCGAAGCGTTCGAGCCGATCTTCGCGGAGGTCGTGGTCACCCAGAACTCAACGCCCCGGGCGATGAGCGCGGACGAACTGGCCACGATCGCCGTCGAGGTCTTCGGCGACGAACGCGTGGTCGTCGAGCCCCGCCTCGACGACGCTCTGGAGGCGGCGATCACGCTCGCCGAGGAGGAGGACGAATACGCCGGGGCGGGCGTCCTCGTCACCGGTTCCGTGATCACGGTCGGCGAGGCCCGGCTGCTCCTGGGAAGGCGCTGACCCATGCGCACACTCTGCGCGTCCACCCTGATCGGCGAGTTCTTCGTGATCGGTTTCGCCGGCCTGGTCGCGATGAAGGGCGATCTGTCGGAGACCACCGTCTGGACGGTGTGCGGTATCGGCATGCTGCTCTCGGTGCTGCTCTGCGGAATGCTGAGCCGTCCGGGTGCCGTCCAGATCGGCTGGGCGCTCCAGATCGCGCTGATCGCCAGTGGTTTCTTCGTACCGGTGATGTTCATCCTCGGGGTGGCCTTCGCGGGACTGTGGTGGGCCTCGGTCCATTACGGGCGGATCATCGACGCGGCGAAGGCCCGCTGGGCGGAACAGGCATCCGCAGAGCCTGACGCTGCGTAATAGGCGCGCGACACGCCCTGTAGCCTGAGGGCCTGTGATCCATATCGCGTATCCCGTACCGCCCGTACTGAAGGAGTCCGTACAGTGAGCCAGCGCACGCTCGTTCTGCTCAAGCCCGACACCGTACGCCGCCGCCTGGTCGGCGAGGTCGTCGGCCGCATCGAGCGCAAGGCGAACTGGAGCATCTCCGCGATGGAGCTGCGGACGCTCGACCAGGACACGCTGGAGCAGCACTACGGCGAGCACAAGGGCAAGCCCTTCTACGAGCCGCTGGTGGAGTTCATGGCCTCGGGTCCGGTCGTCGCGCTGGTCGTCGAGGGCGAGCGGGTCATCGAGGGCGTACGCGCCCTGGCGGGTCCGACTGACCCGATTGCAGCAGCGCCCGGCTCCATTCGTGGCGATTTCGGCACCATCGTCCGGGAGAATCTCATCCACGCCTCGGACTCGGAGGAGTCCGCGGAGCGAGAATTGAAGATTTTTTTCCCGGGCGTATCCTGACGTCATGTCAGCCGAATAGCGCTCACAGCCTCGGGCGACCGAATTAATTCGGTCGCCCTTCGGCATATGCCGGGCGATTTCGGGAACGCATCGCACCGACATGACGTCACCATGACTGAGGCGGCCACAACTTCCGCCCACATGGCGGAGGACCCTCGCGCGGTGTCCGTGCAGGCGGCACTACGATGGAAGCCTTCACACCCAACAGCGCTCACTTCGCCTACCAAAAAAGCCAATCGCTCCACTTGGGAAGGCCCGACGCATCCTCATGGGGAACAAGGGGAACTCAATGTCGTTCATCGGCCGTGACATGGCTATCGACCTCGGGACTGCCAACACGCTGGTGTACGTCAGGGGTCGAGGAATCGTCCTCAACGAACCCTCCGTCGTCGCCATCAACACCAACACCGGCGGGATCCTCGCCGTAGGCGCCGAGGCCAAGAAGATGATCGGCCGTACGCCGGGCAACATCGTTGCCGTACGGCCGCTGAAGGACGGCGTGATCGCCGACTTCGAAATCACCGAGCGGATGCTCCGCTACTTCATCCTGAAGATCCACAAGCGCCGCTACCTGGCCCGGCCGCGCGTCGTCGTCTGCGTCCCCTCGGGCATCACAGGGGTCGAGCGCCGCGCCGTCATCGAGGCGTCCACCCAGGCGGGCGCCCGCCAGGTGCACATCATCGAAGAGCCCATGGCGGCCGCGATCGGCTCGGGCCTGCCCGTCCACGAGGCCACCGGCAACATGGTGGTCGACATCGGCGGCGGCACCACCGAGGTCGCGGTGATCTCGCTCGGCGGAATCGTCACGGCACAGTCGATCCGGGTCGCGGGCGACGAGCTGGACAACGCGATCATCCAGCACATCAAGAAGGAGTACTCCCTCCTCCTGGGCGAGCGCACCGCCGAGCAGATCAAGATCACCATCGGCTCCGCGTTCGACCTGGAGAAGGACGAGCACACCGAGATCCGCGGCCGTGACCTCGTGTCCGGGCTGCCCAAGACCGTCGTGATCTCCGCCGCCGAGGTCCGCAAGGCCATCGAGGAGCCGGTCAACGCCATTGTCGACGCGGTCAAGACGACGCTCGACAAGTGCCCGCCCGAGCTCTCCGGCGACGTCATGGACCGCGGCATCGTCCTCACCGGTGGTGGGGCACTGCTCCGCGGTCTGGACGAGCGGCTGCGCCACGAGACCGGCATGCCCATCCACATCGCCGAGGACCCGCTGGACTCCGTCGCCCTCGGATCGGGCAAGTGCGTCGAGGAGTTCGAGGCGCTCCAGCAGGTACTGGACGCCCAGCCCCGCCGGTGACGGACCCGGTCCTTGAGCCGTACGGGGCATGTCCGCCCCGTACGGCGGATCGTTGAAGGTAAAGAGTTCGACTGCATTTCCTGTCGGCCTCCGCACACGCAGAACTCCACAAACGCATATGAATTCCGACGAGGAAGGCACGGCCTCCGCACGTGAGGGACACACGAGAGAGCCGGCTGCTCCTGGTGCTGCTGATCGCCATCGCGTTCGCGCTGATCACGGTGGACATCCGGGGCGGTGAGGCGTCTCCGGTGGACGGCGCCCGGCACGCCGCCGCCACCGTGTTCGGACCGGTCGAGAACGGTGTCGCGTCCGCCGTGAACCCGGTCGGCAACGCCATCGGTGCGGTACGGGACTCCGGCGACCGGCACAGCCGCATCAGCGCGCTGGAGCGTGAGAACGCCGCACTGAAGCAGCAGCTCGGCAGCAGCGACCGCAACCGCAGCCGCGTCCGCCAGCTCGACAGCATGCTCAAGACCGCGGGCGCGGGCCAGTACGGGATCAAGGGCGCCCAGGTCATCGCCATAGGAGCGGCCCAGGGGTTCTCCTGGACGATCACCATCGACGCCGGGACCAACGACGGCATCAAGCGCGACATGACCGTGCTCAACGGGGACGGACTCGTCGGCCGGGTCACCACCGTCGGCCCCAACACCGCGACCGTGCTGCTCGCCAACGACCCCGACTTCACCGTCGGCACCCGGATGGAGAAGACCGACGAGGTCGGCTTCGCCACCGGCCGCGGTGACCGCCCGCTCTCCGTCCAGTTCCTGAACGGCAAGGCGGAGGTCAAGAAGGGCGACCGGCTGGTCACCTTCGGCTCCAGCAACGACAAGCCCTTCGTACCCGGCGTACCCGTCGGCAAGGTCGTCCGCGTCGACCCGTCCGGCGGCGACCTCACCCGTACGGTCTACGTCCACCCGTACGTCAGCTTCACCAAGCTCGACCTGGTCGGTGTCGTCGTCGAGCCGCCGCGCAGCAACCCGCGCGACACGGTCCTGCCGGCCAAGCCCGCCAAGCCGAAGCCCGCGCCCACCGTCACGGTCACCGCCACGCCCGGCGCCAACACCGATCCCAACACCGACCCCAACGCCCCCCAGCAGTAGGAGCTGATCCGTATGCGTCTCAACCGGATGCTGCTCTCGGCCACGCTGGTGGTGGTCGCCCTGGTGATCCAGGTGAGCGTGCTCGCCCGACTCCAACTCCCCGGCGCCGTGCCGGACCTGCTGCTGCTCACCGTGGTGGGCCTCGCCCTGGTGTACGGCCATGTGGGGGGCGCCTTCATCGGGTTCGGTGCCGGTCTGCTGGCCGACCTGGCCCCGCCCGCCGACCACGCCGCCGGACGGTACGCGCTGGTGCTGTGCGTGATCGGGTACGCGGCCGGGTTCGCCAAGCCCGACAACGGCCGCATCAGGTCCGTCACCGGACCGATGCTCGTGGTGGTCGCCGCCGCGATCGGCTCCACGCTGCTCTACGCCGGGGTGGGCTCTCTCGTCGGTGACACCGCCGCCCGCCATGTGGGCCTGATCGGGCTGCTGTTCAGCGCCGCGATCTACGACCTGCTGCTCGCACCGTTCACCGTCCCGTTCATCATGGCGCTGGCGAGACGCGCCGAGAACGACCCGCTCGCGGAGGGCCGCGACAGCGGTGGTGTGACGAGTGACGTCGCCACCGGCTGGCTGGCGACGGGCACCGGACTGAAGATCGGCAGCCAGCGCGGCGGTCTGCGCATGAAGGCGGCCAGGTCACGCGCGGCGAAGGCCGGACGCATCAAGGGGGTCAAGAGGCTGTGAGACTGCGACACGCGGGGGCACGGCCGTCGGATCCCGGCCGGACAATCAGTGGGGCACGGCTGTGAGCAATATTCCCGAGACCGGACGGACCTCGCGGGTCCGGATCCGGCTCGTCGTCATCCAGATCCTCGTCTTCTCCCTCCTCCTCACCCTCGGCGGCCGGCTCTGGTACCTCCAGATCCGCAACGGCCAGGAGTACAGCGCGGAGGCCAAGAACAACCACGTCCAGCAGGTCGTCCAGCCCGCCGTGCGCGGCTCGATCTTCGACGCGCGCGGGGTGCCGATCGCCGACAACGAGACCAAGCTCGTCGTGTCCGCCGACCGCACCGACCTGATGAGGACGAGTGACAACGGCAAAGCCGTCCTCACCCGGCTGGCCGGGGTGCTCGGGATGAAGCCGGCGGACGTCATCGCGAAGGTCAGGCTCTGCGACGCCAAGACGCCGAAGCCCTGCTGGAACGGCTCGCCCTACCAGCCGATCCCCGTCACCGAGGACGCCACCACCCAGCAGGCGCTCCAGATCCGCGAGCGCACCGAGGACTTCCCCGGCATCACCGCCGGGCCCACCGCCGTCCGCAGCTACCCCGGCGCCGGAGGGCTCAACGCGGCCCAGGTGCTCGGTTACCTCGGCCCGGTCACCGACCAGGAAGTCGCCAAGTCGAACAAGACGAACAACCCGCTGCTCCGCTCGGACCAGGTCGGCCGGGCCGGTCTGGAATCCACCTACGACCAGCAGCTGCGCGGCAAGTCCGGCGTCACCCGCTACGAGGTGGACAACCTCGGCCGGGTCATCGGCAAGGCCGGCCAGACGGCGTCGCAGCCCGGCAGTTCCCTGGTCACCAGCATCGACTCCCGGGTCCAGGCGCTGACCGAGAAGGAGCTGGACGCGACCATGAAGGCGCTCCGCAAGACCTATGACTCGGTGACCCACAGCAACTACAAGGCCGACTCGGGTGCGGCCGTGGTGATGGACGTGCACACCGGGCAGGTCATCGCGATGGCCAGTGCCCCGACCTACGACCCCAATGTCTGGGGCGGCGGCATCTCGGCCAAGAACTACGGCAAGCTCACCAAGGCCTCCTCGAACTACCCCCTGCTGAACCGTGCCATCCAGGGGCAGTCGGCGCCCGGCTCGACCTTCAAGGTCATCTCCACCAGCGCCGCCATCAACGCCGGGTACGCCCCCGACGGCGGCTACCCCTGCACGTCCTCGATGACCATCGGCAACCGCGAGTTCAAGAACTTCGAGGGCGAGAACTACGGCGACATCAGCCTGGGCAAAGCCCTTGAGGTCTCCTGCGACACGGTCTTCTACCACGTGGCCTACGACCAGTGGAAGAAGGACGGCGGCAACAACCCCAAGCACCCGAAGGACTGGTTCTTCAAGACCGCCCACGAGTTCGGGCTCGGCAAGAAGACCGGTATCGACCTGCCCAACGAGCTGGCCGGCCGGGTCCCGGACCGCGAGTGGAAGAAGGCCTACTGGGAGGCCAACAAGGACCTCTGGTGCAAGCAGGGCAAGAAGAACGGCACCTACGTCGAGCAGATCGAGTACGAGAACTGCACCGACGGCAAGCAGGTCCGCGCCGGTGACTCCGTCAACTACGCGATCGGCCAGGGCGACACGCTCCTCACCCCGGTCCAGGAGGCGATGATCTACTCGGCCCTCGCCAACGGCGGCACGATGTACCAGCCGAGCGTGGGCAAGGCGGTCGTCAGCGCCGACGGCAAGACGGTGCAGCCGATCAAGCCGAAGCGCGTCGGCCGGCTCCCCGACAGCAAGTCGACCGTCTCGTACATCAACAAGGCGCTGGAAGGCGTGGTCACCAGCGGTACGGCGGCCTGGCAGTTCGGCGGCTGGCCGCAGGACAAGATCGCCCTGCACGCCAAGACCGGCACCGCGGAGGTCGCCGGCAAGCAGACCACCGGGTGGCTGTCCACGTACACCAAGGACTACGCGATCGTGATGACGATCTCCCAGGGTGGTACCGGCTCCGGCGCCGCGGGGCCCGCGGTCCGCAAGATCTACGAGGCGATGTACGGCCTCGACAAGAACGGCAAGCAGAACCTCAAGAAGGCGCTCCTGCCGAAGCCGCAGACGGCCCTGCCGAAGATCAACAAGGACGGTGCGATCATCTCGCCCAAGATCAGCCCGCCCCAGCCCGACCCGTCGCCGCCGGCCCCCTCTCCCTCGTCGTCGGGCGGACAGCAGATCGCGGCCGGACCGGGCAGGAGGGACTAGGACATGGGCGGTTTCTCCGTAGCGCGGTACGCCCCCGAGCAGACCACCTGGTCCAAGCTGACCGCCCGCGACTCGCTGGTGCGCAGGCTGGACTGGCCGCTGCTGATGGCCTCGCTCGTGCTGTCGTTCATCGGCATGCTGCTGGTGTACTCCGCCACCCGCGGCCGCAACTCCCTGACCCATGGCGACCCGTACTACTTCCTGCTGCGGCACGCCATGAACACCGGCATCGGTGTCGCCCTCATGGTCGGCACCATCTGGCTCGGCCACCGGACCCTGCGCGGCGCGGTCCCGATCCTGTTCGGCCTCTCCGTGCTGATGATCCTCGCGGTCCTCTCACCGCTCGGGCAGACCGTGAACGGTGCGCACGCCTGGATCGTCATCGGCGGCGGATTCTCCCTCCAGCCGTCCGAGTTCACCAAGATCACGATCATTCTGGGGATGGCGATGATCCTCGCCTCCCGGGTGGACGCGGGTGACCAGGACCATCCCGACCACCGCACGGTCGCCAAGGCGCTCGGGGTGGCCGCCGTCCCGATCCTCATCATCATGCTGATGCCGGACCTCGGCTCGGTCATGGTGATCGCGATGATCGTCCTCGGAGTCCTGCTGGCCTCCGGCGCCTCCAACCGCTGGGTGGTCGGACTCATCGGCACCGGAGTGGTCGGCGCCATCGGGGTCTGGAAGGCCGGGCTGCTCGACGAGTACCAGATCGCGCGCTTCGCCGCCTTCGCCAACCCCGCGCTCGACCCGGCGGGCGTCGGCTACAACACCAACCAGGCGCGGATCGCGATCGGTTCGGGCGGCCTGCACGGAACGGGCCTCTTCCACGGCTCGCAGACCACCGGACAGTTCGTCCCCGAGCAGCAGACCGACTTCGTCTTCACCGTCGCCGGCGAGGAACTCGGCTTCGTGGGCGCCGGACTGATCCTGGTCCTGCTCGGCGTCGTGCTCTGGCGCGCCTGCCGGATCGCCCGGGAGACGACCGAGCTGTACGGCACGATCGTCGCGGCCGGGATCATCGCCTGGTTCGCCTTCCAGGCGTTCGAGAACATCGGGATGACCCTCGGCATCATGCCGGTGGCGGGACTTCCGCTGCCGTTCGTCTCGTACGGAGGATCCTCGATGTTCGCCGTGTGGGTCGCGATCGGCCTGCTCCAGTCGATCCGTGTGCAGCGGCCCATGTCGGCCTGACCGGGCGGCAGAGCGGACGAGCGCCCGTGTTCCGGGGGAAACCCGGGGCACGGGCGCTCTGCCGTGCCGGCGCGTCCGCCGCGCCGGCCCCGGGAGCGCAGAGCCGGATTTCCGGGCGGACGGGGGTGGTCGGCCGCCGGGGTACGCTGGATGGTCATCCCTGCCCGCTCATGAGAGACACCACCATGCCTGTCGAGTCGGTCGAGTCGGTCTTCCCGCGACTGGAAGCGCTTCTCCCGCATGTCCAGAAGCCCATCCAGTACGTGGGCGGAGAGCTGAACTCCACCGTCAAACCGTGGGATGAATGCGACGTCCGCTGGGCGCTGATGTACCCGGACGCGTACGAGGTCGGACTGCCCAACCAGGGCGTCATGATCCTGTACGAGGTGCTGAACGAGCGCGAGGGCGTGCTCGCCGAGCGCACGTACAGCGTCTGGCCGGACCTCGAAGAGCTGATGCGCGAGCACAAGGTGCCGCAGTTCACGGTCGACGCGCACCGCCCGGTGAAGGCCTTCGACGTCTTCGGGCTCTCTTTCTCCACCGAGCTCGGCTACACCAACATGCTCACCGCCCTGGATCTCGCGGGCATCCCGCTGGAGGCCAAGGACCGGACCCTCGACGACCCGATCGTGCTCGCGGGCGGCCACGCGGCGTTCAACCCCGAGCCGATCGCCGAATTCATCGACTGCGCGGTCATCGGCGACGGCGAGCAGGCGGTCCTGGAGATCACCGAGATCGTCCGCGCCTGGAAGGCCGAGGGCCGTCCCGGCGGGCGCGACGAGGTGCTCTTCCGGCTCTCGAAGACCGGCGGCGTCTACGTGCCGCGCTTCTACGACGTCGAGTACCTGCCCGACGGGCGGATCGGCCGTGTCGTCCCCAACAGGTCGGGCGTGCCGTGGCGGGTCTCCAAGCACACGGTCATGGACCTCGACGAGTGGCCCTACCCCAAGCAGCCGCTCGTCCCGCTCGCCGAGACCGTCCACGAGCGGATGTCCGTCGAGATCTTCCGCGGCTGCACCCGCGGCTGCCGTTTCTGCCAGGCCGGCATGATCACGCGTCCCGTGCGGGAGCGAAGCATCACCGGCATCGGCGACATGGTGGAGAAGGGCCTCAAGGCGACCGGTTTCGAAGAGGTCGGCCTCCTGTCGCTGTCGTCCGCCGACCACAGCGAGATCGGTGACATCGCCAAGGGCCTCGCCGACCGGTACACCGAGGACAAGGTCGGCCTCTCGCTGCCGTCGACCCGGGTGGACGCCTTCAACATCGACCTCGCCAACGAGCTGACCAGGAACGGCCGCAGGTCCGGCCTGACCTTCGCCCCCGAGGGCGGGTCCGAGCGCATCCGCAAGGTCATCAACAAGATGGTCTCGGAGGAGGACCTGATCCGCACGGTCTCCACCGCGTACGGCAACGGCTGGCGCCAGGTGAAGCTGTACTTCATGTGCGGCCTGCCCACCGAGACCGACGAGGACGTCCTCCAGATCGGCGACATGGCGGTCAACGTCATCGCCGAGGGGCGCAGGGTCTCCGGCCAGAACGACATCCGCTGCACCGTCTCCATCGGCGGCTTCGTGCCCAAGCCGCACACCCCGTTCCAGTGGGCCCCGCAGCTCTCCGCCGAGGACACCGACGCCCGGCTCACCAAGCTGCGGGACAAGATCCGCGGCGACAAGAAGTACGGCCGCTCGATCGGCTTCCGCTACCACGACGGCAAGCCCGGCATCGTCGAGGGCCTGCTCTCGCGCGGCGACCGCCGGGTCGGCTCGGTCATCCGCGCGGTGTACGAGGGCGGCGGCCGGTTCGACGGCTGGCGCGAGTACTTCAGTTACGACCGCTGGATGAAGGCCGCCGGTGAGACGCTCCCCGGCTTCGGCGTGGACGTCGACTGGTACACGACCCGTGAGCGTACGTACGAGGAGGTCCTGCCCTGGGACCACCTGGACTCCGGTCTCGACAAGGACTGGCTCTGGGAGGACTGGCAGGACTCGCTCGACGAGACCGAGGTCGAGGACTGCCGCTGGACGCCGTGCTTCGACTGCGGGGTGTGCCCGCAGCTCGACCTCGACATCCAGATCGGTCCGACGGGCAAGAAACTCCTGCCTCTGACGGTCGTCAACAAGTAGCTTCTGGTACGCGGACTTCCGGCCCGGTCACGGTGTGACCGGGCCGTGTCGTATGGGGGAAAAGTGGAACTGGATCGCAGGCCCGAGCCCGAAGGCTGCCTGACCGCGGCGATCCGCGTTCCGGTGCGGATCGTGGTGCTGGTCGTGGTCCTGCCGGTGCGGATGGTGTGGGACGCGCTGTCCTGGGTGGGGCGGCAGTTCTACCGCTATGTGCTGACGCCGCTCGGGCGTGTGGTGCGGGCCCTGGCGATGGCGCTGTTCGTCTGGCCGTGGGCCGGGCTGTGGCGCTGGGTCGTGGTGCCGGCCGCGCGCTGGGTCCACCGGTGGGTGCTGACGCCGCTCGGGCACCCGATGGGCGCGCTGGGCCGCTGGGCGGGGATCCTGCTCGGCTGGGTGGGCCGGGCGCTGTTCGTCCGGCCGTGGGTGGCGCTCTGGCGGTACGTGGTGGTGCCGGTCGTCCGCTACGGGCTCGTGATCCCGCTGGTGTGGCTGTACGGCGCGGTGCTGACGCCCCTCGGGCATGCGCTCGCCTGGGCCGTGCGCGGCCTCGGGGCAGTGCTCGGCTGGCTGGCCGTGAAGACGTACCGCTTCCTGCTCAGGCCCCTCGGGATCGCGCTCGCGTTCCCGCTCGTCGTGCTGTGGCGCTATGTCCTGGTGCCCGTGGGCCGGGCCCTGGGCGTCGTCGGGCGGGAGATCGGCGGCGCGGTCGGGGTCTGCTGGCGGATCGCCGGACGCATCTCGCGCGCCGTCGGGCGCGGGCTGAAGTGGCTCGGATGGAACCTGGTGGGCCGGCCGGTGCGGGCGGCCTGGCGGTGGAGTCACGACTACGTGCTGGCACCGGCCGGCAGGGCGGTGGCCGATGCGGCGCGCGGCGTGCGGGCGGCGCTGCGGTCCGCACGCGCCACCGTGCGGGACACCAGGCGTGAGGTGTGGCGCGCGCTCTTCGGCGGTCCGGCTCCGGTGGAGGCCCGGGAACCAATAGGGGCCCGAGCGCGTACTCTGGGTAGTACAACGACTGTCCCCGAGGTGGCACCCGAACCCGAGATCTCCCTGCGCAAGCAGGGGTGAACCGGCGGCCCGGTGCCCCGGGAACCCCGCCGTAGGGCGGCGCGTCCCCCGCGCCAGCCCCGCACCGAGGAGAAGAACCACTGGGCAAGCGACAGCCCGAAGGCCCGCCGCCCGCACCGGCAGTGCAGCGCATCCGACTGCGCTACACCAAGCGCGGCCGCCTCCGGTTCACCAGCCACCGTGACTTCCAGCGCGCCTTCGAGCGGGCGCTGCGCAGAGCCGAGGTGCCGATGGCGTACTCGGCGGGCTTCACGCCGCACCCGAAGGTGTCGTACGCCAATGCCGCCCCCACCGGCACCGGCAGCGAGGCCGAGTTCCTGGAGATCGCCCTCAGCGAGGCGCGTGACCCCGAAACGCTGCGGAAGCTGCTCGACGATTCCCTTCCGGACGGGCTCGACATCACCGACGCGGTCGAGGCGCACACCTCCGGTCTCGCCGACCGGCTGACCGCCTCGGTATGGGAACTGCGCCTGGACGGCGTGGAGTTCGAGGAGGCGGAGAAGGCGGTGGCCGCCTTCGTCGCCGCCGGGACGGTCGAGGTCCAGCGCCGCACCAAGAACGGTGTACGGACCTTCGACGCCCGCGGTGCCGTCGCCGGCCTGCAGGCCGTCCGTCACGAGCCCGGCGCGGACGCCGGAGCCACCCCGGCCGACGGCGCCGAGCCGGTCAATAGGCCGGGAGGTGAGCGCTGTGCGATACTGCGGCTGGTTGTTCGGCACGTGACACCTGCTGTGCGACCCGACGACGTCCTGTCCGGTCTCCGCGTTGTGGCCGACCTCGCGCCGCCGGTCCCCGCAGCGGTGACCAGGCTGGCGCAGGGGCTCTTCGACGAGGAGTCCGGCACGGTGACCGACCCGCTCTCGCCCGACCGCGAGGCAGCCCCGGCCGCTCCACCCACGGCCGCCGGAACCGCCACCCATCGGCTTCCCGCCGACGGGGCACCCGCGACGGTGTGAGACGGACCTCCCCGGCCCCCGGGCCTCGGAGGCGGTCCCGCCGCGTCAGGACCAGTCGTTGTAGCGCAGCCCTCGTATCCGGGAGCCACCTGGGTCGGGCAGCGCACTGACCAGAAGACTTTCGCCAGGCCGTACGTACATCGCGTAGGGAACCGGCGAGCCAGACATCAGCTCCCGTGCGGCGCCCGCGCCCCGGACGAGCGGAACCGCGCATCTGACGCGGACCGTGCCGGACCGGACACAGACGCGGCGCCCGGGAGCGTGACGGGAGAACCGCCCGCATGCTTGAGTCGAACGATTCCGGTACCACCGGAGCGAACGAAGAGACCGGTCCCGGCGACACGCTGCCCCCGCGCCGTCGGCGCAGGGCCGCGTCGCGCCCCGCGGGCCCCCCGGCCGGTGCGCAGAACGGCACCGCCGAAGCGGCCGCACCGGTGACGCCGGCCATACCGGCCGCGGAAGACAGCGCGGCCGACTCCGGCGCCGGTGGGACGCCGCCGCCCGCCCGCCGCCGCGCCACCCGTAAGGCGACCGCACCCGCGGGCTCCGCCAGGGCCGCGGAAGCCGCGCCCGCCGAAGCGGTGAGCGAGGAGCCCGCCGCCGAAGCGCCGCCCCGTGGCCGTGCCCGCCGCCGTGCCTCCGCCCCCGCGGGCGCACCGCAGGCCGAGGCCGCCGCAGCACCCGCAGAAGCGGCCGGAGAGGCGGCGCCCACGAGGTCCCGCCGCCGTGCCACCCGGTCCACCGGCGCGCCCGTGGACGAGCCGCAGACCACCCAGGCCGTCGTGGCCGCTGCTGAGCCGGAGGCCGTTGTGGCCGATGAGACTGTGCGGAACACCGATTCGGACGAGTCCGCCGTGACGCAGGACGCCGCTCCGGCGCGTACCCGCCGCCGCGCCACCCGTAAGGCCACCGCGCCCGCCGGTGCGCCGAAGAGTGCCGAGGCTCCGGCCGTCGCGGAGGCCGCGGAGACCGCCCCGGCCGCCGACTCCGGTGAGCAGAGTGAGTCCGCCGTGCCGCAGGACGCCGCTCCGGCGCGTACCCGCCGCCGTGCCACCCGTAAGGCCACCGCGCCCGCCGCGGCCGAGCAGCCCGCCGCCGAGCAGGCGCCGCAGGCCGCCGAAGCCGCAGCCCCCGCCGCCGAGGCGCCTGCCGCCGAAGCGCCGCGCGGCCGCAACCGTCGCCGTGCCACCTCGCCCGCCGCCAGCCCGCAGCCCGAGACCGTCCAGCCCGAGGCCGCCGGTGAGAGCCTGCCCGAGGCCGTGGCCGAGGTGCTCGCCGAGGAGACCGAGGCCGCACCGCGCGGCCGCAAGCGCCGCAGGGCCGAGTCCCCGCAGTTCACCGCTGTCGGTGAGAAGGAGAAGGCGCAGCGCCCCGCGGAGCCCGCCGAGGCCGCGGAGCCGGGACGCTCGCGCCGCCGTGCGCAGCGCCCCGCCGTGGCCGTCTTCCAGGCCCCCGTCTTCGCCGAGCCGATGTTCCAGACGCCGGAGACCGCGGCCGCGGCCGCCGCCGCCCGGCCCGCCCAGTCCGTGGAGGAGGCCGAGGAGGACGACGCGGCCGCGGTCGAGGAGACCGCCAAGGCGCCCGAGCCGGCCGAGTCCGCACCCCAGGGCGGCACGCGCGGCCGCCGCCGCCGTCGCCGCGGCGAGCCCGCCGAGGCCGAGAAGGCCCCCGAGCAGCCGGCCGCGCCCGTCGCCGAGCAGCCCGCGGCCGAAGAGCCCGACGCCGATGAGCAGTCCGCTGAGGACGCGCAGCACGGTGACGACTCCGACGAGTACGGTGACCGGCCCTCGCGCCGCCGCCGCCGGGGCGGCCGCCGCCGTCGTCGCGGTGAGTCCGGAGACACGGACGACCACGACAACAACGGGCACAACGACCACGACGACCGCCACGACCACGACGGTGACGAGGCGGAGGGCCCGGACGAGGCCGACGCCCGCGAGGGTTCCGGCTCCGCCGCTTCCGCGGGCACGGACGACGAGGACGACGACAACGGGGCCTCCGGGTCCAGCAGCAGCAGCCGCCGTCGCCGTCGCCGCCGCCGTCGCAGCGGTGACGCGGGCACGGACGCCGACGCCGTGGCCGACGACCCGGAGCGCACGGTCGTCAAGGTCCGGGAGCCGCGCAAGAAGGAGGCCGAGCGCGAGCCCGGCACCGGCTTCGACGAGGTCCAGTCCATCAAGGGCTCCACCCGGATGGAGGCGAAGAAGCAGCGCCGCCGCGAGGGCCGCGAGCAGGGCCGCCGCCGGGTCCCGATCATCACCGAGGCGGAGTTCCTGGCGCGCCGCGAGGCCGTCGAGCGCGTCATGGTGGTCCGCCAGCACGGCGAGCGCACCCAGATCGGTGTCCTTGAGGACAACGTGCTGGTCGAGCACTACGTCAACAAGGAGCAGGCCACCAGCTACGTCGGCAACGTCTACCTGGGCAAGGTCCAGAACGTACTGCCGTCGATGGAGGCCGCGTTCGTCGACATCGGCAAGGGCCGCAACGCCGTCCTGTACGCCGGTGAGGTCAACTTCGAGGCGCTCGGCATGGCCCACGGGCCGCGGCGTATCGAGACCGCGCTCAAGTCGGGCCAGTCGGTCCTCGTCCAGGTGACGAAGGACCCGATCGGCCACAAGGGCGCCCGCCTGACCAGCCAGGTCTCGCTGCCCGGCCGCTACCTGGTCTACGTGCCCGAGGGCTCGATGACCGGCATCAGCCGCAAGCTGCCCGACACCGAGCGGTCCCGGCTCAAGACCATCCTCAAGAAGATCGTCCCCGAGGACGCGGGCGTCATCGTGCGCACCGCGGCCGAGGGCGCCAGCGAGGACGAGCTGCGCCGTGACGTCGAGCGGCTCCAGGCGCAGTGGGAGGACATCGAGAAGAAGGCGAAGAGCGGCGGCAGCAGCAATGCCCCGACGCTGCTCTACGGCGAGCCGGACATGACCGTCCGGGTCGTCCGCGACATCTTCAACGAGGACTTCTCGAAGGTCATCGTCAGCGGTGACGAGGCCTGGGACACCATCCACGGTTACGTCGCCCACGTCGCCCCCGACCTGGCCGACCGGCTCTCGCGCTGGACCTCCGAGGTCGACGTCTTCGCGACGTACCGCATCGACGAGCAGCTGATGAAGGCGCTGGACCGCAAGGTCTACCTGCCCAGCGGCGGGTCGCTGGTGATCGACAAGACCGAGGCGATGGTCGTGGTCGACGTCAACACCGGCAAGTTCACCGGCCAGGGCGGCAACCTGGAAGAGACCGTCACCAAGAACAACCTGGAGGCGGCCGAGGAGATCGTGCGCCAGCTGCGGCTGCGCGACCTCGGCGGCATCGTCGTCGTGGACTTCATCGACATGGTGCTGGAGTCCAACCGGGACCTGGTGCTGCGGCGTCTGCTGGAGTGCCTGGGCCGGGACCGTACGAAGCACCAGGTCGCCGAGGTCACCTCGCTGGGCCTGGTCCAGATGACCCGTAAGCGGGTCGGGCAGGGTCTCCTGGAGTCCTTCTCCGAGACCTGCGTCCACTGCAACGGGCGCGGTGTGATCGTGCACATGGAGCAGCCGACGTCCTCGGGCGGCGGCGGCAAGCGCTCCAAGAAGCGCGGCCGCGGCGGCGCGGGCGGCGACCACGAGCACACGGCCGACCACGAGCACACGTCGGACCACGGCCACGACGAGGCGCACGACCACGAGGCGGACACCGAGTACGTCGATGTGGTCCCCGTACCGGACGAGCCGGAGAGCTTCGTGCCGGACGAGGATCTGTACAGCAGCCCCGCCGAGGCGGAGGCGGCCGCCACGCGCAGCCGTGGCCGTCGCCGGGCGAGCCGGAAGGTGACGGCCCCGGCCGGCGCCCCGAAGGGCGCGCAGCCGGAGCCCGAGACGGTGGTGTCCGAGCCTGCCGCCCCGGAGCCGGTCGCCGAGCAGCCCGCTGCCCAGCAGCCGGTCGCCGAGCCGGTCGCCGAGCCCGAGCCGGTCCAGGAGGCCGCTCCGGCCCGTGGTCGTCGTCGGGCGACCCGGAAGGCCACGGCCCCGGCCGGTGCGCCCAAGGCAGCCGACGAGGCCGCGGAGATCGTGGTCGAGGAGACCCCGGCCCCTGTGGTGGAGGAGCCGCAGGCCCCCGCCGAGCCGGCCGCCGACGCGGCACCGCCCCGCGCCCGCCGCCGGGCGACCCGTAAGGCCACCGCCCCCGCGGGCACCGCCGATGCGGCTGTCGTCGTGGTCGAGTCCCCGTCGGACGAGGCCCCCGCCGATGCGGAGACCGAGGCACCGGCCAAGAAGACGGCCGCGCGCAAGACGGCCAAGAAGGCGCCTGCGAAGAAGGCAGCCGCCAAGAAGACCGCGGCGAAGAAGACCACCACCGCGGCCAAGAAGACGACGGCCAAGAAGGCGACGAAGAAGACCGTCGCCGCCGAGGAGCAGCCGGCGTCCGGAGTCACGGCCTCCACCGAGGACTGACCCGGGCCGGCCCGTCAGGCGAAAGGTGCGGCCCTCCTCCGGGAGGGCCGCACCTGTCTGCGCGGCATGTGTCTGCGGCGGCCCTCCCGGGGGGCGTACGCGCCGGGGAGGCCCCGCCCCTTGAGCCGGTGTCTGCGGTCGCCGCGGCCGGGCCCGTACGGCCGGTACACCCCGTCCGTGCCGGTCGCTCGCGAACAGCCTGTCCGGCACACGTCGGGCCGGTCCGTCCCGTACGTCCCGTCCGTCCCGTACGTCGGGCCGGGTGTGCCCTCAGATCCCCGCCCGGGGGCCGGTTTGACCCCCCGGACCCCGCCCCGTAGCCTTACCCCTCGGCGTGTTTCCTGTGCGCCGCACCTCTGAGCAACTCCCTCCTGGTTCCGCCGGGAGAGGCCGCTCGTCCAATCCGGATCGTCGTGGGTCCCCGGACCCGTGTGAGCGGCTGGCATCAGAGGGCCGATTCCGAGCGAAAGAGAGATCCGCGTGTACGCCATCGTGCGCAGCGGTGGTCGTCAGCACAAGGTTGCTGTCGACGACATCGTTGAGGTTGACAAGATTCCCACCGCCAAGGTTGGCGACACGGTCGAGCTCTCGACCCTGCTCGTGGTCGACGGTGACGCGGTCACCAGCGACCCGTGGGTGCTTGCCGGTATCAAGGTCCAGGCCGAGGTCGTGGATCACCACAAGGGCGCGAAGATCGACATCCTTCGCTACAAGAACAAGACCGGTTACCGCCGTCGCCAGGGGCACCGCCAGCAGTACACGGCGATCAAGGTCACCGGCATCCCCGCGGCTGCGAAGTAAGGGACTGAGACATGGCACACAAGAAGGGCGCATCGTCCACTCGGAACGGGCGCGATTCCAATGCTCAGCGGCTCGGCGTGAAGCGCTTCGGCGGTCAGGTCGTCAACGCCGGTGAGATCCTGGTCCGCCAGCGCGGCACCCACTTCCACCCGGGCACCGGCGTCGGCCGTGGCGGCGACGACACGCTGTTCGCGCTGAACCCCGGTTCGGTCGAGTTCGGCACGCACCGTGGCCGCAAGGTCGTGAACATCGTTCCGGTCGCCTGATCTTTAGGCTGCCGTAGAGCGATCTGTCGAGGGCGGACCAGGTTTCCCGTTGCTTACGGGAAGCCGGTCCGCCTTTGTCGTGTTACAGGTAAGACCGGTTGACAAATGGGGGGCGGGACAAGGAGCGGAGTGTGGCGCCTTGCAGATGCGCGTGCCACACCCTGTGACGCCGCCCCCCATTTGCCAACCGGTCTCAGACAATTCCGTACGTTTCTGGAGGCACACCCATGACCACCTTCGTGGACCGCGTCGAGCTGCATGCCGCCGCGGGTAGCGGGGGCCACGGCTGCGCCTCCGTACACCGTGAGAAGTTCAAGCCCCTCGGCGGACCCGACGGCGGCAACGGCGGGCGCGGCGGCGACGTCATCCTCGTCGTCGAGCAGGCGGTGACCACCCTGCTCGACTACCACCACAGCCCGCACCGCAAGGCCACCAACGGCCAGCCCGGCGCCGGTGACAACCGCTCCGGCAAGGACGGGCACGACCTCGTGCTGCCCGTGCCGGACGGCACCGTCGTCCTGGACAGGGCGGGGAACGTCCTCGCCGACCTGGTCGGCCAGGGCACCACCTTCGTCGCGGGCCAGGGCGGCCGTGGCGGCCTCGGGAACCACGCGCTGGCCTCGGCCCGCCGCAAGGCGCCCGGGTTCGCGCTGCTCGGCGAGCCGGGGGAGTCCCGGGACATCGTCCTGGAGCTCAAGACCGTCGCCGACGTGGCGCTGGTCGGCTACCCGAGCGCCGGCAAGTCCTCGCTGATCTCGGTGCTGAGCGCCGCCAAGCCGAAGATCGCGGACTACCCCTTCACCACGCTCGTCCCCAACCTCGGTGTGGTGACGGCCGGTTCGACCGTCTACACCATCGCGGACGTCCCCGGTCTCATCCCCGGCGCCAGTCAGGGCAAGGGCCTCGGCCTGGAGTTCCTGCGGCACGTCGAGCGCTGCTCGGTGCTCGTGCACGTGCTGGACACGGCGACCCTGGAGTCCGACCGTGACCCGCTCTCCGACCTCGACATGATCGAGGAGGAGCTCAAGCTGTACGGCGGCCTGGAGAACCGGCCCCGCATCGTCGCCCTCAACAAGGTCGACATCCCCGACGGCCAGGACCTCGCCGACATGATCCGCCCGGATCTGGAGGCGCGCGGCTACCAGGTCTTCGAGGTGTCCGCCGTGGCCCATCTGGGCCTGAAGGAGCTGTCGTTCGCGCTGGCCGGCATCATCGCCGAGGCGCGGGCCGCGAAGCCCGCCGAGGAGGCCACCCGGGTCGTCATCCGCCCGAAGGCGGTCGACGACGCGGGCTTCACGGTCAGCTTCGAGGAGGAGGAAGGCGTCTACCGCGTACGGGGCGAGAAGCCCGAACGCTGGGTCCGCCAGACCGACTTCAGCAACGACGAGGCCGTCGGCTACCTCGCCGACCGGCTCAGCCGCCTCGGCGTCGAGGACCAGCTGATGAAGGCCGGTGCCCGTGCGGGTGACGGCGTGGCCATCGGCGCCGAGGACAACGCGGTCGTCTTCGACTGGGAGCCGACGATGATGGCGGGCGCCGAGATGCTCGGCCGCCGAGGCGAGGACCACCGTCTGGAGGCGCCCCGGCCCGCGGAGCAGAAGCGCCGGGACCGGCAGGCCGAGAAGGACGAATCGGACAAGGAGTACGACGAGTTCAAGCCGTTCTAGCAGAACCGCACAGGTTCCCACGGAACCGCCCAGCACGGCCCGGTGGCCCGGGAACGCCGACGCGTTCGCGGGCCTCCGGCTGTTCCCGGCCACCGCGCTGCTCCGTTTCCGCGATTTTTTCCCGAAAGTGCACAACCGATGGTTGCCATTGTCTGTCTTGTAAGCGGGTGGATGACCAACCACTCATGAATGCGGGCCTGCGATGTCATGGCGGGGGTTGTGGACCGGCCCGGAGTAACGGAAGCGGAGTAACGGGGCAGATGAAGATCTCCTTCCTCATCCACACGGTCTACGGGATCGGCGGCACGATCAAGACCACACTGAACCTGGCGGAGGAGCTTGCCGACCGTCACGAGGTGGAGATCGTCTCGGTCTTCCGGCACCGGGAGATCCCGCTGTTCCGGATCGACTCCCGGATCAGCGTCGTACCGCTGGTCGACACCGATCCCGGCTCCATGGCCAATGAACTGGAGCATCCACTCCAGCGGCAGCCCTCCCAGTGCCTGCCGCCCGCAGAGGCGCGCTTCAAGGAGTACAGCAAGCTCTCCGACCAGCGGGTGCGGGAGCACTACGCCACATCGGACGCGGACGTCGTCATCGGGACCCGGCCCGGTCTGGTGGCGTACGTCGCCCAGTTCGCCCCGGCCGGTGCGGTGCTCATCGGCCAGGAGCACATGACGCACAACCACCACAAGCAGGCCCTGCGCTCGCAGTTGTACGAGCACCTGGCCGCGCTCGACGCCTTCGTGACCGTCTCCGAGGGCGACGCCGCGGTGTACCGGGAGAAGATGCCGCTGCCCGCGACCCAGGTGCTCTCGATCCCCAACAGCGTTCCCGAACCGCCCGTCGCGCCGTCCGACGGCAGCGGCACCACCGTGGTCGCCGCCGGACGGCTGGCGCCCGAGAAGCAGTACCACGTCCTGGTCGACGCCTTCGCGGACGTGGTCGCCGAACGTCCCGACTGGAACCTGCGGATCTACGGCGGGGGCTCCGAACGGGCCAAGCTCCGGGAGCGGATCGACGCCAGGGGGCTGCACAACCGGGTCCACCTGATGGGCCCCCACTCGCCCATCGAGCCCGAGTGGGCCAAGGGCGCCATCGCGGTGTCCACCTCCCGTCACGAGTCCTTCGGCATGACGCTGGTCGAGGCCATGCGCTGCGGGCTGCCGGTCATCTCAACGGACTGCGACTACGGCCCCCGCGAGATCATCGAGGACGGTGAGGACGGGCTCCTGGTGCCTGTCGGCGACAGCGCCGCGGTCGCCGCCGCGCTCCTGAAGCTCATCGGCGACGAGGGGCTGCGGCGCCGGATGAGCGCGGCAGCGCTCGCCAACGCGCGCCGCTTCGACCCGCGTCAGGTCACCGAGCAGTACGAGAAGCTCTTCACCGCACTGCGCCCGCAGGCCGCGAGCCGCGCGGGGCGGCCCGCGTTCACACCGGAGGCGGACTGCGTGGCGCGGCCGGACGGCGAGCTGACCGTCACCCTCGTACCGGGCCGTTCCGATCCGGAGGGGTACGAGGGGCTGCGGCTGCTCTGCTCGCGCGCCGACGACCGGGCCGACCAGCGTTCGTACCCCTTCGACGCGGAGGGTGTCGCGGTCGTCCCGGCCGGCGAGAGGTTCACCGAGGGTGTCTGGGACTTCTACGCCGAGGTGACCGGCTCCGGACGGCGGGTACGGATAGCGGCCCGCTCCGTCGACCAGCGCGGTCCGATGCGTGACGCGCAGGGTGATGGGGGAGTGCGCAACCAGATCGCCTACCGTCTCAAGGACAAGGGCTTCCTGACCATGCGCGCCTGGAACAGACCCGTGCACGCGGAGGCCGGGGACATCGTTGTCGAAGGCAGTCGACTCACCGTGTCCGGAACCGTGATGGGGGCGGACGCGCTCTCCGGGGACCCGGTCCTGCTGCTGCGCCGCCGCGGCGGCTCCGGTGAGGAGCTGTCCTTCCCCGGCAGCCGTGAGGGTGCGGACGGTTTCCGGGCCACGTTCCCGGCCGCCGGCCCGGCCGCCCGCCAGCTCACCAGGAACGACTACTGGGATGTGTGGCTGCGGTACGCACCGCAGGCGCGACCTGTGAAGGTCGGTCGCATTCTCGACGATGTCGTGGACAAGAAGGGCGTCTACTCCTGTCCGCCGGCCCTGGTGCGCAAGAGGCGCCCGTGGGGTGCGCTGCGCAAGGCCGTACGGAAGGTCCGCGGCAGGCCCCAGCAGTGGGTCAGGGTGCGCCCCTACTACACCGTGAGCAACGACCTGGCCCTCACGGTGGCGGACGTCCAGCCATGAGTTAACCTCGCACCCTGTGGCGTCGGTCACTCACAGTGGCTGGGGGGATCCAAGTCACTTTCCTGCCCTTAGGGTGAACACGCGGTATCGCAGGGGTTGTGGAGGCTTGGCGTCCACCTTGCGAGACGGTCACGGAGAGTGCGACCATCACACCGTTCCCTCGTCATCGCAAGGTAGGTCGTCTGTGTCTGTGCAGCACAAAGCAACCAAGCCCCGGACTACAGCAGTCGTTCTCGCCGGTGGTACCGGCCAGCGCGTGGGTCTGTCGATCCCCAAGCAACTGCTGAAGATCGCCGGGAAGGCTGTCATCGAGCACACCCTGACGATCTTCCAGCAGGCCGATTCGATCGACGACATCATCGTGCTGATGGCCCCGGGATACGTACCGGACATCGAGAAGATCGTCGCCAAGTCCGGTCTCACCAAGGTCACCCGGATCATCGAGGGCGGTTCCACCCGCAACGAGACCACCGAGCGCGCCATCGCGGCCCTCGGTGAGGGGCTGGCCGAGGGAGAGGACCGCAACGTCCTCTTCCACGACGCCGTGCGCCCGCTGCTCTCGCAGCGCGTGATCAAGGACTGCGTGGACGCGCTGGAGCGCTACCAGGCCGTCGACGTCGCCATCCCGTCCGCGGACACCATCATCGTGACCCGCACCCACGGCGGCGACGGCGAGTTCATCACCGAGGTCCCGGACCGCTCCCGGCTGCGCCGCGGGCAGACCCCGCAGGCCTTCAAGCTCTCCACGATCCGCAGGGCGTACGACGTCGCCGCGGGCGACCCGAACTTCCAGGCCACCGACGACTGCTCGGTCGTGCTCAAGTACCTGCCGGACGTGCCGATCTACGTCGTCGCGGGCGACGAGTACAACATGAAGGTCACGCAGCCCGTCGATGTCTTCATCACCGACAAGCTGTTCCAGCTGGCCTCCACCGCGGCCCCGCGCCAGGCCGACGAGGCCGCCTACCGCGAGCTGCTGACCGGCAAGACCCTGGTGGTCTTCGGCGGTTCGTACGGCATCGGCGCCGACATCGCCGCCATCGCCGAGTCCTACGGCGCGAAGGTGTACGCGCTGGGCCGCTCCACCACCGGTACCCACGTCGAGAACCCGGAGCACGTCGACGACGCGCTCTCCAAGGCGTACTCGGAGACCGGCCGGATCGACTACGTCATCAACACCGCGGGCGTGCTGCGCATCGGCAAGCTCGCCGAGACGGACAACACGACCATCCAGGAAGCGCTGAACGTCAACTACCTGGCGCCGGTGCAGATCGCGCGCGCCTCGTACAAGTACCTGGCGGAGACCAAGGGCCAGCTGCTGCTCTACACCTCCAGCAGCTACACGCGGGGTCGCGCCGAATACAGCCTCTACTCCTCCACCAAGGCCGCCATGGTGAATCTCACCCAGGCCCTCTCGGACGAGTGGGCCGGTGACGGCGTCCGGGTCAACTGCGTCAACCCGGAGCGCACGGCGACCCCGATGCGCACCAAGGCGTTCGGCCAGGAGCCCGAGGGCAGCCTGCTCTCCTCGGAGGCCGTGGCCCGGACCTCGCTGGACGTGCTGCTCTCCGAGCTGACCGGCCACGTCATCGACGTACGGCAGCAGGACCCGACCCGCGACGCCAGCGCGGACGCGTCAGGGTTCGAGCAGGCGCTGGCCTCCGTGCTGGACCGTCAGGAAGATGTGTAATACTTCGCTGGCATAAGTGGACGTTTCATTTCGGGCCTCTGTGATCGCGTCGCGCGAATCGCAGAGGCCCGAATGCGTGAAGTCCCGCCTTCACAATTTCCCCAAACAAAGCCTCCGGAGAAATTCCGGATCATATCCCATCGAATCAATACTCCCAGAATAAAACCGGCACCCCCTGGAGCAGGTTCTTCGTGATTTCGACCGCCATTCGACTGGCGCGCGTAGGCAGCCGGTCCGAGCTGATCGCCGCAGCCTTCATGGGGCTCAGCTACCCGTGCGTGATGATCGCAGCGCTGATCCCCAATATCTGGTTCTTCGCCGCGGCCACCTTCGTGACCTACGTGTCCGACTGGTTCCTGCACCAGCGCCGCAGCTACCTGATCAATCGCCTGGCCAAGGTCCGCGCCGGCCTGTCGATCCGCTTCCTCCTGCGCGAACTGCTGCTTATTCTGCTGCTCGCCCGCCTTCAGCTCGCCGAGCAGACTGTCTACTACGCCGCCGTCGCCTGTTTCCTGCTCTTCTACGGTCTTCAGGCCGCGCACGGCACACTGACCACCCTGATCCGGCTGCGCCGCGTGATGCCGGTGGTCACCCGCAACGTCGACCTCGGCGCCATCCCGATCCCCGGGCCCCCGCCGCGCCGGCTGCTGAACCGCGCCGCCGAGAAGATGCTCCACCTGGACGTCTTCGCGATGGTCGGCCTGCTGATCGCGGCGAAGACCGGTACCGACGACTTCGGCTACTTCGGCATCCTCATCACGCTGGGCCTGGCCGTCCTCTACATCGCAGCCCTCGTCCCGTACATCCTCAAGGGCCGCCGGGTCCCCTCGGCCGCCACGGTGCTGGCGGGGCTCGACGGCTGGCTGCGCGAGTACCGGCCGACCGTCGCCCTCTACTTCTCGGGCTCCAGGGACTCCGCCTATCAGGTGAACATGTGGCTGGAGACGATGGCCCAGACCGAGGGGCGCCCGCTGATCATCCTGCGTGAGCGCGCCATCGTGTCGCAGCTCGCCCCGACCGCGGTGCCGGTGGTGTGCGTGCCCGGCGGGGTGCACCTGATGAACATGGACCTGTCCACCGTGCGCGTCGCGCTGTACGCGGCGAACGTCGGCAAGAACATCCACATGCTCCGTGTCCCGACCATCAAGCACGTCTTCATCGGGCACGGCGACAGCGACAAGCTGGCCAGCGTCAACCCGTACAGCAAGGCGTACGACGAGGTGTGGACCGCGGGCCGGGCCGGCCGCGACCGTTACGCGCTGGCCGACGTCGGCGTGCGCGACGAGGACATCGTCGAGGTGGGCCGCCCCCAGCTGGCCCCCATCCAGAGCTGGACCGGCACCCCGAAGCAGCCGATCCCGACCGTGCTGTACGCCCCCACCTGGGAGGGCTGGGACGACAACCCGGGCAACACCTCGCTGCTGCTGGCCGGGGAGAACATCGTCAAGCGGCTGCTCCGTGCCGAGCGGCCCGTCCGGGTGCTCTACAAGCCGCACCCCTTCACCGGGACCCGCAGCGCGCAGGCCAAGGCGGCGCACCTGCGGATCACGGCCATGGTCGAGAAGGCGGCGGCCGCCCGTGCCGCCGAGCCCCGCTGGACCGAGCAGGCCACGGCCGGTGCAGCCGACAGGGCGGCCGCGCAGGCCGAGCTGACGCGCATCGAGACCAGGCTTGCCGAGCTGGCCGAAGGCGGCCGGACGGGCGCCGACGAGTCCGAGGAGTCGCGGGCCGCGCTGGCCGACCCGGCGGGCCAGAACGAGACCGTCACCCTGCGCGCCGAGTGGAACCGCGCCTACTGGCGGACCTTCGGCTACTGGGAGCACCGCGTCATCACCGGTGGCGAGCCGCATCTGTACGACTGCTTCAACGAGTCGGACGGAATGGTCTCGGACATCTCCAGCGTCGTCTCGGACTTCATCGCGAGCGGCAAGCCGTACGCCGTCACCGACTCGGCCGAACTGGGTGTCGAGGAGTTCAAGCGGCAGAACACCGCCGTACGTGCTGCCGTCATCCTCTCCAACACCGCCAAGGAGATCGACCAGCTGCTCGCGGCGATCACCGGGTCGTCGGACGACCCGCTGGCCGACGACCGCCGGGAGCTGAAGCAGTATCTGCTCGGTCCCGACGAGCCCACCTCGATGGAGCAGTTCAACGCTGCGGTACGGGTGCTCACGGCCAAGGCCGAGGCGCGCAACGTGGCCGTCGCCCAGCGCACGGCCGGCGCCGAACCGGAGGGCGCACCTGGCCTGAATGATTCGGATGCCACCGGGGTCGACTCGGCCGTCGGCGGCTGACAGGACCTCAGCCCGATCCCTTCGTACGGCCGTTCGCGCAGCTCGCGCGGACGGCCGTACGGCGTTGTACTTACGGTTTCGCAACGCAAGAATGGATAAAATCCCACAGGACGGATCAAGCCAGACCGACTGCTCGCAAGGGACACACAACGTGAAGGCTCTCGTCCTTTCCGGCGGTGCGGGCACACGCCTGCGCCCCATCACACACACTTCGGCCAAACAACTCGTGCCGGTTGCCAACAAGCCCGTGCTGTTCTATGGGCTCGAAGCCATCGCGGACGCGGGCATCACCGATGTCGGCATCGTCGTGGGTGATACCGCCGAGGAGATCCGTGAGGCCGTCGGGGACGGATCCCGCTTCGGCGTCGAGGTCACCTACATCCCGCAGGAGGCACCGCGCGGCCTGGCCCACGCCGTGCTCATCTCCCGGGACTTCCTGGGCGACGAGGACTTCGTCATGTATCTCGGTGACAACTTCATCGTCGGAGGCATCACGGGCCTGGTCGAGGGTTTCCGCGAGACCCGCCCTGACGCGCAGATCCTGCTGACCAAGGTCCCGGACCCGACGGCGTTCGGCGTGGCCGAGCTCGACGGGGAAGGCCGGGTCGTCGCTCTGGAGGAGAAGCCGGAGGTCCCCAAGAGCGATCTGGCGCTCGTCGGCGTCTACCTCTTCACCCCGGCCGTGCACGAGGCCGTCCGCTCCATCGGGCCGTCCCGGCGCGGTGAGCTGGAGATCACCCACGCCATCCAGTGGCTGATCGACCAGCGGCGTGACGTGCACTCCACGACGATCTCCGGCTACTGGAAGGACACCGGCAACGTCACCGACATGCTGGAGGTCAACCGCGCGGTCCTGGAGACCGTCGAGCCCTGCGAGGACGGCACGGCCGACGAGGCCAGCGAGATCATCGGGCGCGTCAGGATCGAGAAGGGCGCCCAGGTCACCCGCAGCCGTATCGTGGGGCCCGCGATCATCGGCGCGGGGACGGTGATTCGCGACGCGTACGTCGGCCCGTACACCTCGGTCTCCGAGGGGTGCCGGATCGAGGACAGCGAGATCGAGTACTCCATCGTCCTGCGCGACTCCTCGATCACCGGGGTCCGAAGGATCGCGGCCTCGCTGATCGGCCGCGGCGTCCAGGTGACGCCCTCGCCCCGCAGCCCCGCAGCCCACCGACTTGTCCTCGGCGACCACAGCAAGGTGCAGATCTCCTCATGACGAACAGGATTCTGGTGACCGGCGGCGCCGGCTTCATCGGCTCGCACTACGTCCGCACGGTCCTCGGTCCCGGGGGCCCCGGCGGCATCGCGGTCACCGTGCTCGACAAGCTCACTTACGCGGGCAACCCGGCCAACCTCGACGAGGTCCGGGACCATCCAGGATTTTCCTTCGTGCAGGGCGACATCTGCGATCCCGTGCTGGTCGGCGAGCTGATGGCGGAGCACGACCAGGTGGTGCACTTCGCCGCCGAGTCCCATGTCGACCGGTCCATCGACGGCGGCGCCGAATTCATCCGGACCAATGTCCTCGGCACCCACACCCTGGTCGACGCGGCGCACCGGGCCGGCATCGACACGTTCGTGCACATCTCGACCGACGAGGTGTACGGGTCGATCGACGAGGGCTCCTGGCCCGAGACCCACCCGCTCGAACCCAACTCGCCGTACTCGGCGGCCAAGGCGTCCAGCGATCTCGTCGCGCTCTCCTACCACCGCACCCACGGTCTGGACGTGCGGGTGACCCGCTGCTCCAACAACTACGGGCACCACCACTTCCCGGAGAAGGTCATCCCGCTCTTCGTCACCAACCTGCTGGACGGCAGGTCCGTCCCGCTGTACGGCGACGGAGGCAACGTCCGCGACTGGCTGCACATCGACGACCACGTGCAGGGCATCGAGCTGGTCCGTACGAAGGGCCGTGCGGGCGAGGTGTACAACATCGGCGGCGGCACCGAGCTCTCCAACAAGGAGCTCACCGGACTGCTGCTCAAGGCCTGCGGGGCGGACTGGGACACCAGCGTCGAGTACGTCACCGACCGCAAGGGGCACGACCGGCGGTACTCGGTGGACTGCGCCAAGATCCGTACGGAGCTCGGGTACGAGCCCCGCAAGGACTTCGCGGACGGGCTCGCGGAGACCGTGCAGTGGTACCGCGACAACCGTGCCTGGTGGGAGCCGCTGAAGGAGCGCACGGCGCTCGCCTGAACGCGGGGCCGGGGCCGCGTCCGGCCGGCCGGAGCACCGGCGGCGGAGTCCGCGTTCGGCCGGCACCTCGGGTAGCGTCGGCCAGGGCCCGGACGGGTGCGACGGACATAGAGAACAGGTGAGACATGAGCGGCGGTTGGCTGGTCACCGGGGCAGGCGGGATGCTCGCCCGGGACCTCCTCGCACGGCTGGCGGACGACGGCACCCCGGCGGCCGGACTGGACCGCGCGGCGCTCGACATCACCGACCCCGCGGCCGTCCGCGGCGCGCTGGCGGAGCACCGTCCCGCAGTTGTCGTCAACTGCGCGGCCTGGACCGCGGTCGACGACGCCGAGTCCGCGGAGGAGCAGGCGCTCGCCGTCAACGGCACGGGCCCCCGGGTCCTGGCCGAGGCGTGCCGGGAGACCGGCGCCGTGCTGCTCCAGATCTCCACGGACTACGTGTTCGCCGGTGACGGCACCCAGCCGTACGCGGAGGACGCCCCGGTGGCCCCGCGCAGCGCGTACGGCCGCACCAAGCTGGCCGGCGAGCAGGCCGTGCTCGGTGTGCTGCCCGAGCGCGGGTACGTGGTGCGCACGGCCTGGCTGTACGGGGCGGGCGGCGGCAACTTCGTCCGGACGATGGTGCGGCTGGAGGCGGTCAAGGACACCCTGGACGTGGTGGACGACCAGTGCGGCCAGCCCACCTGGACCGCCGACCTGGCGGATCTGCTGGTGCGCCTCGGCACGGGCGCCCTCGCGGGCACCGCGCCCGCGGGCGTCTACCACGGCACCAGCGGCGGTGCGACGACCTGGTTCGGGCTCACCCGGGAGATCTTCCGGCTGCTGGACGCGGACCCGGCGCGGGTGCTGCCCACGACCAGCGAGGCCTTCGTACGGCCCGCGCCGCGTCCCGCGTACAGCGTGCTCGGCCACGACCGCTGGGCGGCCGCGGGCATCGAACCGCTCCGCGACTGGCGGCTCGCGCTGGCCGACGCGTTCCCGGCGCTGGTCGCCGCCGAGCGCTCCTGATCCCCCGGCGGGGGGTGGTGTGCGCCGATTCCGTAAATGTTCTGCTGCCCTCCGGGGGCGGCCCGGCCAATGGAGATGTACCTCAGCACCGAGGCTTTCACGTCCCGGCGCTCATGAGGTACCTTCGCCGGGGATCGGACCAGTCGTTATTTCCGACGAAGGGCGCTCCCTGTGAACCGTCATGAATTCCTGCGCGGCATCCATCGCGTATACCGTCCCCGCACCTATTTGGAGATCGGGGTCAATGACGGGCGCAGCCTGGCGCTTTCCCGGGTACCTTCCATCGCCGTCGACCCCGCATTCAAGGTCGTGACATCGATCAGTTGTGACGTGCATCTGGTCAAGCAGACGAGTGATGCGTTCTTCGCCCGCAAGGACCCGCTGCTGCACCTCCGGCCGGGACGCAACCCCTTCCGGGCCCTCGCCCGCAGGGACCCGCTGGGGCTGCTGGGCGCCGACCCCCGCCTGGAGCTGTCGTTCATCGACGGCATGCACCTCTTCGAGTTCGCCCTGCGCGACTTCATGAACGTCGAGAGGCACGCCCGCTGGAACAGCGTGATCGTCCTGGACGACATGCTGCCGCGCAACGTCGACGAGGCGGCCCGCGACCGGCACACCGGGGCGTGGACGGGCGACGTCTACAAGGTCGCCGAGGTGTTGCGGCGGTTCCGCCCCGACCTGCTGGTCGTCGAGGTGGACACCAAGCCGACCGGCGTGGTCGCCGTCTTCGGCGCCGACCCGTCGAGCACCGTACTGAAGCAGAACTACGACGCCATCCTCGCGGAGTACGTCACCGAGGACCCGCAGGACGTCCCGGAGGAGGTGCTGGCGCGCAAGCGCGCGGTGGCCCCCGAGGCGCTGCTCGGCGCGGGCTTCTGGTCCGGTCTCGTCCGCGCCCGCAACCTCAGCCGCCCGCGCTCGGCCTTCCCCGGTCTGCGCCGGCAGATCGAGCGCGTCACGGGCTGACCACGCGGGACCGGACGGCGATCAGCCGCGCCCTGTCCGGGGCGCGCCGGCCCCCGTCCGGTCCCGCGCGCGGCGGGGTCAGCCGCGTAGCTTCTCGGCGTACGCGAGGCAGTCCGCGTACGACGGCAGCAGCCCCTGGGCCTCGGCCTCGGCAAGCGTCGGAGCCACCGCGTCCTTGTCGGACAGCAGCGGGGTGACATCGGCCGGCCAGTCGATGGCCAGCTCGGGGTCGAGCGGGTGGATGCCGTGCTCGCGCTGCGGGGCGTACCCCTCGGAGCAGAGGTAGACGAGGGTGGCGTCGTCCGTCAGCGCCAGCAGGGCGTGGCCGAGCCCCTCGGCGAGGTAGACGGAGCGGTGGTCCACGTCGTCGAGCCGTACGGCCTCCCACTTCTTGTACGTGGGTGAGCCGACCCGGATGTCGACCACGACGTCGAGAATGGCGCCGCGCACGCACTTGACGTACTTGGCCTGGCTCGGCGGCACGTCGGCGAAGTGGATTCCGCGCAGTGTGCCCCTCCGGGACACCGAGCAGTTGGCCTGGGCGAGCCGCAGACCGTGGCCGACGGCCTCGGACAGATCGGGCTCCTTGAACCACTCGTGGAAACTGCCGCGGCTGTCCGGAAAGACCTTCGGCTCGTGCACCCAGGCTCCCTCGATGGCGAGCTGCCGCATCAGATCACGTCCTTGTCTGCATTTTCCGCTGCCGGGACATCAGGAATCTGTGGGGAATCTGTGGGGATTTCCCAGGGACCGGACGGGGGTAATTCCCGCGGGGCCCGCAATTCGGCCCTCCGCCCGCCCGGCCCCACTCGGCGCGCTTTGTGCCGCGCCGCTTCGCCATGCCGGAGAGCCGTCCGCCGGGCGGTGATTGTATCGGATGCGGAGTAGCAGCCTCCGGCTGCCCTGCTGTAGGGGGAATGTAAAAATTTCAGAACCGAGGGCGGCCGGTGGCGCCCCCAAGGGGTGTGATACCGCCGCACCGTGTTCGAACTCGGCGAATATCAGTACCGCCTGTGAGGCAACCGTGAGCCGCATTTCACAGTCTTACTGATGTGATGAGCACAAGTGAGCCCGACGTGACCGTTGTCGTCGGTGCCTATGAAGCAATGCCGTACCTCGTGAAGTGCCTTGAGTCCGTGGAGGCCCAGACCCTGGGCGCGGAACGGATCGAGATCGTCGCCGTGGACGACGGATCGACGGACGGCACGGGGGAGTACCTCGAAGAGTTCGCCGCCAGGTCGGAGATCCGCACGACCGTCGTCCGGCAGAAGAACTCCGGGGGCCCCAGCGGACCGCGCAACGTCGGTCTCGGGCTCGCTCGCGGCCGCTATGTGTTCTTCCTCGACGCGGACGACTACTTCGGCGAGGAGGCGCTCGAACGCATGGTGGCGATGGGTGACCGCGCCGGTACGGACGTGGTGCTCGGCAAGGTCGTCGGCGTCAACCGCGGTGCGCCCAAGTCCATGTGGAAGAAGACCGTCGAGCGCGCGGACGTCTTCGACTCGCAGATCAAGTTCACCCTGAGTGCCCAGAAGCTCTTCCGGCGCGCGCTGCTCGAACGCCTCGGGATCACCTTCGACGAGGGCCTCAAGACGGGCGAGGACGCGCTCTTCACCCTGGAGACCTATCTGCGCGGCGGCGGAGTGTCCGTCATCTCCGACTACACCTGCTACTACCTGGTGGGCCGCGACGACGGCAAGCACGTGACGAAGAGTGGCAGTTACCTGCTGCGGTTCGACTCGGCGCGGGCCCTGATGGGGCTCATAGCCCAGTACGTCCCGCCGGGGCCGCAGCGCGACAAGCTCATGGTGCGACCCTTCGTGGTCACCCTGCTCCCGCAGTTCGGCCCCGGCTTCCTCAAGCAGTCCGCCGAGGTCCAGCAGAAGCGGATGGACCTCGCGGCGCCGCTGATGGCCGCGTACTGGAACCCCGGCGTGGCCAGGAGACTCAAGCCGGCCGAGCGGCTGCGGCTGCACTGCGTCGCGCTCGGCCGGACCGACCTCCTCACCGGCGCCCTCACCGAGCTCAAGAAGGGCAAGCAGCCCGAGCGGGTCGGGCGCGGCCTCAACGGCACGTACCACCTTGCCCTGCCGTACTTCAGGGACCGCTCCGCCGGCATCCCCGACCACATCTACGCCGTGCCCTGCCGCCCGCTCTGGCGGCGGCTGCCCGCGGCGGGACGCACCCGGCTGCGCAGGCTGCGCAAGTGGGCCGCGGCCAACCCTGTCCAGCGCGTGGAATCCCCGAGCGCGGGCGGACGCGGCTGACATAGATTCGGCCGTGTGACAGAGGCAAGGCAACTCGTAACGGAAGCCCGCAGGATCGTCGTGAAGGTCGGATCCTCCTCCCTCACGACCGCGGCCGGCGGGCTCGACGCTGACCGGGTGGACGCCCTCGTCGACGTACTGGCCAAGGTCAGGAGCGGCGGCGAGAAGGAGGTCGTGCTCGTCTCCAGCGGAGCCATCGCCGCCGGTCTCGCCCCGCTGGGCCTGGCCCGCAGGCCCAAGGACCTGGCCAGGCAGCAGGCCGCCGCCAGCGTCGGCCAGGGGCTGCTCGTCGCCCGGTACACCGCGTCCTTCGCGCGCTACGGGGTCCGGGTCGGGCAGGTGCTGCTGACCTCCGACGACACCAGCCGCCGGGCCCACTACCGCAACGCCTACCGGACCCTGGACCAGCTCCTCGCCATGGGCGCCCTGCCGGTCGTCAACGAGAACGACACGGTGGCCACGGACGAGATCCGCTTCGGCGACAACGACCGGCTCGCCGCCCTCGTGGCCCATCTCGTCCGGGCCGACCTGCTCGTCCTGCTCTCGGACGTCGACGGGCTGTACGACGGCGACCCGGCGAAGCCGGGCACCCGCCGGATCGCCGAGGTCACGGGCCCCGACGACATCGCGCACGTCTCCATCGGCTCGGCGGGGAAGGCGGGCGTCGGCACCGGCGGCATGGTCACCAAGGTCGAGGCCGCCAGGATCGCCGCCGCGGCCTCCGTCCCGGTCGTGCTGACCTCCGCGTCGCGCGCCGCCGACGCCCTCGCGGGCCGGGACACCGGCACGTACTTCCACCGCACCGGCCGCCGCTCGGCCGACCGGCTGCTCTGGCTCCAGCACGCGTCGACCCCCCGGGGCGCGCTCACCCTGGACGACGGCGCGGTGCGGGCGGTCGTCGAGCGGAACTCCTCGCTGCTGCCCGCCGGAATCGCCGCGGTCGAGGGTGAGTTCAGCGCCGGGGACCCGGTGGAGCTGCGGGACACAGCGGGCCGCACCGTCGCCCGCGGCCTGGTCAACTTCGACGCCAAGGAGCTCCCCCAGCTGCTCGGCCGCTCCACCCGGGAGCTCGCCCGGGAACTCGGTCCGGCCTACGAGCGGGAAGTCGTACACAGAGACGATCTCGTTGTCATGGTCCCCTGAAACGGCTGAAACACCAGCCTTTCAGCAGGGACCTTCGGGAAAACCGTCACGCGCCGGGCGCCGGGCTGGTCAACTTTGTCCCGGGAGCCCGCTCCCGACCACTGCCCGGCCCGTCACCGCGGGGCAGACGCCGCAACGCACACAGGAGGCCGCCGGTGAGACGAGCCCGTCCCGGGGCACCGTCCCGGGGAACCGGGGAGCGGACCCTGACGAGTGTCGGCGCGGGGGCCGGCTTCGACGAACGCCCGGAAGCGGACGCGCACGGGGAACAGCGCCCGCAGCCCGGGGAGGAAGCGGCCCTGTCGAAGCTGTGGCACATCACCCTGAGCGTGTCGGGCCGTCCCGCCCCGCTCAAGGAGGTCAGGCGCGGTCTCGAACAGCTCGCACATGACCACCCCTTCCTGCTGACCAGCCGGTACGCCGACGACCACGCGGAGATCCGCTACTGGGAGGAGGCGCGGGACCTGCACGACGCCGCAGCGGTGGCCCTGCGGCTCTGGGGCGAGCACCGCTCCACGTCACAGCTGCCGCCGTGGGAGATCGTGGGCCTGGAGGTCATCGACCGTGCGACCTACCACCTGCGGATAGCCGAGGGATACGGCCCGCCGCCGGCGGCACCGGTAGGGGTGCATCCCTACTGACCGTCCCCGGGGAGCCGCCCGCGAGGCCCCTGCCGTCTCGGAGCGTGGGATAACGGACGGACGCCCGCAGACCGCGCATTAGTCTGCGGGCATGACCTCGCTCTCCCCGCTCTCCGACCAGTCCCCGGTCATTCAGGCCGCCTACCGGTCCCGCGCCGCCGCGGCCGACCTCGCGCCCCTGCCGCGCGCGGCCAAGGACGACGCGCTGCTGGCCATCGCCGACGCGCTCGAAGTGCGTACGTCCGAGATCGTCGGGGCCAACGCCGAGGACGTCGCGAAAGCCAGGGCCGCCGGCGCCGCCGAGACGGTCATCGACCGCCTCACCCTCACCCCCGACCGCATCCGCGCCATCGCCCGGGACGTACGGGACGTCGCGGCGCTGCCCGACCCGGTCGGCGAGGTCGTACGGGGCTCGACGCTGCCCAACGGAATCGACCTGCGCCAGGTGCGGGTGCCGCTCGGCGTCGTCGGGATCATCTACGAGGCCAGGCCCAACGTGACCGTGGACGCCGCCGCGCTCTGCCTGAAGTCGGGCAACGCGGTGCTGCTGCGCGGCTCGGCCTCCGCGTACGCCTCCAACACCGCGCTCGTGCGGGTGCTGCGCGACGCTGTCGGGGGCTCCGGACTGCCGGCCGATGCCGTCCAGCTCGTACCGGGGGAGTCCCGTGAATCCGTGCGGGAGCTGATGCGTGCCCGCGGCATGGTCGACGTGCTCATCCCGCGCGGCGGGGCGTCCCTGATCCGTACCGTCGTCGAGCAGTCCACCGTCCCGGTCATCGAGACCGGCACCGGCAACTGCCATGTGTACGTGGACGCGCAGGCCGACATCGACATGGCGGTCGCCATCCTCGTCAACTCCAAGGCCCAGCGGCCCTCCGTCTGCAACGCGGCCGAGACCCTCCTGGTCCACCGGGACATCGCGGACGCGTTCCTGCCGAGGGCGCTCGACGCACTCGCCGAGGCGGGCGTGACGGTGCACGGCGACGAGCGGGTGCTGGAGCACGCCGCCGGGACCAAGGCGACGGTCGTCGAGGCGACCGCGGACGACTGGGAGGCCGAGTACCTCTCGTACGACATCGCGGCCGCCGTCGTCGACTCGCTGGACGCGGCCGTCGCGCACATCAGGCTGTGGACATCCGGCCACACCGAGGCGATCGTCACCACTTCGCAGGCCGCGGCCCGCCGCTTCACCCAGCTGGTCGATTCCACGACGGTCGCCGTCAACGCGTCCACCCGGTTCACCGACGGCAGTCAGTTCGGATTCGGTGCCGAGATCGGGATCTCCACGCAGAAGCTGCACGCGCGGGGGCCGATGGGGCTGCCCGAGCTGACCTCGACCAAGTACATCGTGACAGGGGACGGTCACATTCGGTGACCCTCTGGGGGGTCGGCTTCGTACTCTCCCTGCCCAAATCCCCCCGCCGGGTCTACTCTGATGGCGTGCCGGACGACGTGGGGGGCAGGCCGTTCCAGGACGGCTGGGAGCCTGACGACGACCGCGGAGGAGCGGACGAGGAATTCGCCTCCGTGGTCTTCGGCGAGGACTTCGTCAGGGCCGCCACCATCCACGAACCGACCGCGGTCGAGCGGCTGCTGGCCGCCGCCGAGGCGCGCGCGGAGGCCGAGGCCGCCAGGGCGCGCGCGGGCGGCCCGGGCGGCGAGGACGACCACTTCGACGAGTACGACGAGTTCCTCCGCCAGAACGCGGGGGAGTACGGCCTGCTGTACGGGCCGGGCGGCGCCGGTGGGTACGGCGTGGGGCCCGACGACGGAGAGAGCGGCCCCTACGGGCTGCACGGCGGCGTTCTGCGCCCGTACCGCGGCCGGGCCCGCTGGCACCGGCCGGTGGCCTGGCTGCTGGCCCTCGTCATGGGAATCGGCATGGTGGCGCTCGCCTTCGCCGCGGTCTACCGCGGAGCGTCGGCCAGCAGGCAGGACCAGGTGCCCGCCCCGGTGACGACCGGGGTCGGCGCCGTGCCGGGCGGCGCGGGCGTCACCCGGCCGTCACCGTCGCAGTCGCGGTCGGTCCCGGCGGGACACACGGCCAGCGGCGCGGTGGGCCATTCGGCCCCACCTGCCTCCGTGCTTCCGCGCACTCGCTGACCGCGGCATCCGGCCGCCCGGAGCGCCCAGAGGCCCACGGCTGCCGTGCCGCCGCGTGCGGACGGTGTGCGGGCCGCCCGGAAGTTGTCCCGTACGGGGGCGTTTAGGCAGCCCCGCCACGACCTACTCTCAAGGTATGGCGGGGCGCGATGAGCCGCCCGAGGGGACACCCGAGGGCCTGCCCAGCGGTGGCGAGGACGAGTACCGGTCCGTCGTCTTCGACGAATCGTTCATCAGGGCTGCCCGGCTCCAGGAGTTCTCCGCGCAGGAGCGGATGGGCCGGCACGCGCGGGCCGTCCGTAGCCGCTCCGGATGGCCGGGCCGGGGCCCCGGGCGCCTGCTCGTCGCGATGGCGCTGCTGGTCCTGGCCTTCGGCGCCGCGGTCCTCATGGGCATCCACCACCCGTACCGGCCGCCGGAGACTCCCCGCGCCGAGCCGCTGCGCACCACGGTCGTCCCGCTCGCGCCGCGGGACGCGGTGCCGGGCGGGACACCCGCCGAACTCTTCGCGCACAGCCCGGCCGCCGCGTTCCGTACCGGCGCCTCGGGGGTGAACCTGCCCGGGGCGCGGGGCACCGCGCACTTCGCGTACAGCGACGTGCTGGCGGCCCTGAAGATCGCCCAGCAGTACGTCGTGACGTCGTCGCTGGATCCCTCCGTGCTGATGGGCGGCCCGGTGGAGAAGGTCAGGGACCTGATCGCCCCCGAGCAGTACCCGCAGTTCGACCGGAGCCTGGCCACGCCATCGGCTGACGGCCGCCACGCGGCGACCGGCTGGCTGGTCCGCTTCGACCCCGCACAGGTCGCCCTGGCCGGCTCCGAGGTGCGGGTGGCGGGCGTCCTGCGGTACGCGGAGGCCGCGGACCGGACGCTGGAGGTCATCGCGGACCACACCTTCGTCTACCCCCTCAGGCCGGCCGGTCCCCGGACAGCGACAGCCGGAGCCGGGACAGCCGGGGCCCAGACAGCCGGGGCCCAGACAGCCGGAGCCGCGACGGCGGACGGCGCCTCGCTGTTCACCGTCCGCCGCGAGGTGCACTTCCGCTTCGGCGCCGAGGACCTGCGGCTTCACCAGGCGCAGGTGACGCTCGCCGATGTCCAGGCCGGGCCGCAGAGCTGCACGGCGGACGCGGTGAACAGACTGCGCCCGCTGCTCGCGGGGCAGCACGCGGCCGGTGGCGGTCCGGCCGGCACCGATCCGTACACGACCGGGCAGCCGCCCACCTCCCTGTGCGGGACGCTCGCCGCTAGCTCGCAGCCGGTCCTTCCGAGCCGTTAGGGTCCTCGCCGCTGCCGTCGTCCGCGCCGCTCCCGCCCTTCCCGGTGTCGCCCTTCGCGCCGCCCGCTCCGCCGCCGGTGAACTTCCCGCGCAGCTTCCCGCCCAGGTCGCCCGCGCCGCCCGCGATGTCGCCCACCAGCTTCATCAGTGGGTCCTTGCTGGTGCGCACCGTGTCGGCGTAGTGCGAGGCGGACTCACGGAAGGAGTCGCCGACCGACGTGTCCTTGTCCTCGTCACGCCGGGGGTAGTGCCCGTCCATGATCCGCTGGAAGTCCCGGCTCTCCGCCCACTTCTTCAGCTCGGCGGCGCGCACGGTGGTGAACGGGTGGCTGCGCGGCAGCACGTTCAGGATCTTGAGCACCGAGTCGCGCAGGTCGCCGCCTGCCTCGTACTCCTCGGCCTGCTCCAGGAACGCGTCGACGTTCATCTCGTGCAGGTGGTTACCGCCGGCGATCTTCATCAGGCCGCGCATGGAGGCCCGGAGGTCCTGGCCGACGAGGAGCCCGGCCCGGTCCGCGGACAGCTCCGACTTGCGGAACCACTCGCGCAGCGCCGTCACCAGCGCCATGATCGCCACATTGCCCAGCGGGATCCAGGCGACCTTCAGCGCGATGTTGGTGAGGAAGAGCAGGATCGTGCGGTACACCGCGTGGCCGGAGAGCGCGTGCCCCACCTCATGGCCGACGACCGCGCGCATCTCCTCCTCGTCGAGGAGCTCGACCAGGCCCGTGGTGACCACGATGATCGGCTCGTCAAGCCCGATGCACATGGCGTTGGGCTGGGGGTTCTGCGTGACGTACATGGCGGGGACCTTCTCCAGGTCCAGGAGGTAGCAGGCGTCGCGCAGCATGACGTGGAGGTGCTCGAACTGGGCGTCGCTCACCCGCACCGAGTCGGAGAGGAACAGGAGTCGCAGACTGCGCTCGGGGAGCAGCCCGCTGAGGGCCTTGAGGACGGTGTCGAAACCGGTGAGCTTGCGCAGCGCCACCAGCGCCGACCGGTCCGCCGGATGCTCGTACGCGCGAGAGGAGATGCCCTCGAAACGCCTGCGCCGCCTGCCCGGCACGTTCTCGTGACTCTTCTCGTGACCGCTGTCTGTCATGAATGTCCCCCTGCCTTCTGTCTTCGAGCCCTGCTCGTCCCCCTGGCGGGCCCCAGCGTATGCGGTGGGGCTACCGTGTGGCGGGGGTCCTACACCGATAAGGAGCGAACCCGTCATGCCGGACGCGACCACACTGCTCGCCGCTGCGACGAACCAGCAGGGGCCGGGCGACACCTTGCGGGTTCTGCTGGTCGTCCTGCTTGTCGGGGCTGTCCTGCTCGCCTGGTTTCTCCTGCGCGGATATCGCGACAACGACTGAGTCGGCGTGAGCGTGCCCGGGGGGCCCGCATACGATGTCCGCGAAGCCCCCGCTCCGACTCCCGGATAGGTCCTGCTGACCATGAGCCTCCACAGCACCGCTGCCAGCCTCGCCACTCTCGCCTCAGAGAGCGGACACGGCGGCAACCACCCCAGCCTCAGCCCCTACCTCACGGGCGGCGGTGCGCTCTTCGCGCTCCTGCTGCTGCTGTGGATCACCACCCGCTTCAACCGCGACCGCTGACCCGGGGCGCGGGCGGGTAGGTGGCGGCCCAGTAGGGTCTGCACGCATGGGAGAGCAGAAGAGGCGTCTCGGCGTGATGGGCGGGACATTCGACCCGATCCACCACGGACACCTGGTGGCCGCCAGTGAGGTGGCCTCTCAGTTCCAGCTGGACGAGGTCGTGTTCGTACCGACCGGGCAGCCGTGGCAGAAGAGCCACAAGGTCGTCTCCCCGGCCGAGGACCGCTACCTGATGACGGTCATCGCGACCGCGTCCAACCCGCAGTTCTCGGTCAGCCGCATCGACATCGACCGCGGCGGGCCGACGTACACCATCGACACCCTGCGGGATCTGCGCGACCTCAACACCGACGCGGATCTCTTCTTCATCACCGGTGCCGACGCGCTCTCCCAGATCCTCACCTGGCGGAACGCCGAAGAGCTGTTCGCACTCTCCCATTTCATCGGCGTGACCAGGCCGGGCCACGTCCTGACGGACGACGGCCTGCCGGAGGGCGGTGTCTCCCTGGTGGAGGTGCCCGCCCTGGCGATCTCGTCGACCGACTGCCGCGCCCGGGTCGAGCAGGGGGACCCGGTCTGGTATCTGGTTCCGGACGGTGTGGTGCGCTACATCGACAAGCGCCAGCTGTACCGCGGCGAATGAGCCGTGGAGAGGGGCACCGTTGAACGACCGACAGAACCCGTACGTTCAGTACGACCAGTACGACCAGTACGGGCAGCCGATGCAGCTCGTCGGGTACGACGAGTACGGGCAGCCGGTGTACCAGCAGGTGCAGCCGCAGCATGAGCAGCAGCAACACCAGCCTCAGCAGCCCACGCAGCCCCAGCAGCAGTACGACCCGTACAGCGGGCAGCACCAGCAGGCTCCGGGGTACGGGTACGACCCGTACGCGCAGCAGCAGCCCCCGCCCGTGTCGTACCAGAACCAGGGCCAGGGCCAGAACCAGGGCCAGGGCTACGACTACGGTGCCGGGCAGACCGGGCAGCAGCCCGCGGTGGACACCGCCCAGCAGTGGATCCCGCAGCAGCAGAGCCAGGAACCGCAGACCCAGGCCCCGCAGGGTCGGTCCCCCCATCCGCAGTCCCAGCCCCCGCAGCCCCCGCAGCGGCCCGGGCAGCCGCAGGGTGAGGAGCCTCCGGGGGAGCGGCCGCAGCGGCCCGTTCCCGGCCAGCGCCGTCCCGTCCCGGGCGACGGCGAGTACCAGACCGAGCAGTTCTCCTTCATCGAGGAGCCCGACGAGGACTCCGAAGACGTCATCGACTGGCTGAAGTTCACCGAGAGCCGCACCGAGCGGCGCGAGGAGGCCAGGCGCCGGGGACGTGCCCGCGTCGTCTCCCTGGTCGTCGTGCTGGCGCTCGTCGTCGCGGGCGGTGTCGGATACCTCTGGTACGCGGGCAAACTGCCCGGGATCTCCGGATCGGGAGACGGCAACGACATCGCCTCCGGGGCGCAGCAGCGCAACGCGATAGTGGTCCATCTGCACAACACGAAGAGCGGCGGCACCTCCACCGCGCTGCTCGTCGACAACGTCACCACCGGCAAGGGCACCACGCTCCTGCTGCCCAACTCCCTCGCCGTGTCGAACGACGACGGCACGGCGACCACACTCGGCAAGTCCGTGGACGACGACGGATCGGACGGCACCAGGGACGCGCTGGACACCCTCCTCGGAGCCAAGATCGGCGGCACCTGGCGGCTCGACACCCCGTATCTGGAGAACCTGGTCGAGCTGGTCGGCAATATCGACATCGACACCGACATCGACGTACCGGACACCAAGAAGGGCGCCGAGCCCGTGGTGCACCGGGGCAAGGACCAGACGCTGAGTGGCGAGATGGCGGTCGCGTACTCCACCTACCGCGCGCCCGGCGAGCCCGAGGCGAAGCAGCTGGAGCGGTTCGGGCAGGTCATGCAGGGCGTCCTGAAGAAGATCTCGGACGACCCGCAGGCCGCGACGGCCACCGTGAAGAACCTCGCGCAGATCCTGGACCCGTCCCTGACGGACAAGGACCTGGGCGCGTCCCTGGCCAAACTCGCCGCACACGCCAAGAAGGGCGACTACAGCACGGAACTGCTGCCCGTACGGAGCGACGGCACGCTCAGCCCGCAGGCCAGCACCAATGTGGTCAAGGACGTCCTCGGCGGCTCGGTGAAGACGCCCGACCAGGGCGGTGCCCTGAACGTGGGGATCACCAATGCCAGCGGCCGGACGGCCGCGACGGAGAGCGCCAGGATCGCCCTCGTCAACGGCGGCTACTCCGCCGTGGTCGGCGGAACGGCGAGCGTCACCGCGTCGTCGCAGGTCACCTACAGCGACCCGGCGCAGAAGGCCAAGGCGGATGAGGTCGCGAAGACGCTCGGGCTGCCGACCGGATCGGTCCGCAAGGGCAAGGCGGCAGCGAACGCGGACGTCACCGTGGTGCTCGGCCAGGACTACAAGGTCACCTAGGGCCTTTCGTCTGGATCAGGCCGGGCTCGCGGGGGCCCGGCCCGCGCTTCCCCAAGGCCCTGGGCCCCGCATACGGCCCGGGCGACAAGAATTGCGGGACCGTCGGCGGTCCGTGAGACCCTTGGTGTTTCCACGACCGCCGACGAAAGCCTGCCAGTGACCGCCACGGACCGTTCCATCGAGCTCATCAACGCCGCCGCCCAGGCGGCCGCCGACCGGCTCGCGCACGACATCACCGCGTACGACGTCAGCGATGTGCTGTCGATCACCGACGCCTTCCTGCTCGCATCCGCGCCCAACGACCGCCAGGTCAAGTCGATCGTCGACGAGATCGAGGAGCGGCTGAACAAGCAGCTCGGCGCCAAGCCGGTCCGCCGCGAGGGCGACCGCGACGCCCGCTGGATCCTGCTCGACTACGTCGACATCGTCGTCCACGTCCAGCACAGCGAGGAGCGCGTCTACTACGCGCTGGAGCGGCTCTGGAAGGACTGCCCCGAGATCGCCCTGCCCGAGGACGCCGTCAAGACCCGCGGCAAGGCCGAGGAGCACGCCCGGCTCAACGGCATCGAGGGCACTGACGGCGCCGACGCCGACCTGGACGGTGAGCTGCACTGAACGGCACCACGGGCGGCCGTGGCCGCCGCATCGTTCTCTGGCGGCACGGCCAGACCGCCTGGAACCTGGAGCGCCGCTTCCAGGGCTCCACGGACATCGAGCTGACCGAGACCGGCATCGGCCAGGCACGCCGGGCCGCCCGGCTGCTCGCCTCGATGAAGCCCGACGCGATCGTGGCATCCGACCTCAGCCGGGCGGCCACCACGGCCGGTGAGCTCGGGGCCGTGACCGGCCAGGACATCACGTACGACGCCGCCCTGCGCGAGACGTACGCGGGCAGCTGGCAGGGGCTCACCCACGACGAGATCATGGCCCGCTTCGGTGAGCAGTACGCCGCGTGGAAGCGCGGGGAGCCCGTGCGGCGCGGTGGCGGCGAACTGGAGTCCGAGGTCGCCGACCGGGCCGCCCCGGTGGTCCTCAGCCATGCCGACGCGCTGCCCGACGGCGGGACGCTCGTCGTCGTCAGCCACGGCGGCACCATCCGCACCACGATCGGCCGGCTCCTGGGCCTGGAGTCGCGTCACTGGGAGAGCCTGGGCGGGCTCTCCAACTGCTGCTGGTCCGTGCTGGGCGAGGGCGCCCGCGGCTGGCGGCTGCTGGAGCACAACGCCGGGACCCTCCCCGAGCCGGTCCTCGGCGACGACGACTGAGGCCCCTGCGAATTGAGCACGCCGAGGCGCGTCCGGGCGGATTTCACTTTCCGGCTGGTCGCAGGCTAAAGTTCTTCTTGTTCGCGCCGCAGGACGCAGAGAATGCAGCGAGCGAAGCGAACAGCGGGGCTATAGCTCAGTTGGTAGAGCGCCTGCATGGCATGCAGGAGGTCAGGAGTTCAATTCTCCTTAGCTCCACAGTCGGAAGCTCCGGAGCCGGAGCAACCAGAAATCCCGTCCCCTTCTGGGGGCGGGATTTTTCGTCCACCCGGCCCCGCTCCCGCTCGTCCGCCCGACGTCGCTGCCCCTCTTGCGGGGTCATGGCAGAATCGGAGCGCCGGAGGGACGCCGGCCCGGAGGGAGGGGAGAGCGCGATGCCCGCGAGCATGCTCGATCGCGATCACCTCGATGCCCTGGCCGAAGGGGCGAAGGCCCGCACTCGTCCCCACCGCGGCGCCTCGCTCAACTGCCCCCCGCCGACTGTCCGTCCGGCCTGTCCCGACTGCCCGCCCCGCGGCCACAGCTGGAGCTGACTGATGGGTGCACACAGGAGGAAATGTGACTGGTGCGGCAGTGGTACGCCCATCGTCAGGGACATGGATCCGGTCAACGCCGACTACCAGTACTGGTGCGAGGAGTGCGCGCGGGCGCTGATCATAAAAGGCGACCCCATCGAGACCTACCGTGAGCTGGAGGGGGAGCCGATCTACGGCCGGCTCCTGGAGGAGCACTGCACGCTCAAGCGCTTCTACTCCTTCGCCACCGCCTGACCCCGGAACGGATTTGGCGGAGCAACGGGGGACCGGTAATGTTGGCGGAGCCGAGGGGGCGACCCCATGGAACGGTGGACAGCACGGGGCTATAGCTCAGTTGGTAGAGCGCCTGCATGGCATGCAGGAGGTCAGGAGTTCAATTCTCCTTAGCTCCACAGTGACACCTCGTACGAGGTGGGCGGAAGCGGGTCATCCGAATCGGGTGGCCCGCTTCCGCGTGTGCCTGCGGCCGCTTCGGTGTGTGCGTGCGGCCCCTGCGTACGTGTGTGCGGCGCCGCCGCCCGACCCGGGCCCGCAGCCAGGTGTCCGCGCGGCCCGTACGGCGCCTGCGGTACCCTGACGCCATGCGTGCCGTACGCCTCCTGCTTAGTGAGCCGCGCTGATCAGTCCCGACCGATGAAGTGTCCCCGGTCGGCATCAGCGCGGCGTCCCCTCCTGTGCGAGGGGCTTTTTCGTTTGGTGCCACAGGCGCCACAGCCATGAGGATCGCGGGCAGAGACGACCGATGGAGCTTTGAGGATCATGACCGAGACGAATTCTTCCCCCGCTGCCGCAAGCGCGGGAGGGCCCTCCTCCGAGGTGGCCGCAGCGCACCGTTACACGGCTGCCATGGCCGCCGACATCGAGGCACGCTGGCAGGACTTCTGGGACGCCGACGGCACGTACGACGCACCGAACCCGGTCGGTGAGCTGGCGGGCGACCCGGCACTGGTGGCCCGGCCCAAGAAGTTCATCATGGACATGTTCCCGTACCCGTCGGGCACCGGCCTGCACGTCGGCCACCCGCTGGGCTACATCGCCACGGACGTCTACGCCAGGCACCAGCGGATGACCGGCCACAACGTCCTGCACACCCTGGGCTTCGACGCCTTCGGGCTGCCGGCCGAGCAGTTCGCCGTACAGACCGGCACCCACCCGCGGGCCTCCACCGAGGCCAACATGGAGAACATGAAGTCCCAGCTGCGCAGGCTGGGGCTGGGCCACGACAGGCGGCGGTCGTTCGCGACGATCGACCCCGAGTACTACAAGTGGACCCAGTGGATCTTCGTCCAGATCTTCAACTCCTGGTACGACCAGGACGCCCAGAAGGCCAGGCCGATCGCCGAACTGGCCGCCCAGTTCGAGAGCGGTGAGCGCCCGGTCCCCGGCGGCCGTGCGTGGAGCGCGCTGTCCGCGGTGGAACGCGCCGACCTGCTGAGCGAGTACCGGCTGGCGTACGCGTCGGACGCACCGGTCAACTGGTGCCCCGGCCTGGGCACCGTCCTGGCGAACGAGGAAGTGACCGCCGACGGCCGCTCGGAGCGCGGCAACTTCCCCGTCTTCAAGGCGAAGCTGCGCCAGTGGAACATGCGCATCACCGCGTACGCCGACCGGCTGCTGTCCGACCTGGACGCACTGGACTGGCCCGAAGCGATCAAGCTGCAGCAGCGGAACTGGATCGGCCGCTCCGAGGGCGCCCGCGTCGACTTCGCGGTGGGCGGGGGATCCGACCCCATCACGGTCTTCACCACCCGCCAGGACACCCTGTTCGGCGCGACCTACACGGTGCTGGCGCCCGAGCACGAGCTGATCTCCGGCGAGAAGTCGATCGTGCCGGACGCCTGGCCCGAGGGCACGCACGACGTGTGGACCGGCGGTCACGCGACCCCGGCCGATGCCGTCGCCGCGTACCGCGCCTTCGCCGCGTCGAAGTCGGACGTCGAGCGGCAGGCCGACGCGAAGGAGAAGACCGGCGTCTTCACCGGCGCGTACGCGGTCAACCCGGTCAGCGGCGAGCAGGTTCCCGTCTTCATCGCCGACTACGTACTGATGGGGTACGGCACCGGCGCGATCATGGCCGTCCCGGCGCACGACAGCCGTGACTTCGCCTTCGCGCGCGCCTTCGAGCTGCCGATGCGCTGTGTCGTCGAGCCGTCCGACGACCGCGGCACCGACCCGGCCACCTGGGACGAGGCCTTCGGCTCGTACGACGCGAAGCTGGTCAACTCCACCGGTGAGGGCATCTCCCTGGACGGCCTGGGCGTCGTCGAGGCCAAGGAGCGGATCACCGAGTGGCTGGCCGCGCGCGGAGCCGGCGAGGGCACGGTCAACTTCCGGCTGCGCGACTGGCTGTTCAGCCGCCAGCGCTACTGGGGCGAGCCCTTCCCGATCGTGTACGACGAGGACGGCATCGCGCACCCGCTGCCCGAGTCGATGCTGCCGCTGGAACTGCCCGAGGTGGACGACTACTCGCCGCGCACCTTCGACGCGGACGACGCGGACACCTCGCCGGAGACCCCGCTGTCCCGCAACGAGGACTGGGTCAACGTCGAGCTGGACCTGGGGCTGGGCGACGGTGTCAAGAAGTACCGCCGCGAGACCAACACCATGCCGAACTGGGCCGGTTCCTGCTGGTACGAGCTGCGCTACCTGGACCCGCACAACAGCGAGAAGCTGGTCGACCCGGCCATCGAGCAGTACTGGATGGGCCCGCGCGAGGGCCAGCCGCACGGTGGCGTCGACCTGTACGTCGGCGGCGCCGAGCACGCCGTACTGCACCTGCTGTACGCGCGGTTCTGGTCCAAGGTGCTGTTCGACCTGGGGCACATCTCGTCGGTCGAGCCGTTCCACAAGCTGTACAACCAGGGCATGATCCAGGCGTTCGTCTACCGCGACAGCCGCGGGATCGCGGTGCCCGCGGCCGAGGTCGAGGAGCGGGACGGGGCGTTCTGGTTCGAGGGCGAGAAGGTGAGCCGCGTCCTGGGCAAGATGGGCAAGTCCCTGAAGAACGCGGTCACTCCGGACGAGATCTGCGCGGAGTACGGCGCGGACACCCTGCGCCTGTACGAGATGGCCATGGGCCCGCTGGACGTCTCACGGCCGTGGGACACCCGCGCGGTGGTCGGCCAGTACCGGCTGCTGCAGCGGCTGTGGCGCAACGTGGTGGACGAGGAGACCGGCGCGGCCGGTGTCACCGACACCGAGCCCGGTGAGGACACGCTGCGCGCGCTGCACAAGGCGATCGACGGCGTCGGCCACGACATGGCGGGCCTGCGGTTCAACACCGCCATCGCCAAGGTCACCGAGCTGAACAACTACCTGACCAAGGCGGGCGGCCCGGTGCCGCGCACGGTGGCCGAGCGGCTGGTGCTGCTGGTCGCCCCGCTGGCGCCGCACATCGCCGAGGAGCTGTGGCGCAGGCTGGGACACACCGAGTCCGTGGTGCACCAGGACTTCCCGGTGGCGGACCCGGCGTACGTCGTGGACGAGACCGTGACGTGTGTCGTGCAGGTCAAGGGCAAGGTCAAGGCGCGGCTGGAGATCTCCCCGTCGATCTCGGACGAGGACCTGGAGAAGCTGGCGCTGACGGACCCGGGTGTGGTCGCGGCGCTGGGCGGGGCCGGGATCCGCAAGGTGATCGTGCGGGCACCGAAGCTGGTGAACATCGTTCCGGCCTGATCCGGCTGATTCAGGCCGGCCCGATACGGGCGCTTACCGGCGCTGACAGGCGCTTACGGGCCGCTTACGGGCAGGTCTCAGCGGGTCGGGGCGGGTCCGGGTGGGAAAACCCGGGGTTTCCCCTACGGGCAGGTTGGGGGTTCTGATGGAACCCTCGGCCTGCCCTTTCCGTTTACCGTGGAGGTACCGAGCCCGACAACCGAGGGACGCCCCATGGAAGCCGTGATCATGATCCTGGTGCTGCTGTTCCTCGTCCTCCTCGGTGTGGGGGCGTACGCGACGATCAAGGTGGTGGGAGCCGCGAGGCGGAGCGTCGACCGGACGATTTCGCAGGCCCGGCGCACCGTCGAGGACACCGCGCTGCGCGCGAAGAGCTACGGCCAGCCCGGCGCCGCGGGCGAGGTGGCGCAGCTGCGGCTCTCGCTGCGCACGTCGATGCGGGCCACCCAGGACGCCCTGCACGCGGGGGTGGCCGACGACGAGTCCCTGCGCGAGACGCTGAGCCTCTTCGAGCGGCTCAGTGCGCACGGCCTGGAGCTGGACGCGGAACTGCGGCGGCTGGAGCGGGAGCCGGACAAGCGGGGGCTCGGGCAGCGGCTGCCGGCCCTCCGGGAGCGCACGGAACAGATCACGCACTCGGCGGACGCCCTGCGCTGGGCCGCCCGGGACCGGGCGCGGAAGTTCGCCGACGACGATCTCATCGCGCTGAACGAGCAGATCGATGTGGAGGCGGGGGCGCTGCGGCACTGGACGACAACGCCGGAGGCCGACGGGCGTCCGCAGGGGCGGCAGGGTCCGGGGGAAGGTCCCGGAGAGCGTCCGGGACGGGGGACCGGTCACGGTCCGTCGGCTGACGCGGGACCCTGGTCCCCGGCCTCTGTCAGTGAGGGGGCTGCCTCGCACGCGCAGGGCGACGCCGGACACCCGGCCGGGCCGGACGCGATCACCGGCCGGGACCCGAACCGCCGGCAGCGCTACCCCTGGCAGAAGGCCGCCCGCCCTCGCCCGGAGAGCACCACCTGAGTGACCGTCGAGAGAAGTTGCGTCGCGGGCGCGGGCGCGGGTACGGGCGCGGGTACGTCGGGCGCGAGTTCCGTTGATCGTGCGGGTACGGCTGGTTCCACCGGTACGGCTGGTCCCGCCGGTTCGGTGGACGAGGGGTCGGACTGCCGGGTCACCGCACCTGCGGGTAATCTCCGGCTCATGTCCCGCCATGTCGCGATCGTGACCGATTCCACGGCCTACCTGCCGCAGCAGACGTTGGCGCGGCACAACATCACAGCGGTGCCGCTGACCGTGGTGCTCGGCGACCGCGCCCTGGAGGACGGCACGGAGACCTCGGCACGTGCCCTGGCGCTGGCCCTGCAGAAGCGGCGTTCGGTGACCACGTCCCGGCCCAGCCCCGAGGTGTTCGCCACCGCCTACCGGGCGGCCGCCGACGCGGGAGCGAGCGAAATCGTTTCGCTCCATCTGTCGTCCGAGTTCTCCGGCACCTACGACGCCGCCGTGCTGGCGGCGCGGGACGCACCCGTCCCGGTCCGCGTGGTCGACACCGGCATGGTCGCGATGGCCCTCGGCTTCTGTGCGCTCTCCGCGGCCGAGACGGCGGGGTCGGGGGGGACGCTGGACGAGGCGGTGGCGGCCGCGGAGAAGTGCGCTGGGGGGATGTCCGCGTACTTCTACGTGGACACGCTGGACTATCTCCGCCGCGGGGGCAGGATCGGCGCCGCACAGGCACTGCTCGGCTCGGCCCTCGCGGTGAAGCCGTTGCTGCAACTCGACGGCGGCCGTATCGAGATGCTGGAGAAGGTACGGACGGCCACGAAGGCGATCGCCAGGCTGGAGGAGATCGCCGCCGACCGGGCGGGGGACGGTCAGGTGGACATCGCGGTGCACCATCTGGCGGCGCCCGAGCGGGCGGCCGCGCTCGCCGACCGACTGAGGGAACGGGTGCCGGGCCTGGTGGACCTGCACGTCAGCGAGGTCGGCGCGGTCATCGGCGCGCACACCGGGCCGGGTCTCCTCGCGGTCGTGGTCTCGCCCCGCTGAGCGGGTTCATGGGGAGGGGCCTGCTGGGCGGGTTCATGGGGAGGGATCTGCTGGGTGGGCTCATGGGGGGGGCCTGCTGGGCGGACTGGGCCGGCTGAGGCCAGTGGGCTGACTGAGTCTGCTGAGCCGGGGCGGACCGGCTTGAGCGAACGGACCGGAAGCCCTCGTTCGGGTGGCCGAGTTATCCACAAGTCCCGGTGTTTCCACCGTAATTGACCTTGATCAGCAAGGTCGTGCCGCGCTCTCTACTGTCTCGTGGCATGACTTCCCGCACGCTCACGTCACGTTCCGCGACCAGTGGTCCCGGCCGGGCTCCGGCCTCGGACGGCCGCACCCGCCATATCGGCTCGCGCCGAAGCAACCGGCACCGGCATGCGCGGACGGCGCCGGACGAGGCGCTGCGCCGTCGCGCGGAGGCACTCTTTCCGGTGCGGTCGGCTCCCGCAGCCCCTTTGGGCGCCCCGGCTCATCCTGATGCTTCGGCCACCCCGGTTGCTCCAGCCGCGCCATGTGCTCCAGCTGCGCCGACCGCTTTGACTGCGCCGACCTCTTTGACTGCGCCGGTCGCTTTGGCTGGTCCGGGGACGGACAGGGGCGGGGGTGTGAGGGGGAGCAGAGGCGCGCGTACGGGGGTGACTGGCCGGGCAGGCAAGCCCGTTGAGCCTGGCCAGGTGGGTGCGGGCGGTCGGCCGGCTGCTGGTGCGCCGGGCGGTGATGTGCCGGGGGGCGGTGCGCTGGATTGTGGTGCGCTGGATGGTGATGCGTCGGGTGGTGGTGCGCCGGGCAGTGATGCGTCGCTCGGCGCGATCAGCGGTGGTGACCCCGCTACCGGCCGGGTGGGCGCGGCGGTGGCCCGGGCGGGGGAGGCCCTGCGGGAGCGGCTGCCGCTCTGGGTGCAGGCGCGCTGCGGGCTGACCCCCAGGACGCTGATCGCGCTCGCGGTCGTGCTCGTCGTGGCGGCAGCTCTCGCCGCCCAGCACTTCTGGTCCGGGCGGCCGCATCCCGTTCAGGCCCCCGAAGTGGTCAGCGCGGGTCTGCCCGCAGGACCACGGACCGCCGACGGGGAGCAGCCGTCCGGGCCCCGCCCGTCCCCCGGACCGCCCCCGCCCGCGGGGCCTCTGCCGTCCCCGGGGGCGGGTCCCGCGCAAGCCGGGGCGACCGCCGCGCGGATCGTCGTCGATGTGAGCGGCAAGGTCCGGCGGCCGGGAATCCAGCGGCTGCCCGCCGGATCGCGGGTGACCGACGCGTTGCGAGCGGCGGGAGGGGTGAAGGACGGCACGGACACCTCGGGGCTCAACCAGGCGCGGGTGCTCACGGACGGCGAACAGGTGGTCGTCGGCGGCCCGCCCGTACCGGCGTCCTCCGCAGGGGGAGGCACCGGCGGCGCTGCGGGCGGACCCGGCGCCCCCGCCGCGTCCACCACGGGGCCGGTCAGCCTCAGCAGCGCCACCGTGGAGCAGTTGGACACGCTTCCCGGCGTCGGCCCCGTCCTGGCGCAGCACATCGTCGACTACCGCACGGAGCACGGCGGTTTCACATCGGTCGATGAGCTCCGGCAGGTCACCGGCATCGGTGACCGGCGATTCTCCGACCTTCAGCCCCTTGTACGGCCATGACGCGCGCGGCAGTTCACGCGGCATCCGGCCATCGGCTCGGAGCGGCCGATCCCCGTCAGGAGGGCCCCGCCGACCTGCGGCTGGTGGCGCCCGCCCTGGCGGCCTGGATCGCGGCGGCTCTGTCCGTGGGGGTCCCGGGGTGGTGGGCCTTCTCTCTCACGGCCGCCTGCCTCTGCACGGCGGCGGTGGCGGTGGCGGTGGCACGGGGGCGTGGCCGCGGCTCAGCCGGAGGAGGAGCCGCCCGGCCGGGAGGGTGGCTGAACGTGACAGCGGCGGCCGCCGCCCTGTTGTGTGCCGCCGCGGGCGCCGCGTCCGGCGGGCTGCACGCGGCCGACGTCCGGCGCGGGCCCCTGCCCCAGCTGGCACGTCAGTCGGCCCGGGTCACGGTGGAGTTGACCGTCACATCCGATCCCCGCCCGACGCGCCCCCGGGTCCGGGGCGATCACGCGACCCGCCCATCTGTCGTCCTGGACGCCGATGTGACACGGGTACGGGCCCCGGACGGGACGACGTCCACCGTCCGCACGCCCGTCCTGGTGATCGCCCACTCGGCCGAGTGGCAGCGGCTGCTGCCGACCACCCGGCTGCGGCTGAGCGCCCGACCGCAACCCCCGCTCTCCGGCGACCGGCGCATCGCGGCCGTGCTCAGTGCGGAAGGCAGCCGGCCACCTCAGGTCATCGGGGCGCCGACCGGGGTGCAGCGTCTGGCGGGGCACCTGCGCGCCGGGCTGCGCGAAGCGAGCGAAGGGCTCGCCCCGGACGCCCGGGCGCTGCTCCCCGGGCTGGTGGTGGGTGACACCTCCCGGGTCCCGCCCGACCTCTCCGACGCCTTCAGGACCACCGATCTCACCCACCTGCTGGCGGTGTCGGGCAGCAACCTCACCCTTGTCCTGGCGTTGCTGATCGGTCCGCCGGGCACCGCGCTGCGGGCGGAGAGAGGCGGACTCGCGCCACGGCTCGGGATCCCGCTGCGGACGACGGCCTTGCTGGGCGGGGCTCTCACGCTGGCCTTCGTGATCGTGTGCCGACCGGACCCGAGCGTGCTGCGGGCCGCTGCCTGCGGGCTGGTCACCCTGCTCGCGATCGGTACCGGCCGCCGCAGATCACTCATCCCTGCGCTGGCCGCCGCAGTCCTGCTGCTGGTGCTGTACGACCCCTGGCTGGCCCGCAGTTACGGCTTCCTGCTCTCGGTCCTCGCTACCGGCGCCCTGCTCACGATCGGACCGCGCTGGAGCGCCGCACTGCGGCGGCACGGGGTACCGCCGAGGCTCGCCGAGGTCATCGCTGCCGCAGCCGCCGCACAGGCGGTGTGCGCGCCCGTGATCGTCCTGCTGGCGTCCCGTGTCGGGCTGGTGGCCATCCCCTGCAATCTCCTCGCCGAACTCGCGGTGGGACCCGCGACGGTCCTCGGCTTCGCCGCCCTCGGCGTCGCTCCGCTGTCGAGCGCGGCCGCCACCGTGCTGGCCCACTGCGCCGGGTGGCCGGCCGGCTGGATCGCCGCCGTGGCCCGGCGCGGCGCCGCACTGCCCGGCGCGGAGATCGACTGGCCCGGTGGGTGGCCCGGCGCACTGCTGCTCGCAGCGGTCACCGTCGCGCTCGCGGCTGCGGCCCCCAGAGCGCGGCGCCACCCATGGGTCAGCGGGGCCTGCGCCCTCCTGCTGCTGCTCGCGGTCGTCCGGCCCGCCCCGCTCACCCGCATCGTCACGGGCTGGCCGCCGCCCGGGTGGAAGTACGCGATGTGCGACGTGGGACAGGGCGACGCGACGGTGCTCGCGACCGGTGCGGGGACGGCCGTCGTGATCGACACGGGTCCCGACCCCCGCCTGGTCGACCGCTGTCTCCGGGCTCTCGGCGTGACCCGCATCCCGCTGCTCCTGCTCACCCACTTCCATGCCGACCATGTCGCCGGTCTGCCCGGGGTGCTGCGCGGCCGGACGGTCGGCGCGATCGAGACGACGAACCTCCAGGACCCACCGGACCAGAGCGCGTCCGTACGACGCGAGGCAGCCGCGGCGCGGGTCCCCCTCGTCCGGGCGGGACCGGGGGAGCAGCGCCGTGTCGGACAGCTGAGCTGGCAGGTGCTGTGGCCCCCCGCCGCACCGGCTCCCGTCACCGACGGGCCGAACGACGCCAGCGTCACCCTGCTGGTCCGCACCGCGGGGCTGACCCTGCTGCTGCCGGGTGATCTCGAACCGCCCGCCCAACAGGCGCTGTTGCGGGCCTACCCGGCCTTCCCGCCGGTGGACGTGCTCAAGGTGGCCCACCACGGCTCGGCCTACCAGGACCCGGCACTGCTGCGTGCGGTGCGCCCCCGGCTCGCCCTGATCTCCTGCGGCCAGGACAACCCTTACGGCCACCCGGCACCGCGTACGGTCGCGTCCCTCCGGGCGGGCGGCGCCACGGTGTTGCGCACGGACACGGACGGCTCCATCGCGGTGACGGGTACGGGACCTGCGCTGCGGGCGATACCGGCGGGCCGGTGATCCGGGCCGGTGACCTGGGCCAGAGCCATGAGCCGGAGACACCCTGGTGACACGGGCCAGTGACACCTCGGGCCCCCCGCCCGGCGCGGTCCCGAGCCCACTGCCGCACCCGGCGGGGGCGGACCGGGGCTGCGCCGGGCGGGGGTGGTCAGTCGAGCCAGGTGCCGTCACGCATCAGGTCGCGGCCGGCGATCTCGTTCACCTCGCGCCAGGCCTGGACCGCCTTCGGGGTGATGCGCAGATACACGTATCCCTTCTCGGTGCGCGGGTCCCAGGTGAGCTTCGCCGTGAAGGCGTCGGCCGCCGCCGTGCGTCTGTCGTCCGTCAGCAGTTCGCCCTCGCCCTCGATGAGCACCACGTCCCGGGTGTGGCCGAGCGTCACCTTCGCCCGTCCGTCGCGTACCAGATTGACCCCGGTCGGGTTGGTACGCCGGGTGCAGACCACCACGCTCTCCTCGTGCCACACGAACGACAGGGGAACGAGGCACGGTTCGCCGTCCGCGGCTGCCGTTGCCACCCAGCAGTCGACGTCCTGCTCCAGTCGTCCGAGGGTGTCCTGCCGTCGTTGCTGCCGACTGCGCGCCGGTTCCCGGTTCGTCATGGCCGTTCACGCTAGTGCCGAACGGCCGCCGCGGGATCGTGCTGCGGACCTAGGTGCGTGGGTCTAGGCCGCCCGGGTCCCCGGCAGGTCTTCGGGCGCATGGCGGGAATCCACACGCGGAGCGAGACTGCCTGCATGGACAGACCGCTGGACAAGGAGTCGGACACACCGCTGGACAGGGAGCCCGGGACACCGCCCGAGACCCGGCCGGAGCCCGTGTGGGTGGCCGCGTACCTCCAGCGCATCGGGGCCCGCCGTCCGGCCGCACCGGACTCAGCGGCTCTCCGCGAGTTGCAGCTGCGGCATCTGCGGACGGTGCCGTTCGAGAACCTCTCCATCCACCGGGGCGAGGACACCGTGCTCGCTGACGCACCGCTCATCGACAAGATCGCCGGTGCCCGGCGTGGTGGTATCTGCTACGAACTCAACGGCGCCTTCGCGGCGTTGCTGCGGGCCCTGGGTTTCCGGGTGACGCTGCTTCAGGCCCGTGTGCACAGCGCCGACGGCGGGCTGGGTATCCCGTACGACCACCTCGCCCTGCGGGTGGAGGCGGCCGACGGCACCGGGCCCTGGCTCGCCGACGTCGGGTTCGGCGACCACAGCCACCACCCGCTGCTGCTCGGGGTGCGGGGAGGCCAGCAGGACCCCGCAGGCACGTTCCGGATCGCGGGTGCGGCCGACGGCGACCTCGACGTCGTACGGGACGGGAAGCCGCAGTACCGGCTGGAGCAACGACCGCGCGAGCTGGCCGACTTCGAGGCCGGGGCCTGGTACCACCGGACCTCGCCCGCCTCCCACTTCACCCGGTCGCTGATCTGCTCGCGGCTCAGCGACGACGGCCGGATCACGCTCAGCGGCAGAAAGCTGATCACTACCGTGCGCGGCGAGCGGCACGAGCAGGATCTGCCGGGCGACGCGGCCGTTCTCGCGGCCTACCGCGACCACTTCGGGCTGGAATTCGACCGGGTACCTGTACGTAATCACGTAAGCACGTAAGCACTTCACCACGTCAGCAACGTCTGGCACGAAAGGACATTACTTCTGAGTAAGTACAACTCGTGACAGCTACTCGCCAACCGCCACGACCAGCGCCGTTTGCCCAGAACGGGCCAACAGTGATCGAATGCGTATTCGTCAGCGGGTCGCCGCCCCGACAATGACGTCCTACCGTGCGTGCGACCGAAGGCCCGCCCGATGCACGGGGGTTCTGCAGAAGTGTTCAGCCGTTGGTTTGGTAACCGGTCGCAGGCCGGCGCGGGACGCAGTGGTGGTCCCCTCAGCGGACTGACGTTGCCCGCTCACGCGGGTGTGCTCAGCTGCCGGGTGCTCGACCCGGTCAACGAGCCGGTCCAGCAGGCGGAGTTCGTCCTCACGGACACCATGGGCCGCAGAACGGTCGGCGGCGAGACCGATCCGTACGGCTCCCTGTTCGCGACCGTGCCCCCGGGCGAGTACCGGCTGGCCGTCACCGCCGAGGGCTTCACCCCCTTCCACGGCGGCGCCACCGTCACCGAGGGCGACCACTCCGGACTGGGCGATGTCACGCTCCAGGTTGCTCAGCCCCCCGCGCTGCCGGAACCGGGCGAGTGGGAGATCGAGCCGACCCACTCGCAGATCAGCTTCACCGCCCGCCATATCGGTCTGGCCCGTATCAACGGCCGTTTCAACACCTTCGCGGGTGCGGTCAGGATCGCGGACCACATGGAGCAGTCCGCGATGCACGTCATCATCGACGCGGCGTCCATCGACACCAACGTCCAGATGCGTGACGACCATCTGCGCTCGGGAGACTTTCTCGATGTGGCGCGCTTTCCGACGATGGAGTTCTACAGCGAGCGCTTCGTGCACCGCGGCGGCAGCCGCTGGGGCGTGACCGGCGCGCTCACCCTGCACGGCGTCAGCCGCACCGTCACGCTCGACACGCAGTACCTGGGCCTCGGCAACGGCATGGAGGGGGAGGTGCGTGCCGCCTGCCGCGCCACCACCGAGCTGCACCGTGACGACTTCACCATGCGCTGGCAGACCATGCTGGCCCGCGGTATCGCCGCGGTCGGCAACAGCATCACCATCGACCTGGACGTCCAGATCGTGAAGAAGAAAACAGCCTGAGGCACCTCGGACGGCAGCCTGAGGCCCCCTGGAAGGCAGCCCGGGGCACCCCGGATGGCGACCTAGGGCACCTCCAGCCACCCCTCGTACTCGGCGGCGAACGCGTCGAGCGCCCCGGGGTCCAGCCGCTCCTGCGGATCCTCGACGACGACCAGCCACTGCGCGTCCTCGGCGTCGTCCTCCCCGGCCAGCGCGTCCCGGACGAGCTGGGGCTCCTCGGCCACCCCGAAGCGGTCGGCGACCTCGCCCGCGACCTCCTCGGCGCTGTCGCGGTCGGGCAGGACCAGTACATGTCTCACATCGCTCACCGGTCCATTCTCCGGCACGTCCGGACCGCGGCTGCGGCGGGCGGGCCCTGCCGGCCCCCGGACCCCGCGGCTGCGGGACTTTCCGCGGGCCTGTCGGTGCCGCGTGGGATGCTGGACCGCGATGATCCGGAAACAGAGTCAGCAGGACTCCCCAGACAACCCACTCGTGCCGCTCACCCTCGCCGTGGGGCAGGAGGACCTGCTGCTCGACCGTGCCGTTCAGCAGGTGGTCGCCGCCGCCCGCGCGGCCGACGCCGACACCGACGTCCGTGATCTCACGTCCGACCAGCTCCAGCCGGGCACCCTCGCCGAGCTGACCAGCCCCTCGCTCTTCGCGGAGCGCAAGGTCGTCATCGTGCGGAACGCACAGGATCTCTCCGCCGACACGATCAAGGACGTCAAGGACTACCTCGGCGCCCCGGCCGAGGAGATCACCCTGGTGCTCCTCCATGCCGGGGGCGCCAAGGGCAAAGGGCTGCTCGACGCCGCGCGCAAGGCCGGCGCACGCGAGATCGCCTGCCCGAAGACGACCAAACCGGCTGAGCGGCTCTCCTTCGTACGGTCGGAGTTCCGGGCCCTGGGCCGTTCCGCGACCCCCGAGGCGTGCCAGGCACTGGTCGACTCCATCGGCAGCGACCTGCGGGAGCTCGCGAGCGCCGTCTCCCAGCTCGTCGCGGATGTCGAGGGCACGATCGACGAGGCGGTCGTCGGGCGGTACTACACGGGGCGGGCCGAGGCCTCCAGCTTCACGATCGCCGACCGGGCCGTCGAAGGGCGCGCGGCGGACGCACTGGAGGCGCTGCGCTGGTCGCTGTCGACCGGCGTCGCCCCCGTGCTGATCACCAGTGCCCTGGCGCAGGGTGTCCGCGCCATCGGCAAGCTCTCGTCGGCCCGCGGCGGGCGCCCCGCCGATCTCGCGCGTGAGCTGGGCATGCCCCCGTGGAAGATCGACCGGGTACGGCAGCAGATGCGCGGCTGGACGCCCGACGGGGTCGCGGTCGCGCTGCGTGCCGTCGCGGCGGCGGACGCCGGGGTCAAGGGCGGCGGCGACGACCCGGAGTACGAACTGGAGCGGGCCGTGGTCACCGTGGCACGGGCCGCCCGGATGCGGCGCTGAGTACTCTCCCCCCCCGGTACCCCTGCCCCGGACATGCCGAAGGCCCCGCCTCCGTCCTGGGGAAGGACAGAGGCGGGGCCTCGGCTCAAGCGGTGGTGCGCCGCACCCGCGTGGCGAACGCAGGCCGTGTGCGGCGCGGGGTGTCGTACCGGAGCGGTAGAGGGGCCGCTGGGCCCGGGACGACGGGGTGGAGCCCGGAGAGGGCCCCGTAGGTCGAAGTCACGCGAAAGAAGTCACGCGAAAGCGGTCAGCCGTGCGGCCGGACCGGATCGGTCAGCTTCAGGCGGAGAGGCCGGCAACGCGCTTGGCGATCGCCGACTTCTTGTTGGCCGCGGAGTTCTTGTGGATGACGCCCTTGCTGACGGCCTTGTCGAGCTGCTGCGAGGCCAGCCGAGCGGCCGCGGTGGCCTTCTCGACGTCGCCCGCGGCAGCGGCCTCACGGGACTTGCGGATCGCGGTCTTGAGCGACGACTTGACGGCCTTGTTGCGCAGGCGCGCCTTCTCGTTGGTCTTGTTCCGCTTGATCTGGGACTTGATGTTCGCCACGAAAGAGCCTTTTCAGGTTCGATGAATTTCGAAATTTCGATGAGTGCCCCCGCACCGACCGCTACGAACCGTGTGGAGCGTTCATCCGGAAGGCCCAGGAGGCACAGCTGACCACGGTACCAGCCCGCCATCCACCGGCCCAAAACGGGCCCAGCCCCGCAGCCATGGGACCATGGAGCTTACGTATCGATCCGCCATCGCCCGAGACGAGACGCCCGGCGTCTCAAGAATCAGGACCCTGCGTGCCCGCGACTCCTACCAACGTGCCCGAGCCGAGCCGTACCGACCCGGCGCTGATCCGCAATTTCTGCATCATCGCGCACATCGACCACGGCAAGTCGACCCTTGCCGACCGGATGCTCCAGCTGACCGGGGTGGTCGACCAGCGGCAGATGCGCGCTCAGTACCTCGACCGTATGGACATCGAGCGCGAGCGCGGCATCACGATCAAGTCCCAGGCGGTGCGGCTCCCCTGGGCGCCCACCACGGGCGGGGACCTGGGCACCACCCATGTCCTGAACATGATCGACACCCCTGGTCACGTGGACTTCACCTACGAGGTCTCCCGTTCCCTCGCCGCCTGCGAGGGCACGGTCCTGCTGGTCGACGCGGCCCAGGGCATCGAGGCGCAGACCCTCGCCAACCTCTATCTGGCGATGGAGAACGACCTCACGATCGTTCCGGTCCTCAACAAGATCGACTTGCCGGCCGCGCAGCCCGAGAAGTTCTCCGAGGAGCTGGCGAACCTCATCGGCTGCCAGCCCGAGGACGTGCTCAAGGTCTCGGCGAAGACCGGCATGGGGGTGGACGCGCTCCTCGACCGCGTCGTCAGGGACGTGCCGGCCCCGGTGGGCCGGGCCGATGCCCCCGCCCGCGCGATGATCTTCGACTCGGTCTACGACTCGTACCGCGGCGTCGTCACGTACGTCCGGGTCATCGACGGCCAGCTCAACAAGCGCGAGCGCATCCGGATGATGTCCACCAACGCCACCCACGAGCTGCTGGAGATCGGTGTCTCCTCCCCGGAGATGACCCCGGCGGACGGCATCGGCGTCGGCGAGGTCGGCTACATCATCACCGGCGTGAAGGACGTCAGGCAGTCCAAGGTCGGTGACACGATCACCTCGCTGCACAAGGGCGCCACCGAGGCCCTGGGTGGCTACAAGGACCCCAAGCCGATGGTGTTCTCCGGGCTCTACCCGCTGGACGGCTCGGACTACCCGGACCTCCGCGAAGCCCTGGAGAAGCTCCAGCTCAACGACGCCGCCCTGGTGTACGAGCCGGAGACGTCGGCGGCTCTCGGCTTCGGCTTCCGGGTCGGCTTCCTCGGCCTGCTCCACCTCGACGTGGTCCGCGAGCGGCTGGAGCGTGAGTTCAACCTGGAGCTCATCGCCACCGCGCCCAACGTGGTCTACCGCGTGGACATGGAGGACGGCACCGAGCACATCGTCACCAACCCGAGCGAGTTCCCCGAGGGGAAGATCGACAAGGTGCACGAGCCGGTCGTCCGCGCCACGGTGCTGGCCCCCAGCGAGTTCATCGGCGCGATCATGGAGCTCTGCCAGAACCGCCGCGGCACGCTGCTCGGGATGGACTACCTCTCCGAGGACCGGGTCGAGATCCGCTACACCCTGCCGCTCGCCGAGATCGTCTTCGACTTCTTCGACCAGCTGAAGTCGAAGACCCGCGGCTACGCCTCGCTCGACTACGAGCCCACCGGCGAGCAGGCCGCCCAGCTCGTCAAGGTCGACATCCTGCTGCACGGGGACAAGGTCGACGCGTTCTCCGCCGTCACGCACAAGGACAAGGCCTACGCGTACGGGGTGCGGCTCGTCGCCAAGCTGCAGAAACTGATCCCGCGGCAGAACTTCGAGGTGCCGATCCAGGCCGCCATCGGCGCCCGGGTCATCGCCCGTGAGACCGTCCGGGCCATCCGCAAGGACGTCCTCGCCAAGTGCTACGGCGGTGACATCTCCCGTAAGCGGAAGCTGCTGGAGAAGCAGAAGGAAGGCAAGAAGCGGATGAAGATGGTCGGCAACGTGGAAGTCCCGCAGGAGGCCTTCATCGCGGTGCTGTCGACCGACGAGTCCGGCGAGAGCAAGAAGAAGTAACGGGCAGGCGACCGGCGGGAACCGGGTGCAACCGGAGAGAACCGGAACGAGAATCGACAGACGGGCCCCCGTGCTACGGCACGGGGGCCCGTTCGTTATGAAGCACACGGCCGTTCCCCCTTACGTGGCGGACACCGGCGCTCTACTCTGATCACTAGTTACTCGCCAGTTTAATAACAGCCACCAGCCAGTCGCGCAGAGCTGCCCGCAGGCCCGGAGGACGACGTCGTGAGCGACACACAGACCTTGATCGAGACCCGGCCGCCCTCCGTGGCGACCCTTTTCACCCAGCGGGTGGCCGAGACGCCCGATGGCGAGGCATACCGCTTCCCGGTGCCCGCGGCCTCCGGCGAGGGGCCCGACGAGTGGAGGTCCCTCAGCTGGGGGCAGTCGGCCGAGCGGGTGTACGCCATCGCCGCCGGCCTGATCGAACTCGGCGTACGGTCCGAGGAGCGCGTCGCGCTCGCCTCGTCGACCCGGGTCGAATGGATCCTGGCCGACCTCGGCGTGATGTGCGCGGGAGCCGCGACGACGACGATCTACCCGTCGACCAACACGGAGGAGTCCGCCTACATCCTCTCCGACTCCGAGAGCCGGGTGCTGATCGCGGAGGACGCCGGGCAGCTCGCCAAGGCACGCGAACGGCGGGCCGAGCTGCCGGACCTGCGCCATGTCGTGGTGATCGACACCGCCGGCCTGGAGCCCGATGAGGCCGACGAGGACGGCTGGGTCCTTTCGCTCGCCGATCTGGAGGCCCGCGGGGCCGCACACCTGGCGGCGAACCCCGGCGCGGTCAAGGAGCGGATCGGGGCCATCACCGCCGACCAGCTCGCCACGCTGATCTACACCTCGGGCACCACGGGCAGGCCCAAGGGCGTACGGCTGCCGCACGACAACTGGTCGTACATGGCCAAGGCCACGGTCTCCACCGGGCTGATCACCAAGGACGACGTCCAGTACCTCTGGCTGCCGCTCGCGCACGTCTTCGGCAAGGTGCTGACCTCCGGCCAGATCGAGGTCGGCCATGTCACCGCCGTGGACGGCCGGGTGGACAAGATCATCGAGAACCTTCCGGTGGTCCAGCCGACCTATATGGCAGCAGTACCGCGGATCTTCGAGAAGGTCTACAACGGGGTCGCTGCCAAGGCGCGGGCCGGTGGCGGCGCCAAGTACAAGATCTTCCAGTGGGCCGCCGAGGTGGCGCGCGAGTACGCGAAGGTCACCCAGGACCACTTCCGGCACACCGGCTCCGCGTCGGCGCCGTTCGCGCTCTCGGCCAAGCACAAGGTCGCCGACGCGCTGGTGTACGCCAAGATCCGGGAGGCGTTCGGCGGGCGGCTGCGCGCCTGTGTCTCGGGCTCGGCCGCGCTCGCCCCCGACATCGGGCTGTTCTTCGCCGGTGCGGGCATCCACATCCTGGAGGGGTACGGCCTCACCGAGTCGAGCGCCGCCTCCTTCGTCAACCCCGGCGAGGCCTACCGCACCGGCACCGTCGGCAAGCCGCTGCCCGGCACCGAGGTCCGGATCGCCGACGACGGCGAGGTCATGCTCCGCGGCCCCGGCATCATGGCGGGCTACCACCGGCTGCCGGAGAAGACCGCCGAAGTGCTGGAGTCCGACGGCTGGTTCCACACCGGTGACATCGGCGAGCTGTCGTCCGACGGCTATCTGCGGATCACCGACCGCAAGAAGGACCTGATCAAGACGTCCGGCGGCAAGTACATCGCACCGGCCGAGGTCGAGGGCCAGTTCAAGGCGGTGTGCCCGTTCGTCTCCAACATTCTGGTGCACGGCGCGGACCGTAACTTCTGTACGGCCCTGATCGCCCTCGACGAGCCGACCATCCTGGGCTGGGCCGAGGAGAACGGGATGGGCGGCCGGTCGTACGCCGACGTGGTCGCCTCCAAGGAGGTCGAGTCGCTGATCAGCGGCTATGTGAAGCGGCTCAACGAGGGGCTCCAGCGCTGGCAGACGGTCAAGAAGTTCCGGCTGCTGCCGCGCGATCTCGACATCGAGCACGGTGAGCTGACCCCCAGCCTCAAGCTGAAGCGCCCGGTCGTCGAGCGCGAGTACAAGGCGCTCATCGAGGACATGTACGCGGGCTCGCGCGAGGCGTAGCAGCGGCGCGGGGCGGGACCGGCGGACGCCTCCCGCCGGCCCCCAGGCCGCGGAGCCGCCACGGAAGGGTTCCACGGGACCGGCTCCGTACCGGATTCCGTGTCTCCGTCACCCCACCGACCAGCACTTTCTCCATCCGACACGGCCCATTTGAGTAACTCGACGCATATGGGCGCGCTCCGTCTGTCACTCTGTCGTTGTCGTCATCGGCGCAACGTCAGATCTGGTCAGGGAGCCACCGAGTGGGGTCCATTCCCGTGCAGAGGGAGACCGCGGTCCGTACCGTGCGCCCCTCCGGGCCACCGGCAGGCGTGCCGTCGGTGGTCCGCACCAGCCTGCCCGGCAACCCGCTGTCCCCGTCCGCCGCACGCCGGTTCGTCCGGGCCGCGCTCGCCGACTGGACCGCGCTCGGGCTGCCGACCGCCACCGGCTTCACCGACCAGCTCGCCGAGGACGCCACGCTGATCGCCAGTGAACTCGTCACCAACGCCGTCGTGCACGCGGGCACCACGGTCGAGGTGCTCGTCCGGCTGGAGGGCGCGGCGGGCGACGAGCCGCCCGCGCTGGTGATCGAGGTCTCCGACCACCACCCCTCGCGGGAGGTCCGCAACGACCCTGAGGACCAGCAGGACGGCCTGCCGGAGTACGGCCGCGGGCTGCGGCTCGTCTCGTCCCTCGCCGAGGCCTGGGGCATCACCTACCGCACCGGGCTCAAGACGGTCTGGACCCGGCTGCCGCTCGACGGGGGCGACCCGCAGTCCGCATCCGGCGGCGACCTCCGCCTCCGGCGCGGACTGCGCGCCGCCGAGATCCTGGCCCCCGCGCCCCGGCGCACGCAGGGCGCGGAGCGGGAGTGGAGCAGCAGCGGGGCGCTCAGCTTCCTCGCCGAGGCATCCGAACTGCTCGCCGGGCAGTTCGACGAGGACATGATCGCCGCGCTGGCCGCCCAGCTCCTGGTGCCCCGGCTCGGCGACTGGTGCGCCGTCTGGCTGGACCCGGAGGCCGGCGGTCCGGGACGCAGACCGAGACTGTCGCGGGTCTGGCACGCCCACGAGAGCCGGATCGACGAACTGCGTGCCGTACTGGAGAAGGAGCCGCCGCAGCTGCCCGAGTCCGCGCGGGGCGCCGCCGTGTCCCTGGAGTGGCCGGTCAGCGACGGGACGGCGGGCTCCGACGGCACAGCGGGCGCCGACGGCACGGTGCTCGGCTACCGGCTGCTCGCCGCCGGCCGGCCGCTGGGCACGCTGCTGCTCGGCCGGGCCGCCGGGCGGCGCGCCCACGAGGAAGTGACCGCCCTGGTGGGCGACTTCGCGCGCCGGGTCGCCCAGGCGATCGGCGCCGCGCGCCAGTACACCCGGCAGGCGACCATCAGCAGGGTCCTCCAGCGCGGGCTGCTGCCCAGCAGCGTCGCCGAGATTCCCGGCGTGGACAGCGCCCTCGTCTACGAGCCGCGCGGCGAGGGCGTCGCGGGCGGCGACTTCTACGACGTCTTTCCCGGCGAGAGTGCGGGCGGCCGCTGGTGCTTCGCGCTCGGCGACGTCCAGGGCAGCGGCCCGGAGGCGGCCGTCGTCACCGGACTCGCCCGCCCCTGGCTGCGGCTGCTCGCCCGCGAGGGCTACCAGGTGTCCGAGGTACTCGACCGGCTCAACAAGCTGCTGCTCGACGACGCGATGGAGACCGCCGAGGCGGCGGCCCGGATGGTCGCGGTGGCGGGCGGCCAGGAGCTGCACGAGGACCCCCAGTCCCGGTTCCTCTCGCTGCTCTACGGCGAGCTGGTACCGCTGCCCGACGGTGCGGGAGTGCGGTGCACCCTGGCCAGCGCGGGCCACCCGCTGCCGCTGCTGCTGAGCCCCGACGGCACTGTGCGGCCCGCCGCCGCACCGCAGATGCTGCTCGGCGTGGTCGAGGGGGTCACGTACGAGAGCGAGACGTTCGACCTGCTGCCCGGCGACACGCTGCTCTGCGTCACCGACGGCGTCACCGAGCGGCGGGCAGGCCCGCGCATGTTCGACGACGGCGACGGGCTCTCCGCCGAGCTCGCGGGCTGTACGGGGCTGACCGCGCAGGGGGTCGCCGAGCGGATCAAGCAGGCGGTCTACGCGTTCGGCGTGGAGCCGCTGGACGACGACATGGCGCTGCTGGTGCTGCGGGCGGAGTAGTTCCCGGTCCGGGGGACAATGGGGGCATGCCTTCCGTACTGCCCGATGGTGAGCCCATGCCCGATGACGGGGCGCTGCCCGGTCATGCCCTGGAGGGCGCGGGTGAGCGGCCGCTCGGGTTCTATCTGCACGTGCCCTACTGCGCGACGCGCTGCGGGTACTGCGACTTCAACACCTACACCGCGACCGAGCTGCGCGGCTCGGGCGGTGTGCTGGCCTCGCAGGACAACTACGCCTCGACCCTGACCGAGGAGATCCGGCTGGCCCGCAAGGTGCTCGGCGACGACCCCCGGCCGGTCAGCACCGTCTTCGTCGGCGGCGGAACACCGACCCTGCTCGACGCGGCGGACCTGGTGCGGATGCTCGCGGCGGTCCGGGACGAGTTCGGCCTCGCCGACAACGCGGAGATCACCACCGAGGCCAACCCCGAGTCCGTGGGCCCCGAGTATCTGGCGACGCTGCGGGCCGGGGGCTTCAACCGGATCTCGTTCGGGATGCAGAGCGCCCGGCAGCACGTCCTGAAGATCCTCGACCGCACGCACACCCCGGGCAGGCCCGAGGCGTGCGTCGCCGAGGCCCGCGCGGCGGGCTTCGAGCACGTCAATCTGGACCTGATCTACGGCACGCCGGGGGAGTCCGACGACGACTGGCGGGCCTCGCTCGCGGCGGCGGTCGGAGCCGGACCCGACCACATCTCCGCGTACGCCCTCATCGTCGAGGAGGGCACCCAGCTGGCCCGCAGGATCCGGCGCGGCGAAGTGCCGATGACGGACGACGACGAGCACGCGGACCGCTATCTGATCGCGGACTCCGTCCTGGCCGACGCGGGCTTCTCCTGGTACGAGGTCTCCAACTGGGCCACCACCGAAGCGGGCCGCTGCCTGCACAACGAGCTGTACTGGCGCGGCGCGGACTGGTGGGGCGCGGGCCCCGGCGCGCACAGCCACGTCGGCGGGGTGCGCTGGTGGAACGTGAAGCACCCCGGCGCGTACGCGGCGGCCCTGGCTGCCGGGAAGTCACCCGGCGCGGGCCGGGAGATCCTGCCGGCCGAGGACCGCCGGGTGGAACGCATCCTGCTGGAACTGCGCCTGCGCGACGGCTGCCCGCTCTCCATCCTGGCCCCGGCGGGCCTGGCCGCGTCCCGGCGCGCCCTGGCGGACGGGCTGCTTGAGGCTGCGGCCTATGAGGCGGGGCGGGCCGTGCTGACGCTGCGGGGGCGGCTGCTGGCCGATGCGGTGGTGCGGGACCTGGTCGACTGAGGCCGGGCCGCGCTGGCACGGGGCTCCGCCCCGGATCCCGCTCCTCAATCGCCGGAGGGGCTGAGGTTCCGGCGCTCGGAGGGACTGGACATTCCTACTCCACAGGGGCCGTCACGAAGTCGATCAGTTCCTCGACCCGGCCCAGCAGAGCGGGCTCCAGGTCCCGGTAGGAGCGCACCCCGGAGAGGATCCGCTGCCACGCGGCGCCGGTGTTCTCCGGCCAGCCCAGCGCCCGGCACACCCCGGTCTTCCAGTCCTGTCCGCGCGGCACGGCCGGCCACCCCGCGATGCCCACGGACGAGGGCTTCACCGCTTCCCAGACATCGATGTAGGGGTGCCCCACCACCAGCGCGTGGTCACTGGAGACCTGCGCCGCGATACGGGACTCCTTCGAGCCCGGGACCAGGTGGTCGACCAGCACCCCGAGCCGTGCGTCCGCCCCCGGGCCGAACTCCGTGACGATCGCGGGCAGATCGTCGATGCCCTCCAGATACTCGACGACGACACCCTCGATCCGCAGGTCGTCGCCCCACACCCGCTCGACCAGCTCCGCGTCGTGGCGCCCCTCCACGTAGATCCGCCCGGCCCGCGCGACCCGTGCCCGGGCGCCGGGCACCGCCAGCGAGCCGGACGCCGTCCGGTCGGTGCGCCGGGGCGCCGCCGTGGGGCGTACGAGCGTGACCGGGCGCCCCTCAAGCAGGAAGGCGCGCGGCCCCATCGGGAACACCCGGTGCTTGCCGAAGCGGTCCTCCAGGGTGACCGTCGGCCCCTCGGCCGTCTTCTCACACCGGATCACCGCACCGCAGAAGCCGGTGGCGATCTCCTCGACCACCAGATCGGGCTCGGCCGCGACCTCGCGGGCGGGCGTCTGCTTCTTCCACGGCGGCGTGAAGTCGGGGCTGTAGCTGCGCATTCCGCAGACGCTACGACACCCCGGAGCGTGCTGCCAGCACATCCCGCTGAGCGCGGACGAAAGCGGCGTCGACCACGGCGCCGTGCCCCGGTACGTACAGCGCGTCCGCGCCGCCCAGCGCCAGCAGCCGGTCCAGCGCGGCGGGCCAGCGGGCGGGCATCGCGTCCGGGCCCGCCTGGGGCTCGCCCGACTCCTCGACCAGATCGCCGCAGAAGACGACGGTGCGGGCGCCCGCACCGTCCGCACCCGCCGCGGGGCCGGCCTCCCGTCCGCCCGGGACGAGCAGCACCAGGTCGTGGCCGGTGTGGCCGGGGCCGCAGTTCACGAGGGTGACCCGGCGGCCGCCCAGGTCCAGGGTCAGTTCCCCGGAGACCGGATGGTGCGGAGCGACGAGATGGGCCACTGCCTCGGCGGCCTCCGCCGCCGGGACCCCGTGGCGCACCGCGTCCTGGCGCAGTGCGTCGGCACCGCGTGAGCCCCGGGTGAGCAGCGCCTCCGCGCCCACCGCTCCGTACACCTGGACACCCGCGAACGCGGCGGTGCCCAGCACATGGTCGAAGTGCGGGTGGCTCAGCGCGATGTGCGTCACCCGGCGGCCCAGCACCGCCTCCGCGCGCATCCGGACCTCCCGGCCCTCGCGCAGCGTCGCGCCCGTGTCGAAGAGCAGCGCACCGTACCGGCCGGCCACGAGCCCGGCCGTGGCGTCCCAGCGCGGGAGACGGCACCGTCCCACCCCCGGCGCCAGGTGTTCCCAGCCGGAGTCTTCCCAAGCGGCGTCAGTGGCGTCAGTGGCGTCCATACCCTGACGCTATCCCCGGCCGGCGGACACCGGCGCGACCGCGCGACGGCCCGCCCTTGCCAGCGGTGAACCTCTCCGCCGTACACTGGGACGTCGCTGGCACTCGAACATACCGAGTGCCAGGAAGGTCCGGATCGAGAGCTGGAGGTGTGCGCGGGTGCTCAGCGAACGCAGACTCGAAGTGTTGCGCGCCATCGTCCAGGACTATGTGGGCACCGAGGAGCCGGTCGGTTCCAAGGCGCTCACCGAGCGGCACCGGCTCGGTGTCTCACCGGCCACCGTCCGCAACGACATGGCGGCCCTGGAGGACGAGGGGTTCATCGCCCAGCCGCACACGAGCGCGGGCCGCATCCCCACGGACAAGGGGTACCGGCTGTTCGTCGACCGGCTCGCGGGCGTCAAGCCCCTCTCGTCGCCCGAGCGGCGCGCCATCCAGAACTTCATGGACGGCGCGGTCGACCTCGACGACGTGGTGGCCAGGACCGTGCGGCTCCTCGCCCAGCTCACCCGGCAGGTCGCCGTCGTGCAGTACCCGTCGCTGACCCGTTCCACGGTGCGGCACGTGGAGCTGCTCGCGCTGGCCCCGGCCCGGCTGATGCTCGTACTGATCACGGACACCGGGCGGGTGGAGCAGCGTCTGGTCGACTGCCCGGGGCCGTTCGGTGAGACATCTCTCGCCGACCTCCGTGCCCGGCTCAACAGCAGGGTGGTGGGGCGCCGCTTCGCGGACGTACCACAATTGGTGCAGGACCTGCCCGAGTCCTTCGAGCAGGAGGACCGGGGTACGGTTTCCACGGTGCTCGCGACCTTGCTCGAAACGCTGGTCGAGGAGACCGAAGAACGGCTGATGATCGGCGGAACCGCCAATCTGACGCGATTCGGACATGACTTCCCACTGACCATCAGGCCGGTGCTGGAAGCGCTGGAGGAGCAGGTCGTGCTCCTCAAGCTGCTCGGTGAGGACTCGGGCATGACCGTACGCATCGGGCATGAGAATGCCCACGAGGGCCTGACGTCCACATCGGTCGTCGCCGTCGGCTACGGTTCGGGCGACGAGGCAGTCGCCAAACTCGGCGTGGTCGGACCGACCCGCATGGACTACCCCGGAACGATGGGAGCGGTACGCGCAGTGGCACGTTACGTCGGACAGATCCTGGCGGAGTCGTAAGTGGCCACGGACTATTACGCCGTTCTCGGCGTGCGCCGCGACGCTTCCCAGGACGAGATCAAGAAGGCATTCCGGCGGTTGGCGCGCGAGCTCCACCCGGATGTCAACCCCGATCCCAAGACGCAGGAACGCTTCAAGGAGATCAACGCCGCCTACGAGGTGTTGTCGGACCCGCAGAAGAAGCAGGTCTACGACCTCGGCGGCGATCCGCTCTCGCAGGCGGGCGGCGGCGGAGCCGGCGGCTTCGGCGCGGGCGGCTTCGGCAACTTCTCGGACATCATGGACGCCTTCTTCGGTACGGCGTCCCAGCGCGGGCCGAGGTCGCGCACGCGGCGCGGCCAGGACGCGATGATCCGGCTGGAGATCGACCTCAACGAGTCGGCCTTCGGCACCACGAAGGACATCCAGGTCGACACCGCGGTGGTCTGTACGACCTGCAGCGGCGAGGGCGCGGCCCCCGGCACCTCGGCCCAGACCTGCGACATGTGCCGCGGTCGCGGCGAGGTCTCGCAGGTCACCCGGTCCTTCCTGGGCCAGGTCATGACCTCGCGGCCGTGTCCGCAGTGCCAGGGCTTCGGTACGGTCGTGCCGACGCCGTGCCCCGAGTGCGCGGGCGACGGGCGCATCCGCTCCCGCCGCACGCTGACGGTGAAGATCCCGGCCGGTGTCGACAACGGCACCCGGATCCAGCTCGCGGGCGAGGGCGAGGTCGGCCCCGGCGGCGGCCCCGCCGGTGACCTGTACGTCGAGATCCACGAGCTGCCGCACGCGGTCTTCCAGCGGCGCGGCGACGATCTGCACTGCACGGTGACGGTCCCGATGACGGCGGCCGCACTCGGTACGAAGGTGCCGCTGGAGACGCTGGACGCGCTGGAGGAGGTCGACATCCGGCCGGGCACGCAGTCCGGTCAGTCGATCCCGATGCACCAGCGCGGCATCACGCATCTGCGCGGCGGCGGCCGGGGTGACCTGATCGTGCACGTCGAGGTGCTCACCCCGACGAAGATGGACGCCGAACAGGAACGCCTGCTGCGGGAGTTCTCCAAGCTGCGCGGTGAGGAACGGCCTACCGGCCAGTTCCAGCCGGGGCAGCAGGGGTTGTTCTCGCGCCTCAAGGACGCGTTCAACGGGCGGTAGCCCCCGGCGCACTCGCGCCACCGATTCGGTGCGGTGCGGAGGACGTGGCACGATGCGGTCATGTCCTCCGCACTCGCCGATCTCTGCCGATATCCGATCGTGCAGGCCCCCATGGCGGGCGGTGCTTCGGGCCCGCAGCTCGCCGCAGCCGTCTCCGAGGCCGGTGGTCTCGGGTTCCTCGCCGCCGGGTACAAAACCGCGGACGGCATGTACGAGGAGATCAAGCAGCTGCGCGGGCTGACCTCGCTGCCCTTCGGTGTGAACCTGTTCATGCCGCAGCCCGAGAACGCCGATCCGGCCGCCATCGAGGTCTACAGCCACCAGCTCGCCGGTGAGTCCACCTGGTACGAGACGCCCCTCGGCGACGTCCACGGCAGCTCGGACGACGGGTACGAGGCGAAACTCGCCATCCTGCTCGACGACCCGGTGCCCGTGGTCTCCTTCACCTTCGGCTGTCCCTCCCGCGATGTGCTCGACGCCTTCGACCGGGTCGACACCTTCACCATCGTCACCGTCACCACCGCCGAGGAGGCCCAGGCCGCCCAGTGGTGCGGCGCCGACGCGGTCTGTGTGCAGGGCATCGAGGCGGGCGGTCACCAGGGCACGCACCGCGACGACCCGCAGAACGACGGCACGGGCATCGGTGTGCTCTCGCTCATCACCCAGGTCCGGGAGACCGTGCAGCTGCCGGTCGTCGCGGCGGGCGGGATGATGCGCGGCTCGCAGATCGCGGCGGTGCTCGCGGCGGGCGCGGACGCGGCGCAGCTCGGTACGGCCTTCCTGGTGTGCCCCGAGTCCGGGGCGAACAGGCTGCACAAGCAGGCCCTGACCAACCCGCTCTTCGTCCGCACGGACCTCACCCGCGCGTTCAGCGGGCGCCCGGCGCGCGGTCTCGTCAACCGGTTCATGCGCGAGCACGGTCCGTACGCCCCCGCCGCCTATCCGCAGGTGCACCACCTCACCGCGGGGCTGCGCAAGGCCGCGGCCGGGGTGGGCGACGCCCAGGGCATGGCGCTCTGGGCCGGCCAGGGCCACCGCCTCGCCCGTGAGCTGCCCGCCGGACAGCTGGTCGAGGTGCTGGTCGCCGAACTGGAAGCGGCCCGCGCGTCGTTGGCCGAAGGCGGCGCGTCGTGACCGCGCCGGTCTTCGTCGTCGACGCGGTACGCGGCTTCGATCCGGCCCCCGGCTCCCGATTCGTCCTGGACGGTCCCGAGGGCCGGCACGCGGTGTCCGTGAAGCGGCTGCGGGCGGGCGAGGAGGTCGTACTGACCGACGGCGCGGGCCGCTCGGCGCGGTGCGTGGTCCTGTCGGCCGAGGGCAAGGACCGGCTGGAGGTCCGGGTGGACACGTGCGCCGAGGATCCGCCGCCCGTACCCCGGATCACCGTCGTACAGGCGCTGCCCAAGGGCGATCGCGGTGAGGTCGCCGTCGAGACCATGACGGAGACCGGCGTCGACGTGATCGTGCCGTGGCAGGCGTCGCGCTGCATCACCCAGTGGCGGGGCGACCGTGGCGCCAAGTCCCTCGCCAAGTGGCGCAGTACGGCACGCGAGTCGGGCAAGCAGTCCCGCCGGACCCGCTTCCCCGAGATCACCGACGCGCTGAGCACCAAGCAGGTCGCCGCACTTCTCGCGGACGCCGACCTGGCCGGGGTGCTGCACGAGGACCAGGAGTACGGCAGCGAGCCACTGGCCGCGGCCGAACTCCCCGCGCGGGGCGAGATCGTGCTGGTCGTCGGCCCCGAAGGGGGAGTGTCGCCGGACGAGCTCGCGGCCTTCACGGCGGCCGGGGCCGGGGTGTACCGGCTGGGACGCAGCGTGCTGCGTACCTCGACGGCGGGGACGGCCGCGGGAGCGCTGCTGCTGGCCCGGACGGGCCGCTGGGGCTGAGCGGCCCCGCAGCCCCGGTCCGGATCCCGGCCCGGCCGGCCACCCGCGAGAGTGAAGTGGGCGCGAAAGGAGTGCACATCGGCCCCTTTCAGTGGGACCCTGCCGCTTATGGGCGCATTGAGACACGTATCGAGGCGCGTACGGTACCGGTCGGTTCTCGCGGCAGTCGGCGCTGTCTGTACGGCAGTTGCGGGCGTCGCGGCCTGCGATCCGGTCGACGGGATGAACACGGCGTCCGTCGCCTACACCACCGACCGCACCGCCACCAGCGCCCTGGATCACCACGGTGTCGGCGTCGACTGGCTGACCTGCACGGCCGACGCCGCGGCCGCCTCACCCGCGCCCACCGCCGCCCCGCGTGACGTGGCACAGGTCGACTGCCGGGGCAGGACCAAGGACAAGAAGGACATCACCGTCAAGGGCAGGGTCACCAGGACCGTCGACGGGCGGTGCGTACGGGGCAATCTGACCAGCACGGTCGGCGGTGAACTGGCCTTCACCGCCACACTGCTGGGCAACTGCGCGGCCCCGCCCCCGGACGCCGGTATCCCCGCGCCGGGGCACGTCGGCGACGGCGGCGTGCGGCCGACGGCGACCGTGACAGTGACCGCCACCGTGACGCAGTACCCGGGCAAGTAGCCGAGCAACAGCCCGCCCGGGAGCCGGACAGCGAGCCGGACAGCCCACCCCCGGGGGCGCCCTTAGGTATCCCGGCTAGGTATCCCGTCCGTGGATTTAGGTGTACGGATCTTCTCTCCAGGCCCGCGCGTGGCGGGCTTTCGCCGGTCAGAGTGGGGGCATGGCTGCTCTTCCCGAATCGGACGTCCTTCCCGGGCCGGAGCTCGGTGCGCTCGCCGAAGCCCTTGCCGTCACCCGCCTCGTGACCCTCACCGGCCCCGGCGGCGTCGGCAAGTCACGGCTGGCCACCCGGCTCAGCGAGACCACAGGCCCACCCGTGTACTGGGTCGACCTCTCCGGCTGCCCGGACGCCGCGCTCGTCCCGTACATGGTGGCCACCGCGCTGAACGCCGTACCCCCGCCCGGCTCCGACCCGGTGCGCACGGTGCTCGACCTGTTCGCCCACAGCCGGGGGCTGCTCGTCCTGGACACCTGCGAACACGTGCTGACGGGCTGCGCCTATCTCGTCGGCAGGCTGCACGACACCTGTCCCGCGCTCCGGATCCTGACCACCAGCCGCAAACCGCTCGACGTACCGGGCGAACACCTGGTGGAGGTCGCGCCGCTGCCCCGCGAACGGACCGCCGGGCTGCTCCAGGAGCACGCCGCCGCATACGGTGTCGAGCTGCCCGACTACTGGGCCGGGCGCCTGGCCGGCGAGCTCGACGGCGATCCGCTCTCCACCGTGCTCGCCGCCCGGAGCCTGCGGCAGATGACCGCCCAGCAGCTGTACGGCGCACTCCGCGCGCCCGGCGGGCGGTTCACCGTCCTCACCGAAGGACCCGGCGACCCGGCCAGGCACCGCACGCTGCTGGAGGCCGTCGAGTGGAGCCACGAGCTGTGCAGCAGGGCCGAACGGCTGCTCTGGGCGCGGCTGTCGGCGTTCACCGGTGACTTCACCGCCGAGCAGGTCCGTACGGTCTTTCCCGACGGATCCTCGCTCGCGTCGCTGGTGAGCTCGTCGGTGGTGCTCGCCCGGAGCGACGGGACGTACCGGCTGCCGCTGGCGCACAGGGAGTACGGACAACTCAGGCTCGCCGGGCTGGGCGACGCCCTAGGGTGATCCTTGTGACGCAGCCTTCCTATCTCCGGTTTCCGCATGTCCAGGGCGATCTGATCGCCTTCACCGCAGAGGACGACGTCTGGATGGCCCCGCTCGACGGTGGCCGTGCCTGGCGTGTCAGCGCCGACAACAGCCCCGTCAACCATCCCCGGATATCGCCCGACGGCCGCTGGGTCGCCTGGACCTCCACCAGGGACGGGGCGCCCGAAGTGCATCTCGCCCCGGCCGACGGCGGCCCCTCCAGGCGTCTGACGTACTGGGGCGACGCACGGACGTCCGTCCGGGGCTGGACCCCGGACGGCGAGGTGCTCGCCATCAGCACCCACGGCCAGGTCTCGCTGCGGCGCAGCTGGGCGCGGGCCGTCCCGGTCGACGGCGGCCCGGCACGGACCCTGCCGTACGGGCCGGTCGGCTCCCTCGCGTACGGGCCGGACGGGCGGGTGCTGCTCCTCTCGGCGACGATGGGCCGCGAGGCCGCCAGCTGGAAGCGGTACCGGGGCGGCACCGCGGGCAAGCTGTGGACCGGTGAGACCGGCGGCGACTTCGTACGGCTCCACGCCGGCCTCGACGGGAACATCGAGTGCCCGCTGTGGGTGGGCGACCGGGTGGCGTTCCTCTCCGACCACGAAGGCGTCGGCGCGCTCTACTCCTCGCTCCCGGACGGCACGGAGCTGCGCAGGCACACCGCGGCCGACGGGTTCTACGCGCGCCAGGCCACCACCGACGGCACCCGGGTCGTCTGCATGGCGGCCGGTGAACTGTGGATCGTCGACGACCTGGAAGGCGCTGAGCCCCGCCGGATCGACGTCCGCCTCGGCGGCCAGCGCGCCGACCTCCAGCCCCACTCCGTGCGCGCCGGGCACCACATCGGCGCGGCCTCCCCGGACCGTACCGGCCGCGGCAGCGCCGTCGAGTCGCGTGGCGCCGTGCACTGGGTCACCCACCGCGAGGGCCCGGTCCGTGCGCTGGCCGCCGAGCCGGGCGTCCGGGCGAGGCTGCCCCGCACCTTCCGGGCCGACGGCGCCGAGCAGGTCGTCTGGGTCACCGACGCGGAGGGCGAGGACGCCCTGGAGTGCGCGCCCGCGACCGGCGCCGCCCCGGCCGCGGCCCCGCGCCGCATCGCCCAGGGGCGCATCGGGCGGGTGCTCGGGCTCGCCGCGGCGCCGGACGGCAGCCGGTTCGCCGTCGCCGCGCACGACGGGCGGGTGCTGGTCGTCGAGCGCGAGTCCGGCGATGTGCACGAGGTGGACCGCAGTGCGGACGGCGACGTCTCGGGCCTGGTCTTCTCGCCCGACTCCGCCTGGCTGGCCTGGTCGCACCCCGGCCCCGAGCCGCTGCGCCAGCTCAAGCTCGCGCACCTCGCCGACCTCTCCGTGTCCGAGGCGACCCCGCTGCGCTTCCGGGACTTCGACCCGGCCTTCACCACCGACGGCAAACACCTCGCCTTCCTCTCCGAGCGCGCCTTCGACCCGATCTACGACGCACACGTCTTCGACCTGGCGTTCATCGGCAGCTGCCGTCCGCACCTGCTGACCCTCGCCGCGACCACACCGTCCCCGTTCGGGCCGCAGCGGCACGGCCGCGCGACCGAGAAGGACAAGGACGCCGACGAACACGACGCACCCACCGCGCTGCCCGTGACCCGGATCGACCTCGAAGGTCTCGCCGACCGGATCGTGCCGCTGCCCGTCGAGGCCGGCAGCTACTCGACGCTGCGCGCCGCCAGGGACGGACTGCTCTGGCTGCGCCACCCGCTGCGCGGGGTCCTCGGCACGACCAGGGCCACCCCCGACGCACCCTGGCCGCACACCGTCCTGGAGCGGTACGACCTGGAGAAGCTGCGCGACGAGGAAATCGCCCCGGACGTCGACCACTTCGAGGTCAGCGGCGACGGAAAGCGGCTCGTGCTGCACACGGACGGCAAGCTGCGCGTCGTCCCCTCGGACAGCCGGGTGGCCAAGCCCGACGCGGACGAGGACAGCGACCGCAACGTCTCCGTCGACCTGTCCCGCATCCGCCGGACCCTCGACCCGGCCGCCGAGTGGCGGCAGATGTACGACGAGGCCGGACGCATCATGCGGGACAACTTCTGGCGCCCCGACATGTCCGGCGTCGACTGGGACGGGGTCCTGGACCGCTACCGGCCGGTGCTCGCCCGGGTCGCCACCCACGACGACCTGGTCGACCTGCTCTGGGAGGTGCAGGGCGAGCTGGGCACCTCGCACGCCTATGTGACACCGCCGGGCGGCTGGCGCGACGACACCACCCGGCAGGGGCTGCTGGGCGCCGACATCTCCCGTACCGAAGAGGGCAGTTGGCGCATCGACCGGGTCCTGCCCTCGGAGACCTCCGACCCCGCGGCGCGCTCGCCGCTCGCCGCGCCGGGCGTCGCCGTCCGCGCGGGTGACACCGTCCTGGCCGTCGACGGCCAGGCGGTCGATCCGCTCACCGGCCCCGCGCCGCTGCTCACCGGCTCGGCGGGCAAGCCCGTCGAACTCACCGTCTCGCCCGCGGACGGCGGCGACCCCCGCCATGTCGTGGTCGTACCGACCGGTGACGAGGAGGCGCTGCGCTACCACGCGTGGGTCGCCGACCGCCGGAGCTACGTCCACGAGCGGTCCGGCGGCCGTCTCGGCTATCTCCATGTCCCCGACATGATCGGCTCGGGCTGGGCGCAGCTCCACCGCGACCTGCGGGTCGAGGTGGCCAGGGAGGGCCTGGTCGTCGACGTACGGGAGAACCGCGGTGGCCACACCTCGCAGCTGGTGGTGGAGAAGCTGGCCCGCCGCATCGTGGGCTGGGACCTCCCGCGGGGCATGCGGCCCTCCAGCTACCCGCAGGACGCCCCGCGCGGTCCGGTGGTGGCCGTCGCCAACGAGTTCTCCGGCTCGGACGGCGACATCGTGAACGCGGCGATCAAGGCACTGGGGATCGGGCCCGTCGTGGGCACCCGTACCTGGGGCGGCGTCGTCGGCATCGACAGCAGGTACCGGCTGGTCGACGGCACACTGGTGACGCAGCCCAAGTACGCCTTCTGGCTGGAGGGTTACGGCTGGGGCGTGGAGAACCACGGGGTCGACCCGGACGTCGAGGTGGTCCAGGCGCCGCAGGACCACGCGGCGGGGCGGGACCCGCAGCTGGACGAGGCGATCAGGATCGCGCTCGCCGCACTGGAGGAGACCCCGGCGAAGACCCCACCGGGCCTGCCGGGCTGACGGCCACGCCCCCGCCCGCGACGGGGCGGGGGCGTGCACCGGGGGCGGAGCACGGGTCCGCCGGCCGCCCCCGGCTAGCATGGCGGCGTACACGATCATCATCGACCGGCCACGACCGAGGAGTGAGCGCATGGCGGGAGAGCCGCAGACCGACTGCCTGTTCTGCAAGATCGTCTCGGGGGACATTCCGGCGACCGTCGTCCGCGAGACAGACACCACGGTCGCCTTCCGTGACATAAACCCGCAGGCACCCACGCACGTCCTGGTGATCCCCAAGGTGCACTACCCGGACGCGGCCTCCCTCGCGGCGGCCGAACCGCAGATCGCCGCTGACGTGCTGCGCGAGGCGGCCGTGGTCGCCGCCGAGGAGCAGGTCGACCGGACCGGGTACCGGATCGTCTTCAACACCGGGTCGGGCGCCGGCCAGACCGTCTTCCACGCGCACGCACACGTCCTGGGCGGCCGCGGACTCAACTGGCCGCCCGGATAGTTCCGTTGTCCGTACGAGAACTCGTGGTGCTCGGCACCGCCAGCCAGGTCCCCACCCGGCGCCGCAACCACAACGGCTATCTGCTGCGCTGGGACGGGCAGGGCATCCTGTTCGACCCCGGTGAGGGCACCCAGCGGCAGATGCTGCACGCCGGGGTGGCCGCGCACGACATCGACCGGATCTGCGTCACGCACTTCCACGGGGACCACTCGCTGGGCCTGGCCGGGGTGATCCAGCGGATCAACCTGGACCAGGTCCCGCACCCGGTCACCGCGCACTACCCGGCGAGCGGGCAGCACTTCTTCGACCGGCTGCGGTACTCCACCGCCTACCGCGAATCCGTCAGCCTGGCGCAGGCCCCGGCCACCGGCGACGGCGGAGTCCTGGCGCGGACATCCGCGTACGAGCTGGAGGCGGTCAGGCTCTCGCACCCCGTCGAGTCGTACGGCTACCGGCTGACCGAACCCGACGGGCGCCGGATGCTCCCCGCGAAGCTCGCCGAGCACGGTGTGTCCGGCCCCGGCATCGGACGCCTCCAGCGGGAGGGCGTGCTCGACGGGGTCACCCTCGACCAGGTCAGTGAAGTACGGCGGGGCCAGCGGTTCGCCTTCGTCATGGACACCCGGCTCTGCGACGGGGTCCACCGCCTCGCGGACGGCTGCGACCTGCTGGCCATCGAGTCGACCTTCCTCGACGAGGACGCCCGGCTGGCCGCCGACCACGGCCATCTGACGGCCGGACAGGCGGGCCGGATCGCACGCGACGCGGGCGTACGGCACCTCGTCCTGACGCACTTCTCGCAGCGGTACCCCGATCCCGCGGAATTCGGCAGACAGGCGCGCGCCGCGGGCTTCGACGGTGAACTCACCGTCGCCGACGACCTGATGCGGGTGCCGGTCCCCACCCGGCACACCACCACCTGACCGCCGCCCCCAGCCCCCACATCCCACCCACACCACCGAACTGAGCGAGACCCCCGATGCGCCACCTCCCCAAGGCCGAACTCCACCTCCACATCGAAGGCACCCTCGAACCCGAACTGGCCTTCGCGCTCGCCGCGCGCAACGGCATCGAGCTTCCGTACGCGGACACCGAAGCGCTGCGCAAGGCATACCTCTTCAGTGACCTTCAGTCGTTCCTCGACCTGTACTACGGGCTGATGGCGGTGCTGCGCACCGAGGAGGACTTCGAAGAGCTCACCGATGCCTACCTCGCGCGCGCCGCCGGGCAGGGCGTGCGCCACGCGGAGATCTTCTTCGACCCGCAGGCGCACTCCGCGCGCGGTGTGCCGATCGGCACCGTCATCGAGGGCATCTCCCGGGCGCTCGGGCGCAGCGAGGAGCGGCACGGCATCTCCACGCAGCTCATCATGTGCTTCCTGCGCGACGAGTCGGCCGACTCGGCGATCCGGACGCTGGAGGCGGCCAAGCCCCATCTGCACCGGATCGCGGCGGTCGGCCTCGACTCGGCCGAGGTCGGGCACCCGCCGTCGAAGTTCCGTGAGGTGTACGCGGCGGCCGGGGAACTGGGACTGCGCAAGGTCGCGCACGCGGGTGAGGAGGGCCCCGCCGCCTATGTGCGTGAGGCCCTGGACGTCCTCGGGGTGGAGCGGATCGACCACGGGCTGCGCTCGATGGAGGACCCGGAGCTGGTGGAGCGGCTGGTCAGGGACCGGGTGCCGCTGACCCTCTGCCCGCTGTCGAACGTACGGCTGCGGGCCGTGGACACCCTGGAGCAGCACCCGCTGCCGCAGATGATGGCAGCCGGGCTGCTCTGCACCGTCAACTCCGACGACCCCGCGTACTTCGGGGGTTACGCCGGCGACACCTTCCACGCCGTGCACGAGGCGCTCGGCCTCGGGCACGAGGAGTTGCGGACACTGGCCCGCAACTCCTTCCTCGCCTCCTTCCTGGACCACGACGAGGAGCGCAGGGCGCGCTACTTGGCCGAGGTCGACGCGTACGACTTCGACGCGGACCTCGATCTGGGCTGAATGCCCCCGGCGAGCCAGTACTTGCGGCGCGGTGGCGGGTCCAGGGCGATCTCGGTGACGGTGAGTCCGGGTGCGCCACTCTGGGGCACGGTGGCCGCCTCCGCGCCGGGATCGCCCGCGACGCCCGCTGCGGGTGCGCCGCTTCTGCGGCGTACCGAACCGGGCAGCGCCAGACGGCCCGACGTGTGCAGCGCGACCCCGGTCAGCGGGACCGCGAGCAGCAGGAGCAGTGCGCACAGCACCGCCCCCATCAGCGGGAATCCGGTCCGGGCGGAGAGCAGGCTGCCCGCGACCGGCCCGCAGGCCACGCCGATCGACGATGCCGAGCCGACCAGGACGGCCCAGCGGCCACGCGGGTCCATCGAGGCGGCCAGACCGATCAGATACGACAGGACCACCGGGTAGAAGGTGTTCCAGAGGATCTCGCCCGACGCGAACGAGAAGAAGCCGTGCGCCGATGAACTCAGCGCGATACAGGCCGAGATGATGACCGTGCCGCCGCCGATCGGCAGTGCTCTGCCGAGCCGCGAGCCGAGCGCCCCGGCTCCGGCGACACCGATCAGGCCGGCGCCGAGCGACCCCGCGAAGATGGCGCCGACGGCCACTTCGGACAGCCCTGCCTGTTCCTGGCCGATCCGGCTGCTGACGCCCCAGAGGGAGTTCTGGGCCATCGCCCAGCAGACCATCGCACCGGCCAGGACCGAGCCCGAGCGCAGATGGGGGATCCGGCCGCGGCCGGCCCCGGTGGCGGGTGGCCGGTCGCGGGCCCGGCCGAGCCGCCGGGTCGCGGGCCAGACGAGGGCGGCGACCAGCGCGATGGCGGCGAACGGCGCCCGGTGTCCGCCGCCGAGATGGGGCAGGACGAGGTAGAGCGCGCCGGCGGTCGCCGACACCGTGAGCAGTCCGGTGGCCGATGCCCGGTGGGGGTCGGGCAGGCCGGCGATACCGCCTGCGGCCACCGCCGTCGCCGTACCGGAACCCACGCCGCCGATGGCGGCTCCCGCGATGACGAGCGGGAGGTACGCGGTGGCGGCGGCCGCGCCGTATCCGGCGAGGGCGAGGAACAGCCCGGTGCGGGCGACCCGCTGCGGGCCGATGCGCTCGACGTGCGAGGCCAGTACGAGACCGGCGCCCGCCGAGCAGAGGAGGAGGGCCGAGCCGGCGACGCCGGCTTCGGCAGGAGAGAGACCGAGACCGGAGCCGAGGCGTCCGACGATGGTCGGGAGAAGGTACGAGGCGAGGTAACCAGCGGTGAACATGGCAATGAGGGGCCATGTGGCGCGTGCGCGCGAAGACACGGGGGAGTTCCTGACAGAGACATGCCTGTGAGCAGGCAGAAGAGTGGGGGGAGTGGGCGTCGTGTCGTTGACAGGAGCGCGGGGCCGATCCGGATCAGCCACGCTGCGTCAACGAAAAGCTGCCACTATGTGATCTATAGCACTTTCGGTTTATAGTCACGCAGGCACGGACAAAGAGCCTGTTTCTTTACTCAGATCCAGTCGGGTGCGCCGGACGGCGTGTGTGCCGCGGCCTCGATCTCCGCCCGTACCTCGCGCATCGTCGCGACGATCCGGCGCTCGTGCCCGGCGGTCAGCCGGGTCGCCGGGACCGAGCAGCTGACGGCGTCCACGGCGGGCGTGTCGTACCGCAGCGCGAAGCCGAAGCCGACGATGCCGGTGACGCCCTCCTCGCGGTCGACCGCGTAGCCCCGCTCGCGCACCAGGGCCAGATCGGCCGCGAGGGCGGCCCGGTCGGTCAGCGTGTTCGCGGTGAACCGCTCCAGCTCACCGGCGGGCAGCCCGCCGGTGTCCCGCTCGGCGAGCAGCGCCTTCCCCAGTGCGCTGACGTGGGCGGGCAGCCTGCGGCCGACACGGTTGAGGGTGCGCGGATACTCGTGCGACTCGCGGGTGGCGAGATAGACGACGTCACCGCGGTCGAGCCGCCCCAGGTGGACGGTCTCGCCCAGGGCGGCGGACGCCTCGTCCAGATACGGCTTCACCGCTCGCACCCGGGCATCCGTGTCGAGGTAGCTGGTGCCGGTGAGCAGGGCGCGGATGCCGATGCCGTACAGCGATCCCGTCGCGTCGGTACGGACCCAGCCGCGGTCGGTCAGGGTCTGCAGCAGGGCGTACATGGAGCTGCGGGGCACCCCGAGCTCATCGGCGAGTTCCCGCAGCCGGGCGGGCCGGTCACCGCGTGCGGCGAGCACCTCCAGCAGCTCGACGGTGCGGCCCGCCGACTTCACCTCGCGTACGCCTCCGGTCTCCGGCATGCCCAGAGCCTAGATCCCGTGACGCGGGCGGCTGCGTGGGGCCGGTCGGCACCCTTGACGCCCCTCGTTCATGTATCTAGGGTCCATTTCCATGCATGGACACCATCTACATACGGAGACATGATGCGTACGGGGACCGGCACGACGACGGCGGAGGCGGCCGGGACGGTGGCGCGGCTCCGGGAGGGCATGGCCCGCGGGGTCCTCTCGTTCCCGCTGACCCCCTTCACCGACGGCGGTGAGCTCGACACCGACGCCTGCCGGGCCCATCTGGAGACCCAGCTGGCCGCCGCCCCCGGCGCGGTCTTCCCCGCCTGCGGCACCGGCGAGTTCTTCTCGCTGGACGAGGACGAGTACCGCAGGGTCGTCACCGCCACCGTCGAAGCGGCCGCCGGGCGGACACCCGTCGTCGCAGGCATCGGATACGGCTGGGCGCAGGCCGGCCGATTCGCCCGGATCGCCGAGGAGGCCGGCGCCGACGCGGCGCTCGTCCTCCCGCACTACCTCGTGGCGGCCCCGCAGGACGGACTCGTCGCCCAGCTGGAGCAGATCGCCGCCCGCACCCGGCTGCCCCTCATCGCCTACCAGCGCGGCCAGGTCGTCTTCACCGCCGCGTCGCTGCGCCGCATCGCCGCCATCCCCGGCGTCATCGGGCTCAAGGACGGCCACAGCGACCTCGACCGGCTCCAGCGGCTCACCCTCGCCGCCCCGGACGGCTTCCTCTTCTTCAACGGCGCCTCCACCGCCGAGATCCAGGCCCGCGCCTACGCCACCGTGGGCGTCCCCGCCTACTCCTCCGCCGTCCACGCCTTCGCCCCCGAGATCGCCGGAGCCTTCTTCACGGCCCTGCGCACCGACGACCGGGCCCGGCTGGACGCACTCCTGCGCGGCTTCTACGTCCCGCTGGTCGAGCTGCGCGACCGCGTCCCCGGCTACGCCGTCTCCCTGATCAAGGCCGCCGCCCGGCTGCGCGGACACCGGGTCGGACCGGTACGCGCACCCCTGACCGACCCGGGCCCCGAGGACCTCGCGGTCCTGGACGCCCTGCTGACCACCGGACTCGACCTCGCAGGAGCCACCCGATGACCCCGCGCGCGACCGGGCCGACGCCGCAGAGCACGACGATCGCCGAAGTCCGGCTCACCCCCGTGCTCATCTCGGATCCGCCGCTGCTCAACGTGCACGGCGTGCACCAGCCGTACACCCCGCGCCTCATCGTCGAGATCGTCACCGAGGACGGCGTCACCGGCGTCGGCGAGACCTACGGCGACACCCGGTACCTCGACATCGCCCGCCCCTACGCCGACCTGCTGCCCGGCCACGCCCTGTACGACCTCAACACCATCGCCGCCCTCGCCCAGCAGGTGGGCGTCGACCGGGCGCAGGTGGCGGGGGCCGTCGACGGGGGCGGGCTGCGCGGTGTGCAGACCGCCGACAAGCTGCGGCTCTCCGTCTACTCGGCGTTCGAGGTCGCCTGCCTGGACGCCCTGGGCAAGATCCGCGGCCTGCCGGTGCACGCCCTCCTCGGCGGCAAGGTGCGCGACACCGTCGAGTACAGCGCGTACCTCTTCTACCGCTGGGCGGCACACCCCGGCGGCGCGGGGGAGACCGACACCTGGGGCGAGGCCGTCGACCCGGCCGGCATCGTCGCGCAGGCGCGGCGCTTCGCCGACGACTACGGCTTCACCTCCTTCAAGCTCAAGGGCGGGGTCTTCCCGCCGGCCGAGGAGATCGCCGCGGTCCGCGCACTCGCCGAGGCGTTCCCCGGCCACCCGCTGCGGCTCGACCCCAACGGCGGCTGGACACCGGGCACTTCACTGGAGGTCGCCGCCGAACTCGCCGACGTGCTCGAATACCTGGAGGACCCGGCCGCCGGTACCGCGGACATGGCGGAGGTCTCCGCGGGCACCCGCGTCCCGCTCGCCACCAACATGTGCGTGACGACGCTGCCCGAGATCCGCGAGGCGTTCCGCACGGACGCCGTCCAGGTCGTCCTCTCCGACCACCACTACTGGGGCGGACTGCGCGCCACCCGCGAACTGGCCGCGATCTGCCGCACGTTCGGCGTCGGGCTCTCCATGCACTCCAACACCCACCTGGGCATCAGCCTCGCCGCGATGACCCATGTCGCGGCCACCGTGCCCAACCTGGACTACGCCTGCGACAGCCACTACCCGTGGCAGACCGACGACGTGATCACCACCCGCCATGTCTTCCGCGACGGCCGCCTCCCGGTCGGCGACGCCCCCGGCCTCGGCGTCACCCTCGACCGCGACCGGCTCGCCGCACTCCACCGCCGCTGGCTCGACGACGACGGCACGATGCGTGACCGCGACGACGCCGCCGCGATGCGCAAGGCCGACGGGTACGAGAACTGGACCAGCCCGGCTCTGCCCCGCTGGTAGCGGTGTGCCGGGCACCGTTTCGGGCAGACTGGCCTGATCGCACGGCAACCGGGGAGCGCAGGGTGGTCCACGACAACAAGAAACTCGACCCGCTGGACGGGCTGCGCGCCCCCCAGGATCCCGCCTGCGACGTCTTCCTCACCGGCACGGTCTTCCTGGACATCATCTTCACCGGCCTCGACAGCGCACCGGTGCGCGGCACCGAGTCCTGGGCGCGCGGCATGGGTTCGAGCCCCGGCGGGGTGGCCAACATGGCCACCGCGCTGGCCCGGCTCGGACTGCACACCTCGCTCGCCGCGGCCTTCGGCGACGACCACTACGGCGAGTACTGCTGGGACGCCCTGGAGCAGGGCGAGCAGATCGATCTGTCGCGTTCACACACCGTGCCCGGCTGGCACTCCCCGGTCACCGTCTCCATGGCGTACGAGGGCGAGCGCACCATGGTCTCGCACGGCCACGAGGCACCCCCGCCGTCGTCCAGCTACCCCAACTGCCCGCCGCGCGCCCGGGCCGCCATCGCCTCGTTGGGGCCCGGCAGCCGCGAGGAGTGGGTGCCGCACGCCGCGGACCGCGGCACGAAGGTCTTCGCCGACGTCGGCTGGGACGAGACCGGACGCTGGGACCTTGCGGGCCTCGCCGACCTGGAGCACTGCGAGGCCTTCCTGCCCAACGCCGAGGAGGCGATGCGCTACACCCGCACCGACTGCCCGCGCGCCGCGGCCCACGCCCTCGCCGAGAAGGTCCCGCTGGCCGTCGTCACGCTGGGCGCCGAGGGCGCGTACGCCGTCGACGGATCGACCGGCGAGTCCGCGTCGGTGCCCGCCATCGCGGTCGAGGCGCTCGACCCGACGGGGGCGGGCGACGTCTTCGTCGCGGGCTTCGTCACCGGGACACTGGCGGGCTGGCCGCTCGCCGACCGGCTGGCCTTCGCGGGGCTCACGGCGGCCCTCTCGGTCCAGGAGTTCGGCGGCTCGCTCTCGGCGCCCGGCTGGGCCGAGGTCGCCGCCTGGTGGCAGCGGGTGCGGACCTGCGAGGGCCAGGACCCGGCCGCACTGCGCCGGTACGCCTTCCTGGAGGAACTGCTGCCCGCGGCGGCCCGGTCCTGGCCGCTGCGCCGGGCCGTGCCGACGATCGGCTTCCGCGCACCGTGAGACCGGCCTAAAAGCCGTGGCGTTGTCGGTGCGGCGTCGTAGGCTTGGTGGTCCAGAGGTTGTCGAGCAGCGAGAACCCTGCAACGGGAGGTATGCGCAGGCCCGAGGGCCGGCCCATGACTCAGACACCTACACAGCCGCAGGCGCGTGCCCACATCACGATTCCGGCCGCACACCCCATGGTGATGCTGCTCGGATCGGGCGACTCGCTGCTGCGCGTGATCGAAACGGCGTTCCCGGCGGCCGACATCCATGTCCGGGGCAATGAGATCAGTGCCACGGGAGCGGCGGCCGATGTCGCCCTGATCCAGCGCCTGTTCGACGAGATGATGCTGGTGCTCCGCACCGGGCAGCCGATGACGGAGGACGCTGTGGAACGCTCGATCGCCATGCTCCGGGCCAGCGAGAACGGCGAGGGCGAGCCGGGAGGCGAGACCCCCGCCGAGGTCCTCACGCAGAACATCCTGTCCAGCCGCGGCCGCACGATCCGCCCCAAGACGCTCAACCAGAAGCGCTACGTCGACGCCATCGACAAGAACACCATCGTCTTCGGCATCGGCCCCGCGGGCACCGGCAAGACCTACCTCGCGATGGCCAAGGCGGTCCAGGCCCTGCAGTCCAAGCAGGTCAGCCGGATCATCCTGACCCGCCCCGCCGTCGAGGCGGGGGAGCGGCTCGGCTTCCTCCCCGGCACCCTCTTCGACAAGATCGACCCCTATCTGCGCCCGCTGTACGACGCGCTGCACGACATGCTGGACCCGGATTCGATTCCCCGGCTGATGGCGGCGGGGACGATCGAGGTGGCGCCGCTGGCTTATATGCGGGGGCGGGCGCAGCCGGTCTTCACCAAGGTCCTGACACCGGACGGCTGGCGTCCCATCGGTGACCTTCGCGTCGGTGACCTGGTTACCGGGTCGAACGGCGAACCGACCCCGGTTCTCGGTGTCTATCCGCAGGGCGAGAAGGACATCTACCGTGTCACGGCTCAGGACGGTGCCTGGACGCTCTGCTGCGGTGAGCACCTGTGGACGGTCCGCACGGCCTCCGACCGCCGCCGGGACAAGCCCTGGCGGGTCCTGGAGACCCAGGACATGATCGGCAACCTCCGTGCCGCACACGCGCGGCGGTACGAGCTGCCGATGCTGACGGCGCCCGTCAGTTTTCCCGGGCGTGCGGTCCCCATGGACCCGTACGCACTGGGTCTGCTGCTGGGCGACGGGTGCCTGACCGGGTCCACCACGCCCTCCTTCGCGACCGCCGATCCCGAACTGGCCGTTGCCCTGGAGACAGCGCTGCCGGGTGTGCGGGTGCGCGGGACGGACCGGGTGAACCACACCCTGAACCGGGTGAAGGCCCCGGGCGACGTCGTCACCCTGGAGGACCCGGTCACCGGGGCGCTCCGTGCCCTCGACCTGCTCGGCTCCAGGTCAGGTACGAAATTCGTCCCCGACGAATACCAGTACAACTCCGCTGAGGTCCGGCTGGCCCTGCTCCAGGGACTGCTGGACTCGGACGGGGGCCTTGTGACGCAGGCCGACAGGACGTGCCGCGTCCAGTACACCACCACGTCGATCCTGCTCCGGGACGATGTCATTGCCCTGGTCCAGTCGCTGGGAGGTGTCGCCTACACGCGCCGCAGGGCCGCCGCGGGCAGGAAGCCGGGACGGGCCAATGGCCGCGAAGTCCCCTACTGCGGTGATGCCCATGTCATCGACATCCGGCTCCCCGAAGACATCGAGCCCTTCCGTCTCACCCGCAAGCGCGACAAGTACCACGCGGCCGGTGGCGGTGGCCGCCCGATGCGTTTCATCGACAGCATCGAGCCGGCGGGCCGCGAAGAGACGGTCTGTATCCAGGTCGCGGCCGAGGACTCGCTGTACGTCACCCAGGACCATCTGCTGACGCACAACACCCTCAATGACGCCTTCATCATCCTCGACGAGGCGCAGAACACCAGCGCCGAGCAGATGAAGATGTTCCTCACCCGGCTCGGCTTCGACTCGAAGATCGTCGTCACCGGTGACGTCACCCAGGTCGACCTGCCGAGCGGCACCAAGAGCGGGCTGCGGCAGGTGCAGGACATCCTGGAGGGCATCGACGACGTGCACTTCTCCCGGCTCACCACCGAGGATGTCGTCCGGCACAAGCTCGTCGGCCGTATCGTCGACGCGTACGAGAAGCACGACAGCCAGAAGCAGGACAGCGAGAAACACGCCGGCGAGAAGCGCGCCGGTAAGAAGCACGACAGCCAGAAACGGCTGTAGGCACAGACCGAAAGAGTCAGCAGCCCCATGTCGATCGACGTCAACAACGAGTCCGGAACCGAGGTCGACGAGCAGGCGATCCTCGACATCGCCCGTTACGCCCTCACACGGATGCGGATCCACCCGCTCTCCGAGCTGTCTGTGATCGTCGTGGACACCGAGGCCATGGAGCAGCTGCACATCCAGTGGATGGACCTGCCGGGTCCCACGGATGTCATGTCCTTCCCGATGGACGAGCTGCGTCCGCCGGCCAAGGACGACGAGGAGCCCCCGCAGGGGCTCCTCGGCGACATCGTGCTCTGTCCCGAGGTCGCCAAGCAGCAGGGCGAGGACGCCCCGACGCAGCACTCCATGGACGAGGAGCTCCAGCTCCTGACCGTCCACGGGGTGCTGCACCTGCTGGGTTACGACCACGAGGAGCCCGACGAGAAGGCCGAGATGTTCGGCCTCCAGGCCGCGATCGTCGACGGCTGGCGGGCGGAGAAGGGCCACACCGGCCCCTCCCCGGCGCCGACCGTCTCATGACCGCGCAGCTGATCGTCGGCGCGGTCGCGCTGGTCGTGGTCGCCTGGCTGGCGGCCTGTGCCGAGACGGGCATCGCCCGTACCTCGAGCTTCCGGGCCGCCGAGGCCGTACGGTCGGGCCGGCGCGGCAGCGAGAAGCTGGCGCAGATCGCCACCGACCCGACCCGCTACCTCAATGTGGCGCTCCTCGTGCGGGTCGCCTGTGAGATGGCGTCCGGGGTCCTCGTCACCTATGTCTGCCTCCGGGAGCTGTCCGAGACCTGGCAGGCGCTGGCACTGGCCATCGCCCTGATGGTGCTGGTGAGTTATGTGGCCGTCGGCGTCTCACCGCGCACCATCGGCCGCCAGCACCCGCTGAACACGGCGACCGCTGCCGCCTATGTGCTGCTGCCGCTCGCCCGTGTGATGGGTCCGGTCCCGCAGCTGCTGATCCTCATCGGCAACGCGCTGACTCCCGGAAAGGGCTTCCGCAAGGGCCCGTTCGCCTCCGAGGCCGAGCTGCGCGCCATGGTCGACCTCGCCGAGCAGGAGTCGCTGATCGAGGACGACGAGCGCCGGATGGTGCACTCCGTCTTCGAGCTTGGCGACACCCTGGTCCGCGAGGTGATGGTCCCGCGCACCGACCTGGTCTGCATCGAGCGTTCCAAGACGATCCGGCAGGCCACCACACTGGCGCTGCGCTCGGGCTTCTCGCGGATCCCGGTGACCGGGGAGAACGAGGACGACATCGTCGGCATCGTCTACCTCAAGGACCTGGTCAGGAAGACCCACATCAGCCGGGACGCGGAGACCGACCTGGTCTCCACGGCGATGCGCCCCGCGGTCTTCGTGCCCGACACCAAGAACGCCGGCGATCTCCTGCGCGAGATGCAGCAGGACCGCAACCACGTCGCCGTCGTCATCGACGAGTACGGCGGCACGGCGGGCATCGTCACCATCGAGGACATCCTCGAAGAGATCGTCGGTGAGATCACCGACGAGTACGACCGTGAGCTGCCGCAGGTGGAGGAGGTCGGCGGGGGCTGCTTCCGGGTCACCGCCCGTCTGGACATCGACGACCTGGGCGAGTTGTACGGCCTGGACGAGTACGACGACGAGGACGTGGAGACCGTCGGCGGGCTGCTGGCCAAGGCGCTCGGCCGGGTCCCGATCGCGGGCGCGTCCGCGATCGTCGACCTGCCGGACGGCAGACGGCTCCGGCTCACCGCCGAGTCCCCCGCGGGCCGCCGGAACAAGATCGTGACAGTGCTGGCCGAGCCGGTCGCCGAGATGGAGGAGGCAGCGGGATGACACCGCAGGAGCTCAGGGCGTTCTGCCTGGAATTCAACGCCGCGGCCGAGGAGTTCCCGTTCGGCCCGGAGACCTCGGTGTTCAAGGTGCGCGGCAAGGTCTTCGCCCTGAGCCACCTCGACGGAGACCCGTTGCAGATCTCGCTCAAGTGCGACCCGGACGAAGCGGTCCGGCTGCGCGCCGAGTACGAGGCGGTCGTTCCCGGCTGGCATCTCAACAAGCGCCACTGGAACACGGTGACGGTCGGGCCGCTGCCCGACCGTCTGATCCGTGAGCTCGTCGAGGATTCGTACGACCTGGTGGTGGCGGGCCTGCCGAAGGCGGAGCGTCTCCGGCTCGACCGCGCCTGACCGCACGCCTCTCAGGCGGTGCGGCGGCGGTCACGGCTGTACCGTCCGAGGCCCACCGCGACCAGCACCGCGGTCCCGACCAGGATCGCCGCGCTGATGCCCAGCACGGTCCGTACCCCGTCGAAGAGGTCGGTCTGTGTCGTGGCCAGCACCCCCAGCAGCGGGATGCCGACGGTGATGCCGACCTGCTGGGTCGTGGTGACGAGCCCGGTGGCCAGGCCCTGTTCGGCGTCCGGCACCCCCGAGGTGACGGTCAGCCCGTACGAGATGATCGCGCCCAGGTGCGCCATGCTGGCCACCGAGACGGCGACCGTGGCCAGCCAGACCCCCGAGTCGGCGCCGAGTCCCAGCATCGCGGCGATGAACAGGCCCTGGGCGAACAGCGAACCGACCAGCACCCGGCGGGCACCCAACCGGCCGATGACCTTCGGGGCGGCCATTCCGGCGGCCACCGATGCCAGGCCCTGGACGCCGAAGACCAGTCCGGTCCGGAAGCTCGACAGGTGCAGGACCTCCTGGAGGTAGAGGGTCAGGACGAAGACCACCGTCGACATCATCGAGAAGGTGACGAGCCCGCCCAGATTGCCCCAGGCCACGGTGCGCCGCCTCAGCATCGGCAGGGACACCAGCGGAGCCTCGGCGCGGGATTCGACGACCACGAAGCCGGCCAGCAGGGCGATGCCCAGCACCAGCGACACCAGGACGTCGGCGTGGCCGAAGCCGCGCTGCGCCGCCGTCGACAGGGCGTAGATCATCGCGAGCAGCCCGCCGGTGACGGTGACCGCTCCGGGGATGTCGAGCCGCGGCCGCTCGGGGTGGCGCGACTCGGTGAGCAGCCCGGGTGCCAGGGCGAGCACGATCACCGCTGCCGCGCCCAGCAGGCCCATGGTCGAGCGCCAGCCCAGGGTGTCCGTCAGGACACCGCCCAGCACCATGCCGACGGTGAAACCGAGCGAGAGCAGGGTGCCGCTGATGCCCAGCGCCCGGTCGCGCTGCGGGCCCTCGGGGAAGGTGGTGGTCAGCAGGGACATCCCGGTCGGCACGATGACGGCGGCGCCCAGGCCTTGGAGGGCCCGCCCGGTGAGGAACACCTCCTGGTTCCATGCGAACGTCGCGATCAGCGAGGCCGCGCCGAAGACGCTGAGACCGGTGAGGAACAGCCGGCGCCGGCCGAACAGGTCGGCGATCCGGCCGAAGAGCAGCAGGAAGCCGCCGGAGGGCAGTGCGAACGCGGTGACGGCCCACTGGAGCCCGGCCCGGGTCATGCCCAGGTCGTTGCCGAGCACGGGGAGCGCCACATTCAGTACGGAGAAGTCGAGCGCCACCATGAACTGGGCCGCGCACAGGACGAGGAGGACGAGCCCGGCCCGGCCGGAGAGCCGGTCGGCTGTGGGAGGGGCGGGGCTCGGAGTGAGTGTGGGTGAGGTATCGATCGCCATGTCCCGAGCTTCGGGCTCCGGGAACAAGCGTGGGGAGCCGGAACTTATGCTGGTGGCCGCACCACCAGGCAGCCGTACAGGGGGAGATGGCGTGGCGAGTCCGATCGAGGGCGGTGCTGCGGGGCCGCGGCCCGGCACCAAGGCACACCGGCTCAGTGAGCTGCGGGAGTTCCTGATGAGCCGGCGGGCCAGGATCACTCCGGCCGAGGCGGGGCTGCCCGACGGCGGTGGCCGGCGGCGGACACCGGGGCTGCGGCGCGAGGAGGTCGCCGTCCTGGCGGGCGTGGGCGTCTCCTGGTACCAGTGGCTGGAGCAGGGCCGGGACATCACGGTGTCGCCGCAGGTCCTGGACTCGGTGGGCCGGGTGCTGAGGCTGAGCAGCGTCGAACGCCGCCACCTGTACATGCTGGCCGGGCTGAACCCGCCGCCGCAGGAGGTCGACCCGGCCAACGTCGACATGTGCGACGGGCTCAAGCGGCTGATCGACGCCTGGATGCCGTTCCCCGCGCACATCATGGACCAGTACTGGAACACGATCATGTACAACGACGCCTCGGCGATGACGCTGGCCATGCGCCCCGATCTCGTGCAGAACTGTCTGATCGCGTTCTTCACCGACCCCGTCTACCGGGCCCGCGCCAGGGGCTGGGAGTCGATCGCGCACCAGGTGGTCGCCCAGTTCCGGGCCGCCTGCTCGGAGCGCCCCGAAGACGAAGGTTTCCAGGCGGTCGTCAGCGAGGCGAAGGAGCGCAGCCCCGAGTTCGCCGAACTGTGGGACCGCCGTGACATCGCTCCGGCCGGCCAGGTCCGCAAGGAGCTGGAGCATCCGGTGGTCGGCACGCTGTTCGTCGAGTCCACCCAGCTGAGGGTCCCGGCCCGGCCCGATCTGGCGATCGTGCTGCACACCCCGCTGCCCGACACGGGTACGGAGGCCAAGCTCCAGTGGCTGGCGTCGCCGGAGGGCCGCAGGGGCTCGATGTACCCGGTCGCCAACTGACCGGTGCGGGCTCTTTATGCTCTGCCCATGAGCGACGACGCAGCGAACAGCGCAGACAGCGGTACGGGCACCGGTACGGGCGGCCCGGCGGCCGGGGCCCCGGTCCCGGACGCCGAGGACCGCAAGATCATCACGCTGGCGCGCAGCGCCCGGGCCCGCAACGGAGTGCCCGAGGGCGCCGCCGTACGGGACGAGACCGGGCGTACGTACGTCGCGGGCACCGTCGCGCTCGACTCGCTGAAGCTCTCCGCGCTGCGGACCGCCGTGGCGATGGCGGTGGCGAGCGGGGCGAGCTCGCTGGAGGCCGCCGCCGTGGTGAGCGCCGCGGGAGAGGTGACCGTCGAGGACCGTGCCGCGGTGAAGGACCTGGGCGGAGCCGGTACCCCGGTGCTGCTCGCGGGTCCCGACGGCACACTGCGGACGACGGTGACGGCGGGCTGACCCGGCTCAACGGCCCCCGTCAGCAACGGACTCGGCGGTGACTGAACGGGGGCGTCGCGGTCAGAGGGCGTCGGGGCCGCGCTCGTCCGTCCGGACGCGTACGACCGTCTCCACCGGCACGGCCCAGACCTTGCCGTCGCCGATCTTGCCGGTGTGGGCGGCCCGTACCACCGCGTCGATGACCGCTTCGCTCTCCGCGTCGCCGACGACCACCTCGATCCGGACCTTCGGGACGAGGTCGACGCGGTACTCGGCGCCCCGGTAGACCTCGGTGTGCCCGCGCTGCCTGCCGTAACCGCTCGCCTCGGTGACCGTCAGGCCATTGACCCCGAGTTCCTGGAGGGCCGTCTTGACGTCGTCGAGCTTGTGCGGCTTGACGACCGCGGTGACCAGCTTCATGGCTTGACCTTCTGCAGCACGGAGGCGGAGAGCGGGGCTCCGTGGCCCAGCACGCCGTGATCGTAGGCGCTCTCGGCGTGCACCGTCAGGTCGAGGCCCTGCTGCTCGTGCTCCTCGTCGGCCCGGAAGCCGGTCAGCCGGTCGATCGCCCTGCCGATGCCGTACGTCACGGCGAACGCGTACACCCCGACCGCCAGCACGCCGACGCTCTGCCGGCCCAGCTGGCCGAACCCTCCGCCGTACAGCAGCCCGCGCGCGCCACCGGTCATCGCCGAGGTCGCGAACAGCCCGATCAGCAGCGTGCCGACGATCCCGCCCACCAGGTGCACCCCGACGACATCCAGCGAGTCGTCGTAGTTCAGCCGGAACTTCCAGCCGACCGCGTACGAGCAGAGCACCCCGGCCGCGAGCCCGACGGCCAGCGCCCCGACCAGTCCCACCGCACCGCAGGCGGGGGTGATCGCGACCAGCCCGGCCACCGCCCCGGACGCCGCGCCCAGGGTCGTCGGGTGGCCGTCCCGCCGCTGTTCGACGAAGAGCCAGCCGAGGAGGCCCGTGCAGCCGGCGGCGAGGGTGTTCAGGAACGCGGCGGCAGCCAGCCCGTTGGCGCCGAGCGCCGAGCCCGCGTTGAAGCCGAACCAGCCGAACCAGAGGAGCCCCGCGCCCATCACGACCATCGGCAGGTTGTGCGGGCGCATCGAGTCCTTCTTGAAGCCGAGCCGCGGCCCGAGCACCAGACAGAGAGCGAGCCCCGAAGCACCCGAGACGATCTCGACCGGCATACCGCCCGCGAAGTCCAGCGCCTTCAGATCGCTGAGGATCCAGCCGCCGGGCCCCCACACCCAGTGCGCCACGGGGACGTATACGAGCAGCGCCCATACGGGGACGAAGACCAGCCAGGCGCCGAACTTCGCCCGGTCCGCGATGGCCCCGCTGATGAGCGCGGCTGTGATGATCGCGAAGGTGAGCTGGAAGGTGGCGAAGAGCAGCGTCGGCACGGAGCCCCGCACGCTGCCGGGCCCGATCCCCGCCATGCCGGCGTGGCCGAGCCCGCCGATCAGCCCGCCGAACGCGTCGGGGCCGTAGGCCAGCGAGTAGCCCGCGAGCAGCCAGACCACGGTGACGAGTGCGATCGACACGAAGCTCATCATCAGCATGTTCAGCACGCTCTTGGTGCGGACCATCCCGCCGTAGAAGAGCGCGAGGCCGGGTGTCATCAGCAGCACCAGCGCTGTCGCCGCGAGCAGCCAGGCGGTGTCGCCGGTGTCGATACGGGCGGCCAGGGTGGCGGCCAGCGGGGACAAGGGTGTCGCAGGCGTCGCATGCGTCACAGGGGGGTCACCTCTCCGGTTACGTTCCGGTAGAGGTTCCCGCTTTCGCGTTTCCGCCCCGCTGCACCCGTGTTTCGTCCGCATTTCGTGTTGCGGGGCGGTTACCGGGAACTCACCGTGGGGCCACCTGGTCGGCGTCCACCGGCCGATCGGGGAGAATGGGCGCCATGAGCGTTCACACCCAGTCATCCGAAGCCGCCCACCGGGCCGGTTTCGCCTGCTTCGTCGGCCGCCCCAACGCGGGCAAGTCCACTCTCACGAACGCTCTCGTCGGCAAGAAGGTGGCCATCACCTCCAGCCGGCCGCAGACCACCCGCCACACCGTGCGCGGCATCGTGCACCGCGCCGACGCCCAGCTGATCCTGGTGGACACCCCCGGCCTCCACAAGCCGCGCACGCTGCTGGGCGAGCGGCTCAACGACGTCGTGCGGACCACCTGGGCCGAGGTCGACGTCATCGGCTTCTGCGTCCCCGCCGACCAGAAGCTCGGCCCCGGCGACAAGTTCATCGCCAAGGAACTCGCCGGGATCAAGAAGACCCCGAAGATCGCCGTCGTCACCAAGACCGACCTGGTCGACGGCAAGCAGCTCGCCGAGCAGCTCATCGCCATCGACCAGCTCGCCACGGAACTCGGCTTCGAATGGGCGGAGATCATCCCCGTCTCCGCCGTCGGCGACCAGCAGGTCTCGCTCCTCGCCGACCTGATCGCCCCGCTGCTCCCGCTGAGCCCCCCGCTCTACCCGGAGGGCGACCTCACGGACGAGCCCGAGATGGTGATGGTCGCGGAGCTGATCCGGGAAGCCGCGCTGGAGGGCGTACGGGACGAGCTGCCGCACTCCATCGCCGTCGTCGTCGAGGAGATGCTGCCCCGCGAGAACCGCCCCGCGGACAAGCCGCTCCTTGACATCCACGCGAACGTGTACATCGAGCGACCGAGCCAGAAGGGCATCATCATCGGGCCCAAGGGCGCCCGCCTGAAGGACGTCGGCATGAAGTCCCGCAAGCAGATCGAGGCGTTGCTGGGCACGCCGGTCTTCCTGGACCTGCATGTGAAGGTGGCGAAGGACTGGCAGCGGGACCCGAAGCAGCTGCGGAAGCTCGGGTTCTGAGCCGCCGCTCCGGTTTGGACGGGCCCCGGCCCGCTACGCTCCCTCCTTCAGCACCCGCGAGATCAGCGACCGCTGCGCGTCGCTGAGCCGCGGGTCCGTGCAGTACACCGTCCGGCCGTCCACGGTGATCCGGTAGTTGAACCCGTCGGGCACCCCCTGGGGCGGTGCGTCGTGGCCCGCCGCCACCGCCTGTTCGGCCAGCTCGTGCCACTCACCGGCATCGGGCCGGGCCGAGGTGTCCACCTCGGCCCGGCGCTCGATACCGGCGAAGCCTCCCGTGCGCCTTACCTGGATACGCATGGGACCTGTCTACCCGCTGTCCGCCGGTTACGCGCCTGTCGCGACACCGACCGTCGACCAGGCCTTGGTCACCGCCTCCTCCTCGTCGCCGCTGCCGAAACGGGCCTGGGCCGCCTTGACCGTCAGCCGGGCGAAGTCCGCGAAGCTCGCGCCGGCCGCCAGCTCGCCGCCGGTCAGGGTGTCGTACCAGATCTGCCCGGCCCGCTCCCACGCCTTGCCGCCCAGAGCGTCCGCCAGCAGATAGAAGGCGTGGTTGGGGATGCCGGAGTTGAGGTGGACCCCGCCGTTGTCGTCGGTGGTCCTGACGTACCCCTTCATGGTCGCGGGCTGCGGGTCCTTGCCGAGTACGTCGTCGTCGTACGCGGTGCCCGGTGCCTTCATGGAGCGCAGCGCGACCCCCGAGACGCGCGGCGCGAGGAGGCCGGCGCCGATCAGCCAGTCGGCCTGGTCGGCGGTCTGGCCCAGGGCGTACTGCTTGATGAGCGAGCCGAAGACGTCCGAGACCGACTCGTTGAGCGCGCCGGACTGGCCGGAGTACGCCAGGTTCGCGGTGTACTGCGTGACGCCGTGGGTGAGTTCGTGGCCGATGACGTCCACCGGGATGGTGAAGTCGAGGAAGATCTCCCCGTCACCGTCGCCGAAGACCATCTGGCTGCCGTCCCAGAAGGCGTTGTTGTACTTCCGGTCGTAGTGGACGCTCGCGTCGAGTGCCAGTCCCTTGCCGTCGATCGAGTACCGCCCGTACGCCTTGAGGTACAGCTCGAAGGTGGCGCCGAGGCCCGCGTACGCGCGGTTGACCGTCGCGTCCTTGCCCGGCTCCGAGCCCTCCGCGCGGACCTTGGTACCGGGCAGCTTGGTGCCGTGCCCGGCGTCGTAGATGGTGCGCTTCGGGGTCCTGGGGGCCGGATCGGCCGGCCCGGAGACGCCGCCGGCCTCGCGCACGGTGGCGGCCACGGCCGTCCGGCGCCTGCTGCGGTGTGAGTCGTCCGCCTCGAGGGTGCGGCGGGCCGGGCCGGAGAGCTCCGGGTCATCGGCATCGGCGAGCTTGCTGAGGATGTGCGGCGGGATGATGGTGCAGAAGACGGAGCCGGCGGTCGGGCCGGTCGTCTCAGGAGTGTCAGTCATGTCTTCGAATGTGGCACTGAGTAAGGAAGTTGTCACTGGTTGCGACGGTTATTGACGAGAAAGAGTGACCCGGCACCGCGCTGACGTCACCCGCAGGGTGTCCCGCATACTGATACGGGAGCGGCGTTCCCGGCGCCGCTGGGCTAGGCTGCGGAACATCATGCGTTTCGGGCTGCTTCTCCTTAGCTGCCGCGGCGAGGGCCTGTAGTCGTAGGTCGACCCCCTCCCCGCGGAGTCTGGTGCTGCAGCGGCACAGTCGGCCTTCCCCCGCTGGATCCCGAGGAGCCCCACGCAGATGTCTCACCCCACGCCGATCACCAATGCCACCCGGACGCAGAAGCCGTCCGGAATGCCGGTGCACAAGTACGGCCAGTACGAAGCAGTCGAGATCCCCGACCGCACCTGGCCGGACAACCGCATCACCCGCGCCCCCCGCTGGCTGTCCACCGACCTGCGCGACGGCAACCAGGCCCTGATCGACCCCATGTCACCGGCCCGCAAGCGCGAGATGTTCGACCTGCTGGTGAAGATGGGCTACAAGGAGATCGAGGTCGGCTTCCCGGCCTCCGGCGAGACCGACTTCAACTTCGTACGCTCGATCATCGAGGAAGAGGGCGCGATCCCCGAGGACGTGACCATCTCCGTCCTGACCCAGGCCCGTGAGGACCTCATCGAGCGCACCGTCGAGTCGCTGCGCGGCGCGCACCGGGCGAGCGTGCACCTGTACAACGCGACCGCGCCGACCTTCCGCAGGGTCGTCTTCCGCGGCTCCAAGGACGACATCAAGCAGATCGCCGTGGACGGCACCCGCCTGGTGATGGAGTACGCCGAGAAGATCCTCGGCCCCGAGACGACCTTCGGCTACCAGTACAGCCCGGAGATCTTCACCGACACCGAGCTGGACTTCGCTCTGGAGGTCTGCGAGGCGGTCATGGACGTCTGGCAGCCCGAGGCCGGCCGCGAGATCATCCTCAACCTGCCCGCCACCGTGGAGCGTTCGACGCCGTCCACGCACGCGGACCGCTTCGAGTGGATGTCGCGCAACCTGTCGCGCCGCGAGTTCGTCTGTCTGTCCGTGCACCCGCACAACGACCGCGGTACCGCCGTCGCCGCCGCCGAACTGGCCATCATGGCGGGCGCCGACCGTATCGAGGGCTGTCTGTTCGGGCAGGGCGAGCGCACCGGCAACGTCGACCTGGTCACGCTGGGGATGAACCTGTTCAGCCAGGGCGTCGACCCGCAGATCGACTTCTCGCAGATCGACGAGGTGCGCCGCACCGCCGAGTACTGCAACCAGATGGAGATCCACCCGCGCCACCCCTACGCGGGTGACCTGGTCTACACGTCCTTCTCCGGCTCCCACCAGGACGCCATCAAGAAGGGCTTCGACGCGATGGAGGCCGACGCGGCCGCGCAGGGCAAGACGGTCGACGACATCGAGTGGGCTGTCCCGTACCTGCCGATCGACCCCAAGGACGTCGGCCGCTCGTACGAGGCCGTGATCCGGGTCAACTCGCAGTCCGGCAAGGGCGGTATCGCCTACGTCCTGAAGAACGAGCACAAGCTGGACCTGCCGCGCCGGATGCAGATCGAGTTCTCGAAGATCATCCAGACGAAGACCGACGCCGAGGGCGGCGAGGTCACGCCGAAGGACATCTGGGCGATCTTCCAGGACGAGTACCTGCCCAGCTCCGTCGAGGGCGACGCCCGCTGGGGCCGGATCCAGCTGCGTTCCGGCCAGACCACCACGGACACCGACGGCCGGGACACCCTGACCGTCGAGGCCGTCGTGGACGGAGTCGAGACGGCGCTGTCGGGCACCGGGAACGGTCCGATCTCGGCCTTCTTCGCCGCGCTGTCCGAGACCGGCGTGGACGCCCGGCTCCTGGACTACCAGGAGCACACGATGAGCGAGGGCGCGAGCGCGCTGGCCGCCTCGTACATCGAGTGCGCGATCGACGGCAAGGTCATGTGGGGCATCGGCATCGACGCCAACACCACGCGGGCCTCGCTGAAGGCGGTCGTCTCCGCGGTCAACCGCGCCGCCCGCTGACTCCGGTCGGCACCTGAATCGCCCGCATGACCGGGGCCGTACCCGAGGTGTTCTTACGGGTACGGCCCCGCTTGCGAAATTTCGGCGCTCTCTGCCGCGCGGAACCCATTTGACCTCATCTTTTCCCGGTCGCGGTGCCGCACACCGATGGTCGGGACCAAGCCATCTCCTGTCAGGGTGCTGACGCCACATCACCGATGTGGCTAACATCACGTCCACATGGCGGCCCTGTGTCCAGCGGAACAACCGGGGGACACGGGCGTGGTGGAGCGCAACGCAACGGAGCGTTGCCGGTGTTACGGAGGTGAGCCGTGCTGTCAGTCCGTGGGCGAAGCGGCAAGAAGTCGATCATCTGGGCCGTCCGCACCTCCTGGGACACGGTCGGTGACGGTGAGTTCTTCTGTGCCGACTGCGGGGGAGACCGTAACTACCGCCGTCTGACCGGCCGCCGCAGGCTCACCGTGCTCGGCCTGCCGCTCCTGTCGCGCGGCCGTACGGGCCCGGTGGTCGAATGCGCCGCCTGCTGGACGCAGTTCTCCACCGAAACCCTGGACCGCCCCACCACGACGCGCTTCTCGGCGATGCTGCGCGACGCCGTCCACACCGTGACGCTCGCCGTCCTCACCGCGGGCGGCACCGGGTCCCACGCGGTGATCGAGACCGCCGTCTCCACGGTCAGGGCCGCCGGGTTCGACGAGTGCACCGAGGAGCAGCTGACCGCCCTGGTCGACGCGCTCGCCGCGGACACCGGCCGCTTCGTCTCGGACGCCGAGCCGTGCGGGGCCGCGCTGACCATCGAGCTGCACGAGTCGCTACAGCCGCTGGCGCCGCATCTCGCCCCGGTGGGCCGGGAATCGATCCTGCTGCAGGGTGCCCGGATCGCCCTGGCGGACGGCCCGTACAGTCCGGCGGAGCGCGAGGTGCTCGCGACGGTCGGCGGCGCACTCCAGCTCTGCACGGACGACACCGCCCGGCTGCTGGCGGCAGCGGCGCGGATGCCGTCCTGAGGGGTGGTCGTGGCTGGGTGGTGTCTCCACGGTGACTACGCCGGGCGTCACACTTCTTCGTCCTCGTCGACGAACTTGATACTGCGTACGAACTCGTCGATGTGCGGTTCGGCTGCTGCGAGGCGGCCCAGGTCGCCCGTTGAAACAAAGACGATCAGATCCATGCCGTGGGCTTCGTCGCGAAAGCCGTACCAGAGGTTGACGACGATGCTTTGGTCGTCGAGCATCACATGATTCCGGGAGCGCAGACCTGCCCCGAAAGCCCTTGTCTCGAAAACCTCGACTTGTGGTGAAGTGATTACTTCGGTGCTGTCTGCGTGCGCAAGTTGCCGCAATGTGGCTTCGCGCTCACCCTCCGATGGGCCGTAGGGAATATGAAGCGCGATGGGTGGTTGCTCCGGATCTGCAAAGTAGAGAAAGTGCTCGTTACCGAGCGAGCTCGCCTCGCAAGCTCGACGGTTTTCGATCAAGATCTTCGCCAGGCGCTTGATCTCCCCTCGCCCTGACGGGAGATCGTTAATCTGGAGAAAGTTCTCCGCCGTGAATTTGGCCCACTTCTTCTCACTTCCCCAGAAATCTTGCCACCCGTCATATACGGGTAGGTCGATCCAATGATCGTAATCTTCATCGGTGTCCAGTCGGCTCATCTATTTATTCCCTCAAGGTGCGAAGTCGTACATTCCAGAATTGTAAAAATTCCAGTCTTTTGCATCGCTGTAGGGTTTGATATCCCATTTTTTCGGATAAATGTCGCTGCTGCCTGCCGTCTTGTCGCCCAAATCGAGTGCCGTACCTCCTATGAAGATGCCAGAATTCTGGGCAGCGGCTCTTGATGTTCTGTGTGCTGCCTCCTGGGTGGCGGCATCTCCGTCACGTTTCACTTGCTCTCGCGCTGCGTACTTCCACTGAGCCGCCAATTTCGCATCGCCGCCCGCCATGGCGATTTCCATCGGTGTCGGAGTGGGTAGACCTTGTGCGGCTCCGGTTGATTTGAGGGTCTTCTCGTATTCCCTGAGGTTCTTTTTCGCGGCTCTTTTCGCATACTTGCCCTTCGCCTGCGAAGACGCCAGCATCAGCGCGTCCCTCTTCGGGCTATTGGCCATCGCGTCCGCGGTCGCCCTGCGCGCAGCCTGCGTCGAGGCCCGTTGTGTGGCGGCCGCGCCCTGCTCCACTCCGCGCGCCACCGCGCCACCCGCTTTGAAGGTGAGTAGGCCCAGGATGTCGAACCCGACGTCTCCCCATCCGCCGTTTCCGGTGGCGGCCATGAGGCTGTGCATTCCCAGGGAGACGACCGATGCCACGGTGCCGAAGGTCAGGAGCATGGGGGCCAGGGCCAGAAGGAGGCCCGGCATGGCGATGCAGGCTGCCAGGACCGTGATGGCGAGCGCCGCTATGGCGGCGATCGTCGCGATGTAGCCGATGACTTCCAGCGTGATTTTGATTGCGTCGATATGTTGCTCGATGATGTTGGAGACCCAGCTCCAGAAACCATCTTCCAGTGCATCATCGATAATATCCCGGATTTTCTTGGCGATATTCTTCGATTTAGCTTCGTACGACTCGACCGAGTGCTGGTAGTCGCTCTTCGCCGTTGCCAGGACGCCTCGGGCGCGGTGAAGCTCTTCCTTCTTGTGGTGATCCAGCTCCTCTTCGGCCTTCTTTGCCGATTCCGAGTCCGGATCTGCGCTCCCCAACAGTCTTTTGATGTCGGCTTGTGCACTCTTCGCCGAGCTCAAGGCTTTTGCTGTGGAGGTTTGTGCGAAGTCGAGCTCTGTGGCCCATTCCCCTAGTTGTGCCGAGACCCGCTCGTAGCGGCCGGCTGACTTCTCCAGTTTTCCGCGGAACTTGTCCGCGCCGCTCTGTAATTCGTCGACGTACTTGCCCTTGAGTGTCGTGTCATCGCTGATGGTCTTGAGTTTTTTGATCTGCAGGCGGATTTCGGCAGCCGTGGACTGCATGTTTTTTTGTCCTGCGGTCACGCCGTCCACGTCGCCCGGCGTCGGGTCCGCCTCGCCGAGCGGATGCCAATCGGTCGGACGGTTTTTTGTCCCTGTTGCCATCTCGTGCTCCCCCCCCCGAAGCTCCGGAGCTCTCTTACCGTGCGCCCTTGGCCTGGCGTGCGAGCTTGTTGTCCGTCGACTCGAAGCTCTCCCTGGTCGTGGTCACCAATTTGAGGACGTCATCCAGGTTGGCCAGCATCTGCTTGCGGTTCCCCGACCAGTTGTCCGCGAACTCGTGCATGGCGTCCCTGAGTGGTTGGGCACCGACGTCCTCGGCGAGTTCGTCCTGCCGTGTTCCGCACTTCCTGAACTCGCGGCGGATGTGCTTCAGTGACCTCTCTGTTTCGGTCAGAAGGTCGTAGTCCACCTTCAAGTTCGATTCGTCACCCACGTGTTCCCCCCTGCGTGCCGGTGCGTGCCTGTGCGATTCTGCGCGTGCTTGGACAGCGCGAATGATCACCCTTTCGCGGGGCCGTGTGCCCGGTCAAGTAGGCCCCGCCGGCTGACTGTTGGGGCCACACAGTGCCGTATCGTGCCGTGGCCTCAGACACCGCACGGCGCTTTCAAGCCCCGCCGGGGTCAGTAGGCTGGTCCACCATGACAGCCGACTCGAAGCAGCCGATGTCCATTGCTGGTTACTCACTTGTCCTGCCGCCCGGCTGGGTGCGGATCCCGTTGCGGAGCGGTTCCGAAGACGCTGTGCGGCATGCCGCGAACCAGGTTTTCCGGGGGGCTGCGCATGACGAAATCCCGCGCGACGAGCTGGTCAAGTATCGATTGAAAGTTGAAGGAAAGCTGCGGGAGCTCGCCGTGCGAGCAGCCGATAACGGTGGGGTCGACCTGTACCTGCCCACGTCGTTACGGGGAGGGGTCGCGACCCCCTGTTCCATTGTCGTTTCGGAAATGCGGCTTCCCGGCGGTGAGGCCGTCGAGGTGGCTGACATGCTGCGGCGGCTCACTGAAGACGCCGAATTCCGCCCGGCTGATGTCGACGGTTCTGCGGGTGCTCGAAGTGAACGTCTCCGTACGACCGCTCTTGATCAAGGAGCCGAGGGAGCCGAGGGAGCCGAGGGAGCCGAGGCGGCCAAGGGGGCCGAAAAGGCCAAGGGAGCCAAGGGACCCAAGGAGACGGAGCGGGCGCGCCATGTGGACTATGTCCTGCCGGTGCCCGGGAATTCCGGCCGATTGCTCAGCATCGCTTTTTCGACTCCGGGCGACGGCGATCCGGACGGTGACTTCGCACTGCTCCTCGTCGAACTCTTCGACGCGATCATGACCACTTTCAGCTGGCAGCCTCATGACCTGGCGCCGTCACGCTGAGTGAATGCAGTGCCACGCCAGGGAGCGGGAGGGGGCAGGAGGAGTGCCGGCGCCGGCCTGCCGTTCGGAAGTCGGTCCACGTCGTCGCGCGTGCCGCCCGTACGGGACAATGGGCCCCATGAGTCTTTTCCGTGACGACGGGGTCGTCCTGCGGACTCAGAAGCTGGGTGAGGCCGACCGCATCATCACGCTGCTGACCCGGGGCCACGGGCGGGTGCGTGCCGTGGCGCGGGGCGTGCGGCGTACGAAGTCCAAGTTCGGGGCGCGGCTCGAACCGTTCTCCCATGTCGATGTGCAGTTCTTCGCCCGCGGCAGCGAACTGATCGGGCGCGGGCTCCCGCTGTGCACCCAGAGCGAGACCATCGCTCCGTACGGTGGCGGGATCGTCAGCGACTACGCCCGCTACACGGCCGGCACGGCCATGCTGGAGACGGCGGAGCGCTTCACCGACCACGAGGGCGAGCCGTCCGTCCAGCAGTATCTGCTGCTCGTCGGCGGGCTGCGCACGCTCGCCCGCGGTGAGCACGCCCCGAATCTGATCCTCGACGCGTTCCTGCTGCGCTCGCTCGCCGTCAACGGCTACGCGCCGAGCTTCGACGACTGTGCGAAGTGCGGCCTGGAGGGACCGAACCGGTTCTTCTCCGTGGCGGGTGGCGGGGCGGTGTGCGGCGACTGCCGGGTGCCCGGCAGCGTCGTACCCTCTGCGGAGGCCGTCCGGCTGCTCAGCGCGCTGCTGACGGGGGACTGGACGACGGCCGACGCGGCCGAGCCGCGGCACGTCAGGGAGGGCAGTGGGCTCGTATCGGCCTACCTGCACTGGCATTTGGAGCGCGGGCTGCGCTCGTTGCGGTACGTAGAGAAGTAGTGAGAGGGAGACGAGCACATGGCAGGACGCGGGATTCTGGGGCGAAACAAGCAGGAGTACAAAACCCCCGAACTGCACCCGTCGGGCGCCCGCCCGCCGAAGATCCCCGGCGAACTGGTGCCGAACCACGTGGCGATCGTCATGGACGGCAACGGCCGCTGGGCCAAGGACCGTGGGCTGCCGCGCACCGAGGGTCACAAGGTCGGTGAGGCCACCGTTCTCGAGGTGCTCAACGGCTGCATCGAGATGGGTGTCAAGAACCTCTCGCTGTACGCCTTCTCGACCGAGAACTGGAAGCGCTCGCCCGACGAGGTGCGCTTCCTGATGAACTTCAACCGCGATGTCATCAGGCGGCGCCGGGACGAGATGGACGAGCTGGGGATCCGGATCCGCTGGGTGGGCCGGATGCCCAAGCTGTGGAAGTCGGTCGTCGAGGAACTCCAGGTCGCACAGGAACAGACCAAGAAGAATGACGCGATGACGCTGTACTTCTGCGTCAACTACGGCGGGCGGGCGGAGATCGCGGACGCGGCGCAGGCCATCGCCCGTGATGTGGCGGCGGGCAAGCTGGACCCGTCGAAGGTCAACGAGAAGACCTTCGCGAAGTACATCTACTACCCGGACATGCCGGACGTGGACCTCTTCCTGCGCCCCAGCGGCGAGCAGCGCACGTCCAACTACCTGATCTGGCAGAGCGCGTACGCGGAGATGGTCTTCCAGGACGTCCTCTGGCCGGACTTCGACCGCCGCGACCTGTGGCGTGCCTGCCTCGAATACGCCCAGCGCGACCGGCGGTTCGGCGGAGCGATCGAGGAGACGACCGGCTGACAGCCTGCGGGGCGGCCGTTGAGCCGGGCCCCGGACGCCGCTGGGACATGACCGGCCGGTCCGGAGCCCGGCCCCGGACCGCCCTCAGCTCTCCGTGGCGGAGCCCGCGCACTCCGCGCAGGTCCCGAAGACCTCCACGGTGTGCGCGACGTTCACGTACCCGTGCTGCGCCGCGATCGACTCGGCCCACTTCTCCACCGCGGGCCCCTCCACCTCGACGGCCTTGCCGCACGTGCGGCAGACCAGATGGTGGTGGTGCTCGCCGGTCGAGCACCGCCGGTACACCGACTCGCCGTCGCCCGTGCGCAGCACGTCGACCTCGCCCGCGTCGGCCAGCGACTGGAGCGTGCGGTAGACGGTGGTCAGCCCGACCGAGTCACCCCGGTGCCTGAGCACGTCGTGCAGCTCCTGGGCACTGCGGAACTCGTCCACCTCGTCGAGCGCCGCGGCCACCGCGGCCCGCTGCCGGGTCGACCGGCCTCGTACTGGTGCTCCCGCAGTCACAGGTGCCTCCTCGCCGTGCGTCGCCCGCCCATGTGTCGGGCCATTGTGCCAGCTCCGTCAGGTCCTGGCCGATTCCACCGGCCGCCGCGCCGCCGGGACCCCGGGGGCGCACTCCGCCTCCGCCGCCTCGGCGGCTCGTGCCCGCCGCCTCGCCAGGGGTGCGGCGAGTGCGGTCAGGGCGACGAAAACCGCGATGGCCAGCAGCACAATTGTCGCTCCCGGCGGCACGTCCTGGTAATAGGAAGTGATGGTGCCGGAAAGCGTCACCGCCGTGCCGATCACCACGGCCAGCGTGAACGTGACCGCGAACGACTTCGTCAGCTGCTGCGCCGCCGCGACCGGCACCACCATCAGCGCGCTCACCAGGAGCAGCCCGACCACCCGCATGGCGACGGTGACGGTGACGGCCGCGGTGACCGCGATGAGCAGGTTCAGCACCCGCACCGGCAGCCCGGTGACCCGGGCGAACTCCTCGTCCTGGCTGACCGCGAAGAGCTGCCTGCGCAGCCCGAGCGTCACCAGGACCACGAACGCGGCCAGCACGCAGATGGCGGTGACATCGCTGTCGGAGACGGTCGCGAGCGAGCCGAAGAGATACGACGAGAGGTTGGCGTTCGAGCCGGTCGGGGAGAGGTTGATCAGCAGCACCCCGCCCGACATACCGCCGTAGAAGAGCATCGCCAGCGCGACATCGCCGCGCATCCGGCCGTAACTGCGGATCAGCTCCATCGAGACGGCTCCGACGACCGATACCAGCGTCGCCATCCACACCGGGCTGGAGTTGAGGAGGAAGCCGAGGCCGACCCCGGTCATGGCGATGTGGCCGATGCCGTCGCCCATCAGCGCCTGGCGGCGCTGGACGAGGTAGATGCCGATGGCGGGGGCGGTGATGCCGACCAGGACGGCGGCGAGCAAGGCCCGCTGCATCAGGGGGCTCTGGAGAAGTTCCATGATCAGCTCAGCAGTCCTGTCCTGGCCGGCTCGGCCGCCGTGTGCGGGTGTACGTGGTCGTGGCCGGGCAGCGCGTGCTGGCCCAGGGCATGCCCCGTGGCGGGTGGGGGACCGTCGTGTGTGACGCACCCGTCGCGCAGGACGACGGCGCGGTCGATCAGCGGTTCCAGCGGCCCCAGCTCGTGCAGGACCAGGAGCACGGTCGTCCGGGCGGCCACCTGCTCGCGCAGCGTCGAGGCGAGGATCTCCTGGCTGGCCAGGTCGACCCCGGCCATCGGTTCGTCCATGATCAGCAGCTCCGGCTCGGACGCCAGCGCCCTGGCGATCAGCACCCGCTGGTGCTGGCCGCCGGAGAGCGCGCCCACCGAGTCGCCCGCGCGGTCGCTCAGCCCCACCAGCTCGATGGCGCGGGAGACTGCCGCCCGGTCGGCCTTCGACGGCCACCGCAGCTTCGTACGGGCGAGCCTCCCGGAGGAGACGATCTCCCGCACCGTCGCGGGCACCCCGCCGGCCGCTGTCGTGCGCTGCGGTACGTAGCCGATGCGCGCCCACTGCCTGAACCGCCCCAGCGGGCTCCCGAAGAGTTCGATCGAGCCGCCGGTGAGGGGGACCTGCCCGATCACCGCGCGTACGGCGGTCGACTTGCCCGATCCGTTGGCGCCGAGCAGGGCGACGACCTTGCCGCGGCCCACGCTGAGGTCGATGCCGCGCAGCACGGGGCGGGAGCCGAGCGCGGCGGTGGCACCGCGTACGGAGATGACGGATGCCTCTTCTGGGTCCATGTCCATGGCGGGTGCCTCCGGTGCGGTCGCGGGTACGGACGGGCCTGGGTGCTGCACGGTCACTTCGCGCCGAGCGCCTTCTGGAGCGCGACGAGGTTGGACTGCATGACCTGGATGTAGTCGTGGCCCCGGGATTTGCCGGTGATCCCCTCCAGCGGGTCCAGCACGTCGGTCCGCACATGCAGGTCCCCGGCGAGCGTCCTGGCGGTGTCGGGGCTCGTGATGGTCTCGAAGAAGACCGTGGAGACGTGGTGCTTCGCGGCGAGGCTGTGCAGGTCCTTCATGCGCGACACGCTGGGCTCGCTCTCCGGGTCGATCCCGCTGATGGCCTCCTCGGTGAGGCCGTACCGCTCGGCGAGGTAGCCGAAGGCGGCGTGCGTGGTGACGAAGGTGTCGGAGGTGCGGTTCTTCAGCCCGTTCACGTACTGCTTGTTGAGGGCGTCGAGCCTCTTCACCAGGGCGTCGGTGTTCTTGCGGTAGTCGGCCTCGTGCTTCGGGTCCGCCGCGGCGAGCGTCCTGTCCACACCCTTGGCGATCCGGGCGAACCGCACCGGGTCGAGCCAGATGTGCGGGTCGAGTCCGGCCTCGCTCGCCGAGTGGGAGTCGTTGTCACCGGTCGTGTGGTGGTCGCCGTCGACCTCTGTGCCGTGCTTTTCGAGTGTGGTCATCGAGGCGGCGTCCGCGGTGTACTTCACGCCGGACTGCTTGATCGCCTCGTCGACGGCGGGCTGGAGTCCCTTGAGGTAGACGATCGCGTCCACGTCGGAGAGGGCGACGGTCTGCTTCGGACTGAGTTCGAGGTCGTGCGGCTCGACGCCCGGCTTCGTCAGATTGGTGACGGAGACATGATCGCCGCCTATCTCCTGAGTCAGGTACTGGAGCGGATAGAACGACGCCACCACGTGCAGCTTGCCGTCCTTGTGGTCGGCGGCGGAGGAGGAACCGGAGCAGGCGGAGAGGGCGACCAGTCCGGCGGCGACCGCCGCGGAGACGGCTGTGGCGGGTATGAGGCGTCGTACGTTCATGACAGTCATTTTCAACAAAACTGGAAACGATTGTCAACAAGGGATTCGTGCCAGGTCGGCGCCCGGTCGCTGAGGGGGCGGATCTGTGGACGATCCCGGCAGGAACCGGGAACCGATTTGATCCGGGGGGTGCAGCCGCCGGTAACCTGAGGTATTCCGCTGTTCGCAATCGTCGTAATGAAGAGAGCACCGTGGCCGCCGACAAGATCGACACCATCGTCAGCCTGAGCAAGCGCCGTGGCTTCGTCTACCCCTCCAGTGAGATCTACGGTGGTCAGCGTGCCGCCTGGGACTACGGGCCGCTGGGTGTCGAGCTGAAGGAGAACCTCAAGCGTCAGTGGTGGCGCTACATGGTCACCGCGCGCGAGGACGTGGTCGGTCTCGACTCGTCGGTCATCCTGGCCTCCGAGACCTGGGAGGCGTCGGGCCACGTCGCGACCTTCTCCGACCCGCTGACCGAATGCACCTCCTGCCACAAGCGGTTCCGCGCGGACCACTTGGAGGAGGCGTACGAGGAGAAGCACGGCCACGCGCCCGCGAACGGCCTCGCCGACCTGAACTGCCCCAACTGCGGCAACAAGGGCACCTTCACCGAGCCCAAGAACTTCTCGGGCCTGCTCTCCACCCACCTCGGCCCGACCCAGGACAGCGGCTCCGTCGCCTACCTGCGCCCCGAGACGGCCCAGGGCATCTTCACCAACTTCGGCCAGGTGCAGCAGACTTCGCGCAAGAAGCCGCCGTTCGGTATCGCGCAGATGGGCAAGTCCTTCCGGAACGAGATCACTCCGGGCAACTTCATCTTCCGCACCCGCGAGTTCGAGCAGATGGAGATGGAGTTCTTCGTCAAGCCGGGCGAGGACGAGCAGTGGCAGGAATACTGGATGGAGCAGCGCTGGAACTGGTACCGCGACCTCGGGATGCGCGAGGAGAACATGCGCTGGTTCGAGCACCCGAAGGAGAAGCTCTCCCACTACTCGAAGCGCACCGCCGACATCGAGTACCGCTTCCGCTTCGGCGGCAGTGAGTGGGGCGAGCTGGAGGGCGTCGCCAACCGCACCGACTACGACCTCGGCGCACACTCCAAGGCCTCGGGCACCGACCTCTCCTACTTCGACCAGGAGAAGGGCGAGCGCTGGACGCCGTACGTCATCGAGCCCGCGGCGGGTGTCGGCCGGGCGATGCTGGCCTTCATGCTCGACGCGTACATCGAGGACGAGGCGCCCAACGCCAAGGGCGTCATGGAGAAGCGCACCGTGATGCGCCTCGACCCGCGCCTCGCGCCGGTCAAGGTCGCGGTGCTGCCGCTCTCCCGCAACCCGCAGCTCTCGCCGAAGGCCAAGGGTCTGGCGACCGACCTGCGCCGCAACTGGAACATCGAGTTCGACGACGCGGGCGCCATCGGCCGCCGCTACCGCCGCCAGGACGAGATCGGTACGCCGTTCTGCGTCACGGTCGACTTCGACACGCTCGACGACAACGCGGTGACGGTGCGCGAGCGCGACACGATGAAGCAGGAGCGGGTCTCGCTGGACCAGATCCAGTCGTACCTGGGTGGCCGTCTGCTGGGCTGCTGACCTGGTGTGACGCCTGCGGTCGCTCTCGCGGCCGCTCGTGCGATCAGTCTCGCGTCGCTCCTGCGCCACCGGGGCGTCACTGAGGGCGTCACCGAGGGCCCCGCACCCGCTTCGGCGGGGGCGGGGCCCTCTGCCATGGCAGGGAGAGTGCGGGGTACGAGGCCCTCAGCTCGGCATCGACCAGCGTCCGGCCGGGCTGGCCGACCCCTCCCTGCGCCGGTCGTCCCCGGCCCGAGGGCCCGCGGACGACTTCCAATGAGGGACTTCTCTGCGGATTCCCCGCACCACACAGCCGTAACAGGCACACAGCACCCGACGGGGGGCGAGAATCGGCTGGGGGACGTCCGGCCCGCCGTGGTCGGTCCCGATGCCCTCGCCCGACACTCGGCCGACTGACGTGGAGCCGCTCATGACCACCGCACGGGACCTGGCGATCGTCGCCCTGGACGTGGAACCCACCCTCCCCGTGGAGCAGGGCGACCTGTCGCTCGCGCTCGCGGGAGCCGAGGTGCTCGACCTCATCGAGGCCAGGGCTCTGGTGGTCGACGGTGACCGCCTGCTGCCCAGCGCCCAAGCGCCCACGACGGAACGTCTGTTGGACGAGGCCGCTGCGGCGCTCAGGCGGCAGGAGCCGTACGAGTCGGTGGAGGACTGGCTGTGGCGCAGGGGCCGCGGGCTCTTCTCTGCCTACGCCGATGACCTGGAGCGGGCGGGGCTGACGGCCCGGCCGCGGGGCCATCTGATTCCACTGCGGAAGGGGCGGGCGGAGCTGGTCGACTCGGCGGCCCGGCGCCGGGCCGAGGACCGCTGGGCGGCGGGCGAACCGGTGCTTGCCGCTCTGGCGTCCGCGGCCGGAATCGGCGACGAGCCGGCCGAGGACGCGCAGGAGCCCGCCGACGACACGATCGCGGCGGTGCTGGCCGCCGTCGGCGGCGCTGTGCAGGAACTGCGGGCCGTACGACAGCGCAGGGCGATCGAGGACGCGGCGTTCGACAACGTCTGGCGCGGCTACTGAGGGTGTCCACCGGATCGGGGACGGCGGCGCGCACCTGCACGTCTGGTTCTTCGCCCGGCCCTGACCGTCGCCGCGGTCAGCCGCCGGCCGATGCCCCCGCTCATGTCCGGACCGGTCGGCATCCCGGTCGCAGTGGTGAACGACCGGGGGCGGATGGGATCAGGGCGTGACCAGGGGGAAGTCCGGGTCCGGGGTGTCCAGCAGGGTGCTGAAGTCCGCCAGGGCCATGGCGTCGCCGTCGATGGTTGCGCTGCCGGTGGTGATCTCGTCGACGAAGGTGGTCAGTCCGCCGAGGACGGCGTTCAGGGTGGTGCGTGCCAGCCGCAGGGTGGCGTGTGGCTGTTCACCGCGCGGCGCGTCGCCCGCCATGGCGGTGAGGGCGCCGTTGGAGAGCAGCAGCGTCCAGGTCTCGTCCGTGTCGGTGAACTCCCAGCGCAGCAGCAGCCGTCCGGCCGCCGCTGCGCGCGGTCCGTTGATCCGTACCGCCATGGACTGGAAGACCTGCCCCGCGGTCAGCGCGGCGAGGACGTCGGGGGCGCGGCGGGTCGGGGTCGCGATGATGCCGCCGCGGAGTTCGGCCGCGCCCATCAGGTAGAAGTTGCGCCAGGGGCCCGATTCGGCACTGTGGCCGAGCCGTTCGAAGGTATCGGCCTGCAGGGAGCGTGCCTCGTCGTTGTCCGGATCGGCGAACAGCACATGGTTGACGACCTCGGCGACCCAGCGCAGGTCGCCGTCCTCATAGGACTTCCTGGCCTTGGCGAGTACGGCTTCGGCCCCGCCCATGAACTCCACGTACCGGCCGGCCGCTTCGACGGGCGGGTGCGCCCACAGATGGGCCGGGTTGCCGTCGAACCAGCCCATGTACCGCTGGTAGACGGCCTTGGCGTTGTGGCTGAGGGTGCCGTAGTAGCCGCGGGCGTGCCAGGCGCGGTCCAGCGCCTCGGGGAGGCGCAGTTCCTCGGCGATCTCGGCCCCGGTGCGGCCGGCGTTGATGAGCCGTACGGACTGATCGTGCAGATACGCGTACGTGTCCCGCTGCTCCTCCAGGAAGCGGACTGCCCGCTCCTGGCCCCAGGTCGGCCAGTGGTGGGAGGCGAAGACGGTGTCGAACTCCCCGGCGAACAGCCGCAGTGTCTCGGTCAGATAGCGCGCCCAGGCGCTGGGGTCGCGGACGAGCGCGCCCCGCAGGGTGAGCACGTTGTGCAGGGTGTGGCAGGCGTTCTCGGCGACACACAGCGTTCGCAGGCCGGGGAAGTGGAAGTTCATCTCCGAGGGGGCCTCGGTACCCGGAGTGAGCTGGAAGACCATACGGACACCGTCGACGGTCTCCTCCTGGCCGGTCCTGGTGATGTCGAGGGTCGGGGCGATCAGCCCGACCGTGCCCAGCGAGGTCGTCATGCCGAGGCCGCAGCCGATCTGCCCGGCGGGCCCCTTGGCCAGTGCGGCGCCGTACATGTAGCCGGCCCGGCGGCTCATCGCGGGCCCGGTGAAGACGTTCTCGCTCGCGGCGTGCTCCATGAAGCCCGCGGGCGCCAGCACCGGCACCGCGCCGGACGCCACATCGGCTGCGTCCACCACGCCCCGCACACCGCCGAAGTGATCGACGTGCGAATGGGTGTAGATCACGGCCGTCACCGGCCGCTCCCCCCGGTGTTCGCGGTAGAGCCCGAGCGCGGCAGCGGCGACCTCCTCGCTGATCAGCGGGTCGATGACAATGACGCCTCGCTCGCCCTCGACGAAGGTGATGTTGGACAGGTCCAGTCCGCGCACCTGGTGGATGCCGGGCACCACCTCGTACAGGCCCTGTTTCACCGTCAGCCGGCCCTGGCGCCACAGGGACGGGTGGGCCGTCGGCGGCGCCTCCTCGTCCCGTTCCAGGAAGGCGTAGGCGTCGTTGTCCCAGACCGGCCGCCCGTCCGCGTCGCGTACGACGCAGGGGTCGAGGCGCCCGAGGAAGCCACGGTCGGCGTCGGCGAAGTCCTGGTCGTCGTCCCAGGCGAGGTGATCGGTGCTGTACGTGGTCATGGTGCTCACATTTCTTTCCGTACGGGGGAGGGCCGCCGTCCCCGGAGCCCTGGGCGAGCCGCGCTCAACTGCCGCTGGTGGAAGGCCGGTCCGCCCAGCGCGACGGCCAGCAGGAGTCCGACGGCCGTGATCGCGCCGGGCTCCGGCAGCCGGAGCCCGAGCAGCCAGTCGCAGCACACGGCTGCCGCGACGAGCGTCACCTTCAGCGCCACCAGGCGCCGCAGTGGCACCCGGCGGGACGGCGCACGGCCGGTGCGCCGCTCGCGCCGACGGCGCACGAGGTGGATGAGCGGCGGCACCACCAGGATCAACACCAGCACCCGCAGCGCGTGCTCCCAGACCGGCAGACCGGCACCCCGGAACCACATCCCCGCCATCACCAGTCCTGCGACCAGATACCCGGCACGGACCCCGCGGCTGGGCCGCTCAGACCGCATGAGGCCGGCCCGGGGAGGCTCGTCGGCGGGCTCGGTGCTCGGCATGCGCGACTCCTCACGGGGCTGGCCAGGACGCTCGCCACCGTAAAGTGTCAGTCCTGACTTTTTCTAGTGCCCGGCCGGTTCCGTGCGGCGGAAGTGTCATACATGACAGTTCCCGGCCCGCGTGCCACAATCGCTCAACGTGAGCACGACAGAACCCCGGGAGCCGGGGCTGCGCGAGCGGAAGAAGGCGGCCACCCGGCTGGCCCTCCAGCGAGCCGCTCTGCGCATGTTCGAGGAGAACGGCTACGAGAGGACGACCGTCCGGGACATCGCCGCCGCGGCGGATGTCACCGAGCGCACCTTCTTCCGGTACTTCCCCTCCAAGGAAGACCTCGTCCTCAGCGAGATCACTGACTTGCTGCCGCCGCTGCGCGACGAGATCCGCGCCCGGCCCGCGGGGGAACCCCCGCTGACCGCCGTGCTGAACGCCCTGCTCGCGCTCGGCGGGAAACGCCCCGAAACCGGGCTGGTGCTCCTCTTCAGCGGACCCCCCGCCCGCTTCGCCCCCCGGGCCTCCCGCCCGGCGCTCGCCGTCCTGTTCGACTTCGAGAGCGGCGTCGCCACAGCCCTGGCGGAGCGCTTGGGCGAGCCCCGGGACGCCGCTGACGGGTCGGCCATCCCCCTGCGGTCCTCGGTGCTCGCGCGGGCCTCCGTCGCCGCCGTCCGCAGCGCGATGATCGCGCACAGCGACCTGGGCGAAGACCGGCCCACCCCCGGGACGATCACCACCCTGCTCCGCGAGGCGTTCGCCGTTCTCGGCTCCTGATCCAGTTCGCCCGACGGCGTGCGGAGCGCCGGCCGGCGCTGCCCGGTGGTCCGTGGGGACACATGACGAACAGGCATGTCAACCCTCGTGACGACTTTTCAATCACTGATTGAAAAGTGTCGTGAGCCGTGCTGTCATGCGGTGCCATGGCCACTGACACAACCCGGGCGCGACTGCTGGACGAGGCCGAGCGGCTCTTCCTCGAACGGGGCTACGAGCTGGTTTCGGTGCGCGCGGTCAACGCCGCCGCAGGCATGAACCCCGCCGCGGTCCACTACCACTTCGGCTCCAAGGAGGATCTGGTCGTGGCCCTGTTGCAGAGCCGTCTCGGTCCGCTGTGGGCCGATCGTCTTGCCACCCTGACGCGGCGCCGGGCCGCTGGCTGGACCCCCGGCGCGGGCGAACTCGTCGACGTCGTCGTCCGCCCGCTGGCCGAACTGGCCGCCCGCCCCGCGGGGCGCATGCTTGCGCTCCAACTCACCGCGGGCAGCTCCCTGTTGAACCCGATGTACCTCTTCCGCGGCGACGCCCCGGTCAAGGAGTTCGCGGCGCAGTTCCCGCAGCCTCAGCGGCTGGGCATCCGCCTGATCGGCAAACAGATCCTGCGCGCCTACCCGTACCGGGAGGCGTACCTGCTGGAGTCCGGCAGCGCTTCCGTGCCGCCCTTGACCTGCCGCTGATCCTGCTCGGCGGCATCACCCACCGGGAGACGATGGACCGGGCCATGGTCGAGGGCTTCCAGTTCGTCGCCATGGCCCGGGCCCTGCTGCGCGAACCGGACCTGATCGCCCGGATCACGGCCGCCCGCGACACCGCCTCGCAGTGCATCCACTGCAACCTCTGCATGCCCACCATCTACACAGGCACCCACTGCCCATTGGCGCCCTGACCAACCACGCCTCCATCCCGCGCCGGCATGAGGCGCACGCGGCTCGGTCTCTGTCCCACGAGACCGTGTCATCGGCTCCGAGCGGTCTGGCACGGAGTTCGGAGGGCCGCGATCCCGGCCCAGGCGATCTCGTAGTACTTGACCCGCTCGTCCTGCCCGGTCAGCGCCATGCCCGCAGAGATCATCACGCGGTGGGACGCGGCATTGTCATGGTCGGCGTCCCCCTTCACCCGGGCGAAGCCCCGCTCACGGGCTGAGGCGAGCACCGCCCGGACCGCCTCGGACGCGTACCCCCTGCCCTGCGCGGCCGGGACCAGGCCGTACCCGATGGTGAGGGAGCCGCGCTGTCACGAGGTCACTCATGGAGGGGCGCCCACCGCTGTGGCGGTCGAGTTCAGTGGCTGCCATCTGCCTTCACTGCCGTGAGGAAGGCGGCCCAGGCGGTGGGGGAGTGGTACGTGGTGCCGTGGGCGGGGCACTTGCTGTCGCGGACGGCGCGGCCGCCGTAGGCAGTCTCGGCCACCTCGACACACTCGTTCAGGTTGGCACCGGAGTAGGAGGACTTGCGGAACGGATTGACGATTTGAGGGCTGCTCACTGCTCCGTGCTCTCTTCAGGAAGGTCGTTCATGGCTTGCCGAATGAACGCTTTGCTCTCGGCCGGGTTCAGTGCAGTGGAGCGAAGCAGTTCAAAGGAGTGTGCGTAGGCCGCGATCTCCTCGGGATCCTCCGCTACGAAGATGCTGCTGTGAGTGTCCTGGCCGATGGCTGTCGGCGACCATTCACCATCGAACGACAGCATGACGAATCCGGGCGAACACCGGGTGGCAGCCCACTCGGAACCAGGGAGTACCTGGAGGGTTACGTTGGCGCGTTCGGACGATTCGATAAGGTCGGCCAGCTGTGCGCGGTGTGCAGCGCGTGACGGCAGGGCCGAGGTGATGGTGGATTCGCCCACTACGGCAGCAAATCGGGCACCTGATGTCTCCGCCTTCTTCCGACGTTCCTGGCGGATGTTGACCACCTGCTCGGCGAACGCCGGGTCCGAGTTGGCGGCATTGCCCTCCAGCAGGGAACGTGTGTAGCCCTCCGTCTGCAAGAGGCCGGGAATCAGCAACGGCTGCCAGGTGCGGATGTAGGTGGCGTCAGTTTCCAGAGCGATGTAATCGCCCAAACCGTCCGGCACCGCGTAGTCGAGCCACCATCCGCGTTTGTTGGAGTCGCGAGCGAGCTGCTCAAGGTGCGTGTACACCCCGCGGTCCTCGACCCCGTACAGCTCCAGCATCAGCCGCACGTCGCCTGGCCGAGCGGACACTTGGCCCGCCTCGACACGGCTGATTTTGGCCTTGGAGCTTGCGATGTGATCAGCGGCGTGCTGCTGGTCCAGCTTCGCCGCTTCGCGATAACGGCGGAGGGCCGCGCCAAGGCGACGGCTCCGCACGGTAGGGCGTCCACCTGCGGGCATGTCCCCTCCTTCACTGCGCGCGTTCAGTCTGCACGTCAACGGACGCTACATGCCAGTGGGTTGAAACAGAGAGTCGCATGCAACTTCTCGCTTTCACGTAGTTGAATTTGTGCATGGTCTCTGAGTAGCGTGATTGCTGTCACTTGGAGCGACGCTCAATGCGCCCTGAGTGATCAAGTTCCGGCTGCCCAGTGCCCCTTGGAGGCCCTATGTCCGGGCGTACGAACACCACCCGCTTCCGCCGCACCAGGGCATCCGTGTCCAAGGCCCGGCGTCACGTCGAAGCCGTACTCATCGACTGGAGGCTGGGTCACCTCGTGGAGCCGGCCGCCCTCATCACCAGTGAGCTGGCCACGAACACCGTCCTGCATGCCCACGGGATCTCCGAGTACTTCGAGTTGACCCTGCGCCGACGCCGCTCCGTGCTGGTGCTGGAGGTCGCCGACGCCTGCACCTGGGCCCGGCCCGAACTGCGCAAGCCCGACCCGGAAGCGCTCGGCGGACGGGGCTTATGGCTGGTCGACACGCTCGCCGACGCCTGGGGCGTGCGGGAGCGCTCCGTGGCGGGCAAGACCGTCTGGGTCCAACTCGCCACCCGGGGCGGTGGCGATGCGTAACGTCAGTCTGCTGCACCGGCCGTCCGGTGGGCCCGTGTGCCCCGGCTGGTGGTGCGAAGTGCGTTCCCCCGGTACGTCGTTCACGTGCCGGGCCGACCGTCCTGAGCGGGTGCTCGTCTGGATGCGCATCGAAGTCCGGCTGCTGCTCTGGGAGTTCGGAGCCGACGAACGGGCGCGGGCGTACCGCTGGCTGGATCACGGGCAGTGGGAGGCCCTCTACCGGCTGCGCGCGGGGGAGCCGTACGCCTTCACCGCGGCCGGTGTGGTCTGGGCGGCCCGGCCGGTGCTCTTCCTGACGTGCCCGGCGGCGGCCCGGCCGGCTTCCGCGGGCCTGTCCGCGGTCTGTGGCCCCGGCGGGTACGCGCACGCAGAAGACAAGTAAGGTAAGCCTAACCATGCCTGGTCAGCGTCCCGCTGTGGCAGCCTCTCACGGTACGGAGCACCCCTTGTCGTACGTCGCGTCCCCGCTCGCCCCGGCCCCCGTCGTCCCCGCCGCGCACGGTCCGCTCGCCGGAGCCGTGCCCGTGCGGTCGGCCGACGAGCTGCGCGACATCCTCGGGGTGCCCCACCCCATCGTCATCGACAAGGTGCACGACCGGCTCATCGATGAGGATCTGGACCTGCTGGCGCGATCCCCCCTCTGCGCCCTGTCCACCTGCGACGCGGCCGGGAACTGTGACGTCTCCCCGCGCGGTGACGCACCCGGTTTCACCCACGTACTCGACGAGCGCACCCTGGTCCTGCCCGACCGTCCGGGCAACCGGCGCGGCGACAGCTTCCACAACGTCCTGTCCAACCCGCATGTGGGACTGCTCTATCTGATACCCGGTGTGATGGACGTGCTGCGCGTCAACGGTCGCGCCCAACTCCTCAGGGACGCCCCGTTCTTCGACGCGATGACCGTCAAGGGGCGGCGTCCGGAACTCGCCCTGGTTGTCGAGATCGAGGAGATCTTCCGGCACTGCCCGGCCTCGCTCCGCCGCTCGGGCGTGTGGTCCCCGGAGACCTGGGAGCGCGCCACCGGACCGGCATCCGCCCGACGCGCGCCCCTCACCACCGCGGGCTGCCCGGCTACCCCTCCGCCCTGGCCCGCCACAGCAGCCACCCGAAGTACGGGGCGCCGATCACCGCGGTGACGACTCCCACGGGGATCTGCGCGGGCGCGATGACCGTACGGCCGAGGGTGTCCGCGACCACCACCAGCAGGGCGCCCATCAGCGCGGCGACCGGAAGGACCCGGGCATGCCGCCGGCCCACCAGGGCGCGTGCCGCGTGCGGTGCCACGAGGCCGACGAATCCGATGACACCGACCGCCGCGACCGCCGCCGCGGTGAGCACGACGGAGACCCCGAGCAGCGTCAGACGCGTGGCGCCGAGCCGGATCCCGAGGAGTCGTGGTGTGTCGCCGTCCAGGCCGATGATGTCGAGGTCGCGCCGCATCACGGCAAGGACCGGCAGACATACGACGAGCGTCGCGAGCACCGGGAGGACCTCGGGGAACGTACGCCCGTACGTCGAGCCGGAGAGCCACACGAGCGCCTTGGTCCCGTTGTTCGGATCGGTCAGGACGATCAGCAGGCTGACCAAAGCCGCCGCGCCCGCGGACACCCCGATACCGATCAGGACCAGCCGGTTCTGCTCAAGGCCGTGCCGCGCCGCGAGCCCGAAGACCAGCGCGGTGGCGGCCGCCGCCCCGGCGAGCGCGGATCCGCCGATCAGCCAGAACCCGGCGAGCGGGACGGCCGTCAGCGTGATGACGGCGCCCACCCCGGCCCCGCCGACCACTCCGAGGATGCCCGGCTCGGCAAGCGGGTTCCGCGAGACCGCCTGTACCACCGTGCCCGCCGTGGCGAGGGCTGCCCCGGCGAGCAGCGCCGCGGCGATCCGCGGCACCCGGGTGTCGAGCACGAAGGTCACGAGCCGCCCCGACCGGCCGGTGAGCCAGTTCCCCACGTCGCCGAGCAGCAGGGTGGTATCGCCCAGGAGGGTCGCCGCGACGACCGCGGCGACGAGGGCGACGGCCGTCACCGCGAGGGTGAGGACGAAGGCGCGGTGGCTGCGCAGCCGGGCGAAGGCCGCGTCGGGACGGGTGGAGCCCCCGTCCCGGGCCCGGTGCGCCAGGAGGACGAGCACCACGGCGCCGAAGAAACTGGTCACGATTCCGGTCGGTACGGCCGTGCCCGCCTGGGCCCCGAAGAGGGCCCGCAGGAGGACGTCGGCGCCGAGCACCACGAGGACGCCCGCCAGCGCCGACGCGGGGACGAACACCCGGTGGCGCAGGAGCGCGGGCACGCGGGTGCCGATGAGCCGGACGACCGCGGGCGCGCACAGCCCGACGAAGCCGATGGGCCCGGCGACGGTGACGGACACAGCGGAGAGGACCACGGCGAGGACGACGGCGACGGCCCTGGTCAGGCGTGGGTTGACCCCGACCACCCGGGCCTCGTCGTCACCGAGCCCGAGGATGTCGAGCCGCCTGCCGAGGGCGACCAGCCCCAGCAGCGCCACGAGTGCGACCGGGGCGAGCGGTTCGATGGTCTGCATGCCGATCTGCGCGAGCGAGCCGTTGCCCCAGGCGTAGAGGCCGGTGGTCTGCTGGGTGCGCAGCAGGAGGAGCATCTGACTCAGACCGCTGAGCCCGAGAGTGAGGGCCGAGCCCGCCAGGACGAGCCGGGTGGACCCGGTCCCGGCTCGGGCGAGGCCCAGCACGCAGCCGGCTGCGAGCAGTCCGCCGGCCAGCGCCGTGCCGCCGGCCGGGAAGGCGGGCAGGGTGATGCCGAACGCGGCGACGGCGACGACCGCCAGATAGGCGCCCGCGTTCACGGCGAGCGTGTCGGGCGAGGCCAGGACATTGCGCGACACCGACTGCAGTACGGCTCCGGCCGCACCCAGGGTGCAGCCGACGACCAGCCCGGCGGCGAGCCGCGGCAGCCGCGAGGCCACGAGCACGGCGTCCGCCCGGCCCGAACTGCCGTGGCCGGTCCACAGGGTGGTGAAGGCGCGCCAGAGGGCGTGCGGTCCGACGGACGCCGTGCCCTGGCCGATATGCACGACCGACAGGGCGAGCAGCGCGAGGAGCGCCCCGAGCAGGAGAAGGGCGAGAGCGCCGCGGTGCGCGGGCCGGCCGGCCCCCGGGGAGGGCGGCGACTCCTCCACCGGGGCCGTCGACGGCGTACGTACGGCCTCCGCCGGGCGGGTGGTCACGTTCACTTGGTCAGCGCGTGCACGACGGCGTCGATGTACTGCGTCATCGACGCCGTACCACCGAACATCCAGATGCCGTCCGGGAGCCGGTGGACGCCGCCCTTCTTGACGAAGGGCAGCGACTTCCACACCGCGTTGTCCTTGAGCCCGCCGGCGAACGGGTCCTCGCCGTCAGCGGTGTTCGTGATGTAGACGAACTGGGCGTCGCCGATCCTGGTGAGACCCTCCACGTCCGTCGCCGCCAGGCCGTACCCCTTGTCCCCCTTCATGGTCCAGGGGCTGACCAGGCCGAGTTCGGTGTTGACGTCGGTGATCAGCGCGCCCTTCACGTAGGGGCGTACGGAGACCTGGCTGCCTTCCTTCCACCCGTCGGCGAAGGCGACCTTCTCACCGTCGAGCCCGGCGGCGGCGAGTTCCTTCCGGCCCGCAGTGATCTTCTTGCGGAAGGCGGCGAGTTCGGTCCTGGCCCTGTCCTCGGTGCCGGTGGCCCTGGCGATGAGGTTGACGTTGTCGGTCAGTTGACCGATCTGCCGGCCGGCGTCCGCGGACCGCACCACGATGACGGGCGCCACCTTGGAGAGTTGCTTGACGGCCGAGTCCGACAGGTCGTCCGTCGCGACGATCAGATCGGGCTTCAGGGCGGCGACGGTGTCCACGCTGGGCTCGCCGCGGGTGCCTATGTCCTTGACGCCGCTGGGCAGCGGAGCTGCGGTGTCGTACGCCTTGTACCCCTTCACATCCGCGGCGCCGACCGGGTCGACGCCCAGCGAGACGAGGGATTCGACGACGTTCCACTCGGTGCCGACGACGCGTTTGGCCGGTCCGTGGAGTGTCACCTTCTTGCCGCGTGAATCGGTGAGCGTCAGCTTGGCGGCCGGGGCGGATTCCTTCGTGGGCGCCTCGGACGTGCCGCAGCCGACGAGGGCGATCGCGGCGGTCCCGACGAGCAGGGGCCATGCCCAGTGCCTGGTCGCGGGCTTGACCGTCATGGGCTTGGCCGTCATGAGCTTGGTCGTCATGAGATGTTTCAGGGCCTTTCGGGGCGATGGTGGTGTCTTCCCACCGCGCGGGTGCGGGGGATGCCCGTAGTCGGGTCGGCTTCGACCTCGATACGGATGCCGTAGGTGTCGGTCAGCAACTCGGCGTCGTACACCTGCGCCGGGGTCCCGGCCGCGGCGACGCGGCCCGAGGAGAGCAGGACGACCTGGTCCGCCACGGCGGCGGCCTGGTCCAGGTCGTGCAGGACGACGCCGATGGTCACGCCGTGCGTGTCGGCGAGTTCCCGGACGAGGTCGAGGATCTCCACCTGGTAGCGCAGGTCGAGATAGGTCGTCGGTTCGTCGAGGAGCAGCACTTCGGTGTCCTGGGCCAGGCAGCAGGCGAACCAGACGCGTTGGAGCTGCCCCCCGGAGAGGCTCTCGACGCCCCGGTCGGCGAGTTCGGTGACGTTGGTGACGGCCAGGGCGTGCTCGACGAGCCGCGCACCGTCCGGATCGCTTCCCCTCAGCCGGCTGCGGTACGGATGCCGCCCGAAGGCGACCACGTCGCGGACGCTGAGACCGGCCGGGGTCGTACGGCTCTGGGCGAGGAGCGTGATGCGCCGGGCGAAGTCCGTACGCGAGAGGGCGAGCGCGTCGACGGTGTCCCCGCCGTCGGCGCCCAGGGTCACCTGGCCGGCGCGGGCCCGGTGCAGACGGGCGACGGCCCTCAACAGGGTTGATTTTCCACTGCCGTTCGGGCCGATGAGTGCGGTGACCTGTCCGCGCGGAAGGCGGAGGTCTGCTGTGTGTACGACATCGACGCCGTCGTAGGCGACCGTGATTCCGGTGGCGGCGAGTCCGGACGGGACGCCGGCGCTCTCGGCGCATTCGGCGGATGTGCCGGGGCCATCTGCCGTGGTGCGGCGGGGCCGTTGGGCGTCTTCTCGGTCGGGTGCAGTCGCGATCACCCAATGAAGGTTAGCCTAACCTAAGTGATGGTCGGTAACCGGCCTCCATCTCCGGCAGTGGCCGAAAACGGGGGCCGGTGGGGGAGCGGCGGCTCGGAGCGGCTCGGAGCCGGGCTCAGAGCGCCGGCTCCGCGTTCTGTCGGGGTGCCGGGGTGGTGGTCGGGGGTGCGGTCGGCAGCTCGCGGGCGCGGCGGATCGGGGAGAAGAAGAGCAGTGACGCGGCGAGGGGGAGCCCGGCGATGGTGATCCACAGTGCGGTACGCGTCCCGAGCCCCTCGCCGAGCGCGCCGCCGATGACCGCCCCGAGCGGGATGGTGCCGTAGTTGAGGAACGCCGCCGAAGCGGAGATCCGGCCCAGCATGTCCTTGGGGCAGTACTGCTGACGGAAGGTCGAGGAGATGATGTTCGCCGCGATCACCCCGATGGACACCGAGGTGTAGCCGATCACGAAGAGCACCAGACCGAACCCCGGTGTGGTCAGCGGGATGAGCAGCGCGAGCGAGGGCACCGCCAGCTGGAAGAGGATCAGGGCGCGGGCGCTGCCGATCCGGGCGGCGACCCGGCGGGCGGCGAAGGCGCCGACGATGCCCCCGATGCCGCCTGCCGTCATCAGCGCGCCGATGGTCCCCGACGAGAGGTGCACCTCGCGGACCAGGAAGACCACCAGGATCGACTGATACGCCATCAGCGCCAGATTGGAGGCGCCACCCGAGACGGCGAGGGCGCGCAGGTACGGATCGCCGAAGGTCAGCCGCAGTCCCGCACGGATCTCCCGGCCGAGCGCCCCGCGCGCACGTGCGACCACCGGGCCGCGCGGCTCGCGGTGCCTGATGCGCAGGACGCAGAGGAAGGACACCGCGAACGTCGCCGCGTTCACGAACAGCCCGTTCGCGGCGCCGACCGCCTGCACCAGGAAGCCGCCCGAGCCGAATCCGGCGAGCTGGGCCGCCGACTCGCTGCCGTGCAGCTTGGAGTTGCCCTCCGCCTGGTCGCCGGGGGCGACGAGGTGGGGGAGCAGTGCGGTGTACGCGGTCTGGAAGAAGACGGTCGCCGTGCCGGCCAGGACCGCCGTGGCGAGCAGGTAGCCGATCGAGAGCAGCCCCAGCCCGGCGGCGACGGGTATCCCGGCGAAGAGCAGCAGTGCGGCGGCGTCGGCGGTGAGCATGACCGGGCGGCGCGGCAGCCGGTCCACCCAGGCGCCGGCGGGCAGGCCGATGAGCAGCCAGGGCAGCCAGGCCGCGGCGGTGAGCAGGCCCACCTGGAAGGTGGAGGCGTGCAGCAGCGTGACCGCGATCAGGGGCAGGGCGACCGAGGTGACCGATGCGCCGTACTTCCCGGTGGTCGACCCCGTCCAGAGGAGGCGGAAATCGCGGTTGCGCAGCAGGAGGCTGCGTGGGGTGGAGCGCGTTGGCGTACCCGGAGTCGGCATGCGTATGAAGATAGCTTGCAGAGGACTCTCTGCAAAGGGGTTTGCAGAGAGTCCTCTGCAACAGTCGGAAGGGGTCTGCACTATTCGGAAGAGGTGGCTTCGGAAGAGGTGGAACGGACCGTGTCTCAGCCCCTGCCCTCGGGGCGCGCGAACGACTGGATCTGGATACTGATCGGCAGCGATCCGGGCGCGGCGGGCTCGCCGTCCGCCGGGTAGTACTTGTCGACCACGGCCATCAGCTCGTCGTTCAGCTCCCGCAGCCGCGCCGGGGTCAGTCGCAGATCGTCCCAGTTGGCGATGGTGCCCGCGCTCTCCCACTCGGCGGGCCACTCCTGCGCCGCGTACGCGGACGCCCGCTGGAAGTACAGCTGGATGAGCTCCTGCACGTACGCGTCCACGGCGACGCGCGCCGAGGGGTCCTCCTTGCTCAACTGCGCGGTGTGCAGCACCTGGCGGTCCTCCACCGCCCGCCACCAGCGCTCCCGCCTGGTGCCCCGCTCCACGTCCTCCTCGATGAAGCGGTGCTCGGCGAGCTGCCGCAGATGCCAGCTCACGGTGCCGGTGCTCTCGCCGAACTCCCCGGCCAGTGTGGTCGACGTCGCGGGGCCGTCGCGGCGCAGCGACTCCATGATGCGCACCCGCAGCGGGTGCGCGAGGGCGCGCAGACTTCGGGCGTCGATCGTCCGTACGGGCTTGTGGCTGGCCATACCGGCAGCGTAACCGGGCCCACGGCGGGGGCCCGTACACGGACCGGTCACCGGGACCTGAGGCCGCCCAGCAGCAGATTCCGTACGGCGGTGAAGTCGTCCTCGATGCCGGGGCGGCTCCACTCCGCCGCGTACACCGGGTCGTGGAAGCGGCCCGTGGCGTGGAAGACCGCGCGGGCCGGCGTTGTGAAGTCCCCCTCGACCGGGGCGAATTCGCCCCGGTCGCAGCCGTCCTCGATGATCCGGGCGAGCTGCCCGACGAGCACCCCGATATGGGTCTCCACGACTCCGCTGTCCTCCCCGGTCAGCACCCCGAAGGTGGCGAACAGCTCGGGATCGGCGCCCGCCTTCTCGCGCTTCGCCGCGAAGAGGGCCGCCAGCCAGTTCTTCAGCCGGGTGGTCGCGGAGCCCTCCCGGTCGTCGGCGAACCGGGCCAGTTCGGCCTCCGACCGGTGCAGCCAGCGCTCGGTGACGGCCTCACGCAGCGCCGCCTTGGTGCGGAAGTGGCGGTAGACGCTGCCGTGGCTGACCCCGAGCGCCCGCGCCACGTCGACCACCGTGGCCTTGGCCGGGCCGTACCGGCGCAGCACATCCTCGGTCGCCTCAAGGATGCGTTCGGGTGTCAGGGCTTCGGGCGTCATCGCGTCTGCGCTGCCTTTCGGTGCGGCGCTGCCTTGCGGCGGACGCGCTGCCGTGCGGGGGAGTGGAGCGCTACCGACGGTACCGGGGGGTCAGTGCTCGCTGTCCAGGTGGGCCATCTGGCCGGCCGGGTAGCGGTCGCCCGCGGCGGATCCCGCCGGGACGGCTTCCTCGATGGCGGCGATGTCCGCCGCGTCGAGTGTGACGTCGAGCGAGCCGAGGGCCTCGGCCAGCCGGTCGCGGGTCCGGGCGCCGATCAGCGGAACGATGTCCTCGCCGCGGGCCGCGACCCAGGCGATGGCGGTCTGGGCGACGGAAGCGCCCTTCTGCTCGGCGACCTTCCGCAGCGCGTCGACCAGGTCCAGATTGTGCTGGAGGTTCTCGCCCTGGAAGCGGGGGCTCATGCCCCGGAAGTCGCCGGGGCCCAGCTCGCGGTCGCGGGTGAAGTGGCCGCTGATCAGGCCGCGGGAGAGCACCCCGTACGCGGTGATGCCGATGCCCAGCTCGCGGGTGGTGGGCAGGATCTCCGTCTCGATGCCCCGGGAGATCAGCGAGTACTCGATCTGGAGGTCCGCGATCGGCGTGGTGGCCGCGGCCCTGCGGATGGTCCCGGCGCCCACTTCGGAGAGGCCCACGTGCCGCACATGGCCCGCTTCGACCAGTTCGGCGATGGCGCCGACGGTCTCCTCGATCGGCACGTCCGGGTCGACACGGGCGATCCGGTAGATGTCGATGTGGTCGGTGCCGAGCCGCTGGAGCGAGTACGCGGCGAAGTTCTTGACGGCGTTCGGGCGGCCGTCGTAGCCGGTGAAACCTCCGTCGACGGTCCGCAGTGCACCGAACTTGACGCTGGTGAGGGCCTGTTCGCGGCGGGCGGCCGGGGCGGTGCGCAGGGCTTCGCCGATCAGCAGCTCGTTGTGGCCCATGCCGTAGAAGTCGCCCGTGTCGAGCAGCGTGACCCCGGCGTCGAGGGCGGCGTGGATGGTCGCGATCGACTCGGCGCGGTCGGCGGCGCCGTACATCGCGGACATTCCCATGCAGCCGAGGCCGAGGACGGAGGTCAGCGGTCCTGTGGTGCCCAGGGTGCGGACGGGGACGGGAGTGGTGGCCATGAGGGCTCCTTCGCCGGAACAGAAGCTGACAGAAGTCGATCCATGGCGACTATGGCATGACGGGTGACAGATTTCAATTTCTGTCACCCGTCATGGCGTCATGTGTGCTGTCTCCCCGGGAGAGGGCGGCGACCGCTGGGGCGCTACGCGGGCGAGCCCGAGCTGAACCGGCGTACGAGCGGGGACAACACGAGCACGGACTTGGTGCGTTCGACGAACGGCTCGCCCGCGATGCGCTCCAGCACCCGCTCGAAGTGCCGTACGTCCTCGGCGTAGATCTGGATGACCGCGTCCGCGTCGCCGGTGACGGTCGAGGCGGACGCCACCTCCGGGTACCGCGCCATACCGCGGCGGATGTCCTCCGGGGAGGTGTTGTGACGGCAGTGGATCTCGACGAACGCCTCGGTCTCCCAGCCCAGCGCCGCCGGGTCCACCCGCACGGTGAAGCCGGTGATGGCGCCGGACGCGAGCAGCCGGTCGACTCTGCGTTTCACGGCGGGGGCGGACAGACCGACCCGGGCGCCGATGTCGGCGTAGGAGCGGCGGGCGTCCTCGGCGAGGGCGTGGACGATACGTTCGTCGAGATCGTTCAGTCGCAAGGCGGGTGGGTCACACTTCTTCTCGGGCGGACCTGTCTCAGCGGACGGGCACGTCTTCGCGGGCGAGCTGGGAGCGGCGCATGCCGTAGCCGAAGTAGAGCACGAGCCCGGCGGCCATCCAGATTCCGAACCACACCCAGGTCTTGGCGCCGAGGCTGGTCATCATCCACAGGCACAGGGCGAAGCCGATGGCCGGGGTCACCGGCGAGAACGCCACCCGGAAGTTCCGCGGCATGTCGGGCCGGGTCCGGCGAAGCACGATGACAGCGACGTTGACCAGCGCGAACGCGAAGAGCGTGCCGATGCTGGTGGCGTTGGCCAGCTCGCCGAGCGGGACGACGGCGGCGAGGATGCCGCAGAACAGCGAGACGATCACCGTGTTGGCGACGGGCGCGCCGGTCCGCGGGCCGACCTTGGCGAACACCTTGGGCACCAGGCCGTCACGGGCCATCGAGAACAGGATGCGGGTCTGTCCGTAGAGCACGGTCAGCACCACACTGGCGATGGCGATGACCGCCCCGGCGGCGAGCAGCACGGCCCAGAAGCTCTGGCCGGTGACGTCCCGCATGATCTGGGCGAGGGCGGCGTCCGCGTTGTGGAAGTGCTGCCACGGCATGGCACCGACGGCGATGAGGGCCACCAGGCAGTACAGGGCGGTGACGATCAGCAGCGAGAGCATGATCGCGCGCGGCATGTCGCGCTTGGGGTCACGCGCCTCCTCCCCGGCGGTGGAGGCGGCGTCGAAGCCGATGTACGAGAAGAACAGGCTGGCGCCGGCCGCGCTGACGCCGGTCATGCCGAGCGGCATGAAGGGCTTGTAGTTGCCCGCCTTGATGCCCGATGCGGCCACCGCGCAGAACAGGATCAGTGAGGCGATCTTCACGACCACCATGATCGTGTTGGCGCGGGCGCTCTCCTTGGCGCCGCCCAGCAGGAAGGCCATGGCCAGCAGGACGACGAGCAGGGCGGGGATGTTGACGATGCCGCCGTCGCCGGGCGGTGCGGACAGCGCGGTGGGGATCGTGACCCCGATCGTGCCGTCCAGGAACTCGTTGAGGTACTGGCCCCAGCCGACGGCCACGGCCGCGACGGACACCCCGTACTCCAGCATCAGACACCAGCCGCAGATCCAGGCGATGAACTCGCCCATCGTGGCGTAGGTGTACGAGTACGAGGAGCCGGAGACCGGGATGGTGCCCGCCAGCTCCGCGTACGACAGCGCGGAGAAGAGGGCGGTGAGCCCGGCGATCACGAAGGAGATCACGACGGCGGGTCCGGCCTTGGGGACCGCCTCGCCGAGGACCACGAAGATGCCGGTGCCCAGGGTGGCCCCGATGCTGATCATGGTCAGCTGCCACATGCCCAGCGAGCGCCTGAGCTGTCCGCCCTCGCCCTGACCGCCCTCGGCGATCAGCCGCTCGACGGGCTTGCGGCGCATCAGCCGGGTACCCATGCCACCACCGCCGGACCCGGGACCGGGACCCGGGCCGGCACGGTCCCGGGTGGTCGGTGCTGCGTCAGGTCGTGCCACGGTGAGGCTCCTTCATCGCTGCCTGCTCCGGCGGCGGCGACCCGCGCGGACGGCACCGACCAGGGGTGCGCGTCCCGGCGCACAGCAGGAGGGGACCGCCGAGCCTGGGGTCTCCACCGCTCCACGTACAGGGCAGAACACTACGAGGCGTGCGTAGCGGGCCGTAATGCAGGTTCCTTGTCCATCTGCGGCGATTCATTGCGCGCATCCGCGGGGAACGGCTGATCGTGACACCCGGCCGGAGTCCGGTGCGGCCGGGAAAATGCGGTGCGCCCCCCAGTGGTGCGCCCGGTACTCTGACCGGCATGGCAAAGAGTCGCAACAACCTTCTTGGCGTGGGCGGGCAGCGCAAGAAGATGCCCCGCTCCGGAGCACAGAGCTCGGCCGCCGCCGGAGCCGAGGACCGCAGGTCGGCCGCTGACCAGAAGCAGGAACTGCTGCAGAAGATGCGCGAGCGCGCGGAGGGGACCGGAGCCGCCGGAACCCCCGACGCCGAGGGCTGACGCCACCCGGCAGAAGCCCGCACCCGAGCAGCACACGGCACGGAGCAGGACACAGCACCGAGCAGTACACGGCACGGAGCGGTACCCAGCACAGCACGGTGGGCCCGGATCGTCTCCACGATCCGGGCCCACCGTCATGTCCGCCCCCGGTCACCGCACCCCGGTCACCGCACCGTGCGCGGCAGCCGCAGGCTGAGCAGCGCCGTCACGGCGACCGCGGCCAGCTGCAGCAGCAGCGTCACCGCCAGCGCCTCCCGCATCCCCAGCGACGTGGTCAGCGACAGGAAGAGCGTGCCGAGGGTCGCGACCCCCAGCGCGAGCGACGCCTGCTGCGTCGTGGTCATCACGCCGCCGCCGACCCCGGCCCGCTCCGCCGGTACGTCGGAGAGCACGATCCGGAACAGCACCGGCAGCTGGAGCCCCTGGCCGAACCCGGCCAGCGCCGTGCCGGGCGCCAGGGCCGCGATGCCGAGCCCCGGCCAGTCCCACCACACGGTCGCCGCGAGCACCGCGACACCCACGGCCTGGATCACCCCGCCCGCCGTCACGACCCGGCTCGCATACCTGCCGACCAGCCGCGGGCCCGCCAGCGACGCGGTGAAGAACGCCGCCGCCATCGGTACGAGCGCGAGCCCCGCCGCCACCGGACCCATCCGCAGCCCCTGCTGCAGCGCGACCGCGATGACGAACATGAACCCGCCGAATCCGATCGAGAACGGCACCACCAGCGTGAGCCCGCGCCGCAGCGAGTCGAGGCGCAGCAGGCTCGGCGGCACCAGCGGTACTTCGCCCCTGCGGTCGGCCGCCCGCTCGGTGAAGAAGAAGGCCGCCGCGGCGAACGGGAAGACCCCCAGCGAGATCCAGGTCCACAGCGGCCACCCGGCGGCCCGGCCCTCGGTCAGCGGCGCGAGGAGCGTCACCAGCGAGAGTGCGAGCAGCAGGGTGCCGGATATGTCGACCGGCGCGGGCTTCTCCGACCGGGTCTCCGGTACGGAGCGGACCGCCAGCACCAGACCGAGCAGCGCCACCGGAACGTTGACGAGGAAGATCGACCGCCAGCCGGTGCCCGCCACGTCGGCGGCGACCAGGACGCCGCCGAGGATCTGCCCGGCGACCATCGAGAGCCCCGCCGTGGCTCCGTAGAGCCCCATCGCCTTCGCCCGGCGCGGCCCCGCCGTGGTGGCCTGGATGGTGGCGAGCACCTGCGGGAGCATCAGCGCCGACGACGCGCCCTGCGCCACCCGTGCGCCGACCAGCGTCCAGGCGGTGGGCGAGAGACCGCAGGCCAGCGAGGTGAGACCGAAGGCGGCCATACCGAGCAGGAAGAGCCTGCGCCGCCCGGCCATGTCCCCGAGTCGGCCGCCGAGCACGAGCAGCACCGCGTAGGCGACGCCGTATCCGGCGACGACCAGCTCCAGCATCGCGGGGCCCGCGGCCAGGTCGTGGTCGATGGTGGGCAGGGCGACGTTGACGATGAAGAAGTCGATCAGCGGCAGCGCCGCCCCGAGCAGCACCGTGAACAGCCCCAGCGTGCCGAGCACCGGGGTGGGGTGATCGTGCCGGCGGCCCGTACCGGATCGGTGGACCGTACCGGGGAGGGTGGATGAAGTCCGTACTGTCGTGCCTGTCGTATTGCTCACGGAGACGAGAATCCTCCGTCGCTCAGGCTGGTACCAGAGTCTTCTTATCCTGGTACAAGGAGTACCTGGCAATGGGCTGCCCGGTACCGCACCCTGGAACCATGACGACAGTCGCGCCGGAGACGGACGTACGCAGACACGAACTCGCCGACTTCCTGCGCAGCCGCCGCGAGCGCATCACGCCCGAGCAGGCGGGGCTGCCGCGCGGGGCCAGGCGCCGGACACCCGGGCTGCGCCGCGAGGAGGTCGCCCAGCTCTCCGCGGTGGGCGTCACCTGGTACACGTGGCTGGAGCAGGCACGCGACATCACGGTCTCCCCGCAGGTCCTCGACGCCATCGCCCGCGCGCTCCTGCTCGACCTGCACGAGCGCGCGCACCTGTTCTCGCTGGCCGGTGCGGTCGACCCGTCGCCCGGCGCGGTCTGCCCGTCCATCACGCCGGCGCTCTCGTCCCTGATCGAGCAGCTGGACCCCGTCCCGGCCTGCATCCAGAACAGCCGCTACGACATCCTCGCGTACAACCGGACGTACGGACGGCTGCTCTGCGACCTCGACGCCGTCGCCCCCGAGGACCGCAACTGCATGCTGCTCTCGTACACGAACGAGGACTGGCGGTCATCGGTCGTCGACCTCGACGCCATGTGCCGGGTGATGGCCGCCAAGTTCCGTGCGTCGATGGCCGGACATCTGGCGGAGCCCGCCTGGAAGGCGCTGCTCAGACGGCTGGAGGCGGCTTCGCCCGAGTTCCGCGAGATCTGGGCGCGGCACGAGATCGTCGGCCCCGGCAGCAGGACCAAGCGCTTCCACAACCGGCACGTCGGGGCGCTGCTCGTGGACCACACCGACCTGTGGCTCGGCCCCGCCCCCGGCCCGCGCCTGGTGACCTACGTACCGGCCAACGCCGAGTCCCGGGAGCGGCTCGGGCAGCTCTACGCCCTGGCGTCCGCCACCGTCTGAGCCGTCTCGGGCGCGTCCAGCCGCTCCGCGGTCCGCCGGGCCGAGCGCTGCGCCCACTTCCCGCTGGTCAGCAGCCCGAAGACCAGGACGGCCAGACCGCATCCGGTGATGATCCACCAGGCGGTACGGCTGGCTCCGGCGAAGCCTTCGGTGTGCGCGGCGCCGCTCACACCCGAGGCCAGCACGGCCCCGATCACGGCGACACCCAGCGTCGATCCGATCTGCCGGCTGGTCGACGCGACGGCCGCGGCCACCCCGGCCTGTGCGCGGGGCATCCCGGAGACGGCGGTGTTGGTGATCGGCGCGTTCACCATGCCGAAGCCGATCCCGAACAGGACGTATCCGGCGAAGAGCAGCGGCATGTGCTTCTCCGCGTCGAGCACGGCGAAGACCAGGCCGCTCAGCGCCATCGCCACCCCGGCTGCCAGCAGCGAGACCCGCGGCCCCCGGTTGCCCACCAGCCGCCCCGACAGCGGGGCGCAGACAAGGGTGAGCGCCGCCATCGGCAGCATGTAGAGACCGGCGTGCAGGGCTGAGAGGCCGCGGACGTCCTGGAGATAGAGCGTGTTGAGGAAGAGGAAGCCGCCGAGCGCGGCGAAGCCGCAGACCGCGATGACGGTGGCTCCGCTGAACGGCGCGCTGCGGAAGAAGCGCAGGTCGATCAGTGGCTCGGGGCGCCTGGGCTCGTACAGCAGCAGTCCCGCCAGCGCCAGCAGGGCCACCCCCGCGAAGGACAGGATCAGCGGCGAGGTCCACCCGGCCGACGGCGCCTCGATGATCGCGTACGTCACCGAGCCCAGCAGTGCGATCACGAGCAGCTGGCCCACCGGGTCCGGCCTGCGGCCCTTCGGGGCGCGCGACTCCGGTACGTAACGCCAGGTGAGCAGCAGCGCGGCCAGGCCCACCGGGAGATTGATCCAGAAGATCGAACGCCAGCCGACCGAGTCCACCAGGAGGCCGCCGACGATCGGGCCCGCGGCCATCGAGATCCCGACGACGCCGCCCCAGACGCCGATGGCGCGGGCGCGTTCACGCGGTTCGGTGAAGGTGTTGGTGATGATCGACATCGCGACCGGGTTGAGCATCGAGCCGCCGATGGCCTGCACCATCCGGAAGACGACCAGCGACTCCAGGTTCGGTGCGATCGAGCAGAGTGCGGAGCCGAGGGTGAATATCACCAGCCCCGCCTTGAAGACCCTGCGGCGGCCGATCCGGTCGGCCGTCGAGCCAGCCAGCATCAGCAGCGAGGCCAGGACCAGGGTGTATGCGTCGATCGTCCACTGGAGTCCGGAGACCGATGCGCGCAGCTCCTTCTGCATCGAGGGGAGGGCGACGTTCAGGACGGTGTTGTCGAGGCTCACGATCAGCAGGCTCATGCAGCAGATCGCGAGCACCAGCATCCGCCGGCGGTGGTTGAGCTCGGGCATGCATGAATAGTACGGCTAACTAACGACTTCGGTGTACGCGACAATGGGTGCATGACCACGCTCTCCATCGGCCCGCACTCCGTGCAGCCGCCCGTCGTGCTCGCCCCCATGGCGGGTATCACCAACGCCCCCTTCCGCACGCTCTGCCGCGAATTCAGCGGCGGGAAGGGCCTGTTCGTCAGCGAGATGATCACGACGCGGGCGCTGGTGGAGCGCAACGCCAAGACCATGCAGCTGATCCACTTCGACAAGACCGAGACACCGCGCTCGATTCAGCTGTACGGAGTGGATCCCGTCACGGTCGGCAAGGCGGTCCGGATGATCGTGGACGAGGACCTGGCCGACCACATCGACCTGAACTTCGGCTGCCCGGTCCCCAAGGTCACCCGCAAGGGAGGCGGCTCGGCGCTCCCGTTCAAGCGGCCGCTGCTGCGCGCGATCCTGCACGAGGCGGTCTCCAACGCGGGCGCCCTCCCGGTCACCATCAAGATGCGCAAGGGCATCAACGACGACCACCTCACCTATCTCGACGCGGGCCGGATCGCGGTCGACGAGGGCGTGACGGCCGTCGCGCTGCACGGCAGGACCGCCGCCCAGCACTACGGCGGGACCGCCGACTGGGACGCCATCGCCCGGCTCAAGGAGCACGTCCCGGAGATCCCCGTCCTCGGCAACGGTGACATCTGGTGCGCGGACGACGCGCTGCGGATGATGCGCGAGACCGGCTGCGACGGTGTGGTGGTCGGGCGCGGCTGCCTCGGGCGGCCCTGGCTCTTCGCCGACCTGGTGAGCGGCTTCGAGGGGACGCCGACCCGGCAGGCGCCGACGCTGCGGGAGGTCGCGACGGTGATGCTGCGGCACGCGACGCTGCTGGGGGAGTGGATCGGCGACGAGACCCGTGGCGTGATCGACTTCCGCAAGCACGTGGCCTGGTACCTGAAGGGGTTCTCGGTCGGCTCCGAGATGCGCAAGAGGCTCGCGGTCACCTCGTCGCTGGACGAGCTGGGCAGTCAGCTGCACGAGCTGAACCTGGACCAGCCGTGGCCGGACGGTGCGGACGGGCCGCGCGGGCGCACATCGGGCAACAACCGGGTCGTGCTCCCCGACGGCTGGCTGAAGGACCCGTACGACTGCTCGGGTGTGAGCGCGGACGCCGAGCTGAACACCTCGGGCGGCTGAGAGCGGCCCGGTCCGGCTCGCCGCGCCCCCTCGCCACCCGGCATCCTCCGCCCCTTGGCCTCCGCTCATAAGAGCGCGGGCGAGGGGCGGAGGGCTTTTCGCCAGCGGAGAGCGCCTGTCCGGGTGCCTCAGGACCGATACGGGCGCGGCACTGAGTGCACACTGCACCGCTATGCGCGGATGGCTGTCCGGCTGACGAACCCGGAGGGTCCGAATGGTGGCCTCTGAGCCGGGCGAGTGGCGTGATTCTCGCCACCTCTGATCGCGGTGTTGCTCAGATGAGCGATTAAACATGGGGTGTACTTCTCAAAGGCTGGCACTGGGTGCCAGTCGCCAATCGTTCCTGCTGTGAACCCGATATCGCCAAGCGTGGCCGAAATTGCACTCACGTTGCTACGCACAGCTGTGATGTCTTCAGGAGTTGAACCAATGGGGTGGTGAACCCCGATCTTCTGATCGCTTTCGATCTGCTGGCAGACGAGTGGTTACGGCCGTACGACGACCAGGTGGACGTACCCAGGAGCCTTCGATCTGGGTATGTTCCTCGCCGTCAGGGCAGCCAGTCCGCGAGGAGTCGAGTCCCGTGCCGGAATCGAAGAACGCAGAACCCCACGTAACTCAGGCGCAAGCGCCGCAGAAGTTCGTTTATGACTTCACCGAAGGCAACCGCAACCTCAAGGACCTGCTCGGCGGGAAGGGTGCCAACCTCGCCGAGATGACCAACCTCGGTCTGCCCGTCCCTCCGGGCTTCACCATCACCACCGAGGCGTGCAAGACGTACCTCGACAGCGGGGACGAGCCCGTCGAACTCCGCGACGAGGTGAGTGCGCACCTCGCCGCCCTGGAGAAGACGATGGGCAAGGAACTCGGCCAGCCCGACAACCCGCTGCTCGTCTCGGTCCGTTCGGGCGCCAAGTTCTCCATGCCGGGCATGATGGACACCGTTCTGAACATCGGCCTCTCGGACAAGTCCGTGGCCGGTCTCACCCGGCAGTCCGGCGACGAGCGCTTCGCCTGGGACTCCTACCGCCGGCTCATCCAGATGTTCGGCAAGACCGTGCTCGACGTCGATGGCGAACTCTTCGAAGAGGCCCTGGAGGCCGCGAAGAAGAGCAAGAAGGTCAGTGTCGACACCGACCTCGAAGCCGCCGACCTGAAGAAGCTGGTCACCCGCTTCAAGAAGATCGTCAAGCACTCGGCCGGCCGGGACTTCCCGCAGGATCCGCGCGAACAGATGGACCTCGCCATAAGGGCCGTCTTCGAGTCGTGGAACACCGACCGGGCCAAGCTCTACCGGCGCCAGGAGCGCATCCCCGGCGACCTCGGCACCGCGGTCAACATCTGCTCGATGGTCTTCGGCAACCTCGGCCCCGACTCCGGTACGGGTGTCGCCTTCACCCGCGACCCGGCCAGCGGGCACCAGGGCGTCTACGGCGACTACCTGCAGAACGCGCAGGGTGAGGATGTCGTCGCGGGCATCCGCAACACCGTGGCGCTCGCCGATCTGGAGCGGATCGACAAGAAGTCGTACGACCAGCTCATGCAGATCATGGAGACCCTGGAGACCCACTACAAGGATCTCTGCGACATCGAATTCACCATTGAGCGCGGCCAGTTGTGGATGCTCCAGACCCGCGTCGGCAAGCGCACCGCCGGTGCCGCGTTCCGGATCGCGACCCAGCTCGTCGACCAGGGGCTCATCGACGAGGCCGAGGCGCTCCAGCGGGTCAACGGGGCCCAGCTCGCCCAGCTGATGTTCCCGCGCTTCGACGGCCAGGCCAAGGCGGACCTGCTCGGCCGCGGCATCGCCGCGTCGCCGGGCGCGGCGGTCGGCAAGGCGGTCTTCGACTCGTACACCGCGATCAAGTGGTCGCGCTCGGGCGAGAAGGTCATCCTGATCCGCCGCGAGACCAACCCGGACGACCTCGACGGCATGATCGCCGCCGAGGGCATCCTCACCTCGCGCGGCGGCAAGACCTCGCACGCGGCCGTGGTGGCACGCGGCATGGGCAAGACCTGTGTCTGCGGCGCCGAGGAGATCGAGGTCGACACCAAGCGCCGCCGGCTGACCGCGCCGAACGGCGTGGTCATCGAGGAGGGCGACGTCGTCTCGATCGACGGCTCGTCCGGCAAGGTGTACGCGGGTGAGGTGCCGGTCGTCCCGTCACCGGTCGTGGAGTACTTCGAGGGCCGGATGCACGCGGGCGCCGACGACGCGGACGAGCTGGTCGAGGCCGTCCACCGGATCATGGCGTACGCGGACCGGCGCCGCCGGCTGCGGGTGCGGGCCAACGCGGACAACGCCGAGGACGCCCTGCGCGCCCGGCGGTTCGGCGCCCAGGGCATCGGGCTCTGCCGGACGGAGCACATGTTCCTGGGTGAGCGCCGCGAGCTGGTCGAGCGGCTGATCCTGGCCGACACGGACGACGAGCGCGACAAGGCACTCGGCGCGCTGCTGCCGCTCCAGAAGAAGGACTTCATCGAGCTGTTCGAGGCGATGGACGGGCTTCCCGTCACGGTCCGCCTCCTCGACCCGCCGCTGCACGAGTTCCTTCCGGACATCACCGAACTCTCGGTGCGCGTGGCCCTCGCGGAGTCCCGCAAGGACGCCAACGAGAACGATCTGCGCCTCCTCCAGGCGGTGCACAAGCTCCACGAGCAGAACCCGATGCTGGGGCTGCGCGGAGTGCGTCTCGGTCTTGTCATCCCGGGCCTGTTCGCCATGCAGGTCAAGGCCATCGCCGAGGCGGCGGCCGCCCGCAAGGCCGCCAAGGGCGACCCGCGTGCGGAGATCATGATTCCGCTGGTGGGCACCGTGCAGGAGCTGGAGATCGTCCGCGAGGAGGCCGACCGCGTCATCGCTGAGGTGGAGGCCGCCACCGGCACGGAGCTGATACTGACCATCGGCACCATGATCGAACTGCCGCGCGCCGCGCTGACGGCGGGCCAGATCGCCGAGGCCGCGCAGTTCTTCTCCTTCGGCACGAACGACCTCACCCAGACGGTCTGGGGCTTCTCCCGCGACGATGTGGAGGCGTCGTTCTTCACCGCGTACCTGGAGAAGGGCATCTTCGGGGTCTCCCCGTTCGAGACGATCGACCGTGACGGGGTCGGCGCCCTGGTCCGCAGCGCCTGCGAAGCGGGCCGCGCGACCCGCCCCGACCTCAAACTGGGGGTCTGCGGCGAACACGGCGGCGACCCGGAGTCGGTGCACTTCTTCCACCAGGTGGGCCTGGACTACGTCTCGTGCTCACCGTTCCGCATCCCGGTGGCCAGGCTCGAAGCGGGCCGGGCGGCGGCCCAGTCGGACGGCAGCGACAGCCGCTGACCAGACCCCCGGAGCCGCCGTCGGGTTCACCCCGACCCTCACCGACCCCGCCGGCGGCTCCGGTGCACCGGACGGAGGGGCGGCACCCGTGCGGGGATGCCGTCCCTCCTGGTTTTTTCGGGGGCTCAGAGGTCGCCGCAGTCGGCTGCCTCAGCAGCGTCCTCCCCGTAGGTACGGAGCCGTCGGCCCCGGCTCTCGGCGATCCGGAGTGTGTCACGGAGCGATTCGGTCAGCCGGCCAGCCAGGTAGCGCAACTCATCGGCAGATAACCCCTGTTCGGCGACCGGAGCACGCGCGTGGCCGAGGAGTTGGGCGCTCATGCCGAGCTGGACTGCTTCCATGCTGCCGGCGAGCCGGGCCACGGGGCCTCTGCCGTCGGTCGACAGAGTTGGTTCGCGACGCGGCGGATCGGTTGGAAGTCCCGCACGTACGTACCGGATCCGGGACGCGCGTAGGCGATACCCTCGGCGATCAGCAGCTTCAGCGCTCCGCCCGCGGTCATCTTGGCCACGCCGTACTGCTGGACGAGCGCCGGCTCACCGGGCAGCCGGGAACCGGCCCCGAACTCCCCGGAGGTGATGCGTGCCCGCAGGTCGTCAGCGATCTGGCGGGCTGTCTGGGGCATTGCGCGTTCTCCGGTATCTCCTTGGGGTGTCTACGCCCAGACACCCTAACTTCCGGGCCGGTACTCCGGCTGTCGCCCCTGCGCCCCGTCGCGAAAAGGTCTGACCGGCCGGCAGGGTCGGCGCGGGGTCAGCCGCGCGCCTTCGCCATGGCCTCGACCGCCTTGACGACGACATCCGGGCGGTCGGTCGGAATCTCGTGTGAGCTTCCCTTCGCGACGAGGTACGTCCGGTTGGTGGCAGCCTTCGCGAACTGGGTCTGGGCGTCCCGCCACAGCTGTGCGTCGTCGGGCGTACCGAAAGGCGTCTTCGACGACGCGATCACGGTGGCGGGGACACTCTGCGGCCAGGAGATCCGGTGGTAGGCGTGGTGCATCGGGCCGTAGTTGTCCGCTGTCGCCAGCAGTTGGCGGACCGGCTTCGTCGAGAGCGTGCCGTCGAGCTGCGCCACCTGCGCCTGGTTCGCGGCCACGATCCTCGCCGTTTCGGTGTCCGTATAGAAGTTCGGCAGACTGGCGTCGACCAGGACGGCGCCGGAAACCCACTTCGGGTGCTTCTTCGCGAAGTACGTGGCGACCTCGCCCGCCTGGGAGTGCGAGACGAGGACCACGTCATGGGTGACGCCCAGCTTGGTGAGGCCGGCCTCCAGGTCCGATGCGGCGTTCTCCGCGTTCCAGGCGCCGACGACCTCGTCGCTCTTCCCGATTCCGGCACGGTCGTACGTGATGATCTCGGATCCGGTCTGCTCGGCCAGGGCAGGAGCTATCTTCTGCCACTGTGACGCGCCCTCCCCGCCGCCCGCATCCAGGACGATGGCAGGCAGGTGGCCGGGCTTGACATGGAAGGCGAGCCTGTGGCCGTTGTTCGAGATCATGTGGAGCGAAGGACCAGCGACGGCGGAGGCCGAAGGACCGCTTGACCGTGCAGGTGCCGCCGCGGCGGAAGCGGCGGAGTTCCCGCAGGCCACCAGGGCTCCGGTCACGACCGTGGCCAGGGCCGCTGTCGCGAGCACTGCCGTACGGCGACGTGGTGTGGTGGTGCGTGCACTCATGGCTGGCTCCTGAAGGCGGGGAATACCGTGCGCCGGGCGGCTTGGTACCGGCTTTCGGCGGGTTCTGGTGAACGCCTTCAGTCTTGTTGGATCCGGGCCGGTGGACGATGGGGCTGGCGGGTGAGCACGGGTGTACGTGAACTCCGAACCTTTGGTGGTGCCAGCCCCCCCCAACCGGGGAGGCGCAGGATCGCCCTCAGTCGTCGATCCCCGACCGCTCCACCCCCGCCACGATGTGCCGTTGCAGCAGCAGGAACACCAGCAGCAGCGGCACGATCGACACTGCCGCCGCGATGAACAGTTCGTGGATGTTGACCACTTGGCCCGTCGTGAAGGTCGACAGTGCCACCTGTACCGTCCACGCGTTCTTGTCCTGGCCGATCACCAGCGGCCAGAGGAAGGCGTTCCACGCGCCGATGAAGACGATCGTGCCGACCGCCGCGAAGACCGGGCCGGAGTTGGGGACCACGATGCGCCAGTACTTCCTGCGGGAAGCCCAGGAAGTACTGGCGGAAGATGAAGCAGGCGAACGCCGAGAACAGCGTCGGGATGATCAGGCCGCGCAGGGTGGAGATCCAGCCGAGCGTGGACACCAGGACGAAGCTCGGTACGAAGGTCACCGCCGCCGGGACCATCAGGGTGCCCAGGATCGCGTAGAACACCTTGTTCGCGTGGCGGTACGGGATGCGGGCCAGGCCGTACCCGGCCAGGGAGGCCAGCAGGACCGTGCCGAGGGTCGTGGTCACCGCGATCAGGGCCGAGTTCAGCAGCGAGCGGGCCATCGGGACCGCCGGGTCGTCGAACAGTTCGCGGATGTTCGACCACTGGAGGTGGGCGGGGAAGAACGTCCACGCGGGTGACGTGATGTCCTGCTCCCTGGAAAGCCCGTTCCGCAGCAGCAGATAGAACGGGATGAGGAAGAGCGCCGCCAGCGCGATCACCAGGACGGTGCGCAGTGCGCGCCCGGCCCGTACCAGGGCGTCGTCACGGCGGGGTGCGCCGGTGCTGAGAGGCATGTCAGTCCTCCGTCCTGCCGAGCCCGAACCAGCGGGCCTGGACGATCGTCACCACCGCGATGATCAGGGCGAGAATGACCGCGCCCGCACTGCCGAGACCGAGGTTCTGCCCCTGCCCGAGCGCCGTGTAGTAGAGGTACACGAGCGGTGGCCGCGCGTACGGCGGATAGCCCCGGGCATCGCTCAGCAGGTTGTAGAACTCGTCGAACGCCTGGAACGCGTTGATCACGAGCAGCAGCACCACGGCGACCGAGGTCGCCCGCAGCTGCGGGAACGTGATGTGCCGGAAGACCTGCCAGCCGGGGCGCGCACCGTCGACGGCGGCCGCCTCGTACAGCTGTGGAGCGATCCGCTGGAGCCCGGCGAGGAACAGCACCATGTAGAACCCCGCCTGGAGCCAGAGCCGCAGGGTCACGATCACCAGCCAGTACCAGGGCGGGTGGGTCGTCGAGAGCCACGCGGTCTGGTCCTCGCCGAACCAGCCGAGCACGGTGTTCGCCAGCCCGAACCGCACCCCGTTGAAGATCGAGAGCTTCCAGACCATCGAGGCCACCACATAGGAGCAGGCCGCCGGGAGGAAGAAGACCGACCGGAAGAAGGACTGCGCGAACCGCAGGCGGTTCACCATCAGCGCCAGGGCGAGTGAGAGCGCGTACGTCGCCGGGACGATGAACAGCGAGAAGACCGCGAACGTCCACAGGCTGGAGGTGAACGCGCCGTCGGTCAGCATCGACGTGTAGTTGTCGAGCCCCACGAACTTCGTCGGCGAGACCGTGTTGTGGGCGTCGAAGAAGCTCAGACAGAGACTCCACAGCAGCGGGACGTACGTGAAGAGCGCGAGGCCGGCGGCGAAGGGGCCGACGAAGATCCAGAACCAGAGCGTGCGGTGTCGCACCGGTCCCGCACGACGGGCCCAGCGGTGTTCCACCGGTCCCTCACGACGGCCCGTCACGACTTCTTCTTCTGGACCCGCCGCAGCTCACCGTTGGTCTTGCGGACGACCGCTCTGACCTCGTTCTCCGGGTTGGCGCCGTCCTTGATGATCCGGTTGAGGGCGTCCTGGTACGCGACCTGGCAGGCGGGCGTCCACAGCAGCGGCTGGGCCCAGCCGTTGTCGGTGGCGTACCGGACCGCGTCCGCCGCCGCTCCCTCCCGCAGCTTCGCCGCCTTCTTGGCGAGGGAGATCCGGGCCGGGATGTGGAATCCGTACGAGAGGGCGAAGTCCTCCTGGTACGCGGTCCGGTCGATCCACAGCCACTTGACGAACGCCTTGGCCTCGGCGCGGTGCTTGCCGCGTGCGTTGACCGCCGAGCTGTACGCGCCGACCGGGACGGAGGGCTTTCCGGCCGCGCCGTCCTCGGGGAAGGGCAGGACGCCGAAGTCGTCGCCCAGCGCCTTCTTGACCGCGGGGAGCGCCCACAAACCGCACCACTGCATCGCGGTGAGGCCCTGGACGAAGGCCGACGGGTCGGACCAGTCGGCCGGGGCGCCGAGCAGCAGTGACTTGTCGGCGTACAACCGGTGGAACTTGGCCAGGGTGCGAGCAGCCGCCGGATCGTCGAAGCCGGTCTTCCCGTCCTCGGTGACGAGGCTGAGCCCGGCCGCGTAGAGCGGGGTGCCGCCGAGGACGCCCGCGCCGCCGTCGTTGCCGAGGAACAGGCCCTTGACCTTCTTGTCGGTCAACGCCCTTGCCGCGTCCACGAGTTCGTCGAGCGTCCGCGGCGGCTGGATGTTCGCGTCCTTGAGCAGGCTCTTGCGGTAGTAGAGGAGCTGGGTGTCGATGGTCTGCGGGATGCCCCAGATCTTCCCGCCGTAGGTCTTCGGGGCGAGCACCGCCTGGTTGAAGTCGTCCTTCACCCCGTCGAACAGGTCGGTCAGATCGACGACCTGGCCACCCTGGATCTGGTCGAGGGCGGGGCCGTTGACCTCGAAGACGTCGGGGCCCGACGAGGACAGCAGCGCGGCGGCGGTCTGCTGGTCGTAATTGCCCGGCCGCCACTGGATCTTGACGGTCGCCTCGCGGTAGGCGGCCGCGTACCGCCGCACGGCCTGCTCGGTCCCGGCCTCGCCGTACTGGTGGTACCACTGCTGGAACGTGGGTCCGCTGCCGCCCGAACTGTCCTTGCCCCGACCGGTGTTGGACCCGCACGCGGCGGCGAGTGCCCCGGTCAGTGCGAGGCTGCCCCCTGTGGCGAGCAGTCGCCTGCGGCTGATGGTCATGGTGCGTCCCCCTGGCTCCGGCCGGCGTCGTTCCTCAGGTCTCCCGTTGTACGCCCTAACGATCAACCATGGTGCGGGATTGCGACAGAGGTGTTGCGCGGGTGTGTCGGCCCGGACGGGTTTTCGTACGACCGATGAGTTTCCGGGGACCCCGCCGTCTATACATCCGAAAGGCGCGCCGCTCGGCGGGCCACCAGGCTGACATGAGAGAAGAGCTCCCAATGCCCCAGATGATCTTCGTCAATCTGCCGGTCAAGGACCTTGAGGTCTCCAAGTCCTTCTTCGCCGGGCTCGGATACACGATCAACCCCCAGTTCACCGACGAGAACGCGGCCTGCGTCGTGATCAGCGAATCGATCTTCACGATGCTGATCACGGAGCCGTTCTTCAAGCAGTTCACCAAGAAGGAGATCGCCGACGCGACCAGGACCACCGAGGTGCTGGTCTGTCTCAGCGCGGAGAGCAGAGCCGACGTCGACCGGCTGGTCGACACCGCGCTGGCCTCGGGCGGCTCGCCCGCGAACGAGACCCAGGAGCAGGGCCCGATGTACGGGCGCTCCTTCCAGGACCCGGACGGCCACATCTGGGAGGTCATGTGGATGGACCCCGCCGCGGTCCAGGGCTGACCGGATCCGGAGCTGACCGAAGTCCGGGGTGATGCCGCAGGGTGGGCGCCGGGTGCCGGTGCAAGGGCGGGGGAGAGGGGGGCGTGCCGTGTCGTGCCGCTCCCTCTCACCCGCCGCTGCATCCAGCGGTCACGTCGGTCCGTCGGAACGGCCCGTCGGATCGGCCCGTCGGGTCTGCGCTTCAGTGGGTGGGTCCGGTCAGGCGTTGCCGCGCCCCGGGGCGCCCAGGGTGTCGAGGCCCTGGTACGTCACCCCGGTGAGCTGCTCGGACGCCGTCCAGAGCCGCTCACCCGCCACGTCGTTCGTCGTCCACTTCATCCGCAGGGACGGGCCGGGGGTTCCGCGCCAGCCCAGGAACCTCGGTCCGGTGAAGGAATCCGGCAGGACGCAGGGTGCGGTGGCGGCGTAGAGCGTGGGCAGCGCACCGGTCTCGGCCGGCTGGGCGAACACCCGGTTGCCCAGTTCCGCAAGCCGCTCGGCCCCCTTGCGGCCCTCCATCTTCGCCCCGGCCGTCTGGAGGTTGGTGGCCGCGTACCCGGGGTGCGAAGCGGCCGCGACGAGGCCGGACCCGACCGTGGCGAGGCGTCGTGTCAGTTCGTGGACGAAGAGGAGATTCGCCGTCTTGGAGCGGCCGTAGGCGATCCAACGGCGGTAGTTCCGCTCGCTGTTGAGGTCGTCGATGTCGATATTGGCGACGGCGTGGAGGCCACTGGACAGGCTCACCACCCGGGCGCCCGGTGTGGCCAGCAGCTTCGGGATCAGCAGCCCGGTCAGGGCGAAATGCCCGAGATGGTTCACGCCGAACTGCGTCTCGAACCCGTCGGTTGTCGTCCCGTACGGCAGGGCCATGACGCCCGCGTTGTTGATGAGCAGATCGAGGCGCTCGGCCCGGACGGCGGACGCGAACTCCCGGACGGACGACAGGTCCGCGAGGTCCAGTCGTACGAACTCGACCTCTGCGTCCGGGACGTCGCCCCGGATCACGGCCTCCGCCTCCTGGCCGCGCACCTCGCTGCGGCAGGCGAGGATCACCCGTGCGCCCCGCCGGGCCAGCTCACGTGCGGTGACGAGGCCGATGCCGCTGTTGGCACCGGTGACCACCGCGGTGCGCCCGCTCTGGTCGGGGATGTCGCTCGCGTTCCAGCCCTTGGTCATGATTCCAGCGTACGACCGGGGCCACGGTCAGGCAGCCGCTCCACCGTCGAGCACCGTAGGGGTCCGCCCCGGCCACGGCCGCGGCGTCCTGCGAGGCCGGATGGAGCACGGCCGCCGCGACCTCGGCGGTGGACGCGACCCGGCCGAGCGGCGACTGCCCCTTCAGCTGTCCGGGAGGGCTATGCGGGCGGGGCGACCAAGGTGTCCGATTGCTGTGCGCGCCGCAGTGCGTCCGCGACGAAGCCGGCGGCCTTCAGTTCCTCGACGAGATCCCGGAGGAACCGGACCGTCTCCGGCCGACGGGCCCTGGTCGTGCCCACCGCCTGCCGGATCTCCATGAACCGGTCCTCGATCAGCCGGACTTCGGGGTGGTTCGCGGCGTACGCGGTCATCGGCTGCCTGATCCCAGCCGCGGCCTCCAGGCCCTGGGTGCGGAACTCGTCGACCCCCTCCTCCCCCCGTGCGACGCTCGCGTACTGAAGGGTGCGGGTGAGGAACAGGTCGTAGGCCGAACCGCGCTTCACGCCGATGCGTACGCCTGCCCGGTCGACGTCGGCGGCCGTGGTGAAGGCCGATGTGCGGGGCACGGCGAAGACGCCCTCGATCACGACGTACGGGGCGGTGAAGGCGACCTCGGCCTCCCGTGCCGGTTCGACGGCCAGGAAGCAGATGTCGGCCCGGTCCGCCGCCATCGCCTCGTACGACTTCCGTGCCGCGTCGAAGCAGAGGAGTTCCACCGGCACCTCCAGCCGGGCGCCGATCTCCCGCGCGATGTCCACCGTGACCCCGGCGGGCGCGGTCGGCAGGCCCTGGGCCAGTACCGGATTGCCCAGATTGATCGAGGCCCGCAACGCGCCGGTGGGCGCCAGATCCTGGGCGATGGCAGCAGTGGTGATGCTCATGCGGCGGAGTGTAGGGCACCCTCGCGGCCGGCCGGCCGCGAGGTCGTGCGGGACGGCAGGGCCGGGATCCGTCCGCTGTGGCGGGCGTCGGCATCGCGACTACGCCAGCGCCGGGATCTCTTCCCATGGTGTTGACGCGTAGACCTCCGCCACCCGCCGCATCAGCTCCTCGTCGACCATGAACTCCGTGGAGTCGATCCGGTGCACCGGGCTGATGCCCTGCGAGTTGGTCACGAAGGCCGACCGGTACGCGCCCAGGTCGCCCAGCGTCACCCGGCGGCGTGCCGACGGCAGACCCGGCCCGATCAGTGCCATGGTGATCCCGGTCAGCGCGGGCGCGTCCGGCCAGACCACCGAAGTGCCGTCCCAGAAGGCGATGTTGGTGACCGCCCCCTCCGAGACCACCCCGCCGGGGCCGGTCAGCAGCGCGCCGTCGAAGCCCGCACGGACAGCGGCCCTGCCGTAGTGGATCTGGGCGAAACCGCCGAGGTGCTTGATGTGGGGAACCGGCCGCTGGTACGGGACGGACATCAGGCTCAGCGGTTCACCGGACGGTGCGGCGGGCGGCCGCACGGTGACCGTGACGGTGGCGGCCTCGTCCCCGTCGGGCCAGTGCACGTACACCCGCGTCGACGCGTCCCGTACGCCCGCCCCCTCCAGCGCGTGCCGGATCAGGCGGCGGACGTGGCCGCCGTCGAGCCCCGCGCCGAACAGTTCGCGGGTCGCCGAATCCAGCCTGGCCAGATGCCGAGCGAGGCCGCGTACCCGGTAGTCGCTGACCTGCATGGCGGTGAAATGGCCGTAGTTGAGGAAGGCGGGTGTGCTGAGGGACGTGTCGGTGACGGGCCGGCCGTCGATCTCGATATGCATGGGATCACGGTACGGAGGGGGGCGTCCGCACGGACCGGTTTGGCCGGCTGGACCAGCTGGACCGGTTGGAGGGGGTTGGGAGGGGCGGATGCGCGACGCTTGACCTCAATCATGGTTGAGGTAAGAGGCTCTGGTCATGGACATCACCACGCGCCCCTTGAAGCTGACCGTCGTCATCGCCAGCAATCGCACCGGCCGTTTCGGCCCCACCGTCGCCGACTGGTTCCTCTCCCGTGCACGGCTCCGTGAAGACCTCGCCGTCGAAGTACTCGACCTCGCCGATGTCGAGCTGCCCACCGTGCTCTCCTTCAATCCGCCGCCCGCGGTGCGCGACGTGCTCGACCGGGTCAGCCCGCAGCTGGAGTCCGCCGACGCCTTCGTGGTCCTGACCCCCGAGTACAACCATTCCTTCCCCGCGTCCCTCAAGAACCTCATCGACTGGCACTACGGCCAGTGGCAGGCCAAACCGGTCGCGTTCGTCTCGTACGGCGGGATCTCCGGCGGGCTGCGCGCGGTCGAACAGCTCCGGCAGGTCTTCGCCGAGCTGCACGCGGTCACCGTCCGCGACACGGTGAGCTTCCACAACGCACACGGCCACTTCGACGAGGACGGCACCCACAAGGACCCCGAAGCGCCCGACGGGGCGGCCAAGGTCATGCTCGACCAGCTCGTCTGGTGGGGGCTGGCGCTGCGGGACGCGAAGGCGGTCCGCCCGTACGGGAAGTGACGAGGCCGGGCGGTGCGGGCCCGGCCGTCAGCGTTCGCCCAGCGCCCGCGCCACACCCTTCTCGCGGGGGCCGAGGAAGTGCGGGTCGGGCCGGAACGCCACGTCCAGGGCCGCCTTCCCCGCCGCCAGGATCTCGCGGGCGCCGCCGTAGTACCAGGTCACGTCGTGCGGGTCGGAGGCACCGACCCCGTACGACTCGATACCGGCCGACCGGCACAGCGCGATGGCCCTGCGGAGGTGGAAACCCTGGCTGACCAGGACGGCCCGCCGGACCCCGAACACCTTCCTGGCCCGGACGCACGAGTCCCAGGTGTCGAAACCGGCGAAGTCGCTGACCACTTTCCCGCCCGGCACCCCGTGCCGTACGAGATAGGCCCGCATCGCGTCCGGTTCGTCGTAGTCGGTCCGGCTGTTGTCACCGGTGACCAGGACCACCTTCACCGTGCCCGCCCGGTACAGACCGGCGGCGGCGTCGAGCCGGTGCGCGAGGTACGGCGAGGGACGGCCCTCCCACAGACCCGCCCCGAAGACCACGGCGACATCGGCCGGGGGCACGTCGGCCGCCGACCGCACCCGGTCGCTCGCGACGGCGAACATCCAGGTGGCAGGGGCGAGCGCCAGGACACAGCCGAGCATGACGGCCTGCACGGCGCGGCGCCGGCCGCGCCTGGTCCTCGGCAGCCGCAGCGCGTGCGGCCAGGCGGGCGGGAGCAGCCGTCGTATGCGGGGCAGCGCGGGTGGGTGCATGGGTGGCCTTCCGACGCCGGACGTGTCGGAAGGTCGGACGCGTACAGGGGCCCATCCGGTTCGCCCGCCCGGCCCCTCGCGCCGGGCCACGCGCACGGCAGCCGCCTCAGCGCAGCGTGTACGTCAGATGGGTCACGCCGTTCCCCTCGATCACCGTGGGGCCCTCCAGCGCGCGCGGCGCGTCCCGCAGGTTGTCGAGGAAACGCACGCCCGAGCCGAGCAGCAGCGGCACCAGATCGATCTGCAGCTCGTCCAGCAGCCCGGCGTTGATGCACTGCTGGGTGAGTTCGGCGCTGCCGATGGTGACCGTCTTCTCACCGGCCGTCGCCCTGGCCTGTGCGACAGCGCTCTCTACCCCGTCGGTGACGAAGGTCAGCGGGGTGTCGGCGCGGGGCCAGCCGTCCGGGATGCTGTGGCTGACGACGATCACCGGCTTGCCCATGGGGTGCCCGCCGATCCAGCCGCCCGCGTCGTCGAACGTACGCCGTCCGTAGACGAGCACACCGGTCTCCGACAGCCCGCGGTTCAGCCGCTGGGCGCTGGCCTCCGACACCTGGAAGGTCATGTCCGGGTCCGCGGTCCTGACCGTGACGTCCCCGGCGCCGTACCAGCGGAACAGCTGGTCGATCCCGTCGGAGGGGTGGGAGACGAAGCCGTCCAGCGACATGGACATGTTGGCGGTCACCTTGGCCATCGGTTCTCTCCGCTCTGCTCGGCCGTCTCCCGTTCCACGTTCCTCCGGTACGGACGGTCCGGCGACCTGACCTGACCTGACCTGACCTGACCTGACCTGACCTGACCTGACCGGACCTGACCGGGCCCGACCAGACCCGGCGCCCCGGAGGCTTCGCCCGCGGTCTGCTCCGGCGCCGCGTCCTGAACCGCCGCCTGGCGGGCCCGGCGGCGTCCGGGGCCCGGGACTCAGTAGTGTCGGAGCATGGAAGGCACCGCGTACACCCCGACCGACTGCGAGCGCTGGGACACCGAGCCGGACAAGAGGCCGGGCCGTACAGCCTTCCAGCGCGACCGTGCCCGCGTGCTGCACTCCGGTGCGCTGCGCCGGCTCGCGGGCAAGACCCAGGTGGTCACACCGGGCTCGCTGCCGCAGGCGCGCGGTGCCGTACGGGCGGGGGAGACCCCCTTCCAGATCTGGGACTCCAGCCCCCGCACCCGCCTCACCCACTCCCTGGAATGCGCCCAGGTCGGCAGGGAACTCGGCGCCGCGCTCGGCTGCGACCCCGATCTCGTGGAGACCGCCTGCCTCGCCCACGACCTGGGCCACCCGCCGTTCGGCCACAACGGCGAACTGGCGCTCAACGACTTCGCCCGGGACTGCGGCGGCTTCGAGGGCAACGCCCAGTCGCTGCGCCTGCTCACCCGTATCGAACCCAAGCGGTTCGTCCACTCGGAGACCACCGGCGAGCCGGTCAGCGTCGGCCTGAACCTCACCCGGGCCGCCCTCGACGCGGCCACCAAGTACCCGTGGCCGCGCGGCGCCCACCCCACCGAGCCCGGCTCGGTGAAGTTCGGGGTGTACGAGGACGACCTGCCCGTCTTCGACTGGGCCAGGCTCGGCGCCCCGGCCGACCGCAAGTGCTTCGAGGCCCAGGTCATGGACTGGTCCGACGACGTCGCCTACTCCGTGCACGATGTCGAGGACGGGCTGCACGCCGGGCACATCGAACCCGGCTGTCTGACCTCCGGGCCGGAGCGGGACGCCATCATGGCGGTGGCCGTCGGCCGTTACGTATCCGGCGACACCGACCCCGCCGAGCTCACCGACGCACTCGACGGCCTCCTCGCCCAGGAGTGGTGGCCGCACGGCTATGACGGAACCGCCGTCGCGCAGGCCCGGCTGAAGGACGCCACCAGCCAGCTCATCGGCCGGTTCTGCCTGGCGGCCGAGAGTGCGACCCGGGCGTCGTACGGCGCGGGACCGCTCACCAGATACGCGGCGGAACTGGTCGTGCCACGGCGGGCGCGACTGGAGTGCGCCGTCCTCAAGGCCGTCGCCGACCGCTATGTGATGCAGCGCGAGGAGCAGGAGCGGCTCCGTATCGACCAGCGCGAAGTGCTCGCCGAACTGGCCGAGGCGCTCACGGCCCGAGCACCCGAAGGGCTCGACCCGCAGTTCCGCGCGCTGTTCGAGGCGGCACCCGGCGACCGCGACCGCAAACGGGTGATCGTCGACCAGATCGCCTCGCTCACGGACACCTCGGCGCGCTCGCTGCACGCGCGGCTGACCGTCCGTCACTGAGGTGACCGTCCGCGGTACGGCCGGGTACGGCTGTCCGCCGCCATGCCATCATGACCGGCCATTCCTGACCGTGCGTGAGCCTCAACACCTCACACCTCTTCCCCCATCACACTCCGTGCGGGACGCTCGCAAGTGGCGCCAGCACTCCAAGGAGGCATCAAGTGGTCGACGCACATCTGACGTTCGTCATCATCGGCGGAGGGCTCGCGGGGGCGAAGGCCGCCGAAACGCTCCGCACCGAAGGGTTCGCGGGCCGCGTGATCCTCATCGGTGACGAGCGCGACCACCCCTACGAACGCCCGCCCCTGTCGAAGGGGTTCCTGTCGGGCAAGGACGAGCGCGACAGCGTCTACGTCCACGAGACCGCCTGGTACGCGCAGGCCGACATCGAGCTCCACCTGGGACAGACCGTCGTCTCCATCGACCGTGCCGTCAAGGTGGTACGCCTCGGTGACGACACGGCCATCCACTACGACAAACTGCTGCTGGCGACCGGCGCCGAGCCGCACCGCCTCGACATCCCCGGCACCGGACTCGCGGGCGTGCACCACCTGCGCAGGCTCGCCCACGCCGACCGGCTGCGGAACGTCCTGGCCTCACTCGGCCGGGACAACGGCCACCTGGTGATCGCGGGAGCGGGCTGGATCGGCCTGGAGGTCGCGGCGGCCGCGCGCGGCTACGGGGCCGAGGTCACCGTCGTCGAACCGCACCAGACCCCGCTGCACGCGGTCATCGGGCCGGAGCTCGGCCAGATCTTCACCGACCTGCACGCCGAGCACGGTGTCCGCTTCCACTTCGGCGCCCGCCTCACCGAGATCACCGGCCAGGACGGCATGGTCCTGGCCGTCCAGACCGACGACGGCGAGGAGCACCCGGCGCACGACGTGCTCGCCGCGATCGGCGCGGCCCCCCGTGTCTCCCTCGCCGAGGCAGCGGGGCTGGAACTCGTCGACCGGGCGGACGGCGGCGGTATCGCCGTCGACTCCTCGCTGCGCACCTCCGACCCGGACATCTACGCGGCGGGCGACGTCGCGGCGGCCCGGCACCCGCTGCTCGGCACCCGGCTGCGCGTCGAGCACTGGGCGAACGCGCTCAACGGCGGCCCGGCGGCGGCCCGCGCGATGCTCGGCCAAGGCGTGGCGTACGACCGGATCCCGTACTTCTTCTCCGACCAGTACGACCTGGGCCTGGAGTACTCGGGATGGGCGCCGCCCGGCTCGTACGACCAGGTGCTCATCCGGGGCGACGCGGGGAAGCGGCAGTTCATCGCCTTCTGGATGAAGGACGGGCGGCTGCTGGCCGGGATGAACGTCAATGTGTGGGACGTCACCGAACAGCTCCAGCGGCTGATCCGCTCCGGCGCGACGCTGGACCCGGAGGCGCTCGCCGACCCGTCGGTCGACCTGGCCACGCTGGGCACCTGAGGCCGGGCGGGGCAGGAGGGGCGGCGGTCCGGCAGCCGGGGCAGGCGGGGCCGGGCCGCCCCCGGCCCGCCCGGGCGGCGGTCCGGCGCCGGGCGGGCCGCCGGTCGGGCGGGCAGGCCCGCACGGAGTGTCCGAGCCGGACCGTAGACTTCACCCGTGGCAGGCAGGATCAACGATGACGACGTGAAGGCGGTCCGGGACGCGGTCCCGATCGACGCCGTCGTGTCCGAGTACCTCCAGCTGCGGAACGGGGGCGGCGGGAACCTCAAGGGCCTCTGCCCCTTCCACGACGAGAAGTCCCCCTCCTTCCAGGTGAGCCCGGCCAAGGGCCTCTTCCACTGCTTCGGCTGCCAGGAGGGCGGGGACACCCTCGCCTTCATCATGAAGATCGACCACCTCTCGTTCAGCGAGGCGGTCGAGCGCCTCGCGGGCACGGCGGGCATCACCCTCCGGTACGAGGAGGGCGGCTACACCCCCAACAGCCAGCGCGGCGAGCGCATCCGGCTGGTCGAGGCGCACAAGGCGGCCGCGCAGTTCTACGTCGAGCAGCTCGCCGGCGCCGAGGCCGAGATCGGCCGGAAGTTCCTCGCCGAGCGCGGTTTCGACCAGGCCGCCGCCACGCATTTCAGCGTCGGCTACAGCCCCGCGGGCTGGGACCACCTGACCCGCTACCTGCGCGGCAAGGGCTTCTCCGACAAGGAGCTCATCACCTCCGGCCTCTCCCAGGAGGCGCGCGGCGGCAAGCCCATCGACCGCTTCCGCGGCCGGCTGATGTGGCCGATCCGCGACATCAGCGGCGAGGTCGTCGGCTTCGGCGCGCGCAAGCTCCGCGACGACGACAACGGGCCGAAGTACCTCAACACCCCCGAGACCTCGATCTACAAGAAGTCCCAGGTCCTCTACGGAATCGACCTGGCCAAGAAGGACATCGCCAAGTCGAGCAGGGCCGTCGTCGTCGAGGGGTACACCGACGTCATGGCCTGCCACCTGGCCGGTGTGACCACCGCGGTCGCCACCTGCGGCACGGCCTTCGGCACCGACCACATCAAGATCCTCCGCCGTCTGCTGATGGACAACGGCAGCGCCCGTGTGATCTTCACCTTCGACGGTGACGCGGCCGGGCAGAAGGCCGCCCTGCGGGCCTTCGAGGACGACCAGAAGTTCGCAGCCGAGACCTACATCGCCATCGCCCCCGACGGGATGGACCCCTGCGATCTGCGGCTCGCGCAGGGCGACGAGTCCGTGCGCGGCCTGGTCGAACCCCGCACCCCGCTCTTCGAGTTCGCGCTCCGTCAGATCATCTCGCGCTACGACCTGGAGACCCCGGCGGGCCGGGCGGCGGCGCTCGACGAGGCCGCGCCGGTGGTGGCCCGGATCAAGAACAGCGCCTCGCAGCACGAGGTCGCCGTGCAGCTGGCCGGCATGGTCGGCATCCTCGACACCCAGTTCGTGGTCAAGCGCATCAGCCAGCTCGCGCAGTGGGCCCGCGGAAGGGGCAACGCACCGGGGCCCTCGCGCGGCGGCCGCCCCCCGCAGCAGACCGAGGCGCCACGCCCCCCGTCGAGCGGCCCCGCGCTGAACCTCCGCAGCCCCGCCCACCGCACCGAACGCGAGCTGCTGAAGCTGGCGCTCCAGCGCCCCGAGCTGGTCTCCCCGGCCTTCGACGCCTACGGGGCCGACGAGTTCACCGCCCCGCCGTACGCCGCCGTACGCGAGGCGATCATGGAGGCGGGCGGCGCCGAGGAGGGCATCACCGACTCCTTCGAGTACCTCACCCGGGTCCGCGCGGCGGCGCCGAACGACACGGCCCGGGCCGTGGTCACCGAGCTGGCCGTGGAGCCGATCATGCGCCGCACGGTCGACGAGCTGTACGCGGGCGAGCAGCTGGTCCACGTCCGGCTGCGCGCGGTCGACCGCCGGATCGCGGACGTCCAGGGCACGCTGGCGCGGGCCTCCACACAGGGCGACGCGGAGCAGTACGCGGCGGTCCAGAGCGAGTTGTGGACCCTCCAGCAGTACGGCCAGTCCCTGCGCAACCACGGCGCCGCCGCGCTCTGAGCCGGGCCGGCTGCCGCCCGCCGCCCGCCGCCGGACGGGTCCGCAGGGCTCCCGGCGGCCCGGTGGCGTTCCCGTAACCGCCGGGTCACGAAGCGGACTCAGAAAGTCACCGCACACCTCTCGTGGCCGTGCTGTGTCGTACCCCACACTGGACAGCGGTGGCCCGAGACCGACCGCCACCCGGGGGACGGAAGGCGGCCCCGCCGCCGCCGTCCCGCTGCCGCACGCCCCCGATCCGGCAGTCATCCTGGAGGCCGCCCCCGTGCAGACCCGGACCCTGACCGAAACCGATGTGGCCCCGGCAATCCCTCAGCAGGGCCCGGCCGCAGGCCATCCCGAGACCGTCCCCGGCCCGGGACGTCCCGAGCCCGAGGTCGTCGTGGAGGACCCGGACGAAGCGCCCGCACCCGCGCGCACCCGCGCCGCGGACACCGGGGGCCCGTCGTCGGACCTCTTCCGCCAGTACTTACGGGAGATCGGCCGCATCCCGCTGCTCACGGCTGCCGACGAGGTCGACCTCGCCCGCTGTGTGGAGGCGGGCCTCTTCGCCGAGGAACGGCTGGGGAGTTCGTCCGATCCCGACTCCCGCCTCGCCGCCGACCTGGACCGCCTCGTGGTGCTCGGCCGGATGGCCAAACGGCGGCTGATCGAGGCCAACCTCCGCCTCGTGGTCTCCGTCGCCAAGCGGTACGTGGGCCGCGGGCTGACCATGCTCGACCTGGTCCAGGAGGGAAACCTCGGCCTGATCCGGGCGGTGGAGAAGTTCGACTACGCCCGCGGCTACAAGTTCTCCACGTACGCGACCTGGTGGATCCGCCAGGCGATGTCCCGCGCCCTGGCGGACCAGGCCCGGACGATACGGGTCCCGGTCCACGTGGTCGAGCTGATCAACCGCGTGGTGCGGGTCCAGCGCCGGATGGTCCAGGAACGCGGGTACGAACCGACGCCCGAGGAGGTCGCGGCCCAGCTCGAACTCACCCCGGAACGCGTGGGGGAGGTGCTGCGGCTGGCCCAGGAACCGGTGTCCCTGCACGCCCCGGTGGGGGAGGAGGACGAGGTGGCGCTGGGTGACCTCATCGAGGACGGCGACGCGGCGTCCCCGGTGGAGTCGGCGGCGTTCCTGCTGCTGCGCCAGCACCTGGAGGCGGTGCTCTCCACACTGGGCGAACGTGAACGCAAGGTCGTCCAGCTCCGCTACGGCCTGGTGGACGGCCGGCCCCGCACGCTGGAGGAGATCGGACGGATCTTCGGGGTGACGCGTGAGCGGATCCGCCAGATCGAGTCCAAGACACTGAACAAGCTGCGCGACCACGCCTTGGCGGACCAGCTGCGGGGCTATCTGGACTGAGCGCCGGTGACGGGAACGGACGGGGTACGGGGAGCAGTTACCCCGCACCCCGCACCCCGCACCCCGCACCCCCGGGTGGACCTAGTCCACCTCCACCACGGCCTGGGCGAACTGCGCCGCGTAGAGCCGCGCGTAAGCCCCGTCCGCAGCCAGCAACTCCTCGTGCGAACCCTGCTCCACGATCGACCCGTTCTCCATCACCAGAATCACATCCGCGTCCCGGATCGTGGAGAGCCGGTGCGCGATGACGAAGCTGGTGCGGCCGTGCGCCAGACGGGCCATCGCCTTCTGGATCAGCACCTCGGTACGGGTGTCGACGGAGCTGGTCGCCTCGTCGAGCACCAGGATCACCGGATCGGAGAGGAAGGCCCGCGCGATCGTGATCAGCTGCTTCTCGCCCGCGCTCACCCCCGTACCCTCGTCGTCGATGACCGTGTCGTAGCCCTCGGGCAGGGTGCGGATGAACCGGTCGGCATGGGCCGCCCGCGCCGCCTCCTCGACCTCCTCGCGGGTCACGGCGTGCGACGAGCCGTACGCGATGTTCTCCGCGATGGTGCCGCCGAAGAGCCAGGTGTCCTGGAGCACCATGCCTATCCCGGAGCGCAGTTCCTCTCGCGTCATCCTGGCGATGTCGGTCCCGTCGAGCGTGATCCGCCCGCCGGTGACCTCGTAGAACCGCATGAGCAGGTTGACCAGCGTCGTCTTGCCCGCGCCGGTCGGTCCGACGATCGCGACCGTGTGGCCCGGTTCGACCGCGAGCGACAGGTCGTCGATGAGCGGCTTGTCGGCCTCGTACCGGAAGGAGACCTTCTCCAGCGCGATGCTGCCGCGGACCGCCACCGGGTGCACGGCCGTGCCGACGCCGGATTCCGCGCCGGATTCCGTGCCGGAAGCGGAGGCGTCGGCGTCGGGCGTCTGCTCCTCCGCGTCGAGCAGCTCGAAGATCCGCTCGGCGGACGCCACACCCGACTGCACCAGGTTCGCCATCGAGGCGACCTGGGTCAGCGGCTGCGAGAACTGCCGCGAGTACTGGATGAACGCCTGCACATCACCGATCGACAGCGTGCCGGAAGCGACCCGCAGCCCGCCGATGACCGCCACCAGCACATAGTTGAGGTTGGAGACGAACATCATCAGCGGCTGCATGATGCCGCTGTTGAACTGGGCCTTGAACCCGGCCTCGTACAGCGCGTCGTTCTGCTCGCGGAAGGCCTCGGCCGACTCCGCCTGCCGCCCGAAGATCTTGACCAGGGCGTGCCCGGTGTACATCTCCTCGACGTGGGCGTTGAGCTTGCCGGTGACCTTCCACTGCTGCACGAACTGCGGCTGGGACCGCTTGCCGACGCGCGTGGCCACCAGCACCGAGAGCGGTACGGTCACCAGCGCGACCAGCGCCAGGATCCAGGAGATCCAGAACATCATCGCCAGCACGCCGATGATGGTCAGCAGCGAGTTCATGAGCTGGCCCATGGTCTGCTGCATCGTCTGGCCGATGTTGTCGACGTCGTTGGTCGTCCGGCTGAGCACCTCGCCGCGCTTCGCCCTGTCGAAGTACGACAGCGGCAGCCGCGACAGCTTCGCCTGGATCTCCTCACGCATCCGGTACATGGCCTGGTTGATGATCCGGGCCGCGAGCCGGGTGGTGACGAGCATCAGCAGCCCCGCACAGGCGAAGGCCACCAGCGCGAGCAGCAGGATCTCGCCCACCTGGGAGAAGTCGATGCCCTTGCCCGGGGTGAAGTCCACACCGGAGAGCATGTCGGCCATCGCGCCCTGGCCCTTGGCGTGCAGGGCCTTCAGGGCCTGCGCCTTCGTCGTGCCCGCGGGCAGCTGCCGGCCGATGATCCCCGCGAAGATCAGGTCGGTGGCCCGGCCCAGGATCTTCGGTCCGACGACCGAGAGCGCGACGCTGCCGACGACCGCCGCCAGCATCGTGAACAGTGCCGCGCGGTCCTGCGACAGCTGCCGCAGCAGCCGCTTGGCCGACCCCTTGAAGTCCATGGACTTCTGGGTCGGTCCTGCCATCATGCGTCCACCAGGACCGGCCATCAGGCTGCCTCCGCCTCGGTCAGCTGGGAGAGCACGATCTCCCGGTATGTCTCATTGCCGTCCATCAGCTCGTGGTGCCTGCCGGTCCCGACGACCCGGCCCTCGTCCATGACGACGATCCGGTCCGCGTCGCGGATGGTCGAGACGCGCTGGGCGACGATCACCACGGTCGCCCGGGCGGTCTCGCGCCGCAGCGCGGTCCGCAGCGCCGCGTCGGTCGCGTAGTCCAGCGCCGAGAACGAGTCGTCGAAGAGATAGATCTCCGGCTGCTGGACCAGCGTCCTGGCGATCGCCAGCCGCTGCCGCTGCCCGCCGGAGACATTGGTACCGCCCTGGGCGATCGGCGCGTTGAGCCCGCCCTCCAGCTTCTCGACGAACCCCTTGGCCTGCGCCACGTCCAGCGCGTGCCACAGCTCCTCATCGGTCGCGTCCGGGTTCCCGTAGCGAAGGTTCGTCGCGACGGTCCCGGAGAAGAGATACGGCTTCTGCGGCACCAGGGACACGGTCTTCGCCAGCAGGACGGGGTCGAGTTCCCGTACGTCGGTGCCGTCCACCAGCACCTCGCCGCCCGTGGCGTCGAACAGCCGGGGTACGAGACCGAGCAGCGTCGACTTCCCGCTGCCGGTCGATCCGATCACCGCGGTGGTCTCACCCGGCAGCGCCTCCAGGGCGACCTCCCGCAGCACCGACGCCTCGGCGCCCGGGTACTTGAACCCGGCCCCGCGGATCTCCAGATGGCCGTGCCTGGCCAGCTCGGTGACGGGACGGACCGGCGGCACCACGCTGGAGTCGGTGCCGAGCACCTCCTGGATCCGCTCGGCGCAGACCTCCGCGCGCGGCACCATCATGAACATGAAGGTGGCCATCATCACGGACATCACGATCTGCATCAGATAGGAGAGGAACGCGGTGAGCGCCCCGATCTGCATCGCGCCGCTGTCGATCCGGTGCGCGCCGAACCAGACCACCGCGATCGACGACACGTTCACCACGGTCATCACCGTCGGGAACATCAGGGCCATCAGCCGCGCGGTCCCCAGGGAGACATCGGTCAGCTCGGTGTTGGCGCCCTTGAAGCGCTCCTTCTCGTACGCGTCCTTCACGAAGGCGCGGATGACGCGGTTGCCGGTGATCTGCTCACGCAGCACCCGGTTCACCGTGTCGAGCCGGACCTGCATCTTCCGGAAGAGCGGCCGCATCCGCCGGACGATCAGGGAGACCAGCACGAGCATGACCGGGACGACCGCGATCAGTACGAGCGAGAGCGGCACGTCCTGGCCGAGCGCCAGCACGATGGCGCCCACGCACATGATCGGCGCCGAGGCCATCAGGGTGAACGACATCAGGACCAGCATCTGGATCTGCTGGACGTCATTGGTCGTCCGGGTGATGAGGGACGGGGCGCCGAAGTGCCCGACCTCGCGGGCGGAGAACGACTGCACCCGGTCGAAGACGCCGGCACGGATGTCCCGGCCGAGTGCGGACGCGGTCCTGGCACCGAAGTAGACGGCGCCCATGTTGCAGATCACCTGCACCACGCTGATGGCGATCATGAGCCCGCCGAAACTCAGGATGTAACCCGAGTCACCCTTCACGACACCGTTGTCGATGATGTCCGCGTTGAGCGTCGGCAGATAGAGGGTGGCGCAGGTCTGGAGCAGCTGAAGCAGCGCCAGCAGAGCCATGGGTTTCTTGTACGGGCGCACATAGGTCCGCAGAAGTGTTATGAGCACGTGCAGTCTCTCGGGTCGGCGGTCCGGCGGGGCTTCCGGCAGGGCAGGGCAAGGCAGGGGACGGTGTCCGGCCAACCCAGTTTCCGGCACCGCGCAACCTGATACGAACCGTTTTCCTCAAACCGAGGTCAAGAACACGGCTGTCAGGACGGCGTGCCGAACGCTCCCGGATGGATCTGGTCACGCGTTGCCTCGTACTGCTTACGGACCGCCTGGCCCACCGGGAGGTCGTCGCCCGGTTCGAATACCTGCGCGGCGGCGCCCTGCCAGGCGGGCGGCGTCTGCGGATCCAGTGTCCCCTCGGAGACCCCGAGTGCCCAGGCCGCCTGCCGGGCCGCACCGACCGCCGCGTAGTCGGCGGGCTGCGGGACGACGACCTGCGCGCCCAAGATGCCGGGGGCGGCGGCCTGGACGGCGGGCAGTTCGGCGGCGGCGCCCAGCAGGAACACCCGGCGCACCTCGACGCCGCGGTCCCGCAGCACGTCCATGGCGTCCGCCAGCGAGCAGAGCATGCCCTCGAAGGCGGCCCGCGCCACGTGCTCGCGCTTCATCGACTCGCGCCGCAGCCCGGACAGGGTGCCCGCGGTGTGCGGCAGCTGCGGGGTGCGCTCGCCCTCCAGATACGGCAGCAGCACCACCCCGGACGCGCCGGGGGTGGAGGTCAGGGCGAGCGCCGACAGGGCCTCCAGGTCCTCGGCGCCCAGCAGTTCGGCGGTGCCGCGCAGCGCCCGTACGGCGTTGACCGTGTGGACCACCGGCAGATGCATCCCGGTGGCGTCGGCGAACGAGGTGATCATCCCGGACGGGTCGGACAGCGCCTCGTGGTGCACGGCCATCACCGAACCCGAGGCTCCCAGCGACACGACCACGTCGCCGACCGAGACCCCGAGCCCGAAGGCGGCGGCCATCGTCTCGCCGGTGCCGGCCGAGATGAGCAGCCCCTCGGGGGTGGTCCCCGCCGAGTCGGACGGGCCGAGCACCTCGGGCAGCGCGGCCGTGTGCCCGAGAGCAAGCTCCACCAGGTCGGGGCGGTAGGCGCCGGTCGCCGCCGACCAGTAGCCGGAGCCCGACGCGGCGCCCCGGTCGGTGATCCGCCGGGCGGGCCGCCCGAGCAACTGCCACACGAGCCAGTCGTGCGGCTGGAGCAGCGAGGCGATCTTCGCGGCCGCCTCCGGCTCCTCCCGCACCAGCCAGCGCAGCTTCGCCACCGGCTGGGCGGCCTGCGGTACGGAGCCGACGGCCTCGGCCCACGCGGACCGGCCGCCGAGCGAATCGATCAGATCCGCCGCGGCGACCTGCGCCCGCTTGTCATTGCCGATCAGCGCGGGCCGTACGAGATTGCCCTGCCGGTCCAGCGGCACCAGGCCGTGCTGCTGGGCGGACACGCCAATGGCCTGCACGCCTTCCAGCAGCCCGCCGGACGCCGCCTCACCGAGCGAGAGCAGCCAGCTCTGCGGATCGGCTTCGTACTTATTGGTCTCTTCACCCGCCTCACCCGTCTGCGGATGGGGCGCATACCCCTGGCGCAGCACGGCACCCGTGTCCGTGTCGCACACGACGATGCGCGTGAAGGCGGCTGAGCTGTCAAGACCGGCGACTATCCCCATACGGCCCGATTGTGCCGCACGCGAGAACGTCAGGTGTTGGTGGTGCCCCAGTCGTCCTCAACGGCTCCGTTCCGCTCGCGCAGCGACCGGACCCGGTGGGCCATCGCGTCGGGCATCCTGTCGCCCATCTTCTCGCTCACGGTGTGGAGCGCCTTGCCCGCGACATCCCGCCCGTTCTGCGCGGCGGCCTCCGCCGCGTTGCGCACGGCCGGGTTCTCCGCGACCTGGCGGGCGGACTTCTTCAACTGCTCGTAACGCTCCCGACCGGCACGTGTGCCGATCACATAACCGAGAGCGAGTCCTACGACGAACGTCAGCTTGTACCGCATGGCTGCCTTCCCTTGTGCCGGTGCTTCCCGCCTACCCGGCCGGCGCGTGATCACCCGGGGCGGAACCGATTGGCGGAGCACCCCCCTGCTTGCGCTAATGTATGTGTCGCAGCGAGCACACGCCCCCTGGGAACGGTCCGGTGGGTACGTTCGGTGCACAGCAGCAATCCCCTGTAGCTCAATTGGCAGAGCAGCCGGCTGTTAACCGGCAGGTTACTGGTTCGAGTCCAGTCGGGGGAGCGCGGTCCCCTGTAGCTCAATTGGCAGAGCATTCGGCTGTTAACCGGAGGGTTACTGGTTCGAGTCCAGTCGGGGGAGCACATGACGGAAGAGGGCCCTCAGGGGCCCTTTTTCGTGTTGTTTTCCGCTGGGGTGGAACCGTCCCGTCGACGGCGCAGTCCTCATGGTCAGCGATGCCGACCATCCGAGGCAGGAGATCGTATGAGCGGCTATGCTGCGGCAGACGGCGCGCACACGTGTACGCGCCACGCCGTAATGGGGCGGTAGCTCAGCCGGTTAGAGCAGCGGACTCATAATCCGTCGGCCGTGGGTTCGAGTCCCACCCGCCCCACACAGAAGAAACGTCGTGACCTGCGGATACGCTTCGTCAAGCGTACCGCGGTCAAGGCGTTCGCCACACAAACGCCACACCGAAGCCCCGTACGATTTCTTCCATGGCTTCGATCAAGACCAACTCCCGGCTGTCCGGAGACCCTTCTTATACCGTCGTATGGCGGGCCGGTGGCTCCCGGACGGGGTGCTGGTGCCGTGAGACCTTCGACGATGAGGACCAGGCGAAACGTTTCCGCGACCTGGTCAACGGTCACGGACAGCAATGGCCCCCGGGGTGGGTCAAGGGGGAGGGGTTTGTCGAGCCGAGTGAGCCGGACGTGAGTGACGCGGAAATGTTCCCGCTGTTCGCGCACAACTACGTGGGGCTGCTGACCGACATATCGGACCACACGAGAATCAACTACACGAGGTTCATCGATAATCACATGGTGCCGTGGTTCGGGAAGCTCTCCGTTTCGGACCGCGGCAGCAGGATCACCCGTGACCATGTCAGCCGGTGGATCCTGGATCTCAAGGACGGTCGCCCCGGCCCCCTGCACGCGCCGGGGACCGCACGCCGCGCGTATGCGGCGAAGACGATTGCCAACCTCCATGGCCTGCTCTTCAGTATCTTGCAGTCGGCCGTGGAGTCCGATCCGGCGCTCCGCGACTCGAACCCCTGCGCGCACACCCGGCTGCCTAGGAGCGGTGACGCCGAGGACGACGAGGTATTCCTCGAACCTGAGGAGTACGCCCTCCTCCGTGCGCACCTCCGGCCGGATGCGGTGGACATCATCGATGTCCTCGTGAGCACGGGGCTCCGGTGGGGCGAGGTGACGGCGCTACAGCCGAAGGACTTCACTCTGGCCTCCAAGCGGCCGACGCTGCGGGTCCAGCGGGCGTGGAAGCGTCGTGGTGAGGGCGGGACGTTCCTCGGCGCTCCGAAGACGAAGAAGTCACGCCGCACCCTCGTGCTGACGTCGGATCAAGTAGAGATGTTCCAGCGGCTCTGCCGGGGCAAGAAGCCGAACGACCTCGTCTTCACCGCGCCTGAAGGCGGCGCCTGGCACTCCGGGGTGTTCCATGCTCACCGATGGAAGCCCGCCCTGAAGGGCGCCAATGCCGCAGGCCTCACCAAGCAACCCCGGATTCACGATCTCCGCCACACTCATGCGTCCTGGCTGATAGCCAGTAGGGTCCCGCTGCCGGTTATCCAGGCTCGCCTTGGCCACGAGTCGATCACGACGACTGTGGACCGGTACGGGCATCTCCTGGAGTCCTCGGATGACGAGGTCGTGGCAGCCGTCAAATGGGCTATGGGTGCTGCTGCTGTGAAGCGTGATCTCTCCAGGGTGGCCTGAGAGCCGTTTGGAGTCAGCAGACAGCACGAGAACGATGTCCTGCCCTAGAGCGCAGGCCGCGTCCCGGCCGTCCGTTCGCCTGCGCCAGGACGTGCCAGGGTAGGACGGTCGAAGGCGGACGGGGGAGATGTCAGGTGGACGCTAGCGTTGCAGCGATACTCGGCGCGGCGATCGGTGCCGTCGGCGGCCTTGGCGGTGGCTTGCTCACCCTCGGCGCACAGGTTCGGACCCTCGATGCTCAGCATCGTGCGGAGGAGAAGCGTTGGCTCGCGGACTTGCGTCGCGAGACCTACACGGGGTTCGTCACCTGTACGAAGCAGTTGTCCAATGCAGTCTGGAAGGCGTCCGATTCACTCCACAGTGAAGGCGCTGCAGAAGACTGGGAGGGCGCCTTCCGGAGCGTGCACGACGCCTGGACGCAGTTCAGTGCGGCCTCCGCGGCCGTCACCATGGCCGGCCCGCATGCTGTAGCGGCTGCCGCCGAGGATTTGCGCGGGTCCATGAGGCATTGGGAGATGCTGACTGGAGCCTGGATCCGCGCGGCGATCCAGCAGGGCACAGGGCGACTCAACGAGCATGACGTGCAGTTCATGGCGGCATTCGAGGCCAAGAGGCCCTTCGAGGAGGCGTTTCAGATCGCCGCGCGGCGCGCTCTGGGGACCGAAGCGTGAGGTCACCAGAGGCTCAGCGGCCGGCCCTCCACGATTGCTGCGCTGATGCGGTCCGCGATTTCCTGACCTGATTCGTGGTTCGCCAGGCCCTCTCGGATGGTGGCACCGATCGCGCGGGAGCGTTCGGCCGGGCCGCGGAGGTCCGCAAGGGGGCTGCCGGGGTCTGTGCGGCGTGCCAGCCATTCGGCCCGGTTCTCCGCAGCCGTGCCCAACCGGAGATGCGTTGGCTGCTGGCACGAGTGGTTGTCGCAGGTGTGGCAGACGGTCGGGCTGTCGGTTCCCCAGCCGAGTCGAGGGATGACACCATGCGCGAGTTGGTATCCGTACAGGTGGCCCGGCACCGTGCCCGTGCGTGTCCTGCCGGGCCGCGAGGCGGCCCTGAATACTGGTGGAGATCACTTATTGCTGGGCTGCGGTATTCAGACGGATCACGGGCCAACAAGGACCCAATGATCGTTGCCGTGTAGGTTCCCGCCATGACGGATGACTGGCGTGAGGATCGGATCGGGAGTGCCGTGAGGGGCGAGAACCCCACTGTGCTGCGACGGCTGGAGGCTGGGTTCGCGGTGATCGGGGACGTCCAATTCCTTCCGGGGTATTCGGTGCTGTTGGCCGATGAACTGGATGTGCAACGGCTGTCGGATCTGCCAAAGCCGAAGCGGATGTCCTTCCTCTCCGACATGGATCGTCTCGGGGAAGCGGTCGAACGCGCTTGCCGCCGCCTGGACCCTGCCTTCAGGCGCGTGAATCTGGAGATCCTAGGCAACACCGACAGCTTCCTGCATGCCCACGTGTGGCCGCGGTTCGATTGGGAGCCCGGCGAGTTGGTGGGTAAGCCGGTGTGGCTGTATCCGAGTGAGCGATGGAGTGATGAGCGCTTCGCCCTCGGTTCGCAGCATGACGCGCTGCGGCAAGCGATCGGAGTGGAACTGGACGGGTTGTCCCTCACCACAGAGTGAGCGGTGCGCCGACGGTCCGGGCTTCACGGATCCGCCGTTCGATCTGCTCGGCGCTGTCCCCTGCCGTGATGCCGGCGCGGATAGCTGCCCCGACGGCTCGGGCACGGCCTGCGGCGCCCCGCAGGTCAGCGAGTGGCCCGTGAGGGTTGCGGTGACGCTGGGCCCACTCTGCGCGGTTCTCGGTGTTGGTGCCGAGGCGTAGGTGAGCTGGGTTGACGCATCCGGCTTCGTCGCAGCGGTGGCAGAGGCAAGGGTCGTCTTCCCCGGACCAGCCAAGTCGGGGGATCACCCCGTGTTCAAGCTGGTAGGCGAAGAGGTGCGCGGGGACGGTGCCGCGGCGGGAACGGCCAGGGAGGCTGGCGGCGCGGAAGCTTCCGTGACCGGTCGAGGAGATCCCCGCGGTCCATATCCAGCAGGCGGGTTCGGGACGCCTGTAGCGCTTGGTTTCAAAGCGCGCCACGATCGCCGGATCGTCCAGCCAGCTCTGCCAGAGTTCAGCGGGGATGCGGACGCGCTGAGGCTGTCCGAACAGGGCCAATTGATCGTCATGCTGAGTGCGCTCAGTGCCCGGCGACGGCATGAACGGCAGGACATCCTCCTGAAGCCTGGGGCTGTACTGGGGCATCGAGGATGGCCTCCCGTCCCTGGTGCTGGGGTGCTGTTACCCGTTGTCGGCGCGGGCTGCAAGGTAGCTGGTCCAGTCTCGCTTGACGAGTTTCGCCCAGCGGACAGCGGTTGTGATGTGGAGTCCGAGCAAGTCGGCGATCACCGAAGCGGGGAGGTCGGCAGCCATGGAACACAGGGCACTGTTGCGGGCGGGGCGGACGCGGATACCGAGGGCGTTGAGCTGATGGGTGAGGCGGCCGTGGTCCATGGAGGCGCCGGGACGTGCGCCGGGGAACAGCAACCCACTACCTGGGGCAAGGTCTCGGATGATGGGGCGGCGACTGAACGGCTCTGCAGTAGCGAGCCGTTGGACGATCTCAGCGAGCGGAGGCGGCAACAGCACGGGGTGCCGGTCGAGAGTGAGATACGTGTACTCGCCTCGCATGGTGATGTGGGAGCGGGTGAGCGTGACGATGCGCTGTGGCCGCTGGCCGTAGAGCAGCACGAGAGCGCCAGCGACACGCTGGTGGAGCGGGATGCCCTCTTCGGTGAAGCAGCGTCGCAGCAGTCGCCACCGCTCGTGGTCATCGAGGACGTCACCGGGTTCGTCCCGGCTGCCAAGCCAGGGGACATAGAGGTCGGGAGCGAGACGGCGGCTGTGGGCCCAGCGCAGGAAGTCGCGGAGGCGGTGGTGGGTGTCGGTGCCGGCGTCCAGCCAGCCGTCGATGTGTGCCTGGGTGACCGTGGCCAGCGTCAACTGCTGTTCATCGAGCCAGGTCAGGAAGCGGACGGAGATGAGGATGCGCGAGCGGGCGTACTTGCGGACGCTCGGGGTCGAGGCTCGTCGCATGCTGCGTCCGCGGGCCCGGCTCAGTACGGACCAGGACGCGTAGGGGCGGATGAGTATGGTGATGTGCGGTGGCTGAGTGGCGAGGAGGGTATCGAGCCAGCCCGGGATGCCGTCGAGGTGTTCGTCGCGGGCAGGCAGCACGCCGGCCGTCACCAGGACCGTGCGCAGGTATTGGACGGGCTTGTGGTGGGAGGGAAACGAGTCGAGGAGCTCGTGGGTGATCTCTTCGTGGTCGCTGGCGAGGCGGCCAAGGAGGTCGCCCCAGCCGGAGCGGTAGAGCCAGAGCAGGATCTGGTAGGGATCTGATTCGGCGTCGAGCAGGCCGATCAAGGGGGCCAACTGGGGCCGGACGTTCCCGTCCGGGCCGGACAACAGTTGATGTACGCGGTCGTGGGCGACGCAGCGTGGGCAAAGGCCGTCGGAGAAGAGGGCATCGAAGCGACCGCATCGGCCGCAGTTCCACTCCCGGTCATCGCCCGCGCAGGGTCCGCAGATCAGTTGCCCGGCGGTGCCGATGCCGATGAGGGGGCGGGCGGCGTCGCACTGGCCGCAGGGCTCGGCATTTCGACGAATCTTCGTGTGGCAGGGGGCGCAGACGTCCCCGAGCGGGAGCCGCGAGTGGATGCGCTGGGACTTTCCGCAGCGAACGCAGGGGCGCCGCGGGCGTCTGCGGGCGCGGCAGCTGCTGCAGCGTGGTTCGCCCGTCTTCAGCCCGCGTGGACAGGGCTTCTGCTGACCGCAGTCGACGCAGGTCAGCACAGGCGGGTTCCAGCAGCGCTCGCAGACCAGTTTCCCGGACTCCCGGTCTCGGCGGCGGTTTGCTGTTACCCGGCCGCAGTCCGCGCACTCCGCAGCCTTCGACCGCTGGTAACAGCTTCCGCAGAGGGGACCTTGGTCGGTGTAGGCCCTTACCGGCTGGTCGCGGTCGCAGGCGGAACAGATCTGTGGCCGTTTGGGAAGGCAGGTCTGGCAGAGCGGCTGTCCGTCACGGCGGGCGACGACCGGTGCCGACTTGCCGCAGACGCAGCATTCTCGCCAGAAGGACGTGTCCCGGCGCTTGCACTTGGGGCAGACGGCTCCGCCGTCCGTCTGACGCAGGGCGACCTCGCGTAGATCGCCGCAGCGGACACACGTCTCGACGTGCTGACGGCTGTAGCAGCTGACGCAGGCCCTGCCGTCATCCACACGGTGCCGCAGCGTCTTGGCCCGCTGGCAGCGGATGCATCGGGCCCGCTCGACCAGGGGATGTTCGGCGGCGAGGACATCCAGAAGCCGGAGCCGGGCGGCTGGCCCTCCGGAGTGGCCCGAGAACAGCGCATCCGGGGAGTTTGCGAGGTGCCCCAGCAGTTCACCGGCGGCAGAGCGGCGGAGCCGCAAGCTCGCGACATGAGCGGACAGAGCATCGCTGTCCGCCCCGGGCAGGGCTCGCCGTAGCAACTCAACGATTGCGTCTGTCACCTCCGGCGGAACTGTCACAGCCCCTCCGGGCGCCGGATGGACGTGCGGCGTACTTGCGGAACGGTCGGGCTGCTATCTCCCGTGCCGGTCTTGCGGACCTGCTGGTTGACCACGGTGATCTCGATGAGGTCCTGGACCTGGCAGTCGAGGATGTCGCAGAGCGCCGCCAGGGTGTCCATCGACATGCGCTGCGGTGGCTGAGTCACCAGGCGGAAGACCTGTTCCCGCGACAGGTGCACGCCGCGCTCGGCGAGCAGGGGCACAAGGTCCGTGGTGGCGAACATCCCGTGGTCGGCCATGATCTTGCGCAGGTGCCACTCGTAGCCCATCTTGCGGATCACGACACGCTCCATCGGTCAGCCTGGCGGTTCAGGGAGCGCTGGAGTAGCCGGTTGCGGTACTCGTCGCTCACCCCTAATGGTGGAGTCGGGTATTGGAACTGCCTGAATACCTGTCTGATCTATGCCATGTGTGCCTTGTGGCGGCTAGGTCTCCGCGTGTGACTGTGGCAGCGACCGGGAAAATCGGGTGCCGTGCGAAGGGTGGCCCGCCAGGATGAGGATCATGACTGGTGAGACGCCCTTGGGGAGACGGCAGCACGTGGGAGAAGCGGGGCGCCCGCTTGCCTTGGTCACGGGGGCGGGCCGTTCGGCGGGGATCGCGGCGGCCGTGGTGCTGAATCTGGCCCGGGCCGGGTGGGATGTGGCCTTCACGTACTGGACTCCGTATGACGCGCGGATGCAGTGGGGCCTGGAGCCGGGTGCGCCCGAAGAGCTGCAGAAGAAGGTGGCGTCGCTCGGGGCGAGAACGCTTGCGGTCGAGGCGGACCTGAGCGACCCGGCCGTGCCGGCTCAGCTCTTCGACAGAGTCGAGCGTGAACTGGGAAACGTCACCGCGCTGGTGCTCTGCCATTGCGAGTCGGTCGACTCCGGCTTGTTGGACACCACGGTGGAGAGCTTCGACCTGCATTTCGCAGTCAATGCGCGGGCAACCTGGCTGTTGATCCGGGAGTACGGGCTGCGGTTCCGCGGACAGCACGGCAGCGGGCGGATCGTCAGCCTGACCAGCGACCACACGGCCGGCAACCTGCCTTATGGGGCAAGCAAGGGAGCGATGGACCGGATCACGCTGGCGGCCGCCCGTGAGCTCGCCCACCTGGGAGTGACCTGTAATGCGATCAATCCCGGACCGACCGACACGGGCTGGATGACCGAAGATCAGAAGGCGGACATGATCCGCTTCACGCCCCTGGGACGCCTCGGTGTGCCGCAGGACTGCGCGAATCTTGTCTCCTTCCTCTGCTCTGCAGAGGGCGGATGGATCAACGCCCAGCTTCTCCAGAGCAACGGCGGCATGGGTTAGCAGCGCATGGCATTGGCTCACGGGCGGCTGGCGACGTCGGCTGCGTAGGCGGCCCAGTCTCCGGCGGCGGCTCGCTGCCATTTGACGGCGACGGTGATGTCGATGCCGAGGGTGCGGGCGAGGACTGCTGCGGGCAGTTCCGTGGCGAGCTGGAAAAGAGCAGTCGAGCGGGCTTCCGCGAGGCGGATGCCGAGTTTGCGGAGGCGTTCGCCCATGGCCCAGGCGCTGATCGGGCGGCCGGGCTGGCCGCCGGGGAAGAGCCAGGGTGAGTCCGTCCGGGCGAGGACGGCATGGCTGCGGCGGACCGCGACTTGGTGGAGGGCGAGTTCAGCGACGGGTGTCGGTAGTTCGACCGGGACGGCGCCGAGGTGGATACGGACGGCTGTGTCCGTCTCCTCGACGTGGTCGACGGTGAGCCGGGAGATCGTGGCGGGCCACTGGGCATAGAGGAGCAACAGCAGGCCGGCGAGGCGGTCTTCGGGCTTGAGGGCGTCGTCGTGCAGCAGGCGTCGCGCGGTGTCCCAGCGGGCCTCGTCGTCCATCGGCTGGGTGGGGCCGTTCCATCTGACGGCCGGGAAGCTGAGGTCGCGGGTGATCTTCTGGGCCAGGGCCCAGCGAACGAAGTGGCCTGCCTCTGTGCGAAGGAGGACGCCGTCGCTGGTCATCCAGCGATCAAGATCGGCCTGTCGGCAGGTGGTCAGGGTCAGATTCTGTTCCTCGAGCCAGTCCAGGAGATAGACGGCCGCCCGCAGGTGCTGCCGCGCGGTCGCGAGCTGGTAGTGGGTGATCTCCTTGCCGCGGCTGCGTCGGCGAAGCCGACGTAGAAGGTGCCAAGTTGCGTACCGGTGCAGAATTTTGCGTCCCTCGACCGTCGTATGGGAGGTGACGAGGTCCTTTACGTGCCGTTCGAGACGGATCATCTGCTCGTCTCGTTTAGGCAGGACTCCGGCGGCGACGAGAACGCTGCGGATGTGCTCCACGACCTTGCCTTCCGGGAGCTCATCCAGGGCCTGGTGGGTGAGAGGGCGGCGGCCGGAGCCAAGATCGGACAGGACGGTGGATACGATGCCTTTGGAGAGCCAGCTCATCGCGGTGCGGGCCCGTTCGGTGCTGGCCAGGGCGTCGTAGAGGGGCTGCAGCTTCGAGGGTATGGAGCCGGTATCGTCGGCGAGGAGATCGTGGAGCCGCTGCTTGAGAGTGCAGCGAGGACACGGACCCGGCGCGTGCAGCCGCTCGGCTTGTCCGCAAGTGGGACATGGGCGCCAGAGCTCGGCGTCCGGTGTCGTGCACGGACCGCAGATGGGCGCGTCGGCGGTGCCGGAGTGGATGCCGCGGAGTCCTCCGCAGATGGTGCAGTGAGCTTGTCGTTGGAAACAGCCGCGGCAGCGGGGCAGGCCGGTGAGCTTCGAGAGTGTGCCGGGCGCGGTGCGGCCGCAGATCGCGCAGACCAGGACGGGCAGGGGGCAGCAGTTGGGGCAGAGGGGACCGTCGGCGGTGCGGTTCTGTACTCGGCGTCGTTCGCCGCAGCTGATGCAGACCTCGGTATTCGCGGGGTCGGTGATCAGGCAGTTCGGACACAGCGGTCGCCCCTGGTCGTCGCGAGTGGCCGGCTCACGCCGGGCCCCGCAGCGTACGCATTCTTCGACGCGGGACTTGGCGATGCAGTTGCGGCAGACCCGCTGTCCGTCCAGCGGCTTGTCGATGCGGACCACCCGGCAGCAGCGAGGACAGGCAGGCCGGACGATCCCAGCGACACCGGCCTCGTGCAGCAGCTCGATGAACTTCAAGATGGCGCGATGCGGCGCCAGGTAGCCCTCTCCGGTCAGCAGCCGGGGATTCTCCTCCAAGGCCCAGACCACTCGCTGGCGATAGTGGGGACGGTCGGGCGCCGTCCGGCGGAGAGCCTCGGCGACCGCATCACGGTCGGCGCCCGGGGCGATCGCGGTGATCAGGTCCTGGACGACCGTGACAGGATCGCGGTGGTCGTGGTCGGGACACACCTTGAAGCGCGGCAGGCCCTTACGGTCGCGGAAGCCGACGCGACGGACGTTGCCGCAGGCGGTGCACTCGGCGGTTTCCTGCCCGCAGACTGAGCAGTACCAGTCCTGCCCCTTGCGTTGAAGAGTCCGCAGAATCTTGCCGCACTCGGCGCAGAGAGGTGGTGCGATCACCGAGGCGCCGGCCTTGCGGAGCTCGATGAGCAGATCGCCGATGGCCCGGGGCGCCGGGGACCGGCCGTCGGTGAGGACAGCGGGCCGTATGGCCAGGGCCTTGGCCAAGCTTCGTGACTTCGCTCGGCCGCCCGCGACCGCGGTGACCACGGCCCGGATCATCTCGATGCCGAGTTCCCTCTCGATGTCGGCGACGAGGTCGGTGATCAAGCCGACCGGGTCTGTGACGGCGCGGTCGAGCTGGTCAGCCGTGGTCATGACCGGTCAACACTCCTGATCCGAGCCCGCTTTGGCCGCAGCCCGCCAAGCCCCTCCACGGAAGGTGCCGAGCCACCGGCAGCGGCCTTCTTCGGCTTCTTCACGGCGCCGGCCGCCGCGATGGGCTCGATGAGGTCGTCCATGGTGCAGTCGAGGATGTCGAGCAGGGCCATGAGGATCTTCAGGCTCAGTCGCTCCGGTCGCTCGACGACAAGCCGGTAGACCTGGCTCGATGACAGGCTGATGCCGCGTTCCTTGAGCGGTGGGAGGAGGTCGGTGGTGGAGAACATCCCGCGGTCGGCCATGACTTTGCGCAGGTGCCAGTGGTAGTCGAGCTTGGCGGCCATCGCCGGATCCTTCCTCTTCAGGCTCCGGCGAACGCCGGGGCCAGTGCCTTGTGCAGGGAAGTGTTCATGAAGTCGTCGCTGACGTGCGTGTAGATGGCCAGGGAGCTGTCGCACTCGTGGCCGACCTGCTGCTGGATGAACCGGCGGTCGACTCCGTCCTCGGTCAGATGCGTGACGTAAGAATGTCGGATTGAGTGGGGAGTCAGGTCTTTTGGGAGCTTTAGAGCGTCTCGGTATGCCTCGAACCGGTCGTTGATGGAGCCGGGCTGGAGACGGCCCCCACGTTCCGTGATCCACAGAGCCGGGTGATCGGGGAACCCGAAACGAGGCCGAACGTTTTCGACGTAGTCGGCGACCGCCTCGACGGCCCAGTCCATCACCGACAGCACGTTCCGCCGCCGCGGCGGCTGGCCCTTCTTCGCCTTGCCGTAGCGGACGTTGAGCGTGCCGTACCGGCCGAACTGCCGGGCCTGCGGATTGCGTCCGAAGTCGACGACATCGAGCTTGGACGTCTCGGTCCGGCGAAGCCCCCACCCGTAGATGACCTTGAACAACGTGGCGTCGCGGTAGGCGGCGAGGGCCCCCTTGCGCTTGGCCTTCACCGCGCGTGCGACCTGGTCGTCGGCGTAGTCGAGGAAGCGCTGCAGCTCTTCCCTTGTGAACGGCCTCGCCTCTGGATTGCCTTCGTAATCCTGCAGGTGAGGGAGGGTATTCCACTCATGGCAAATCGCCACCGGGAAGGTGCCGAAGGCTTCTTCGCACGCTGGGACCCAGCCGTATCGGGCATCGATGAGGAGCTCGGTGAACAGCCCAACGGTGCCCTGGTAGCTGCGGATCGTGGAGGGTGCCAGGCGCCTCTCGCTCGTCAGCGAGGCCGACCATTCGTCCAGATGGGAAGGCGTCCATCGCCAGGGGTACTCGTTGGTGAACTCCAGGAACCGGCGGATCAGCCGTTCCCTCGGGGCGATCGTCTCGTCCTTCAGCCCTCGCGACTTCTGCTGAGCACGCCAACCGCGCAGCATCGCGTCGAACATCGCGTCCTCGGGACGCAGCTGAACGACCCCGGAGACGAGCTCCATGTGGGCCGAGCCGGCCAGGGCCACCTTGCGCTGATGCACCACTCCAGACCATCCCTTCTGGAGAGCAGATCATGCATCAGAAGGGATCAACTCGGCAACATCCCTGTTCAGGAGGCCAGTTCGTAGAGGCTATGGACTCCTTCCGTTTCCCCCCACGACCAGGCGACCTGCGGTTTCTCGCCCGTCTGATGCAATTCCGGAGGGTTGGTGTAGAGCGCGGTGGTGGACGCGTATTCGTGGCCGACCTGGTCTTGGACGAACCGCTCCGGGTAGTCGAACTCGATCAGGTGCGTGACGTAGGAGTGGCGCAGGCAGTGCAGGTCGAGCTCCACAGGCAGGCCGGCCGCGTCGCGGGCCTCCTCGAACGCCTCGTTCAACGAGCGGCGCGAGAGTCGGCTCTGACGCTCGGTCACCCACAACGCCGGGAGTCGGCCAGGGCCGAAGGCAGGCCGGATCTCGTCCAGCCACTGCTCCAGCACCGGAACGATCCAGTCCATCTCCGGGACCGTGAGCACCGTTCGCCGCTTGGGCGGGCTGCCCTTGGACGACTTGCCCCAGCGGACGTAGAGCGCGCCGCATCGGCCGTACTGGTGGGCCTTGGGATTGTGCCGGAAGTCAGGCAGGTCCAAGCCCCACGCTTCCCTGCGGCGCAGACCGTAGGCGTAGACGGTCTTGAGGACCATGGCGTCACGCATTGCGGCAAGCGCCCCTTTGCGCCGCCGGGCCCTGATCTCCTCCACCCGGCCGTCCGCAGCGTCGAACAGCGCCTGAACCTCGTCGTAGGTCAGCGGGCGGCGGCGGGGATCGCCTTCGTACTCGGTGACATGCGCGACGGTGTTCCACTCGTGCAGGATCTGCACCGGCGCCTGTCCGAACTTCTCCTCACACTCCCGCGGCCACGCATAGCGGGCATCGGTGATGTACTCCATGAACAGCCGCAACGTGTTCTGGTAGCCGCGGGCCGTGGAGACCACGATCGGTCGTGCCCCCGACCGCAGGTGGTCGATGAACGCCTCCACCTCGGCTGGTCGCCACTGCCACGGATACTCGTTGGTGAACGCTGCGAAGCGCCGCACCAGATCGATGCGGGATTGAATCGTTTCCGCCTTCAGGAACCGGGTCCGCTGCTGCATCGACCAACCGTCCATCATCGCGGCGAAGACCGCGGGCGCTGGGTCGAGGTGTACGACCCCCGAGGCCAGCACGAGCGAGGCCGCACCCGGCAGTTCAGCTGCTCTCGTCACGATGCATTCAACGCAACATCGATGCATTGGTTACGTCGTGGTCGACATCACTGCAGGCCGGTAACAGCAGAGAGGGAGCCAACCCTTGGTTGGCTCCCTCTCTCACGTGCTGGTCAACGACCTCAGCAACGGGTGCTCAATGATGCAGCAGATGCAATTCCGCTCGTTTGCTGGCGTGGCCGGTGCTGGAGATCCCGCCGAGGAAGAACCAGCAGTCCTCGGTTGACGAGGTCCGGTAGACCTTGGCCCAGTACCGGGCCCGAACGGACTCATCGGCCAGCCAGACCAGCCACTCAACGGCTGGTATCCGCACGGTCGTTGGCTCACCGATGAGGGCAAGCTGTTCGTCAACGTGAGCGGGCCCGGCCCCGTTCACCGCCGCGAGCGGGAAGAGGCCGGGCCCGAGGTCGTTTTCAGGCGGCATCAGCCCGGCTGCCGTCCGCCGTGACGATCGGGGCCGGGGCGTCCGAGACTGGAGAAGACGTCTCTGCCCCATCTGGCCGAGGCTTACGGCTTCGAGTGGAGCGGGGCCGCTCGGCGCGGGTCCGCAGCACTTCGATGATCTCCTTCGCCCGAGCGGCGGTAACAGGCTTCGCCTCACGTTCCAGGTCCTCCGCAGGCACACCCAGCAGCTCTGAGACCAACTCGGCGTCATTGTCGAACAGCCGCAGAACTACAGCAGCAGCTTCGCGCGCCGTGACGTCGGCCTCCTCCTTCGCCCTGGCCGCCTTCACCGCAGCCTCACGCGCGGTCAACGCGTTCGCAGCGGCCAACTCTCGCGTCTTCGCCTTCAGCGCTTCAGCAGCGCGAACCCGCCGCCGCAGCTCCGCCGCGCTCACTGGTCCTGCCGAAGTGGTGCTCACCCGTGCCCCCGGTTCTGTTCGAAATCACTGCTCATCGCACGCACCGTAGGCACAGGTCCGCGGACATCTCGAACCACCAGCTCATTGGGTGCCGGCGGGGGCGAAAAGGCTGCCTCCGGCGGGTCCTACTCGGAGGGAGTGGGGGCTGGTTGGTTGGGTGCGGGTTCGTTGTGGTGCGGGTGGTGGGGGCGGGGTTCCCTCCTCGGCCGGACACCCCAGGGGGCGTACCAGGAACCCGGGCGCGGTGTCCAGGCCGAGCCGCTGCGCGGTCGCTACGCGAGCCGGGACACCGCGCCCGGAACCCTGGTACGGCAGAGCTGTCCGACCGAGGAGGGAACCCCGCCCAGAGGCCTGTTGTGGCCGGGCCCGGCCGAGCGGGTGCGAGCCGGTGGTACGGGAAAATAGCAGGTCAGGGCCTATATTCGGGTTGACCCAACCCCTGTAACATGGTTTAATTAGTGATGTCGGAAGGGGAGGGCAACACCCCAGCCGACACCGGTAGGCCGACCGGCCGCCGACAACCTCTCTCGCCAGGAGAATGAACGTGAGCACCACGAAGGCCCCCGCGAAGCTCGAAACCATCCGCGCCCTTCTCGCCAAGGCGGAGGACCCCCGTACGCCGGAGTCGGAGGCGGAGCTTGCCCGGAAGCGGGCGTTCCAGATGATGGCGAAGTACGGCGTCGAACAGGCCATGCTCAACGACGCCAACCCTGCCAGCGACGCCCCGGCGGACCGCAAGATCGTTCTGGACAACCCCTGGGCGATGGAGCGAGTCCGCCTCGTCAACCGCATCGCGCTTGCTCTCGGCTGCCAGCTCATCCACCTTGGCCGGGACGGTAGCGGCCCGGCCCGCCGGGTTCACGTCTTCGGGTACGTGAGCGACCTTCAGCGCGTCGAACTGCTCTACACCTCTCTACTGCTTCAGATGAACAGCGGGCTGGCCGCTCAGTCGGTCCCGCCGGGCCAGGGCGCGCGTGCCTGGCGTCGGTCCTGGCTCCTCGGCTTCATCAACCGGGTTGGCGACCGCATCGAGGAGGCCGAGCGCGGCGCACGCGAAGAGGCCAGGGGGGGGACCAGCGCCACCGGGCGCAGCGCGGCCCTCGTGCTCGCGGACCGCAAGGCTGTCGTCTCCCGCAACTACCAGCAGGCATACCCGCGTTCACGGAAGGGCGGCACTACGACCATGACCGGCAACGGGTACGGGTCCGGATGGATCGCGGGAAGCCGGGCCGACATCGGCGGTAAGTCGATCGGCCGCACCTCGGCTGGGTCCATAGCCGCGTAGCCCCGTCAGGGCCGGGGGCGGCCGTCCGCCCCCGGCCGTCGAGCCCGCGACCAACCCAGGAGGCATGACCGTGCCGACACGAAAGCTCCCGGCCACCCCCGCCCGCATCCTCACCGCCGCCGCCGACCACATCGAACGAGTCGGGCTCTATCACGGTGACCACCTCTGGCAGCCCGGCCGGATGGGCGACACTGCCCCGTGCACCGTGCTGCATGCATGGGAACGAGGGGTGCGCTCCGTCCGGCCCCGCTGGTCCGTACGCGGTGAACCGTGGAACATCTTCCAACGCGCCCTGTTCGACTCCCTTGTGGTGCTCAGCAACCAGGTCAACGGCCGTCCCGTGTCCAGGGTTCGGTGGCGAAAGCTGCGGCTCACGGAGGACGCCTACCGGCGCACCCTCCTGTGGTGCTGGGGCGACGAGCCCGAGCGAAACACCGCCGAGGCCGCCGCCATGATCCGCACCGCCGCGGCCCTGCACCCGAGTGACGGCGATCACAGCATCCTCGGTTCCCCGCTCTCCCGATAACATGGTTTAATTAATGATGCCGGAAGGGGGAGGGCAACCCCCCGACCGACACCGTCACCGGGCCGAACGGCCCGACGAACTCTCACCAGAAAGAGAAGGACCGATGACGAAAACCAAGACCCAGGCCAGCGTCCAGACCGCTCCTGCCCCGTGGCCGACCCTCACGGTCGCCGAGCTGGCCGCGCACCCCGGCAACGTCCGCGATATCGAGGCCCCGGCCGATCTGCTGGCCGACGTGAAGGACATCGGCGTCATGGAGCCGCTGTACGTCGTGCGCACCAACGGCGACGTGCCGCAGATCATCGACGGGTTCCAGCGACTGGCCGCCGCCGTCGCCGCAGGGCTGGAGACCGTTCCGGTCACCCCGCGCCCCGTCATTCGGATCGACGCGCTCACCCCGCACCCGAAGAACGCCCGCGAAGACCTCGACCTCAACCCGCCGTTCGTGGAATCCCTCCGCGCCGAGGGGTGCCGCATCCCCGTCAAGATCCAGCGCCTTGACGGCGGAGTCCTCCAGATCAATGACGGAAACCGCCGCTACCACGCCGCGACGGACGCGGGCCTTACCCACCTGCCGTACGAGTGGGAGGACGACGACCGCGACGCGGCCGGACAGTTCCTCGACATGATCACGACCGCTCAGCACCGCAAGAGCCTGAGCGCTTCCGAGATGAACCAGGCCATGTTCAGCGCCGCCGAGGCGGGCGCGCAGGTCGGCCGCATCGCCAAGGCCGCAGGCGTGCGGCAGAAGGACGTCAAGACGCTGGTCAAGGTCCGGTCCGACGAGAAGCTGTCGGCCGCCGTCAGCGGCGCGAGCAGCTATGAGTGGACGTTCGAGCACCTGGCCGCGCTCTCGGAGTTCGCGGACGACGCCGAAGCGCTCGCTGCGATCACCGAGGCCGCCGCCGACGATGACGCCGACGAGGGAGACGTTGACTGGGCCATCGCCGTCGAGCGGACCAAGCGCGACAAGCGGACCAAGGCCGAGGCCCACCGCGCGGATCTGGAGGCGGCCGGGCAGAAGATCCGGGACGCCGAGGAGCTGTCCGAGCGCGCCATGCCCGTGTGGCGGCTGCGTGGCATCAGCACCGAGGAGCACGCCGACTGCGAGGGGCTGGTGTGGGTGTTCGACGAGCGGCGGGCAGACCGGTACGAGCCCTACTGCTCCGCCCCGGGCCTGTACGGGCACACGGTGCCCGAGGGCAGCAGCAGCGGCAGCGGCGGCACGAAGACCGCCGCCGAGGTAGAGGCCGAGCGCGCGGCCCGCGCCGCCGTCAAGAAGGGGAACATCGACTGGGACGCGGCCGAGGCCCTGCGCCGGAAGTGGATCACCGACCTGATCAAGCGGCGCAACCTCCCGAAGGCCACGACCAGCACCCTGATCGGTCACGTGAACAACGCTCTTCTGAACGCCAGTTGGGGACTCGATGATCTGACCAAGGAGCCGACGACCGAGATCCTTGCCGCCTTCCTGGGGCTGAGCACCGAGCAGGCCAAGGACCGGGGTAACTTCGCCGGGCACGTCGCCAAGGACCCCCGCAGGGCCCCGCAACTCCAGTTCGCCGCCATCGCCGCTGTACGGGAGAAGTGCGCGAACCGGTCCGCGTGGAGGACGGACAGCCAGCGCGCCCCGTGGACCCGGAAGCCCACCGGCCGGTGGTTCCAGGTGCTTGCGTCTCTCGGGTACTTGCTCACGCCCATTGAGCAGTCGGTCGTGGACGACGAGCCGTACGACCCGTCGAAGAAGAAGCCCCGCGCGATCACGTCCGGCAGCGAGCCGGAGGCCGAGCAGGAGCCCGGCACCGACGAGGAGGAGGGCGAGCCGGAGGCCGAGGAGGCCGACGACCCGGCCAGCGACGACGAAGCCACCGTCTAGCCGCCTTAGTCGCCCGACGCCGGGGGCGGGAATCCTCCCGCCCCCGGCCACCCCCAGGAGCCCCACAGTGACCCGTACAGCTCTGTTCGAGACCCACGCCGACGACCACGGTTGCGGATGCGTCCCCGCCCCCGCCGAGCCCGACCCCGGCACCACCGCCGACATCATGCAGGCCCGCGCCATCGCAGGCGGACTGGCGGAGTTCGGCATCGGGCCCCGCCGCTGGTCCGCCGCTTACGACCACCAGGCCGCCGCCGTTGTCCTGCGCGTGGACACCCCGCGCGGGCTGTACGCGCTCGCCATCCCGGCCCCGGCCAGCCGTTCCCCGTCCGCCACCGTGGCGAGCGCATCGGAGCGCTGGACTGCCGCCGCACGTACGGCACCGCCGACAGCTACACCGCCGCTCTGTTCGCCGCGTTCCTCCGCGACCGCGCCGCACTCGACATCCCCGGCTGCCGGGGGGCTTGCCCCATGCCTCAAAACATGGTTTAATTAATGATGTCGGAGGGGGAGGGCACCCCTCCTCCGACACGACGGGCCGCCAGCCGGCCCGAGACCGGCCGTACGCGGAGGGCAACCCGCCCGGCCGGGCCCGCGATTCCTCTCTCACCAGCAGGAGCACCCACGATGACCAGCGCAGCCATGCGGTTTTCCATCCCCGCGACCGCTCAGTCCCGCGTCCGTCAGCTTGTCGAGGCGACCAACGCCCGCGCCGCCGTCCACCACCTCAGCGCGTACGCGATGGACATCTCCAAGCCGTTCCTTGCCGACTACCACGACATCGACGGCCGCCTGATCGGCCAGCGCCCCACCGTCACCGTGACGATCTCCGGTGACATCCCCCGTCACCACGGCTGGACCGTCATCGCCCGCCTGGACCACGACGAGGAGGGCGAGACGATAACCAGCCTGTTCCCCGGTCTGCCCGAGCAGGACGCCGAGGCCGCGCGCCAGTACCGCGCCATCGAGTCCTTCTGCCACGGGTGTGCCGTCGCCCGGCACCGCACCGCCACCTACCTTGCCCGCCACGAGACCGGCGAGATGCGGCAGTTGGGCACGACGTGCGTCGAGCCGTACACCGGTCTGCCGATCAAGGGACTTGAGGCCCTGTGGCGGTTCGGCACGCTGAAGGACTCCGATTGGGACGGCGAAGAGGGCGGCATCCCGGCCGATCTCCGCGTGCCGGTGATCGAGGTGCTGCGGGTGACCGCCGCCATCGTGAACACCGAAGGCAGGTTCTACAGCCGGTCCGAGCAGTGGAAGAACACCCCGCCGACCGCCGACGGCGTCGAAGCGTACTTCTTCGACCGCAAGGCCCCGATGGAGTGGCGGGCCGGCATCGACGGCGACCCCGACGCGCCGACTACCGCCGTCGCCGTCCGGGCATGGGCCGTCCAGGGATACGGCAGCCTCTCCGACTACCGCCACAAGGTGGGCCAGTTGGCGAAGGGTGAGACCGTCGATCCGCGCCACCTGCCGGCACTGGTGTCCGCCATCGCGGGTTGGTACCGCGACCAGGAGAAGGAGGCCAGCGAGCGGACCGCCCAGAACTCCCGGCCGCAGGGCACGGTGGGCGAGCGGATCACCACCGCCGCCACCGTCACCACCGTGATCGAGCTGGAGGGCCGGACGTACGGCTACCACACCCAGCGCCGCCGACTGGTGAAGTTCCAGGACCCGAGCGGCAATGTGTTCATCTGGTTCAGCTCCGCCGCCGACATCCCCGACCAGGGCGACCAGGTCGAGCTGACCGGCACGGTCAAGGACCACAGCATCTACGGCGAGACCGCACAGACCGTGCTCACCCGGTGCCGCGTCGCCGCGCGAGAACCGGTCGCCGCGTAGCAGCAGCCCCGGCCGGGCGGGAGCCACCGTCCGGCCGGACCCAGGCCGCCGGGCGGTGGGGTGGGCGGCATCGAGCCGCCCACCCCACGCTCCGCCCACCGCCGTTCGGGCACGCCCGCGTCGGCGGCCGGCCTCACTCACCGGCCCCCCCCGTACGAAGGGCGTCCCTCCGGGACGGCTCAGCCTGGCCCGGCTCGCAGCCGGACGGAACGTCCGGGCCGCGGGCGGCCCTCCCGTCCCGTCCGGACGCCGGGCCGAAGGGCGTGCCCTTCGGGCACGACGCCACTTTCCATCGCGCTCCGCACGATGACGGGCGGCATCTCCCCGACGCCGTACGGCACGCCGCCGACCGCACCACCGAAGTCCCGAGGAACACCCCTATGCCCGAGAACGCACCCGTCACCCCGCATCAGGTTGCCCACCCCGGAAACCCGTCCCCGCAGACCTGTATCCAGGTCGCCAGGCAGGCCGCGATCCGCGCCGTCACCGCAGCCGACGACGCCATGACCGCGATGTGCCGCAGCCGGTCCGGTGCCGCCGTCCGTCTGGAGGCGGCCATGTACGCGGCCCACAAGGAAGCCGTCGGAGCCGAGGGGCACGCGGACCGCGCCAAGCGGTACGCCGATGACCCCACCATGCCGAGCAGCGCCCCCTTGTACTGCGCCCGTGCGGCCGTCGGCCACGCTGTTCGGGCTCAGTTGGCCGCCGGAGCCGAGACGACGGCTGTCCTTTGACGGCGAATTTAGTCGTGTGCAGCTCGCTGACCTGCGGCGACTGGATTGGATGTCAACGAGTTGTCGGACGCGGGGGTGATGACGAAACACGCTGGACGGGGACCGGCCGCAGGGGCCGAGCTGGGACTGCCTTCAATTCGAAGGGCGAGTGACGGGGTGTGTGGTATGTTTGATGAGTTCGTGTTGATCCAGGTTGAGGATGAAAGGGAGGTGGGGCTGATGACCGCACTCAAGGCCACTGCGATGCGCAGCGCCCGGACCGCCCTCACGTCCCGGGCGACGGTCTGACCCGTCACTCCTGCCCCGCTGAGAGCGTGAGCTCGCGCGGCATTCCCTGCACGAACCTCACCATGAAACGGATTCATCCCGTCATGCGTACCCACAGCAACTGGATCACCCGCGCCGAGACCGGCGCCGACATCCCCACCATCCACGAGATCAACCTCGTTGCGTTCGAGACCGCGATGGAGGCCGACCTCGTCGACTCTCTGCGCGCCGACACCTCCTGGATCGACGGCCTCTCCCTTGTCTCCACCGACGAGGACGGCACCCTCATCGGCCATGCCCTGCTGACTCGCTGCCACATCGGGGATATCCCGGCCTTGTGCCTGGCCCCCGTCGCCGTACGGCCCGAGTACCAGAAGAGTGGCGCCGGCTCGGCAGTCATCCGTGCAGCCCTCCAGGCTGCTAAGGAGATGGACGAGTACTACGTCACCGTCCTCGGACACCCGACGTACTACCCGCGCTTCGGCTTCACCCGCGCCTCAACTCATGGCATTGGCCTGACCATCGACGTCCCGGACGAGGCCATGATGGCCCTCACCCTGGACGAGGCCCACCCGCTGCCCAGCGGCACCGTCCGCTACGCAGCACCCTTCGGCATCTAATAGCACGACCCGTCGTGCGAGGGGGGCTTCGGCCCCCCTCGCGCGGCCCACAACTTGAAGAACGCCCGTCGGGAGTCGAAACGGCTGGGTTCGCTGTCAAAGGACAACGGCCGAGGACCTGCGGGCCGAACTGGAGCGCAAGCTGACGTCGGCCGAGTACGCCGAGCGGGAGACCGAACGTCGTCGGGAAGAGGCCGAGCGGGAGGCCGAGGAACGTGCGGCCACTGGCATGGACGCGGACAACCGGAACCAGACGGTGAGCAACCGGTATCTCGCCGAAGGGCACGTTGCCGAACTCGGTTGGACGGCGGGGCACGCCCGCGTGCTGGAAGCCGCCGAGTCCGGGCGCCTGTACTGGCGAGACGGTAGGGCCCGGCAGGCAGCCCGGCGTGGTGTGTGGTCCGGTGGCCAGCGGCTCAGTCGCGACCGGACTGAGGCCCTGTTCGCCGCGCGGTTCCTCGTCGCCGTCCGCCAGGGCGACGGCACCCGCGTATTGACGCCCCAGCCCGATGGGTCAGGTCGCCCTTGAACTGGCCCGGCTCCACCCCGCCGGACTCCACGAGAGCGACCAGGCCGCCTACGAGGCACGGTTTGCACGGGTCCGGCGACGCCACAAGCGCCGCGACGACCAGAAAGCCGCAGCCCGCGTACTGCCGCCGCTCGATTCCAGCGCCCGGAACCTGTACCGGAAGCCGGTCACCCTCACTGAACAGCGGGTCCGCGCCGAGCGCGACGCCGCCGACGCTGGGAGGACGAGGGCGGCTACTGCTCCGGCGCTCACGCTCCGCGCCCCGCGGTGGACTCCGTCGCGAGCTCGCCCGTCCGGATCACCCTGCCCTTGCACCGGCACACCGCCGTGCAACCGGCCTTGTGGTGACGGTGACGCATCCGAGCGCCGCCCGACCAACCATGTTCCGGCGAACAGTTTCGTTGGGTGCCGGCGGGGGCGGAAGGGCTGCCTCCGGCGGGTCCTACTCGGAGGGGGTGGGGGCTGGTTGGTTGAGTGCCGCGCCGTTGTGGTGCGGGTGGTGGAGGCGGGGTTCCCTCCTCGGTCGGACACCCAGGGGGCGTACCAGGAACCCGGACACGGCGTCCAGGCCGAGCCGCTTCGCGGTCGCTGCGCGAGCCAGGACGCCGCGCCCGGAATCCTGGTACGGCGGAGCTGTCCGACCGAGGAGGGAACCCCGCCCAGGCCCGTTGTGGCCGGGCCCGGCCGAGCGGGTGCGGGCCGTGGGTGCGAGGAAAGGCCAGGTCAGAGCCCTTATTGGGGTTGACCCAACCTCTAGAACATGGTTTAATTAGTGATGTCGGAAGGGGGAGGGCAACCCCCCAACCGACACCCCGAGGGCCAGCTGCCCCGGACGCCTATCTCTCACCAGGAGGACCGCGACATGCCCCGCAAGGCCAAGATGACCGACGAAGAGCGCCGGGCCTACTCCGCCAAGATGCGCGGTGAACTCGAAGCAGTCATGGATCGCGCGTACGGCGCGATGGTCGCCAGTGAAGAGTTCTGGGCCGCCGTCATGCGCACGGCTGCGAACCTGACCCACGCGGACCGCGACGACCGCAGCCCCACCAACTGCATGGCCATCGCCGCCCAGCACCCCAACGCCACCCACGTACTCAGCTCCGGAGACTGGCGAAAGGTCGGGCGCTTCCCGGTTAAGGGGTCCACTTCCCTCCGCATCTGGACGCCGGTCAAGCGGCGGCCCGAGGGGGGTCAGGAGGTCACGGCCGCAGCCGCCGACGGCGGACAGCGAGAGGCCGCCAGCGAGGCAGCCGAGGGTGAGACGCGAAAGGTGTCCGGGTTCAAGGCCGGGCCGGTTTTCGACATCAGCCAGACCGACGGCGACGCCTATGAGCCGCCCGCCGTCACCCCGCTCGCCGCTGAGGTCATCCGCGATGTCCTGGTGAACCAGTACCGCGACCAGTATCACGAGGACCCCGAGCAGGCCGGGGGGTTCGACTTCACCCAGGAAGCCCCCGACAACGCCGTCCGCATCCTCCTGTACGGCCACGCGTGGCGACGTATCACCGAGGCGGAAGCGCCCCTTCCCGGCCAGCACGCCGCCGAGGTCGCCTCGGCCGCGCACGCGGCCGCGCTCATCCTCGGAATCACTCCGGGCCCCGCCGTCATGCCGCCGCTCGCAGGCATCATCACCCAGGACAGGAAGCCCCCGGTTCACGAGTCCGCCGTACGGGCCATCGAGACCGGCCGCGCCATCGCCCGCGCGGTTAGGGCCGCCGCCGAGCACCGCCGTGAACTTGCCGTGACCGGTTGACCCGAACCCAGGAACATGGCTTAATTAATGGTGTCGGAAGGGGGAGGGCAACCCCCCGACCGGCACCCCCGCCGGGGCCGACCGGCCCCGGCGGAACCTCTCACCAGACAGGGCACGACATGCTCACCACCGACAAGAAGCCCACCGTCCAGGACTTCCCCACCGCGACGCTCGTGATCGCCGGACCCTGGCACCGGGGCCACCAGCTCGACACCCGCCCCGCCGTCGTCGTGGGCCCCTTCGGCGGAACGGAGTTCAAGGACACGGCCACCATGACCGTGGTCTGGTACTTCACCCTCGGGGCCCCGCAGCCCGGCGACAACGTCCAGGCGATGTTCCCCCACGAGCTGACGCCGCTTGACGACACCCTCACCACGATGAACCCGGATGTCTTCCGGGACATCGTGTGCGGTCTGCGCCGTGGCCGGTTCGCCTACGACGACGGGAATGAACTGCGCGCCGCCGCCCGCCAGGCATGGCGCGAGCGGACCGGACTGGCCGACGCCGACCCGGTCGCCCGACACACGCTCCACCGCAGCTGACACCGAGGCCCGCCGGTCCGGGGGAGGGCAACCCTCCGGACTGGCAGGCCCCCAGCACCCCAGCGGACACCCCTTCGGGGCGGCAGGACAGGTCCGGTGCGTTCACCGCCGTCGGCCGACTCCGCCGCAGGCGGCTCCGCCGACCGACGACGGGCACCGGACCGCAGCGGACGCGCCCCGCCGGGGCGCGACTGCCCCTGTCGCCGCGCAGGCGCGACGACCCGCGAGCCGATCGTCCCTCACGGCCCGCGCCGGTGGTGCAGCGCCGCTGCCAACGCACGGTCCGCCCTGCGGCCGGACCACAAACTCTCACCAGAAAAGACCAGTTCAGTGACTATCGAGATCACCCACACCCGCCGAGAAGGAACCCTGATCGAGGGGACCAGCCGGGGCGACGGATCGGCCGAGATCCTGCGACTTCGCGAGTACGGCCGCACTCAGCGCCAGCCCTTCCGCTGGAGCAGGAACCTTGACTGCTGGTACCTCCCGCACAGCCGCGACCACGCCACCTACACCCCCTCGCTCGAACTCCTCGCGCAGCGACTCCGAGACGCGGGCTACGAGGTCACGCTGACCATCGACAACGCCGACCGCCGGAGCTTCAGCGAGGCCGAGGAGGAGCGGGAGGAGAAGGCCGAAGACCGCGCGGATCGGTTCGGCGGATACGCCGCGAGCGCCGCCCAGTCCTCCGAGGCCGCGTGGAAGAAGAGCCACGACATATCCGAGCGGTTCGCCTTCGGTCAGCCGATCCTCACCGGTCACCACTCCGAGGGCCGCGCCCGCCGCGATCACGCGCGGATGGACGACGCGATGCGCAAGAGCATCGGCGAGAGCGACCGCGCCGCCCACTGGACCGGCCGGGCGCAGGCCGCCGCGAACTACCAGCAGTTCAGGAAGGACCCCGGCCGCACGCTCCGCCGTCTCGACAAGTTGCGGGCCGACCTCCGCGCGGTCGAGAAGTGGCAGCGCGGCGAGTCCGCCAAGGGGTATTCCCGGAACCCGGCAGACCCGGAGCTGGAGATCGAGCACCAGGAGCTGACCGAGGAGATCAAGCACTGGGAGAAGATCATCAAGGACACCGAAGCCGAGGGCTTCAAGGTGTGGTCGAAAGCCGACTTCACGCGCGGGGACTTCGTTCTCTACCGAGGTACCTGGTACGAGGTCCTGCGGGTCAACCCGAAGTCCGTGACCATTCCGCACATCCATAACGGCACCGGCAAGCGCATCGTCCGCGCCACCGGCAACCGGCACGACGACTGGACCTGGACCGCCCCTTACGACGACGTGTCCGGGCGCAAGAGCGCCGACGCGATGCAGCAGCCGCCCCAGGCCGAGACCGCCGAACAGCATGAACAGGCCAAGCAGTCCCCGCCGGTCGAGGAGCCTGTACCGGCGGCGAAGCCGACCCCCGTGGCGGCCCCCGCCGCAGGTGCGAACTGGCAAGACGGCATGGCGCTGGTGCTGATCGCCTCGAAGAACTCCAGCCGCCGCAAGCGGCGTGCCCTGTGGGCCATGACTCGCCGCGAGGCACAGGCCGTGTGCGGCGACCCCCGCACCTTCGGCCGCTCCTACATGCTCACCTGGACCGACCGACCGGCCCGGCACCGAGGGCACCGACTGGGAATGGGTCCCGGACAACGGCAGCCACGCGCCAGTCCTAGACGAGCTGGGCATCACCCCGCGCCGTGAATGGACCGCCGCCCCGCAGGCCCCCGCCAACGCCGCGTAACCATGCCCCGCCCGCCCCGGCGGCCGAGTGCGCCGGGGCGGGCCCCTCTCTCACCAGAACAGGGCACCACCATGACCACGCAACTCCTCGAACGACTCGCGACCATCACCGTCCCCGACACCGAAGCGCGCAGGCTCATTGTCCCCGCGACCGAGGGCAGCACCACCGTCCCGACATACCGCGTCGGCTCCCCCGACATCCAGTGCCGATACCCCGTGATCATCGGCGGAGACCAGGTCATCGGCCGCGCCTACAGGTGGCACCGTGACTGGCTCGTCCTCACCACCGAGGGCGAACGCAACCTCCGCCGCCCGCCCAAGGGGACCCCCGGCACCGACATGGCCGCCGCCCATCTAGCGGGGGAGTACGCCGCCGGTCGGATCGACGCCGTCCCGCTGGACCAAGTGCTCGCCGAGGCCCCAACTCCGTTGTGCGGGCCGGTGCCACTCCTGCACCCGAGGATGCCTGTCACCGATCGCAACATCGACGGTGCCCAGATCGCGTTCGCCGGACTCCGGGCCCACCACTGGCGGGCAGTCCTCACCGGATTCCCCGGCAGCGATAACCACTGGTTCCTCAGCTGCGAATTGTGTGACTGGCAAGGCCCGAAGTTCTGGAGCCACCTGCGCGGGCGCAACGAAGAGCCGCCGAGCGCGCGCCGTCACAAGGGCGGGTGCATCGGAGAGGACAAGGTCCGCCGACTGATCCCCGCCTACCACTAGGTCGTGTTGCGAAAGTCGATCAAGGTCCAGCTAATCGAGTGCGAGAGCACAGCTGCACTGGCATACTCCGCGCGGTGACTACCCACCACAGCTCTGGCCCGGCCCTGATGACCGGCGCACGCGACGCCGAACTCAACGAACGTCTGAATGCCGAACTCATCGCCTTCAACGCTGCCGCGACAGGTTCGGCCGATCGCGACATGTTTTCAGTCAAGGTCACCGATGAAGCCGGTGAGTTGATCGGCGGCTTGGCTGCCTGGACCTGGGGCGGTTTGTGCGGCATCGAACTGATGTGGGTGCGCGAGGGTGACCGCAAGGATGGATGGGGCAGCAGGATCCTGCATGCTGCCGAGGCCGAGGCCCAGCGGCGCGGCTGTGACCGCGTAGCTGTCTCTTCCTTCACCTTTCAGGCTCCAGACTTCTACCAGCGGCACGGCTATGTCGAGACCGGCCGAACCCTGGGGTTTCCCGGTGGACATGCGGATGTGCACATGTTCAAGCCGCTGACGTCCGGGCTTGCGGCGTCGGACGAGGGGTGAACGCTTGTCTCACAGCCACTCGTTGATCGCGGCGATCAGCACGGTTGCTTCGTAACGGACGGCGAGCTTGTCGTATCTTGTCGCCACGGCCCGGTGCCGCTTCAGGCGGTTGATTCCGCATTCGACCGCGTGACGCTCGCGGTAGTCGTCAGGGTCGAAGTGCGGGGGCCGGCCGCCGCGGGAGCCGAGCTTCTGGCGGTTTCGTGCCTGGTCGGCCTTGTCCGGGATGGTGCAGCGGATTCCTCGGTGACGTAGGTAGGCGCGGTTCCTACGGGAGGCGTACGCCTTGTCCGCGCGGACCCGATCGGGGCGGACGCGTGGCCGGCCTGGTCCGATGCGGGGCACGCGGACTTTCTTCAGTACCGATTCGAATTGCGGTGAGTCCCCGCGCTGCCCTGCTGTGATCACGATCGACATGGGTTTCTGGCCTTGCTCGACGGCCAGGTGCAGCTTGGTGGTGAACCCGCCGCGTGAGCGACCCAGGCCATGATCGCCAGGCTCGATGAAGACACCGCCCGGTGGTTCCTTCTGCAGGTCACCCTGCTTGCGGGCGCCGGCCGCATGCTGATGAGCGCGGCACACGGTCGAGTCGACGCTCAGATCCCATGTGATCAAACCCTTCACGTCGGCCAGGGACTGGAGCCGGGTAAGGATCCGCTGCCAGGTTCCGTCCCGCTGCCATCGGCGGAAGAGGTCGTAGATCCGGTACCACGGCCCGTACTCGACCGGCACGTCCCGCCACGGAACACCGGTCCGGACCCGGAACCGTATGCCGTCGATCAGCAGCCGCCGGGACCAAACGGGCGGCCGCCCCGTCTTCGCTCCCTTCGGCAACAACGGTTCCAACATCGCCCACTGCTCATCCGTGAGATCTCCCCGCCCCATGAACCGTGATCATTCAGAGCTTGTGATCCACTTTCGACACACGGCCTAGCAGCCTGACAGGGGGGGGCGGCGGCAGCGCGCCGCCGACCCCGTCTTCCCGAAGGACAGCACCGTGCCGACCCGCCACGCCCCCGGAAGTATCGTCATCGCGGACACGCCCGCCGCGATCCTGGAATGGGCCGCCCGCCGCATCGAACACGTCGGCCTCCACCAGGGCCCCCGCCTGTTCGCCGGGCCCGGCCGCACCGCCACGTTGCCGTGCTGGCCGCGCGGCGCCCTCGAAGTCGCCGCCGGCCACGGGCGGGGAGCCGCCGGCCGGACGTACGACTGGGACCGCATCAACCACGCCCGCGACCAGGCGTTCGCCATCCTCGCGGAAACCCTCGCCGGGCACCCCGTCGAAGCGGACGACCCCGCCGCCGCCAAGGCCCTCCACCGCCAGACCATCGACCGGTGGAGCGCCGAGCCCGGACGTACCGCCGCCGACGCCGCCCTCGCCTTCCGCAGCGCCGCCACCCGCGCCGAACACGCCCTGTTCTGAGCCCGCCGCCCGCCAACACCCCGAGTCATCGAAGGCCCACACGATGGACGAGACGACAGAAAACCGCAGCACCACCAGGACACCGAGCCGCCGAGGAGCCGCCACCCCCAGCCGGGACGGCGTCCACCGGCTCAGCGTCCCCCTCCACCCCCGGCTCAGCGCGACCGAGCTGATCCGCACACCCTCGCGGCCCCGGGGGAATCCGACCTCTCCGCCCTCGACCCCGTACAGATCCGGTCGCTCATCGCCGACGTGCTCACCCAGCACGGCTATGACGTGCTCGACCGATCGCCATACGACCCGGAGCTCAACCGCCACCGGGACGCCCGCCGCGCCGTGCGCCGCGCGTACGGGCCGCGGTTCCTCGACGCTCCCGAAGAACAGGCCGTGCTCGCTGATCCTCTCCGCGAAGTGCTCGCCGGCGGAAGGAGAACGTCATGACCGCGCCCGTCACCGAGCCGACCGGAGCACGGGCACGGCAGACGTACTACTGGCGGGTGCGCAACGCACGGACGAGCCCGCCAACCGCGAGCGCGGAGCAGGCGTGGCACATCCACCCCGGACACCCCGGCGGCGCCTACTGCGACCTCGGTCACGAGCTGGACCCGCCCGCACACCACACCCCGCCCCTGATGTCCCGCAGCCGTTGGACCCGTCCGCCGGAAAGAGCAGCAGTTCCGGGGCGGGTGTCTCGCCTGCGGCTGGGAAGGCCCCGTTCACCGCGGTAGCGGATACGGCGACGGCGACAACGAGGCAGTGGAGGACGCCCACGACCACGCATTCCCCGGCTGGCGGACGCTGCCACCGATCACCATGGTCGAGGACCGATGGGCCGTTCTGCAGAGCCGGAGCCGCTGGGCTCAGCTCACCTCCCAGTACCCGGAAGGCTGGATCGACCAGGGCGCCCCAGTCCTGGCTTGGAGCCGGTACCGCCGCGAAGCTCACACTCCGCCGAACGCGGGACACCCCCGCTACGAACTCCACGTCGCCCGGCCACCGAGCGGCAAGAGCCGCCGACCCCCGGATCAGGGGGCCCTCTTCTGATGACCGCGGTCCTCCGGATCAGGGACCCACCCCCACTCAACCCAAAGGTGGTTTAATTACTCCGCCGTAAGTGGAGCGGGCAACCTCCGAGCGGCAGCGCGTCCCACGGACGCCGCACACCCCAGACAACAGATGACGGCCAGCGCACAAGGGCAACAAGGCGCTGGCCGTCGGTGTCTCTCTCACCAGAAAGACCACATCATGATATGCGACCGACACCCAGACTGCCCCCAGCCTGGCGACATCGCCCAGCTCAAGAGGGGTAACAGCATCGGTGCTGATCACACTGACAGCTTCGTCGTCGTGGAGGACTTCCCCCCGACCGGACGGCACCTCGTGCTCAACCTCCCCACCGGTCACCTCGGCCGCGCCGACTGGGCCGCCGCCGTTCCCCTGGCCGACATCGCCACCCTCACCCGGCTCGAAGCGGCGGGCAGCCGTACATGGGCGCCGGCCCCAGAACCGGACGACACCCAGTGACCCCCACCGAGCGGTCACGACCCCGAGCACACAGGAGACGACCGTGCCCAGAAAAACCAGCCGCACGCTCTACTCACGAGCGGACCTACGCCAAGCTCACGGCCTCAGCGAGTCCACGCTTCAGAACCTCTGGACCGACCGGGAGAACAACGGTCACCCGCCCGTCGCGGAGACCATCGACGGCGTCATGCACTGGGATGACGCCGTCTGGGCACCGTGGCACCACGAGCTTCAGCGACAGCGTGCAGCCGCAAACACCACCAACTCGCCGAAGCTCGACGGCGACCCCGAAGAGATGGTCGGCCCGGCCGAAGCGGCGAAGGTCTGCGGGTTCGCCGACTCCGCCACCGTCTCCCACTACGTCAAGAACCCGCCCGAGGGGTGGCCGCCACCGGACGGCTGGGACGAGCTCCCGACCCGGCGGCGCCCGAAGTGGAAGCGCTGGCACCTGTGGCAGTACCTAGCGAACCGGAAAGGCCGGGGCCACGCCGGCGGGCGGCCCAAGGGCCGCCGGGGCCTGGCCTACCCGTACCAGGGGGACGAGCGGCTCGCCCTCGCACGAGAGGCCATCGCGGCGAACCCCGGCGCCACGAACGCCACCCTGATTCCCCAACTTCAGGAGCAGACAGAGAAGACCTACTCTCGGCCTGTCTGGAACCTGATCCTCAAGTCCGCCCGCGAGCATCCCGAGGAGTGACCCGTGCTCGAAAACTGCTGCCCGCGCTGCGGAGGGCCGATCGGTGTACGCCCCGCCCGGACCCGTCTCAAGGTCGACCGTGAGGTACGGATTTGCACTACGTGCGGGACGGACGAAGCCGTGCGAGAAGCTACTCACCAGCCACCAGTCCCATTCGGTGACTGGCCGATGAAATAGTCAATGAAGCGGGGAGGACCACCATCGGGCCGGATCGTGTCACTCCCCGTCTTCACATCGCGCAGTACTTCTGCGTCGCGGACCGGCGTCGTCAAATTCACACTCGGCTCAGCAACAAAAAAGACCCGCAGCAGCGCCCGGGTAACAGTGCTGATTGAGAGACCGCTTCCCTTTCAAATCGGAGGCGGCGAATTCGATACGGTGAATCATCAGGGCCGGGCAGGTCGCTCTGAGTGTCCTGCCCGGCCCAGCCGTATGTGAGAGGAGTTTCCCGTGGCCGAACAAGCCGGTAGGACCCAGCTCCGGTGGGCATCGTTCAGCACCGCGGCGGACTGGAGCGCCGATGTGGCCTCCCTGACCGAGCTGGCCGCAGATGCCGCAGTGGTCGCCGAACACGACGGCAAGCTGTACTGCGTGCAAGTAGGCCGCCAGAGCACGGACGATGCCGGATCAGAGGAGGAGAGTTCCACCCTCTGGTGGACGGTCTTCGACCCCGCCGGCGAGGACGAAACCGGTGCTGGCGCCGACTGGACGCCCAAGCGGCAGGTCGATGGTGTGGAGGTGGCACAGCTGCCCTCCCTTGCCTCGTTTCGCGGGCAGCTGTTCCTCGCATACCAGGCCGACGCCAACGTGGTAGAAGACGAGGACGGCCGCCGTGAACTCGGGCTCATGATCCTCGACGAGGATGCAGGGACCTGGACACCCGCCGACCACGGGCTGGGCAAGGGAGTGTCCACCCCTGCCCTCGCGGTGCACAAGGACCGGCTGCACGCCGTCTACCAGAACAAGCCCACCGATGCAGGAGCCGCCAGCGGAGAGGTCGGCGTGCACCGTCTCTTCGACGGCTCGGGCTGGACAGACGCACCCCACCTTCCACAGGAACTCGGACGGACCCTTTCCCTCGTCTCCTACGGAAACGTGCTCCACCTGTTCGTCAACGACGGCACTGTGATGCACTACCGGGCGCTCGATGGTCTGGAGTTCGACACCTCCGGGCGGCAGGTCAGTTCGCCTCTTCTCGATGTTGTGCAGGGGGAGCGCGTGGCTACGGCGGTCTACGACGGCGAGCTGCACATCGCCTTCTCCGTCGTCTTCAGCGACGAAGGCACCCCTCGTGTACGGATCGCCACTCATGACGGAACGGTCGCTCCAATGGGACAGGGAACCGTCCCGCAGGCGTCCTGGACGGAGCGCTCGGACCTCATCTTCCGAGGCGACCCTTGGTCACCGATGTTCCCCAGCTTGGCTACCTACATCGGCTTCGCTCCCGATCGGTCGCCGCAGAAGCGGCTCCTGCTGACCTGGACCGGTCTCTCCCACGCCGTGGAAGTGGAACGCGCCACCACCATCCCGGTGGATGAATGGGAGAGTGCTGTGGCCGAAGCCGAAGGGAAAGCGGGAGCAGCGGCGGACACGTACCGCGCCGCCTTCGAGGTCGGCCGCCCAGATGGAGAGCGCGTATTCGTCGGTGGTACCGACTTCAGCCACGACGGGTGGAGCCGAGTCGAGCATCTGCTCGGCGCGCAGGTCTGTACGAACGACAAGGGCCAGCACAGCATCCGCGCCGTATGGTCAGGAACTGCCTCTTACGCTTTGCTTTCCGTCTGGTTGCCGGACACCGACTTCCGTGTCCGTGGTGCACTCCATTTGGTGCAGGCGGGCGAAGCCTCACGAGTCTCCGACTTCGACAGCACACGCACCGACGACTGGACCAGCGCGCACGGCGCCAGCTGGATCGACCTGGAACCCGGTGAGTACACCATCGTCCTGGGCAGCGGAGCCGTGAAATTGGGCGGATACCGTCAGGCATACCTGGGCCAGGAGACTGGGGCCGACGTGAACCTCCGTCCCCTCCGGGTAACTGTCACCATCAGCTGATCATCATCGCGACTTGAGCCCCGGTCGGCAGGGCGCTTCTACCCCTGACGACCGGGGCTTCGTCATGCCGCTGTATCGATTCGGCCCTGGACAGCTGCCTTGAGCCGCGGACGGTGCCCCGATGGCGGACGACACCCACAGCTCAGAGTCGAACGACTCAGCAGATCTCCGCACGCAAGTACACACGGAGGTGACACCAATGACGCGCAGAGATACGTCAGTCGTGACGAGCGAGCTTGACCGAGGAGACGAGCAGAATCACGGCCAGCACGGGGATGAGCACCAGGTCCGAGAAGACTCCGACCAGGAGGCCGCCCAGCATCGCGCCGACGATCGACCCTGCGGCCATGACCACGGTGAAGCGGCGGTTGGCGCCCAACACCGCGAAGCTGCCGTCCCGGCTGTATCGGGCGAAGGCGACCAGCATGGTCGGCAGTGACACCAACAGGGACAGACTTCCCGCCGTCTTGATGTCGACGCCGAACAGCAGCACGATCGTCGGGATCAGCAGCTCGCCGCCGGCCACGCCCATGATCGCGGCGACTACCCCGATGCCGAACCCGGCGACCACGCCCAGGGGCACTTGCGCCCACACCGGCAGTGACAGCGTGCCGACGGTGGTGACGTGGGTGACCAGCAGCGCCGCAGCCATGAGCACCATCAGGGCGGCCAGCACCTTGTAGAGGGTGGAACTGCGCATCCGTACAGCCCAGGTCGCCCCGGCCCAGGCGCCAATCAGACTCCCGGCCAGCAAATTGACCGCGATCGTCCAGTGCGCGGCCAGGGCGGAGGCGGGGACCGCCGCCAGCCGGGCGGGCAGCGCGACCAGCACCACTACTAGGCTCATCGCCTTGTTCAGGATGACCGCGGAGAGCGCGGCGAATCCGAACAGACTGATCAGCAGCGGCAGCCGGAACTCTGCGCCGCCCAGGCCGATCATCCCGCCCAGGATGCCGATGGCCGCTCCCGCACCGAAGACCAGGGGCATCGGGTGCGTGGAACGTGCGAGATCAGTGTTCTGGTCAGCGGCCATGACGGACATCATTGCCGGGCGTGGAGCCTGTGTGCCATGGCGCAGGCCAGGCTGTGGGCGAAGGCACCGGAGGCCCACGCTCCATTCGTCCGGACCTCCAACTGCCGCCCGCACGCGACTTCCCACGCAGGCCACGGCCGCCACCTCATCAGGAACCCAAGCCGCGACCCCGGAAATCCACCGGTAACAGCCCGAGTTCCCAGTGAAGTATCTTCAGAAATCCTGAACCCATGGAAATCGAAGGACCAAGGTATCGTCACTCCGTGACGATACAATCGGCCAAGATGGCTGGAACTGGTCGGGTCAGCGCAGGAGGTGAGCGGGCCGATGGGATGGGTGACCATGATCGGCCCGTCCGACGAACAGGTTGAGTACCGCCTCACGGGGGGCCACGGCTGCGGAAAGTCGATCACCGTCGACGCCTCTCCCCTCGTCGCCGCCATCGAGGCCAAGGCCGAAGCAGCGGGTGCCCCCGTCGCTTCTCTGCTCGGCTCCCGTGAGGCCAAGCGAGCCTTCTTCCGCGCCCGCGGACTCATCCGCAGCACGGGCACGGCGCGCTTCACCGGGTTGGACGCTATCGAAGTCGCCGCCGCAGCCGGAATCAACGCCAGCGACCTGTACGACGAACAGGCCCTTCCCCAACCTGCCGCCGACGGACAGGTGGACTACCACCTGGACGCCAGTGAACGCCCCCTGGTGTGGATCGGCAACGGTCTCAATGAGTTCGACATCACCCCCGGCAGCGTCCTCGCCCCCGAGCACTTCCGGGCCGCCCGACGCCTCATGCACGGTGAGGACCCCTGGACCGGGCGGACCCTCGTGGAACCCAAGCTCGCCATCGCGCCGGCCGCGAAGCTCCCTGCCGCCCCACTGGTTCGTGCCATCCGCCGCGCCGCCGCCGAACGCAGCGTGAACCCGGCGACCCTGCTGGACTCCAAGCGGAAGCAGGACGCCTTCCGCAGGATGGAGAGTCAGATCAAGCGGTTCGGGGAGTCTCACCGCGTCCCCGCCTCCACCCTGCTCAAGCTCGCCGACGCAGTCGGTATCGACGCCGTCGACCTGTACGGCGAGGACGTCTTGGAGAAGTGCGTGACCGCCGAGACGGGCGGCCACTTGGACGCCCGCGCACTCCTACGCGGCGTAGAGGCCCGCGCCGCCGAAACCGGGCAGCAGCCCGCCGACCTGTTCACTGCTGTGTCCATGAAGCGTCGGTACGCCCAGACCGCGGGCGAAGGCGAACGTCGACTGCGGGACCTGCCCATGGACGTCCGCGAAGCCGTCGCCATGGCCACGGCGGCAGGACTTGCGCCCGAGGACGTGTGGGACGCCGAGGAGATCAAGGCAGCCCTCCTCGAAGGGCACGTGCAGGTCGGCAACTTCGGCGCCGACGTCACCTTGGACCTCGCGAAGTCCAAGAGCGCGTTCCTTGCCTACGCACCCGAAGAGATAGCCGCCCAGGTAGAGGGCATCTACACGTCCGCCGGCCGCGAGTCCATCAGCGCTTTGGAGCGGTGGACCGCGTACGGCATGCGCGGTCGCCACGGTGACGGTGACGAGGCGGAGACTGTGGCGACGAGCGGGTTCTCCGGCTGGATGATGGTGCACCGCGCAGCCCGGCCCGTGGACGGCGCGCCGTACGGCGACCCCCACTTTCACCTGCACTTCACCCTGGCCAACATGGTCAAGGGCGCCGACGGTAAGTGGTCCACCATGGCCAGCGGGGGGCGCGACCTGCACAGGCACACTCGCGCGACCCAGGCACTCATGAATGCCCGCATACGCAGGGGGCTGACCGATGAGTTCGGAATCAGCTTCCGCTGCGAAGAGCGGACTGGCGCGTGGGAGATCGCGGCGATCCCCGAGGCCACGATCCGCCTCTTCAGCAAGCGCGACAGCCAGGTCCGAGACCTGCTGGCCAAACTGGGCATCGACTACGACAGCGCCACGACCCGTGAACGCACCGCCGCTTCCACCGCGTCCAAGGCCGCGAAGAACGGAGAGGCCGCCGGAGTCGCAGACGATGTCCTGCGCGCCTACTGGCAGGCCGAAGGCCGGGCCGCGGGTGACGACCCCGACGCCATCGCGGCCAGCGCGATGGAGCAGGACCGAGTGGAGCAGAACCCCGGCCTGGACGAGCTGTGCACCGTGGTGTTCGACCCGAAGACCGGCCTGACCAGCCACAGCAAGGACTTCACCCACGCCGCCGCCATCGCGGCCGTCCTGGACTCCCTCCCGTACGGAGTCGCAGATGCCGAGGAGGCCGAACAGCTCACCAACTCCGTACTTCGGCAAGCGGGGTACGCGGTCAAACTGAACCCCAAGGGTGCTCAGCACTTCGCCCACGCCGATCGCTACACGACGGCGGACGTAGTGGCCGCGGAAACGCTCATCGTCTCCGAGACCACGAGCCGTCTCAACGAGCAGGCCGCCGTCGTCAGCCGCGACACGGTCGACATGACCCTGTCCACCGTCGAAGCCCAGCACGGCGGCAGCTTCACCTTCTCTGACGAGCAGCGTGCGGTGCTCGAACGGCTATTGACCGCAGGACACGGAATCGACGCCGTGGTGGGCATCGCCGGATCGGGCAAGACGACGATCATGGAGACCGCCCGGCAGGGGTGGGAGGCCCACGGACTCGTCATCGCCGGAGCGAGCACGGCCGCCGTCGCCGCCGCGAACCTCAAGGCCGAAGCGGGCATCGAATCCCGCACCCTCGCGTCCTGGCTCACCGGCATCCGCACCGGCGGCGCCGGCCTCAACGGCGTTGACGTGCTGGTCGTGGACGAAGCAGCAATGTGCGACGACCGCGACATCGCTGAACTCCTCACCCACGCCGCGAAGACCGGCACGAAGGTCGTCGGTATCGGTGACCCCCGGCAGCTGCACTCGCCCGGCATCGGCGGCAGCTTCGCCGCCATCCACCACATCGTTGGCGGCCTCACTCTCAATCAGAACTTCCGGCAGAAGGACATGGTCGAGCGTCGCGCACTGGAGCTGTGGCGCGACGACCAACGCGTTGAAGCCCTCCGCGCCTTCGCCGGCACCGGCCGCGTTCACGCCCTCGCGGACAAGGACGCGACCCTCGCCGCGATGCTCACCGTCTGGGCCGACAAACGCGCCGCGCACACCGACGACCACACCGCCGTGAAGCAACTCCTCATGCTCGCCGCCACCAACGAGATCGTGGAGGAACTGAATCTTGGGGCTCGCGCCGTACGGAAGGCGAGCGGCGACATCACCGGCCCGGAATACATCTACGCGCTGCCGGGCGGCGGCGAACTGATGCTGTCCATCGGTGACCAGGTCCTTCTTCGGGTCAACGACTACCGGGGCAAGCGGAGCCGTGGCGGGCACGAAGACGTGCTGAACGGCTACCGCGGAATTGTTCGCGCCGTCGACTCCGAGCGTCGGGTCCTTGTCGAGTGGCGGGAGAAGACCGGGGACGGCCACCGTGACGTTGCCGAATGGGTCGACGCCGACTACATCGCACAGGGCGGGCTCAGCCTCGGATACGCGATCACCGGCCACAAGTCGCAGGGCCTCAGCATCGAAGAGGCCCTGGTCTACGGACCCGGCGCACAAGCGAACGCGCTCTACACGATGATGAGCCGCGACAAGAAGGAGTCCCACCTCTTCCTGCCACTCTCCGTCTACGAAACCGACGCCGACCGCGCCCGCAGCGGCGACGCACTCACCGAGCAGGAACAGCTTGACCGCGCCGTCGCCGGTCTCATCCGCGAGATTGAGAACGGCACCGAGGAACGCATGATCCTCACCGAACTCCCGAAGAACGCGGTGCCCGCCCACGTTCGTCAGGCCGTAGCAGATCTGCCGACCCCGCGCGCTCCCGCCACCGGGGAACCGCACGAGACGGACGGTCCCGAGGACACGTTGGAGCCTGGGGACCGGCGGACCCCGGCCACGCCTCCGGAATCCACGCCGACGGCTGACCGTCCCTACGCTCACCTCAGTAACGCGGCTCTGCGCGACGCCACGCGCAAAGCAGCCGCGGCTGCCCCTGCCACCAGGTCAGCGGCAGAGAAGGCAGAAGCCGCCGCCGAGCGGACCGAACAGCAGGCCGCCGCTGGAACGGGGTCGAACGTCCTCGCGGTCAACCGTCGACACCAGGGCGTTGCCGACCGTGGCGGGGCAATCCGTGAAGTCCGAGCGCTGAACATCACGATCGCAGGGCGCACTGCCCAACTGCACGACGGAGAGGCACATATACAAGGACTCGAACAGCAGCTGGCCGCGACGGGCCGCTTCGGGCGTCCGGTACTCCGTGGGGACGAGCGGGCTGCGGCCGAGGCGGATCGTGAGGAACTGCTTCGTACGTGCCAGGAGGCCGGGAGGGAGCTGGAGCAACTGAACACGCGGCTTCGCCAGGTTGCCCAGCAGGCCGGACCAGTCGCTGAGTACGAGGATGTGCTCACCTTGGCGGAACTGCCTGAGCGGGAGATGCGCGCCCTTCTACGACGTGCCCAGGAACGGGATAACGAACGTGCTCAGCAGCTACGCGCTGAGGCGGTCGGCGCTCGCAGTACTGCCCGAGGTTCCGCATACCGCGAGGCTGGTCTTCGAGCCGAGATGTCCGCGCGGACCCGGCCGAACGCACAACGGCCCGATGACGAAGAGCCAACGTCTGTCTCGCTTCGGCCTGTGTCTCCGTACGCGGTCAATACCGTCCCGGACGCCCAGCAGCCGTATGACGGCCCGGATGCACCTCCGGCAGAGCCGCTGCCGTAGCTGCCGCGGGTGTTCTCCCTCAGAAAGGTGGGGGTTCTTCCCTTCGGTCGCGTTGTGATGAGGGAGAGCGCACGACGCCAGAGTGTGAGCCGTGCGCCTCCTTCCACCAGGCGCACTCGTCACTGAGCGGCGGCACCCTCAACCGCGCTCAGGTCCCGGGCGACGATGCCCTCCATATGAGTCGCGAAGACCGCTTCGGCGTCGGGGTTCATCCGCAGAAGGGCGACCATGCCCGTGACGATTACGTCGCAGACCTCGGCTTCAACGTCCGTCCAGCTGTGGGAGTGGCCTTTGCGAGGGTTCTGTCCCGTGGCACCGATCACGGCCTCGGCTACCTCGCCGGCCTCTTCTTGGATCTTCAGCAGTTGCAGGAGAATGCGTTGTTCGCGAGGGAGTGTGGAGTGGTCTTCCAGGCGGCCGGCAAGGCGGGCAATGGTCTGCCAGGTCTCGGTCATGTGTGTCTCGATTCGTCTCGTACGGGTGGATTTCAAGCGGTCGGGAACGTGATTTCTACTGCGGCGTGATCAGTGAGCGACGGCTGTCTACCGGTCTTTGGCCAGGGCCACGAGTTCGGCGAACAGTCCGCCGGCGTGGGCCAGGTCGTCGTATCCGCCCTGTTCGATCACTCGGCCGTCCTGCATGACGAGAATGCGGTCTGCGAGGCGGGTGTTCTCTAGCTGGTGGGTGACGACGATCGTCATGCGCTCAGCGGCGATGCGCTTGATCTCCAGGAAAATTTGGTGCTCACCCCGTGGGTCCATCTGAGAGGTCGGCTCATCCAAGATCAACAGCGGGGTCCTGCGGTACAGGGCCCTGGCGCACACGAGGCGCTGCCACTGTCCTCCGGACAGCTCGGCGCCGCCGAACAGCTCGCGAGCGAGCAGAGTGTCGAGCTGTTTGGGCAGCTTCTCGACCTCTTCTCGCATCCCGACCGCGTCGACCGCTGCCCACACAAGATCGTCATCGAAGGTCTTGGGCTGCCCAAGGGTGACGTTCTCGCGGACGCGCAGCGGCCAGCAGGCGAAGTTCTGGGGGACGAGTGAGGTCCGCGACCATACGGAGTCGGGATCGGCGTCGGCCAGGTCCGCGCCGTCCCACCGGACTCGGCCCTTGTCGGCGAGCAGGATTCCGGTGATCAGTTTGGCGAGGGTCGATTTGCCGGAGCCGTTCTCGCCGACGATGGCCAGGATTTCGCCCCGGCGCAGGGTGAGTGAGACGCCGTCGACGGCGGGTTCGTCCTTGCCGGGGTACTGGTACACGACCTCATCGAGGCGGATCTCCTCCACCTGTTCGGGAACGCTCAGTTCACCGCGTTTGGGGGCTCGTTCGGCGGCGGTGTCGAGGAAGGACTGCATGTCTGCGAGGTAGAGCGAGGTGTGGAACAGGGCGGCGCCGTAGATGACGAACTGCGACAGTGCGGCCAGGGTGGTCTGGACGGCGACCACGGCGGTGGCCGCGATCGGGAGTGCGACGCGGCCGGTGGTGGCCAGCCAGGCGAGGGTGGCCCAGGTGCCGAGGAGGAACACACCGCCCAGCGCGCTGGTCGCAAGGACGATGCGGAGCATGCGCGGGGCTGCGGTGAGGGTGCGCTCGTCGATGCGCTCGGACAGGGCGCGGTACCAGTAGATGAGGTAGCCGGTCATCCCGTTGGCGCGGACTTCGTCGCCGTATCGGGAGTACGTGGCCCACCAGCGCATCGTGCCGCGAACGTTGCGGTCACCGACGTTGGCGTAATGCGTCTCGTAGTCCACGCGCGCGGACAGGACGGCCCCCATGCCGGCCGGGAGTACCGCGAGCAGCAGGAGGGGCAGCATCATCCAGTGCAGCGCCGTGATGACGCCGCCCGCGGCGATCATGCGTACCAGGGAGGCCATGAATCGCTGAGCGTCCTGGACCAGCATCCGGGTGCGTGTGACGCCGACCTCGGCTGCCTCCTGCCGGTCGGAGAACCCGTCCTCCCCGTAGGTGGCGGCTTCGACCCGGCACACCGCGGAGACGAGGTCGACGTCCGCCTCCGTCATCAGGAGCGGTGTGATCCTCCCGTCGGCGTAGGAGGACAGGGCGCTGCTGATGCGGCCCACGCCCGCTGCCGTCGTGACGACGATGAGCGCGGGCAGAGCGGCGTGCAGGCGTTCGGATACCGGGCCGGTTCCGAGGAGGTGGGTCATGGCTTTCGCGGTGAACGCGAGGAGCAGGGTGGCCGAGGCTCCGGTGAGGGCTTGGCAGGCGAGCAGCAGTACGACGGCGGTCCGGTCCACGGCCCATGCCAGGCGGGCGGTGTGTCTCAGTACGGAGGGAAGCCGGCCGCACATCTTCGTGAAACTGGCTTCTGCCAGGGGGTTCTTGGCGTACTGCCCCTCGAAGGAGAGGTCGGCCGGAGGAGGCGGGGGCGGCATCTCCGCGTGTGCAGTCGAGGCGTCATTCACAGTCACCCTGCATCCCTCCTGGAGGTTGGTGCCGAACCTGGAGGGCTCGGCAGTGCACGGCATAACGACGCTGCGGCGGATTCGAACGTGCTCGATTCCGGACGTGCTTGGCCCCTTGAACCGCAAGGGGTCGAACAGGTAATCGCCGTGCTGGGGCCGTCGTGAGGTGCTGGTGGTTGGCCGAAACGCCGGTGCCCGGGACGCATGGGGCGTCTGGGTTTCCGGCGGCCCGGCTCGGCAGGCGACGGCGCGAGCGTCGTGACAGGCCGGTCGCCGAGCAGAGCAGTGGAGGAGATCCGGGACTGGCGCGTGGCCCACCGCCGCCCCGGACTCCCGTCATTCCTGGATGAGCCCTGGAGGGGCGGAGGAGCGTATGAGGCCGCCTTCGATGTAGGCGGTCTCGCCGGTGGCGAGGGCTTGGAGCCCGACGAGGATTCGTAGCCGTCCGTGCTCATGGAGGTCATCGATGACGCGCACCGTGGGCAGGACGCGAATGACTGCCCTGGGGTCGCGGTAGTTCAGGCGCCCGACGGTCTCTCGGGGAATCGAAGCTGTCGCCAGTACGTACGTGATGATCTTCCTGCGGCGCGTCTGGACCCAGGCCAGGGCGACACGTCGCAGCGCCGGCAGGCCGCCCGGAGCGCCGCGAAGGATCTGGTGGGCGGCCTGCTCGGGGGTCTGTCCCTCGTGCACGGGCCCGCTGGGCATCATGACGCCTCCGAGGAGGTCGGCGACCACCAGCGCATCCGCTCCTACGGGGACGAGCAGAGACACTCCGGTGATCGGGGGCCGCCAGTTCTCGTATGGAGCTGAACTGCGCTCGGCGCGTGTAACGGGCGTCGTCTGCGGGGGCATCAGGGCTTGCCCGTCACGGCGGCCACGATCTGGTGGAGGTGCTGTGGCCGGCTGGTGCTGGGGATGGGGGCGACGTGGTCGCCGAGGCTGAGCAGCCAGTGCAGTGGGGCGAGGATTCCGTGCTCGCGGGCGAGGGCGCCGGCATCGAGGGGGCGGTACGGGACGTAGGGGATGCCCCGGTCACGGCAGAGTTCCAGGGCAGGGTCGTGTCGGTCGCTCATGTTGAGGACGTTCTGCACGGCCGCGACTGTGACCTCTTTGCCCGCCAGGCGGATGTCCTCGGGAGTGACCTTGGACAGGCCGATGTGGGCGATCTTGCCCTCGTCCTGCAGAGCCTTCAGAACGGCGAGCTGGTCAGTCAGTGCAACCTCGGGGTCGATGCGGTGGAGGTAGCAGAGGTCCAGCCGTTCGACACCGAGACGGCGCAGGCTTGCCTCGACGCAGGCCCGGAGGTACGCGGGGTGGCCGTGCGGGGCCCAGACGTTGGGGGCCGGGCGGAGCATGCCGACTTTCGTTGCGATCAGCACGTCATCCGGGTACGGGTACAGGGCTTCGCGGATCAGGTTCTCGACGGTGTGGGGGCCGTAGGCGTCCGCCGTGTCGATGTGGGTGATGCCGTGTGTGTGGACGGCTTGGCGGAGAACGCTGAGCGCGGTGTCGCGGTCGATGGGGTCGCCCCAGGTGCCGGGGCCGGTCAGGCGCATCGTGCCGAACCCGAGGCGGGAGACGGTCTTCCCGGCGATTTCGATCTGGCCCGCAGGCCGTGCGGTACTCATACGGCGGCCTCCTTGAGGCACAGTTCGAGTGCCCGGGTGACGGCGTGCGCCTGGCTTTCGGGGGCGCTGGTCACGCGCAGGTGGGGAATCTCTTCACCGGTGAGGAGGGCGTGGGTGTGCTGGTCGACCAGCGCCCGGTAGCGGGGGTCGTAGTCGTGCTTCTTCTCGACCGGCACCGTCGGGTCGAGGACCGTCGCCAAGAGCAGGTCGTACTTCGGGAGCTGCGTCGAGGCGAGCAACAGCAGTCGGTTCCGCTCCAGGCGGTGGATCTGCTCGCCGCGGAACTCCAGAGCGGCGTTGAGATAGGAGATGGCGTCATGAGGGGCGCGGTCCGCGAGGATGACGTCCGCGCCCTGGGCCGCGGCAGCAATCTCGTCCGCGATGCCCTGCGTGATGATCCACTCGGTGGACGCGGCAGTGTGGTGCTGCATCTTGGGCAGCCCGTTGAGGGCCGCGCGCTTCCCGATGCGTCCGGTGCGTACCGGGGTGGCGCCGTTGGCGCGCAACTCCATCTCTATGCGCTTGAGCAGCATGGTCTTGCCGGTGGAGTGAGCACCGAGTACGCCGATACGGACGGGCGAAGTCTTCGTCACCACAGGGTTGGGTCCTCTTCTGGAATGGGGGCACCGGGCAGGCCGGGCGGCACGGCCGCAGCGACGAGCTGGTCCCAGGTGTCGTAGTGGGCGGCCATGGCGATGAGGATCTGCGCCGTGGCGTAGGCGTCGTACGTGGCGCGGTGACGCTGCGCGGGGGCCGCGCTCAGGTCCGGCTTGACGTGCTTGATCAGGGCGTCGAGGGAGTACTTCGCCAGGCCGGGATAGGTGGCCTTGGCGAGGCGGAGCGTGTCGAGGACTCCGGCCGGCTCCCATTGCGGCAGGTGCGCCTTCAGGACCCGGTAGTCGACGTGGGCATTGTGGGCGCAGATCCACGAGGCGCCCAGGAGCGTGTGGACTTGCTCGGCGATCTCTTCCCAGCCCGGCTCGGCAGCCAGCCGCTGGTTGGTCAGGCCGTGGACGCGAGCGGCGAACGGGGTGACCGGGTGGCGGGGCTTGGTCAGCCACGCACCCGCGGTGCCCGTGTCAGCCCGCCCCTCGCGTACGGGGAGGGCGGCGACCTCCACCAGGTCGGGCGGGTTGGCGCCGTTGCCCTCGACGTCCACAACGAGGAGCGAGGGCCAGGAGGTGAAGTTCATGCGGTTCTTCCGTTCCCCGCCTTCCAGCCGATGGGGGCTCGGCCGTGCTGACGGTGGTGGTGCGGCTTGGCTCGGTCGTGGCACTGGTAGCCGAAGCCGTGCTGGAGGTAGTAGCGCGGCGGCTCATCCAGTCCCTCCACGACGATGGCACGGCCGTTGACCTCGATTTCGCCCGTCGCGCCGAGAGCACGGGCTTCTTGCGTGACGGCCGTGAGTTCCGGCTTGACCCACGCTGCGTGACACCGCGCGATCTGGTCCTCGGGGCAGATGTCGCACAGTTCGCGCACCCCGTAGTGGCCGTTGTAGTCGGCCTCACCGTGCGCGTAGGCGACACCGCAGCTCGTCTTGCGGAACAGGGCTCCCCAGGAGCCCTGTTGGAAAGCGGCGAGTATCCGCTCCTCGGCCGCCTCGGGCATGATCTTCCGCCGGGCCGTCTCGTCATACGGCATCGGCAGACCGTGAGCCTCGTAGTACGAGGCGATCTCCTCGCGGAAGAACAGTCCGGTGAACACGGTGGCGTGCGCGTGCTGCGACAGCTCGCGGGCCCGCTCGATATCGGCGTCGGAGTCGTTGAGTCCGGGCACGATCGGCCGCCAGTACAGAACCGTCCGGTATCTCTCGGCGTGCTCGTACAGGGTGCGCAGGCTCTGCGCGGCGATGTTGGAATCCACGGGCTCGATGGCGGGGTTCGCGATGTTGGAGTGCGTGACCAGCACGGTCAGGCGCAGGTGCTTGAAGGAGTTGAGGACCGCGCAGTCCTCGGGACTCACCCTCCAGCGGGTGATGATCAGGACGTGGTTCGTCAGGCCCTGCTCGTCCAGGCATCGCAGTACGTTGACCACGTGCGGCTTGACGATGGGCAGCATGGGGTCGGTGGCCCGGTTCAGCAGCTGGATGGGCGTCTTGTGCGCCCGGAAGTACGGGTGGCCGAACAGTCGGGTGACGGCCTCCTCGTCGCTCATCAGACGGCGTGGGACCTTCATCTCGAAGTTGTCGAAGAGGTGGCGGACGCAGTACCCGCACTCCAGCGGGCAGCCCACGATCCAGTTCAGCGACAGTCCCGATTTGCGGTACTCGATCACGTCGGCCAGCTCCGGCTTCAGAGCGCCGATCTTGTCGGCCGACAGAATCGGCAGAGCGCGGCGCGGAGCGGCTGTGGGCACGTTCATGGGGTCCTCCGGACGCAGGGAAAGGGATCAGACATCTGCGGATCGGCCTGCAACGGGCCCTGGGGCACGAGGAGTTCGTGGCGGGCGGCGCCGAACCAGGTACCGAAGTCCCGCCGCGCTGCACCGGGGCCGTCCGAGGTGTGCACCAGGTTCCGGACGAGGCGCATCTCCGCGAGCGCGGCGTCGAGGCTGTCGTCACCGAGATCACCGCGGATCGTGCCGGCGGCGGCGTGCGTCGGGTCGAAATGCCCGAGGAGCTGCCTCAGCCGCTCATGGAAGCCCAACTCGCCGTGGGCCAGGGCGACGACGACGGTCTTGTTCGCGTACATCGCGTCCAGGCAGGCGGGGATGTCACGGTCGGGGAACCAGTCGGCGTCTACGAGCAGGTCCCAGTAGTGGACGTGGGCCTGCCACGATTCCACCGTGATGTCGCGCCGGCCCGTGACGGCGATCCCGGCGGCCTCGATCCGCTCCAGGACCGCGTCCACCATGTTCCGCTCGACGGCGTCCGGCTTGCACAGGATGACCGAGCAGCGCGCGAAGTCGGGCAGCGTGCGGCCGGCCCTGAACCAGGCGCCGAACTCCCTTCGGGCGGCGGCCGGGTCGTCGCTGGTGTGTACGAGGTTCCGCACGAGGCGCTGCTCAGCGAGCGCGCGGGTCATGCTGTCGTCGCCAAGATCCCGGCGGATTGTCCCGGGGACTGCATGGGCGGGATCGGTGCGGCCGATCAGCTGTCGCAGGCGCGCGTGCACGCCAGGTTCACCATGTGCGAGAGCGACGACAACGGGCTGGCCCGCATACGCGGCGTCAATCCGCTCGGGCAGCAGCGGGCGGGAAGCCCTGCTGGTGTCGGTGAGGAGATCCCGATAGACGACGTGTGCCTGCCACGCCTGAGCGGTGACATCGCGGCGGCCGGTGACGACAACTCCCGTCGCAGCGATCCGCTCCAGCACCGTGTCCACCAGGCCCCGCGCCACGGCGTCCGGCTTGCACAAGATCACCGCCCACCGGTCGAAGTCGATCCCCTCCACGACGGTGCCGCTCGGCGGCTTCCGGCTCACAGCTCGCCCCCGGGGGTCGCGCAGGCCACCCATTTGTGACCGACGAGCCAGCGCAGACCCGGGTGCAGCGCATCGATCACATCGCTGCTGACCGTGTCACTGGGGTCGTGCACGAGCTGCCGGTAGATCTCGAACAGCAGGATGGCCTGCTGCCAGTACGCATCCACGTCGAGGCCCACGACGTCGTCCGCGCTGTACTGCACCTTGTTCGTCCGCAGCAGCTCCTCATGTCCCAGGACCCGCGTGATGGTCGCCGCAGTGGTCTCCTGCGACATCGCCGGGAACGGGAAGTGCTGCGGGCTGCGCCGTACATCGGCTTCGGCCAGCACCTTCCTGACCCGGTCCGTGTTGCGGTCGTTGACGTGCGCCGATCCGATGAAGTGCGTATACGTCCCCAGCTCCAGACCGAGCTGCACAGCCGCGTACTCCTGAATCATGGTGAAGCTGAAGACGTCGCTGAGCAGACCGCAGTCCAGGTCGTTCGCGCGCATCTGGCACACCATGTGCAACCGTCCTCCACGCACGAGGAGGTGTAACCCGGCCAGGCACGCCATGTCGACGTTGTCGCTCACGGCCAGCTCGGCTGCGGAGAAGACCGGGACGTAACCGCGCTTGCTGTCGACCTCCGTGCGAAGCAGCTCCAGGACCCGGTCGAACGGTGCGACGGTGTCACCGTCCGCTGGGTCGAAGAGGGTGTAGCCGTAGGCGGATCCGCCGAGGCTGATTCCGTCGGCGGAGCTGGAGCGCATCGATGGCGCGTAGTAGCCGATCATTTCCAGGTCTCGGCGGCCGGCCAGGTACCAGAGAGCTTCGGCGAACTGGAAGATCGGGTTGGCCTTGCGCGTCGCCAGGTAGGGGAGCCTCTGGCGAGGGTCGGGCAGCCGGAAGCCGACGCCGATCACTTCGTGGGCTTCGTTTCCACGGGCGGCGATGTGGTGCTCGGAGTTGTTCGATACCAGTTGCAGCAGCGCCAGGTATGCGCCTTCAACGCTGCGGTAGGTCGGGGCAGTGAGCATGGCTCCTCCAAGGTCGGTGCACGGCCGCGGGCGCGGCTGGTGGGCATGCGCTGTGCTGCGGGCTGAGCGGTAGCGCGGGCGGGAGGCCGGGCTTCCCCGCCCGCCATTCGTCCGGCATCGGGCCTTGTTCCAGGTCCTGCACCGGGCCGTGTACTTGCCCGGCGGAACTGTGCGGGTCTAGGTCACGGTCGTGTAGATGGGGAGGCCGCGTTTCAACTCGGCCAGGGTCCCGGTCGCTCGGGCATGGAGTGCGGCGCGGACACGCAGGGCCTGATAGCCGGCGCAGTGCAGGTCGAGATGGGCGGGTGCGATCCACCGGTATTGGTCCAGCTCCGGTGGTTCGCCAGGCGGCAGGGCGATCGGAATGTCGCCCGGCGCCGTGCCGCAGTCGTAGACGAAGTTCAGCCCGGCGGCACGATGTGGACGTGGCGGCATCCAGTCCTTGACCAGGAGGCGCTGCGGGGTGACCAGCAAGCCGGTCTCCTCACGGACCTCCCGAATCGCCGCTTCCCAGTCCGGCTCGCCTTCGCCTGCTCCACCCCCAGGAAGCTGGAAGAAGCCCTTCGGATTGTCGTAGGTGGGACGGACCATCAGGATCCGTCCCACAGGGTCCTGGATGAGTCCGAGGCCGCCGATGCGGATAGGCGGCGGGGCAAGGGGGCTCGTGTCAGAGTGAGCCATGGACTCCCCCTCTCGCAGGCGCGCCGGCATCACTGTCCAGGAGCATGTCTAAGAGCGTGTGCGGCTCATAGCACTTGCGCGGAGGCCGTTTGGAGCGAAGGTGGCGAAGGTTCTCGAAGCAAGACATGGGCGGGTGGCTCTCTTGGTTGGTCGATAGCGATGGGCCGCCCTCAGCAGCCGGTGAGGGCGTCAGTACCGCGACGGGGACATGGAGACCTCCCTGATAGAACTGCTCAGGCTTCGCCGTGGCTGTGGTCATGCCGGTGCTCCCGCGAGCACGGGCCGGTGCGGCGCGATGATCTGGCCGTCGGCCAGGAGGCATCCCGTGTCATCGAAAACGATCACGCCATTGCAGAGCAGCGCCCAGCCCAAGACGCTGTCCCGGCCAAGTACCTCGGCTTGTTCCCGGTCGGGCGCCATCGCCGCGGGGCAGGGGGATTTGTGCCGACACATTTTGCTCGTCCTCTCTTCTCATGTCGTTTCGGAAAGGGCGGCCCTCGGCGGATACACAGAGCCGTGGGGGCCTGAGCGGCAGCGCGTGTGGGGGAGATTCCAGGGGTGGGAGGGGCCTCCCCCCACGGCTCTTCCGCTGCGGAGCCCTGTTGCAGGCCCTGCACCGGGTCGTGTACTCGCCCGCCGGACCGGACTCACGCACCGGACGGCGGACGAGCGGGGCCGGCCACTGACTCCGCCGCACGGAGAGCGCAGCCGGGGCGCGAAGCGCCTCCTCCTCCCACGCCGCTCAAGCTGGAAGGAGACCCCAGTCTGAGGTGGGTCAGTCGGCGGCCACGGCCATGTCCAATGCGTCGTCGTACGCGTCAGCAAGCACTTCGAAGACCTGTCGGCCGATCCGGTCGGCTGCCTCCGCCTCGCGCGTACTGCCGTACTGATTCCAGTACTGACGGCCGACTTCGTTGTCCATCAGCCGCTGTGCCTGAATGCGCAGCGCCCGCTTGGTGATCAGCCCCACGCGGTACCGCACGGACAGCATGCTGATCATCCGGTTGACCACGATGGCGCGCAGATGCTCCTCATCCGACAGCCCTCCTCCGGGCGGTGTCCAGACAGCTCGCAGCTCGGGGTTCGTGACCACTCCCGTGAGCCACACCTGATGGATCTCAGCAGCGTGCAGGGCGAGGCGCTGCCGGTGCTGCCTCTCGGACAGCACGAGGCCAGCAGCTGCGACTCCCGCAGCGGCGAGTACGGCGTGCGATGTCTTCATCCCGGGTTGCCTTCCGTAGTGGCGTCCTGCGAAGCGTGGAACGCGGTGCGCGCCTGCTCCTCGACCTGGGCGGTCGCGCGGACCAGGGCCCGATAGAGGCGGGCGAGGTTCTGGGCGCGGTGCGCGGCTGCCCGCCGGGTGACGTGCGGGGGCGGCATGTACAGGCGTCGGCTCGCCTCGCTGAGCGTGGCCTGAGCTCGCTGCCCGGCCGCGGAGTTGGCAGGGATGCTGAGGCACAGGGTGCACAGCGCGTCGGCTGCGATCCGTCCGAAGTCGGTCAGGTGCTCGACCATGCCCAAGGCGATCTCGGGCTCCGGCAGGCTCGGCCCATCCAGGTCCCAGCCGAGCACGGTGTCGACGAGCGGCAGGACCTCTGCCCGGTCGACGACCTCAACGGTGGTGGTGTTCACGCGGCCTCCCCAGACGAGGCGAGAAGCCCGGCGAGTTCCGCGGTGATCTTCAATTCGGGCAGCGCCCGCTCGATCCACCCGTACTGACCGGCCGGGTTGAGATCCACGAACCACCAGCAGCCCTCCGCATCGACCAGGAAATCAAGGGCCGCATAGTGAAGGCGGTAGTAGGTCAGCAAACGCGATACACCAGAACGCACCGCGCAGGGAACCGCGATCGGGGTGTAGGTCAGGGCCCCATAATCGGCGCGGTAATCAGACTTCGCTGCTGCGGAATGGGCGTCGATCCGCGCCCCGAAAAGTCTGCCTCCGACCGAGGTCACTCGCACCTCAAAGGCCTTGGGCACCCTCCGCTGGAGCTGGTGAGCGCATCCCGCGATGCTCTCGTCAAGGTCCTCTGATTCCAGCGGGGTTGTGTAGAAGACAGCCATCGAATCCGCATACTGAATGGCGGGTCCGGAGATCGATTTGCACATCAACCCGTCCTGCTGGCGCGAGAACCGACGGGCACCATCCAGATGGTTACCGATCCAGGTGGGCGGGACCGCGAGGCCGTGGCGAGGCCCCTGCACCAGGACGTCGGCCTTCGACTGCGCGGCGTGCGTGGCCACGGGGTGGTTCACGTGCAGGCAATCCGGCAGAGCGGCCAGGACGCCGGCTACACCCGCGGTCGCCTCACGGCCGGCCCACTGGACCTCCTCCTCCGTCATTCCGTCGCCCTCAGCGAAGCGAGCAGGCTGCGGGTGCCACCACCACACCGTTCGGATCTCATGCAGTCGGACGTGGTGATCGCGCACGCTGAGCATGCCGGTCCAGTCGGACGGGCCGACAGCGCTCAGCCGGACGTCGTGCGGGAAGTCAGCCAGGTCCAGACGGACCACCGCGGTACCGAGGCGCTCGATCTCAGGGATGACGAGGTCTGCCGTGACGTCTTCCTGAGTGGTGACAATGACGCAGGTGGGACTGGGCCCCTCTGGTGATAAAGACATGGAAGGTCTCCGTACATAGCAACGAGATCAAGAGAAACTGCTGGCCATCACCACAGGCCACTGGACCCGTCGTCCTTCTCACCCGGAATCCGGTCGATGTGCGACATCGTGACCGGCCAGGGCTCTTCGGCCGTACGGGAAGTGATCTGCCGGGCCGGGTCGAATTCCGGACCCGCCTCCCGGACGGAAAAGGGCTTCGGGGCGGTACACAGGGTCAGAGCGAGGGGCGGAGGCACAGAATCTCCTTGTTTCGAGCGACGGCCGGGTTTGTGAAATGGGCCAACGGAAAATGCGACACAGGAATGAGATGTGCGGGCGAAGTTGGCTACCACAAGCGACCGGAGATGTCCGTTTCGTTCGGGGACCCTCCCACGTCGGACATGGTGACGGGAAGGTCGTGCCCGGCCGGGCGGCGAGTCGTCTGGGAGGCGGGGTCAAAGGGCAGCGCGGAGTCTGAGATGGGGGTGGGCTTCGGGTCGGCACACAGGGTCAATGCGAAGGGCAAAAGCACGGGTTCTCCGTCAGTCGTGAGTGGGTGTGGGTGGTTGCCTCTCCGCCGCGATGCGGGCGTTCAACGGCGGAGAGGCAACCGGTCGATTGGGGCCTAGGGGATACGGCCGGGCAGTATGGCCAGAGAAAGCAGTGCAAGGCAGGCCAGAGGGAAAGCAGCGCACCCCAGCAAGTACGCCCGGGTGAAGCTCGGTTCGCGTTGCGACTTCGGCGGCGGGGCGCCGCTGAGAGCTCGGTGCCTCGCGAGGACGTGCCGCCCGAGGGCGAATAGGAATGCTGGCAGGACGCCGTACTCGAAGAGCGCCCGGCAGATCATGGAGAACCCCTTGCCGAAGTGTTGATCAACTGGCGGCACACATCGGCGAACCGTCGCGCCTCCTCATCCGCCAGGCGGTGCATGACGGGCGTTGGCCTGCGGCGGCGCGTCCTGTGTATGCGGGCGAGTGCGGTGAGAAGTGCGGGGGGCACCCAGTAGAGGTAGGTGCCCGGCACCGAGGCGCGGCGACCTCCCAGGGCGTGAGGGGTCTCGTTTTCTCGGCGCCGGGTGGGCCGGGGCTGTTGTGGAGAGACATTCCTCAGAGCAGGCCCGACTCCCGGGGCGGGAGTGCGCGTCACGCGTCGTTTCCCATCAAGTCGATGACGGCGAGGATGGCGAGGGCGTACCGGCGCAGGTATGCGCGGGACTCCTCGGGGGTCGGATGCTCGTCCCGCAGGAGACGCAGGAGACGCAGTTCCTCGGTCGGGTACCACGTGGTCCGCCACTGAACTACACGGATGAGCAGGACTGTTGCCCTGTGGAAGACGGCGGTGATCCGCGCCGTCTCCTCTTCGCTCCATGCGGGGGCCGGTTTCGGCGGGTGGTGCCGCGGCGGGAGCGGGAGGCCGAGGCGGATTAACAGGCCGTCGAGCTTGCGGTCGGGTGCGGGGCTGGGATCGGGCTCGGGACGCAGAGCGTCCTCCAAGGCGTCGATCAGGTCACCGGGGATCCCGTCGGCGGCCAGGGAGCGAGATAGGGATACGGCGAGCATCCGCATCGCCTCGTGGTCGGCGGAGAAAGGCCGGCTCAGCAGCGCGGCGGCCGTGGCCTGGTCGACGGCGGCCATCAGAGCCTCCCCGCGACGTGGAAGACGCACCACGTGGTTGTGCCGTCGTTGTCGACGCCCCAGTCCATCGCGAGCATGGCAACGAGGAGCAGTCCACGGCCCGAAACGTCGTCGTCGCCCGCCGCGCGCAGTAAGGCTGGAGCGTGATTCCCGTCCGTGACGTCGACACGCAGTTCGTCAGCGGTGTACCGCACCCGCAGTCCGATGTCACCGTGGCCGTGCTGGATCGCGTTGGTGACCAGCTCGGAAACGCACAACACGACGTTCTCCGCCAGGACCTCGGGCACTGCCCAGTGGCGCATGAAAGCTCTGGTTACCCGGCGCATGCGCGCCACGCGGGTCTGCTCCGGGGAGAAGGCCACCGAGAAAAGGCGGGCGGGGCGGGCGGTCTGCGTCAGTGGCTGTGCGGTGACCGATGAGACGACTGTGCCGCGGGTCATCGGAAGCCTCCCAGGTGGGCGGTGCGAGGGGTCGTGTGGGGTGCGGCGTGGTGGTGCAGCAGGGCACGCCTCGCCTCAGTGATCACCAAGCGTGTCCGGATGGTGACTAGAGAACACTGCGCGGTAGAGGCTTGGGAATGACTTTCAGATGACGTTGACCCGTCAGTAACACTGTGTGGGGTGCCGCTGGAATCGACTCTCCTGGCATGGTGACACTCGATGGAAACCCTGTATCCGCAGACCAGTTGCTCCCCCTGGCCTTGACCGGCCTCGGCCACTTCACATCCATGCGTGTGGGCGACGACGGCACGATCCGCGGGCTGTCGCTGCACATGGAACGCCTCGTGAGGGACTGCAAGACCGTGTGGGGTGCCGACCTGGACACCGGGCGCGTGCGCACCTACGTGCAGCAGAGCCTGGGAGAGCGGAACTTCCCGTGTACCGTCCGCGTCACGATCTATGACCCCAAGGTCGAGATGGGGCACCCTGCGCGCGCTGATCAGCCGGAGATCCTGGTATCCGTGCGCGATGCCGGCGCGATGCCCCCGGAACCGCTGCGTGCCATGAGCGTGACGTTCGAGCGGGACCTGCCCGAGGTCAAGCATGTCGGTCTCTTCGGGGCTCTGCATGCCCGCCGCACAGCCCAACTCGCTGGATACGGCGACGCCCTCTTCGTTGGCCATGACGGGTTCGTGTCGGAGGGTGGCACGTGGAACGCGGGCTTCATCGACCAGGACGGCACGGTCGTGTGGCCGCAGGCTCCCGTGCTTCCCGGCGTCACCATGGCTCTGCTCCAGCAGCACGCCGAGCACAGGGTGGCCACTGTCACGCTGGAGCAGGCGAGGGCCGTGGCAGCCGCGTTCGCGACGAACACGAGTATCGGCGTCCGGCCGCTGTCCGCGATCGATGCGACCGAACTCCCCACCGAACACCCGCTCTTGAGCCGACTTCAAGAGACTTACCTCTCGATCCCCGGCGAGACCCTGTAGAACGAGAGCATGACGGGGGTGACCAGGTGGACCGGCCGAGAGGCTGGTCTGCTGCGAAAGGCAATGCGTAAGCCCGGCAAAGCGTTCGCCGAGCTGGTCGGGGTGAACCCGCGCCAGATTCCCAGGTGGGAAGGCCGTGGCGAGACCCTGGAACTCAGCCTCACCAATCAAGCGGCCCTCGATACCGTCCTCTCCGAGGCCCCCCGCGACATACAACAACGGTTCGCAGCGCTCATCACCGAGCGGGCCGCCGTCGAGAACGACGAGCGCGCAGAGGAACTGCTGCGCCGCGACTCCCGCACGAGCCGGCGCCCCGTCGACGGGATGCTGATGACGCTTGTCGAGGAGGGCATCTACCTGTCCGGTGCGGACAACCGCTCGGTCTGGCTGGACAGCTTCCTCATCGACATCTACCCGACGACGAACGAGGACTACGAGAAGTTCGTGCGGCTCACCAGGCACCGGCCGCCGCAGCACTGGCCCAGCGGCCGGTGTCCCACCGATCTGTCTCACCATCCGGTGGTGTGGGTGACCTGGCTCGACGTCAACGCGTACGCCCGCTGGTCCGGAAAGGCTCTGCCCACAGCCCGACAGTGGGAGAAGGCCGCCCGCGGCACGAAGGGCCGCATCTATCCTTGGGGCAACGAGCCTACGGCCGCCAAGGCGAACATCTCCGAGACTGGAATGGACGACACGACGCCTGTCTCCCGGTACCAGTCCGGTGCCAGCCCCTACGGCGTTTTCGACATGTGCGGCAACACGTGGGAGTGGTGCTCCACCGAGGAGACCCCCGGTAGCGGCCGGTATGAGCTGAAGGGGTCGGCCTTCACGAGCCCATTCGAGAGAGCGGCCCCCTCGTTGCAGAACGCGGCGAACAGCTCGATGCAGGACAATGACACCGGATTCCGCTGCGTCAGTCGGCCCTGAGGCGGCGCCGGCGCATCTGGCGGCAGCGGTCGGGCGGCTCACCTCAGCCCCTCCTGAACCTCAGGAACGACCACGGCGACAAAGCCGGAGTGCTCTTCGATCCAGCGCAGCTCCTGCTTGTACTCATCGCGGCGCGGGCTGATGACGGAGTGGGTGACCACCACGACCCCGTCCGCATAACCGGCCCGAATCTGCTGTCGCACACGGCACCACCCCGGGCGCGCTACCGGATCCGTCGCACCGTGGTGGTCGGTGTAGGACTGTCCCAGTCCCACCCGCCAGGTCTGACGCACTGCGAAGGCCCCGGCGGCATCCAGGGAGTGCCGCGGTTCATGCCCTCCGACGGACAGCGAATACAGGCACACCCGCGGCGCTCGACCCCTGGCGTGGAGCTGCGCGACTATCCGCCCGAGGTGATCGCGCCGGGCCGCCGCGAGCTGGGCGTACGGGTCGACCTCAATGCGTACCTTCTCGGGGCGTAAGAACACATCGAAGGCGTGCTCCTGGTCCATCCAGGACTGAGTTGTGCGGGCGGTGCTCTGGCGCATTGCTGGCCTCGGCTCTTAGTGGGGCAGTAGGGCTGCTGACGCCGACCCGGTGGAATCGAGTGTGTCCGGCGCCGTGCACAGCAGCTAACTCCCGCCCTGCCGAGCTGGGTTAGGGGATCGACGCGTTTCGCCGTGCGTGACCAATAGGGGCTTTTGCCTATCTCTTTACCTGACAGTGTGTGCGCGAAGATCTACTCTGCGGTTATGGATGCCACGCGCAACGAGGCCCTTGAGGCGTGGATGAACGAGCATGGCCACAGCTCTAACAGCCTTGCCAGAGAAGCGAATACGGCTTTGGAACGCCTCACCGGTCGGCCTGGGCGCTATGACGGACGCATGGTCCGGGACTGGCGTTCCGGAAGGGTCCGTTGGCCTAACGAAGTAACTCGGCGGGCGCTTGAAGACGTCACGGGGTTGTCCCCGGTCGCTTTAGGCTTCGTGCCACGGGGGCGGCCCTCGCGTACGGCAGCCCCACAGCAGGAGGACCCCATGCACCGCCGTACATTCGTCACCGGATCTCTCACGGCAGCTGTGGCCGCCGCCGTCCCTGGTGCTGCCTCCCCCCGCACGATCGGTATGAGTGACGTCGAGCGCCTGCAGCGCAAGTTCGCTTCTGTTGTTGCCAGTGACCACCGCCACGGCGGTCAGCTCGGCATCGAGCAGCGGGCCACAGCCCTCGCCGACGAAGCCCTGAATCTTCAGAACTCCGGCTATGCCACCCAGCGCGTACGTAGCAACCTCTACGCCACCGCAGCTTCGTTTCGTTCCTCAGCGATGTGGGCCGCTATCGACGGCCGCCGCTACCACGAAGCAGTCGGCCACATGCGCGAGGCCCAGACCCTCGCCGAACTCTCCGGCGATCAAGCGATCAAGTTCCGCATCTGGTCTCATGCGGGCAGCCTCTACCGGCACATGGGGCGCCCGGCTGATGCGCTCGCCGCTAACGATGTCGCGCGGAACCTTCACATCACCCGCCGCGACCCCATGTTCGCCTCACTCGGCATGGCCCGCCAGATGGCTATCCAGGGGGCCGCGCACGAGCGACGCAGCCTGAGCCGAACCTTCGATCAGGCGCAGGACGCAATGAGCCGGGCCGAGCCGGACACCTATCGGCCTGTGTGGCTGCTGGCCTTCTATGACGAGGCTGAGCTCCACTCTCTCGCGCTCACGGCCCACCTCGCCGTCGGTGACTGGCCTACCGCGGAGTATCACGCGCACCGCTGCCTGGCAGCGCTCAGGCCACACATGCGCCGATCCCGAGCCATCGCGACCAGTCGCCTCGCCCACGCCCAGCTCGCACAAGGAGACGCTGACACCGCTACGCATTCCGCTATGTCCGTGCCAGTCGAGGCCGCTACCCAGCACGCACGAGTTTCGCGCATGCTTCAGGAGTTCAGTGCTGCCCTGCGCGCCACCGCGCCGGGCAGCGTCAGCACACGCACCTGGACCGAGCACACTGCCGCTTGGAGGGCCACAGCATGACCACAGCAGCCGCCATCGAACTGCGCACTTTCACCGAACTAGACGCTGTCCGCGGGGATCTGCTCGATGTGTATGCCGAAGTGCGAGCCCCGCTGCTGCACCTGCCGAACTACGCAGTCACCGCGTTCGGCGAGCGCCTGGACAGGCATAGCACCGAACCGGGATTCGCCGCAGTGCTGGCCTACGCAGATGACCAGCCGGTGGGGTACTCCTACGGCAACAGGATCGAGAGCGGCGATAGGTACTGGCAGCGCACCAACCCGGCATTGGATGAGAAGTACACGGTGCACCCTGCCGTGGCTCTGAAGGAGATCGGCGTTCGTCCCGTATGGCGTGGGACAGGAACTGCACGGCAGATTCACGACACGTTCCTCGCCAGCCGAGATGAGCAGTACGTGACTCTCATGGTCAATGAGGCAGCCGGAGACGGAAAGGTCCACGCGCTGTACCGGTCTTGGGGCTACGAGGGAGTAGGGCACAGCCAGCCTTCACCTGCGTCGCCTCGCCTGACGGTGATGATCCGCCGTACCCGGTGAGTTCCTCCGCGCGCCAAACTTCGCCGACCTGTCCGTAGGCGAGGCCCTCGCGGAAGGGGCGTGCGTTCATTGCAGAGACATGGTGGTGATCACCATATGAAGGGCGATCGGCACCCGAAGCCGGACGTCGAGGCGGCTCTCCGGCGAGCGGAGAGTGCTGGCCTGAAGGTCAAACTCGACCAGAATGGACGCCGGTGGGGATACGTGATCTGTTGCCCGTGCTCACTTCCGGAACGGGAGGACGTGGCCGCTCGTCGCCCGTAAGTTTGGGTCATGGCTGAGACGCGGGATCATGGATCCTGGGGGGTCAGTGCGGGTGCACTCGTGCCAGCCGGTCGCTCCGCAGCTCGGTGCGTTGCCGCTCGGCCGTCCGGGAGGGGGACGTCGTAGGCGGCCAACCCGGCGGCGGCGACGCCGACCTAGCGGGTGACGTGCTCGGGCGGCAGTTCCAGCCGTATCTTCGGAACCGGCGGCGCCAGAGCAGGAACTTGAGAAGACGACGGTGGTGAGCCGACCGGGGTCGGCTCACCACCGCGGGTTGCCTCTGGTTCAGAGGGTGTAGGCCCAGCCGAAGATGCCAGCGGTCTCGTGGCACTCGCCAGCCTGCGATGCGGAGGTGGCGAGGGCGTCCCGGCTGGCCTGGATACGCTCGGTGAGCGGGAGGGGGGTCTGCGGAGTGTTGTCAGGGGTGTTGGTGCTCGGCATGGCGCAGGATTCCTTCCAATAGGTTGATTTTGCTGGTGTGGCAGAAGGTGGTCTCAGTGGCGTCCAGGCGGCCCGTCTCGAAGTACTTGTTCGCGGGCTGACCTCCGCGGCAGTAGGTGAAGTAGGAGCAGGCTCGGCGGCAGTTGGCGACGCCAGCCAGGGCTTCGGCGACCCAGGGCACTTCATGTGCGTGGGCAGCCAGGGTGGCCAGCGGGGTCTGGAGGACGTTCCCTGCAGTGAACGAGCCGTGCTGGGGCGAGCGGAAGCCGGCTAGCTCCGCGCCCAGGGGAAGGTAGTCGCCGTCCCAGGTCACCATGGGCAGCGGGACTACCGGCCGGTCGGCGCGCCGAGTGCCGGCGCCGGCCAGTTCCTCGCGGATGTAGGTGTAGGCGTGGTCGAGTTCCCGCACCCGAATACGGGGATCGGCCTGCCAGCAGGCCGACAGTTCCTGCCAGAACGCGGTTGCGTCCCCGTACGACTCGGGCACGCCTTCGAACATACCCTTCTTCTCGGCGAGGTTGACGCCCAGGCCGTCGCAGCCCAGCTCGCAGGCGAAGCGGTACAGAGCGGTGGCCGCGCCCGGGGACGTGTCGGCCACCACTGCGATGACATTGAAGGGGATCCCGGCACGGCGAAGTGTCTCGATGCCGCTGATCACCCGGTCCAGGGTCGGCTGGCCCGCCCAGTCCACCCGTGCGGCGTTCGCATCCCCGGGGCCGTCCACGCTCACCGCCACCCGCACCGGCACGGTCGCGAACAGCTCGCACCACGCCTCGTCGATGAGGGCGGCGTTGGTCTGCACCGCGTGCGTCACCGGGTACGCCTCGCCCGGACTGAACGGTTCCACCAAGGAGCGGAAATACGCCGGGCCCACGGCCAGCGGCTCACCGCCGTGCCACACCACGGTCACCGGGTGCCGCCGGGACCACCCCCGGACGCCATCGGCGACTGCCCGGACGACCTCCGGGCTCATACGCCGGGACACCTTGCGCTCCGGGAGGTAGCAGTAGGAGCAGTCGAGGTTGCATAGTGTCGTCGGCTGCATCAGCAGCACCGGCGGCGTCTCGGCCAGCTCCGCCCGTAACTCCCGCAGTGCTGCCGCCGCGAGCGTCATCGACGCCTCAGCTCACTGGTAACGACCATGCGTCATGGATAGCGGCAGAGCTTCGGGAATCCCGACGGAACGTCGAACTCTCCACGCGATCGAGTGAATCCCCGCTCACCAGCGCCGCAGGTCAGGAGAAGATGCGCTAAACAGAGATGGCGGCAAGGAGGACCAAGCCAGTTTCGAGGCGCTGAAGGCCCAGCTGGCCGCCGCCATCCAGGACCGTGAGGCGGCCGAACTCGCTGCCCGTCAGCCGCGCCAGCGCACCGCGCCACCGGCCCGGCAGGCCCGGACCACCAACCAGGAGATCCTGGCCATCGAAGTGGGGCGGCTGATCGGCCTGTCGGCCCGTCAGGGGACCGGCGCGGTCGTCAAGTCGATCCTCGTGCTCGGCGGCCAGGTCTACCGGGGTAACAACGAGGATCTCTTCGCACTATGAGCACTAGGCAGTTTCGTTTGGATCAGTTGGTCGTTGGTCCGAGTGTGTCGTTGACTGATGCGCAGTGGGCGCGGATCGAGCCGTTGCTCCCGGATCGGACGCCGAAGCGGGGTGGCCGTTGGCGGGACCATCGAGAGGTGATCGACGCGATTGCCTTCAACTTCCAGACCGGCACGCAGTGGGTTCACCTGCCGGAGAAGTACGGCAACTGGCGAGGTGTCTACAACCGGCTGCGGATGTGGGCTGTCGACGGTACGTGGGAGCGGGTCTTCACCACTCTGGTGGCCCAGGCCGACGCGGACGGGGACCTCAACTGGGCCGTGTCGGTGGACTCCACGATCGTGCGGGCTCACCAGCACGCGGCCGGGGCCCGGGAAAAGGGGCCCCGGCGGGCGAACCTGTCGACCACGCCATCGGCCGGTCCCGCGGCGGACTGAGCACGAAGATCCACCTCGCCGCCGACGACTGCTGCCGCCCACTGGCCTTCCACCTCACCGCCGGACAGGCCGGTGACGGCCCTTCTTCACCGACGTCATGGCCCGCCTGCGCGTTCCTCGTCGGCGAGGACGGCCCCGCACCAGGCCGGACCTGGTCCTGGCCGACAAGGCGTACTCCTCCCGCGCGATCCGCGAGCACCTGCGCAAGCGCGGCATCCGGGCAGTGATCCCCGTGCCCGCCGACCAGCGCGGACACCGGCTACGCCGGGGCAGCCGGGGCGGCAGACCACCGGCCTTCGACCGTGAGACTTACAAGTGGCGCAACGCTGTCGAACGGTGTATCAATCGCCTGAAGTCAGTGGCGCGGGATCGCCACCCGCTACGAGAAGACCGCCACCGTCTATCTGGCCGGACTCCACATCGCCGGTATTTTCCTCTGGTCTGCCCGATCCTTCGTCCTCAGACGTGACTGTGGACGTTGATGACACTTCCGTCGGGTGCCTGAACAAAGAAGCGTCGGATTCCCCATGGTTCCGTGGTCAAGGGATAGACCACCTGGTACCCCTGGCGCTCGGCTGCGGCGTACGCGGCGTCAACGTCCTCGACTTCGACCGCCAGTGTCGAATGGGCGGTATGTGGGTCCCATGAGTCTGCGGCAGGGGAGACCAGGGTCATCTGTGCCGTCGGGTTACCGGGCGAGGCCAACATCAAGAAGCCGGGCTCGTCCATGCGCACGTCCATGCCCAGGAAATCGCTGTAGAAGCTTCGGCTCTCTTCGATGTCCTGGGTGATGACGTTGGGCATGATGCGACGGATCGTCATCCCCGCACTGTAGCGGAGGACCGCTGCAACAGCTTGATCCAAACGAGAGGCCCTAGATGCAGCTGACAGCGGATTCGTCCACGCGGCTGGCCGTCGTCGCCCAAGAATCAAGGAAGGTTTCCCGCTGCTGATCGCTAAAGCGCAGGACCTTCAAAGGGCTCTGTGGAGAAGGGTTCCTCTGACGTGATGACGTCACCATATGTCGCGCGGGGTTGGATCGGCGTTGCGTGATCGCCGTCGTGGCCCTCGCCCTTCGTTCGCACAGGTACGGGCCCTGTCAGCAATTTCGTAAGGACCTGCTCAGCACATCCCAGATCCAGACGCATCGCACCGTACGGCCCAGCCGCGTATCCGGTGCGATGCCCATGCATGTGCAGCCTCTCCACCGCTTGAACACCCGCTTCGATCTCCGGCACGTCGTCCCGCGGGACGAGAGCATGCAGTTCCTCCGCCCACTCCCAGCCGAGGCCGCGGAGCACGGTTCGAGCCTCCGCCTGATCCCAACTGCTTCGCGCCACAAGTCTGTGACGAGGGCCCGTCGAGAAGACCACGTCGGGGTTCGTCATCATCACGTCATCGCTCCGCTGCGCTCAGAGAGCTGGGGCTCCGCGGCACCATCAACTCCCCTTGGGGGCCAGGCTGCGAGCTGGAAGCGCGCTGGCCTGCCTTCGTGCCGTCCGACTCTGCATTCGTCGCCGGCCTTGCCGAGGGCCTTGTTCATCCGGGTGAGAAAGCGGTCGTACTGCTCATGCCAGACCACGGTCGAGCCCGCGGCCGCGTACGCGTCGGTTCTGGCGAAGGCCAGCGCTGCAATCTCGTACCCAAGGCCCTCGTGCTTCGTCCAGCAAGGGGGGATGACGTGCTGGGGCTGCCATGCGTACCGCCCGTTCAGCCAGCGACACACGGAGTCGAGCCAGGCGGGCATCTGATCAAGCAACTCTTTTGGCAGGGCTCCGATGTCCCATGGAGCGGGGCCGCCGACCACGGAGTCCTCTGCGCTCCGTTTCGCGATGTAGTCCAAGATCAGCGCAGGGGGTTCAGGGAAGGACTCGAAGTGCATAAGAGGATTCGTCATGCTGCGGCTGCCTCTTCGCGCCTATCCCATGCTGCGGCGTGAGCTTTCGCCCGGTTCGCCTTCGCGGTTTCCTGCCGTGAGCGCTCCGCCTCGTTGGCCGCTCGCAAGTCGCGGACTCGATCTTGGATCTCAGCCCAGGACTCCCAGGTCCACATGCCGGCGAGCCGGGTCACGATGGGCGGGAGATTGTCCGCGAGCACGAGGGCGTGGCCCTCGGGCAGAGCTCTGATCTCGTCGCTGCGCAGGACTGGTTCCAGCGCCATGTGAGTGGCGGTTGAGTGGCCGCCGCGGTCTCCTCCAGTTGTGGTTTTCGTGGTGCGTTCCCGCTCGACCTGACCGCACAGGTCAGACATGTCTTTCAGGAAGGCCGGGTCCTTTGCTCCGCCGAAGACGATGACGTTGTTGGTGAAAGCCGCCAGCTCGTTCGCGGTGTCTTCCCCGAAGCGGGCTCGGGCGGAGGCCCATCCTTGGAGGCCGTAGATGACCGTGATGCCCCGGCCTCGGCCGTCGGCGACCCGCTGGCGGAGGCTGGGGATGGGCGCGATGTTCGGAGCCTCGTCCAGCGCGGCCAGGAGGGGCGGATCAAGGCGCCCCGCCGGAGACGCGATGGCGTGCGCCTCGGCGAGGTCCAACAGGTCTTCGGCTATCGCTGTTGTCAGCGGGGATACGGAGGTCACTTCCGAGTCTTTGCCGAGCAGGTAGACAGTGCCTTCGGCGGCAAGGAACTTGTTGAATTCCGTAGGGCCCTCTCCGTCTGCTTGTAGAGCTTGGATCACCGATTGGTGCATGAGGGGTTCAAGGGCCGCGTCGAGGGTCGAAGCCGTGTTGCCGACGGTACGGCTGTCGCCGGAGGTGGCGGTCCTGAGCATGTCAGCCCACCCGGGGCCGGCACCGGGGTGGGCATTGAGGATCCCCAGGGGTGCAGGGTCGGTCAGTTTGCGGGCCCACCTGAGTACCCAGTCCAGGTTGGCACCGTCGAGAGCGGCGGCATGGAAGAAGGCGGCAAGGATCTTGGTCGCCTGTCCTTTGTAGAAGGTGCTTCCCTCGCTGGACTGCGCTGCGGATCCGGACGTTCGAGACCCGGCGATGAACGCTTTGGCCCTCATCATCGCGATTTCGGTTTCGTGCGCGCCTGCGATCGGCGTCCAGCGGAACCTGGGGAGAGAGGGAGCGATGTTCTGCGGGTCGAAGACCATGACTGGTCGTCCATTACGACTTCGTGCATCGAGAGTCAGTTCCACCAGGTCCGGTTTGGTCGAGGTGGCGAGGACCGGACCGGCCCAGTTACGGATGGTGGGCGCGAAGAATCGCATGGTCTTTCCGCTGCCCATGGGGCCGATGACCCGGGCTGCTTTGTCGGCGCGAGACCACAGTTCGACGCCCTTGGGGCGTTGGGAGGTCCCCAGCGAGTATCCGAAGTCGTGAGGATCGAGGCTTTGGCGCATGACGTGCTCCGGAACGAGGCGTGGTGGAGGGGGCGAGTCAGAAACCGGCCGATGGGTCCTTGGCGAGGCTGGCCGTTGATGTCGGGGCGGGGCTGCCTTCACCGTGTGTGAGGGAGGGGCGGACTTCCGTGGCTTTCAGGACTGCCTTGGCCGACATCTGGCGTTTGAGCTGGCCCTTGTCCGCGAACCCGGCGTTGCGTCGTCCCCGGCTCGTCAGGATCCAGAGCATGGCCAGAGCCACCGCGCATACGGCGGTCAGGGCGTAGAGGGCCAGGGAAACCTCGTTCGGTATGAAGCTCACTACTCGACCTTCCGAGCGACCCGGGCCGCAAGGTAGCGCATGCGCCGGCCGCAGAGCCGGGACAAGGAGGCGTCGGGCCCGGCACAGCGCGGCGGAGCTGTGTGAAAGGCGCTGTGGAGGTCTTCCGTCGCTCGCCAGATGTGGGTGACGGCTGCACGGACGCGGCCACCCGCGGCGGAGTAGTCGCCGTGGTCGAGCGCGCTGGCCAGCGCCTTCGTACGGCAGGCGAGTTCGATCGCATCGGCGTGTAGCTGGTCGATGTCCTGTCGTACTGCGTGATCGGCGGCCGGGAGCATGGTCTTGCTGGTGGTCATGTAGGAGGTGCGCTCCGAATCTGCGTGAGAGGGGGCGGCGGCGAGGTGGCGGTACCTAGTCATTCGGCGTCCGGGGAGGTGCTGGTGAGGTCGGTCATCGAGCCGGATGAGAAACAGAGATGCTGCTCAGCTTCGACCAAGAGGTGTTGGACGCCGGGGTAGATGACCTCTCCGACCTTCCACAGCGCGATACCGCGGCGCAGGCGCATGATGTGCTCCGCCGTCCAGAACGGCAGGCCCAGCCGGGACACCGTCGCCTCGGCCTCGGATTTCTTCTGCGAGTAGATGACGACGGTGTCCGCCATTTTCAGAGCGGCTTGGGTCTCCGGGCTGTCGTCAATGTCAGAGAGGTGGTGGACGATGAAGATGCAGGAAAGTCCGTAGCCCCTCGCGAATTTGAGGAACTTCTCCAAGAGCGAGGCCAGTTGAGGCGTCCCGAGAATGTGCCACGCTTCTTCGCAGACAAGGATGCGCTTGCGCTGGGTGTAGCGGCGGCAGCCTGATTCCGCGTTCGACCCGAGTTCCCAGGCACCCGAGTTAGCGTCGACCACGACGCGCTCGTGCTGACTCGGCTCTGTTCCGCACTCGCACCGCGGACGCAGCCAGACCTCTTCGAGGAAGACCGAGATCACGGCGACGAGGATCGTCATGGCGACGCCGCCGCTGGGTACCTTCGTCAGGTCGAAGACGATCATGTCGGCGTCGAGGTCCACGCCGAGGCTGGTCGGGCCGTCGAGCATGCCGGTGAGGTCGCCGGTCGCGTCCTGTTCGCTCCCGCAGAGCCGGTCCAGTACATAGGACGCTTCCAGGCCGTCACCCAGGAGTTGGTCCCAGCTCCGTTGCTTGGCTGCGGCGTCGGCCTCTTCCGGGGACCGGAGCGCGGCAGCGACGTCCGTCAGGACCGGCGTGCGGCCGAGGCTGCCTGCCCGATGGTGGGCCCGGCGGATCGCGATACGCAGTGCGGAGCCGGCGAACTCGTCCAAGGCCTTCCCGAGGCCGAGTTCGACTATCGTCCGGACCAGCTCGATCTGCCGTTTGCCCGCGATGGCGGGGTCCATCGGGTTGATGCAGGAGGCGCCGGAGCCGCCGCCCGGAGCGAACTTCACCGGTGCCTTGCCGGTCAGCGAGCGGCCGAGCGCCGCCCACTCGCCTTCCTCACGCTCCTTCTGTTCCTTGGTGTCGAGCACGACCACCTGGCGGCCGAGGCGAATCTGCCGGGCGGTGTAGGTCTTGGTGAGCGCCGATTTCCCCCGGCCGGTGTCGCCCATCACGATCATGTTCCCGCCGGGCAGGCCGTCACCGTACGCCGAGAAGGGGCAGTAGATGAATGCCTTGCCCGAGTACAGCTCCCGGCCGATGATCGCTCCCGAGGTCCCGAGGGTCGGCGGGGTGATCGGAAGGTACAGGGCTTGGCTGGTGGTCGTCTCCGTGTAGAGCGGACGGCGCACCGTCTCGTGCATCGGGGACAGCGGGGCGAGGTCGAGGAGGTCAGTCACTTGATGCCTCCCGCGAGTGGGAGAGTGGTCGCGAAGGCGCGAGCGTGTTCGAGGTCGAGCCATTCGATCCGCAGGTGGGCGTTGCGGGCACGGGAGCGAGTCGTACGCTTCGTGCGCTCCAGCTCTTCGGCGCTGCGCGCGGAGATGGTGATGTACCCGACGGTGGCGGACCCGGCTGCGCCCGACGAGGCCAGGGACATGCCCCGCGAACCTGTGGCGTCTGCTGCGATCTGGTCGCGGGGGTCGATGTTCTTGCCGCGCTGGCGGTCGCGGTGTATCTCGGCCTGGTTGTTCGTGTCTTCCGCGAGCATGCGTTCCACGGCCTTGTCGTTCGGCTCCAGCTGCTGAGTGATCGAGATGGTGCGGATCACGTCGGGCATCCCAATCAGCAGGGGCGACAGGAAGTCCGGGCCGACTGGGGTAGTGGGCCATCCGACGACAGCCGCTGTGGCGTGGACCCAGGTGTCGGTGGACCCTGCGGCGCGCGTGGCGACGTGCGCGCCGTTACGGACATCGACGTTGCAGGGGAAGGCGTGTGCCTGCGGGAGGTCCGTGTCCCAGATGGCGTGGTCCGGGTCGTAGGAATTGCGGATGAATGCGGTCATCCGGCCTTCGTCCAGAGGCGCGATCACCGAGAGGTCGGCGTCCTCCGCGCGAGACCACAGTTCTTCCAAGTACGCGGCCAGCGCTCCAGCTACTCCTTCGTCACCGGATCCGCGGGCGGCTCCTTCGGCTGCCAGATCGCGGGTGAACCTCGCGTGGATGGTGATGTAGTACCGGTGCTCCTCCGCCGAGGTGGACACGGCATTGGCCAGCACGTTGTACGAGTCCTTCAGCCACTGCGGAGCGTCGGCCGTCGCCGCCGACTCGTCGCGCTGTGCGATGAACCGCTGGTGGGCGTACGGGTCCGACTTCATCTGCCGGGCGAGGACCTGAATCCTCTTGACCGGGTGCTCCTCCACGTTGCCGAAGGCGTCGAGGAGTTCACCCCAGCGCTCCAAGGCGACGACCTGTTCCGCGACCTCCTTGCCACCCAGGCCAGGGGAGGCAACCTCCAGCGTGGCCGTCACGCAGCCGGCCTCCGGTTGGAGAACAACGACTGCCTTCTGGCCGCGGACCGTGACCGGAACCCACGTCATGCCCGCAATGCCCTCCGGCTCGGCCAGAGCGGCATCCGGCGGAGTGCCGTCGCGGCCCACACCGGCCTCGAAGGCCGGCGACGTCCACACACCGCCTGTTCGGCGGATCGCCTTGCGGTGATAGCGGTTGATCCTCCACCAGCGGTAGAGCGTGCGCCGCTGAGAGGTGCCCTTCGGGCGGTACGGAGCGTAAACGATGACCAGTGCAATCAGGATGGGCAGCACCAGGCCGATCGCGGCAACCGCCGTAACGCCGCTGAAGAGGTAGCCGAGCAGGATGCCGGCGGCCGCACCGCCGCCCAGTACCACCTGCTCGCCGAGGTCGCGACGTCCCACCAGCCCCGTCGGGCGGTGCTTTCCGAACTGATACGTACGAGTCGACATGCGTCACTGATCCTTGCTGGGGGTCTGCCTGCCGGGAGCCTGGCCGCCCGACGGCCGCGACGGCGGCGTGGGCGTGATCGAGGGCCCGGAGCCCGAGGTGGTTCCTGATGTGGAGGACGGAGGGGATTGCGCCGGTGCCGGAGACGGCGCCGCCGAGGTCGGAGCCTGCGGCGAGAGCGGTTGTGCCGTACTCGGTGTCCCGCTGGTGCCTGGGGAACGTCCGGAAGCCGCGTGGCTGCCCGCCGAGGACCAGTCCGGAGGTGAGCTGACGACCGGGTCGGAGGTCGCCCCCTCTGGACGGGCAGCGGCCGGTGCACCGGAGGCCCCGGCATCGTCGCCGCCCTGCTGGTCCTGGCTCTGCCCGGAGCCGCCCTGGGCGGAGGGCGAGCCCTGCATGCCGGGGGAGTTCGTGGCCTTGCTCTTCGCCATGTCGATGCCGGCCTTCGTCACAGCCGCTGCCACACCGATCGGCCCGGCCGCGGCTGTGCCGCCGGCCATCTTCGACGCAGTCGTCTTCGAGGTGCCGCCGACCAACGAGTCCTGTACACGGGAGTTGATCGCCCGGTTCGCGTGCTGGCCGGGGCCGTCAATGACCGAGGCCGGGCCCGAGGACTGGGCGTTCTTTCGGTCGTGGTGGAGCTGCGCCATCTCGTCGCCGAAGGCGGGCACCCACCGGTAGAGGGTGCCGGACGCGAACACCGCCAGGAGCAGGATCAGCGCGCCCACCAGCGTCTTGGAGACCGCGTCGCACATCCTCCCCGACGAGTCGCTGAGAACCGCCCCACCCAGGCCGAGCAGTGCGAAGAGCACTGGTTTACTCAAACCGATCGCGAAGATCGCCCCGGCCCACTTCTTGCTCTTGCCCCACAGGTCCTTGTCCACGAGGCCCCCGTTCACGAGGGGGCCGAGCGCAACGGCCACGTAGATCGCGGCACTGCGGATCAGAAGCTCGATCCACATCAGCAGAGCGCCGAACAGCATGATCAGGTTGACGACCAGCAACTGGCCCACGCCCTGCGTGGGGTCCCCCGCCATGATTCTGAGGAGGTTCTCCAGGAAGGGCTTGAAGTTCCGGATCGCATACGGTTCGAAAACGGCCGTGACTTCGTCAATCGCCTTCATGAGAAGAGCAATTGCACCGGGGGTCATGGCGTTGACCACGAACTGGAGGACCAGGAACCCGACAGCCTCGGAGACGGCAGTCGTCAGCGCCACGCCGCGGACCGCGCGCTTAGCCACAGCGATGAGCCACAAGGCCACCGTGAGCAAGCTGGAGGCCGCGAAGATGATCGCGTACTGCTTGAGGAAGCCAGTGCTCGTTAGGTCGATCTTGCTCGTGTTCTGGATGAGGTCCAGCATCTTGCGGAGAAACCAGATGTTGGCCTCGGTGAGCTTCTGGAGCAGGAAGCCCAAGGGGTCGTTGACGAAGTCGATGGCCGCTTTCGCCTTGCAGACCATCGGGATGTAGCAGAACGGATTGGCCACCGCGGACGGCACGAGCAGGAAGCCGATGACCAAATTGACCCACGCCACGGCCCGGATGCGCCGCCCCCAGCGGCCCGGCGTACCCCACTCGATAGCCAGGAGCCCGGGGGCATCGTCACGCAAACGAAGGCGCATTGCTGACACCTCCCACTTCCGCGAAGCTGTCAGCCGAGGCCGCCTCCTCCGCGGTCGGCGGCGAGGGCACGAGCGGTTCGGAAGGCGTTACTGCAGTGGTCTTCCAGGTGCCGTCGACCCAGGTGAGGTCGACAGTCATACGGAGGAAGGCGATCTGTGGGCGCTGCGTCTCGTCCTTACCGGCGATCCCACCCACGGACGCGGTCCACAGCTCGACGCTGGCCGCTTGGTCCGAGTAGGACACAGACCGAACCCCGAGTGCTGCCGTCCGCGTGATCAGCTCGCCGCCATCTGCCGTCATGCCATTGGCTCCGACCCCACGGTTCTCCGTGACCAGACGTGCCGTCGAATCCGCATCGGACGCGATCGTGTCCAGAACACCCGGGGCGGCGGTTGCCGCCAGCATCCGGTGGCGCCAGCTGCCATCCGTGAAGAACCGTGGGTCACCGAAAAGCATCGTGGCGCTGGTCGCGGCGGCGAAGGCGCCGCGCTCGCTCCGTGCGTAGTCGGCTGGGAACCCGTCCTTCCCTGCTGTGCCACTGAGGACCGGATCTGCGGCAGCCGCAGGTATGTAGTCGGAGAAGTCGCCGGTGACGTTGGAAGCCTGCCGCTCATCGATCGGCGCGACCAGTCCACTCGTGATCGAACTGTCCTTCAGTTTCCAGTCATCGGACTGCCAAGTAAGCGTGACTGTTACCGACTGGAAGGCGTCCTTCGGCGTCTCGTGCCCGGCCGCGCTGCCCCGGACTGTCGTCGTCCACAGCCGGACCATGGCGCCGTGCGCGTCGAAGTCCAGGACGTGGGCAGAGAGCACACCGGTACGCGCGATGGCCTCCTTCGGCTGGACTTTGGTGTTGTCGCCGCGCAGCGCGCCGGCTGCCTGGCCAGCAGCGTGGTCGGCCCTTTCGACGTTCGTGGACGTGGCGTCGTCGGCAGCCATTACCGACACGGCGCGGTGGCGCGCCCCCTTGTTCGTGAGGAACTTGGTACTGCCGCTGACGATGGTGTAGTTCGACGCTGCCGCCTTCGCGCCAGCCTGCGTGTGCGGGTAGCCCACTGGTACGCCGTGCAGGACGCGTACGCGCTGCTTGCTCGGGTTCGGTGCCGCGTGCGAGGGCGAAGCGACGGTGGGGGAGGGAACGGACGTACTACCGGTGGAGAGACTGACGATCACCCCGGCAGCGGTGACGACAGCCACCGCGCCGACCGCGACGCCCCAGAGCCTCGCCGACGCTCTGCTCGACCTGGCGTCCTTTGGAGAGGAACCTTTTCCAGTACGCACAGGTCACACACCCATGCCGTAGGTGATGGTGGTGATCGTCCCGAGGGACGCCACGAGGAAGAGGACCACCAGTCCGCCGACCATCAGGCCCTTGCCGTGTGAGGCGTCCATCGTGGAACGCCCTTCCCCGAACCACCCTTTGGATTTGCCGATCCCCGCGATGAAGGCGCCGAGTCCGATGGTGAGCACGACGGCTGCCAGAACGCCGAGGAGCACCTTCGCCGTCCCTCCCAGCTTCCCGAAGGGGCCCCAGTCCGGCTTGACGCCGGTCACGACGTCAGCCCCTGAGGCGAGAGTGATGTGGAGGGATGGATCGGCCGCGGCAGAGAGGAGGTCGTACATTAAGGGTCCTTTTAGTGCTGAATACGTTGAATGGGTTTGCTGGATTAGCCGACATGCCGCATCGCGATGATCTGCGGTGTCCAGTAGCTGAGTGGCTTGATCCGCACTTGGGCGCCTGTGTGCGGGGCCTCGATGACTTGGTCGTCACCGATGTACATCCCGACGTGTTCAGGGCCGGCGCTACCGGGAATGGCGAACAGGAGATCCCCCGGCCTCAGTTGGGAGACGCTTTTGACCGCCGTTCCCGCATGGACCTGGTCGTAGGTGACCCGGGGCAAATTCACGCCTGCGGCGGCCCAGGCCATCTTGGTGAGAGACGAGCAATCGCATCCGCCCTGACCTTTGTAGGGCGAGACACAGTCGCCGCCCCACCGGTACCAGGTGCCCAGAGCCGTCTTCGCGGCGGAGATCGCGCGCGCGGGGCCCTTGCCGGCGGGGGCGTCGGGCTTGACTGCATCGGCCCACGTCGCCGCCAGCTGGCGGATGTTCCGTACGTAGTTCCGCGTCTCGGGGTAGGGCGGAACGCCGCCGAATTTGATCACGACACCGCCACCCGCGTTGTACGCCGCGAGCATGTTGTCCGTGGAATCCCCGGGGACGCCCTTAACCTCCTCGGCCAATGCGCAGTCGTATGTGGCCTGAGCGGCGATGGCATCCGCCGGGTTGCGAATGTCCTTGATCCCGTCACCGTCGCCGTCCACACCGCGTTCCGCCCAGGTGGCCGGCATGAACTGCGCGATGCCGATAGCACCAGCAGGGGACTTCGCCTTGGGGTTGAAGTTCGACTCCGTGTAGAGCTGTGCGGCGAGAAGCGAAGCCGTGACCTGCGGGCACTCCCCTGCGTGCTTGTTGATGAGCCCGCGGACCCACCCGGGGACAGGTGCATCTGTGGTGATGCCGCCGCCAGGGCCGGCCTCTTGGGCAGAGGCGCTGTCAGCACCGCCGAACGTCACCAGCAGGCAGGCACCCGCAATGACCACGGCCGCGAACAATCCCAAGCCGAGCTGTGTACCTCTGTTCACGTCGGCCTCACGCCCAGGGGAGGGCAGTGACACGCCAGCCCTGGGCGGTGTGCTCCATACGCAGGACAAGCTGCTCGTCGCTGTGGCGAGGCTGACCGGACGTCGGTGTTGTCGTGAGGACGTAGCCGACCCGGACCAGCGCGGAAGACCTGCCTACGGGTGGAGCGCCGTCGGGGACTACGGCAGAGGTGATCTTCGCCGTCTGCCGGGCCCCTTCGGCGCGAAGGGTCGCCCACGGCGCATCCTGGCTCGGCCGCTTCTGGGCGAGGATGCCCACCAGCTCACCCGACGCCAGCTTGGCCGCTCGGGCGTCGGCATCCGCGTACGACCTGTCTGCGCCGTCGCGGGCATCGTGTTGTGCGTATGCGGTCGTGAAGCGGCGCGCAATACGGTCGACGTTCTTTGGGGGCAGGGTGTTTGGCGCAGCGGAAGAAGCGTCGGCGCTCGGCACGGCCGTCTCGGTGATACCGGCTGAGACAGAGTGGGGCCGCCGTGTGGACGCCGCGTCTGACGGACTGCTGGTGGAGCTTGAACAACCGGCCGTCAGCGCTGCAAGCGAGCCAGCAATGCATATTGCTGAAGATATGGGTGGAAAGCGGCTGGAGCGAGGCATGCAGGAACCACAACCTTGGCACAGGAGAGCTTGTGAGAGAGCGGGTGTTGCGGTCCCGCGGGGCGGGGGACCGCAACACCCCTTCGCAGGAGTGGGGGATTCTCCTGCGGGCTCCGGCGACTACCGGATAATCTGAGGAAGGGAATCTGGCCGCTTGGCCCGTTCGCCGGATTAATGCTTGAGTGGGAGTCACTCGGCGAACTTCGACAGCGACGTATGGCGGTTGTCTTTCCGTACGCTTCTCCAGTTCATGGCACTGCGCGCTTGAACTGGATGCTCGCGACGGATGCGTTGCTTCATATCAAGGTCGATCAACCCCCTCCAGGACAGGGCGGAATCCAAGCCAACGGAATCCGCGCGGCCAATAGATGCCTTGTGGCGTTGGCCGTGCCTAAACCTTCGCAGGGGTTCACGGACAACTCGAATCAACTGAGAAATCGGAACCTAATTCCTGGAATTAGGTTCCGACTTTGGCCTCTATCGCAGTTGCGGTCAGCCCGTGGCTTCCAGGAAGGCCACCACTGCGGGGACGGTGCGGTGCCGGTCGAGACCGTCTCGGAGGTCGCACAGGGTGCGGCTGCCCCTCGCTGAACTGACACCGCCCATCAGGGCCACTGCCTCCTCGGCCGTGTGCACGGCACCGTCGAGGTCGCCCAACTCCCGGTAGGCTGCCGCCTTCCGTGCAAGGTAGATTGCCGTTCCCCGCGGTTCCTTTGTCGAGTCGTACGGGTCGTTGTGCGTGGCGGCCTCGGTGAAATACCGCAAGGCCCGGGCTGGGTCGCCGAGGCTGAGTGCAGATGATCCTGCGGCCTGGAGGATTTCACCCGTGTTGATCCAGTACATCTGCGGCAGGTCCTCGCCCGCCGGGACGCCGCTGCCGTAAGCGTCGAGCGCGGTGTCGATCGCTCGGTAGGCCGCAGCTGGTTCTCCAGCGATGGAGTGGGCACGGGCTGTTCTGATGTACAGCATGGTCAGCACACGTGGAGAGGGAATCTCGGCTCGCTGAGCCAGTGCGACGTCGAGAAGGTCCAGGGCTCCGCGCGGTTCCGGCGATGAGGGGCCGAGCAGGCGGGCCTCCTAGGGTCCGTGTGGAGTTGTGATCAAAGCTGTGATCCGAGGTGTCGGATCCAGAGGAGGCCGGCGCATAATTCCAGTCCGGCCTGGTAGCTTTCAGGCTTTTTGTCGTAGCGGACGGCGAGGCCGCGCCAGTCCTTGATCTTGTTGATGGTGCGTTCGACGCTGTTGCGGAGCTTGTAGAGCTGCTTGTCGAAGGTGACGGGCCGTCCGCCGCGTGAGCCGTGGTTCTTGCGGTGGGCGGCCTGGTCCCTCTTCTCGGGGATGACTGCTTTGATCCCACCTCTGCGCAGGTGGGAACGGTTCTGGCGGGACGAGTACGCCTTGTCGCCGGCGACCGCGCCGGGCCGGGTGCGGGGCCGGCCGACCGGGCCGGGGACGCGGATCTTGTCCAGGACGGGGATGAACTGCGGACTGTCTCCGGCCTGCCCCGCGGTGATCTTGAGCGAGAGGGGTAGGCATTGCGGTACGCAGGACAGATGCGTCTTGGTGGTCAGTCCGCCGCGGGAACGCCCCAGTTCAGCGGCGGCGAGCCGGGCCCTGCGGCGACGCCTCACGCGCCGTCGTTCTGCTCGCTCCGGGTCGATTTGCCCGTCTTGTTCCCCGCTGGTGCCCCCTTTTCCGCCGTGGCCTTCACCACCGCGTCCAGGGTCTCGGGCTCCATGACCATCCCTGCGGCATCATGATGGGCCCGGGCTGTGGTCGAGTCCACACTGACCAGCGACAAGTCCACCAGGCCCCGCTTCGCCGCCTCGGCGATCGCACCCTGGAACACCGCGGCGAACACCCCGGCATCCCGCCACTGCCGAAACCGGCCGTAAACGGTGGACCAGTGCCCGAATCGCTCGGGCAGCTCCCGCCATTTCGCCCCGTTCCTGAACCGCCACACGACGCCCTCGAAGTGCGACCGCAGATTCTCCGGATACGGCCCGTACTCACCGACCGGCAGGAACGGAGAGATGAACTCCCACTCAGCATCAGAAAGTTGAGGTCGAGACACCCCACCGTTCTACCTCAAGGACTCCGCCCACCAGGCCGGGACCCCACGAGATCACAACTCCACACAGGCCCTAGTAGAGGCCGTCGATGAAGGCCCTACCGAGCCCGTCATGTGGGGCCGCCTCTACCGTCTTTGGATCACCCGTGAAACCGACCTGCGGCGCGAGCTGGGCGATCAGGCTGCTGACCGGATGCTGGCCGAGGCCCGCAGGAAGCTCCCCACACTGGCCGGCCGCCGGGCCGTCGCCCTCACCCTGAGACGCCCAACGGACCGTCCCGGGCGGTGTCTGGATGCTCGGTAGGCTGCCGGGGCGCTTCGTCGCTCCGGACGGGGTCTTGGGAGATGCGGGACGATGATGGCCGAACACCACCACCCCACGAACCACCACCGTGGGTCTGAGCCTGTGCACCGGGTGGCCGTGCTCTCCGCTGGCTCGTGGGGCACGGCCTTCGCCACGGTCCTTGCCGATGCAGGCAACGAGATCGTTCTGCATGCTCGCAGGGCTGAAGTCGCCGACGCGATCAACGTGCGCCACGAGAATCCGGACTACTTGCCCGGCGTCTGGCTGGCCGATTCGGTGACGGCGACCACCGAGGCGGAAGCCGCTCTGGAGGGTGCCGACTACGCGGTCATCTCGATTCCCGCGCAGTCGCTCCGCGCCAATCTCACCCAGTGGGCCCCGCTGATCGGACCCCAGACTGTGGTCGTCAGCCTGATGAAGGGAATCGAAGTCGGCAGCGGCCTGCGCATGAGCGAGGTGATGACCGAAGTCACCGGCGTCCCCTCCGAGAGGATCGTGGTGGTGTCCGGCCCGAACCTGGCCAAGGAAGTAGCGGCCCGCCAGCCCGCTGCCTCCGTCATCGCCAGCCGCGATGAGGACACCGCGGCTGCCTTCCAGGCCACGTGCATGACGCCGTCCTTCCGCCCCTACACCAACACCGACATCGTGGGGTGCGAACTCGGCGGCGCGGTCAAGAACGTCATCGCCCTGTCCATCGGTCTCGCCTCCGGCATGGAACTGGGCGACAACGCCAGCGCGCTGCTGATGACCCGGGGTCTCGCCGAGACAATCCGCCTCGGTCAGGCGCTGGGCGCCGATCCACAGACCCTGGCCGGCCTCGCCGGTCTAGGCGACCTCGCGGCCACCTGCTCCTCACCGCAGTCCCGTAACCGCACCTTCGGCGAACACCTCGGCCGGGGCCTGAGCCTCGAACAGGCCACCGCAGCAACGCGGCAGACCGCCGAAGGCGTCAAATCGTCCGAATCCATCCTGGAGCTTGCCCGCCGGCACGGAGTGGACATGCCCATTACCGAGGTCGTGGTCGAGGTTGTCCGAGGGCGGATCAGTGTCGCTGAGGCCGCAACTCAGCTGATGTCCCGCACACCGAAATCTGAACGCTCCCTGGCGTGAGGAGCCTCCGCCCCGCTGGGCTCTGCGGCCGAGGGGCAGGTCAACAGTGAACGGCACCGGCCGGCGCACCAGCCAGGACGGCTTGCCCGGGGCCGTCGGGCCCGCGCTGCGGGTGTCGGTGATGCGGTATCACCCCGTCGTCCTACCGTTTTTGTATACCTTGTAGTAGTTGGCGGAGCCTAGCTCGAGTTTGAACACCATGCCGTGCTTCTTGCGGATGGCTGCGACCGTTGCGGACTCCGGCTCATGCAGGCACCGTGTCACGGGCGGATCGTTCTGCAGGCACTGGTCCGGCTCCTGGATTCGAGTGGGCGGGTTGCGGTCATGGACCGGATCCCAGGTCAACGACTGTGAGGTGTCTGACAGAGTGCTGGGCTCCGGCGCCTGGGGCCCAGCGGGGTTGGGCCCATGTCCTCGGTAGTAGTCCACAAGGTTTCTGCGGTACTGGTCGTGGCCGAACGAGATGAGAGAGCCATGGTGGTCGCCTGCGGTCAGGATGCCGTCGATGACGTCCCCCATACGCTTGGGGTCGGCTCCGTAGTATGCGGTGACCCCCAGGGAGCAGGCGATCTTGTACGTGTCGTCACCCGTCTGGAAAAACCATTCCTTCGCCGATCCTCCGTGGCATGTATCTCGCACCGTGACCAAAGCGAGTGTGAGCGGGGTGTGATCAGCGTATGCCCGCACCACGCTCAGAAGGTTGCCCTCCGTCTGCTGGCGTGCCTGTACTGCATCGCTGCTGCCAGCAAGTTTGTGGACCTCTTCCGGACTGGTCGCGCGGTCTTCGGACGAGCAGGCCGAAACGGCGAACAGTACGACGAACAAGAGGAGACCGAACTTGCTCTTGGTATCAGAAGACAGCAGACGGCGGCGTGCGGGACGTGACATCACAACGGCAGTTGCCACGATCAGCAAGAGGACCGTCAACACAACGACCGCAGGCGTCCAGTGCACCGTCATACCTGATTCCTTCCGCTGCGGGTCTCCATCAAGGCCCACTTCCGGTCCAGTGTCCAGCAGACCACTGGCTCACGTATGAGTACACGTACTCAGTTCCGGGGCAGCCAAGAAGAGCTGCCCCGGAACTGATGCGCTACAGACTCATGCCCGCCATGGTCCGTTCAAGAGAATTCGCATACAGACGCGCACCTGCGATCTTCGGGTGGAACGACTGCGCCGAGAGCCCATAATTCCGGAGGAACGGCCAGTCAATCTTCGGATCGTCGGAGTCCGTCAGCGTCTTGACGATGCCATGCACGTCCTCCGGATCACCGCATACGCCCTTGCCCGCGAAATCGCTCGATGGGTCGGAGAACCATACGCGAGTGCCCAGCTTGTTCGCGTCGTCAGCCGCACCCTGCATCACCGAGGCCAACAAGCCGGCGGTGTCGTTGAGCCACGCTGTGGACGACTCGGACAGCCCAATATCAGGCAGGCCGATGACGCTGAACTTCAAGCACGATCCGTTGTTGGAGATCAGGGGCGGATATCCCATGAGTGCGATCTTGGCGTTCGGTGCCTCGGTATGGATCGCCATGATGGTCTTCACGATGTCCGGGCGGACGATCTCGTTGATGATGCCCGGCACTGCCGTCTCCAGCTTCTGGCCGACGAACTTCTGGTCCCGTCCGTCGACGTTCTCGTCAGGCTTGTCGAATGTCTTGTCCTTGCAGTTTCCGCTACCGACGGACAGCAGGCACTTTTGGACAATGTCGGAGAACCGGGAGTCGTTACCGCCGATGGAGATCGTGACCAGACTCGTGTACTGATCCAGGTAGCCCTGCTTGATCTGGGCTACTTCACCGCCGTTCCCTTGCACCTTTTTCGGGTCAAGGACATTGTAGGTACGAGCCCCGGAACAGGCGATGAGGTGGTAGTCCATGCTGGAATCCAGCGAATCCGCAAGGTCACCTATGGACTTCGACGCGCCCGGCAACGTCGCCTGACGCGACCACGCATAGCTGGAACGGTGGCAGGCGTCACGGGTGTCCGGGTTGTTCTTGTCGCGGTAGTTGGTTTCCGGATAGTAATCCCGGTTGCCTTCCGAGGCGCCTTCGCCGGATGAATATGAGTCCCCCATAGCCGTGACGATGTTCTTCGGCTTGCCGGGGAGAGGCTGGAAGGCTACCGCGCCCCAGGCGATGTCCTCGTCTGCCGTTCCGTCATCCGTGGCGTTCGACAAAGACACCTTGGGTGTTCCGGTGAAGTGGAACGCGCCGAGGCTCACCCATCGGTTCGCGCGCTGCTCTACGAACCGCTTGGAGTTCCTGCTGTCCGTGCCCCCTACCACGTAGGCAGCCTGCCGGGTCTGCGCGCCGGTGTCGGGCAAGCTGACCAGGACGCGCGCCCAGCCGAGGCTCTGTCCGAGTGTCCAGGTCCCGTCGACGGTCATGTAGCCGCCGACGCCTCCAAGGTGGCTCGTATTGCGGGTGTGTGCGTACCAGAAGTGCCCACCGTAGCCGCCGCCGATCTGGTGCAGGTCTGCCTTCGCCTCATAGCGGCCCTCCGTACCTGGGTTGAACCCGAACTGGAAACTGCCCGCTGATTTAGCGAGCCCACAACTACCCCACGTTTGCGTGCCGTTGGGGACCGATGCGACGACCTGGGATCCAGCCGGAGCTCCAGAGCAGACCGGTTCACCATTCTGGAGGCGGTACCCGTCGCCTGGCTCCTGAACGAGTGTCTGGTATTTGATGTTTTCGTGGCCGCAGTTAGTGGCGCAGTCAAGCTTCCATGTGACGTTGGGCTTGTTCCACCAGTACGGCGCATAGCATGCTTCGTCCTTGCAGTTAGGCGGGTTCGCTGAGTCGCAGTTGTTTCCGCTGTTGCAGAAGACGTCAAGCGGTGGTGAGACCAACTGCCGTTGCTGGTCAGTGGTCCACCAAGCGGGCCGGAATCCGGCCGAGGCGAAGCCGGACTCGCCGGGCCAATCCTGGCGACCCGAGGTGCTGTAGGAGTAGCCGGTGTCCATGGACCAGGCGGCCCAGCCCATCACCTTCTCCTCGTACGGCCAGTCCTGCGGATGGGCGGCGTCCTTGTTCGCGTCTGGCCCGTCGACGCTGGTGTCCATGAAGGGGTGACCCCAGCTCTTCGCGTAGACGGGGTTGGCCGGGTTGTTGTACCAGCCCAGACCCCAGTGCCCGTCGTGCTGCGACGCGTCTGACGGCGGGTTGAAGCCGAGGTTGTAGTTCCACACCGCGGTGAACCAGTTCTCCACCAGGGACGGGTCGTCGTTGTTGACGGTGACCTTCTGGCCGTCCTTGTGGACCTCGTTCCACTTGTCCGCGAGGATCTGCATGGAGGCAGCGACGTTCGTCGCGTAATCGACTGCCACAGCCTTCTGCAGTGCCGGGGACAGAGTCTTCTCATTGTCCTTCGGGTGTCCGGCCAGCCGCATGCCGTCGGTGACCTGGCCGACACCGTAGCCACAGTCCGACTTATCCCAGTTGATCTGCCAGTAGGCGTCCGGGTCACCGTCCACGGCCTTGTGCCCGTAGTAGCCGTCCACGGCAGCGAGCGGGTTCCCCATCTGGCCGGGAATCGCCCCTGACTCGGCCTGCCACAGGTTCGATTCCTGGGCCATGATGCCGAGGAGCACGTTGGCAGGGATCTGTCCGCCGCCCGTCAAATTCGGCGCAGGAAAAAGGCCCTGCGGGTCGATGGTGCCCAGTCCAGCCTGGCTGCGAAAGCCGCCCTGACGAATGTAGCTCGCACGCAGATCACCACGTACCGCCATATCGACGGCCCACTCCACCTGGTTCGAGGTCGGCTGCAAAGCTTGCGCACTCACATCGTTGCGGGAGACGCCACACCAGCGGTCGGTGTCCACCGGGGTGTTCGACACTGGGGCGGCGGCCACACGCCCCAGCTGCTTGTGGCTGCCGCTCGGGTCGCCATTCCCGGTAGCGCCCGCAAGAGCGGGCGTGGGGGCCTTCCCGGTGGAGGCTGTCGTGTCCTGAACGGTTTGGGTAATTTTCTCACCGGTGGAGGTGGCCGTGGAGGTGACCGTAACCGGTTCATTCGCCGTTAAGGTTGGGGTAGCTGGCGCGGTACGGTCCTGCGGCCCGGGTTCGGACTTGGTGAATCCCTTCCCGGCATTCTTGATCTGGCGAAGGCCGGCCTGGACTCCGGATGTGAGGACTGTGTCCACGGCCAGGCGGCCATGGGTGGAAAGGGTCGCGTCGGCTGCGGCGTTAATCTGGGTGATGCCAGTGTTCTTCGTGTGGGGACTTCCGATGGGGTGGCCGGTGAGGAACACCTGCCCCGCGGCGCCTTGGTGCAGGTCCAATTGGCCGAGCTTGCCGGAGGCAATGACGGCCGGTGCGTTGAGTCCGCTCCACACTTTGGCGCGTGCAGTGCTCGCGCCCTTGCGCTCGACGAAAGCGATCCGCCCGTTTGCGGCGGGGCGGATGTCGAACGGGACGCTCTCCGCTGCAGCAAGTGTCTTCACCTTGCCAGCGCGGTCGATGTGGATCAAGTCGTGTCCGCGTCCGGCGATCGTGCCGTCCTTCACCGGTACAGCACTGGTGAGCTCACCAGCGGTCACCGCGCCGCCAGTCGTCTTCCCTTTCGTATCGACGGTCACCAGGCGCGACTTCATGTCCTGGGCGTCGTTCATCCCCCGGAAGGCGGTGAACGCAGCGGTGTGCGTGCTTGGGTTGCAGGACGGGTCGAAGTAGGCGAGAGAGGCCGTGAAGGGGAGCTTCGCCACATGGCCGGTGTCAAGGTTGACGATGGCGGTGAATGCGCCGCCCTGCATCAGGTCTGGTTTGTTCGTGAAACCCCTCGGCGCATACACGACCGCGGCGTGTGAGCGGTCCATGACGCACGTGTTGCCGATCCATGAATCCGCCGGCATACCAGGCTCAGCCAGCGAGGCAACTTGCTTCCACGCATACGCCTTCGCGCTGTCCGCGACAAGGATGCGCAGACCGTCAGCATCGGCCGCCGAGGTGACAGCCCGATCTGGGGATGTCTTCCAGTCCTCCCCGAGCTTCTTGTCCGGCTGGGCGACCCCGCCTGGCGGTGACGGGGTGGTGTCGCTGCGGCCGGGATTCGGCTTGGGAGCTGCCACGGCGGGCACGGACTGCAGTAGCCCGCCGGCGAGTGCGCCACAAACAGCAAGCGCTGCGATAGGCGCGTACGTTCTTCTTCCGGGTCTCAAGAGATAGCCCCCTGCTTTCCTTACGGATACATGTCAAACGCTTATTCACGTGCTGAACCAAACACGCGGACGCCTTAAGACTCCCGGTGTCATTTTGGGGAATAAGAGATGGGTCGAGTCAGCATCGACCATGGCCGGGCATCATGACGCCCCTTCGGACCGGTCAAGGCTTTAACCTGCCGCAATCCACGGAGCGAACGAGGCGCCACACTGCCGAGAAGTCCGCTGCCGCATGCTTTTTAGATACGCCAGCCTGGGTCACAACCTGCTCGGCAGTGCACGCTGCCAGCGAGAAGCATCTAGGGCACTTCCAGCGAATAGCGGCTGCTCGCACATAACTCCAAGCCCCTGCTGTGCGCGTGCGACATGAATACCCCCTGCCCCTCGGCTGTGCAGCCACAACCGTTCCGCCGGCCCCGACGCTGCGGGCCCTTCTCCCCCTAATGGCTCAGCACGGTCCTCGATGGAGCCGTGTCTGAACGCGCAGCGAACGTATCGCATCTCATGAGAGGTGGACAGTCAACTATTTAACACTGGCTCGTTATCTCTCACTGGCAGAACGGCTTCTTCCGCTTATCGTCAGACAGAACTACTTGTTCCGCTTGCCGGCTGTCACCACTCGGATCCACCTGCTTGATGATTCCACCAACTTGATTGGTCTTCTGTCGGAGCATCTGACTACAACTTTCAGCCACAGTGCTGTTGAAAATAGGTCAGAAATTGTGGAGCTTTAGCCTCCGGAGAGGATGTTTCGGACGACCAGGCTGAGGATTTCCCTATTCGCTTCCGTCGACCGTGAGTTAGCGTGCAGAAGCGCGAACAGATGACATCAGGTTCACTTTTGCGGGTTCGCGCCAAAGTCGCGCCAGGTCAGGCGGGCACACTTCCCGCCAGAGCGACGTCGGCCCAACTCGTCGCCGTACAGGACAGGCTGCTGCGGCAGCGAGAAGTTCGGCCACCAGACATGACCACACAGCCCCGATTGATCAGTTACGCCCGTTTCGCGTACGGACAGGGCGTTTTCACGTAGAAGGAAGTGGCTCACTCATGCGTAACCTCATACGCGCCGCCGCCGCAGGAGCTGCACTTGCACTCGCGCTCCTGACCGCACCTCAGGCAACAGCGCAGGAGTCGCCGTCGAGCAATCAGCAGATCGCGGGCACCAGCGTTCTGCTGTCCAAGAACGGGGCAAAGGATGCCCAGACGCGCGCCATCGCTAAAGCGGACCCAGCCGCTGTCAGCGCAACGGCGACGCTCTGTGGTAGCGGATACGAACTGGAGTTCGCCCAGCAGTTGCCGGACTCCAGACGGTTCGGAACCCTGTTCACTTACACCAAGTACTCTTCGGGGTCGAACGGCGTCTGCGCACTGTTCGACAACAACACCACCGGTGCGAAGCACATGAAGCTCAAGCTGTGCCCCAACAAGTCCGGCGTAGCCTGCAAGGTCGACGAGGGTACCTACAGCCAGTACGCGGGCCCCTTGAAGTGGGAGGACAGCAACGCGGCTTACGTCATGTGTTCCATGGTCACCGCGCTGATGTGGGACGCGAACGGCAAGGCCATCATCGACCGGGTTGAGTCAGCCACCCTCTGCGACTAAGACCCATCACGCCATGTAGTCAGAGCGGAGTCACCGCAGGCTCGCGCCGGCGCAGTGATGATCAGTGCTCTGCCCGCGGAGGAGGACCCGCTCGGCAGCATGCCTTATGGCCCTCTGGACTCGATAGCATGACGTCAAAGGCATGCTCAACACCAAAAGATTGCGTGGGGGAAAGTGGCAGGCACACAACGCCATTCGATATGGCGCGCCGCCCTGGCGGCGACTCTGTTAGGGGCGATGGCATCGACAGTGACAGCGTGCGGGGCGGGGCACGAAGGCGCTGCTTCCAAGGCTGACACGACGACGCCCGAGGCTCACGCCGAGCCGGGCGGATCGATGAAGTCCCCGCAGGCGGCGACGCCCCAGGCTGGCGCTCTCCAAAACCCTGTCTCCGCCCCAACAGACCGGGGCGAAGACAGGGCGGCCCAGGACGAAGCTGCGGAAGAACGCAGAAACAGCGCACCGTCCGGCGACATCATCACCCAACCTCCCCGCAGTGGCACTCCGCAAGGAGAGGAGAAGTTCGGGAAGGCTGTCGCGACGCAGGGCGACCTGACCGTCTATGCCGCCAGGCGCCACGGCACAACGCTCACCGTGCCGTGCAAAATCACCAATAGCGGTCACCGGCGCGCCTCATACACATTTCGAATCCGTGTGACCGGGCCGGATGGATACAACGCCACCGCACAGGCCTCACTGGATGTTGTCGGTCTCTACCCCGGCACATCCTGGCCTACTGAACTCGCGGTACAGCAGAGCGGTAAGCCTGCGCCGGCTCAGCCGAAGATCACCATCGAGGAACTGCAGCGGACGCCCCACCGACAGTGAAGTCGTCGCGGATAAGGCAGCAATATGCCAATTGCGGCGATGGCTCTATGAACTGCCAGTAGGTCGTCGCAGCTTAGATTCGGTGTGTCGGGTTGGGGGAGGCTGGCCTCGAAATTTCGTGACGGGCCGTCGGATTCTCCGGCGGCCCGTTTCGACTTGTCGGGTCGGTGACGGTAGGACGATGACCCGGCTGTCACGTCGGGTGTGCGCCGGGTTCCACGGCTCCAGCGAGCGGTCCGAGTTCGTCGGGGCGGGCTGTTGCCGCTGGTCAGTCAGGGTTTGGGACTGCGTCGAGTCGCTGGATCGCGCCTGCGATCACGTCGCTCCAGGGCCAGTGATGGGTGAATCTCAGGTGTCGGCGGCGGGCGGTGGTGACGAGGTGGGCGACGGCGGAGAACAGTCGCAGCCGCAGGCGGTGGGGGCTCCCAGAGCCTCGGCTTGCCGGTCAGGGCAAGCATCGGCAGCCAGGCCAGCAGGTCGAGGCCAAGCTGGACGAACTCCAGCCAGATCTGGTTCTGCGCGGTGTCGTGCAGAGACAGGTTGCGCAGGCCGGTGGCGCGCGCATTGCGGATACGGTCCTCGGCCCGCGCGCCTGGCGGTGCCGCAGTTCCAGGGCGGCCATCGGATGGTCGGTGGTGTTGGTGGCGAAGCAGACACCTCAGGCGCTCAACGTGTCAAGCAGCAGCGGCGAGTTCGGTGGGAAACGCGGTCTGCTCATCGAACAGCGTGTGGTGCTGAAGACAATGGTAGAGCTGGTCGAGCATGCGGTTGAAGAGGTTGCGCTGGGCGGCGGCGTGCCAGTCCCCGTGGTCGTCGCGGCGTCGCCTGTAGTGCGCCTTGGCGCCCGGTGACGCGGTGATCGAGGCGAAGGCCCAGAGGTAGCCCACGTGGTTGAGCCGGTCGTTCTTCACCCACCTGCGGGTGATGCTCGACTTCTTGCCAGAGGCCCTGGTGATGGGTGAGGCCCCGGCGTATGCCTTCAGGCCGCGGGTGTCCGCGAAGCGGGTCTTGTCGTCTCCGATCTCGGCGAGCGCCCGGGCGCCGAGCTGGATGGCGAGGCCGGGGAAGCTGAGGATGATCTCAGCGTCCGGGTGCTGAGGGAAAGCCTCTTCGACCGCCTCGGCAAGGTCGTCGGCGGCGGTGCAGGCGGCCTCCAACTGGACCAGGAGGGCGAGCATTTGCTTGCCTAGCGCGTCCTTGACCAGCGGCGGCTGATGAGCGTAGTCGTCGCGGAAGATGTCACGGAGCCGGTCGGCCTCGGCGGAGATGCCACGCTTGCGGCCGGCCCGCTTGAGTGCGGCCTCCAACTGCGTGCGGGTCAGCCGCGAGGCCCGGGTCAAAGCCGGGGCGGCCTTGAGGAGCTCCTGGGCCTCTGGCCGGCACAGACCGTTGCGCCAGGGCTCGAAGGCCGCCAGGGCGGCCGGGTAGTACTCCCGCAGCAGGGAGCGGAGCTGGTTAGAGAGCTGCTGCCGGTTCCAGAATGAGTCCTGCTGAGCGCGAGCGAGGGCGGCGATGGCGCGGCCGAGGTCGCTGTCGTTGGGCAGCGTCCGGTGGGCGTGCATGTCGGTGCGCAGGATGTTCGCCAGGACGAGGGCGTCGCCAGGGTCGGACTTCTTGCGTGAGACGGAAGTCCGGTCGCGGTAGCGGGCGGCGGCCATTGGGTTGATCGCGTAGACCTGCCGTTTGCCAGTCCGCAGCACGGCGACCAGCAGTCCGCGGGAGGTCTCGATGGCGACCGGGATCGGGTTCTCCGCCCTGTCGCCGTACTCGGCGAGCAGGTCCAGCAGGACCTTGTAGCCAGCCACGTCGTCCGTGATGTGTCGTTTCGCCAGTAACTGGCCGCTGTCGTCGACCAGTGCGACGTCGTGCGTGCGCTCGGCCCAGTCGATTCCGCAGTAGATCAAGACGTTCCTCCCTATAGCGCTGTTCGTGCTGGTCACGAGCTCATGCGGAACCACGCAGCGACCTAATCCCTGGACTCGACACGGGGGCCGGTCCGCCACCTCAGTAGCTGTTCGTGGCACCAGCTCGCCCCACGGGACTCGGTCTATGCGGGAGCTCGAATCAGCTCGGGCTCAACGAGAGGTCACCGTGGTGCGGGCTCGCACCACCAACACCAACGAGTGTTCATGGATTGGGTGTTGACGCTCGCAGGTGTCGGGCGTCGCCGCTCTACATGCAGGCGCAGAGCCTGGTGATGTCTAGGCCGTTTCGTTCGGATCACCCACTGCGGTTGCGTGGTTACGAGATCCAGGGCGCACGAGGCACTTGTGAATGCAGATGGCGCCAAAAAGCTGTCGCGGCGCACTTGGCCTCCCTGATACGACATGGGGATGATTACTGAAGTCCTTGATCCAACGGACCGTCTGATTGCTGAGCGGGCGTGCGAGCGCCTCATCGTCGAGTTCGTCCACAAGCTCGACCTCGGCGACCCAGGGGAGGTTGCAGAGCTGTTCACTGATGTCGGGGTCTGGGAGTGGGCGGAGGGAGACCGCCGCGTCCAGGGCCGCGATGCACTTCGGTCTTATTTCGCTGGCCGACCTGCGGATAGGCTCTCGCGCCGGATATGCACGAACATCCTGGTCAATGTCACATCCGAGAAAACAGCCACGGCCACCACCTACTTCACGACCTATCGTGTCGATGGACACACCGATGGCTACGTGCCCCCACGAGCCCCTACGCAGGTGGGCCACTACGAGGACACGTTCCTCAAGGTCGACGACCTGTGGCTTCTCAGTTCTCGTTCCTTGTTTCTGGCCTTCGCCGGCCCAACTGAGCACCTTGAACCAGCTGGCAAGCCGTGATCCCCGCTCCATCTGACGAGATGGGTGGGCCGTAGGGAGAAACGTCGTGCGTCCGTCGGCGTCTGGTCCGTCCACAAGGGCGATCCATCCGCGTAGCCCAGCAGCACTCACCGGTCAGCGAGCGGACCAGAGGAAGATGCCTGCGATGTGGAGTCCGGCCAGGTAGATGGTTGCTGTCTTTTCATAGCGGGTGGCGATGCCTCGCCACTGTTTGAGTCGGTTGATACATCGTTCGACGACGTTGCGCTGTTTGTAGATCTAGCGATCGAAGGCGGGGGGCCTGCCTCCGCGACTACCTCGGCGAAGGCGATGGCCCTGCTGGTTTGCCGGAACGGGGATCACCGCTTGGATACCGCGCTTGCGCAGGTATTCGCGAATGGCTCGCGAGGAGTAAGCCTTGTCGGCCAGAACCATATCCGGCCTGGTCCGAGGTCGCCCTCGTGGCCGGGGAACACGGAGTCGGGCCATCACGTCCGCGAATGCGGGCGCGTCGCCAGCCTGCCCCGCGGTGAGATGAAATGCCAGGGGACGGCACCGACCGTCGGCGACGAGGTGAATCTTTGTGGTCAAACCGCCGCGAGAGCGTCCGATGGCACGGTCGTCCGGTTCGCTGGCCGGGGCCCCCTTTTGCGGGCCCCGGCTGCGTGCTGGTGAGCGCGGACGATCGTGGAGTCCACCGAGACGACCCAGTGGAGGTCCTCGTCGGCATCAGCCCTGGCCATCAATACGTTGAACACGCGCTCCCAGGTGCCATCAATGGCCCACATCCGCAGTCGGTTGTAGACGCCGCGCCAGTTGCCGTACCTCTCCGGAAGATGGACCCACTGCGAGCCGGTCTGGAACTTGAAGGCGATGGCGTCGATCACCTCGCGGTGATCCCGCCACCGGCCACCCCGCTTCGGCGCCCGATCCGGAAGCAAAGGTTCAATCCGCGCCCACTGCGCATCAGTCAACGGCACTCCCAGAGTAACGATCAGATGATCCAAACGAAACGGCCTAGGCATCCGCCCGGCACCCGCGGGCACCAACACCGTCACCTCGTTGTGGTGGGCTGCGAGGGACACCTGAGGCCGCGCGATCTGCTTCGAGGCGTCGAGGCCAGGTCAGTCGTGGGCGTCCGTCCGGCGCCCACGCAGCCCACACCACTCGAACAGTCCGCCTGGCTACCCGTACCGACGGGCTGTTCTTAACTCCGGATTAGGTCAGCCGGAATCCGTCGGCGTCGGTGAACCGCAACTGGGCTGCCAGGTGCGGCCGTTCCTTGCGGACAATCAGCCGCATCCCTCTCGGCCAGCCCTTCAGGACGTCGCCATCGAGCTCGGCGGTCTAGGTCGTGTTGCGAAAGTCGATCAAGGTCCAGCTAATCGAGTGCGAGAGCACAGCTGCACTGGCATACTCCGCGCGGTGACTACCCACCACAGCTCTGGCCCGGCCCTGATGACCGGCGCACGCGACGCCGAACTCAACGAACGTCTGAATGCCGAACTCATCGCCTTCAACGCTGCCGCGACAGGTTCGGCCGATCGCGACATGTTTTCAGTCAAGGTCACCGATGAAGCCGGTGAGTTGATCGGCGGCTTGGCTGCCTGGACCTGGGGCGGTTTGTGCGGCATCGAACTGATGTGGGTGCGCGAGGGTGACCGCAAGGATGGATGGGGCAGCAGGATCCTGCATGCTGCCGAGGCCGAGGCCCAGCGGCGCGGCTGTGACCGCGTAGCTGTCTCTTCCTTCACCTTTCAGGCTCCAGACTTCTACCAGCGGCACGGCTATGTCGAGACCGGCCGAACCCTGGGGTTTCCCGGTGGACATGCGGATGTGCACATGTTCAAGCCGCTGACGTCCGGGCTTGCGGCGTCGGACGAGGGGTGAACGCTTGTCTCACAGCCACTCGTTGATCGCGGCGATCAGCACGGTTGCTTCGTAACGGACGGCGAGCTTGTCGTATCTTGTCGCCACGGCCCGGTGCCGCTTCAGGCGGTTGATTCCGCATTCGACCGCGTGACGCTCGCGGTAGTCGTCAGGGTCGAAGTGCGGGGGCCGGCCGCCGCGGGAGCCGAGCTTCTGGCGGTTTCGTGCCTGGTCGGCCTTGTCCGGGATGGTGCAGCGGATTCCTCGGTGACGTAGGTAGGCGCGGTTCCTACGGGAGGCGTACGCCTTGTCCGCGCGGACCCGATCGGGGCGGACGCGTGGCCGGCCTGGTCCGATGCGGGGCACGCGGACTTTCTTCAGTACCGATTCGAATTGCGGTGAGTCCCCGCGCTGCCCTGCTGTGATCACGATCGACATGGGTTTCTGGCCTTGCTCGACGGCCAGGTGCAGCTTGGTGGTGAACCCGCCGCGTGAGCGACCCAGGCCATGATCGCCAGGCTCGATGAAGACACCGCCCGGTGGTTCCTTCTGCAGGTCACCCTGCTTGCGGGCGCCGGCCGCATGCTGATGAGCGCGGCACACGGTCGAGTCGACGCTCAGATCCCATGTGATCAAACCCTTCACGTCGGCCAGGGACTGGAGCCGGGTAAGGATCCGCTGCCAGGTTCCGTCCCGCTGCCATCGGCGGAAGAGGTCGTAGATCCGGTACCACGGCCCGTACTCGACCGGCACGTCCCGCCACGGAACACCGGTCCGGACCCGGAACCGTATGCCGTCGATCAGCAGCCGCCGGGACCAAACGGGCGGCCGCCCCGTCTTCGCTCCCTTCGGCAACAACGGTTCCAACATCGCCCACTGCTCATCCGTGAGATCTCCCCGCCCCATGAACCGTGATCATTCAGAGCTTGTGATCCACTTTCGACACACGGCCTAGGCGCCTTCGCGGATCTCGCCGCCGGGCTCGACGGTCGGCGTCCAGGCGGAGGCGGGGGCCTTCAGAACGGCCTGGTGAATGGTGTCGGTGATGGTCATCCCGACCGAGTGCGACAGCCACCCGGCCCCGCTTCGAGAGCCAGGCGACGAACTCGTGGGTGCCGCCCGCGGAGTCCGTACGAATCAGTGTGGACCAGCCGCGCCGGTGACGTTTTTGGAGCTGGACCAAGGCGAGTTGGGTGGTGGTGATCTGGTCGGCAGCGGTGTTGCTGCCCATGTTCCCAGGCCGTAGCAGCGCTGCCACCGGCTCCCCGGCACCGCATCACCGCGCCGCCGGTCGGCCGGGCCAGGACGCCGAGCGCTTCCTCGCCACCTTCGAGGCCGCTGGCTGAACGATCTGATCAGTGGGCTCGTCGCAACGAGCTCTTCGTCTACGTCCTCCAGGCCCGCCCTGCGCAAGAACTCGGAGGCGTCCCTCCGGTTGTGGGCAACCCCAAGGTCCTCGGCGCCAGCGCGTACACGGCGGCCGCCAGACGGGTCCGGTGGATATACGGTGACCTGCGGTGCCATGCCTCCAGCGTGCTCTGACTCTGTCATTCCAGCACCCCGAGGACGGTGTCCGGCCGGCACTTATCGCAAGGCGTCGCGCCGTCGGTTGTCAGCGCCTGAAGGGCCTGCGCGCGGTTGATGGCCTTGGTGCGCACGTGGTCGACCTTGATCCCCCAGCAGATGTCCGCGCGGTCTCCGAGCGTCGTGTGAACGGTGACGGTGCCTTGAGCCCGGTCGCGAGCGGCGACCCATTCGGGCGGGGGCTGTGCCGCACGCTCGCGGCGCAGCTCTTCCTCCGTCTCTCGCTGTCGCGCCTCGGCGAGCCAGTGGTCCGTCCGAGCCAGATCCTGCACCTGAACTCGGCGATGGAACTCAAGTAGCTCGATCTCCGAGGCCGCCGACCATTCGCTCATGTATTCGATATTAACTCAGCGAACTATGCGCCTGAAATACCTGTTTGGTCTGTTATGTACCACGGAAGGTTGAGCGTCTGCCGTCGAGGCTGAGCCGATGCATGCACGGGCGAGTACAAGTCGGCTTTTCGGGGTGGCGCGGCAGGCGATGGGCAGAGGTGCGGTTTGCCGAGCGCCCGGTGGTGAGTGGTCAGCGTTTGATGCGTCCGCGGACGGCGAGGGCTGCGAGGGCGATGAGGGTGGGTTCCAGGAGCCGGGAGGCCATTTCGATGTAGGTGCCGGCGGTGGTCAGGTCCTGTCCGCTGGAGCGGAAAACCACGGAGTTGAGAGTGACGTTCAGGGCCTTCTCGAAACGTTCGCCGGTGACCCTGTTCCCGGTGGGGTTCTGCGGGGCGTCCCTGTCGATCTCGAAGGTGACTCTGCCCCCGCCGGGCCGCACCGTGCCGGTCGCTTGCTGCTTCGGTGACTGTTGAGGGAGTCCGAATCCCATCAGCAGCGTGATGGTGATGAGCATGGCGGCGGCGAGCCAGCCCAGGGCGCGGGAGGCACGCAGGCCGTAGCCGGACAGCAGCCAGTAGGCGTGGAGCAGGCCGCGCTCACCCCGCGGAATGTCGTCGGCATGACGGCGCATCTCCATTTCGCCGTAGTAGAAGTCCGCTGCCCCCGGCTCGTGCTTCCCGTCCTCGAAAGACTTGCGCAGGGCCCGGTAGACCGGCGCCAGCTGTAATGGCCCGACATGTGCGGAACCCTCCGCCGTGGTCCAGCCCTGGACCGCTGCCGGCTGGTTCGCGCGCCAGTGGTGTTCTTCGGCGAGGGTGCGGCGCCGGGCGAACCGGACGGGATGCCATCGCCGCCAGTGGGTGCCGGGCGGGACCTGGGCGAAGGAGCAGTTGCCCTCCAGCCGCAGCTGGTCCAGGTGCACGGTCCCGGTGAACAGGCACTGCGACAGGTCGACGTCGGCGAGGAGGAGATGGGCTGTGTCCACCCCTCTCAGTGAGGCCATCTGCACTGTGGCGTCGGCGGTGTCGGCGAGATCCCGTTCTGCCACCGGCTGCCCGTCGGGGAACTCGAACGGGTCGGCCTCCGAGGCGATCGTCAGAGGGTGTTCCAGGACCGCGTGGGCGAGGTCCACCGTCGCGTAACGCAGACGCAACTCTGCCGTCGACAGCCAGCGGGTTCGTCGGCACTCCAGGCGTTGCGTGGCGAGCGCGAGGGTCACCGGGCCGCCGAACACCGCCCTGGACAACGTCACCTTCCCGGCGCACACCAATGGCCCGAGTCTGACCTCCCGCGCGAAACTCACCCCTTCGAACCAAGCGTCGCGCTCAAAGGCAGCCGCCCCGAACCTGGCGTCGCCATGGAAAGTCGCCGCCCCGAACCAAGCACTTCTCTGGAACGTAGCCGCCCCGAACCAGGCGCCGTCATGGAAGGCCGCCGCCTCGAACCAGGCGCCGCTCCGGAAGGTCGCCGCCCCGAACCTGGCGTCGCCATGGAAGGCCGCCGCCTCGAACCAGGCGGCGCTCTGGAAGGTCGCCGCCCCGAACCCGGCGCGGCCCTGGAAAGCAGCCGACCCGAACCCGGCGTCGCTCTGGAAGGTCGCCGACTTGAACCAGGCCTCGCCCTGGAAGGTCGCCGACTTGAACCAGGCCTCGCCCTGGAAGGTCGCCAACGCGAACCAGGCATGACCCTGAAAGGTCGCCCCCTCGAACGCGGCGCGCCCCTGGAAGGTCGCCGCCTCGAACCCCGCGCGGCCCTCAAAGCTCGCCGCCTCGAACCCTGCGTCGCCGAGGCGGGGGTGTCCGGTGCCGGGGTCACGGAGGGCGGCCAGAAGGGCATCGAGAAGGAGTTCGGTGAAAGGGGTGCCGCGGTGATCGATGTCGGCGCCGGGGGCCAGGCCGGCCAGGTAGGCATCGCGGTCGACGTCGGCCAGATGCGCAAGGCATGCGGTGTGGCCGGGGACATGGACGCCGAGGCAGCCGACGGGGTCGGTGGCAGGGTCCGCCCCGTGTGCGCAGTACGGCCATGGAGGTGCCCCAGGTATGGCAGGTGTGGGTGTACTCATGGGCGTGGTGGCTCCATGGTGTGTCGGGCGCGGAGGGGGCGGCAGGGGAGGCCAGTGGCCGGGTCATCCTGCCGCCACATGGCCAATCCACTCAAGCCCTCGGTAATTTGCAGGGGGGACTGCCCTACGTTCGCGCGATCGGCGGGTTCCTGACCCGTCCGATCCTTTTAGGGAGCGATCCGGTGCAGGTAGTCGATTGCCACCGCGAGCCACGGGGCAGCTGGTCCGGCGAGAAACAACGGGGCGCACACGCTGTACGAGAGCACGACTTCGAGGCTGCCTGTGGTCACCCCAGTAAGCAGCGTGTGGTCGAACGGCAACCAGGTCTTCGGCGACCCTGCTGGCATGAGCCTCAGCCCAGTTGAGGTCAAAACGACACGAGCAGGAGTCTGGTCGCGCCAGCGCTCCGCAGCGGCAGCCGCTGCCTCTTCGCGCCGTCGTGCGTCGAGACGGCGATTAGGCACCCAGCGCCGCCCGAACGTCGGGTGGTTCTCGTAATACCCGGCGGGGGACGGAGGCAAGACGGTCTCGCTTCCGTAAAACCGGGCAGTTGAGCACAGCACATCGGCGTAGGCGCTCTCCCCATCGGCAAGGGGGAGGCCCGTCACCGGGACCGGCGCAAGGTTTCCGCCGCCCTGGAGGTGGAGCACGAGCGCGGACGCTGCCTGCTCTGCACCGTGCTGGGCGGCAATCGCCGTCCGGGTCTGTCGCCCTTGCCGCATGGTCATTCCTTCCTCATCGAGCGTCTGCCTCTGGGCCGCTTCGGAGTGCACGTAGCGGCCCAGAGGCACTTAAGAGATGAGATCACCAGAGGCGGCTGGAGGGGCCGGCGGGAGCCTTTTGGGCCGCCGCCTCCTCTTCCTCTTTGAGTCGGACGAGCAGGACCCCCAAACGGTCGTTGCCGATGGGCTGGCGAGCGCGAACGGCATTCTTCACGGCCTCCCGGCTGATCCGTCCGGCTCGTTCGGAGGCTGCGCGCGCGATCGGCAGCAGCTGTTCCAGCCACTCTTCGTCGGCCTCCCGGTCCTGCTGGGAGTCAACGTCGTTCGGGACGGACGATTCCTTCCCGTCCGTGGGGTCGGGGACCGTCCCCGGATCTCTCCATCCGACGGCCGCGTGGGTCCCTGTTCCTTCGCGGCAGTCCGAGGGGCCGGGGGCCGGTCCGTCCGCCGGTTCCGTGTGCGCGGACGGACCGGCCATCGGTCCGTCCGGCGCAGCCGATTGAGTCCGGCTGGCCTTGAAGGTTCCGGGTTTCCGCAGGTCAACAAAGCCCCCGATAGGGGCATTGTCAGCGGACGGACCGGCCGCGATCACTTGCTCTCCGGCCTCCGTCGCGGAGCTGCACGAACCGCACATCGGCGCGACAGGTACGTTTCCGCTATGCCCTGGAACGGGTCGGCGGACCGGTCCGGGACGGATGTCCTCACGGTCCCGGACCGAAAGCTCGGCACTCCGCGCCATCAGGATGTACAGGTGCACGGAGCCCGCCAGAGCCAGCGGTGCGAGCGTCGACAGGACCCCGACGACTCCGTCGGTGAGGTGCAGCGCGGACCGTCCCGCCTGCGGATCGTCGTTCAGCGTGATGGCGTGCAGGGCGTTCGCCCCGAGGCTCGCGGTCGTGGCTGAGAGGAAGAGAAACCAGGCGTACAGCCGAGCACCGAAGGGCCTGTGACGAAGGAGCACGATCGCTCGCACGCCGTACGCAATGAACCCGTCAACGAACACCGGAAAGAGGTAGGAGAGTGACTCCCGCGCGTGGATCGCGGTGGCGATCTGACGCAGTGCGTCATAGGAGAATGCAAAGCCGGCCGCACCGAGCAGAATGATCGCTGTGCGGTCCCAGGCAGTCATTCCACGAAGCCTGAATGCACTCTGTGTTTCCGTCGGCGCCGGGCCTATATCGGCACGAGACATCAGAGAATGCCTCCGTCGCGCGGGTCGATGGACTGCCATGCCGGTGTCCGGGCAAGCATCTGGCCGAGCTGGTCCATAGACGTCACCTCGTGCACGTGCTGACTGGGGCAGGTCACGCACGACACCCGCAGCAGGATGCGTTCAGTCCCGCCTTGATCTGTGTAGAAAAGCTCCAAGTGCTGGCCCCCGACGGTATCGAGCGACGCGAACGCCTGGAGATGTTCCTCGAAGGGGAGCAGCCCCAAGATCTCCCAATCGAGCGTGGCCGCGTCGGCGCCCAGGAGATGGCGCGCGTACTTTGATGCCGCGGTGATGGACCTCGGCCCCCAGGTCCGGAAGGCGGTCTCCCGAGCGGCAGCGCGCCGCTCCTCAGCCACCATGAGGTGCTTGGCCGCAGCGATCATGATCGGGTGACTCATCGGGGGCCTTTCAGGAAGTATTGGGTGCAGGTCGGGGTGTCTTCGCCCGACTCGTTGGCGAGGTGAAGAAGAACGTCGGCGTGGCACGGCACGTCGAGAGGGCATGTGCACATCAGGTCGAAGCCGCATAGCGCGCGGGCGAACTGGTCGGAGTAGCAGCTGCCCACCGGGCCCCGAAGCGTGGCGACGAAAAGGTCTACTGCCTCTGCCGCGTCCATCGGTGTGCCGAGCGGGGTCGGACCGCGGTCTCCTGCCCTGAACAGATTCGTGTACCGGCTGCGGGGGGTCCCACATATACACAGGCTGTGACAAGACTGCGGCGTCCTGGGGCGCTCCTCGAAGACGGACGGGCATCAGGCCGCCCTCCCGCTGCGCCGCCGGTCAGCACCGACCATCGGCACGAGGCCGGTCACCATCTCGGCAAGCCGACTGGCCACCCGAGCGCCTACGAAGCCGCTCAGATCCGGCCCGTTCTCATTGCGGGCGGGAAGATTGGACGTGATGATCGTCGGCAGGCAGTGGTTGTACCTGTAATTGATCAGCCGATACGTCACCTCCTCGGTCCACTCCGACGCCTTCGCCGTACCGAGATCATCGAGCAGCAGGTACTGCACCTCACTGAGCCGTCGCAACTCACGCTCCCCAGCACCCATGACTTGCGAAGGCCGCAGGCTTCCGTACATGTCCGCCGAGTTCACGGCGATCAACTCGAATCGGTCCGGACCGCCGGCCGCGATCCTCCGCAGCGCCCCGTATCCCTGATGGGTCTTTCCCGTCCCCGTAAGGCCGGTGAGGAGTAGGGCCCCAGCGGACGCGTTGTCCGACAGGGCGTGGTCGGCCCAAGCCGCCACCTCCGGAATCGTTGCCTCGGCGTCACGGAACCTCGGCGGGGTGGCCGTCTTCCAGCGGTTTAGGGCGTACTCGGCCCGTGCGCGGCGGTGCCACTCCTGGTCACCGGGATTCTCGCCCGCCGACTCGGCGTCTTGGTTTTCGGGCATGACCTGAATCCTTTTCGCAGCGAGTATCCGTTCCAGGGCGCCCATTGATCCGGCGCTGCCCGCGCGTTCTGGCTGTGCCATGATCAAAATCCGTTCTGGTAAGCACTGGGCTCGGCACTGATTTGAAATGGAACCCAACCCCCGGAATGCGGCCGCAGAGGAGCGACGTTGCCTGCTGATGCCGGGGTGTGCGATGGGAGGTCTGCCCAGATGCGGAGCAGGTAACGGGCCGACTGGGGCGGTCGGTCGACATTCCACCGACGCGCGACCATCTCGACCAGTCGTTCATGTCCCCAGCGAGCCGCAAGAACTGTTACCCGATCCCACTCCGATTCCGTAAGCCGCCAGCCGACGAGCATCCCAGCATCGGTTATCGCTGTTACCAGCTCTCTAGCACCATTCGGAACCTTGACTGAATCCTGGCTGGCCGGATTGCTCTGTGGGCTCGACCCAAGCAAGCTAGCTTGCTTCTTGATGGTGGTAATACTCCCTTCGGGAGTATTACCACCACGCGTATGTGAGGAAGAAACTTCCGACTCGTTATGTAGAAAGTTCCTGCTTGTGGCTGCCGAAGGAGTCTTCCGAGAAGAGACTTCCTGGATGCTTATTCCATCTTCCGGAAATTCCCCAGGTGAAGTAGGAAGTTCTGCCCGCGAATCAGCGGAAGTTTCGGTGGTCCCCTCGAATAGGAGTATCGAGTAGCTGTTGGGGTTGGAAGCACCCCCACCGCGCTCATGGGTGAGTTCACCGAGCATCGCCAGCTCACCCAAGCACTTCGTTATCGAGCGGGCGGTAAGCCGCGTCAGGCGGGAAATCTCTTCCAGAGTCAGCGTGGCTTTCCCCATCTCATCGGCCTCACGGGCGAGCGCGAGCATGACGAGACGCGAGCCCCTACACGACTTGGAATCTGACCAGACCAGTTCGGTGGCTATGGCACTCATCATTCTGTCCCGTCGGATATCGCTATACGTCGCGCGAGCGCAATACCAAAGGAGCGATCGTCCTCCGGTACGTACCCGTTCTGGTACGGTTCTGGTGTCAGGTACAGCGCTCCTGAAGGCAGATAGAAATCATGCGCACGGCGCCAGTCAGCGGCGGCGCCGAACTCCTGCCGGATCAGGCACGCCACTCTTCCCTCGACCTGGTGATCAATGAGCATTTGGTAGAAGTCCGATTCGAAGAGGAGGGTAACGCCTTGACGCTTTGGGTAGACGCGAACCAAAACTGCCGTCGGGGCCATTTCCCGAATCGCGTCACTGATATTCATGCGTCGTGAAGCGCTGGAGGCGTTTGAAATCATTGGGGAAACTCCTGAAACGCAAGTACCGGCTTGCGGAAGAATTGTTTCCTCTTTGAGGTGCGTCAGGCAGTGTCAGCACTGTGAGTAGACGGCTGGGAAGCCGACGTCGGCCGATACTTCTGCCGGTGTCGCCTAGCGAGCTTCAAGACGTATTCGTGTGTAACACCGAGCCCCCGCGCCACGGCGTCAGGATCCAGCGATGGGTCTGCCGCGAATCGAGCGATCACCGCGTCGCGCTCGTCCTTGCCGAGCGCCGCTGTAGAGCCATGCAAGGCCGCTTGGACGACCTCTTCGCTCACACGCTTTTGCCAGGCGGTACGCAACGCGGACCGCTCCGAGGCGAGGAGGCCAGCCCGTATCCCCCACTTGTCGTCGTCCCTGAGCGATTCGACCAGGCACCGGGCCGCCACGGCCAGCGGACATGATGCACAGAGATTCCTTGGCCGGTTTAGGGAGGCGCCCAGCTTTTGTTTCACGATCTCAGGATCTTCGTGCGGACCATCGCAAAGTGGTACGAAGATGTTTATGTCTTGGTTGGTGCACCTGGCCTCTTCTGCCCAGTGCTTCCCTGGGGCTTTCCTCGACTCCGCGATGAGAGGAGCCCAATCCCCTTGATAGGCAGCCTCGGTGAGGCTGGTTATACCAGTGCTCATTTCATCTCACGATGTTCACGGCGCTAAGCGCGGTTGCGCGCCTGAGCGCAAGAGGAAAGTCAGAAACGCTTGCGCGCGCGTTTGGAGGGCTGGAGTGGCATGACTGCCGACTCGTGGTCCTTGTCGTTCGCCACACCAGGATTCACAAAGTGCATGTCGGAAATCGCACGAAGATCTTCCTCTGCGAATTGCACGAACTTTCCGAATTTCCGGTGAGGGAGCTTAGAGATTCGCTCACGCAGCCATTTTTCCGGAATGTTGAGACGCTCGGCCGCTTCGTCGTACCCGACGTGTAGACGTGTATCGCGCGGTTCTGACGGGCGGGTGCTCAGCAGCGCATCGATGTCACTGACCCGCGCGAGCGCGCTCATCACGGCGGCGAGTCCCTGCAGTTCTGTGAGGCCGGGGGCGGTCGGGCTCGCTGGCGTCACGGCAGACATCACGCTTCCAGCCCATGTGACCGGGCCGTATGCAACTCCGCGGTTCGCAGGTCGAACGCATGAACGTCTGTGGCTGCCCACCCGGCGTGAGGGAATGAACGGATGATCCACCGCGCGATGGTCAGGGCCTTGGCCCGGGGGACGCGAAGCTTACGGCCACGCTCATTGAGGGCCGTAAGACCCAGGTGGGGCCAAAGGGTCCGCGGGCCTTGTAGGCGAACCTGGACTACAGCGACCCCGGGCAGCATGGACGTGAGCTGCGCGGCCAGCCGCTCAGGCGGCCCCGAAGCGATGTCTTGCTTCGGGTTGCAGTCCGCAATGGGGGACATGCGACACTCCTCTATGTGGTACGCCGCTCCGGTAGTGCCGTGCAGGACATGGGGCGGCTTGTGAGTGATCTTTGTGCCCCCTATCGGGGTCCACAGATCACGAGCTGTCTGGCGTCCGGGAGGTGCGAACTCTCGGACGCCGATGGCATGTTGAGGGGGAAGTGATGCGCACGCCCAGTGCGCGGCTTCTCCTCTCCGCCAGCGGCTGAGCCCGGGAGGGCTCGGCGCGTGAGCGAAGGCTGTGGGGGTGCGAACTCCCTCTTTTTTCGCTAAACTGAAGCTATCTTGGCTCGTACGAAAAGTCAACAGTCCGATGTTTCTTCGGTTCGCACAAAAAACGACGAGGTCTGATGCCAGCCCGACGCTTCGATAGAGCCCGTATGCGCTCTGTGCGGCGAGCTGCCGACATCCCGCAGGCCGACGTGGCTTCAGGCGTCGCCGCCGCGGATTCGACAGTGGCAGGTTGGGAACTCGGCTCCTCGGTGCCGGACCAGGAAAAGCTGCCAGCCCTCGCGCGGGTCCTCAAGCAGGACCTGGACAAACTCTTCCCTCGACGGGGCCTGCCCGATCTCACCGATCTACGCTGCGATGCTGGCCTCTACCGATACGAGGTCGCGAAGGTCATCGGAACCAAGAGCGATGGCCCAGTCGCCGGTGCGGAACAAGGGGTACGCCCGCTCAAGGAGAAGTACATCCGTCCTCTGGCCGGCGCCTACGGCGTCACCGAAGACGAGCTGAAGCAGGCGCAGGCGCGCTCTCTCGCGAAGGTCCAGGGCGAAGAGACCATGGCGGAGCCTGCCGACAACGGGGCCACCGGAGAACCGCCTCAAACGCTCTCCCAGAAGATCACTCTGATCCTGGAGCGGTCGTACCCCGAGGGGACCGCACCAAGGGACGGGGAGATCGCGGACGCAGTGAATGCCTACGCGGGGGCACAGGTCGCCACTGCGGAGGACATCGAGCGCATTCGGACCGGCAAGGAGGAAGATCCCGCCCCGGTTGTCCTGCAAGGACTTGCTGAGACCTTCGGCGTCTCCGCTCTGTACTTCGAGCCGAACGATGCCGTGGCGCGCCAGGTCTATGAGGGGCTTCGCCTCATGTCGGCTGCGAGGACGGGGCAGGTGCGCCGGGTCAGAGGTCGGGGCAGTGGCCCAGAAGGGCTGTCGCCCGATGTCTTGGCGCTGTTGAACGACCTGGCTATTGAACTCGAAGAAGCTGATCCCGACACCGGGGAATAGTGCCTGCTGCGAAGTGCGGCCCGGGATCAGGCGCTAATGGACTACTGCTCACCGTTCACAGCGCCCGGCTCGTGGCGCACACCCGCGGCGTAGACCGCCCTGATAGCGCCCAGTGCCCCGAGGTCGTTGAGCGGATCGCCCTCGACCAAGAGGATGTCGGCCCGGTAGCCGGGAGCGATCCGGCCCGTCGTACCCGCGAGACCAAGTGCAGCTGCCGCTTGGGTCGTTGCCATGTCGATGATGGTGCTGTTCGGCGGGCCCAGGTGGGAGTAGAACGACAAGGCCGGAACCAGGCCGTCGAAGCCAGCGCGCTGGACTCCCGCGTCGGTGCCGGCGATGAGATGAACGCCAGCCTCGGCCATCTGCTGAACGAGACCGAACATCGCCGCAGCTCGTTCCTCACTGAAGAAGCGGGGAAGCATCCGCCAGTGAGGGCTTACTGCCGGGCAGACCGTGATTCCTTGCTCGATGATCCGCATGAGTACGTCCTGCCGAAGGTCCAGGCCGGTGCTGGTCATCCACGTGCAGTGCTCGATCGTATCGACGCCTGCTTCGACGGATGCGGCGATGCCGTCGGCGCCGTGCGCGTGGGCGGCTACCGGCACGCCCGCCTTGTGAGCCTCGTCCACGATCGCCGCGAGTTCGGCGGGAGAGAACTGACTCTCGTAGCTCTTCGGGCCGTCCTTCGTCAGTCCACCACCGGTAACCATGGCCTTGATCACTCCAGCGCCTGCCGAGACGTTACGCCGGACCAATTCGCGAATTTCGGCTTCCCCGGAGACCTCGCCACCGAGGAAGTGGGTATGGCCTCCCACGGTGGTCAGGGGAGTACCCGCGGACACGATATGCGGTCCCGGAGTACGCCCTCCCGCGATCTCCGAGGCCAGGCGAAGCACCAGGCCATCGCGGTCACCTAGATCCCGGGCCGTGGTGACGCCGCTGAACAGCAGCTGCTTGGCACGGTCGCGCATGTCGCGGAGCAAGGTCTCGTCGGTGGACGCCTGAAGCACGGAGACAGGCTCGGCCCCGCCGTCGAAGACCAGGTGCACGTGCGCGTCGATCAGCCCCGGCAGGATGGCTCCCGAGAATTCGACGTGGGGTGTGTCAGCGCCGGCCTGCTCGATGATCTGCGCCCGGGGTCCAACGGCGGTGATCGAGTCGCCCGTAACGAGGACCGCGCCGCCCTCCAGGTATGTGCCGGATCCGACAAGTACTCGCCCGCTGATCAGCATCTCGTCTCCTTGCTCATTGAAGGCCACGCTCCGCACGCAACGCGTCTGACACCGCGATCAGTTGTCTCACATCCGACCGGTGATCGCCCCCGGCCGCCATAGCGAGAGGTACAACCGTGCGGGGAGCGGGAGTGCCTTGCCCCACCAGTGCGGAGGCCCGGCGGATCCGAGCCGCCAGCTGGACGGAATCGAGGTCGAGAACAGCGGTAGCGTCATCTTCCTCGTTGATCAGGTAAGGACTGATATCTACCAGGCCGTCGCGGCACTCCACGATCCTGCGGTGATACCGCCTGTGCACGCTCCGGGCCCGCCACCGGTCCAAAGCTGCCTGAGAGGCCGGTGGCAGGACATGCTGCGGATACGCCTGCGACAACAATGCCCACAGCGGGTAGAGGCGACGGTGGTCCCGCCGATGCCGGAGCCAGAGCTGTAGCGAAGCGACCCTGGCACGCGCGCCTGAGTAGGTGATACCCGCGACGAAGACCAAGATCGAGGCCATCAGCATGAACGCCACCGCGATGATGATCGGCTCCGGGACCGTTGCGCCCGCCCATCGGACGGTGACAATGACGGCGCGTATCGCGCACTCCAGGGCCATCAAGATCAGGCCCGCGGCGGCCATCCACAGACCTGTCGAGTGTGGGCGCCGCGACATACGGGCATAGCGGCGGGTCCAGTACGCGGCCATTCCCAGGGCGTACATGAGGTAGAGGCCAGCCCCGTTGAAGAAGAGGGCGACCTGCGGAACCGTCATGTCCCCCGACGTGAAGGTTCCTGCGAGTTCCCGCGCCGGGACCGTTTCCGCGCAAACGGTGATCGTGACGCCGACCACCGCCACGACGATGGCTTCGATCCTGGCCCTGCGGCGTCCTGCCTGCCCGTCGGCCGAATACAGGTAGAAGCACATCAGGAAGTAGACCGTGAGGAGCAGAAGAAGATTCTGAATGAGCCTCGCGGTCCCGCTTCCGGCGACTGACTCAACGCCGGCCTCGCCCCCTGGCATCGCCAAGAGGTTGGACACCGCTGCGCAGAGGAGACACAAGGCGACGGAACGCAGGGGGGCGTCATGTGGGGATCGCTTCAACTGGATGAGCTTCCAGACAGCCGCAGCCGAGAGTCCAAGGAGTAGCAGGGCCATGTCCTACAGCCATCCCCGCCGGTCACCGAGAGCTGACTGAACGCGTCGGAGTGACGGATCTTCCGACATCGGTGCCGCAGTGTCCAGCACTGATGACCATTCGAGAATGATGGTCGCGGCCAGTTCGGCTGCGCACTCCTCGCCGTCGTCGTAGGAACAGCGCCGCGCCATGCGCTTGATCATCTCTGGGGCGAACAGCGGAAGCACGCTGGACCAATCGGCTATCTCCGCATCCTGCCGCTCCGGATCAACGGCGACCTCAGCGGGCTCAGCCGATAGTTCTGCCGCGGCCTCTTCTCTGTCTGCCAGGAGGATATGCCCCACTTCGTGCAGGATTATGTGCTCCTGGTGGAGGCGCGTCGTTTCCTGCTGGTAGAGGATGACGTCGAAATTCTCGTACTCGCACCATGCCCCGGAGTGGCCCGGCTTCTTCAGCGGCGCCGACCGCAGGTGCAACGGCCGTCCACGCCTGCTGCTCAGAGCCCGGCAGAGTTCGTCGACATCGAGCGGTGGGTGGATCCCGAGATCTCGCAGCTCGCGGCGGATCAGACGATGCAGGTCACGCTCCACCGTCCGGTTCGTGGCTGGGTGCCAGCGCCAAAGGCGCCCGCGGTTTGCGGCGCCTCGGGCGGGAGCCCTTGACTCAGCCGCGGCGCGGCCGCTCTTTCCTGGCCACATTGGGTAACTCCTTCAACCGGCAGTGACGGCTCCCGGCTGCTCGACACCGCCCCGTGCCGATGACGTCAACGGCGGCAGGCGGCAGAGCTCTGGGCCCAGCGAGGATCCGTCAGGAGGCTTTGATGCCGGGCCTTCTGGTTGCTTCTGCACGTTGTTTTCGCTAACGCGAAGTCGCGGTGAACCACCCGCAAGCTGCGTCGGTGGAGCTTGCGGGAACCTTCTTGGACAGTACGTGAGACCTCAGACAAGACGTGGCCTAAAAACCATGATCGCCGTGTCTCGCCCGGGGCCTCCTTCAATGTCAAGAAAGGCATCAAATCACCCAGTCAAGCACTTGATCATGGTTTGAGCTGCAAGTTTGCCATCTGTCGTGGACGCTTCAGGTTTCAATGAGTGATGGTGACTCTGTTATCAATTCGAGATCTTGGCTTTCGATTGCGATGCGCCAAAGGTTGTAAAATGGACAAAACGAATCCTCTTGTGGCAGGTGTGGCCACGGTCACCAGGGCGCTTCGGGCGATTGTCGCTGTTGCGGTCGCCGCTGTGGGGAAAGTGAGATCGAGCCAGTGCGTTGACTGCCTGAGGGTCTTGCGCGGGCGCGATCTGCGCACGCGATGTCCTTGCGGGCGGCTGCGTCTCGCGCTCATCGGAGTTCTTGCAGAAGTAACGCAGATTGCTAAAGCAAATAGACCGAGAAGGCTCCTGCTGCGCCGCAACCTGACCCTGCTGGGCCGTCTACAACCTCACCGCCTCTGTCCCAGCCGTCGGCGCCCTGCGCCCGCCGCGCGACCGGGACGCGCCAGCGACGGACAAGGGTGACGGCGGTGACTGAGGCCGTCAGGGCGGCGTCGGATGTTGGCCCGCTGGCTGTCGGTAGTGTGATCAAGGCGGCGTTGGTGCGGTAGGGGTGGCAATATTTCTGAGTGAATGAAAACGGCGCTGTTGCCGGACAACGCTCCAGGTCAAGAAGTGTTGACCCCGCGCCTGCGGGGATAGTCCTCAGGCAGGCGTGCCGGCGCCGGCGCGCGGGTGGTTGACCCCGCGCCTGCGGGGATAGTCCGCGGAGTTTGCGCCGCTAACCCCCGCCTCGGTCGTTGACCCCGCGCCTGCGGGGATAGTCCCTGCCTTGGACTGCTTTCGGGGCGCCTACGAAAGTTGACCCCGCGCCTGCGGGGATAGTCCTCTATGTCCTTCTTGAAACCAGTCCAGAACGGAGTTGACCCCGCGCCTGCGGGGATAGTCCGCCGCCGTGGCCTTCCACCAGGCCGTCCTCGACGTTGACCCCGCGCCTGCGGGGATAGTCCCTTGAAGGACACGACGGGCAGCCCCCACGACTCGTTGACCCCGCGCCTGCGGGGATAGTCCGGGGGTGTGGGCCGAGGTCGAGCGCCGCGGTGCGTTGACCCCGCGCCTGCGGGGATAGTCCGCCGAGCAGCCTGGGGCGGATCCGCGACAGCATGTTGACCCCGCGCCTGCGGGGATAGTCCCCGCGGCCGACGCACCAGCGCCGAGCCCGCCTTGTTGACCCCGCGCCTGCGGGGATAGTCCGACGACGCCAACCCCCGGGTGCGCCGTGGGGCGGTTGACCCCGCGCCTGCGGGGATAGTCCTTTGGATGACGCCGGCTCCGACGGACAAGTGGCGTTGACCCCGCGCCTGCGGGGATAGTCCGGGTGGTGCTCATGGTTCTCCTTCGGGTCGTACGTTGACCCCGCGCCTGCGGGGATAGTCCGGCGGGCTGACATGGCCGAGGCCTCGTACCCGTGTTGACCCCGCGCCTGCGGGGATAGTCCTTTGGGCGCACTGGGCTGACACCGCAGCTGTCCGTTGACCCCGCGCCTGCGGGGATAGTCCGGCGTAGCCCATAGCCGCATGGGCCCCAGCCTCGTTGACCCCGCGCCTGCGGGGATAGTCCGCGCATGTGCAGTAAGTGCCAAACCATGAGGAAGTTGACCCCGCGCCTGCGGGGATAGTCCGAGCAGTGACTGCCGGACGATCACGCTGAACAGGTTGACCCCGCGCCTGCGGAGATAGTCCGCCCAGCTCACCCCCCTCGGCAGATCTCGCACCGTTGACCCCGCGCCTGCGGGGATAGTCCGCTGGTCGACCACACGCTGGAAATCTTCGGCGAGTTGACCCCGCGCCTGCGGGGATAGTCCAGGTAGTGGCGGTTGCGTCGGGAGCTGTACGCCGTTGACCCCGCGCCTGCGGGGATAGTCCGGTGCACGCCCAACTGGTGCAGGTGCGGGCCGAGTTGACCCCGCGCCTGCGGGGATAGTCCCTCCACACGACGACCGCCACGGCCAGGCGCAGCGTTGACCCCGCGCCTGCGGGGATAGTCCTCGACCCCGCGGCGGGCCAGGACGGCCGGGTCGATTGCCACCGCCGTTGGCGGCTTGCGTTGACCCCGCGCCTGCGGGGATAGTCCGGTGGCGCGGGCTGAGCGGACGCTGGCCGAGGGGTTGACCCCGCGCCTGCGGGGATAGTCCAGTGTGTGGCCGGGCTGGTGTTGGACCTGGTGAGTTGACCCCGCGCCTGCGGGGATAGTCCGGAGAGCTGACCATGCCTGCGACACCTGACCGTGTTGACCCCGCGCCTGCGGGGATAGTCCGTAGTGAAGGGCTGATCGTGGCACGTAGGACGCGTTGACCCCGCGCCTGCGGGGATAGTCCGGCCCCGGTGTCGAAGGTCAGTCCGAAGGTGCCGTTGACCCCGCGCCTGCGGGGATAGTCCGGGAGGCGGGACGTGAGCCTGGATGAGCTGTACGTTGACCCCGCGCCTGCGGGGATAGTCCGCCCTCGTACCAGTTGACGCCCACTATCAGCGGGTTGACCCCGCGCCTGCGGGGATAGTCCGACGCGATCCCCTCCGCAGCGAAATACCTGTGCGTTGACCCCGCGCCTGCGGGGATAGTCCGGCGCAGTGGCGTGCGGTCAGGTGGCGGAGCGCGTTGACCCCCGCGCCTGCGGGGATAGTCCGACCGGTCTGCACCTGTACGCGGCGGTCGAGGAGTTGACCCCGCGCCTGCGGGGATGGCCTGTCGGCAGGCGAGCGAACTGACCTCTGCAGCAGTCGAGTTGACTCCGCGCCCGCGGGGGTGGTCCCCCGTACCAGTACCGGTCCGGGGGTCTCGCGGTGTCGACCACGCACTTGCGGGGGTGTTCCGCTGACGGGAATCTCCGTCCGTTCCCAGCCCCTGTCGGACTTCGAATCCGCGGGGATCTTTTGGTGAGGAGGAATGACGCCACCCTGTTTGGCGGACAAATGCTGGGCGCCGTGCCTGAGGGCGCCACCTTCTGCTGCCGTGGCCTCAGGCCGCCAGTGTGTTTGTGCCTTCGGGTTCGGAGGCTTCGGTATTTCCGCAGTTCAAGCCGTGTTGTCAGTGGTCGCCTCTACGCTCTGGTGCTCAGTTCTGGATGAATGCGAGGGCGCATAGTGGATGTTCGGGAGTTGAGGGGGCGTTACGAGCCGTTTGTGGTGTCGGCGCTGGAGACGTTGTGGGGGAAGTCGAGGGAGCGGGCAGGGGGCTCTACGAATCTTCTGATGGCGCATCTCTTGGATACTGCGGCGATTGCGGAGCTGATGTGGGATGGCTTCCTTGCCCGTTCGACACGGTCGGCGTTGGATGAGATGGCGGGTGGGTCGGGACAGGGGCGGCTGCTGTTCGCCTGGTTGTGCGGGGTCCACGACTGCGGGAAGGCGACGCCGGCGCATCAGCGTTTATGGCCGGAGGGTGCGGAGGCCGTACGCCGGTCGGGGCTGGCGTGGGCGGAGATGGCTGCTGTGGCGGGAGCGAAGCAGCAGAAGCGCTGGCGTCACGACTGGGCCGGTGGGCTGTTGGCGCGTGACTTGCTGGCCGATGCCGGGTGGAGTGCGGAGCAGGTGGACTGGGTGTGGCCGCTGGTGGCGGGGCATCATGGTGCGTTTCCTTCGTTGCGCGATGTGCAGGAACCTCGTTCGGCAAAGGGGCAGTTGAGGGGCAGGGGAGCATGGCGCCGGGTTCAGCAAGCCTTGCTTGAGGTCTTCACGCGGGAGGTTGGTTTCGGGGCGCTCGGTGAGGTGGAGCCGGTGGCTGTTCCATCCAGGGCGCTCCAGCTGCAGCTCAGTGGCTTGGTGGTCATGGCGGACTGGATCGCGAGCGACGAGCGTTTCTTCGTGGGTATGGACGATCTGCAGCAGGTGAGCCTGGATGCTTCCCGTGGGCGGGCGGCACTGGCGTGGAAGGCTCTGGAGCTGCAGGGCGGCTGGGGGGCTCTGGCCCTGCCTGGGCCAGAGGCGTTTCTGGACCGGTTTGGGTATGTGCCGAGGCCTTCGCAAGCAATGGTGGTCGAGGCAGCTCGCCGGATAAGTGGTCCAGGGCTTGTGGTGGTCGAAGCGCCGATGGGTGAGGGCAAGACTGAAGCTGCTCAGGCTGCGGCGGAAGTACTTGCGGCCAGGTTCGGTGCGGACGGTGTGTTCGTTGGGATGCCGACCCAGGCGACCAGCGATCCCATGTTCACCCGGACACGTCGGTGGGTGAAGGCGATCGAAGAGCAGCTCGCGTCTCGGGTGGTGCTGCTGCACGGCAAGAGAGCGTTCAACCGGGAGTGGAAGAGCCTGCTGGAGGGCGCGGGCGCCTATGCGGACGAGGCATTCTGCGGGGTGGATGAGTTCGGGTTGGATGGCGACCCGTACGGCCTTGAGACCGGTGTGCGCGATGCGCCGGAGCGGCTGGCGCCTGCTGAGTGGTTTCTGGGGGCGAAGCGCGGGCTGCTGGCACCGTTCGTGGTCGGCACGGTCGACCAGCTTCTGTATGCGGCTACCCGTACGCGGCACGTGATGCTGCGGATGGCAGGCTTGGCTGGCAAAGTCGTGATCCTTGACGAAGTACATGCGTGTGACGTGTACATGAGTCAGTTTCTGCGTGAGGCGCTGCGGTGGCTGGGCCAGGCCGCCGTGCCGGTGCTTGTCCTGTCGGCGACGCTTGCCCCCGCACAGCGGCAGGCATTGGTCGAGGCGTATTTGGCCGGTGCGGCGTCCCGTGAGGAGTTCCGGGTCGAGGTTCCGGCACCGCCGGGCTATCCGAGTGTCACGACGGCATCATTGCCGGCCTTGGGGGAGGCACAGGTTCACGTTGATTCGACGGACAGTTGGCGCGAGGATCTCGGAGTGGTGGTGCGCGTAGTGCCCGAGGCGGTGCCAGGTGCCCGGTCCTCGCGTGCGGAGCGGCAGCGGTTGCAGGGTGCGGCGGACGCGAAAGTGGGGGGCCTGTTGGCGGATGAACTGGCCGATGGGGGGACCGCGCTCGTCATCCGCAACTCCGTTGCGAGGGCCCAGAGTCTCTACGAGGAACTGCGCGAGCGTTTCGGCGATGACGAAGTACGGCTTCTGCATGCTCGGTTCACGGTTGCCCGGCGTGCCGATCTGACAGAGGAGAGCCTGCGTCTGCTGGGTCCGCAGACACCGCGGCCCCGGAGCGGCCGGTTGATTCTGGTGGCCACACAGCTGGCTGAGCAGTCCTTCGATGTCGATGCCGACATGCTGATCACGGATCTGGCCCCTGTCGATCTCCTGATGCAGCGTGTAGGACGACTGCACCGGCATGAGGACACGTGGCGCCCTGACAGACTGCGCGTGCCACGGGTGTTCGTTACCGGGTTCGATCCGCGTGAGGGCCGTGTGCCGGCTTTCGGGTTTGCCAGCGAGATGATTTACGGACGCCATCTGCTCCTGCGGACCGCTGCCGTCCTCCCCGGAGCGGGAGAGCTGTGGTCGGTTCCGGGAGACGTACCTGGACTGGTGGAGAAGGTGTACGGGTCGGATACGTCGCTGCTGCCCGAGCCATGGCAAGAAGCCGGTGAGGTTGCCAGCCGGGAGCAGGAGGGCCGGGACCGAGCCCGTGCCGAAGAGGCGCGGCAGTTTCTGCTGACTCCGCACGGTGAACACGAGAGGCGCACCCTGGCGGGCCTCCACTACGGGGGATCCACTGCGGGCAGCGACGAGAGTTCGCTGCAGGCAGCGGTTCGCGACGGTGACGAATCCGTCGAGGTCATCCTGGTGGTCCGGGATGAAGCCGGTGGGGCATTCCGGACCTTGGCGGGGCGAGCGCTGAGCGTCAATGGTGATGTGGCGCCGGATGTGCTGGATGAGGTGTTGGGCTCGATGGTGAGACTGCCGTCGAAGTTCACTCAATCGGCTTTGGAACTGCGGCCGTTGCCCGCCTGGCACGGGCATCCGTGGTTGCGCCAGAGCCGTGCTCTGGTGCTGGACGCTTCACGCAGGGCCCAACTGGGCGACTTCACGGTGTCGTACGACGACGAATTCGGTCTCCGGCAGGTGTAGAGCCCTGTGGCTGCTTGTGCGGATGTAGCCGGGCCGAAGGGGGAGTGGCGAGCCGCCGGGCTGGATCCCGGCGGCTCGGTGCCCCCGCCTAGCGCGGGGTCGAGGTAGCTCCCGATCTGCTGTGCAAACAGAGAAGGGGATCATCCCCGCAGACCGTCCATCGCGGCTTGGTCTGCCGGGTCAACGTCCGGATTCTTACACCTGGTTGTGGAGAAGACATGTGCGCTCCCCAACACCACTGCTAGCGTTAAACATAGAAGATTCCATTGAGGGGGAATGATGACTCATGGCTTTTCCCTGAACGACGATCCCTGGTTGCTCTTACCGCCTGCTGCGGGGGGACCGGCGGGGGAGCGACCTCTGAAAACTGCGTTGCTGGATGCGCACGAGTTCGGCGACTTGGTGGTGGAGATCCCCACCCAGAGGGCGGCAGTATTCCGGCAGGTTCTGCTGCCAGTGGTCCTCGATGCCCTGGGCCGCCCGGCCGACGAGCGCGAGTGGATGAGCTGGTTCTCCAAGGGGCGATGGTCACAGGAGCAACGCCGAACTCTCGAAGCCTACTTGGACGCACACCACGCGTTGTTCGACCTCTTCGATCCGGCGCAGCCCTTTGGGCAGGTCGTCGGGCTGTGTACTGCGAAGGGCGAGACGAAGAATGCCGGGCTGATCGTTGCGACCGCTGCCACCGGGAACAACGTGCCGCTGTTCGCTTCGCGTACGGAGGGTGATGCCTTCTCGCTGACTCCCGCGCAGGCGATGCACTGGTTGGTGCACACGCAGTGCTGGGACACTGCAGCGATCAAGACGGGAGCCGTGGGCGATCCGAAAGCGAAGGCGGGCAAGACCACAGGAAACCCGACTGGGCCGCTCGGGCAGATGGGCGTCACCTTATTGGTCGGTACGACACTGTTCGAGACCTTGCTGCTGAATCTTCCGGTCGGGGCTCCGCCGACGTCGTCCGACCTGCCGCAGTGGAGGAGGCGCGAGCCTTCGCATCCGTGCTCGGCCGGTACCCCCCAGTGGCAGGAACGGGCACCCGAAGGGCTCCTGGACCTGTGGACGTGGCAGTCTCGCCGAATCCGGCTCTTCCCCGAAGAGACCGATGAAGGTGTTCGGGTGACGCGCGTATTGGTTGCTGCGGGGGACCGGATGCCTCACACGCCTGAAACCGAGCCGCACACCATGTGGCGGGTGGAGCCGACCGGCGGCCGGAGCGCGCGAAGAACCAAAGGCGGAACCGTGCCGCCGCGCCGTCCTCTGCGTCTCCAGCCCGGCAAGGCTGCGTGGCGTGGGCTCGATGCGCTCCTTGCGCCTGAACGGCAGTCGCGGGATGCCGGGGAGAAGACGAGCGGGTTCGCCACGAGCAAGCTCCTGGACCAAGCAGGCGCTCTGGCGCCCGACCTCAGCGAGGCATATCCGCTGCGCGTGGAACTATCCGGTATCGCCTACGGGAATCAGTCGGCTGTCATCGACGACGTGATGTTTGACGCGTTGCCTCTCCCGTTGGCAGCGCTCGAAGCCGACAGTGACGTCCGCTCGGCTCTCCTCGAAGTGACGGAACAGGCTGAGCAGTTGGCCACATCTATCAATCATCTGTCGGCTGATCTGCGGCGTGCGCTCGGCACCGAACCGATCCCCTGGGACAAGGGGCAGCGCCCCGGCGAGCTTGTCCTGCATGCCTTGGACCCCTTGGTGCGAAGGCTGTTGGCCGGGATGAGGGGTTTGGAGGACCTGGAGCGGATCGAGGCGGGCCAGCTCGCCTGGGAGCAGCTTGCCTGGCGCCGAAGCTGGGAGGTAGCTGACCGCCTCCTCCAGGCGGTACCCGTCGGAGCATTCGTGGGGAGAAACATCTCGCAGGGGGAGGGAAAGCCCGAGCGCACGTATCGCGTCTCGCTGGCCGAGGCTTCCTTCCTCAAGCGTCGTAAGGAGATCCTCCACCGGGCCGAAGCAGCTCCGCGGAACCACCGCGCCCCTGACAGCCAGTAGCCGGCGAGACGCCCTTCAAAGCGCCACACCCCGGCCCAGGGCCACTGGATACCCGCGCTCCGGGCCATTCCAGCACGCCCTTTGTGACACAGCGTCCCTCATCACGTCTGGATACGCTCATGACCGAAGAAGACCTCACGAAGCAGAGAATCTGGCACCGCTATATCGCCGCAGACGGCACCTGGCGCCGCAAGAAAGGCACTGAGCCGGAGAGGCGCCCGCCCGGGGAGGACCTCGCGGTTCTGCGCCGGGGGCTGGGCCGCCCGGCGGGAACCGTGCTGGAGATGTTCCCCTTCTACACCTGTCCGGTCGACGACTTCGCCGCACGTCGAGGCGAGGTCTCGGCCGAGCAGGAGGCCGAGCACATCGCGCTCGCTCTCTATGGGCTGCACCAGCAGAGCCAGGACCGACCGATGCACCGCGACGGATTCAGCCTCGGCCGGGCCATGCTGGAGCTCCGGCGCCACGACCGTACCAGTGACGAGGCAGTGGACTCCCGCTTCCAACAGGCGTTCTCCGCAACGTCAACGGCAGCACTGCAACTGCGTCTGCGCGGCCTGATCACGCAGCTCAAGGACATCAAACAGCCCCTCGACTACAACCGCCTGGCCTGCGACATCCACGACTGGGACCGGCCCGGCTCCCGCTCCCGTGTCCGCCGCCGCTGGGGCTTGGACTACTACGGCTGGACCCAGAAGGCTACAGCTCCGAGTTCCGACCGCTGATCCACTGCACGCCCTGACGTCCGCCTTGCCACAGACGTCCTTCTCCTGTGCGCGCGCCCGCATCCGTACTGGCAACAGACCCGCCGACTACCGCTCACTCACACAACCTGGAGCAATCCGATGACCCAGCGCCTCTACATCGACGTGCACGTTGTCCAGACTGTCCCGCCCGCCAACCTCAACCGAGACGATCAGGGAAACCCCAAGGAGGCCATCTACGGCGGGGTTCGCCGCTCACGCGTCTCCTCCCAGGCATGGAAACGGGCATCCCGCCAGCACTTCGACGCCCAGGCCCCCGAGCCCGACCGCGCCACCCGCACCAAGCGCATCACCAACGAACTCAGCACCCGGATCTCACGGAACACCACACTGGACCGCGAGGACACCGACCGGATCGCCGCAGCCCTTCTTGCACAGCTCGGCCTGAGCCAGGGCAAGAAGGCCGGCGACACCGCCTACCTCCTCTTCTACGGCAACGCCCAGCTCGACGCCGTGGCCGCCCTGGTAACGGACCGCGCCACCGACCTAGCAGCCCTGGACGAAAAGGCCCTCACCGAAGCCGTCAAGGAACTGCCCGTCGCCGAGAACTTCAAGACCGGGCACCCCGTGGGCGTCGCCCTGTTCGGCCGCATGGTCGCCGATATCCCCAAGCTCAACGTCGACGCCGCCGTACAGGTCGCCCACGCACTCTCCACCCACGAGACGCAACTCGAATTCGACTACTTCACTGCGGTCGACGACCAGAACGAACAGGACGAGACCGGCGCCGGAATGATCGGCACCATCGGCTTCAACTCCGCAACCCTCTACCGCTACGCCACCGTCGGATTCGCCCAGCTCACCGACAACCTCGGCGGCGACACCGAAGCCGCCCTCGACGCCCTCGACCGGTTCGTCGACAGCTTCGCCCGGTCCGCCCCCACCGGCTACCAGAACTCCTTCGCCCACCGAACCCGGCCCAGCCTCGTCGCCGTCGTCGTGCGCACCGACCAGCCCGTCAACCTGGTCTCCGCCTTCGAAGAGCCCATCGCAGCAGAAGCCGGCATCCAGGCGAACTCCGCCCGCCGCCTCGCGCAGGAGCACATCACCGCCACACAGGTGTGGGGAGACACCCCTCTCTACGGAGCTGCCAGCCACACCTTCACCACCAGCGAAACCCGCACCAAAGACACCGCCGAAACCCTTACCCAGGCATTCGGCGAACCCGTCACTTTTCCCGACCTGCGCACCACTCTGCGCGCTCGCATCGCCACCGCCCTGGGGGAACAGGCGTGACGCACCTCGGCCACACCTCCGTCCTCCTGCTGCGGCTCGCCGCCCCCCTCCAGTCATGGGGCGACCGCAGCACCTTCAACCGACGTGAAACCCGGCCCGAACCCACAAAGTCCGGAGTCGTTGGCCTTCTTGCCGCAGCCGCCGGCCGCTCCCGCTACGCCGCCTTGGACGACCTCGCCGGTCTCGGACTCGGCATCCGCATCGACCAGCCCGGCAGCATCCTCCGCGATTACCACACCGTCAGCGACTACCGCGGCCAACCGCTCCTCTCCGCCGCCGTGACCGCCAGGGGCGTACAGAAACCCACCTCACCCGCCAAACACACACACATCACCCAGCGCTTCTACCTCCAAGACGCCGTCTTCCTCGCTGCCGTGGAAGGTCCGCAGGGACTCATCACCGCCCTCGAACACGCCGTACGCCACCCCGTCTTCCCTCTCGCCCTCGGCCGCCGTTCCTGTGTACCCGCACAGCCCCTGGTCCTGGGCCAGCGCACCAGCTCGCTTGAGGACGCGCTGCGTGCCGAGCCCTGGCAGGCTGCCCCCGCAGTACGCAAGCGGTGGGGGCGGCAGAACGACGACGCCGCACACATCGACCTTCCCGCCACCCTGGACGATCCGGCAGGAGACGAAGTCCGCGATGACGTCCCCCTGTCCTTCGCCCCCACAGGCCGGACCTTCACCACCCGCCGTACCCGCCACACCTACCTCGAAGCCCCCACCGGCCTCACCCCCGACCCCGCACGGCCCCCGACCAACGGCGGCCACGACCCCTTCGCCCTACTGGGCTGGTGATCGACATGCCTTATCTCTCCCGTATCCGCATCAATCCTCTACGCGCCGAGAGCCGCAAACTTCTCGCCAGCCCGCGCGCGATGCACGCCGCGGTCCAAGGCGGGGTCCCCGGCCTGCCCGAACAAGAACGCACTCTGTGGCGGCTCGACCCGGACAACCCGCACCGCCCCCAGCTGTTCGTCCTCACCACAGACAAACCAGACTGGACCCACCTGGTTGAACAGGCAGGATGGCCCGGCGCCGACGGCGAGCACTATGCCGTACGCGACTACGCTCCGCTCCTGCAGCAACTAGCACTGGGCCGCAGCTTCGCTTTCCGCCTCACGGCCAACCCCGTCCAGAACACCAACCGGCCCGACAAACTCACCGCGCGCCAACAGGCACGCGTCGAAGCCGGCGACCGCCGCAGCTTCCGCCTCGGCCACCGGACCACCGCAGCCCAGCTCAGATGGTTCCTCACCCGCACCGCACGCTGGGGGTTCGACATTCCCAACGCCCCACACCTTGAAGGAACCCACGACACAGACAACGAACCACCCCGCGACATCCGCATCACCACCCGTCAGCGCCGCTCCTTCGGCAAGGGGGTGGTCACCGCGAAAGAAGCCCACGTCGTCATGAACTCCGTGACCTTCGAAGGACGCTTGCGCATCACTGACCCCGCTCTTCTCACCGAGCGCCTCCTGGCCGGTATCGGCCCCTCCAAGGCATACGGATGCGGACTGCTCACCCTCGCCCCGCTCCCCGAAGGGGCATGAACAGCCGTGCCCGATATCTGGTGGAAGGCCGACCCTCAGGATCTGCACCGCCTCGTCGACCGGGTCTCCAGCGTCTACGTGGAGCGAAGTCACCTGGACCGCGACGAGAACGCCGTCGTCATCATCAACAAGCAGCAAACCGTCCGGGTCCCCGCAGCCATGGTGGCCGTCATGCTCCTCGGCCCCGGAACCCGCGTCACCCACGGTGCCATCCGCCTGCTCGCCGACTCCGGCACCACCGTGTGCTGGGTCGGCGAACAAGGCGTCCGCATGTACGCAGCCGGCCTGGGCCCCAGCCGGGGCGCCGGCCTCCTCCACCGGCAGGCATGGCTCGTCACCCGCCCCAAGGAACGCCTCGCCGTCGCCCGCGCCATGTACAGCATGCGCTTCCCCGGCGAGGACATCTCCTGCAGGCATGGCTCGTCACCCGCCCCAAGGAACGCCTCGCCGTCGCCCGCGCCATGTACAGCATGCGCTTCCCCGGCGAGGACATCTCCGCCCTCACCATGCAACAACTCCGCGGCCGTGAAGGCACACGCGTCCGCAAGTACTACCGCTCCCAGGCGGACCGCACCGGAGTCCCCTGGAATGGCCGCCTCTACAAAGCCGGCGACGCCTTCGCAGCAGGTGACGACCTCAACCGACTCCTATCCGCAGCCAACGCGGCCCTCTACGGCATCTGCCACGCCGTCATCATCGGACTCGGCGCCAGCCCAGGACTCGGTTTCGTCCACACCGGAAAAGCAACATCCTTCGTCCTGGACATCGCCGACCTCTACAAGGCCGAATACACCATTCCGCTCGCCTTCGATCTCGCCGCACAAGGACTCACAGAAGAACGCGACGCACGACTCGGCCTGCGCGACCTCATCGCCCGCGACAGACTCCTCAGCCGCATCGTCACCGACGTCAAAAACCTGCTCACCCCCGAAGGCACGGACTTCGACGACCCCGAAGCGAACCTTCTGTGGGACGAGCACCTCGGCGCTGTTCCGGGCGGCACCAACTACGCCGCCCACGCAGACCTGTCAGCACACGACATGACCGACAACCACATCGCCGTTATCGGTCCCGAAATCAACGACACCGAAGCCACATCATGACCGTCATCATCCTCATCGCCGCCCCAGAGGGCCTCCGAGGACACCTCACCCGCTGGATGGTCGAGGCCAGCGCCGGCGTATTCGTCGGCAACCCCAGCCGCCGCATCCGCGACCGCCTCTGGGAACTTCTGGCCATCCGCATCGATGATGGGCAGGCCATCCTCATCGAGCCCGCCGCCAACGAACAGGGATGGGCCGTCCGTACCGCAGGCCGCGACCGCTGGCAGCCCGTCGACTTCGACGGACTGATCCTCTCTGCCCGCCCCAAGAAACAACTAAATGAAAACAGCTATCCCGCTCGGTAAAATCGCAGCTCAAAAAGCGTCGACCCCGCGCCCGCGGGGATAGTCCTCCGTGCGCGGATCCGCAGTCCCGCCGAACTGCGTCGACCCCGCGCCCGCGGGGATAGTCCGTCTGCCCCCGCTCTTATCCGCGTGCTCTCGCAGTCGACCCCGCGCCCGCGGGGATAGTCCGCCACGGAGAACATTCCGGCGGTGAGTACAAAGGTCGACCCCGCGCCCGCGGGGATAGTCCAGCAGCTGGGGCGTGTGGCCGCCGCCCCAGTGTGTCGACCCCGCGCCCGCGGGGATAGTCCCCACTGCTGTCCACCCTGCTCGCTGTCACCGACGTCGACCCCGCGCCCGCGGGGATAGTCCGCGCTCGACGGGATCGAGACGGTGGCCGACGGCGTCGACCCCGCGCCCGCGGGGATAGTCCGGGCGGCACCACCAGTTCGGCCGCGGTGACGGTGTCGACCCCGCGCCCGCGGGGATAGTCCGCTCTGTAGACACAGCTGTACCCCGGACGTTAGGTCGACCCCGCGCCCGCGGGGATAGTCCGTCCACACCAAGACCATTGGTTGCTACTACTCAGTCGACCCCGCGCCCGCGGGGATAGTCCCCCGAGACGTGCGCGACGATTGACCTGCACGGCGTCGACCCCGCGCCCGCGGGGATAGTCCTCTGCGTAAGCGTAAGAAGATCGCGCAGACGTGGTCGACCCCGCGCCCGCGGGGATAGTCCGGAGGACTCCTTGAACGGCAACCGTCCCGGAGCGTCGACCCCGCGCCCGCGGGGATAGTCCGGACAGGTCCCAGGGCGTCACCGTGCAGACCGGGTCGACCCCGCGCCCGCGGGGATAGTCCGCGGCCTACGTGCCCGGTGGGGATGGCGATGAGGTCGACCCCGCGCCCGCGGGGATAGTCCGAACCCCCGGTCCACCGCCGACGCTGTGAAGTGGTCGACTCCGCGCCCGCGGGGGATAGTCCGACCTGGCCGAGGTCGGCGGAAACCATGGCCAGGTCGACCCCGCGCCCGCGGGGATAGTCCGGACGCCCGCCATGCCGCTCCGCGCCTGGATGCGTCGACCCCGCGCCCGCGGGGATAGTCCGACCGGCTCGACGACTGCGAGCGTGCGCGGCTCGTCGACCCCGCGCCCGCGGGGATAGTCCCCAGACCAGCGGCGAACGGCTCCGCCTCACCCAGTCGACCCCGCGCCCTGGGGGATAGTCCGGTGCAGGTTTCCGGTGACCCGAATGCTGGCGCTGTCGACCCCGCGCCCGCGGGGATAGTCCGTGTCAGACTCTGAACTCAAGCCCTGATCCGCCGTCGACCCCGCGCCCGCGGGGATAGTCCGTCAAGGTGACCTGCGGAAAGCCCGTCCCTGACGTCGACCCCGCGCCCGCGGGGATAGTCCGGGCCTGACCACGGCTCTCAGCCGGGCCGGTGCGTCGACCCCGCGGGGATAGTCCGGGCATCCCGATCCGTACGCAGGGTCTGGGGATGCCCCGCGCCCGCGGGGATAGTCCCGACGACCAGTACGTGCGGGTCATCCCCGATAAGTCGACCCCGCGCCCGCGGGGATGGTCCGCTTGGCGATACGGGCGTTGATGCAGAGCTGGAGTCGACCCCGCGCCCGCGGGGATGGTCCGGTGCTCAAGCGGATCGACGCGAACCTCTACGAGTCAACCCCGCGCCCGCGGGGATGGTCCGGGGAGGACCGCGACTTGGCGAGGCGGGCCATTGTCGACCCCGCGCCCGCGGGGATGGTCCGCGCTGCCAGTTCCCGTGGTCTCGCCGGAGTCGGTGTGGATGCGGCGGATCTCCGCGACGAGGTGATCGTCGCGCCGCCGGCGTGCGGACTTCGGACGCCGGCGGCGGGCGTTGTAGGCGGAGACCGACAGGTCCAGTTCCCGGCAGACGGGCTCGACCCCGAAGTCATCGCGGAGGTGGTTGATCACCGCGTCGGCCTCGTGCGGGGCTGGTCGAGCTCCTTTGCGAAAAACACGCTGGCGGCCTTCAGGATCTCGTTCGCCCGTCGCAACTCAGCTGCTTCTTTGCGGAGTTGTACGAGCTCGGCTCGCTCGGCGGAGGTGAGCAGGTCGGGACGGCTGCCGTGGTCGGCCTCGGCCTGGCGGACCCACAGCCGCAAGGCTTCCTTGTGGATACCGAGATCCCGAGCCACGTGGGCGACCGGACGGCCCGAGTTCTGTACTTCACGGACGGCTCGCTCACGGAGCTCGTCGGGATACTTCCGGGGTGCAGGCATCAGACCTGTGCTTCCCATCTGCCGGATCAATCATGCCCGGCTTCAGGGCCGCTACGAATCCCGGTTCAGCTCAGTGGTCCGAGTCTGTGCTGGGGCGACGCAGTGAACGTAGCTGAGTTGAGGCGACGACAGAGTTCCGGCTGTGGGGGCGACTCCCTGCCGCCGCTGCTGGTTAGCTGGGGAGTCAGTCGCGGACTGCGGCCGTCACGGCTGAGGCAATCGCCGCGCGCGTGTTTTCGGCGTTGGTGAGATTGGCGCTGCCCGAACCTTGCGAATGGGTGCCGGTCAGCAGGAAGCGCGTCTTCGGGAAGCGTTTGGCGTCGCGGGTGGCGGCCCCGTCGGGTGCGGCGCCCACGGTCACGACGACGGTGCACTGCCGGGAGACCAGGGAGGCGAGGTACGGGGCGGCATTGGCGGCGTTCTGAGGTCCCGTCACGGCGAGGTAGGACACCTTGGCCTTGGTCAGCGCGGATGCGTCCTGCATCCCTTCCCACACCTGAGTCACGGCGGAATCCGCCAGACCGTTGGCGGGTGTCAGCAGGCACGCCTGCTGCTGGCTGTAGGCGCGGGCGCGAGAGGGCGGGATCTCGTGTGCTCCGCCTCCACCTGCCATCAGGGCCACCATCGCGGCAGTAGCCGCGACCACCACCGCACCGCTGGACAACAGCACGCGCTGCCGTGTCCCGAACAACGCCTCTTTCACGTTCACAAGCGCACCCTACGTGCCATGTCTCCGCCACTGACGGCCGACCTTGGCTGTCCGGCACGAGGCGCATACCGGGCTTTGGTGCTCTGACCAGCGAGTATCACCTCGCGGAATGAGTATCGCCGTGCCTGGCTCTTCCGGCATCAGGCAATTCTCTGGAAAAAATCCAGACAAGTCCGAAACGGATCATCGCGGCAAACTACTCAGCCCCGGTCATGTATTGATCATGTAAGCGTCAAGATCCTCTATGGGATCTGTCCTTTAGGTCTTCCATACACACAAGATCAGCACGCTTCCTTTTCCTTCTGTCCGCTGGAGTCTCCGCCGTGCGTGCTCGCCCCTACCGCCGTACCCGCCGCATGAGACGGCGGGTGGCGTTGCTCGTACTCACGGCGCTGGCCGTCATGCTGACGACCCAGCAGGCGGAGGCCGAAGACCTGACGTTGGGAGCGTTCGCGCTGCCGAGCCTCACTTCGTTGTCGTCCTGGTTCAAGGATCCGAAGTGGGGCAAACTCCCCCATCAGCAGGGCGGTTCGGCCGTCAGCCGCAGCCACCGCGCGTCTGCTGCCGCAACCCGGGCGGGCAAAGGTGCAGGGCATGCTCCGGGGAAGGGTCACGGCGAACTCGACGCCTACCGTCCCTACGCCAAGGCGGGCGGCCGTGGGAAGCACGGCAAGAGCAACAAGAGCCGCAGCACCCAGGGGTTCGACGCCCGCACCAGCAAGCGCGACGCACGCAAGTCCTCACGCACCGCCACCGCCTTCGACAACGCAGACGGCACGGTCAGCCGGAAAGTCTACCAGTCACCGGTGAACTACCGGGATGGCAAAGGCCAGTGGCAGCCCATCGACACCGCAGTCCGGACAGGATCCGACCACCGGTGGCACGAGAAGAAGAACTCCCTGGCCGTCGACTTCGCACCCCAGGCCGGCGACTCCGCCCTCGCCTCCCTTGCAACAGACGACAAGCACTCCCTCGCCTACGGACTGAAGGGCGCCGCGCCGGTCGCGGGCAAGACCACTGGAACCCGTGTCACGTACCAGGGCGTTCTGCCTCACACCGATCTGGAAGTCGCACCGATCGCCACCGGGCTCAAGGAGTCCGTCGTCCTGCACTCCGCTCAGGCCGGCAACTCCTGGACGTTCCCCCTCAAGCTCAAGGGACTGACACCGAAGCAGGCCGATGACGGCTCCATCGACCTGCGGAACTCATCGGGCAAGACGGTCGAGCGCATCCCTTCGGCGTATGCCTTCGACTCGAAGATCGATCCGCGCTCCGGAGACCCGGGCACCACCCACGCGGTCACTTACGCACTCGTCCGGGAACAGGGCAGTTACGCGCTCAAAGTGACCCTCGACGAGCACTGGCTCCACGACACACGCCGTGTCTTCCCCGTCACGGTCGACCCGACCGTGACCGACGGCTGGACCACCACCTACGCCGAGTCCGGCAACGACGGCGACCACTCGTCCGAGCAGACCATCAAGGTCGGCTCCTACGACTCCGGCACCCACTCAGCCGTCAGTTACGTGAACCACTGGGACACCGCGTGGGACGGCAGCGGCGCCACCGTCACCTCCGCGACCCTGCATCTCTTCGACACCTGGGCCGCCACCTGTACGGCCGAGCGGTTCGACGTCGCCCTGGTGACGAGCGCCTGGACTCCGAGCGGTGTCACGGGTTACCCCGGTCCGACGCACGGCTCCTCCATCGGCAACGCCACCCCGAGTGTCCCCAACGCCTGTGCCAACTCCGCCGCGGACCGCTCTGTCGGTGACTGGGTGAGCGTCCCGCTGACGGCCTCTGCCATCCAGGGCTGGTTCAACGGCACCACCGCCGACAATGGGCTCGCCGTGTACGCGTCCACCGCGGACACCCTGCACTGGAAGCAGTTCGGTTCGTTCAACGACCCGTCGCTCGGTCCGTACATCGTCGTCAACTACACGTCCAACACTCCGCCGCAGCTGTATGAGCAGTTCCCGGACAACAACGCTGTCGTGAACACCACCACCCCGGAGCTGACCGCGTGGGCCGGTGGCGCCAACTCCACCGACGGCAGCACGAACAAGTACGAGTTCCAGGTCTATGACAGCACCAACAAGAAGGTCGCCGATTCCGGCCTGATCGCCACCGGCGACTGGACCGTACCGGCTGGCAAGCTCAAGTGGGGCCAGACCTCCTACTGGACCGTCCAGGCGTACGACGCCGGCATGTACTCGACCGCGACCTACACCGCGATCTCCGTTCAGGTCCCGCAGCCTGCCATCACCTCCGGGCTCTCGCAGAACAGCAGTGACCACGGCTTCGACGCCTCCAGCAGCAACTACACGACCTCCGACACGGATGCGTCGATCTCCACCGTCGGCCCTTCGCTGGACGTCGAGCGCGACTACAACTCGCGCGACCCGCGCTGGACCGGAGGGTTCGGAGCCGGCTGGTCGAGCATCTTCGACTCCCGAGCCACCGAGCAGTACACCGCGACCGGTGCCGTATCGAGCGTCTTCGTCACCTACCCGGACGGCTCCCAGGTCGGATACGGCAAGAACCCCGACGGTACGTTCACCGCGGGCGCCGGACGCTTCGCCACCTTCAAGGCGGTCACCGGTGGGTACTCGCTGACAGACAAGGACGACACGGCCTACACCTTCACGCAGTCCCTGGGCGCCGGAGGCTACGGCCTCACGTCAGTGACCGACGCCGACGGCCGGGCTGTCAGCCTCACCTGGGCGGGCGGGCACGTCACACAGATGGCGTCCACGGTGTCCAGCCGCGCGCTGCACCTGACGTGGTTCACCCCGGCCGGTGCGAGCACCGCGCACATCCAGACCGTGGTCACCGACCCCGTCACCGCTGGTGCCCCGGCAACCGCACAGACCTGGACGTACGACTACACCGGGGACCAGCTGTCCACCGTCTGCTCACCGATATCGACAACCGCCTGCACCAAGTACGGCTATCAATCGGGCTCGCAGTACCAGAACGCCTCCCTCGACCTCGACCCGCACGCGATGTGGCCGATGTCGGAGGCTTCCGGCAGCACTGCCAAGGACGCGGTCCTGGCCAACGAAGGCACCACCAATGCCACCTACCAGAACGTCGCCCTGGGACAGCCCGGTCCGCTGACCGGCGGTACGGCCACGGTCGCCGGGTTCAACGGCACCTCGTCCGACGTCGTGCTGCCGAACGACCTCGGAAATGACACCGACTCCGGAGCGCTGTCGCTCTGGTTCAAGACGTCGGCCGGCCCGGGAGTCCTGTACTCCTACGCCTCCCAGCCCATCAGCTCAGGCGACGCGGCCGGCTTCTACACCCCGTCCGTCTACGTGGGTACGGACGGCAAACTGAACGCCGAGTTCTGGTACAGCGGCGGCATCAACCCCATCACCACCAGCGCATCGGTCGCCGACGGCAAGTGGCACCACGTGGTGCTCTCGGCCGCGGGCAACTCCCAGAGCCTTTACCTGGACAATGCGAAGGTCGGCTCGCGCAGCGGCACCGTGTCCATCCAGAGCGCGGTCGCCTTCGGCAAGAACCAGCCCTTCAACTACCTGGGCACCGGATTCCTCGGCGGTAACTGGCCGGATGAGCCGCATCAGAGCTCCACGTCCAAGGACGGGTACGCGACCTACTTCAACGGCTCCATCGCGGATGCCGCCTGGTACGACCGACCGCTGGTCGCCGCCGACGTCAGCTCGCTCTACAAGTACGGCACCCATGCGGCGAGTCTGTTGACCTCCATCACGCGTCCGTCCGGCAAGACCTACCAGGCGATGGCCTACGACCCGGTCACCACTGCGCTGACCCAGGAGACCGACGAGAACGGCGGCGTCTGGAAGCTCGGCGCCCCGACCGTCACCGGCTCCAGCCAGACCTACCGGGGCGCGGTGCTCGGCAGCGCGCCCGCCACCTATTTGCGGCTCGGCGAAGCGTCCGGTGCTACGACGGCTGCCGACGAGACACGCGGTGGCAATGGCACCTACAGCGGCGCGACGCTGGGCGCCGCCGGCCCCTTCACCGACCAGAAGACAGCGTCTTTCAACGGCACCTCGTCGCGCGTGCAGATACCCGACACCGTTACCGGTGACAAGGAAGCGACTGCGGAGGTGTGGTTCTCGACGACGCACGGCGGGGGCATTCTGCTCAACGCCCAGTCCGGCCCGGTGGGCGGCACTGTTTCCTCCACCGCCCCGATCCTGTGGATCGGCTCGGACAACAAACTGCACGGCGGCTTCTACACAACTGGCGGCTCCGTCCAGCTCTCCTCCGCCGGTACGGTCACCGACGGCAAGTGGCACCACGCCCTGATCAGCGCCACCGGAACCGACCAGACCCTCTACTTGGACGGAAACCAGTCCGCGACCAAGGCATCCACCGCCGCCCTCACGAACAGCGCGCGCAGCACGATCTATCTCGGCACAGGCACCACCGGAAGTGGCTGGGCCGGTCTGACCAGCGGCACCACCGCCTACTACAACGGTTCGCTCGCCGAAGCGGCGCTCTACCGCACCGCACTCACCGCGCAGGACGCCGCAGCCCACGTGGAGGCGGCCAAGAACTCCACCGGGCTGCTGCCCGTGGAGACCGTGAAGGTGACATCCCCGACCCCGGCCACCCTCACGTACACCTACGACGTCACCAACAGCAACCGGGCCCTGACCGAGACCGACGGTCTCGGAAACAAGACCAGCTTCGGCTACGACACCGGTGGATTCGAGCACACCGTCACCGACCCCAACGGGGCGATGACCGTCACAGGCCACGACGTGCGCGGCAACGTGGTCTCCTCGACCACCTGTCAGGACCAGGCGGCCAACCGCTGCTCGACCGATTACTACAGCTACTACCCCGACGACACCACCGCCCAGCTCACCACCGCCGACCCGCGCAACGACCTGCTGCTGACGGAGCGGGACGGACGCTCCTCATCCGCGACCGACGACACCTATCTGACCTCGTACACCTACGACACCGCAGGTGACCAGACCAAGATCACCGGCCCTGCGGTGGCCGGATTTCCCGACGGCCGTTCCACCAGCACGGTGTACTCCGACGGCACCAGCGCCTACCCTGCCGCCGACAGCGGAGCAGTGCCGAAGGGCCTTCCCGTGGAGACGGTCAGCCCGGGCGGCGCCGTCAACTCGGTGTCGTACTTCAAGAACGGTGACGTCGCCTCGACCACCGACGCCGTCGGCCTCGTGTCCACCTTCAGCTACGACGGACTCGGCCAGGTCCTCACCAAGAAGGTCGTCTCCGACACCTACCCGGCCGGTCTCACCACCACCTTCACCTACGACGCTGCAGGGCAGGTCACCGAGGAAGACGACCCCCAACTCACCGACCGCATCACCGGCGCCACTCACGCGGCCGTATCCACCACGGCGTTCGACGCCGACGGAAACGTGACCTCGCAGACGGTCGCCGACGCGAAGGGCGGAGACAAGTCCCGTACCGAAAAGCAGACATACGACGCCTACGACCACGTGCAGACCGAGTCCGACGCGAACAATGCGGCAGGCGCGTCCAACGGCAACACGACGACCTACACCTACGACCTCTCCGGGAACAAGACCACCGAGGTCACCTCCTCGGGCACCGAAACCCGGTACACGTACAACGACAACGGTGACCTGCTCACTCAGGGCGTCATGTACAGCGGCAGCCCGCTGAATCCGCAGCCCCCCTCACTACTCACCGAGTCCTCACGGGCCTACGACCCGGCCGGCCGCCTCGCGTCAGTGACCGATGCCATGGGCAACACCACGGCGTACACCTACACCGACGACGGGCTCACCGCGACGGTGAAGCGCACCAGCGCAGACGGCAGCAGCAGCTCCGTCCTGGAGGCGGACACCTACGACGCCGAGGGCAACGTACTCACCAGCACTACCGACAACGGTGAGAACGTCACCACATACACGGTCGACGCGGCGTCCCGCAACACCTCCACCACCACCGACCCGACCGGTGTGGACCGCGTCTCCACCGTCTCGTACACCCCCGACGACGAGGTCGCCAGCGAGAGCGATCACGACGCCTCCGGCTATGACGCCACCACGACGAGCACCTACGACGCGATGGGCAACACGCTCAGTGAGACGCTGTACGGCGACGCCTCGGGGCATCCCAGCGGCTGGTGGAAACTGAACCAGCCTTCGGGAACCAACGTCACCGACTCCTCCGGGACCGGGAACACAGCTACCGTCTCCGGTGCGACGTGGTCGGATTCCGCCGCGCACTTCTCCGGCACCACGGGGCAGCAGATCTCCACCAATGCGCCGGTGCTCGACACCACGGCGTCGTACACGGTCTCCGCCTGGGTGAACCTGGACTCGCTGCCCACGCACAACGCAGCGGTGGTGGCCCAGACGGGCAGCACCAACAGCTCCTTCATGCTCATGTACAACACCTCCCACAACGGCACACCGCTCTGGGACATGGAGCAGACCACCAAGGACGCGTCAGGCACTGCTTTCCCCGGGGCCTACGCGACGGCCGCGCCGAAGGCCGGCTCCTGGACCCATCTGGTGGGGGTCTTCGACGCCACGACCGGCGCCGAACAGCTCTACGTGGACGGCGCGTTGTCGGGAACCGGCACGAACGCCACACCGTGGAACGCGAGCGGCCCGCTGACCATCGGACAGGATAAGTACGCGGGAAGCGACTCCGATCCGTTGCCCGGCGGAGTATCCAACGTGCAGGTCTACCAGCGCGCTCTGTCCGCCTCCGATGTCTCCTCCCTGTACGGCAAGGGCCGCAACGGCGGCACCGTCGGCTCTTCCAACGAGCAGACCACGTCGTACACGTACGACAAGCGCGGACTCCAGTCCTCGATGACCGACGCCGAGCACAACACGACGAACTACTCGTACGACGAGGCCGGAAACCTCGCCGTCACCACCGCGCCGGCCGTCCAGGCGGAGGCCGACGGAACCAACCCGGCCACCATGCACCCGGTCACCTCCAGCGGTTTCAACACCTTCGGTGAGTCAGTGGAGGAGCAGGACCCCGACGGCAATGTGACAACGACGGCGTATGACGCCAATGGCAACAAGGTCTCCGAGGCCCTGCCGCCGTACACACCGCCGGACGCGAGCGAACCGGTAGCCGATACCTCGGTGTGGACCTACGACAGCGACGGCAACCAGCTCACGCAGACCACGCCGGGCGGCAGGACCACACACTCCCTCTACGACCAGCTGGGCAACGTCGTCCAGGTCACCGACGCGGACGGAAAGAACACCCAGGCCTCGTACGACACCGCAGGCGACCAGCTGACATCGACGGACCCGACAGGAGCATCCACCCAGTCGACCTACGACTACCTGGGCCGGCCCCTCACCTCCACCACCCTGGAGCGCTACCCCTCGACGCGGACCCTCACCACGACCAATTCGTATGCGGTGAGCACCGGCAACCCGTACGGGGCACACCTCGCGTCGACCACGTCCCCAGGCGGCGTCACGACGTCATACGGCTACAACCGGGCCGGAGACGTCACCTCGATGACGGACGGCGCGGGCAACACGACCAAGTACACCTACGACTTCGACGACAACCCGCAGAAGACGATCCTGGCGGACGGAACCTGGAGCGAGACCGACTACAACGCGTCCGGCCAGCCGACGTACGACAAGCAGTACGACGCGAACGACAAACTGCTCAGCCAGTCCTCACAGGAGTACGACGGCGCCGGCAACGTCATCGCATCCACCGACCCCAACGGGCACACCAGCCGCTTCACCTACGACGGGGCCGGCACGGTCACCCAGGAGATCCAGCCGGTCGACGCCTCGACATCGATCACGACAAGCTTCGGCTACGACGCGGCAGGCAACCGGACACGCTTCACCGACGGACGCGGCAACGCCTGGCGGTACACCTACAACGGCCGCGGCCAGCAGGCGTCGATCGCCGAGCCGACCACAGCGCAGTACACCTCGGCCGCCGACTCGACCACGGCCTTCGCCTACGACGCCGACGGCCAGATGACCAAGGCCGTGCTGCCCGGCGGCACGACCACGTCGATGACGTACGACGCCAACGGCGACCTCAAAACGATGTCCGGACAAGGCGCGGACGCCGCCACCGCGACCCGCAACTTCACCTACGACAGCAACGGCCGGGTGAAGAGCGCCGACACCGATGCCGCGGGCATCGCAGGCCAGGCCGACCACCAGGACGCCACCCACGAGGCATTCGGCTACGACGACCGCAGCGACCTCCTGTCGGCCTCGGGCTCCGCGGGCACATCCAGCTTCACCTACAACGACGACTCGTCCCCACTGACCAGGACGGACGCGGCCGGCACCACCAAGTACGGCTACGACACAGCCGGCCGGCTCAAAACCCTCGACGATCCAGCCACCGGCACACAGCTCTCGTACACCTACGGGCAGCTCAACGAGGTCAAGCAGATCCAGTACGGCGCCACCGGCCAGGTCAGAACGCTGGGCTACAACTCCGCGCACGAACTGACCGGAGACACACTGCGCCAGGGCGCCACGAACCTGTCGAACATCACCTATGGATACGACAACAACGGCAACCTGAAGTCGAAGAAGACGGAGGGTGTGACGGGCGCGTCCTCGAACACCTACACCTTCGACTGGGCGGACCGCCTTACGTCCTGGAACAACGGAACCAAGAACACCGCCTACAGCTACGACGCTTCAGGCAACCGGGTACGGGTTGGCTCGGACGTCTACACCTACGATGCCCGCGACCAGCTGACCTCGGACGGCACACACACCTACAGCTATTCGGCGCGCGGCACCATGACATCGCAGTCATCGGTGGCGGATGGCACACAGAAGTTCACAACGGACGCGTACGGCGGCCAGATCACCGCCGGTACACAGTCCTTCGGCCTGGACGCGATGGGCCGCGACATCACGGACCGGGAATCCGTGTCCGGCGACACCCGGACCTTCCAGTACTCCGGGGCGGACAACACGATCGCCTCGGACGACGACTCCACCTATACCTACGACCCCTCCGGCGGCCTGGTCGGGATCGGCTCGCAGACCGGCGGGCCTGGTGTGCTTGCGCTGACGGATCAGCACGACGACGTCGTCGGAACGTTCACGTCGGGCGCGAGCACTCTGACGGGCTCGGCGAGTTACGACCCACTGGGGAACACTCTTGGGCTGTCCACTGTGGCAGGCCACCTGGGCTTCCAGTCAGGGTGGACGCAACCGGGCTCGACCCCGGATACGGATTCGGGTGATGTCGGAACAGCATCACGCTGGTACAACCCGGACACCGGGACATTCCGGAATAAGGACAGCATCGCGCTGGACCCCGTCCCGAACTCGGTGTCCGCGAACCCCTTCGCCTACGTCGATGACAATCCCATGGCAGGCACCGACGAGTCGGGCAACTGCTCCTGGTACGACGTGGTCTGCGGTGCCAAGAAGGTAGTTCACAAGGCCAAGCACGTCGTCAAAAAGGTGGCGCACAAGGTCTACCACGCGGTCAAGAAGGCCGTGAAGAAGGTCGTACACGCGGCCAAGCACGTCGCCCGCAAGATCGTGCACAAAGTCCGGGACGTCTACCACGCAACCGTGCGGGTCGTCCGCCGCGTCTACCACTACACGTCACGCAGAGTCAGACGGGTCTACCACGCAGCGGTCCATGTGGTGCATACCGCCTATCACAAGGTGTCGAAGGTCGTACACCGTGTGGTGCACGCGGCGAAGAAGGTCGTGCACACGGTCAAGAAGGCCGTCAAGAAGGCCGCGCACGTGGTGAAGCAGGCGGCACGCACCGCTTACCACGCCACGGTCACGGCAGCGAAGACAGCGGCCACGTTCGTCAAGCACCATGCGGCTGCGATCACGTCATTCGTCGTATCGACCGCGGTGTTCGCGGGCTGCGAGGCAGTGACCGCGGGCGTCGGCTCGATCGGCTGCGCGGCAGCCGCGGGCGCGGCAGGAGCACTGGTCACGCAGGGCTTCGCGTGCGCCCAGAAGGGCGGCGACGCGTGCAGCGTCGGAGCCTTCGCCGGCTCGGCGGTCGAGGGCGGCATCGAGGGCGCACTGGGCGGCGCCCTGGGCAAGATCGGCGGCTCCCTGCTGGCGAAAGCGGCACCCAAGGCGATGAAGGTCGTCGGCGGGCTGTTCGGGAAGGGCGCATCGGAAGCCGAGGACACCGCGGCCACGGACGCCACGTCCGAGGCCACAGCACGAGGCGAGCAGGAGGCGGCAGGGTCACGGACCGAGGGATGCGGCACCGTCCACAGCTTCACCGGCGGGACGCGTGTCCTGATGGCCAACGGATTCTCGAAGGCCATTGCCCAGGTCAAGGTTGGTGACACGATCGCGAACTCGGTGCCGGGCGTGTCGGGCACCGAGGCTCACAAGGTCACGGCGGTGATCGTCACGCACACGGACCACGACTTCGTGGACGTGACGGTCAAGGCGGGTGGAGCTGCCGCGGCGAAGGACGCGTCGGCATCACCATCGGCGGGTAAGGCGTCGGTGGCGAAGAGCATTGCTAAGAAGGCGGTCCGTAAGGCGGCCTTCGGCCTGGCAGCGTCGGCCGCGGTACTGGGGGCGCTGTCGGCGCACCACGCGACAGGACCGGCCTCTGACACGGCCACAGTCGCGGCTGTCAGTCAAGTACAGGCGGCTGACGCATCAGCACCGGTGGCGGCCAAGGAGGTGGCGACGAAGGGCGAACACCTCACCACCACCTTCCACCACCCCTTCTACGACAAAACCCGAGCCGCATTCACCGAGGCCAAGAACCTCCACCAGGGCGACGTCCTCCAGACCCCAGCCGGCACGGCAAAGGTCATCAGTGTCCGCCTCTACCACGCCAACACCACCACCTACGACCTCACCATCGGCAGCCTGCATACGTACTATGTGCTCGCTGGGGCCACACCGGTCCTCGTCCATAACTGCAATGGGACAATCGATCCCAAGTTGGTCAGGTTCTCGCAGGATACCGTTAGTCCGCGCTTCAGCAGCGGTGAGACAATTGAGCAGACTGCTGCTGGCTTGCGATCGGGCTACGTAAAGCCGGAGGATTTGCCAACTATGCGCCTCCAGTACAAGGGTGGGAACCTTCATACGCTTGACAATCGGCGTCTGGTTGCCTTCCAAAAGGCGGGGGTTCAAATGCCCTTCAGGATGGCTACCCCTGAAGAAATCGCAGCTGAATCATGGAAGTTCACGACGAAAAACGAAGGGAGGTCGATTGTGATCAATCACTTCGACCCAGTGGGGTGGGCCCCATGAACTGGCCTGATGCGCAGCTGAACGAGATCAAGTCGAGGGATGATCTTGCTGCGTACTTGCAGGATCTGGCAAAGGCGGTCAGCGATGGACGGGTTGCATTGGGGAACCCCCTGACCGCCGATTACCTAGACGCTTCTGCCCGGTGGACTAATGCGATGGACGGGTTCTTTATGAATGTCATCGGAGAGCCAGTTCCCGAATCGCCGAGCTGGGCAATGGTCGCGGCAATATTCCGTGCTGCCGTAACTTACGAGTAGATTCGCCGAAATTTGAGTACGCGGTAATCGTGTTCTCGAAACGGCTTGCGGAACCTCCTCCGCTGGCCGCAGAGGCCACCGGAAGTGGATCCGGTGGGCCTCTGCGGTGTCTGAGGCAGTAGTTGACGACAACTCAGTGGACGGATTTTGCGCAATGCGGTGGGTCGCCCCGGCTCGGTGGTATCCCCGGCGAGGTGGCGGAAGGTATCGCCGCGGCGTGCGCACACGCACGTAGCGGTGGGTGCGGCACCTCAGTGATCGCCCGGCGTGTCCGGGCTCGCCGGGCGGCGCTTCACAACCGGCCCTGGGAAGCGGGTATTCGGCAAGGAATTCACCAAACTTTCGCAATCTCTTCCCGTGATGCGCGTATTAGAACACCCTCCGGGTATCCGGCGTGAGAGCATGATCTGCCGCTGAGTCCGCTGTCGATGCGCGTGGCTCAGCTCCCCTTTTTCTTATTCGAGAACCGTTGAGGTCTCTGTGCCTAGTCACCGCATATCTAAAAAGCGGCGTTATGTCGGAATATCCCTGGCGGGTCTGGCCGTTCTGCTCGGTGGCGCGTTTGCCGCCGAGGCCGCCACTGCGGGGACGGTCTCCCGGCCCGCGCCGAAGATCTTCACCGGCCATGCTTTCGACACCTGCACCGCTCCGTCGCTGACTGCGATGAAGGGCTGGTACGCCACGTCGGTCTACCGCGGGGCCGCCGTGTATGTCGGCGGGAAGAACCGGGGCTGTGCCCAGCCGAACCTGACCGCCTCCTGGGTCAAGTCCGTGAGCTCTACGGGCTGGAAGCTGATTCCGCTGTACGTCGGTGCGCAGCCGCCCTGCCAGGCCAGCAACAATCCCGAGAAGATGACTGCGTCGAACGCCACCTCGCTGGCGGCCACCGACGCGGCCGACGCGGTGGCGAAGGAGGCGGCGCTCGGGATGAAGGCCGGCAGCCCCGTCTACCTCGATATGGAGTACTTCGACCCGAAGAACACCTCCTGCGTGAACACCGTCCTCAGCTATATCCGGTCCTTCGACAAGACCGTCAAGGCCAAGGGCTACTGGTCCGGCTTCTACGGCTTCAGCAACTCCAGCGCCGCCGTCGTCGCCAACGCCAAGACGCGCACGGACCTGCCGGAGATCCTCTGGTACGCCCGTTACGACGACGTCTACTCGACCACCAAGGGCTTCCCGTACGCCTCGACGCTCTACACCGGGCATCGCCGCGGGCACCAGTTCGCCGTCAACAAGAAGGTGACGCACACCGGGGGCACGCTCACCATCGACCGCGACGCCTGGGACGCGCCGGTCGCCGTGACGGCGTCATGAACGACCGTCGGAAGCGCCAGGTCCTGAAGGCCGCGACCCCGCTGCTCCAACCGGGGGAGCGGATCGAGTTCACTGGACTGGCCAAGACCGGGACGGTATCGGTGAAGCGCCAGGTGCTCACCAGCACCCTTGTGGGGGTGCTCAGTGCGGGCACTGTCATCGCCACCGTCCAGCCGCGGCCGATGTATCTGGTCCTGACGGATCAGCGTCTGATATTCCTCGACGGCGCCACCACGAGCGGCAGGCCGGGAAAGCCGCTGATGTCGCTGGAACGTGGGCTTCTCGCCGCGGCGCCGCTGGCCAAGGCCCTGCTCGGTCTGGGGCTGAAGACCGTTCTCACCGTCCAAGGGGAGCCCGAAGGGCTGAAGTTGGTGTTCCCGCCCGCCTTCAAGGCCGGTGGCCGCGATCTCGTCGCACGGCTCCGCTCCGCCGCTTGAACCGCCATCGCCGTCACTGAGGTTGGTGAGTCGCCCTCTCCGCGCAGGAGCTGGTGAGGCGGAAGGGCGTTCACCGTGCGTCGGGGGAGGGGCGTCTCGCTCTGTGCGGACCGAGGCGAGTCATGGGCCGTGTAGGGATCAGCCGATTGGTTTTGCGTCACAGTGGCTGCGGTGTAGCGAACGCTGCACCGCAGCCACTGGAGCCGGATCGAGCGGGATGTAGTCGGACGGAAACAGGTTGATATGCCCGCTTCTCCGAGAAAACTGCAGGTGAGGCGCGTCACTGGTTTGGTTCGAGTCCCACCCGCCCCACCCAGGTTCCCCAGGCAGAATCGTTCTGACCTGGGGAAACGCGTTTTTCGGGTCTGTTTCCCGTGTGGCGGTCGCCTCACGGCGGTGTGGCGGACGCGGGGCTTCTGGCATCGAGGACGCGGTCCGCACGGCCGTGACCTGGGCTTTTTGTGGCTCCGTGGCCGTGGGAGGGTTATGAACTGTCCCACGGCCGAGTTGACCTCGGGATCTGGCGCACAGGTTGGGTGATGCCGGTGCCGGTCCAGCCCTTCAGGAGGTCTTGAAGAAGGTCAAGGACCTGGTAGAGGGGCAGGCCGGCATGTGGACTTTCGGGTGGTCCAGCCGCCTGAGGGTGAGGAATGCCTGGGCGGCGGTCACGCGGGACGTGTTCGTCCGCCAGTACGTGGCCACTACCAGGGCGCGGCCGAGCCCTGAGACCGCTGGCGGCCGATCGCCAACGCCGCGGTAGGCGCAGGCGCGGACGGGGGAATGGCCTAGGCAGGGTGAGGAGCTCATTCAGGGTTGCCTTCGTCTGTAGTGGTCTCGTCGTCGATCAGCCCATAGGGGGGCCGGTCCTCGCTACGGCTGTACCTGACCACGACGTTCTCCTCTACGAGCATGGGCGGACTGTTGTCGACGATGATCACCTGGGCGCCGGCTCCCTGTTCAGCCAACCAGCTGGTCAGGTGGCGGTAGAAGTCGTCGATGGCGATCGCGTCCGCAATTACCGCGTCCCGGGTGCCGCCGTGGCCCAGGTTCTTCTGCGGGCTGTCGATCATGAGGAAGCCGGGGTGGGCGGCCGATGTTTCGACGGCCACCTCGAAGGCGGCCAGCTGCCAGGCCAGGGTCAGGAGTGTTCGGGCGCCGGATGATGCCTCGCGGTAGGAATCGCCGCGTACGTGAGGAACCAGATTCGTGTCGATCATCGGCTGGCTGAGTTTCGGGTAGTGCCACTGCCGCAGGAGTTCGCTGTACCGGCCGTTGATTCTGCCGACGACCAAGTCCCGGTCCTGTGCGGCATCTCCCAGCCGGTCGCGTTCCTCCCGCAGGCGTTCGATCTGTGCCTCCTGCCGCTCCACGAGCGCGGCACGCTTCTCCAGGCCAGCCTGAAGCTTCGTCGCGTTCTCGGCATGCTGAAGGTGACGGAGGACTTCCTCGCGCCGACGCTGGAGGTTGTCGCGAGCGGCGAGGAACGGGGTGACGGTGGGCGAAGTGGCTTCGTCGACCGCGGCCGCGGCACGTTCTTCGTCGATGGCGGCGCCTTCTGCCTGAATCTTCAACGTGGCGAGCGAGCTGTCCAGGCCCTCGATGTAGGCAGTGATCTCCTTCAAACGGGCCTTGGTGGCTCTGACCTCGGCCGCGATATTCAGCCGCTCTTCATCCGACGAGTGTTCGGCCGTGGCGGTGCCGAGCGTCAGGTGCCCGTCGCTGTGGGGCAGCTCGTGGCTGCACAGACTGCACGAGCCGTTCTCCACCGACGGGGGAGCGGGCAGCCGATTTAGGCACGCGGGGCAGGTTGTGACACTGAGTGGGTCGAACAGACGCTGCGCTTCGGCCAGCATATTGAGCTTGACGAGGTCGTCCGCGTACTGCGCCCTCAGGGGCATCATCCGGGTGAGTTGCGTCTCGCAATCACGTACCACGCCGGCAGCTCGCCGGGCGCGCTGGGCAGCTTGCTGGTGTTCGCGGCGCAGACGTCCAGCGAAGGTGGTGCTGGCTTGCGCTGCCTCGTCGAGGGCTCGTAGCTGCTCGGTCAGCTCCCGTAGCTCGCCTTCGTATTGCTCAGCGATCAGCGCGCCAACGGTGGGAACGTCCTGCTCGTCGACGAACACTCGTGCTGCGGCGAGTTCGGAGCGTGCCTGGGTGAGCCGGGCGCCCAGTTCCTTGATGCGTTGCCCAAGCTCGACGGCTCGGTCGTCGTGAACGCCGAAGACGACGTCGACCACCTGCTTCAGCTTGTGCTTCTTCATGTACTCGTTCTCGAACAGGAAGTTCTTGGAGGCTATGCGCTCGTTGGGCAGGAACGCGAGGTTCATGAGGTCGCGGATGCTCAGGGGGTCGGTCCGGGACTCACGGCTGGAGGGCGCCTCCCGCAGCTGGACACCTTCGAGCTTGCAGTGCCCCAGCAGCAGAGCGGAGAGGCTCTCCGGGGCTCCCGCTGGCTCGATGGTCCTGCTCTCAGGTTTGGAGAGCGGCGGGCTGTCCAGCGTCCCCCGGCGTACGTAGGCGACCTTCGATGGCTCCCCGACGGGCCGCTCGATGACGTGCGGTTCGCCGGACAGCTCGACTTCCAGAAGGCAGGAACGGACCTTCCGCAACACCTCAAGATGCCGTGGATGACGCTTCCCACCGAGGCCGTAGGCGATGAACTCCAACACCGCGGTCTTGCCCGAGCTGAATGCCCCGGCCACCACGGACAGGTCCCGCACCCGCTGGTCCTGCGTGAAATCGACGTCATAGTTCCGGCTGACGCCAGCAAGGCGCAGGCGCCGGATCCGGATGCCAGGCAGAGGCTGCATGGTGGTCATCCCTCCCAGGGCATGGCAGGTGCCTGCGGTCCCGGTCCCAGGACGCTGAGGAGCGCGGCACCGGGCCCGCCCTCTCCATCCGGCCGCAGCCACCGTGCCGTCTGTTCCCGCAGCGCCTTGTCGCTGAGCTTGCGCAGGCGACGCACGACGATGGACGCCGCAGTGGTGAACGACGCGGCGTAGGTGGCGGTGAAGCGAGCCCCAAGTTCCCGACCGCGGTTGCTGATCGCATAGGCGAAGGCGCCGTTGCGGTTGTGCACCTCGCAACACCCGTAAGCCACGAGCAGTCCGAGGTCGTGCTGGATGCGCTCGCGTCGACTGGTGAAGCGCTGCGAGGAGGACGCGTACGAAAGCACCTGCGGATCGAACCCGGCCAGCCGGAGCATATTGCCCTCACGGCCGTCGGAATCGACGACGAGGAAGGGATTCGCCGACAGGAAGTCGTAGTAGCCGATGCGCTCCAGACTCGCCCCCTTGGCGTCCTGTCCGGCGACAGCGTCGAGAAGCAGCAGCAGCTGCGCCAGCCGGAAGGTCACCTCGTCCTCCGGCATCATCACCGGCCGGTGTGCTTCCACAGCGAACTCCTCGTAGGTCGGACAGGACAGGCGACGGCGGTCAGCCGTCGGAGTGCTCGGCGGCGATCTGCCGCCAGTGTTTGACCCAGCCCGCCTTGCGGTTGTCCACCAGCCGGTGGACCAGTCCCCAGCTATGCACCAGCTCCAGGCGGAGCGACTTCGGCAGTTTGTCGTGCTCGTTGCGTACATCCCGCCAGACACGGGAGTGGAGAACCCGAAGCGCGTCCTCGGCCGCGCATTCGTTGAACTGCATCTCCCATAGACCGTGGAGCGTCGCATCGGCGGAACTGAGCGCCGCCACCTCCGCCGGAACGTCCTTGTGCGCGATCTCGCGAGCCACAAGATCGGCATTGAAGAACTGCCTCTTGGCCGAGTCCAGCTCCATATGACCGGCCTCGGCCATCTGCCGAATGAACAAGGCGGAGCCAAGGGCGGCTGCCTCGTCGTCCTCGACTTCGAGTACCAGCCGAAGCTGCTCCACGGAGGCAGGGGCGGGCTGAGCGTACGTCTCATAGAAGCCGCGACGCACGTCGTCGCCTTCGGGGCTAAGCAGCTTCTTCCGGAGGGCGGTCTCGTCCCAGAGCTGGATGACGAGGCCGTGCTCCTTCTCCTTCGCCCTCGTCCACGTGTCCCACCATGCCGTCATTGGGCCGTCCATGTTGGAAGGGATGCACAGAATCCAGCTGGCGATGGTGTGGCCGTTCTTAACGGCTGCCTTCAGCACGTTGTCGAGCGAGTCTTCGACCTGCTGTACGTGCTTCTTGGTGGTGACATGCATGAAGTACTTCGACTGCCACACTGTGATCGCCCCGCCGAGGTTTCCAGCGAAGGCGTCGATACCCCAGTCGCCCGGATTGGCGGCGACGGACCGTACGTTTGGGGTAGTTGCGGCGGCAAGCTGAGCGATCATCGTTTCGAAGTCGTCGCGGGCTCCGCCGAGGCCTCCCCCGCGGACTACGTGCACGTCGAAACTGATTGGCTGGACACCCGTCGGCACGGCTATTGAGTCAGACACAGCCCACCCCCCTGGGCCGGTGGCTGCACACAAGATGTTCCCTGTGCGTCACACACCGTATCGGTGGAGCCTATCCAACGGCCACTCGTCTGATCAAGAAGTGGAACGCGCATAATCTCAAATACGGCATGGGATCTATCCGGAGCGAAGGACGTCGTCGGCCGGACTACCGTGATTGCAGACGGCGGCTACCGGGGCACGGGCTTGCTCACCCCTCACCGCCGTGAGCCCGGCTGGGCTGAACTCCCGCGCTGGAAGGGCGAACCCAAGGCCTCGCACCGCCAGGTCAGGACCAGCGTCGAGCACGCCTTCGCCCAGATGAAGAGCTACAAACTGCACCGTGACTGCCGCTTGAGAGGCGGCGGCGTTCAATGCTCTGTGCCTGACGGATATCTACGGGTTCTCCAGCCTGCTTGGCGTAGGCACCGTTGCGAGGAGAGCGTGCTCGTGATCGTGTCACGAGCTCTAAGGAAGGGAGCGCTGTTCGTGGGAGCTTCGGTGGCTCAGGCGCGACGAAGGGCCCACGCCAGGTGTCGACGGTGAGGGGCTTCGTGCGTCCGGCTTGCGGCTGCTCCACCAGCCGCAAGCCTTTCACTTTGTGTCGGCCTCAGTTGCGACCGGCCGGCCGCTTACTACGCCGCTTCGTCGTCAGGGTGGCCGCTTGGGCGCCGCCGTGACGCTACTTACGATGCGTGACCTGAGCGAGCAGAGCCACCACGGTTGCGGCACCGGATAGGGAAGCCCCGACTTCGGGTGCCAGAAGCGACAGAACTGCGACGAGGACACCGATTGTCAGGAGGGCTACGAGGCGTCGGTTGATCTGGTCCACCAGAACCTTCTCTCTGTGGGGCCAACGGGTTCGGGAGCCACCGTGGGACCGACACAGGAGCGCCTGACAGATCCAGAACAAGGCGTGACGGAACTGGCCAGCGAAAGCCAGGACGGAACAATGACTGATGCATGCTCACGGCCAAGCATGGGGAACTAGAAGCGAGTTGCTGGACACCTTTTGACAGTGCGTGACTGAGGGGGGAACTGATGGCAGTTGCCCAACCGTGGAAGAAGCCGGACCTGGATGGGCATCCGCGCTTGAAGAAGCTGAACGATGAGCTCCACTCGTTGAGGTTCGAAGCCGGGTTTCCTTCGGCTCGAACGATAAGAAACCACATTGGACGGGACGCACAGGACTACTGGATCGTGAACCATCAGTCGGTCCTCAACGCCTTTCAACGGCCTGACCTCCCGGACCTTGGCCGACTTGAGCTCATCGTTGCCGCTCTGGCCGGAGCCGCCCGATGCGACGACGTCTCCAGCGAAGTCAATCGCTTCAAGAGCCTGTGGAAGCAGGCTGTGACGGAGACGGTTGCTCAGGCATCAGTGGGCCCACAGGCAGACGCTGAAGGCGGCGTCGAGTGCGAACTCGACCAGGATGCGCCGGACCAGGAGGCGACGGAACCCAGCGTTGAGGAAGAGCGAGGAGAATCTGGCGCGAAGGGCTCACACGCGGACGCAAACCAAGCCGCGGAGTTCAACTACGCCCAGGAGTCTTTGAAGGGCTTGATCATCAACGCGGCGCAAGCGCTTTGGGATGACAAGGATGCACTGAGAGTCTTCCTGGGGGTCGTCCGCCGCAGTCCTGGTTTCTCCAAGCTGGCTGATGCCGCAGAGGAACAGCGGCCCGCCAACGCGACCTTCTACGGCACGAAGAGCAGAGAGTTCGAGGTTGAGTACTCTCCAGCGCGCCTAGAACTGGTCACGTTGCACCGGCGCCTCGACGAGCAACGTGTCAAGCGCAAGTGGTCCTTCACAGACCTGGAGAACCAAACGGGGATCCCGGCCAGCTCCTGGATCCGCTGGTATACCCACGACGAGTTGCCCAGCCGCGAGGCAATCGTCGCTTTCTCCCACGCGTTCAACCCGATGCTGGAAGACCATGTGCTGCTCCTGGGCCTGTGGGAAGCGGCCCACGACGCGCTGGAAGTGGAGAGACGTTGCGAGGACTTGCCTCAACAGATCAGCTTCGACGAGGCATGGTCGTTGCGTGACCCGACGGCCTCCAAACTGTGGGCGCTTGTCGGCGTCGGGGGAGACGTTCTGGCGCCCTACGGGCCCGATCTGTCCCGTGGGACTGTTCCGGCCTTCACCGTGGCCGGCCCGGCTGGTTCGGGACGATCCACGACTTTGGCCACCATCGCCTGTTCGCTCCTCGAAGCCGGTACACGCGTCGTGTTGGTTGCACCGAAGCCGTGTCCATTGCGAGAGCTGGCCTCCCGAAACGGAGTCCTTGCCTGTTTCGACCAGGAGGACGTGGGACATGACGAGCTCGCAGCTGTCTTGGCGGAAGCGTCCTGCGAGGAACCGGTCGTCGTCGTGATGGACGATGCGGATCGCCTGGAGGGGTGTGGCGCCAGGCGTCTGCTGGAAGCGATACTTCAACAGGGTTTCGCGGACGGGACTGCATTGGTTCTCGGCGGGGACGAGGAGGAACTCAGGAGCGGCTTCCGCTGGTCACGACGAGCTAGGAACGCGCATCGTGGACTGCTTCTGTCTCCACAGGCCCGATATGCGGGCGACCTGGTCGGCGCCAAGGTCAGTGGCTCCATCGTGGGAAGGCCGATCACGCCAGGCAGAGGATGGCTCCACCTTGGCGACGGGAAACTGGTGCCTGTGACCGTGCCACAGTGCTGAGCAGTCAGAGTGCCCGAGGGCCCGAGTCCCGGTGGCGCCGGGCGACTGATCGCGGCCAGTTAGCAAAAGTCCCCGCCCAGGTCCGGGCGGGGACGTCATCTGTTGGGCCACTGGCCGGAAAGACTCTTTGTGTCCGGTTTCTCTTGGTCGCCTGCCTGCTGGCACTGGCTTCGCAGTACTGGGCATTCTCACTGGGATCCAACGGATTCTCATCCACATGCCGAGAAGGGGCCGGCTGGCCCCCGTCCGTTCGGCATAACGACGAGCAGCAGACGCGGACGTTGCCGTGAGAGTCGCCACCTTGATCGCAGCAGGGGGCAACCACGTCATCCGTGACTACACAGGCGTGCCCTCACCCGGCAAGGCTCCACAACGGAGAGTAGTCACTGCCAAGGATGGCTCTGGCGGTGAGGGAGCTGATAGGGCTGATCGTGAGACGGCTGGCGCTGTCAGGCGACTGGGCATCATGAGGCTCCGCTAGGGGGTGGCGGCGCCGCCGGCCAAGGGGGGGCGGAGTGGTGTGGCGAACGCCTAACCGACCCCCGCGCGAGCCGGATCGAGAGGGACGTAGTCGGATGGAAACGGGTGGCTATGTCCGTTGTTTCGGCATCGTTGCAGGTGAGGGGCGTCACGCCTTTGGGTTCGAGTCCCACCCGCCTCACCGAGTATCCCCAGGCAGAGTCGTTCTGACCTGGGGAAACGCGCTTTTCGGGGGCTGTTTTGCGTGCAGCGTTCGCCGCACGAAGGTGCGGCGAACGTGGGTCCCCGCGCATCGCAGACGAGCTCTGTATAACTTTGACCAGGCCTTTTGCAGCGACGCCCTGGTGGGAGCGTCACTGAAGGGTCCCACGGCCGTCGAGGGAGGCTTCGCGCTCCGCCCCGGCCCACCACATTGCATGACATCCCCGCTGTCCCTGCTGTGTCCGGTCAGGCAGGAGACACCGTCTGCATCGGCGAGGCCGGCGTGGCGGGCTCTTATTTGCCTGGGTGCGATGTGGCGGCGCACCTGGTGCGCGCCGCACCCGGGGCCTACGTCTCACCGCAGGGAACAGTTGTTTTGAACGCTCTCGCGCATTCACTCATCGCCGGGGCGCTGAGCGTGCTGGCCGTCGTCCGGGTCAGGCTGTGCAGCTTGCGGAGCACAGGCGACCTTGACATCACAGGCGACATCATCACCGGAAGGGGGGCCGCAGCCGGTGACGAGAATTTGCGAACTCGCCACCCGTGTCATGCCGTCCTGAGATCATCGATCCGTCCCGACGAGTGACACTTCTCGCGGTCGGCCCCGCGGCGTCGGGGGTGTTGGCCTGATGGATCGTCGGGAGTGTGATCAAGGCAGCGTGTGGTGCGGTGGGGGCCGCAATATTCTGAGTGAATGAAAATGGCCCCGCCGCCGGACAACGCTCCAGGTCAAGAAGTGTTGACCCCGCGCCCGCGGGGATGGTCCGCTGCACGCGGAGCGCCCCAACGGCCTGACTCAGTTGCCCCCGCGCCCGCGGGGATGCCCCGTTCGGTCATGGGCTGTCCGGCGGCGACGACAAGGCCGAAACCAGGGCGTCCGTCGTTCGGCCTTCTGCTACGGACGGTCACGCACGCCGTGAGTAAGGGTCAGGCTGGCGGCACACGAATCCCGTCGTTGCGCAGAGGTCATCCGTGGCCCTGGGTGCTAATTCCTCATCGACCTTCGATGCGGAGGGTGTTTTTGGTGGAGGCGAACTGGTGTGGCGAACGCCTAGTAGGGCTGCGTCCTACCGGGTCTTCACCAAGGAAGACGCCTTTACCGCGGGCCGCCTTGACCGCCAGGGCCGGGGCCTTCATAGCGGGCGCATTCGGCTTCGTCTGGTTGTGGTTTGCAGCGTCGACGGCCGGGGCGCCCGGCCCCGCCGCGCCCCGGCCGACCGGGCGGTGTGCACCGCTGCCGGTTCCGTGGACGACGCAGGGGCGGGCGCCGCCCGGACGGGACCAGGACGCCGCCCTCGGAGTGCACGGTGCGGCACGCGGGCGTGCACTCCTCGCCGGAGGAACAGCCGGTCAGGAGCAGCGCGACGGCGGCGATCGTAGGGCCGGGGCGCAGCGTGCGGAGTCGAGCGGTGCAGATGTTCACGAACGTGGCCTTCCGGAGTTGGGACAGTTGGCCGTGATCCTGGGCGGCCGTACAGCTTGCGTCCCATGCAGCCGCCGGGCGGGCCCGGAGTCACGCCGTGAGGTCGTACCCCTCGGCCCACAGGTCGTAGTAGTAGTACAGGTGCTGTGAGGTAGTCACGGGCTCTCGGCTCCCAGTCGATGCCGTGGATCGCGGCCAACACGTAGGTGGCGACGGCAGGGTAGAGCAGATCACCGGCCTGCTGGAAACGGCTGAAGCGGGAGCCCTGCCACGGGTAGCCGGCCCGAAAAAGACGAGCGTCCGGCCTCCGCGGCGGCTATGTGCAGCCCGTCTCGTTCGCCGGATCAGGTCTGGGGCCGCTCTCACACAGATGTTGCTTTCACTGGAGGCTTTCTTCTGCGGAGCCAGACTTTCCTTCGCCAGGGAGTTGTTGCGGTCGCACCAACTCCAATACTCAGAGCTATGGCGGCAGCTGCCCAACTGAAGAGATCGCTGGGAGAACTCGCCGTCCAGTCCCACCAGTAGAGGGGGTACCAGATCAGGAAGAGGGTCGAAGCCAGGGGGATAGCCCAGCTAAGTTGCTGTCCCAGCAACCTGACAGACAGCAGCGAGAGGCCAAGCCAGATCAAGATGGAGCGAACGAAGACCACCCCGTCCGCCGGTCTGACGGCGAGTGCCTCAGCACCAAAGGAGAAGGCGCACGCTGTCAGAGTGAGGGAGATGCAGTATGCGGCTCGAAATCGGTACATCGTGGGTGTGCCCATTTCTTCATGTGCCGATAGCGCTCCGTCGAGGGTCGCGGTGAGGAAAACGGCCGACAGAAGTGGAAGCTCATGCCGGTAGGGCACACCTGTGGTGACTCCCCCGCTACCGATGGAGGGAAGCGAGATATGGACACCACCGAAAAATGCTGATAGAAGGGCAACGAAGGCTGTTCCAGCTAGGACGGCACCGCCCCGGTGGACTCTTGCATAGCGGAGTAGTTCAGGGCCGTTCATCAGGATTGCACCAGTTCTCGCGAAGATGGCTACGCTCATGCGAGACCCATTTCCGCTGATCAGCAGAAGACATTCGGGCGGCCTTGGTAGCTTCACGCTGCGCGGCAGAGACACCTTCTTGGTGGAGACCCTTATCGGCAACCGCCGGGTCCTCGCCCATAGCCCGGTATTCGAGCCATAGATGGATATTATCTATGGCCATCAACGCTTGGCGCTCGTTGGCAGGAGGGCGACATAGCCCGAACGACTCGGTGAACACCTGATCAGCCATGGCTATCGCCGCAGTGCGTACATGTCCTTCAGCGATATCGAACCCTCGGTCTCCCAGTGCGATACGCCGCAGCCCGTACTCATAAAATGTGTCGGGCGCTTTGAATTGATGCTGGCCGGTCTCGCCAAGGCGCTGAACCATTCGGGTCAAATCTGGCAGGTACTTTCGGTGCTCAGGCCATACACACACCCGCGAGGTGCTTTCGTTAACACGATCACACAGCGGCGCAGTTGCAGAGGCTGGACGGTCCGCGCTCAGTTCGCCGGCAGCCGGAATCGCGAACAATGCGGTAAGAGAGCAGACCAGTGCCCCGACAGCAGCACCCTTGATGTGCCACGATGACCGCCGGAAAGGTGTTTCACGCTCGGCCCTTCTCCTCCGCGGTGGTGCCGTGACTGCCAGGACCACGAGAGCGAGAGCGAAAAGCATACGAACGACGGTCGGCTGCACCTGCAGGTGTGTGTCCGGAGGCCCTGCAAGGACTTCGAATCTGAACGGCAGCGCCAGCATGCTGATGAAGCAGCCCAGCGCACAGACGATGGGGGTGAATCCGGCCGATGGCCACCACCGGCCGGCCAGATGTCCCACGGATGCAAACATGATCAGGGTCGCGGCTCCCAACAGCAGGTAGGACGGCCACAAAAAGCCTGGCCCTGCATCGTGAAGCGAGACAGCGGCGGCGGTAAGGCACCCGACCCCATACGCAACGAACCCGAGCGTGAGAGTGGCAGCCAGCCTTGTGGCCTCGATCCGCCAGCCGGGCCGGGCAGCTGCCAGTAGGAACTCGGGGACTCTCGCCCGAGAGGAACGTCCAGCCTGCCAGGCGGAAACGCCAGCGAGGATGGGCCCCAGGAAGAGTGTGACGATCTGCGCCGCCACACTCGCCTCAGGCCACACGCCGATCCAGTACTGTGACCGCCCGAACAGCACCAGCAGGTCCACCGCGACCATCACTGGAAAGGCGGTGAGAAGAGGGGATCGCCGCAGCTCGATGCGGTAGGCCTTCAGCATGTGCTTCCCTCTGTCGGCCGACTGTTACCCAGAACGGTCATGTAGCCGCGCTCCAGCGGGCTGTCTCCCGGAGCTGACGGTGTGGACGCTTCCGCCAGTTGCTGTGGAGTACCGCTGTGAACTACCTGGCCATCGCTCAGTACAAGGACAGCGTCACAGGCAGCGCCTACGTCTTCCACCAGGTGTGTACTGAGCACGATGGCAGCTCCCCCGCGCGCGAGGGAACGAATGAGGTCACGAAAGTCGAGGCGCTGCGCAGGGTCAAGGCCGACTGTGGGCTCATCGAGGAGGAGCAGGGAAGGGGAACCCACGATGGCTGCAGCGATCCCGGCACGGCGAAGCATCCCGCCAGACAGTGACTTCATGCGGTCGCGGGCTCGGTCGGCTAGTCCGACGGCAGCCAGAGCCTCTGCTGTCGCGGATTCGGCCTCCTTGGGCGGAACCTCACGCAACCAGGCACAGTAACGGACGAAATCGGTGATGGAGAACGCTGGGTAATAGCCGAAGTCTTGAGGCAGGTAACCGATCCGACGACGGACTTTCCGGACGTCCCGTTCGTTGATGACGGACTTACCGAAGAGCTCCAGTTCTCCGCTCTGCGGTGGCGCAATCGTGGCGAGAGTGCGGAACAGCGTGGTCTTGCCTGCTCCGTTGGGGCCCAACAATCCAGTGACACCTGGATAGATGGATAGGTTTAGATCTTCGATTATGTGTCGGCCACCATACCCCTGGGTGAGCGCCGTAAATCGAGCGACGGAAGAAATCGGCATAAAGAGAATTCCCTGGAAATGCATGGTGGGCCCACCGTTTCAGTGGGCCCACCATGGTGCTCTTAAACTACCGGCAGACTACTTGTTGCTCACAAGTGGACGTGAGTCTTGTTGATCTTGAACGTGCATTCGTGAGAATTGAACGAACCCACGAATCCGAAAGGCACTACCTTATAGTTCTGTGTGTCGACCTCGGCACTGCAATCGTAGTCCGCCCAGTATCCGTCCGGAGCGGCCGTTGCATCTTTGCAGTAGCCGTGGCCGGACGTTGTGTACCAGTAGCCCCGGCAGCCGGCGCTCCAGCTGCTTTCGTTACTGGCGCTGGCTGTCGGAACCGTAAGGCCGATAGACACAGCCGCCAAAGCGGCAACGCAACCGACCTTCGCGGCCTTTGTGGCAGTTATTCGGTGCAGAAAGGAAGTCATTCCCCCCCTGGGGATAGAAGGTCAAGGGTTGATGTGATCACCCCTCGACATCGGCACCAGGAATCTAACATGTTCTGCGGCCGTGGAATATGGGTTTGTGATCTGGTGATGAACTTGCCTGGGCCGTAATTAGATGAATAATTAACGAAATCGTTGGGGTGCGCACTTTGTTTTTCAGAGTTTCGGGTCGTTTGTGCCAATGGTGTTGGTCCGGATGAGTCGGACCGGGCATGGGCATGGTTTCCGGATCGTACGAGGTGCGCCCGGCCGGGGGCGCCGACCGGGCGCTGCAGAGGTCAGCGGAAGAGGAGCGGGGCGAGACTGGCCAGGTGATCGATGCCCCGCGCCCGCGGGGATGGACCGCCGGGAGGCGCGTGGTGGGAGAGCTGCCGATGGTTGACCCCGCGCCCGCGGGGATGGTCCGTACGCGGCCCCGGGTAACTTCATGCTCGGCGAGTTGACCCCGTGCCCGCGGGGATAGTCCCTGCACCAAGGGCGGACAGGACTCCGTACGCGGGTCGACCCCGCGCCCGCGGACAGTGGGGCTGACCCTGGAAGCGTCGGCGCCGCGGCTCCGGGGATACTCCGGTGGTCATGCTGTTTTGTCCAGTTTTCGTCGTCCCCGGCGTGGTCCTGGTCAGGCGTAGGGCGGAGGCGCAAACCGGTGCGCGTACGGCTGCTTCCGCCGGATGGTCTCCCGCTACGGAGGGTCATCGCGCCCGCCGCGAGTAATGGTGCGGAAAGAGGCTCGCGAATAATGCCGTTGCGGCGCAGAGGTGATCTGTGGCCCTGGCGCCGAGCCTGCCTTACCGCTCGGGGCAGCGGTCGTGCTGGGCGGAGAGAAACTGGTGTGGCGAACGCCTAACCGATCCCGATCGAGTGGGATCGAGGAGGTTGTAGCCGGATGGAAGTGGGTGTTTATGTCCGTTCCTTCGGCATCTTCGCAGGTGAGAGGCGTCACCGGTTTAGGTTCGAGTCCCACCCGCCCCACGAAAGCCCGGGTAGAAGAACCGTTTCTACCTGCGGAGACGTAAGAAGGGGGCCCGCCACACCAGTGTGGCGGGCCCCCTTCACACGTCCGGACCAAGATCCAGGGGACACACAGGGGACACGGCGACGGCTCAGGAAACGAAGTGGCCACCAGGCCGCCTTCTGACGCTTGTTCGAAGCCGGCGAGCGGGTCTGCGCGCGGCCTCGCAGGGGGACCTGTCGGCAGCATCCAACAGTCCAAGCCGGAGTCCTCGGCGCGGGCGGCCGTGAAGCGCGTGAGCGGAGGAGTACGGCTGCTGCTCCTGCGGGTAGCAGTCGTTGAGGTTCTGCGCCCGGACCGGCTCCCGGTCTCTGCTGCGCGCTCGCGCAGCTGCTCCCGGAGCGGGGCTCGCCGTGACTACCGTTCTCCGGTGGACTGCCCGTGGCGGGTGGCGTGCAGGCTGCCGAGCAGAGTGAGTGCCTGGGCATCGGCGCTTTCCGGTTCGGCGTGGTAGATCACCAGCAGCTGTCCCGGCGCCCCGCGGACATCGAAGGACTGGTAGGTGAGCGAGAGGGGCCCGACGTCGGGGTGGTCGAGTTCCTTGGCGTCCTGGGTCTTTCCGTAGACGGTGTGTGATGCCCAGAGCGCGGCGAAGTCCTCGCTCGCCCCGGTCAGGAAGTCGATCAGCTCGTACAGACGCGGGTAGTGGGGGCCGAGGCCCGTGGCGTGGCGCAGCCCGGCGACGACCGCCTCGGCCGATCTGTCCCAGCGTGTGAAGAATCCCCGTGCCGCTGGGTCGAGGAACGTCATGCGGGCGAGGTTGTCCACTGCTTCGAACGGGGAGAACAGCGCTTCGGCCAGGGCGTTGGCCGCCAGGAAGTCCTTCGCCGGGTTCAGGACGAACGCCGGGGCGTCCGTATAGCCGTCGAGGAGTTGCTTCAGCGGTGTACCGACCGCTTCCCTCGGCAGGTCCCGGTTGCCGTCCCGTCCCGCGCCCGCCAGCCGGTACAGGTGCTCGCGCGCCGCGTCGTCCATGTGCAGGGCGCCACTGATCGCGTCGAGGATCTGCGGGGAGGGGCTGCGCTCGCGGCCCTGTTCCAGCCGGGCGTAGTAGTCGCTGTTCATGCCGGCCAGGACGGCGACCTCCTCCCGTCGCAGCCCCGCCACCCGGCGGGCGCCGTAGGAGGGGAGGCCGACGTCACGGGGTTGCAGGCGTGCACGGTGGGCGCGCAGGAAATCTCCGAGATCGTTGCTGGTCACCCGTCCAGGCTAAGCCGCCTCCTGGTGGTGTGCCTGGGCATGCCGTACCCCGGCACAGCCTGTCCTTTCTCCCGACTCGGCCGCGGCACAGGCTTGCCCGAAGACACCAAGGAGGACCAGGCATGACACACACAACCAAGACCTTGCTGATCACAGGCGTCAGCGGCGGCCTCGGCCGAGCCTTCGCCACCGCCGCCCTGGAGGCCGGCCACACCGTCGTCGGCACCGTCCGCAACGGCGCCGACGCGGCGTCCTTCACCGCCCTGCACCCGGCACGCGCGCACGCCCGCATCCTCGATGTGACCGACGACGAAGCCGTGTTCACCGTGACGGGAGAGGTGGAGGAGGCCATCGGCCCCGTCGACGTGCTGATCGCGAACGCGGGCTACGGCTTGGAAGGGACCTTCGAGGAAACCTCCCTGGCCGACCTGCGCGCCCAGTTCGACGTCAACGTCTTCGGCGCCGCAGCCACCATCCGGGCCGTTCTGCCCTTCATGCGCCGACGGCGCCGCGGGCACATCCTGGCCGTCACCTCCATGGGCGGTCTGGCCGGCTTCCCCGGCGTCTCCGCCTACTGCGGCAGCAAATACGCGCTCGAAGGCATCCTCGAAGCCATCGGCAAAGAAGTCGCCGCCTTCGGCATCCACGTCACCGCCATCGAGCCGGGCTCCTTCCGTACCGACTGGGCCGGACGCTCGATGATCCGCGCACCGCGCACCATCCCCGATTACGACGACCTCTTCGAACCCATCCGCGCTGCCCGCAAGGAGGCCGATGGACGACAGCCCGGTGACCCGGCCCGCGCCGCCGGCGCTCTCCTGCGCGTCCTCGACGCACCCGATCCGCCCGCCCACCTGGTCCTCGGCTCCGACGCCCTGCGCCTGGTCCGCGCCGGGCGGGCGGCTGTCGACCACGACCTCGACACCTGGAAGGACCTCACTCTCTCCACCGACTTCCCGCAGACCGACGAGAAGGGATGACAGGGCTCCATATCGCTGAGGAAAGCTACTGCCTGCCGTGGGCGGCGAGAGGCCGAGAGGGGAGAATCCGTCGAACCCGGGTCGACCGGGTGTCCGGGGGTCGACCCCGCGCCCGTGGGGATGCTCCGGCCTTGTGCAAAAAGGTGCTTCAGGGGGCGGTAGGTCCGTTTCTGGCAGCGGTCTCTAGCGGTCTCTAGCGGCCTCAAGCGGCCTCATGGGCGGACCGGGCGTCACGCCGGATCACCCGGCCGAGCCCAGGTCAGTAACGTCTGCGCGAAGGTCGAGGAAAGGGGCGCCACGGTGACGGACAACGGCTTGGCGTGGATCGGCGAGCACTGGTACAGCGGTGCGATCGTCAAGGGCGGGATGCTCTCGGACATCAGCCTCACGGCGGTGCGTGGCGTGGACCCGGTGGACTTCGTGGTGCGCCTCGGCGCCGACCGCGGCATGGCCGAACGGCCGCCACTGTTCAAGGACTTCGGCCGGCGGAGCGTAGGCCCGGGCGACAGCGTGGCGATGTTCGGCCGGAGCGGGGAGTGGACGTATGTCCTGGAGGTCGAGCGGTCCACCTGGCACCTCGTCTTCCTCGACCGGCTGGGCCAGGACACCTTGGTGGAGCAGGGGGACGAACTCGTCTGCCTGGACCGCTTCCTGCACGAGTCCCCGTGGGTGTTGCACGTCGACGCGGCCGGCGAAGTGAGTTCCGGCGAGCCCGGTGACAGCCTGCTGGAGACCGCGGTCCCGCCCGGGGACCGGCTCGGGACGTTCGCCGCACTGGACGCGGCCGTGCGCCGGGCCGGGGCGGTGCGGGACACCTTCCCCGGCTGCGAGGATCCCGAGGGCGAGGATGAGGAGTTGGCGAAGCGGCTGTTCGCGGCGGTGGGCGAGCATCTCGGTCTTTCGCTGCCGCGTAGGGAGATCGAACTGGGGCTGCTGCCCGCGGTGCATCTGCCCTCGCCGGTGTGAACACCGTCGACACCCGCAGAGCCCGGAAGACCGTGCCGCAACTCTGTTCAAGTCACTTACCTGCTGGTAATTTGCGTCGCTGTTACCGCTAGGTAACACGCGTCTGTCATCGCTGTGTTCCATGAAACGAATCCGAGGGAACCATGCATCGCATCGCCATCGGGAAGCTGGCAACCGCAGTCGTCACTGCTCTGACCGTCACCGCCGTTCCAGCTGCCACGGCTGTGGCCGCCCCTTCCGCCCCGTCCGCCTCGTCGACAGTGACGGCGGCAGATTCGTTCTACACCTACGACGGCAGCAAGCCCTTGTCCTCGTACGCACCGGGCGCCGTCCTCAAAACGCGGACGCTGCAGTACCACGTCCTCGGCATCCCGACCCCGGTCAAAGCGATCCAGCTGCTGTTCCGCACGGTCGACGCCCAGGGCCGCCCGTCCGCCGGGGTGACCTCGATCGTGCGCAGCCTCAACGGCGATGGCGGCAAGGCCGTGTCGTACCAGTCGTTCTACGATTCCCTCAACCCCGCGGACTCACCGTCGCGGGCGATCGCGGGTGACGTCTCCCTCGGCGGCCTGATCGCGAACGGCGAGTCCCTCCTCATGGTGCCGCTGCTGCTGGCGGGCTACAACGTCATCATCCCGGACAGCGAGGGACAGACCGCCGACTTCGCGGCCGGCCCGGAGTACGGAACGAACACGCTGGACTCGATCCGGGCCGCGAGCCAGGCCCCGGAGACCGGTCTGAGCTCCGCCACCCGGGTCGGGCTGGCCGGCTACTCGGGCGGAGCCATCGCCACCCACTGGGCGGCCGCGCTCGCGCCGAGCTATGCACCGGACGTCGACAAGAGGCTGGTGGGCTTCGCCGAAGGCGGGCTGCTCGTCGACCCGGCGCACAACCTCAAGTACATAGGCGGCAGCTCCACCTGGGCCGGGGTCGCGCCCATGGCCATCATCGGGGCCGCCCGTTCGTACGACATCGACTTCACGCCCTACCTGAACAGCTACGGTGCACAGGTCTTCAAGAAGCTCCAGAACGCGTCGATCACCAACGCCCTGGGCCAGTACGCCGGACTGACGTGGAAGCAGATGGTGAAGCCGGAGTACGCGAACCCGAATTCGGTGCCCCCCTTCATCGAGGCGGTGAACAAACTCAACCTCGGCTCGGCCGCCACCCCCGACGCCCCCGGGTACATCGTGCAGGGCAGCGGGGGCGTGCTGGAGGGCACCACCAGCAACCTCCCGGGCATCGGAAGGGGCGACGGGGTGATGGTCGCGGGAGATGTGCGCGCGCTGGCCCGGCAGTACTGCGACAAGGGCAACACCTCGATCAAGTACCAGCAGTACGACCTGCTCAGCCATGTCGGGGCCGCCGTGCCGTGGGCGCCCGCCGCTCTCGGCTGGCTCAATGACAGGTTCGCGGGCAAGGTGCCCCCGTCGGACTGCGGCCGGATCCCCGCGGGCAACTCCCTCGCGCCGGAGGTGCCGACAACAGGGAACTGACGCATGAGGGCTTCGTGCGCCTTGTGGGCGGGGTCCGCAGGGCGCACGGCCGACACCCCCGGCCCGGCCCGCCGGGCCGACGGCTCAGTCGTGCTCGCCGTGCTCGCCGTGCTCGTCCGGGCCTCCCATCATGCGGAGCATGTTCCTGCCGCCGGTCCGGAAGAACCGCACCAAAAACGCGGCGCCGATGAACAGGAAGGCGATGTTGAGCCAGGTCGTGTAGTTCCAGCGGACGCCGTCCATGGGGACTCTCGCGTCGGCCCGGTCGGGGATGAGCCCCAGGCCGCCGAAGGCGAACTCGAGGACGTATCCGGCGACGACCATGGCCGCGTAGAAGGTGGCGAGCAGGAAGGCCGTCATCCGCGCGCCGTAGTACTTCCGGTAGATGTTGAGGATCGGCAGGATCAGCAGGTCCGCGAAGACGAACGCCAGGACGCCGCCGAAGCTGATGCCGCCCTTCCACAGCACGACCGCGAGCGGCACGTTCCCGATGGAGCACACGAACGAGGCCATGGCCACCAGCGGGCCGATGACCGGGCCCCACAGTTCGGCCGCCAGGGGATGGCCGTCGAAGAAGAAGGTGCGCCAGAAGGAGTCCGGGACCCAGACGGCGATCGCGCCGGCGACGAGCAGGCCGATCACCAGGTCGCGCAGGATCGCCGCCCACTCCATGACGAAGACGTGCGAGGTCGCCGTGAAGCCGTCCCGCGAGAACAGCCGCCTCGCGAAGGAACCCTCCCCCCGTACGGACATGTCCATCGCCGCGTGGCCCTCCATCGATCCGGCCAGGCCGTGCCCGGCCTGTTCGCGTGCCCGGCGCAGCAGCCCGTCCCGCAGGAGCAGCCGGAAGAGCAGCGCCAGCACGACGATCATGAGGGGACCGCCGGCGAACTCGGCCGCGGTGAACTGCCAGCCCATCAACAGGGCCAGGATCACGCCGAGTTCGACCACCATGTTCGTCGAGGCGATCTCGAAGGCCATCGCCGCCGTGAAGTTCGCTCCTTTGCGGAACAGTGAGCGGGCCAGGGCCACCGCGGCGTAGGAGCACGAGGACGAGGCCATGCCGAGTCCGGCTGCCACGGCGAGGGTACGGGGGCGGTCGTCGCCGAGCAGGGTGATGACGGTGGACTTGCGGACCACCGCCTGGACGACAGCGGACAGTGCGAGGCCGAGAATCAGGGCCCAGGTGATCTCCCAGGTCATGGAGCCGGCGATCGACAGTGCGTGCAGTACGGCTTGCATCCGTGAAGCCTTCCTCCCGCAGCGCGTTCCGGGCCGCGGACACGCGGCCTTGCGGCGCGTGCCTTGAGGCGGCCGTGTCGTGCGTGCTTCGGGGCGGCTGTGCGGTGCCTGCCGTGGGTGCGGCCGGGCGCCGTACGCACGGGAGGCCGTGGTGCGACATCTCGTGTCGCGCCACGGCCTCCGGCGGACCCGCGCCTCACCCCGTCCCGACTCGCAGGGCTCGGAAGGGAGTTACGGCCGGGTCCGGCCTCGTCTCAGTGTCCGGGCCGCCTCAGTGGCTCAGGTCCAGGTCGAGGTCGTGCCCGCCCTTGCGGTCCACCAGCAGCGAAAGGGCGCTGGGCGCGTATCCGCTGGCCACCACCGTGTAGTCGCCGGTGTCCAGGTCGTTGAAGGTGTACACACCGTCCGCGCCCGTGATGGTCGACCCGACGGTGTTACCGGCGGCGTCGAGCAGCGTGACCCGGGCGTCGTCCAGTGGCTCGCCGGCGCTGTTGCGGACGGTGCCGTGCACCCGCGCACCGGGTTCGAGCCGGACCTCGTAGCGGTTGGCCGAGCCGCTGACGACCTCCACCGGCACGGCCGTCGGCCGGTGCCCGCCGGAGCTCACCGCGAGGGTGTAGTTGCCGGGCACCAGGTCGCCGAAGCCGAAGTCGCCGGCGCCGTCGCTGGTACCGGAGGCGACGACGTCACCGCGCACGTCGGTGGCGATGACGAGGGCGCCCGCGAGCGGACGGTCGCCGGGGGCCGCCAGGACCGTCCCGGCGAGCCCCGCGGCACCGCTGAGAATCAGGTCGAAGTCGACAGGTCCGTCACCGACCGTCACCGTCGTCGCCTGCGGCTGCCGCGCGCCACCGGAGCCGATCAGGACGTACGTCCCGTCGGCGGGTGCCGCGACGAAGTACCGCCCGTCGTGCCCCGTCGTCGTACGGCCGAGCTGTCGCCCGCCCAGGTCGATCAGGGTGACCACGGCCTGCGGTACGGGGGAGCCGTCGGCGTCGCGGATGTATCCCCTGACGCCGGTGCCCGAGGCGTCCACCACGGCGGTTTCGGCTGTCTCGACCGGGTCGGGCTGGGGTGCCGCGTGGCGTCCCGGGGCGGGGACGGTGGCGGTGGCCGGTTCGGGGGCGGAGGCCTCGGCCGCGGCACTCGCCACGCCGCCCTCCTCGGCGGCGCGGGCCTGCAGGCCCGACACGTTGCGCAGCGGAACCTCCTTGGTCCACAGGACAATCAGGAAGCCGAGCGCGACGACACCCGCGGCGATCAGGAACACCAGGTGCATGGAGTCGGCGAAGCCCTGCTTGAAGGGCTCTGCCAGGCGCGGGTCGAGCTGCTGGATGAACGAGGAGTCGCTCAGCACGCTGGCCCCGCCGCCGCCCGCGCCGGGGTTCTTGACCATGTCGAGCACCGGCTTGTTGGCCGGGTTCGAGAGCACACTCGGATCGTGGAGCGCGGCCTGGAACTGCGGGGTCCGCGCGGCCGACTTGAACGCCGAGCCGATCTTGTCCCCGACATTGCTGAACAGCACCGACAGGAAGATCGCGGTACCGGCGGTGGCGCCCATCTGACGGAAGAACGTGGACGACGCGGTCGCCACACCCATGTCCTGCGGCGGCACCGCGTTCTGCACCGCGAGGACCAGCGTCTGCATACAGCCGCCGAGGCCGAGGCCGAAGACGAGCATGAAGACCATGGACTCCCACAGGGGGGTGTCCCACTGGACCTTGAAGTGGAAGAGCAGCAGCGCCACGACCATCAGGAAGGTGCCGATGATCGGGAAGATCTTGTAGCGACCGGTCTTGGCGGTGAGCTGACCGGCCACGACCGAGGCGATGATCATGCCGAGCATCAGCGGCAGCATTTCGAGACCGGACCGGGTGGGGCTGGCGCCCTTCACGATCTGGAGGTACTGCGGGATCATCAGCATCCCGCCGAACATGCCCGCACCGATGAGCACGGACAGCAGGCTGGTCTTGCTGAAGATCGCGTTGCGGAACAGCCGCATCGGGATCAGCGCGTCGTCGCCCATCCGGCGCTCCACGAAGATCCAGGCGATGATGCCCACGACCCCGATGACGTAGCAGATCAGCGAGTTCGTCGAACCCCAGCCCCACTCACGGCCCTGCTCGGCGACGAGCAGCAGCGGCACCACGCCGACGGCGATGGTGACCGCGCCCCACCAGTCGATACGGCGGTTGCGGCGGACGTGCGGGATGTTGAGGACCTTGGCGACGACGAACAGCGCGATGATGCCGATCGGGACGTTCACCAGGAACACCCAGCGCCAGCCGGTGACGCCCAGGATGCTGTCCTGCCCCGCCAGGAAGCCGCCGATCAGCGGTCCGGCGACACTGGAGGTGGCGAAGGTGGCCAGCATGTAGCCCTGGTAGCGGGCACGCTCGCGCGGCGGCACGATGTCGCCGATGATCGCCAGGGCCAGCGACATCAGACCGCCCGCGCCGATGCCCTGAAGGGCACGGAAGGACGCGAGCTCCGTCATCGAGGTCGAGAAGGTGCACAGCACCGAGCCGACGATGAAGACGCTGATCGCGGTCAGGAAGTAGGGCTTGCGTCCATGCAGGTCGGACAGCTTGCCGTACAGCGGTGTGGCGATCGTCGAAGTGATCAGATAAGCCGTCGTCGCCCACGCCTGCTGACTCAGGCCGTGCAGGTCGTCCGCGATGGTGCGGATCGAGGTGGAGACGATCGTCTGGTCGAGCGCGGCCAGGAACATGCCCAGCATGAGGCCGCTCAGGATGGTCAGGATCTGCCGGTGGCTCAGGCCGCCCGGGTTGGTGGGTATTGCTTTGGTCTCGGTGTCTCCGCGTGGCGCGGACACGGCCTCACTCATGCTTGCTTGCTCCCTGCTTCGCCGCCGCTTCGGTTTGGTGTCCCGAGCAGTGACGTGCGTGTTCATGCTCTGCCAGGTCGTCGTTGAGGCGTGCCATCAGCCGGATGAGCTGGTACCGGTCCTCCGGTGGCCATGGCCTGAGGAGTTCCGCCAGCTCCGCGTCGCGCTGCCGCCGGTACGCCTCGAAAGCCGCTTTCCCGGCCTCGGTCGCGTGCAGCAAGGCACCGCGCCGGTCCTCCGGGTCCGGGCGCCGCGCGATCAGACCGCGCTCCACCATCGACCGCACCTGACGACTGACGGTCGACAGGTCCAGGAAGGTGTCCGTGGCCAGGTCGGTGGCCCGCTGTTCACCGTCGAGCACCAGTCGGGCCAGGAGCACTCGCTCACCGGCGCCCTGCTCGAACTTGGCCCGGCGCCTGCGGGCGGTGAGCAGCCGCGAGAACCGTACGATCTGGCTCCCGAGTCCGGCTGCGGCCTCCTCGGCACTGGCGTCTCCGGTGACTGGAATCGCCTCTGCTGGGCGGTCATGGACCGTCCCCTTGTCCATGCCTCCCGCCTCCATTTTTTATTGTTGCTTGTATAGAGCAAGTTATAGTACCGGTTCTGGACCGGTGCTGGGAACACGGCCTCCCCCGCGTCTGCGGGCGCTCGCCCCGCCGGCCGCTCATCGCTCCGGCCCGCGGCGAGCCCCGCCCCGCCGGGTCCGCGGCAATCGGGCAGGTCGGAGGCCGTGGCGGCGCGGAAGGACGCCACGGCCTTGGCGGAGAGCTCCTTTGAGCCCGGCCGGGCTACCGGTCCCGGCCGTGCCAGTCGAGGCAGACGACCATGGCGTCGTCCTCGGACTTGGCGGGGCCGCGGTGTCCCGAGACCTCCTGGAGGATGGCGCGGGGGACCTGTGAGGGCGGCAGCAGGCGGGTGTTCATGGCGGCTCGGGCCAGTGCCCTCTCGATGTACCGCTCGCCCTGTGGCGACGCGACGTCGTAGACACCGTCACTGACGAACAACAGCCGGTCGCCGGGGAGGGCCTGCAGGTGCTGCACCGTGTAGACGGTGTCCTCGAACATGCCCAGCGGCAGCTGTGGTTCGAGCGCCATGTGCTCGGTGACGCCGTTGCGCATCCGCCAGATCTTCGGCGACCCCGCGTCGACGATCTCCACCAGGCCGGTGGGGAGCTCGAAGTGCAGGAGGAGCGTGGACAGATGGACACGGCCACCGTGCTGCCCGTAGACGGCCTGGTCGGCGAGGCCCGCCTGTCCGGCCAGGCCGAGGCCGGCGCGGCGGGCGTTGCGCAGGGCGTTGACGGCCAGGTTCGTGAGCAGGGCCGCTTCGATGCCCTCGCCCATGCCGTTGGTGACGGTCAGCGTGAGGTGGTCGCCCGATGCCGACCAGTCGAAGTTGTCGCCGTGGATCGCGTACGCGGGCTCCAGCTGGGCGCCGAGATCGTACTCGGGGCGTGAGCAGGAGCGGCCGGGCAGGAGCTGCCACTGCATCTCCGCGGCGAGGGTGAGCCGGTCCGCCCGGCGGGCCTGGAGGTAGAGGTCGGTGTCGCGTTCGGCGACCACGATCTCGTGGCCGAGTACCTCCGCGATGCTGCCGAGTTCGCGCAGTACGTCCGGGGTCCCGGCTCCCGCGGGCAGGGTGACGGACAGCACACCCAGGCGGTCGCCGCGTACGGAGACGGGCAGGTGCGCCGTGACCACGGGCGGGCAGTCGCTCGACCTGACGTATGGCTCCTGGGCGCCGAAGGCCCTGCCGGGGCCGGTGTTGTGGACAGAGACCGGTTCCTCGGTGTAGGGGAGCGCGGAGACCGGTTGGAGTATGGTCATGGCGTAGTCGGCCATCAGCAGATCGACGGTGGTGGCCGCGTAGTGCTTCATCAGCGCGTGGCGTACCGCGTCGAGGAGTTCGTGGGGGGCCGCAGTGCGCAGTGCGCGCTCTGCAGCCGAAAATCTGTCCACCGTATGCGACTGCTTTCTCATAGGGCGTGTCCAGGGCGCTGGACGCCGTCCGGGTTCCGGAGCTGCGAGTTCGAATGGGAGTGTCACAGTATGGCCGTTGATCCCCCGGGCTCTCCCGCGCAGTCCCAGCATGCTGCTGCGGTGGCCGGCCAGGTGATCGAGCTGCTGGAAGTCCTGTGGGAACGCGGCCGCGACGCGGTCTCCTCCGCTCCGGTGTCCTCCTCACAGCTGAGGGTCATGTACAGCCTGGAGCGCGATGAGGGCATGAACCTCCGTACGCTCGGCGAGATGCTGGGGGCGACGCCGTCCTCGGTGAGCCGTCTCTGCGACCGGCTGCAGGCGCTCGGATATGTCCGGCGCGGGTCCAACCCGGCCAGCCGCAGGGAGGTCGAGCTCAGGCTCACGGGCCACGGCTCCGCCTATCTCCACGGTCTGCGGGCCCGCCGCGAGGAGGCGCTGCACGCCGCAGTGTCCAAGATGGAGCCCGCGGCGCGCGAAGCCCTGCTGTACGGTCTCACCGGTTTCCGGGCCGCGGTCGGGACGGGGCTGCGGGCCCCGGCCGAGGCGACCGGGCTGCCGCCGCAGTCCGAGCCGGCCGTGTGGGACACCTCACGCTCGGCCTGACCCCGCTGGTGGTGAAGGTGGGCTGGGCTCGGCAGGGTTGACAGGGATCGCTAACATTTGTCGAACGACAACGATTGCCCCGGGCCCGATGGCAGCCAGTACTCCCACCGTACGGCCCGGCAGACCTGACCCGTCCGGGCCGGGTCCCGCGAGCGAAGGGTATCTGTGTGAGTATCGGCGAGAGCGCAGTGCGGCAGCATGTCAGCACCGCGTTGCAGGACCGCGGCGACAAGATCGCCGACCGCTGGGTCCAGTTGCAGCTGCGGCAGAGCGAAACCGGCGGTATCGGTGAAGCGGAGCTGCGGGAAGAAGCTGACGCCCTGGTGGTCGCTCTCGCGTCGGGCCTGGACAGCGGGCTGCCCGTGGACCGTGTCGTCGCCGCGCACCCCGAGCTGACCAGTGCGGTGACTGAGTTCTCGCTGCGCAGAGCCCGCGGCGGTGCCTCTCCCACGGCCACGTCGCTGGCGGTGCTGGCGCTCAAGGAAGCGCTGCTGGAGTCCGTACAGGAGTCGGCAGGGGACAACGCGACGCTGTACGCGGCGGCTCTGCTGATCAACCGGCTTCTGGACGCCGCGGGTGCGCTGTCGTTCGAGACGTACGTCGAGGGCCGGGAGGAGATCATCCGGCGGCAGAGCCGGCAGCTGCTGGAACTCTCCACCCCTGTCGTGCGCCTGTGGCAGCACGTGCTCGCCGTGCCGCTGATCGGGACGCTCGACACCGCCCGCACGCAGGTGATCATGGAGAACCTGCTGCAGGCGATCCAGGACCACGAGGCGCTCGTCGCCATCATCGACATCACCGCTGTCCCCACCGTGGACACCGCTGTCGCGCAGCATCTGATGCAGACCGTCAACGCGGTGCGTCTCATGGGCGCCGACTGCGTCATCAGCGGCATCCGTCCGCCCATCGCCATGACGATCGCGCAGCTCGGCATCGACCTGTCCACCATCATCACCAGGGGGACGCTGTCCGACGCCCTGTCCGAGGCGATCCGGATCACCGGCAACGCGTCGCCGCAGAGCGAAGGGCAAGCGGTCCGATGAGTACCCCGACGGCAGGTGTGCCGATCCTGCGCCTGGGAGACGTGCTGGTCACCGGAGTGCTCGATGAGCTGGACGACAAGGCAGTCCGGCTCTTCGCCGACGAGCTGACCGCGCGGATCGCCGCGGACGAGGCCCGGGGTGTGCTCATCGACATCTCCCGGCTGGAGCTCATCGACTCCTTCGTCGCCCGCATGCTGACCGAACTGACCACCATGGCGAGGCTGCTGGGCGCGCGGGTGATCGTGGCCGGCATGCGGCCTCCCGTCGCGATCACCCTGGTCGAACTGGGCCTGCAACTGGCCGGGGTGGAAACTGCCCTCAACGCCGAACAGGGCATGGCATCGCTCGGCTGGCACCAGAACCCACAGCTCCCCGAAGGGGGGCCCCATGACACTTTCCGCTGAACACGCCGGCGCCCCGGCGACCCGTCACCGCCCTGCGGACGACGCGGGCGGACCGTCCACGTTCCCGGTACGCACGGAGGAGGACCTGCTGGCGACCCGCCACGCCGTACGCGCCGCCACCCTGGCCGCCGGATTCGGCATCGTCGACCAGACGCGGGTGGTCACGGCCGCCAGTGAACTGGCCCGCAACGCCTACATCCACGGCGGTGGCGGCTCACTCACCGTCGAGCACGTCCACCAGTCCCGCCGCCGCGGTCTGCGGCTGGTCATCAGGGACAACGGTCCCGGTATCGCGGACCTGCAGCGCGCGCTCACCGACGGCTACACGACGGGCGCGGGACTGGGGCACGGCCTGGGAGGTGCGCGGCGGCTGATGCACGAGTTCGACGTCCACACCGATCCGGGCGGGGGAACCACGGTGACGGCGACCCGATGGATGGCTCCGTGACGGGGTCACCCGCGGTGCCGACGGCGCAGATCCGGATCGATCACTACAGCGCCGTCGACCTCGCCGCCGCGGCAGCCCGCACGCTCGCCCGGACGTGCCGGATGTCCGGAGCCCTGCCGGAGCAGGCCGCGGTCCTCGCATCCGAGCTCGCCAGCAACCTCGACAAGCACGCGAGCGACGGCACGCTCTACCTCCAGCCGCTGCTGCTCGGCGGCGGCCTGGAAATCCTGGCTGCCGACTGCGGGCCCGGCATGGCCGACCTCCGGCAGGCCCTCACGGACGGCTACACCACGACGGCCACGCTGGGCGCGGGACTCGGGGCGGTCAGCCGCATCGCGACGGACTTCACCATCCGTACCCAGGTCGACACCGGCACGCTGGCCTGCGCCCGGCTCTCCGCACCCGGCGGTGCGGACGTACGCCAGGACATCGGCTCGCTCTGCCTGCCCGTCGAGACCGAAAAGGACTGCGGCGACGCCTGCGCCGCCGCCGACACGGCGGACGCCCGTACGGTCGTCGTCGTCGACGGCCTCGGCCACGGCTCCCCGGCGGCCGAGGCCGCGCAGACAGCCCTGCGGGTCTTCCAGCGGGCGCCGGACCGCCCGCTGCCCGACACCCTCACCGCCATGCACCGTGCCCTGCGCCACACCCGGGGCGCGGCCGTCGGCATGCTGCGCCTGCGGTCCGGGCACGCCGAGTACTGCGGTATCGGCAACGTCCGCGCCTCGGTCCTGTCCCAGGACACCGTCCACCACCGGCTGAGCGGCCAGCCGGGCGTCGTCGGCCTCACCCTGCCCACCCCCCGGACACACCGCATCGCCCTGGAGCCGGGCGCCGTGCTCGTACTCCACTCCGACGGCATCGACGAGCGCTGGACACACGCCCCGTCCCGCTTCCTGCTGCGCCTTCCACCTGCCCTGCTGGCCGTGGCCCTGGCCCACAACCACCGGCGCATCCGCGACGACGCGGGCGTCGTCGTCGCCAGAGCCCCTGGACACCCCCATGCCTGAGGAAACCCGCGACGCCATGGAAGAAGAGCTGCGGGCGGCTCTCGCCCGCGCGGACGCCTTCGAGGCCGAACACCGGCGTCTCAAGCACGAACTCGCCGAGACCAACAGCGGAGTCCTCGCCCTCTACGTCCAGCTCGAAGAACGCGACGAGCAGCTCCGCAGGGCCCACGGCCGGATCCTCCAGGAACTGGAGGACGCGCTGCGCCCGCAGCCGATCCAGGTCGACGGCCTCGAACTCGCCGTCCACTACGAACCGGCGGACACCGGCGCCCCCACCGGCGGGGACCTCTACGACTGGCTGGCCCTGCCGGACGGCACGGTCCACATCACCGTCGTGGACGCCCTCGGCCACGGCATCACCAGCACCCGCAGCGCCCTGAACGTCACCCATGCCGTACGCACACTCGCCCTGGAGGGCCACCCCCTCCAGTCGATCATCGCGCGCACCAACGAGATCCTCATGCCCCTGGACCGCGAACTGATGGCCACGGTGCTGCTCGCCCGGCTCGACCCCGCGACGGGCGAACTCCGACTGGCCAACGGCAGCCACCCGCCGGCCCTGCTCGTACGGACCGACGGGACTTCCGAGTACCTCGAAGCCCGCGGCCGGGGCATCGGCTATCCGCTGCCCGGCAGCGAGGACATCTGCCACGCCCGGCTGAACCGGGGGGACCTGCTCGTCCTCTACACCGACGGTCTCACCGAGAGCCGCAGAGACCCGCTGGAGGGCGAGGTCCGCCTCCGCGCCGCGGCCGGCCGGCACCTGGGCAGGCCCATAACGGAAATCCCCGGAGCCATCGCGAGCGACATGCTCACGGTCGTGCTCCATCCCGACGACACACTGGCCCTCACGGCACGGATCAGCGGCCCGGATCAACAACTGGGCGACTGCTGAACGGAGTTGCGGTCGCGGGGCCGTCGGCGCGACGCGGAGGCCGGGCCTTCGGGGGCTCGATCGCGAGGGCGTGGCGGAACACGTCGCGTGGGTCCCAGCGGGACTTCACCCGCTGGAGCCGCGGGTAGTTGCCCTTGTAGTACAGGGTGTGCCACGGCACTCCGGAGGTGTTCCACGCGGGGTCGGCCAGGTCGGTGTCGGGGTAGTTGATGTAGGAACCGTCGCTGGTCCTGCCCGGTACGGGAACACCTCCGGTGTCCCGGTACACGTCGCGGTAGAAGTCCCGGACCCAGGCGAGGCCGGCCGCGTCGTCGGTCGCGTCGGCCCAGACGGTGTGGAAGTCGGCCTTCATGACCGCGTCGCGCTGGGCCACCGCGGTCGCCGTCGGCCGGACCGTGTTCACCTGGCCCCCGTACCCGATCAGTTCCAGGGATCCGTCCGGGGTGCCGGTGGAGTTCGTCAGATGCCGGTACACCGTGGTGAGTTGGGGGCCGGTGAACGAACGGCGCAGATAGGCGGCCTTGATCTTGTACCGGCGGGTGATCACGTCGCCCGCCTCGCCCGCGCCCGGCCAGGTGATCGGGTGCAGCCACGGCACGGTCCGCCGGGCGTCGACCGCCGGCTCGGCTCCGGTGCCGGCGGTGACCGCGGACACGAAGCCCGTCACCAGGTCGTTCGCGCCCGGGACGTCCGCGTCGATCTGGACGATCATGCGGAAACTCCCCGCGCTGCGGTGCGCCGCCTGAAGGATCGCGTACAGGTTGGCCTGCGGCGTGCCGGCCGCGCTGTGCTGTTCGTGCCAGACCCCGAAATTGCGCAGCAGCCCGGTGAACGCCTTCTCGGTCATCCGCTCGTCCCACGCCCAGCCGACCACGCACTCCAGGAGCCGCGCGGGTGCGGCCGGCAGCAGCTGGGAGGGGTCGGACCCGGTGGCGCCCGGAGCGCGCAGCCAGTACTTGGTGACGACCCCGAAGTTGCCGCCACCGCCGCCGGTGTGCGCCCACCAGAGGTCGTGGTGCGGATCGTCCGGGTCGCGGGTGGCGACCACCGTGCGTACGGTGCCGTCGCCGTCGACGACCACCACCTCCACACCGTGGAGATGGTCCACCACGGAGCCGTACCTGCGGGAGAGCGGGCCGTACCCGCCGCCGCAGAAGTGACCGCCCGCCCCGACCTCCGGGCAGCCGCCCGCGGGAATCGTCACGCCCCACCGCGTGAACAGCGTCCGGTACACCTGGCCCAGCGTCGCCCCGGGCCCGACCACGAACGCGCCCCGTTCGCCGTCGTAGCCGACGCCGTTCATCGGCGACAGGTCCAGCAGCAGACGCACGGCCGGGTCGGCGGTGAAGCCCTCGAAGCAGTGCCCGCCGCTGCGCACCGCGAGCCGGCGGCCGGTCCGCACCGCCCCGGACACCGCGTGCACGACCTCTTCGGTCGACGCGGCCACGCAGATCTCGTCCGGGCGTCCCACGAAACGCCAGTTGTCGCCGCGCAGCAGACTCCCGTACCGGGCGTCAGCCGGCCGGACCGATACCGGCCCGGCCGGCCGGGCCCTTCCCGCGGCGGTGGCGGCGCCCGCTGTCCCGCCCGCGGCCAGTGCCGTGACCGTCCCGCCGGCGGCCAGGGCTCCCGCGGCGGCGAACAGCCCACGTCGGTCCACCCCGGTGCGGTTCGGTTCGGCGCGGCTCGCCCCGGTGCGGTGCGGCTCGGCGCGGTTCGGCTCGTCCATCTGTGACCTCCCACATCGGCGCGGTTCTCGTCCCTGGCCCGCACTGGCCCCGTTCCGGATCGTAGACATGCGTCGGCGCACCGCCGGGCTGCCCGACCAGGAAGAATGGCATCTGTCATCCGTGCGTGTTACTTTTCGACCATGCGGTCGAAAAAGAGTGTAGCCGGTCAGGACGAAGGAACGTTCGTGAACCGGGCCCGTCGGCTCCAGTTCGTCGAGTGCGCGATCGACGGCCTGGTCGAGCTGGGGTACGCGGCGACCACGATCGCCGAGGTCGCCCGGCGGGCCGGGGTGTCGAAGAGCGTGGTGCTCTACCACTTCACCTCCCGCTCCGAGCTGATGGAGGCCGTGATGCAGCAGGTGTACGCCGACGCCGTGCCCCCGCTGCGGGCGGCGCGGGAGGCCGCGTCCACCGAGCGCGAGCGCGTCCAGATCTACGTGCGCTCCTCCGTGAACTTCACCTGGACCCACCAGAAGGAGGCGCAGGCCGTGCTGGAGATCAGCCGGAACCTGCGCGACGACGACGGCAGGCTGCGGTACACGAGCCAGGGCAATGACGGCCTCGTCGCCGTCGCCCAGAAGCTGCTTGAGGCGGGCCAACAGGCGGGTGAGTTCGGGGAGTTCGACACCTGGACGGCGGCGGTACTGCTGCGGGCGACCATCGACGCGCTCTCCGAGCAGTTCATGACCAACCCGGACCTGGACGGTCCCGAGGTGGCCGAGCACCTGGTGCGGCTGATCGACCGGATGATCCCGGCGGCCCGTACGGAATGACCCCGGGTCGGCGCCCGGCGGCACCTCTCAGCCGGGCGGAACCCGACCGGACCCAGAGACCTCAAGGAGGTCGAGCACCATGAACACCCCCAGTTCCCGGAGCCTGGAGCAGCCTCGTACCAAGGAGGCGTTCCGGAGAATCAAGCTGCTGGTCGGCACCTACCTCGGCGTGAGCGTGCTGACGCTCCTGGCGGTCGTGCTGCTGCGCAACGACCACGCGGCGGTGAACTCCGCGGTGTGGATCCGCGGATCCATCGTGGCCGTCAGCTCCGTACTGCTCTACGCCTTCGCCGTCCGCGCCGCGCGCGGCGCCCGGGGAGCCTGGCGCCGCCTGACGGTGATCTCGTCCGTGATGGTCGCGGTCATCGTCGTCATCATCGCGCTGCCCGGGGGCTTCCCCGAGTGGATGAAGATCGAACAAGGCGTCTGCGGACTCCTGCTCATCGGAGTCGTGGGCTACGCCACCACGCTGCGCCCGGTGTTCAGCCGCAGCCGGGCCTGACGAGCCCGGTGGCCCCCCGGCGTCCCCTCTCACGCAGTCGCGCCGTGGCGACGTGGATCCTGAAGGTGCAGGGGACCTGCCCGTCCGGCGCCGTCATCTCCCTCACCTCGGCGAAGAAGGCGGCCCGCAGGCGCTCCATGGTGGCCCGGTCGAGGGGCCCGAGGTCGTACAGGCCGGACACGGAGGCCCATACCTGCTCCGCCGGACCACTCAGATCGATGGGAACGGTCTCCCAGTCCACCGCTGCGAAGCCCGCCGGCCCGAGGATGCCGTCGAGCCCCTCGCGCCCGCGTGTCCGCCGGTCTCCCAGTGGCGGAATGCGCCGCGACGCCGGCAGCTCCTCGATCGTGGAACGCAGCAGTCCGATGAAGCGCTCGTACGCCTCGCCGCCCAGCGGCCCTGCTCCCACCACACAGGCCAGCACCCCTCCGGGAGACAGCACGCGGGCGATCTCGGCCACGACCTGTTCGATCTCACCCATCAGTATCAGGGCCATGTGGGAGACACAGGCGTCGAAGCTCTCGTCGGCGAAGGGGAGTTGCTGGCCCGCGCCTCTTCCAGCCTCGCCCCCGACAGCGCCGGCCTGCGCCGCGCCAGCGCCAGTGACTCCGGAGACAGGTCCACCCCCGCGAGCTGTCTCCCGTCGGTCCGGGCCAGGCACTCCAGCAGCAGTCCGTCGCCACAGCCGAGGTCCAGTACACGCCTGCTTCCGGCCACCCGGTCGCACAGGATCTCGTAACTGGACCGGCCGTCCGGGGCCCGGCCGCCGCCGAACGCCTCGGCGGTCACCGCCGGGTGCTCGGCGTGGAAGGCCTGCAGGAATGCCTCCTGCGATGCGGTGGTCGTCACCCGCCCAACCTACGGCGTCCACCAACCGCGTGGCCGTCCGGTGGAGTTCTCAGCAGTACGCCCAGTTCCGTGCGGGACCGGACGCCCAGCTTGCGGTAGATCCTGGTGAGGCTCGACTCCACCGTCTTCACCGCCAGGAACAGGCTGGTGGCGACCTCCCGGTTGGTCGAGCCCGCGGCGACCATGGTGGCGATCCGGTGCTCGATGCCGGTCAGCGCGGGGACGGGGGAGTCCGCGGTGCGGCCGTGCGGGCCGCCGGCGGGGGGTTCGATCCGGGACAGTTCGGCCGTCGCCTGGCGCAGCCAGGGGTGCGCGGCGCACTCCCGGAAGACCGTCGCCGCCTGGTGCCAGGCGGTGGCCGCCGCTGTGGTGTGCCGCTGGCGCCATTCGACGGTGCCCAGTGCCAGCAGGTCACGGCCGTGTTCGATCAGCAGCCCGCCGGCGCGGTGGCGGTCGGCCGCCCAGTGGAGTTCGGACACCGCCTGGCGGGCCGCCGCCCGGTCCGCGCCCGCTGCCCGGCACAGCGCCCTCGCGCGGCGCAGCGACGCCGACACCCCGTGCCGCGCCAGCCGGCCCGCCGTCCGGAGCGCCTCATCGGCCACGGACTCGGCCCGCTCGTGGTCCCCGACGGCGACCAGCGCCTCGGTGAGGTCGACGGCCCAGGGGACAGCCGACGGGTCCACGATTCCCCGCCGTTCGGCGATGTCCCGCGCCTGGCCCAGGGCCTCGACGGCACCCGCCGGATCCTGCGAGCGCAGCTGCACATGGCCCAGTGCGCAGAGCGCCAGCGGCAGGAAGATCTGGTCGTGCCGGGAGCGGGCGACCGCCACGCCCTCGCGGGCCAGCGCGGCCGCCCGGGACAGCTCGCCGCCCGCGGCTTCGGCGAGCGCGAGGCTGTGCGGCACCGGGCCGAGCCGGACCCCGATCTCCCGGCTGAGCCGGGTCACCTCACCGGCCGACGCCAGAGCCGCCGCACCGCGTCCGGCCCGCAGGTCCACGTCGATCGACGCGCAGAGCAGGAAGATCACGTCCTCGACCGTGCCGCTGTCCCTGGCCCGCCGGAGCAGGAGCCCGAGTGCGCAGGCGGCCTCCCGGTGGCGGTCGGCGAACAGGTCGAGCCTCGCCTTGATCGCCCGGGGGCCGTTGTGACCGCCCGAGAGTCCGCTGTCCTGCGGGGTCGACAGCGCCCGCGCCAGGGGCTCGGCCGCGTCGGCCCGGCCGAGCACCGCCGCCGTGAACGCCTCCAGGGACAGTGCCATCAGCTCGGTCGTACGGTCCGTGGCCCGGTGGGCCAGCGCCGCCGCCCGCGCCGCCTCGACCCGGGCCAACGCCGTCTCGCCGTCCGTGATGTGGGCCCGCAGCGCTCGCGCGTAGTGCAGCTGGGCATGCAGCCCGAGGTCGTCCCCGACGCTCACCAGCATCTCGTCGAAGACTTCTGCCGCCTCGTGCAGCGCCTGGTTGGAGGCGTGGATGACGAGCAGGCACGCCTGGACGCGCTGAGCGGCAGACGCCGTGCCCCGGAGCGCGGAACGCGCCAGCTCGCGGGTGAGCTCGTAGTCGGCCGCGTCGTAGGCCAGCTGGGCTCCCGCGAGGGCGCGCCCGACGAGCACCGCGCCCCGCGCGGGCGGAGTCCGCAGGAGGGCCAGCCGACCGAGCTGCGCCGCGGTCTCCTTGGCCCCCCGGCGGCGCGCCTGCTCCGCGCCTGCGGCCAGCGCGTCCGCCAGCGTCCCGTCCGGGCCGGTGGCGGCCAGCGCGAGATGGCGTACGCGTTCGAGCGGATCGCTGACAGCTCCGGCCAGGCAGGCGTGCGCGGCGCGGAGTTCGGCGGCGGAGCAGGTCCGCAGCGCGGCGGCGACCATCGGGTGGGCGAACCGGAGTGCGTCCCCGTCCACAGTGAGGAGTCCGGCCCGCCGCGCCCCGGCGACGATCGGATCGATGTCCGGCGCGGACAGGGGCCTTCCGGCGGCTTCCGTACCGGTACCGGTCGTGGACAGCTGCCGCTTTCCGGCCGCTTCCGTGCCGCCGTCCCGCAGCATGAGGACGCCGCCGGTCGCCGCCGGGCCCGTGCCCCGCACCGGGACGGGGCCGGTGACGGCCCGGCGCAGCAGGCCGGGCGTCGGCTCCGCCGCCACCGCCGCCAGCAGCAGGACCCACCGGCCGTCCGGGCCGAGACCGTCCAGCCGCCGCGCCGGCAGCGCCCGCAACCGCTCCGTCAGCGGCAGCGGATCGTCCCTGGCCGGCGGTTCCGGCAGGGCGGTGGCGGCGCGGATCAGCTCCAGCGCGAACAGCGGGTTGCCCGCGCTCGTCCCGTACACCTTGCGCAGCAGCCAGTGGGGGAGCCCGTGGCTCCCGGGCCATCCGGACAGTTCCGTGAGGGACAGCGGCGGCAGTACGAACTCCCGCGCCGTCCGCGGACAGAGCGACGGCCCGGCGGAGGGGGCGGCGCCGGGCGCGGTGGTCTCGGTGACGAGGGTCCGCACCCGTGCCGGGTCGGTCCTGCGGGCGGCGAAGGCCAGGAGCTGGGCACTGGCCGCGTCGACCAGGTGCGCCGCGTCGATCACCAGCAGCACCGGGCGGCCCGAGCCGAGCGATACCAGCAGTGTCACCACGGCCAGCCGCAGAGCCACGGGATCGGGCCCCTCCGGAGCCACCGGTTCACGGCGCAGCACCCCTCGCAGGGCCGAGCGCTGCGGGGCGGGGAGAGTGTGCAGCAGACCGTCGGTCAGCGTACGGAAGAGATCGGCGACCGCCGCGTACGGCAGCAGGCGCTCCGCCTCCTCGGGGCCCGTGAGGAGGACCAGGTCACCGCGGGCCCGGGCGCGGTCGGCGAGCTGCTGGGCCACGAAGGTCTTGCCGATGCCCGCGGGGCCGTGCAGCAGGACGCCACCGTGGGCGCCGAGTTCGCTGTCGAGCCGGTCGACGATCTCCCGGCGCTCCCCCTGCACGGTGTTGGGCATGGGCTTCCTCGTCGTCGCCGGACGCACCGCTGCCGGACGCACCGCTGCCGGACGCACCGTTGCCGGGCGGGGTGCGGGTGGACGGGCTGCTGATGGGGCGGGCCGTCGCTGCCGGACGGGTCCGTGCCGGGCCCGGTGGGGAGCATGGTGGCCCGCCCCATGGCGGGCGTCAAGAGGCACGGGCAGGCGCCACCGTCCTGTCCCGTGGCCGGCCCGGCCGGCCGTTGTGATGACCTGTCACATGCCGCTCGTGCGCAAGCCGTCGGGTGCAGGGGAACCCCTTGCTCTCGGTCGGGAGGGGTGCTGCGCGGGGCCGGCCGCTCCTAGGGTCCAGGCGTTCCTCACCCGCACCCCCCACGAAGCGCCTGCCCGCCGGGCGTCGAGTCGATCGAGTCAGGAGTGACGATGAACCTCCAGAAACGCGGTACCCCACCGGACCGGGCCACTTCCGCGCCCCCGGTGGCGCGGCTGTCCGGCCGCCGTACCCGGAACCTGCTCCTGGCGGCCCTCGCAGCCGTCGGCCTGCTCATACCCTGCGCCGCATCCGCATCCGCCGCCCCTGCTTCCCCGGTGACCGCCGGGCACGGCACGTCGTACGGCGCTTCCGGTCAGCTCGACTTCGCCGAGCTGACCCAGCAGCAGGACGAGTGGTGCTGGGATGCCACCGGCCTGTCCATCGCGCAGTTCCTCGGCTACGGCAGCGGCGTCAGCCAGAACGCGTTCTGCGACTACGCCCGCGGGCTCCCGGCCGGCTACCCCTGCCCCAACCAGCCCGGCGAGCTGACCGATGTGCAGAACGGCTGGGCCGGAACGGGGATGCAGAACGTCGGCCAGGTCACCGGCCCGGCGTCCTTCAGCACCGTCGCCCGGTCGATCGACGCCGGTTCGCCCGTGGAGGCCGGTATCTACTGGACCGCGGGCGGCGGGCACGCCAACGTCCTGTACGGGTACGACGCGAACAGCCGGACCGTCCTCTACGCCGACCCCTGGCCGTCCAACCCCCGCTACGGGCAGATGAACTACAGCAGCTACGTCAGCAACTCCCAGTTCCAGTGGGGCCAGTCCCTGTACGGGGAGAGGTGAGGCGCGCCATGAACACCACCGATTCGAATTCCCGTGTCCGGGCTCGGCTGCTCGCCGCGCCGCTTGCCGTGATCGCTCTCGCCCTGGCCTCCGGGACGGCGTTCGCGGCGCCCGCTCCGGCCGGTCCCTCCCCGGCCGATCTGGCCGGTGCCGCTTCGGCGGCGTCGGCCGGTCCGGCGGTCAGCGGCCTCGCCACGTTCTTCGCCCAGCTCGACGCGCGGGCCGCCGGCGACAAGGGCCTGGTACCGCACGCCGAGAAGGCGCTCGCCAAGGCCGCCGCCAAGGAGAACCCCCGGGTCTCCCGTACGGCTCAGGCGGTGTACGTCCTCAACCCGGCCTTCGTCAAGGGTGGTTCGGCGTCCACGCCGGTCGCCCGGTTCGCCTTCGCGGCCGTCCGGGCGACTTCGGCCAAGGGTGCGTCGGCGAGCGTCTGGATCGGCCGGGACCAGCACTCGGGCCACTGGTCCGTCATCAATACGATCTCGGGCCCGGACGAGGTCGCGTACCCCGGCAGGGCCCACGGCGATCTCGTCTTCTCCGAGCCGCAGACCACGGCCTGGTACCGGGTCCACGGCGGGCAGGTCCTGCCGCTGAACGGCCCGGCACGCGCCGAAGTCGGCAAGGAGGGTGTCCCGCTCGCCGCCTACCGGAAGCTCGTCCACGGCCGGTACGCAGACAAACTCCCCGGCTCCGCCTACCAGAAGGCGGGCCGGATCGGCGGGTTCCCGACGGGGTCCTCGGCCTCCCCGGCGAGCCCGGATCACCGCGACCCGTCGAGCACACCGGCCGCGCTCGCGGGCGGCGGTCTGGCCACGGCCGTCGCGGGCTGTGGAGCCTGGCTGATCCACCGCAGGCGCCGGACGTCCGTCTGACCGGTGCGTCACCGCCCCGCTTCCCCTCCGCGTCCTGCCGGTGGGGGAGCGGGGCGCCGCGGTGAGCAGGCGTGGCGGCGGGGATCGTTCAGCCGCCGCGGCACCGGCGTACTCAGGTGCGGCGTGCGGCCCACACCATTCGCTCGGTGCGTACCGTCACGTCGTCGCGGCGCAGGATGCTGTGCGGACCGCCGGTGTCGAGCAGCTGGTCGAGAGCGGTGACGTCTTCGGCCGCCAGCTCGTCGGCCACGTTGCCGCGCAGGCGGGTCAGGCTGCTGAGCGCGTAGCGGCCGACGGCTTCGGCGCGGGTCGGGCCCAGGTCGACGGTGATGACGCGTTCGCCTTCGACGGTGAAGCCGGCCGCGGTCAGTTTCGGTCCCCAGTCCGCGCCGCGGTGGGGCATGTGCTCGGCATGGAGGCGGTCGAGCGCGGCGTGGCAGCGTTCTTCGAGTCCGGGACGTTCCGCCGGGGCGTCTTCGGGCAGGAAGCGCGGGAAGCCTGCCAGTTCGACGACGGCGAACAGCCCGCCGGGGGCGAGCGTGCCGTGGACCTGGCGCAGGGTGCGGTCCGGGTCGGCCATGTGGTGCATGGAGGCTGACGCCCACACCAGGTCGGGCGTGCCGAGCTCCGGCCAGACCCCGTCGAGGTCGGCCTGAACGGTGCGCACCCGGTCGGCGAGACCCGCTGCCTCCACCTTGTGCCGCAGGCGCCGCAGGTGGTCGGCCGAGGTGTCGACGGCGGTCACCTCGGCCCCGGGGAAGCGCGTGAGCAGTGCGAGGGTGCCGGTCCCGGTACCGCAGCCCAGATCCACGATGCGGCGGGGGGCTGCCGTGACGGGCAGCCATGCGGTGATGGAGGCGATGTGTTCGGCGAGCACCTCGGCGTCGAGGTCGAGGAGTTCCGCCTGCCCGTCGGTGTCGTGCTCGGTGTCGTGCCCGGCTCTGCGGTCGGGTGTGTGCTCGGGCTCGTGGACCGCGTGGGCGCCGTGGTCGTGCGCCGGGTGCGGGGATGTGGGTGTCATGACGCCCACGCTACGAGGACCACGAGCGTGCGGCCCGGTCGCTTCCCGGAAGAGCAAGAGGACGGGTGCTTTCCCTGCCCGACGCGCAAGCAGCGGGCGGCCCTGGCGGGGGAGAGCCGTGGGGCGGGGCCTCGATCAGCTCGACGGGCCGCCCGCGCCCCCGGTGCTTTCGTCGTCGCGCTGGTGGCCGCGGCGGGCGTCGCGGTCGGAGATGCCCAGGATTTCGCACGGCCCGCCCGCGGTGCCGATGGCGTGCGGGACCATCGTGGGGAATTCGGCGGCCTGGTTGGTCTCCACCCGGAAGCGCCGGTTGCCCAGGAGCAGGACGGCGGTGCCGGAGAGGACGACGAACCACTCGTGGCCGGGGTGGGCGCGCATGCGTGAGGGGGTGTCGGGCGGTGGGTCCGTCAGGCGCCGGCGTACGACGCTCATGCCCGGGTCCGCCCGCACGGGCCAGCGCATCAGCCGGCGGGCGGCGTCGATCACCGGGCTGGAGATGACGTCGTCCGTGGCCGTCTCGACCAGTTGGTCGAGCGTGGTGTCCAGGGCGCGGGCGAGGGTGAAGAGCTGGTCCAGGGCGAGGCGGCGCTGCCCGTTCTCGATCCGGCTGAGCGTGGAGGGGCTGAGCCGGGCGCGGGTGGCCAGCTCGTCCAGGGACCAGCCCTGCGCCACGCGCAGACCGCGGATCCGCTGGCGCACCAGGCTGTCGAACTCCCCATCACCTTGCGTCATGGGCAAAAGAGTATGCCTCATGCGCAAACAGCGCTCGGGCCCACCGGCCGTCGAGGGGGCGGGTGACGCGGAGCAGCTGAGCGCCGGACCCGACGACGCCACCGTCCCGCGATGCCGTCGTCACCCGTCGGGACGGGAGGCTCTAGAGTGCAAAAATGCCGTCGTACAGCATTGGCCAGGCAGCGGGACTGCTCGGTGTGAGTCCTGAGACCGTCCGCCGCTGGGCCGACGGGGGACAGATCGCCATGGACCGGGACGGTGCGGGCAACCGCGTCATCGATGGGGTGAGCCTCGCCGCGTTCGCCAAGGGGCGGGCCGAGGGTCTGCATCCGGTGCCGGGGGAGGTCCACACCTCCGTACGGAATTCCTTCGCCGGGATCGTCACCCGGGTCACCGTCGACGACGTGGTCGCCCAGGTCGAGATCCAGTCCGGGCCGCACCGGCTGGTCTCGCTGGTGAGCCGGGAGGCCGTCGACGAGCTGGGGATCGTGGTCGGGGTGACCGCGACGGCGCGCGTGAAGTCGACGAATGTCCATATCGACAGGCCGTAGGCAGCAGGCAGCAGGCAGCAGGCGGTGGACGGGCGGAGTGCCTGTCGCCCGGGACCTGCGGCCCGTCAGCGGCACTTCAGCGCGGCGTGCAGATCCAGTTTGTCGTCCAGGTTGGAGAGCCCGCGACCGGTCAGGGCCTCCACCCGCTGGATGCGGTAGTGCACCGTGTTGACGTGCAGATGCAGGGCCTCCGCGGTGCGGGTCCAGGAGCAGTTGTGGTCGAGGAAGGCCTCCAGCGTCTCCAGGAGCACGCGGTGCGAACCGCTGGAGCTGTCGGACAGGGGGCCCAGGGTGTTGGCGCTGAAGGCCGTGCGTACGTCGGTGGGGATGCCCGCCAGCAGCGCGTCCAGTGAGGTGAGGTCGTCGACCGCGGTGACCCGGTCGGCCCCGGCGGCCGTTGTGGCGGCCGCGGCCATGGCGTAACGCGCCTGCCCGAGAGCCGAGTTGAGCCCGCTGGGCCCCGGTGTGCTGTCGCTGACACCGGCGTGCAGCGGTGTCTCCGGGGCGCAGGCGTGCAGCAGCGACCACGCCTGGTCGACCGCGGGGCGCCCGGAGTCCTCGTCCCGGCCGGTGTGCAGGACGGCCACCGCCTCCTCGCCGGGCCGCAGTCCCACCGCGAACGGGCCGGCCGCGCCCTGGCTCAGCGCCTCGGTGAGAGCGGCCCGCGCGCCCGTGCCCTCGTTCTGCTGTGCGCCGTAGGTGCCCAACCCGGCGGCGATCACGCGGTAGTGCCCACGGGCCGGGAGGCCGCAGGCCGCGAGTGCGGAGTCCAGGGCCGTCGCGTCGGCGACCGGTGAGTCGACCAGGGCCACCAGCTCGTCGGCGGCCCGCCGCTCCGTCGCCCGGCGGCGGTGGAGGGCGTGGCGGTACTGGGCCATCACGTCGGCGATCTCGTGGAGGACGCGCGGCGGGGCCTCCGCCGGGTCGGGCAGGTAGAGGTACCAGGTGTCGTAGGGGCCGGAGTCCGCCTCGACGCGCAGGGCGACCCGGGTGGTGTCCCTCACGGTGTCCCTGAGTACCGCGGCGGCCCGCTGCACCGGCAGCTCGGGTGCGGACGGCGTACGGCCGAGAGTGCGCCCCCCGGCCGTCAGCAGGTAGCAGGGCAGCCGGCCGAGGTGGGCGAAGGCGCGGTCCAGGAGTTCGGCGGGGCCCGCGCCGTCCGCGAGCAGCCGTGCCAGCTCCGTCCGGACGTTCGCGGGCAGCGCGTAGTGGTGGGCCGGGCGGCGGCTGAGGTCGCCCCACTGGCGCAGATAGACCGCCTCGGTGATGGCGCGGAAGCTGGTCTGCGCCGGCACGGAGAGGAGCGGGACGCTGTGTTCACGGCAGGAGTCGATCAGGGCGCCGGGGACGGTGCCGTGCGTCTCCTCGCCCGCGAGGAGTGCGGTCGCCCCGGCCGAGCGGAGTGCGGAGACGAAGCGGTCGGTCTTGTCCGGGCCGGCGTCGGGGCTCCACCAGACCAGTCCGCTCAGCACGATCTCGCCCTGCTGGAGGAAGCGTGCCGGGTCCTCCAGGTCCGTGGCGGTGACACCACTGATTTCCCGGGTGAGGAGGGGGTGCTCCCCCCAGAGCAGGGCCAGATCGAGCGATTCGAGCTGGAGAAGTTGTTCGACGTGCATGCTCTGGCTCCTTGTGCGGCGCCCGACCTGAAGATCCGGCTTCTCACATTCACGAGGCGAGTGCGAGTGAAGCCATCGTAAATGCCAGGGGGCGATGCCGGAATGCCCCTTGGTTGATCGTCCAACCATGGTGCGGGCGGCCCGCCTGTTTTCCGTGGCTGAAACCAGTCGTGCCGGACCGTTGCGCGTTGCTTCACTGGCGTGAGTACCTGCCGGCCGGTGCGGGCGCCGGACGGAGCATCGGCGGCCGGCGAAGCGCCGCCCGCGGTGGCGGCGGCCCGACAAGCAGGAACCCCGCGCAGCACGAACCGGGAGCACGAAGAACCCGGAGAAGGAAAAAGGGGGAGCGGTATGGATCTCAATACGGTGGCCGAGGTGTGCGACGCGCGCACCGGACCGGTCTGGCGGCCCGGCGACTACTGGCTGGGCGGCGGCACCTACCTCTTCTCCGAGCCCCAGCCCCGGCTGCGGCGGCTGATCGATCTCAGCCGGATGGGCTGGGAGCCGCTGAAGGAACTGCCGAACGGGGATCTGGAGATCGCGGCGACCTGCACGATCGCGCAGCTCTCCCGGTTCGGGAAGGCCTGGCCGGTCACCGCGGCGCCGCTCGTCGAACAGTGCTGCCGTGCGTTCCTCGCCTCGTTCAAGATCTGGAACATGGCGACCTTCGGCGGGAACCTCTGCAACGGTCTGCCGGCCGGCCCGATGATCTCCCTCGCCGCCGGGCTCGACGGCGTCTGCCTCCTCCGGGCGCAGGACGGCTCGCTGCGCCGCCTGCCGGTCGAGGAGTTCGTCATCGGCGCCGGGGTCAAGAACCTGGGCCAGGGGGAGCTGCTGCGCTCGGTCACCCTGCCCGCCCGCGCGCTCGCCTCCCGTACGGCGTTCCGCCAGGCGTCGCTCTACGGGCTCGGCCGCTCCGGCGCCCTGATCATCGGCGCACTCGACCCGCTGGACGGCTCGCTGGCGATCACCGTCACGGCCGCGACCGTACGGCCCTTCCGGTTCTGGTTCCCGCTGCCGCCGACGGCGGCCGAACTGCGCGCCGCGATCCTGCGGAGGGTCCAGGACGAGGAGTGGTTCGACGACATTCACGGGCTCCCCGAGTGGCGCCGCCACATGGCGCTGCGGCTGGCCGAGGAGATCCGTTCGGAACTCACCGAGGGCGGTGCGCGATGACCTACGCGATCGAAGTGAACAAGAAGAAGTTCGACGCGGAGCCCCGCCCCGGACAGTGCCTGCGGACCTATCTGCGGGACCGCGGCTGGTTCGGTGTGAAGAAGGGGTGCGACGCGGGGGACTGCGGGGCGTGCACGGTGCACGTGGACGGCGAGCCCGTCCACAGCTGCCTCTATCCCGCCGTACGGGCCGAAGGCCGTTCGGTCACCACGGTGGAGGGGCTGGCGGAGGACGGCGAACTCCACCCCGTACAGCAGAAGTTCCTCGACGCGCAGGGCTTCCAGTGCGGGTTCTGCACCGCCGGGTTCCTGATGACCACCGCGAAGCTCGACGAGGACCAGCTGACCGACCTGCCCAGGGCGCTCAAGGGAAACCTGTGCCGCTGCACGGGCTACCGGGCGATCGAGGACTCCATCCGGGGGGTCAAGCACGCGGAGGCGCCCTGCGCGGGCAAGGCCGTCGGCCGCAGTCTGCCCGCCCCGGCGGGGCCGAAGGTGGTCACCGGCACCGCGCGCTACACCTTCGACATCGCTGTGCCGGGCCTGCTGCACATGAAGCTGCTGCGCTCCCCGCACGCGCACGCCCGGATCGTCTCCATCGACACCGCGGCCGCGCTGCGGGTGCCCGGCGTCCACCTCGTCCTGACCCATTACGACGCGCCGGAGCGGCTCTACTCCACGGCGCGCCACGAACACCCGGAGGAGGACCCGGACGACACCCGGCTGCTCGACGACACGGTGCGCTACGTCGGCCAGCGCGTCGCCGCTGTCGTCGCCGACAGCGAGGGGGCGGCCGAGGAGGGCTGCCGCCGGATCGAGGTCACGTACGACGTCCTGCCCGCGGTGCTCGACCCCGAGGAGGCGATGCTGCCGGGCGCTCCCGTGGTCCACGCCAAGGACGGGAAGCAGTCCCGGATCAGCCGCCCGCAGGACAACGTGGTCGGTGAGACGCACGGCGAGATCGGCGACGTCGAGGCCGGCTTCGCCGAGGCCGACGTGGTGTACGAGCAGGACTTCCAGACCCAGCGGGTGCAGCACGCCAGCCTGGAGACCCACGGCGCGGTCGCCTGGTTCGAGGACATGTACGAGGGGACGGACGGCCAGGTCGGCTCCGCCGTGGGTGTCGACAGGCGGATCACCGGCGAAGAGGACGAGGCCGCCCCGGCCGGGAGCGCCGAAGGGAAAGCGGACGCCGACAGCACCGGGGCGGAAGCGGAAGCCGAGGCCGAAAGCACCGGGGCGGAAGCCGCCGCCGGCCGCACCGGCGGGCTTCCCGCTCCGGCCGACGGGCAGCGGCTGATCGTACGGTCGAGCACCCAGACCCCGTTCCTCACCCGGCGCGCGCTCTGCGTCCTCTTCGAACTGCCGCTGGAGAAGGTGCGCGTGGTCGCGGGCCGGGTCGGCGGCGGATTCGGCGGCAAGCAGGAGATGATCGTCGAGGACATCGTCGCGCTCGCCGCGATGCGGCTGCGCCGCCCCGTCAAGCTGGAGTACACCCGCGCCGAGCAGTTCTACGGCGCCACCACCCGCCACCCGTTCCGTATCCGCATCAAGGCCGGGGCCCGTCGGGACGGCACCCTGACCGCGCTCCAGCTGCGGGTCGTCTCCAACACCGGGGCGTACGGGAACCATGGCCCCGCGGTGATGTTCCACGCCTGCGGCGAGTCCCTTTCGGTGTACCGCTGCCCCAACAAGAAGGCGGACGGCTACTCGGTCTACACCAACGCCGTCCCGGCGGGCGCGTTCCGCGGGTACGGGCTCGGGCAGGTCGTCTTCGGCATGGAGTCCGTGCTCGACGAGCTGGCCAGACAGCTGGGCATGGACCCGATGGTGCTGAAGGCGCGGAACATCATCAAGGCGGGCGAGCCCATGGTCACCGCCGACGGCGAGGAGGAGGACCTGCACATCGCGAGCTACGGGCTCGACCAGTGCCTCGGTATCGTCCGCACGGCCCAGGAGCAGGAGAAGGAGTGGGAGGTGCGGAACGACCCGAAGGCCACGTCCCTGAGCGTGCCCGACGGGTGGCTCGTCGGTGAGGGCTCGGCCCTCTCGATGATCGCCACCGGGCCGCCCGGCGGCCATGTCGCCGACGCCCGCGTCACACTGCTCGCCGACGGCACCTTCGACCTCGCCGTCGGTACGGCCGAGTTCGGCAACGGCACCACCACCGTGCACCGGCAGATCGCGGCGGGCGAACTCGGCACCACCGTCGACCAGATCACCATCCGGCAGTCGGACACGGACGTGGTGCGCCACGACACGGGCGCCTTCGGCTCGACCGGCACCGTGGTGGCGGGCAAGGCGACCCTGCGGGCGTCGGAGGCCCTCGCGGCATCGCTGCTGCGCTTCGCCGGCGCCCATCTCGGCGTGTCCGCGGCCGACTGCCGGCTGGTCGAGGAGGCCGTCGAGTGCGGTGACCGCCGGGTGCTGCTCAAGGAGCTGTACGCCTCCGCGCAGGCCGCGGGCCGGGAACTCGCCGAGGACGGGCACTTCGGCGGCACGCCCCGCTCGGTGGCCTTCAACGCCCAGTGGTTCAAGATCGCCGTCGACCCCGGCAGCGGGGAGATCCGTATCCTGCGCAGCGTGCACGCGGCGGACGCGGGCAAGGTGATGAACCCGATGCAGTGCCGGGGCCAGGTCGAGGGGGGAGTGGCGCAGGCGCTGGGTGCGACGCTCTTCGAGAACGTACGGATCGGCGACCGCGGCCAGGTCACCACACCGGCCTTCCGTATGTACCGGCTGCCCGCCTACGCCGATGTGCCGCGTACCGAGGTGCACTTCATGGAGACCGCGGACGCGATCGGACCGCTGGGCGCGAAATCCATGAGTGAGAGCCCGTTCAACCCGGTCGCCCCGGCCCTGGCGAACGCGCTGCGGGACGCCACCGGCATCCGCTTCACCGAACTCCCGGTCACCCGCGACCGCGTGTGGCGCGCCATGGACCGGCGGGCGCGGGGCCTGGATGAGTAGCGCCACCGCACCGGAAATCTCGCTTCTACTGCCTCTCTCGGGTCTTTTCACTCCTATCAGCGAGGTCGATGGGCCATATCGGCCCGCATATGTGGTTCAGCCGCTGATGCGGTGGGCATCATGGGCTCCAGGCAAGGGTGGACGCCGAGTGGCCCGCCTGGAGGGGGAACCCCATGAGTGGAATCAGCGCACCGTCTCGCTCCGTCCGTGCTGCCTCCGTGGCACCCAGAAGCCTGGTGCTCAAGGGCGAGTTGGTGCGCCCCGCGGCGCTGACGGTCGCGGATCTCCGGGCCCGGTGGGGGCAGCGCCGGGCGGAGGTGGTCTTCGACTGCGCCAAGAACGGCCCGCAGCACCACACCTTCGAAGGGCCCCTGCTGCGCGATGTCGTCGGCGACGCGCGGCCGGCCTTCGACCCGGCACGGCGCAAGGACCGCTCCCGCTTCCTGCTGGCCGTCACCGGCGGGGACGGCCACCGTACGGTGCTGTCCTGGGCCGAGATCGACGCGGACTTCGCGGACTCGCCGATCCTGCTGGCCACCGCCATGGACGGGCGCGGCCTGGACATGGCGGGCAGCCAGCTGGTGGTCCCGTCCGACCGCTGTGGGGCCCGCTACATCAGCGCGATCACGAGTGTCTGGGTCGGCACCTGCGCTTTTGCCGGGCTGTAGCCGCGGGCACGGTTCTCACCGTGCCCGCCGTCACACCGTGGCGAGGGAGACCTCGGTGGACTTGATGAGTGCGATGACGGACGAGCCCGGTGCGAGACCGAGTTCGGCCGCCGACTCCTTCGTGATGGCCGCCGTCAGTTCCGCCCCCTCGACGGAGACCTTGACGCTCGCCATGGCTCCGCCCGTCGCCACGTCGGTGACCGTGCCCGGAAGCCGGTTGCGAATGCTCAGCCCGGTGACCGGGCCGGTCGCCAGGGAGATCTCGGTGGACTTGATCAGGGCCCGTACGGCGACGCCCTCGGCGATGCCCAGCTCCCGCGCGGCCTCCAGGGTGATCGCGGCGGTGACCTCCTGGCCGCCGCCGAGGTGCACCTTGACGGTCGCCATGACCGCTCCGTCGGTGACACCGGTGACGGTGCCGGGGAGCTGGTTGCGGATGCTCAGAGACATGGAGGAACCTCGCACGCAGAGTGGGATGTCGGATTTGCGATATTACGTCCCTCTCCTGTCGTGTGCGCCCCCTGTCGATGAACGGCACTTCGGGTCTTCCTCCAAGCGTTATGGCATCTGCCATATAGCTTCGCCCGATGAATTGCAAATGCGAGCCAACTGGGCATATCTTTCCGCATATGCAGTCCTACACGATCGGTCAGGCAGCTCGTCTGCTCGGCGTCAGCCCCGACACCGCTCGTCGTTGGGCGGATGCCGGCAGGGTCGCGACCCACCGCGACGAAGCCGGCCGCCGGCTCATCGGCGGACGCGATCTGGCCGCCTTCTCGATCGAGATCGGACAGAGCGCCGCAGGCGAGGACGATGCGTCCTACACCTCGGCGCGCAACGCCTTCCCGGGTATCGTCACCGCCGTGAAACTGGGCGACGTGGCGGCCCAGGTGGAAATCCAGGCCGGTCCGCACCGGTTGGTCTCCCTCCTCACCACGGAGGCCGTCCGGGAACTCGGCCTGGAGGTCGGCATGCAGGCCACCGCCCGCGTCAAGTCGACCAGTGTGCACATCGATCGGACCTGAGCCCCGTGCCGGCTCAGCCGCCCGCTCCCGTAAGCAGCTCTCCTCCACAGCGGCGTCGCCCTTCCCCGAATCCTCGGACCCACCCGAGCCGGGAGGCCCCCCTTCGGCGTGGCTCATCCCCATCCGCTCGGGCAGCAACCGTGCCGCCCGTCCCCCAAGGAGTTCCACCCTCATGTCTCGCATCTTCACCCGCCGCCGTACCGCCACCGCGATCGTGACGGCCGCCCTGCTGCTGCCCCTGGCCGCCTGTGGCGGCAAGGACGACAGCAAGAAGGACACGGGCGCCGGCGCCAAGGCCTCCGCCTCCGGTACGCCGAAGGCCGACCTGACCGTCCTCGCTGCCTCCTCGCTGACCGATGTGTTCGGCACCGCGAAGAAGGTGTACGAGAAGGAGCACCCCGGCACGAAGATCACCTACTCCTTCGCCGGCTCCCAGGAGCTGGCCACCCAGGTGAAGCAGGGCTCCCCGGCCGACGCGCTGGTCACGGCGGACACCAAGACCATGGACGGCCTGAAGTCCGACGTCGGTACGCCGGAGATCATCGCCAAGAACCGCCTCGTCATCGTCACCGGCAAGGGCAACCCGGACAAGGTCCACAACCTGAAGGACCTCGCCAACCCCAAGCTGAAGGTCGTCCTCGCCGCACCCGAGGTGCCCGTCGGCAACTACAGCAAGAAGGTGCTGGACGCCCAGAAGATCAAGGTGAAGCCGGTCTCGCAGGAGGTGAACGTCCGCGCCGTCCTGTCCAAGGTCGAGCTGGGCGAGGCCGACGCGGGCATCGTCTACAAGACGGACGCGGCCACGGCCCCCGGCAAGGTCGTCGCGGTCGACATCCCCGACGCGCAGAACGCCGTCGCCTCCTACCCGGCGGCGACCGTCAAGGACTCGAAGCACTCCGCGGCGGCCGCCGCGTTCGTGAAGTGGCTCGACAGCCCGGAGGCGCAGAAGATCCTCCAGGGCGCGGGCTTCCAGAAGCCGTAACAGGCCCAACTCCCCCGTACGGGGCTGTTCTTTCCGTGCTGACGGTGGACAGCCCCGTACGGGTTCGCCCTGTACGGACCCGCGGCCACGGCTCCGGCACTCAGGTCGCCGGTGTCCGGCATCCCGATCACAGGAACCCCGATGAGAAGCACCCGCGCCCGTACACCGCGCACCCGGACCCCCTTCGCCCTCGGGGTGCCCGCGCTGATCGCGATCGCGTTCCTGCTGATGCCGCTGATCGGCATCCTGGCCCGCACCTCGTGGGGTGAGCTCGGGACACATCTGACCAGCCCGGACACGACTGAGGCGCTGCGGCTCTCCCTGCTGGTCTCCTTCTGGGCCCTGGGTCTTTCGCTGCTCCTCGGGGTGCCGCTGGCCTGGCTGCTCGCGCGGGTCGACTTCCCCGGCAAGACCCTCGTACGCTCCCTCGTCCTGCTGCCGATGGTGCTGCCGCCCACCGTCGGGGGTGTGGCGCTGCTCCTCGGGTTCGGGCGCCGGGGGCTGCTCGGGCCCTTCCTGGAGGACAACTTCGGCATCGTCCTGCCCTTCCACACCTCCGGAGCGGTGGTCGCGGCGACCTTCGTGGCGATGCCGTTCCTGGTCATCAGCCTGGAGGGCACGCTCGCCGGGCTGCGCCCCCGCTACGAGGAGACCGCGGCCTCGCTCGGGGCCTCGCCGGTCCGGGTGTTCTGCACCGTCACCCTGCCCATGGTCGCGCCGGGTCTTGCCGCGGGCGCCGCGCTGACCTGGGCGCGTGCACTCGGTGAGTTCGGGGCCACCATCACCTTCGCCGGAAACCTGCCCGGCACCACCCAGACGCTGCCGCTCCAGGTCTATCTGCTGCTCCAGGACTCGCCCGAGGCCGCGACCTCCGTCTCGCTCCTGCTGCTCGTCATCGCGATGGCGGTCCTGATCGCCCTGCGCGGGCGCTGGACCGGCGGGACGTCCGAGCGCACCGCGAAACCGGCGTTCGCGGCCGACGACACGGACGACACCGACCAGCCGCTCCCCGGCTTCGGACCGGGCGGTACCGCGACCGTCGGCGCACCGGGCACGGACGGGTCCGGCGCCACGGGGGCGCCCGATGCTCCCGCTCCGGCCCCGCAGGAACGCTGGCCGCTGCACGCGGTGGTCACCGGCTTCAACGAACTGACCCTCGACGCGGAGCCGGGCACCACCATCGCGGTCGTCGGCCCCAACGGGGCGGGCAAGACAACCCTGTTGCGCGCCCTGCTCGGGCTGACCCCGCGGGCCCGGGCGGAGCTGCGGCTGGGTGACATCGACGTCGGCCCGCTGCCGCCGCACCGCAGGGGAGTGGCCTGGGTCCCGCAGGACGGGGCGCTCTTCCCGCACCTGAGCGCGCTCACCAACACCGCCTACGGGCTGCGGTCGCGCCGGGTGCCGCGTGCCGAGGCGCGCCGGGAGGCTTCCCTGTGGCTGGAGCGGCTCGGCGTCGGCCACCTCGCCGCCCGCAAGCCCTCGCAGCTCTCCGGCGGCCAGGCCCAGCGCGTCGCGCTCGCCAGGGCGCTCGCCGCCCGCCCCCGGCTGCTGCTTCTCGACGAACCTCTCGCCGCGCTCGACCAGACCACCCGGGCCCACGTGCGGCACACCCTGCGCACGCATCTCAGCGGCTTCGCCGGTGTCTGCCTGATCGTCACGCACGACCCGGTCGAGGCGGTCTCGCTGGCCGACCGGGTCCTCGTGCTGGACGACGGCCGCACCCTCCAGGACGCCCCGCCCGCCGAGGTCACCCTGCACCCGCGGTCGCCGTGGGTGGCCCGGATGCTCGGCCGCAACGCCTGGACCGGGACCGGGTCCGGGGACGGCCTCACCCTCACGGGCGGCGGGCACCTCGTCGTCGCCGACGGGCCCGGCGAGGGCGTCAGGGCGCTGGCGATCATCGCGCCCGAAGCCGTCTCCGTACACCGGGACAGGCCGTCGGGCAGCCCGCGCAACATCTGGCCCGGCACCGTACGGGAGATCACGTCGGCGGGCAGCAGGCTCCGTGTCCTCATCACCTCGCCCGAGGCGCCCGACCTGGTCGCGGAGATCACTCCGCAGGCCGCACTCGAACTCGGCCTCGCTGACGGCGTACCGGTGTGGACCAGCATCAAGGCCACCGAGATCACCCTGGTCGAGGTCTAGGACCTCCCGAACCGCCTCCTCCCTCCGCCCGCAGTCCCGTCCCGACCCGACCCCGCCCCGGCGGGGTCGGGTGCTTTCCGCTGTCTGTCTGTCTGCCTGTCTGTCCGCCTGCTGCCCCGGCGGATGCTCCTGACCGGACGTGCCGGTGGCCGGACGCCCCAGCGATTGACATAGTCGGCACTATCCGAATAACGTTGTCTATACGAAAGCGGATGAGCCGGACCCGCGGCACTTGGCCGGGCGCCGGTTCGCACGGGTTTCGCCGGTCCCCTGCGCGTTCTGCGGCGCGGCTGTCCGCTCGGCCGTTACCGGTCTCCACACCTCTCTCGGGCATCTCTCGGAGTGAAGAAATGACGTCCTCATCGAAAGTCATCCGCTACGTGCTCGGCGGCCTGCTGATCGGCGGGTTCTGGTACCTCAACCGCGGCAGGCCGGTGTGGGAGGAGGCGCTGCGTACCATCGCTGTCTTCGCCGTGGTGATGTTCCTGCTCAAGTCCCGGCTCAAGCGTCAGTCCGTCGAGGTGCACCTGGTGCCCCTGGTCGCGTCGAAGGCCGTCCTGGTCGTGATCGCGGCCGTGGTCGAGGATCAGCTCAAGGATTCGATCGGCAACCCCTCGCTCGTCGTCGCGATCGGACTCGGGCTCGCCGTGATGCTGCTCGGCCCGCTGGGTGACAGGCGTTTCTTCACCTCGACGGCAGCGCCCGCGGCCGCACACCCCATGCCGCACGCCCGGTAGCCGCGCCTGCCGTTGCGCGGGCGCGCAACGGACCGAACCCGCGCACGGAATCGCGCCATTGGTTCCGCGGTGCGGACCGCGCGCCCGGCGAGCCGGCTTCCACGGCGACTTGATCGCGGACGGGGTCTGGTGTCGCAGGGGACCGTGTACCTGGCCGCCCGTAAGGCAATTGACGTAATTCGTGCTATTTCGATAAAGTTCGCTATATGAAAGATGACGAGTCACGTCCACGGCGCCTGACCCGGGCGGAGACCAAGGCACGCACCCGGGCCCTTCTTCTGGAGGCCGCCGCGCAGGTGTTCGCCCGCAAGGGCTTCGCGGGAGCGTCCGTCGACGACATCGCGGAGAGTGCCGGGTTCTCCACCGGCGCTCTGTACTCGAACTTCGCCGGCAAGGACGAGTTGTTCGTCGAGCTCCTCTCGAAGCGGAGCGGCAGCCGTCTCGCCGAGGCCGCCGCGATCGTGTCCGATCGGAGCGGCAGCATCGAGGACGCCCAGGCGTTGCTGTCCCGCTTGCTGGTCGACGTCGCGGGCGAGGACATGGATCTCGCCCCGCTGCAGGCGGAGTTCTGGCTGTACGCGATCCGCCGTCCCGAGTTCCAGGAGCGCATGGCCTCGCAGTTCCGTGCCAACCGGGACGCGCTGACCACCGTGCTGGCCGACCGGGCAAAGGCGCGGGGCCAGTCCGGCGAGGTCCCGTTCGACGGCGTCGCCACGGTCGTGATGGCGCTGTTCCAAGGACTTGTCCAGCTCCGCCGGATGGATCCGGAGCTGGTTCCCGAAAACCTCTACGGCGACGCCGTCCACTGGCTGTTCAGCGGAATCAGCGCAGCGCACCAGGTGAAGAAGGACTGACGCCGGTCACCAGAAGGAGCACGCAGTGCAGCACACACCCGCGGCGACGACACGCACCGGCACCGGCCGTCGGTACGGCCCGCTCCTCCGGCTGACAGCCGCACTCGTCGCCGTCGGGCTGTCCGCCCTCGGATGCACCTCGTCCAGAACCCCGTCCAGGAACCCGTCCGGAACATCGGGCGCGCCGTCCACCGCGCCGAACGCCCCGACCGCGGACGGCGGCATCCGGCCACTGACGGACCCCGCGTCGAAGGACAAGGGCGTCTACTACTCGGACCCCTACCCCATCCACCGGGCCGCGCGTTATCGCGGTACCGGCAGCCAGTACTTCTCCGGAACCACCAAGTCGCTCCTCGACTGCCCGACCGGCACCACCGCCCGCTGCACGGCCGGGAAGAAGGTCAGGGTGACGGCGGGTCCCGCCCTGACCCAGGCGGCCAAGCGGTACGGATCCCGGACGACGGTCGTCGACAACACCAACATCTACCAGCTGGATTCCGGCGCCTGGGAGATGGCGGCGACCATGTACGTGAAGAACCCCGCCCACCCCCGAGCCGCCCCGTGGACCGTGGTGGTCCACGCGCACGCCCGGCACCCGGCACCCTCCGACGTCCCGACGACGTGGGTCGCCGACACCCTGCTGGCCGGATCCTTCGCGCATCCGGAGAAGGCCAACTACGACGGGAAGTACGTCGAGGACGGCGGAAAGCTGTACCTCATCTACAGCAGGATGCTCACCGCATCGCCCCTGCACGACGGGATCGTGGCGCAGCGGATGACATCTCCCTCCCGCCCCGCATCCTCCGGATCCACGCTGCTCCTGGGCCCGGAGGACGCGAACGGCGGGTACGGCTCGGAGTACTTCTTCGGCCTGGACCAGCCCAAGAAGTTCAAGCTCATCGAGACGGGCAACATCACCAGGATCGACGGAAAATACGTGATGGCCTACTCGACCGGGGCGTTCAACGAGCGCGACTACAAGTCCGGACTGGCGTGGTCCGACACCCTGATACCGCCGCACGGCTCCTCGTACCGCAGGATCCTCGGCAAGGACACGGCCGGAGTGTGGGGAAAGCCGGGAGGCACGGACGTGGACTATCTCCTGCAGACCCAGGAGAAGGCGTGGCCGGACTACGTGGCCGACCGTGTCGTCGCACCGGGCGTGCCCTCCGTCGTCGACAACGGCGGGAAGTGGTACCTGTACTTCGCCGGATACCTGCCGACGGACGCCCCGCTCGTGTCCGGCGGACGCCTCGACGCGAGCCACCGGCGCCCGTACGTGATGCCGCTGAAGGTGGACATCCCCGGCGGCACCAGCGTGCGGCAGGCGTCCGACGCGGAACTGGCCCGCTGGGTGACGCGGGCCCCCTGACCGCGGGGAGCCGGTGGTGACCGGCCTCACCCGGCCGGGAGCGGAGGCCGGGGGCGAGGCCGGTTAGCATCCCCTGTGACTCCGATACGCCCGCCCAAGGAGAAGCCGATACGTCGGCGCATACTCGCCGACCTCACCCCGCTGCGCACATCCCCCGACTTCCGGCGGCTCTGGTTCGGCAACACCGTCTCCTGGGTCGGGCAGGGCATGACCGCCCTGGCGATCTCGCTCCAGGTCTACGACCTCACCCGCTCCAGCTTCTCCGTCGGTCTCGTCGGTCTCTTCTCGCTGGTGCCGCTGGTCGCGTTCGGCCTCTACGGCGGGGCCGTCGCCGACACCCTCGACCGGCGCAAACTCGGGCTCTACAGCGCCCTCGGGTCCGCGGTCCTCTCGGTCGGCCTCTCGTCGGCCGCGTTCGCCGGCTTCCACCATGTCTGGTTCCTGTACGGCATCGTGGCCCTCCAGTCCGTCTGCGCCGCGCTGAACGCCCCGGCCAGGTCCGCGATGATCCCCCGGCTGTTGCCCGGCGACCAACTGCCCGCGGCCAACGCCCTGTCCTCGATGACGAGCACCTTCGGCACGCTGATCGGACCGATGCTCGGCGGCCTCATCGTCGGTTTCTGGGGCTACCAGGCCGCGTATCTGATCGACGCCGTCTCCTTCGTGGCCGCCCTGTACGCGATGTGGCGGCTGCCCTCGATGCTCCCCGACCGGGCGGCCGGATCGAAGAGCCGCGCCTCGGTCCTGGACGGGCTGCGCTTCCTGGCCACCCGCCCCAACCTCCGGATGACGTTCTTCTCGGACTTCTGCGCCATGATCCTGGCCCAGCCCCGGGCGCTCTTCCCGGCGGTGGCCGTCCTCTGGTACGGGGGCGACGCCCGCACCACGGGGCTGCTGGTGGCGGCGCCCGCGGTGGGCGCGCTGCTCGGCGGGGTCTTCTCCGGCTGGCTGGGCGGCATCCACCGGCACGGTCTCGCGATCGTGCTCGCGGTCGCCGGGTGGGGACTCGCCATCGCGGTGTTCGGCCTGACCAGGAACCTCTGGCTCGGGCTGTTCTTCCTCGCGCTGGCCGGTGCGGCGGACACCGTGTCCATGGTCTTCCGCAACACGATGATGCAGGTGGCGGCGCCGGACGAGATGCGCGGCAGGCTCCAGGGGGTCTTCATCGTGGTCGTCGCCGGTGGCCCGCGCCTCGGCGACTTCCTCGCGGGCTCGGCGGGCGACCTCGCCACCCCGACCGCGGCGGTGGTCGGCGGCGGCCTCGCCTGTGTCGTCGCGGTCTCCCTGCTCGGCCTGACCCGGCGCGGCTTCCTCCGCTACGACGCGCGGTCGCCGGTGCCGTAGGCGCAGCCGGGCACGTACGCGCGGGTGGCGCCGGTCACGACGCCTCCCACACCAGCGCGTTCCCGTCCTCGCCCTCCGGCGTCCCGTCGTGCGTGACAGTCAGCCGTACGGGGTCCTCCCGTGCGTCGACCACCACCGCGACCCGCGAGACGTCCGGCAGCCGGTGCGTGCGGGCGAGGCCCCGGCGCAGGGCGGTGAGCAGGTCCTCGCCGACCTGCTCCGTGATCCGGGAGTCCACCGGGCCGAGGAAGTGCACCGACGGGGCGAACCCCAGCAGCACCCGCGCGCCGTCCGTCTCCCGGAGGACCTGGCCGCGCAGCGTCGACGGTGCGTCGGCGGGCGGCTGCTGGAGGGCGAAGATCGCGGTCCTGACGTCCTGGATGGTCGAGTCGAGTTCGTCGGCCGCCCGGCCGAGCAGCTCACCCAGCTCCGTGCCGGCCGCCCGCCGCCGGGTCGACTCCAGCATCATCTCGGTCGCGAAGAGCCGCTGGACGACGAGGTCGTGCAGATCGCGGGCGATCCGGTCGCGGTCCTCGTACACCGCGAGCTGCTCACGGTTCTGCTGGGCATCGGCCAGGACGAGCGCGAGCGCGGCCTGCGAGGCGAACTGAAGGGCCAGTGTCCGGTCCGCCGCGTTGTAGGGGCGGCCGCTGCGCCGCCGGGGCAGCGCGAGCGTACCGATCAGCTTGCCGCCGCTCTGGAGCGGCAGCATCATGCTCGGCCCGAAACGGGCCCGTACATGGGTGGTCATCCGGGGATCGGTGGACGAGTCCTCGATGTACACCGGGTCACCGCTGAGGAGCTGGACCAGCACGGGGGAGCCCGGCGCGATCGTGGCGCCGATGAGGTCGCCCGGGTCCTCGAAGGTGGAGGCGGCGACGATCTCCATGCCGCCGCTGCCGGTCGGCAGGAGCACCACGCCGGCGACCGCGTCGGCGAGGCTCCTGGCCTGTTCGGCGACGGTGGTCAGTGCGTCGGTCGCGCTCTCGCCGGTGAGCAGCGCGTTGGTGACGGCCGCCGCCCCCTTGATCCAGCGCTCCCGGAGCCTCGCCGTCTCGTACAGCCGGGCGTTGCCGATCGCGATGCCCGCCTGCGCGGCGAGCACCCGCAGCAGCGCCTCGTCGTCCCGGTCGAAGCTGCCCTCGCGCTTGCCCGCCAGGTGCAGGGTTCCGAAGACCTGCTGGTGCACCCGGACGGGGAACCGCAGCAGACCGGGGGTGTCGTCCGGGAGGCCGATCAGCGCGTCGCCGTCGGCGCCGGTCGCGAACAGGTCGCTGAGGCGGTCGCGCTCGGGGTCGACCACCCCGAGCGCCCCGCGCCGCGCGCCCGTCAGCCGGGTCGCGGAGTCCACGATGTGCTGGAGCGTGCCGCGCAGTTCGAGATCCGTACCGACGCTCAGCACCGCCTCCAGGAGCAGCGGCAGCCGTGTGTCACCGGTCATCGTGTGGTCCCCCGGTCCGATCGTCGCAGGCCCCGCGGTGCCGCTCGGGTCCTGTCGGGTGGCCGCCCGTCAGCGGTCCGTCAGCCGCTCAGCGGAGCCAGCGTCATGGGCTGGATCTTTCCCTCCAGCATCGCGCCGAGTCCGAGGACCGAGCAGACGTCGGGCCGCTCGGCGATGTGCACCGGCATCCTCGTCGCGTTGCGGACCATCTGTTCCAGGCCCGGCAGCAGGGCGCTCCCGCCGACCATCATGATGCCGCGGTCCGACAGGTCGGCGACCAGATCCGGCGGGCAGCCGCGCAGCACCCGGCCGATGCCGTCGAGCACGGCGGTCAGCGGGGTGTGGATGGCCTCCCGTACGGCCGCGGTTTCGACCTGGACCGAACGGGCGAGGCCGGTGGCCACGTCCCTGCCGTGGATCTCGGTGAACTCGGGCCCGTCCAGGGCCAGCCCGTTGCCGCTGAGCGCCAGTTGCAGCGGCCGTACGGACTGGCTCGGCAGCAGCAGCTCGTGGTGCTGGCGCATGTGCTGCACGATGGCCCGGTCGATGGCCTCACCGCCGACCGGGATCCGCTCGGCGGTGACGATCGAGCCGAGTGAGAGGACGGCGATCTGCGTGGTCGCCGCGCCACAGACCATGATCATGGTGGCGGTCGGCTGCTCGACGGGGAGCCCGCAGCCGACGGCGGCGGCGATGAGGGTGTCGACCAGCTCGACCCGCCGGGCGCCGAGCCCGACCAGGGTCTCGACCGTGGCACGCTGCGCCAGCGGGTCGGACTCGTGCGGGGTGCACGCGGCGGCGCGCAGCATCGGGGTGCGGCGCAGTCTGCGCCGCAGCTTGTCGCCGAGGAGCTGCCCCAGCATGCGCCGCGCCAGGTCGATGTCGACGACGGTGCCGCCCGTGACGGGGCGCGCCACCCGGATGTAGGCGGGGGTACGGCCGGTCATCTGCTCGGCGAAGGAACCGACGGCGATGAGCGCGCCCGTCCGGCTGTTCACCGCGACGACGCTCGGTTCGTCCACGACGAGCCCCATGCCCTTGACGAACACCCGGGTCCGCGAGGCCCCGAGGTCGACGGCTACCTGGCAACGGCGCAACTGATCAAGACTGACGGTCACGGCACGATCTCCCGAGAGACGCTGGGTGGAGCACCGGCGGCAGCCGGTCCTCATCGCATCGTGCGACGGCCGCGACCGGTGCGCGCGCTGGGCTGAGCCGCCCGGGTGGTGTTCTGACGCCTCGCCAGAAAGCAAGCTCCTAAAGGGGTGTGTCGCTGGGCCGTACGTCCTGGAGCAGCCCCCAGGTGAATTCGGCGACGGCGGGACGCCCGCCGGGCAGGGTGAGGGCGAGCCGCCACCGGGTCGGCGCGGTGCCCTCCATCGGCCGTACGGGGGCGAAGGCGCGGGCCACCTCGTCCACCGTGCACGACCAGGGCCGCAGGTCGTCCGCCGAGTGCAGGGCCGGTGCGGTGGCGCCCGGGGCGCGGACCAGCCACTCGTTCCACACCGCGCCGCCGGGCGCGGTCAGCACTTCGAACCGCAGGCCGGGCCAGAGCGGCACCGGCCACTGGAGGGCGTCGCACTCCAGGTCGCCGATCGTCCGGCGGGCGGTGGCCGACGGCTCGCCGAGCACCGAGCGGTAGCGCTGGGCGGCCCCGCGGGAGCGGGGCGAGCGGACCATCGCCTGCCAGCGGCGGTTCGCCTCGCGCATCTCGGCGAGTGTGACGCCCAGCTCGCGCCGGGCGTCCTCGACGAGGTCCGGCTGATGGTCGGCCATCCGGCGCAGCAGCACCAGCTGGAAGTCGAGCGGCCCGAACGGGCTCCCTGATCGCGGCATACACCCATCCTGCCCGTACGGCACGCGCACCGGGCCCGGCGGGTGGAGCACCTCCGGACGGGTGGCCCTACCCGTCGGTGCGCCCCAGCATCCGCTTCAGCAGGTCCCGCAGCACCGTCCGCTCCCCGGCCGACAGCTCGGCGAGCGGTTCACGGGCGAAGTCCATCGTGGCGCGCAGCTCCCGGGAGGTCCGCCGGCCCGCCTCGGTGGCCGCGGCCAGCTTGACCCGGCGGTCGGCGGGGTCGGGGCGGCGCTCGGCGAGGCCGCGCGCTTCGAGCCGGTCGACGATGCCCGTGACGTTCGACGGCTCGCACTTCAGATGCCCGGCGAGACGGCGCATGGGCATCGCCTCGATGGACAGCAGACCCAGCACCCGTGCCTGGGCGCCGGTGAGCGAGTGCACGGCCGCGGCCTCGTCGTACTCCTGGTAGTACCGGGCGACGACGTCACCGATCAGCTCGACGACTTCCAGGGTGAGCGGGTCTGTACGAGTGGCCATGCCTCCCAGCGTACCCGCATGCTTGACAATCTAAAATATCCAGGCGCATGGTTGTTTAAGACGGTAGATATTTCACGTCATGAAGCTTTGCTCAGGAGGTTGTACACCGATGTCCGCACTCCCCACGACCGGCCGCGAATGGCATCTCACCGCCCGTCCGAGCGGCTGGCCCACCCCGGCGGACTTCGCCCTGCGCGAGGTCCCGGTGTCCGAGCCCGCCGAGGGACGGATCCTGGTCCGCAACCTCTACTTCTCGGTCGACCCGTACATGCGGGGAAGGATGAACGACGTCAAGTCGTACACACCGCCCTTCCAGCTCGACAAGCCGATGGACGGCGGCGCGGTCGGCGAGGTCATCGCGTCGAACGCCGAGGGCTTCTCGGTGGGCGACCACGTGCTGCACGGCCTCGGCTGGCGTGAGTACGCACACGTGCCCGTCCAGCACGCCACCAAGGTCGACCCGGCGGCCGCCCCGCTCTCCGCCTACCTCGGCGTGCTCGGTATGACGGGCCTCACCGCCTACGCCGGCCTCTTCGATGTCGCCGCCTTCAAGGAGGGCGAGACCGTCTTCGTCTCCGGCGCCGCGGGCGCCGTCGGCAGCCAGGTCGGCCAGATGGCCAGGATCAGGGGTGCCGCGCGCGTCATCGGCTCCGCGGGCTCCGACGAGAAGGTCAGGCACCTCGTCGACGACCTCGGCTTCGACGCTGCGTTCAACTACAAGAACGGCCCCGTGGCGCAGCAGCTGCGCGAGGCCGCCCCCGACGGCATCGACGTGTACTTCGACAACGTGGGCGGCGAGCACCTCGAAGCGGCCATCAACTCGTTCAACGTGCACGGCCGCGCCACGATCTGCGGAATGATCTCGCAGTACAACAACACCGAGGCCACCCCGGCCCCGCGCAACCTCGCGCTGGTCATCGGCAAGCGGCTGCGGCTCCAGGGCATGCTCGTCGGCGATCACGCGGCGCTCCAGCCGCAGTTCGTGAAGGACGTCGCTGGCTGGATCGCCTCGGGCGAGCTGAAGTACCAGGAAACGGTCGTCGAAGGTGTCGAACAGGGCGTCGAGGCGTTTCTCGGGCTGCTCCGCGGTGAGAACACCGGGAAGATGATCGTCGCCGTCAACCAGTAGGCTCGCCCCCAGGCCGCCGCGGTCGTGGGCGCGAGATGCGGCGTACACAACAGAAGGAACTCTCATGGCAATCCAGAAGATCGATGTCGCGTACACCGCAGTCGCCACCGCCGAGAACGGCCGTGACGGCCGGGTCTCCTCCAGCGACGGCAACCTCGACGTCGTCGTCAACCCGCCGAAGGAGATGGGCGGAAGCGGCGCGGGCACCAACCCGGAGCAGCTCTTCGCCGCCGGTTACAGCGCCTGCTTCCAGGGTGCGCTCGGTGTCGTCGCCCGCCAGGAGAAGGCCGACATCTCCGGCTCGACCGTGACCGCGGCCGTCTCCATCGGCAAGACCGAGCAGGGCGGCTTCGGCCTGGAGGTCACCATCACGGCCTCCATCCCGAACGTCGACGCGGCCGCCGCGCAGTCGCTGATCGAGAAGGCGCACCAGGTGTGCCCGTACTCGAACGCCACCCGCGGCAACATCAAGGTCGACCTGGCCGTCGCCTGATCATGAACGGCTGATCCCGGCTCCGGCCGGGACAGGGAGGGCCGCACCCGCTCCGGCGGGGGCGGTCCTCTGTCCGTATTCCAGGGACCTTGCCGACCGTGCCGACCTTGCAATGGGGTGACGCGCGCAAGGTCAACGGGCCTGCGCCGACAGCCCCGTTCCCGCCGTTCGCCGGCCGGGCCGGGGGCCGGACGCTGCGGCACCCGGCTGCGCCGGCCCCCGATAGGCTGCGGCGCATGGGTGATCTCGGGGCGGGTTTCGGTTATCTGGTGAAGGGCCAGCGCTGGGTCGGCGGGCGCGGCAGGCAGTACGGATTCGGGCTGCTGCCGGGGCTGATCACGCTCGTCCTCTACGGGGTGGCGCTGGTCGCGCTCGCGTTCTGGGCGGACGACGCGGTCACCTGGGCGACACCGTTCGCCGACACCTGGAGCACGCCCTGGCCGGGACTCCTCCGGGGCTGTCTGACCGTACTGTTGTGGGCGCTGGCCCTGCTGCTCGCCGTCGTCTCGTTCACCGCGGTGACCCTGCTGATCGGCCAGCCCTTCTACGAGGCGCTCTCCGGGCGGGTCGACGCGTCCGAGGGCGCCGACGTCCCCGGATCCGGCCTCTCCCTCTGGCGCGAACTGTGGATCTCCGCCCGCGACAGCCTCCGCATCCTGGTACGGGTGGCGTTCTACGGCCTGCTGCTCTTCGCCGCCGGTTTCCTCCCGGTCGTCGGCCAGACCGTCGTCCCGGCGATCGGCTTCTGCGTCTCCGGCTTCTTCCTCGCCGAGGAGCTGACGGCGGTGGCGCTGCAACGCCGGGGCATGGAGTTCCGGGAGCGGCTGGCCCTGCTGAAGAGCCGTCGTCTGCTCACCCTCGGCTTCGGGGTCCCGCTGACCCTCTGCTTCCTGGTGCCGCTGGTCGCGGTCTTCCTCATGCCGGGCGCGGTGGCGGGAGCGACCCTGATGGTGCGCGACCTGACGGGGGAGACGGCGCGCGAACCGGACGCCGTACCGGACGCTCTGCCGGAACCGCCCGCCGACGGCGTGAACGGCGCTGACGGGGCACCCGCGGCGCCCACGCCTCCGCCCGCCGCCCCCTCCCGGACCTGGTAGCGCAGGGCCGCCGCCCGCGCATCACCCCGTCGCACCACCGCCGAGCAGCGTCGTGAAGGCCCGGAAAGCGGTGGGCATGTCCACCGATTCCGGGTCCAGCAGCCACTGGTACTGGAGGCCGTCCATCACCGCCACCAGCAGCGGCGCCACTTCCTCGGGCGTCAGCCCGCTCGGCAGCCGGTCCCCGAACTCGCCGCGCAGGGTGGCCGCCATCGACCCCCGCACCTGCGCATAGCGGCGCGTGAAGAACTCCCGCGCCGGATGCCCGTCCGTCACGCTCTCGCCGAGCAGCGCGGCGAAGGTCTGCACGATCCCCGGCCGCATGGCGTTGTACTCCACCAGCGACCCGAGCAGTTCGAGCGGCCAGGCCTCACCGGAGCGAGCCGACGCGCCCGGGTCCCAGCGGTCGCGTGCTTCCAGCACGGCGACGAGCAGGGCGTCCTTGCTCGGGAAGTAGTGCAGCAGCCCCTGCTGGCTGAGGCCCACCCGCTCGGCGACGGCGCCGAGCGTCGTCCCCCGGTAGCCGCGCTCCGCGATGACCTCAAGGGCCGCACGGAGGATCTCCGCCCGCCGCCCTTCCCCCCTGGCGCTCCCCATCCACCGGCTCCTTTCCCCGCACGTGTTCTCCGAGGACCGTACGACATCGCACATCACGAAGGCGTAACGAAACCTACCGATCTACCGGTATGGGCGTCAGGATGGAAACATCACGCACCGGACTGCGGAGCCTGAGCACATCGGGGTCTCAGGGACCCGGGGCTCCCACACTTCAAGGCGGAGGTACGACGGTGGCAGCCAACCCCATCAACGACGCGGACCCGGTCCGCGAGGCCGCGGTCGAGGCCGCGCTCGGCACGCTCGATCTCGACACCAAGGCCCGGCTGCTCTCCGGGCAGGACTTCTGGAGCCTCCCGGCGATCCCGGAGATCGGACTGAAGTCCCTCGTCATGTCGGACGGCCCGATCGGGGTCCGCGGTGTGCGCTGGACCGCCGACGACCCGTCCATCGCCCTGCCGTCACCGACCGCCCTCGCGGCCACCTGGGACCCGGAGCTGGCCCGCAGGGCCGGGGTGCTGCTCGCCCAGGAAGCGCGGCGCAAGGGGGTCCACGTCCTGCTCGCGCCGACCGTCAACCTGCACCGCTCACCGCTCGGCGGGCGGCACTTCGAGTGCTACTCCGAGGATCCGTACCTCACCGGTGAGATCGGCACGGGCTACGTCCGGGGTGTGCAGAGCGGCGGCGTCGGCACCACCGTCAAGCACTTCGTCGGCAACGACGCGGAGACCGACCGCTTCACCGTCGACAACCTCATCGCCCCGCGCCCGCTGCGCGAGCTGTACCTGGCCCCCTTCGAGGCCATCGTCAGGAACGCCCACCCCTGGGGCATCATGACCGCGTACAACTCGGTCAACGGCACGACGATGACCGAGCACCGCTACCTCGTGAACGAAGTCCTGCGCGGCGAGTGGCACTTCGACGGGTTCAACGTCTCGGACTGGACGGCCGCGCGCTCCACCGCCGGCGACATCGTCGGCGGCCTCGACGTCGCGATGCCGGGCCCGGCCACCCCGTACGGCGCACCGCTGGCCGCCGCCGTGCGGGCGGGCGAGGTCCCGGAGAGCGCGGTCGACGACGCGGTACGGAACGTCCTGCGGCTCGCCGCCCGGGTCGGCATCCTCGACGGCGCCCCGCCGGTCGTCACCGACCTCCCGGCGGAGACGGACGGCCGTGAGCTGTCCCGCGAGATCGCCCGGCGCGCCTTCGTCCTCGTACGGAACGAGAGCGGCGCGCTGCCCCTCGACGCGTCAAGGACCCGCAAGGTCGCGCTGATCGGCGCCGCCGCCCGCGACGCCCGCATCCTCGGCGGCGGCTCGGCCACCGTCTTCCCGACCCGGGTGGTCTCCCCGCTCGACGGGCTGGCCGCCGCACTCCCCGAGGGCGCCGTCAGCTACGCCCTGGGCGCCGACCCGAGCGGTCAACTGGCCGCGGCGGGGCAGGGTTTCGCCCTGCACGCCGTCTGCCGCGACAAGGCGGGGCGGATCCTCGGCACCGCATCGGTGCCCGGCGGACGCATCCAGTGGGTGGGTAGCGACCTGCCCGACGGAGTGACCCACGAGGCGCTGCACACCATCGAGGTCAAGGGCACGTTCACGCCCAGGGAGAGCGGCGAGCACACCTTCGGCACCCGGGGGCTCGGCGGCTTCCGGCTCACGGTGGGCGACCAGGTCCTCTTCGACGGGAACGAGCTGCCGGCCGACGAGGGCGACCCGTTCGCCGCGGTCTTCGGCGCCCCCGTCGAGCGCGGCACCGCCACCCTCACCGCGGGGGAGTCGGTCGCCATCGCCCTGGAGTACACCGTGTTCAAGAGCGCCGGCTCCCGGCTCCAGGCCATCGGCTTCTCGCTCATGCACCGCGACCCGCAGCGCGACCCCGACGAGCTGATCGCCGAGGCCGTCGCCGCCGCCCGCGAGGCGGACACCGCCGTCGTGGTCGTGGCCACCACCGAGGAGGTCGAGTCCGAGGGCTTCGACCGCACGGACCTGAGGCTCCCCGGCCGGCAGGACGACCTGGTCCGCGCCGTGGCCGCCGCCAACCCGAACACGGTCGTCGTCGTCAACGCGGGCTCCCCGGTGGAGCTGCCCTGGCGCGGGGACGTGGCGGCGGTGCTGCTCAGCTGGTTCCCGGGCCAGGAGGGCGGCTCGGCCCTCGCCGACGTCCTGCTCGGAGCGGCGGAGCCGGGCGGGCGCCTGCCCACCACCTGGCCGGCTGTCCTGGCGGACGCCCCGGTCAGCAGGATCGAACCGGAAGGCGGCGAACTCCCTTACGAGGAAGGTGTGTTCATCGGTTACCGGGCCTGGGACCGGGCCGGCACCACGCCCGCCTACCCCTTCGGCCACGGCCTGGGCTACACGGAGTGGAGCTACGAGTCCCTGGACGTGACCAGCACGGCCGCCACCGTCCGGATCCGCAACACCGGCACCCGCACCGGACGCGAAACGGTCCAGGTCTATGCCGCCCCCGCCGACCCCGGTACGGACCGGGCCGCCCGTCAGCTGGCCGGATTCGCCACCGTGGAAGCCGCGCCGGGGGAGACGGCGGAGGTGACCGTCGCACTCTCCGCGCGGGCCTTCGAGACCTGGGACGAGAAGGCCAACGCCTGGGAGCAGCGCCCCGGCAGCTACGAGATCCGCACCGGCCGCTCCCTCACGGACACCAGGCTGAGGGCCACGGTCACGTCCTGACGGACCGGCGCTCCTCCGCACGGGGGAGCGCCGCCGTACGGACACCTACCGCGCCGAGAACCCGTACACCGTCTCGGAGACGAACGCGTCCCCCGGCCGGAGCACCGCACCGGGGAACTCCGGCCGGTTGGGCGCGTCGGGGAAGCGCTGGGTCTCCAGCGCGATCCCGGCGCCCGGCCCGTACGGCCCGTCGTCGATGTGGTCACCGGTGTAGAGCTGGAGGCCCGGCTCGCCGGTCGTGACGGTCAGTACCCGTCCCGACACCGGGTCCGACAGTTCGGCCGCCTCGGCGCCGTCACCGTCGAGCACGTAGTTGTGGTCGTAGCCGAGGCCCACCTTCCGGGCCTGCCGGAAGTCGAAGCGCGTCCCCGCCACCGGCGCCGTCCCGCCGGTCGGGATCAGCTCCGCGTCCACGGGCGTCACCCGCGAGGCGCCGATCCGCAGTTCGTGCCCGGCCGCGCTGCCGGAGCCCGCGCCGGCCAGGTTCCAGTACGAGTGGTTGGTCAGGCTCACCACGGTCGGCGCGTCCGTCGTCGCCTCGTACCGGATCCGCAGCGCACCGCTCTCCGTCAGGCCGTACGTCACGGAGACGGCCAGCCGTCCAGGGAAGCCCTCCTCGCCGTCCGGGCTGACCCGGGAGAGCCGCACCCCGTGCCCGGTCGCCTCCGCCTCCCAGATCCGTTTGTCGAACCCCCGGTCGCCGCCGTGCAGGCTGTGCGGCGGGTTGTTGCGGGGCAGCTGGTACCTCCGCCCGTCGAGCTCGAAGGAACCGCCCGCGATGCGGTTCGCGTACCGCCCGATCAGCGCCCCGAAGTACGGCCCGGGGGAGGCCAGATACCCGGCCAGGTCCGGGAACCCCAGCGCCACTGCGGCCACCGCGCCCGCCCGGTCGGGCACCTCGACCGACTGCACGATCCCGCCGTAGGTGAGCACGCGCACCCGCGTACCGCCGCGCTCCAGGGTCCAGCGGTGGACTGGTGTGCCGTCACCGAGACGGCCGAAGGGCTCCGGCTGCGCGCTGCTCATGAGCGGACCCTACGCCGGGGGCCGCACGGCCGTGATGGCGCGGTACGCGATCTCCGCCAGCCGCTCCTGGCCGTCCCTGCCCGGGTGGAACCAGTCCCAGTGGCTCAGTTGCGCCCCGGTGAAGCGGAACCCGAAGACCGCCCCGCCGTCGTACCGGCAGTGCGTGTCGGCGGCGCACACGTCCTTGAGGACGGTGTTGTACGCGACGACCCGCTTCTGTACGGCGTCCCGCCGCCGCACGGCCGCCGGGTCCACCGCGTCCGCGTCCCGCAGCATCGAGGCGCAGAACCCCAGCTTCCAGATCTCCTTGCCCAGCGGGTTGCCGCGCCCCTGCGACCACAGCCGCTTCAGGTCCGGAACGCTCGACACATAGACCTCGCTCATGGGCAGTGCCGTGCGAAAACGTTTCAGCGCCGTCGCAAACGATGTTCGGAATTCATCCACCGGTGTCATGTGCGAAACCGAGTCCCGGCACGCGTCATTGGCACCTGCCATGATCGTCAGCAACTCGGGCCGGTGCGCCGCCGCGGCGGCGATCTGGCCCGGCACATCGGCCATCCGGGCCCCGGTCCTGGCGTCGTTCCAGGCCTTCTTCACACCGAGCCGGGAGACCAGACTCCGTACCCGGGCGTCCGAACCGGTCGCCCAGGACACCGCGGGACAGTCCGAGAGCACCGAACAGGCGTCGAAGCCCCGGGTGATGGAGTCGCCCACCGCGGCGACCGAGCGGGGGGACCTGTCCCAGGTCGGGGCGGGTGGGGGCGACGCGCTGCGATGGGCCTGCGCACGATTCGCGCCACTGTCGGAAGAGTCACAGCCGGCCAGCGCGCCGAGCGGGAGGACGAGCGCCGCCGTCAGCGCCGCGACAGCGGTGCGGCCACGGCGGCTCCGGCGGGATTCCGGCATCCTCTGCACCCTCCAAGTGGCCGACCCGGGCGTCCTGCCGAGTGAAAGCTGTGTGTTCAACGGGGCTCGGACCGACAGTACGTCACACGAGTGAGGCCGCCGCACGGTAGTTTTTCCACGTCGAACCAGTGGCAACTTCGCCCACCAGCGACTCCGGTAAATTACATCACGTCACATACTGTCCCATTTCAGGAGATTAACTCCCGATGCTGTTTACTGTTGCACCCCGGGGCAGAACGGGCGAGAGGCCGCTGGGGAAGGCGTACCTCGAACCGCACTGGAGGTCCCGGTGACGACACGTGGAGTTCTGTATCTGCACTCCGCACCACGCGCGCTGTGCCCGCACGTTGAGTGGGCCGTGGCGGGCGTTCTGGGTGCGCGGGTGAACCTCGACTGGATCAGGCAGCCCGCCTCTCCCGGTACCTGGAGATCCGAATTCTCCTGGAAGGGCGGCACGGGCACCGCGTCCCAGCTCGCCTCCGCACTGCGTGGCTGGAATCTGCTGCGCTTCGAAGTGACGTCCGAACCGTGCCCTTCGGCCGAGGGCGAGCGCTACAGCGCCACGCCCGAGCTGGGCATCTTCCACGCCGTCACCGGAATCCACGGCGACATCCTGATCCCCGAGGACCGGCTGCGGGCCGCACTGGCCCGTTCACTGGGCGGCGAGAGCGACCTGGAGGCCGAGATCGCCCGCCTGCTCGGCAAGCCGTGGGACGACGAACTGGAGCCCTTCAGGTACGCCGGCGAGGGAGCCCCGGTGCGCTGGCTGCACCAGGTCGTCTGAGGCCATGCGTTTGGACCAGGCCCGGTCCGGACGACAGGCCCCGATCCGCCTTACGGTGGGGGCATGGCTGACAACACCTCAGTAGCTGTCCTCGGTACGGGCATCATGGGCGCCGCGATGGCCCGCAACCTCTGCCGCGCCGGGCTGGACGTCCGCGTCTGGAACCGGACCCGGTCCAAGGCCGAGCCCCTGGCCGACGTGGGCGCACGCGTCACCGGCACGCCCGGCGAGGCCGTCGCGGGCGCGGACGTCGTGATCACCATGCTGTACGACGGCGCGGCGGCGCTCGACGCGATGACCGCGGCCGGGCCCTCACTGAGCGCCGGGACGGTCTGGCTCCAGTCCACGACAGCGGGCACCGAGGGGCTCCTTCCGCTGGCGGCGCTGGCCAGGCAGCACGGGCTGGTCTTCGTGGACGCGCCGGTCCTGGGCACCAAGGCCCCGGCGGAGAGCGGGCAGCTCACGGTCCTGGCGGCCGGACCCGGCTCCGTACGCGACGACGTCGCTCCCGTCCTGGACGCCGTCGGCTCCCGTACGGTCTGGGTCGGCGAGGACGGCACGACGGGAGCGGCCACCCGCCTCAAACTGGTCTGCAACAGCTGGGTGCTGGCCCTCACCCACGGCACGGCCGAGGCACTCGCGCTGGCGGCCGGTCTCGGCGTGGACCCCGCGAGCTTCCTGGGCGCGGTCGGCGGCGGCTCGCTCGACTGCGGCTATCTGCACCTCAAGGCGCAGACGATCCTCACCGAGGACTACACCCCGAGCTTCTCGGTCACCACGGCGGCGAAGGACGCCCGTCTGATCGTCGAGGCGGGGCGCGCGGCGGGCGTGCGGCTGGACGTGGCCGCCGCGGGCGGCGAGCGCTTCCGCCGGGCCGAGGCGCTGGGGCACGGCGACGACGACATGGCCGCGTCGTACTTCGCGAGTTTCGAGGCCTGAGGCGGAGCGGAACGCACAGGCCCGCCGCTCCCGGACGGGGAGGGGCGGGCCTGTGCGTTACGGGCGCCGGGTGATCAGACGGAGCGGAACGCCAGCATCACGTTGTGGCCGCCGAACCCGAACGAGTTGTTGACCGCGGAGATCGGACCCTCCGGCAGCGTCCGCGGCTTGTCCCGCACGATGTCCGCTTCGACCTCTTCGTCGAGATCGACGATGTTGATGGTCGGCGGGGCCGTGCGGTGGTACAGCGCGAGCACCGTGGCGACGGTCTCGATGCCGCCCGCGCCGCCGAGCAGGTGCCCGGTCATCGACTTCGTCGCGGAGATCGCGACGTGGTCGAGGTCGTCGCCCAGCACCTGGCGGAGCGCCTTGATCTCCGCGACGTCACCCTGCGGGGTCGACGTGGCGTGCGCGTTGACGTGCACGACCTCGGAGGGCTTCAGGTCGGTGGTCTCCAGCATGTGCCGCAGCGCCGCCGCGATACCGCGACCGGTCGGCTCCGGCTGTGCGATGTGGTGGGCGTCCGAGGACAGGCCCTGGCCCACCAGCTCGCAGTAGACCCTGGCGCCGCGCGCGGCGGCGTGCTCGGCCGACTCCAGGACCACGATGCCGGCGCCCTCGCCGAGTACGAAGCCGTCGCGGCCCTTGTCGTACGGGCGGGAGGCACCCTCGGGGTCCTCGTTGTTCTTGGACATCGCCATCATGTTGGCGAAGGCCGCGATGGGCAGCGGGTGGATGGTCGCCTCGGTGCCACCGGCGACGACGACGTCGGCACGGCCTGAGCGGATCATCTCGGCCGCGTAGCCGACCGCCTCGGCGCCGGACGCGCACGCGCTGACCAGCGCGTGGACACCCGCCTGCGCGCCGAGTTCGAGCCCGACGTTCGCGGACGGGCCGTTCGGCATGAGCATGGGGACGGTGTGCGGGGAGACGCGGCGTACGCCCTTCTCCTTGAGCACGTCGTACTGGTCGAGCAGGGTGGTGATGCCGCCGATACCGGAGGCGACGACCGCGCCGAGGCGCTCGGGGCGGATGGCGTCGTCCTCGCCGGCCTTCGCGGTGAAGCCCGCGTCGGACCAGGCCTCACGGGCCGCGATCACGGCGAACTGGGCCGAGCGGTCCAGCTTGCGGGCGAGGGGGCGCGCCAGGACCTCGCTCGGGTCGACAGCCACCGGGGCGGCGATGCGGACCGGGAGCTCGGCGAAGCGCTCGCCGGTGAGCGGCTTGACGCCGGAACGGCCTGCGAGCAGACCGTCCCAGGTCGAAGCGCTGTCGCCACCCAGCGGTGTGGTTGCGCCGATACCGGTGACGACCACGGTGCGATTGGTCGGGCTCACTGGAATTTCTTCTCCACGTGTAGAGGGATCTGAATCACGGCGCCACCGCCGGGTGGCGTCAGCCGCGGGCCTGGGTCAGGCCTGGTGCTTCAGGATGTAATCGGCAGCGTCGCCGACGGTCTTGAGGTTCTTGACGTCGTCGTCCGGGATCTTGACCTCGAAGCGCTCTTCGGCGGCGACGACGACCTCGACCATGGACAGCGAGTCGACGTCCAGGTCGTCGGTGAAGGACTTGTCCAGCTGGACGTCCTCGACCGGGATGCCGGCGATCTCGTTGACGATCTCGGCGAGACCTTCGAGGATCTCTTCCTGAGTGGCGGCCATGATGGCGCTCCTTCGGTGTGTAGCGGTGTGGGTCGGGGTCTTCTGGGGGTGTGCGGGCGAACCGGATTCCTCCGGAATGCCCTAGGGGAGGGTAACGACAGTCGCGGCGTAGACGAGACCCGCCCCGAAGCCGATGACCAGCGCGGTGTCGCCGCTCTTCGCCTGACCGGTCGCCAGGAGCCGCTCCATCGCAAGCGGAATCGAGGCCGCGGAGGTGTTGCCGGTGGTCTCGACGTCACGGGCGACCGTGACATGGTCCGGCAGCTTGAGGGTCTTCACCATCGAGTCGATGATCCGCATGTTGGCCTGGTGCGGGATGAAGACGTCCAGGTCGGCCGCGGCGATACCGGCCGCGTCCAGGGCCTGCTGGGCGACCTTGGCCATCTCGAACACGGCCCAGCGGAAGACCGCCTGGCCCTCCTGCGTGATGGCGGGGAACTTGTCGCGGCCCTTGCCGTCGCGGTAGTCCGACCACGGCACGGTCTGCTTGATCGTCTCGGACTTGTCGCCCTCCGAGCCCCATACCGTGGGGCCTATGTGCGGCTCCTTGGACGGGCCGACGACGACCGCGCCCGCGCCGTCGCCGAAGAGGAAGGCCGTCGCGCGGTCCTCCAGGTCGGTGAGGTCGCTGAGCCGCTCGACGCCGATGACCAGCACGTACTCGGCGGAACCCTCGACGACCATGCCCTTGGCGAGCGTCAGTCCGTAGCCGAAACCGGCGCAGCCCGCCGAGATGTCGAAGGCGGGCGCCTTCTCGGTGCCGAGCCGGAAGGCGATCTCGGTCGCGATGGCCGGCGTCTGTGCGAAGTGCGAGACCGTCGACACGACCACGGCGCCGATCCGGTCGGCGGTGATCCCGGCGTCGGCGATGGCCTTGCCGGAGGCCTCGATGGACATCGCGGCCACGGTCTCCTCGTCCGACGCCCAGTGGCGGGTCGCGATGCCGGAGCGGGAGCGGATCCACTCGTCGGACGAGTCGATCGTCTCCAGGATCACCTCGTTGGGCACGACCCGGGTCGGCCGGTAGCCGCCGACCCCCATGATCCGTGCGTACGGGGCGCCCTGGCTGGGCTTGATCTTCGCCATGCTCTCTCGGGCTCCTTAGGCCCCCGCCGCGTCAGCGGCAGGTGATTGGGTCTCGGCGATGAGGGCGCGAGCCGCGTCGAGGTCGTCGGGTGTCTTGAGCGCCAGCGTCCGCACACCGGGCATGGCGCGCTTGGCGATGCCCACCAGCGTGCCACCGGGGCAGACCTCGATGAGCGCGGTCGTGCCCAGCTTCAGCGCGGTCTCCATGCACAGATCCCAGCGGACCGGGTTCGAGACCTGGTTGACCAGCCGGGCGACGACGTCGGCACCGGTCGTGACCACCTCGCCGTCGGCGTTCGAGAGGTACGGGACGGCCGGGTCGGCGACGACCAGGTCCTGCGCGGCCCTGCCGAGTCCGGCGACCGCCGGAGCCATGTGGTGCGTGTGGAAGGCACCGGCCACCTTGAGCGGCATGACCCGGCGCACGCCGTCGGGCTTGTCGTCGACGAGCGCGGCGATCTGCTCGGCGGTGCCCGCGGCGACGATCTGGCCGGCGCCGTTCACGTTCGCCGGGGTCAGCCCGAGCTTCTCCAGATGCGGGACCACGGTTCCGGGGTCGCCGCCGAGCAGCGCGGCCATCCCGGTCTCCGTGACGGCCGCGGCCTCGGCCATGGCCAGTCCGCGGGTCCGTACGAAACCGAGCGCCGACGCTTCGTCGAGGACGCCCGCGAAAGCCGCGGCCGTGATCTCGCCGACGCTGTGTCCTGCGACGGCGCCGGGCACGAAGTCGCCCAGCGCGGAAGCGGACAGCAGGCCGGCCGCGACCAGCAGCGGCTGGGCGACCGCGGTGTCGCGGATGGTGTCCGCGTCGGCCTTCGTGCCGTAGTGGGCAAGGTCGAGCCCGATGGCGTCCGACCACGCGGCGACGCGGTCGGCGGCACCGGGAAGTTCGAGCCAGGGAGTCAGGAAGCCGGGCGTCTGAGCGCCTTGGCCGGGAGCGACGAGTACGAGCACCCTCACACTCTCTCTTGTGGACGGCTCCGGACGCCCGTGGGGACAGGGACGAAGAACCGTCGGGGTAATTGTTGGTGTCCGACAAAAGTCTAGAGCTGCGTATCCCCGTCGGCCAGGCGCCCCAGGATCAGAGCGATGCGCAGAGTGAATGCGGAGCGCACGTCGGAGGGTGACCAACCGGTGACGTCGGTCACACGTCGGAGCCGGTAGCGAACGGTGTTGGGGTGCACGAAGAGCATCCTGGCCGCGCCCTCCAGACTGCTCGCCTGTTCGAGATACACACTCAGCGTCTCCAGGAGGGCGGATCCCGCCTCTTCCAGAGGTCTGTAGATCTCCTCCACCAACTGCTCGCGGGCCGACGGGTCCGACGCGATGGCGCGCTCCGGCAGCAGATCGTCGGCGAGCACCGGGCGCGGCGCGTCCTGCCAGGCGTAACCGGCCTTGAGCCCCGCGGCTGCCGCCTGCGCGGACCGGGTGGCCGCGAGCAGGTCGGGCACGATCGGGCCGGCGACGACCGGCCCCGCCGCGTACGGGCCGATCAGGGCCTTGGCGACCTGGAGCGGATTGTCGTTGCCGCCCGCGATGACGACGAGCCGGTTGCCCAGCACCCCGGTCAGCACCTGCACCTTGGCGTGCCGGGCGGCTCGGCGGATCGCCTCGACGGTCAGCTCGCTGTCGCCCTCGGGCGCGGTGCCGAGGATCACACAGACGTGGTCGGGCGAGTTCCAGCCGAGCGCGGCGGCGCGGGAGACGGCGCCCTCGTCGGCCTCGCCCGACAGGACCGCGTTGACCACCAGCGACTCCAGCCGGGCGTCCCAGGCGCCGCGGGCCTCGGCGGCCTGCGCGTACACCTGGGCGGTCGCGAAGGCGATCTCCCGGGCGTAGACCAGCAGCGCCTCACGGAGGATCGACTCGTCACCCGGGGCGGCGACTTCCTCGATCGCGGTCTCCATGACCTCGATCGTGGTGCGCACCATCTCGACCGTCTGCCGCAGCGTGATGGCCCGGGTCAGCTCGCGCGGGGCGGTGCCGAAGACGTCGGTGGAGATCGCCTGGGGGGCTTCGGGGTGCCGGAACCACTCGGTGAACGCCGCGATGCCGGCCTGTGCGACCAGGCCGATCCAGGAACGGTTCTCCGGTGGCATGGCCCGGTACCACGGCAGGGTCTCGTCCATCCGGGCGATGGCGTTCGCCGAGAGCCGGCCGGAGGACTGCTCCAGCCTCTTCAGGGTCGCGGCGTGCGGATGTGCGGGAGGGGGGCCGGGCTGCGCGGAATCGGGTCGGGGCACGGGGACAAGACTGCCTTATCCGGACCCCGGTATGGCGTGGCGGGGCTACGGTGGACGGCGTGATGGATGTACGGCGCTCCGGCGCGCGCTACCGCGGAGGCGACCCCGCGGCCGGTATCGACTCCCGCCACGCCTTCTCGTTCGGCACCTTCTACGACCCGGACAACCTGCGGTTCGGGCCGGTCCTGGCCTGCAACGAGGAGCGGCTCGCGCCCGGGGCGGGCTTCGACGAACATCCGCACAGCCACACCGAGATCGTCACGTGGGTGGTCGAGGGCCAGCTCACCCACCGTGACTCGACGGGCGGCGCCACGGTCGTACGGGCCGGAGACGTCCAGCACCTCTCGTCGGCCGGCGGGGTGCGCCACGAGGAGCGCAACGAGGGCGCGGAGCCGCTGGTCTTCGTCCAGATGTGGCTGGCCCCGCTGGAGCCGGGCGGCGAACCCTCGTACGAGATCGTGCGCGGCATCGCGGACGCCACCCCCTACGCGGTCCCGGCGGCGGGCGCCCTGCTCTCAGTCCGCAGACCGGCCCCGGGCGAGCGCGTGGCGGTGCCGGACGCGGCGGGGGTGTACGTGCATGTCGTACGGGGTGAAGTGCGGCTGGCGGAGGCGGAGTTGGAGCCGGGCGACTCGGTGCGGATCACGGAGGCTGAAGGCCTGGAGCTGGTGGCGGCGACGGCCGCCGAGGTGCTGATCTGGGAGTTCTAGCGGAGCCCGTCCACGAAGGCCTGCCAGGCAGGGGCGTGGACGAACAGCGTGGGTCCGGCGGGGTTCTTGCTGTCGCGGACCGGCACGGTACCGGGGAGGCCGTGGGCCACCTCTACGCATTCGCCGCCGGTGTTTCCGCTGTACGACGACTTCCGCCATGCGGCGCCGTCGGTCACTGTGCACTCGACGCACTCGCCGCCGTTGGTGCCGCTGTACGACGACTTCCGCCAGCACGCTCCGGTCAGGTCATCGCCGGGCTCCATATCGTTCCTCCATCACGCGAGCGATCAGTACCGCCGAGTCCTCGGGGGAGAGGGCGGTGGCTTGCAGGCGAGCGTAGCCGACCGAACGTTCTTTGATCACTGTCGGATTGGCAGTCATATGGCCTTGGTCGTAGCTCTCCACGTAGAAGAGGTCGGGGTCGTCATCCAACCTCAGCAATGTGAATGAGCCCATCATCCCCGTGTGTTGGCCAGCTGAGAACGGCATGACCTGGATCTGCACCCACGGATTGTCGCGGAAGTCCAACAGCCGGGCCAGTTGCCTGCGCATGACGTCCTGCCCGCCGACCTCCTGAAGCAACGCGGCCTCACTCAGGACGATCCACAGAGCGGGTGCGTGCTCCCCCTCCAGGATCCGCTGGCGGTCCAGCCGGGCTGCCACCATCTCATCGACCTTGCCCGGGTGGTCGACGCCGAGCAGCGCCCGCGCGTACTCCTCCGTCTGAAGTAGCCCGTACACCAACTGCGCCTGGTACGTGGAGATGTACGCCGCCCGCGCCTCCATCTCCGCATACGGCTGGAACCAGGTCGGCAGCTGGCTGCGCAGGACCAGGCCGACCAGGCGTGAGAACACCCCGTCCGTGGCGAGCGCCGCGTCCACCCTCTCGGCGAAATCGCGCGTGGGGATCTTCTTCGTGGTCTCGATCTGGCCGATCAGGGAGCCGGTGCAGAAGATGAGGTCGCCGAGCTGCCCCTGTTTCAGGCCGTTGGCCTCTCGCTGCCGGCGCAGCTCCCAGCCGAAGTAGTCCAGCGGAGAAGCGCTGGGATCGAGTGAGTGGATGTTGGCCACGGGGGCACCTCCGGCCTGCAACGCCGCTCGGCGTTCGGTTCAGTACGTAGCCGAGCGTAACCGTCACATTGCACGCTGGTGACATGAATGACGTAAATGGTTCCCCGGCAGGCGTCGCGGAGTCGACCTACCGTGCCGCCTTCGCGGTGAGCGAGCACTCGGCGCTGCATCTGCGCCGCATCCTGCGCATGTATCTCACCGGCTGGGGCCTCCTCGAAGTGGCCGACGTGGCGGAGCTGGCGCTCACCGAGCTGATCGCGAACGTCGTACGGCATGTCCCGGGCCGCCTCTGCCAGACGTACATCTTCTGGCTCCCCGGCCGGGGCGTGCGGATCGAGGTCGCGGACGGGTGCCCCCGCCTGCCCAGCGCGGCTGTCGGCGATGAACTGGACGAGGGCGGACGAGGGTTGGTCCTGGTCGCCGCCCTCACCGACCACTGGGGCGTGGAGCCGCGCCGCGACGGATGCGGCAAGACGGTGTGGTTCGAGTGCCTGGCCGCGAAGGCGGACGATGCGCGGGCGCCGGGGGAGGCCGCGAGGTGACGGCCCGCTGAGTTCCGCCGGCGGTAGGAGCCTCAGGCGGCACAGGGCGGTCTGTAGGGCAGGGAGTCGCCGACGTAGCGCCGCCATTCCTTGGCGGTGAGGACGTTTCTGGTGTCGGCGCAGATCCGGTCGGCGATGGTGTCGGCATCCAGCGCCCACAACCGGACCGACTCGTCCAGACTGCCGGTGGCCAGGGTCCGGCCGTCCGGGCTGAACGCCGCTGACCAGACACCGCTGTTGTGGCCTGTCAGCGGCTCGCCCAGGGACGCGGAACGGTCAGCATCGGACACGTTCCACAGGCGGACCGTCCCGTCGAGGGCTCCTGATGCCAGCACTTTTCCATCAGGGCTGTACGCGACCGCCCGCACGGCACTCGTGTGCCCTTCCAGGGGACGGCCTCGGGGCACGGAGTGGACCGGATCCGACACATTCCACAGTCGTACGGTGAAATCGTATGCACCGATGGCCAGTGTGTGTCCGTCCGGGCTGAACGCCAGCGAGGACGCCTGGGATCCTACGTTCAGCGGGCGGCCCAGAGGCCCGGGCCGGGCGGGATGGGAAACATCCCACAGCCGGACTGTTTTGTCGCTGCTTCCCGAGGCGAGTGTTCTGCCGTCCGGACTGAACGTCACTGACCAGACCTGATTGGTGTGGCTTCTCAGTGGCTCACCGAGCAGCGCAGGCCGGGCTGGGGTCGTCACGTCCCACAGCCGCACTGTCCTGTCGTCACTTCCCGAGGCAAGAGTCCGGCTGTCCGGACTGAATGCCAGAGATTCGACCAGGTCGGTGTGGCCTCGCAGGGGTTCACCCAGGAGTCTGGGCCCGGTATCTGTCGAGACATCCCACAACTGCACCGCCCCCTTGGCGTCTCCTACGGCCAGGGTGTGCCCGTCGGGACTGAGCGCCAGCGACATGGCGGAACGGATGTGGCCTTTCAGGGGTGGTCCCAAGGATTTTGGCCGGGACCGGGCCGATACGCTCCACAGCCGCACTGATCCGTCTCCGCCGCCCCCGGTCGCCAGGAGGTGTCCATGGGGGCTGAACGCCACCAGGCTGACGACATCGGTGTTTCCGGTGAGGCGGGTGGAGGGGAGATTCCACAGCCGGACCGATGTGTCGTAGCTGCCGGTTGCCAGCGTGTGTCCGTCCGGGCTGAACGCCACCGAGGACACGGTGCCGGTGTGGCCGGCCAGGGCGCGGCCGAGGAGTATGTGCTGGTCGGGGTTGGACACGTTCCACAACCGCACGGTTGAAGCCCCGTTTCCCACTGCCAGCGTCCGGCCGTCCGGACTGAATGCCACCTTCGTGATGACGTTCCTGTCGCTGTACAAGGGGCTTCCGCGGAGCCTGGGCCGTGCGGGGGCCGACACGTTCCACAGCCGCACCGTGCTTCCGCCACCGCCCCCGGTGGCGAGAGTGTGTCCGTCCGGGCTGAAGGCGACCGAGGTCACGGTGCTGGAGTAGCCCTTCAGCGGGCTGCCCAGGGGTTTGGGGCGGAGCGGGTGGGACACGTCCCACAGCCGCACCGTCCTGTCGGCGCTCCCCGAGGCGAGCGTCCTGCTGTCAGGGCTGAAGGCCAGCGAGAAGACATTGTCGGAGTGGGCCTTCAAGGGTGTGCCCAGGAGCTCCGGGCGGGACGGGGTGGAGACGTCCCACAGTTGCACTGCGCCATCACCTGCGCCGATGCCCAGCAGGTGTCCGTCCGGGCTGAATGCCACTGCCGAAACACCCTTGGTCATTCCCCGGAGAGGCTCACCGAGCAGTGTGGGACGAGCGGGATCCGACACATTCCACAGCCGCACGAGGGAGTCGGTGCTTCCGGCTGCCAGGGTGCGCCCGTCCGGGCTGAACACCACCTCGTTGAAGGCGCCGGCGGTGGGGCCCTTCAGAGGGCTGCCCAGGGGTTCGGGCCGCGTCGGGTCCGCCACGTTCCACAGCCGGACGGTGGAATCCCAGCTCGCGCTGGCGAGTGTCTTTCCGTCCGGGCTGTACGCCACTGCGGCGACTCGGCCCTTGTGACCGGACAGAGGAGTGGAAAGCGGATCGTCTCCCGTATTGACCAGCCGTGTGTACGTCTCGTCGCCGGGGCTCATTCGGTGGGCCACGAGGGCGAGTTGGGCCGACAGGGACGCATCCTTCGTATGCAGCTGGTCCGCTTCGGAAACCACTCTGTTGTAGACGGCGAGGTCGCGCTGGTGCAACGCCTCGTCCTGTTGTCTGAATGCGACTACGGCGGCGCCGGAGGTGGCCAGGACGAGCATCGCCAGAACGACGACAAGTGCGGTGCGTAGGCGAGTTGTCCGCCGCCTTGCCCGGATGCAGGCCGCGAGGAAAGCCTGGGCCGTGCCACTCAGAACTCCGGGGGAGGCCGCGGCCCAGACGCGTGCGACCTCCAGACGGCTTCCGCGGTGGAGCAGGGACGGGTCCCGGGCTCCTCGGTCCCAGGTGACCGCGCTCTCTTCCAGGCTCTGGCGCGTCAGCCGGTCCGCACGGTCGGTCTCGATCCAGTTCCGCAGCCGAGGCCAGCTGTGCAGCAGGGCCTCGTGGGTGATTTCGACGATGTCCCGCTGCTGGGTCAGCAGCCGTGTCCGGGTGAACGCGTCCACCACCGGCCCTGCGGGAGCGCCGAAACCCGCCAGGTCGCCACGTGACAGCCGTCTTCGGACGTCCTCGGTCCCGTCTCCGACCTTGACCATACGGAGGAAGAGCGACTGTGCCACGAGCTGCCCGGCCGCATCCAGACGGGAGAACACGTCTTCGGCGGTGGTCGCGACAGCGTGCTGGATGCCACCGGTGGCCTGGTAGCCCCGCACCGTGAGAGTGGAGCCGTGGCGCTGTTGCCAGCTGCCCCGCAGTGCGTGAGCGAGCAAGGGCAGCCGCCCGGCCTCATAGCCGACGGCTTTCTCCCCGTGTGCCCCGGACGAAGTACCCAAATCGCGCAGAAGCAACTCGACGAGCCCGGACTCGATATCAAGGCCCACCTGGCGGGCCGGATAGAGGATCGCCTCGCGCAACTCCACGTCCGACATGCCCCCGACCACCAACGGGGCATCCTGCAGTGCGGTACGCAACACCGGGAAGTCGACACAGGCCGCATAGAAATCTGCCCGGATGCCGAGCAGGACCAGCCCCACCGGGCTCGCCTCCGGACCTTCCTGACCTCGGCCGCCCGCGATCCGCCCGAGCAGGTCGACGAAAAGGTGCCGCTGCCGGTCGTCACCGCACAACGTGAAGAGTTCCTCGAACTGGTCCACCACCAGGAGCACCCGCGCCTCCCGGTCCTCGTCGCCGACACGGCGGCGCAGACCTTCGGACAGCACGGGGACGCACTGACGCGGGTCGGCGGTCAGCCTCCCGGCCAACTCGTCCGCGTCGGTGTCCGCCAGCGAGGCGAGTCGGGCAGCGAGGGCCCGCACGGGGTCGGCGGTGGGTGTGAACACCAGCTTCGGCCATCGGTCGGAGCCCGGTAAGGCGGCCTGATCCAGCCCGGGCAGCAGACCTGCCCGCAGCAGTGAGGACTTCCCCGCCCCCGACGGCGCCACGACCACCTGGGCTCCACCGGTACTCCGGCGCTGATCCAGACGGGCCGTCAGTTCCGCGGTCGGTGCGGCCCGTCCGAAGAACCATCGGGCCTGCTCCGACCCGAACTCGGCAAGCCCCGGATAGGGGCACTCGGGCACCGGCCCGCCCGGTGCGACCCGGCGCTGCCCGTGCACCCCGTCGACGTAATGGAAGTGCTGATCGTGCCCAGCCTGGTTGATGGTGGCATGCCCGGAGGCGTCCGCCCGGAGGTGCACCTCTTCACCGGAGGCACGCGGGGGATCACGGTCCGGAACCTCCGGGTCCCTGTCCGGACTCATGGCTCATGCCCCCGTGATGTGCTGGTCCCGCCCCGCCTGGTACACCCGGGCATGGTCCGACGCCCATGCCGACATCGTGGCCGAGGTGCTGTGCGTGGTCGCGGCCAGAGCAGGCTCCAGAACGTCGGCCAGCAACCGGCGCAGTTCGACGGCTACTTCCGGATGGGAGAGCAGCAGCCCGCGCAGCCGTCCCTGCCATGCGCCGACCACATCCTGCTCGGCCTCTCCGTCTCCCGCGCGCCGGGCGGCGAGGACCTGTGAGCGGGACTCCTCCAGCTCGGCGCCCACCGCGTCCGCCCGCTCAGGATGCAACCGCCGCCACAGCCCGCTCACGGCAGCCTGTGCTTGCTCCCAACCCGTTGTCGCCAGTAACTGCACCACGGTCGTAGCCGCCGTGGATGTAAGCGCGGTCAGCTCTGGATCCACCCCGTACCCCCCAGTACTCGCACGTTGCGTCTCCTGCCTACAGGTACGGACGGCCCGTGCGCCAGCCCCCTGACGGGTCGGATACGGTCACGCCGAAATCTCGCCGTTCGCGCAGGTAAAGCAGCCGCAGTTTTCCCGCTCCCATCCCGCTGACCGAAAAACACTGCATCCATATTCGGCCACCCTGGTTTCTGTGGCGCGCCTTCTGGCCCGTCCGTCAACGCGGGCAGTTCAATATGACTCTATTCGGCCACCCGGCCGAAAAGTGGGGGCGCGCAAGCTCTGCCCATTGATTTAAGGGGCAGCGGTAATCTGTACATCGCGTTTATCGACTGTGTGCCGGGGAAGGTTGCCATAGTCGTAATGAGGTTTGATCTACGTCGCTCCAGGCCGGGCTGGAGACCGAAAGCCGTGGCCAGCGCATTACTTGGCTTCTCGTATTTCCAGGGATTTCACCAAGCATTAACCATGCATGGGTCCAATCCTTGTTCCGAAAATGCAAGAAATTGAGCGTGGGGAGCTTGATTTCGTGTGGGCGCAGTCGGTCCACTGATTCCACTGTCAAGTCAGGAAGGCGCAATCGTGACCGGGTTCAAGATCAGTAAGCAGTTCCATTTCTCGGCCAGTCACCGTCTGTCCGAACTCCCCGAAGGGCATCCGTGCAGCAGAATGCACGGCCATAACTATGTGGTCGACCTCGAACTGGCTGCGCCCGTCGGAGGACTGACCAAGGCGGGCTTCGTGCGGGACTACGGCGACCTCTCCGCATTCAGTTCCTGGCTGGACGGCGAGATCGACCACAGGCATCTCAACGATGTACTGACAGACCGCAACCCGTCGGCCGAGCACTTGGCGCAGTGGATTTTCGAACGGTGGGTCGGGGAGTTCCCCGAACTCGTCTCCGTACGGGTGTCCGAAACGCCGAAAACCTCAGCCGAGTATCGACCGTGACCTTCTGGTCTCCCGGTTCACGAGAAGGAATGGAGGTGGTGCGGGCATGGAACTGAAGCTCGTTGTGAATGAGATCTTCGGTCCTACTTGACCGTCCAGGGGGAGGGGCCATCCGTCGGACGACGGTGCGCGTTTCTCCGGCTCGGGGGGTGCAACCTGTCGTGCAGCTGGTGCGACACGCCGTACACCTGGGACTGGACCGGGGTGAGTGACACGGGTGTCGCCCACAATCCGGCTACCGAACTGACTGCCATGCCCTGGCCTGAGGTTCTGGAGAAACTGCAGAACTTCCGAGTCCCGATGATCGTCGTGTCCGGTGGTGAACCGCTCAATCAGCAGAAGCGGTTGATTCCACTTGTGCGCGCACTGCGCGAAACGGGGAAGCGGGTGGAGATCGAGTCCAACGGCACGGTGCTACCTTCCCCGGAACTGATCGACGCCGGCGTGCACTTCAATGTGTCGCCCAAGCTGTCTCACTCCGGGGACTCCGAAAAGCGTCGCCTTGTGCCAGGAGCGCTGAAGGCGTTCGTGTCGGCACCGGACGTCGACTTCAAGTTCGTGTGCCGCGACCATGCCGACCTCGACGAAGTTTCAGCTGTCGTCGAAAAGTACGGCATGTCGTCCGTATGGATCATGCCCGAAGGGCGGAACTCGGATGACGTGCAACGTCATCTTTCCGCGCTGGGGGACGAGGTAGTGATACGCGGCTGGAATCTCACGACCCGACTTCATGTCGCCGTATGGGGAGAAAAGAGAGGTGTGTGAATCGAATGATCGTGGCTCAAGGGTCCTCACTTCCCGAAGAAGGTGCTGCGCTCGGTTCCCCCGATCCGCTGGAGGGTATCGCCAGGCAGTTGCTCCTGGAAATCGGTGAAGACCCCGACAGGGACGGCCTGAGGGAAACACCCGCGAGGTTCGCCCGCTGGTGGCGCGAGTTCAGCTCGTACGACGCGGGAGAAGTCTCGACGGTGTTCCCGCAGCACACGGCCGGTGGCGGCACTGTGCTGGTGAAGGGCATCGAGGTGTGGTCCTTGTGCGAGCACCATCTGCTGCCTTTCTCCTGCTCGGTGAGCATCGCGTACCGGCCCATCGGGAAGATCCTCGGACTGTCGAAGTTCGCCAGGATCGCCCACGGGCACGCACACCGCCTTCAGGTGCAGGAGCGACTCGTCAGCGACATCGCGGAAGAGGTCCGCCAGGTGACCGGTTCGAAGGACGTGGCTGTCGTCGCCACGGGTGAACACCTCTGCATGACCATGCGGGGGATCCGGACGTCGGCCGAGATGACCTCAAGTGCGTACAGCGGCCTCTTCGACGAACACGGCCCCGCCCGACAGGAGTTGGTGGCCATGATCTTCAACCCTTCCCGGTAGGCGCCACCGTTCGGGGCCGAGCCGTCAGACTCTCAGTGAGGTTCACTTGCACACACACCCCGACGCCTGTCCCGACGCGTCCTGTCTGGACGCGTCCCAGGTAACCACCCACCCGTTCTGCGCACCGGGCGACGGCATGCCGACCGAGTACCGCGGCCCCCACAGCCTCAGCCATCGCGGCTGGCTGGACTTCACCAGGCGGCTGGAGCGGCGCGAGGAGATCGCCGCCGCCTGCGCCGCCGTCGCCGGCAACAAGCGCGTACTCGATGTGGGGGGCGGCACGGGCGATCTCACCCGGGCCGTCGCCCGCCAGCTCGGGCACTGCACGACGGTCGAACCCCATGTGCAGCGGGCGGAGACACTGCACGAGCGCACCGGGGCGGACGGCGGCGGGACGATCGACATCCTGCCCGGAGCCGCCGAGTCCCTCCCGTTCGCCGACGCGTCGTTCGACGCGGTGATCGCCACCTGGGTTCTCCCGTACGTGGAGGATCTTGAGCGGTCGGTGCGCGAAATGGCGCGGGTCTGCGACCGTTCCCACCCGGAGTCGAAGATCGTCCTGCTGGGCGGCGCCGCCGACAACGAGCTGGTGAGCATCCTCAACGAGACCTGCGTACCGGTGGCCGGAGAACCGCAGGACCACCAGGGGTACTTGCTGGGCTGTGCCGCCCAGGTACTCAGCAGGCACGGCTTCGGCTGCTTCTCCCTGGGGCGCACGGAGGCCGCCGTCCATTTCCCCGAGCAGCGCGTCGAGGACCGTGTCGAGGCCGCCGCGGAGACTCTGGTCAACTTCTGGTACGAGGATCATCCGAAGGCCGCCGAGATGCGTGAGGCCGCCGCTCCGGCGATATACCGGCACTTCGCGCACCGGCCGCACGCCATCGGGGACCAGGGCCTTGTGCTCACTGCCCGCCCGAAGTGCCGGGCGGACGGCGAATGAACATCGCTTTCGTCCTCCTGACCCACGAGCCCGATGAACCCGCCGGGATCGAACGGGCTCTGGCGTCACTCGCCGACGGGCTCGGAGAGCTCGGCCACCGGGTCCTGTTCGTGGCCGCCGGCCCCCCGTCCGCGTCGGACGGCCCCGGCCTCGTGCGCCTGAAGACGCTCACGCTGCCGCGGCCCATGCTCGTCGACCAGGTGCTGTCTCTCCTGCCCAGTCCGCTTCCCGTTCAGCGAGAGATCGAGAGCGTGCTGCGCGAGCAGGACATCGATCTCGTCTGCTGGGCGGACGCCGTCGCGGGCCTGGGCTACCTCAGCCCCGCTCCGCCAGGGGTCCGTACAGCGCTGATGGTCCATTTCATGCGGACCGACGAGTCGATGAAGCAGAGTCTGGAACACAAGCCCGGGGTCGTCCTGCCGGTGAGCGACTACCTCACCCGCGACTCGGCCCGCGCCGGTGTGGACACCACCGGCTGGCGGGCCCTCCCGAACGCCGTCCCGGCCCGGAGCGACCCGCCGTCCGCGGACGTACGGGAACAGCTTCGCCGTACCGGCCCGGTGCGAACGCTGGCCAGGGCCGACCCGCAGAAGGGCATCGCCCAGCTGCTGGAGGCCTTCCCGGAGGAGGGGGTCGGCCGTCCGGTACAGATCATCCTGGCGACGGCACGGTTCGAGTTCTGGCCGGGCATGCAGGAAGACGTGCTCGACGAGTGCCGACGCCTGGCCGACCGCCTCCCCGACGTCGAGATCCTTCCTCGGATCCCGTGGCAGGACGTACAGGGGTTCCTGGCCGGAGCATCCGTCGCGCTGGCGCCTTCCGTCGAGCCGGAGACCTTCGGCAATGTCGCCGCGGAGGCGCTCTCGGTCGGTACGCCGGTCGTGGGATACGCACTGGGCCACCTTCCCGTCCTGGTCGGGGAGGCCGGCCGCTTGGTGGACCTGAGCGACGGGCCGGGCCGGTTGTGGGCGCAGGTGAGGGAACTGGTCGACGACGCTCCCGCCTACCACACGCTGTCCCGGCAGGCCGTGTCGCAGGCCACGGGCCTCACGCCCGTCGCCGTCGCACGAACCTTCCTGGCCCTGACGGCACCGACCGCCGCCCCATGACCGGCCCACCCGGCACCGGGCAGCACCGACATTTCCGCGCACGTCATCGACCTGTCCCGCCGCGGGGCAGCGACACATCGGAGGAACGGACATGAGCCAGACTCCCGCCAGTACCGACCCGTTCACCGCTGTCATCGTCCTGTCGGGAGGGATGGACTCGACGACCCTGACGGCGCACTACGCGGCGCTGGGCTACCAGTTGATCGCCGTGACGGCCGACTACGGGCAGCGCCATCGACAGGAGATCGAATCCGCCCGCGCGGTCGCGAACCACTACGGTGCCCACCACCATGTGGTCGATCTGCGCGGCTACGGGGCATTACTGCACGGCTCGGCTCTCACCGACGCCGGTGTGGAAGTGCCCGACGGTCACTACGCCGAGGACTCCATGCGCTCCACGGTGGTGCCCAACCGGAACGCTGTCCTGGCCAACGTCGCCGTAGGAGTCGGTGTGGCCAACAGGGCGGCCACCGTGGCCCTGGGCATGCACGCGGGCGACCACTTCGTCTACCCGGACTGCCGACCCGCCTTCGTCGATGCCTTGCGCACCCTGGTGGACGTGGCCAACGAAGGGTTCCCGACGCCGCGGGTCGAGGCGCCCTTCCTCACCTGGTCCAAGGCGGACATCGCCACGCACGGGGCCCGTCTGAACGCGCCGTTGGACCTGAGCTGGTCCTGCTACAAGGGCGGTGAAACACACTGCGGTACGTGCGGCACCTGCTACGAGCGGCGTGAAGCATTCCGCGACGCCGGAGTGGTGGACCCGACCGCGTATGTGGACAGCGTCACCGAATTCACGGCGCCACGCTCCTGAGCACCGCCGGGGGCATGCCGCCCGGCGGTGGAATCCGAGGACGGCCGACGCCCACCCCCGGGGCCGGCCCGGGGCGACCGGTCACCGACCGGAGTTGAGTTCCGCGAGTACCGCCTCCGTGAACGGCGGCCAGGCATCGACCGCCCACGGCCCGAAGTCCCGGTCGGCCAGCGCCACGCACGCGGCCCCCGCCTCCGGGTCGACCCAGAGGAACGTACCCGACTGGCCGAAGTGGCCGAAGGTGCGCGGGGATGACGAACGGCCCGTCCAGTGCGGGGACTTGGTGCCTCGGATCTCGAATCCGAGGCCCCAGTCGTTCGGGTTCTGCAGACCGTATCCGGGCAGCACGCCCTTGAGCCCGGGGTGGACCACCGAGGTGGCCTCGGCCACGGTGCGCGGGTCGAGCAGCCGGGGCGCCTGGAGCTCGGCGGCGAACCTGGCCAGGTCGTCGGCGCTGGACACGCCGTCCTTCGCGGGGGAGCCGTCCAGCGAGGTGGCCGCCATCCCGAGGGGTTCGAGCACCCCCTCGCGGAGGTACTCGGCGAACGGGATACCGGTGGCCGCCGCGATGTGGTCGCCGAGCGCCTCGAACCCCGCGTTGGAGTAGATCCGGCGCTCACCGGGGGCCGCCATCGCCCGGTCCTCGTCGAAGGCGAGACCGCTGGTGTGGGCGAGCAGATGGCGGACCGTCGCCCCGGGCGGGCCCGCGGGCTCGTCCAGCTCGATCGCGCCCTCCTCGTACGCCACGAGCGCGGCGTACGCGGCGAGCGGCTTGGTGACCGAGGCGAGCGCGAAGCGCCGTCCGGTCGGGCCGACCGTACCGGCGACGGTGCCGTCCGCTCGTACGACGGCGGCGGCCACCGCGGGTACCGGCCAGTTCTCGGTCATCGCCAGGCTGTTCATGCGTTCGATCCTAATCGGAGGCCGGATACGGCCCGCATGTCCGCCTGGGTGTCCCGGCCCACTCGAGCGAGTCGTTCTCCGGGTTGTCTCTCCGGGTTGTCTCTCCGGGCTGTTTCATTGGGCTTATTCGATCGAGACAGGTCCAGCGGTCCGGTTAGCTTCGCCTCATGGTGAATCAAGAGCGGTACGCCCTGTACCGGGAAGAGTCGAAGATACTGGCAGCGATCGGGGCACATGTCGACGCCCAGGTCGGCCGTGTCACGGTGCGACTGCCCAGGGCTGTGGCCGAGGCCGCGGTGGCCGCCTGGGAGCGTGACGATCCGGACGATGACCTCGGAGAGGAGACCCACGAGCAGTACGCGCTGCGGGATCAGGCCGGTGATCTGGCACTGATCGGCCTTGCGATCTCGGAGTCCGGCCGCCGGGAGGGCGAGGAGGTCGTCGTCGACCTGCATGTCCAATCCGCGGGAGCCGCCTGGCTCCAGGCTGCTGAGCTGGGACTGGCTGGGCAGTCCTGAGACCGCGCGGGGCGGCCTTTCGATGGGACCCGTGCGCCGGTTCAGGCCGTCCGGCTCAGGCCATCGCCGTGGCTCTCCGGGGTCTTGCGGGTCGCGAAGTACAGGGCGACGAGCCAGCCGATGAGGGTGCCGCCGAGCACCAGGTTGCCCAGCAGGATCAGCCACCGGTGCTGTACGCCCCGGTTGAAGGCGATCAACGACGGCAGGAGGTACAGGGCGACGAGGACGATGCCGATGAGGGTGGCGCCCAGGGGGCCGAGTGTTCCGAACATGTGGGCACCCTATGTGCTCCGGTGTTCGGTAGATCATCGTGTGCCGGGGGAGCCGATCCGGAACTTCCGCCCGTTTCCGCTTGCCTGGAGTGCACTCCAAGGATCTAGCGTTGGGGCTGTCGCGAGGATGAAGGAGCTGGGGCCGCATGACTGCGACCGAGACCGAGGCCGGGCCCGCGGCGAGGGCCGTGCACTCCTGTGCGGCACCGCCCGCCCCGGACAGGCTGCCCGACGGGCAGGACAAGTACACGATCAGTCAGGTCGTCGCGTTCACCGGTCTCACCGCGCACACCCTGCGCTGGTACGAGAGGATCGGGCTGATGCCGCATGTCGACCGGTCGCACACCGGCCAGCGCCGCTTCTCCAACCGCGACCTGGACTGGCTCGCCCTGGTCGGCAAGCTGCGGCTGACCGGAATGCCGGTGGCCAAGATGGTCCGCTACGCCGAACTCGTACGCCAGGGCGTGGACACCTTCGAGGAACGGCAGGAGCTCCTGGAGCAGACCCGCAGGGATGTGCGGCTGCGCATCGCGGAACTCCAGGACACGCTCTCCGTGCTCGACTTCAAGATCGACTCTTACGCGGACGCCCGGCGGGCGTCGGAGAGGTTCTGAACCTGATGAGCATCGAAAAGATCGACAAGGTGCGGCTGGGCCAGGACGGCCCCGAGGTCGGCGTGCAGGGCTTCGGCGCCATGGGCATCAGCGAGTTCTACGGGGACACCGACGAGGTGGCGGCCCGGGACACCCTGGAGGCCACCGTCGAGGCCGGGGTCACGCTGATCGACACGGCGGACATCTACGGGCAGGGCGCCAACGAGACGTTCCTGGCGCCGTTCGTCGCCGCGCACCGCGACGAGATCACGCTCGCCACCAAGTTCTCCATCGAGCGGCGCGCCGACGACCCGCACTACCGGGGGGTGCGCAACGACGCCCCGTACATCCGGCAGGCCGTCGAGGCGAGCCTGCGCCGGCTGAACGTCGACGTCATCGACCTCTACTACATGCACCGCCGCAACCCCGATGTGCCGCTGGCCGAGTCGGTGGGTGCGATGGGCGAGCTGGTGGCCGCGGGCAAGGTCAAGTACCTGGGGCTGAGCGAGGTGACCGGTTCCGAACTGCGCGAGGCGCACGCCGTGCACCCGATCACGGCCGTGCAGTCCGAGTGGTCGCTGTTCAGCCGCGACGTGGAGCTGAGCCTGGTCGGCGCGGCCGCGGAGCTCCGGGTGGGCATCGTGCCGTACTCGCCGCTCGGCCGGGGCTTCCTCACCGGGTCCTTCGCGGACGCGGCCAAGGATCTGGGGGGCGGTGACTTCCGGCAGTTCCAGCCCCGCTTCACCGGCGACAACGCCAAGGCGAACGCGGCACTCCTCGAACCGGTGCACAAGATCGCGGCGGCGCACGGCGCGACGGCCGCGCAGGTGGCCCTCGCCTGGGTGCAGCACCGGGCCGCGGTGCACGGGCTCTCGGCGGTCGTGCCGATCCCCGGCACCCGCAAGCGCACCCGCCTGCTGGAGAACACCGGCGCCACGCGGCTGCGGCTGACCGCCGGCGAACTGGCGCTGCTCGAACCGATCGCGGGCGAGGTCAAGGGCGACCGCTACCCGGACATGTCGTCGACGTCGGCGGCCCGCGAGTAGCCGCACCGGGATGCGAGGCGGAGGGGGCCCGCGCGGCGCGGGCCCCCTCCGTCGTTCCCTCCGTACGGATCCGTCATCCGCAGAGCCGCTACAGCTCTGCCAGCAGTTCCGCCTTCTTCGCGCTGAACTCGTCGTCCGTGACCAGCCCCGACGAGTGCAGCTCGCCCAAGTGCCGTATCCGCTCGGCGATGTCCGCCGGGTCGCGACGGCCGGTGGCGACGGCGGGCACCGGCACCGGCCTGGAGTGGCGGGCCGCCCCCAGCACCGCGGCGGCGAAGGGCAGCGACTCGTGGACCGGTCCGTAACCGAGCCCGAAGACGACCGCCGCTGGGTCCTGGTCCGCCTGCGCCGCCTCCGGATCGCCCAGCCGCAGCACCCGCAGATACCCGTCGAACGCCTCGGGGGACCGCCAGTCCACACCGGTCAGCTCGGCCACCGGGAAGCTCTGGTCGCCGCACTTCCACTTGGCCGACGACGCACCCGTCCAGGACCAGCGGAACGAGACCCGCGACCCGTCGAAGGACGCCTTGCCGTCGTACGCCTTGAAGTGGAGCGGCCCTTCGGGCGCTTCGACCAGGAACCGGTCGGACGGCTCCGCCGCCCCCGGCACCAGCCGCGCCGTCAGCTCGTCCGCGTAGTACTCCGCGAGCGTCCGCTGCGCGGCCGGAAGCACCAGCCGGTAGGGATCGCACCCTTCCTTGAGCTGCCCCGCGGCGGCTTCCATCAGCGGGTCGGCGCCCGCGCGCGGCGCGGCGCGCAGCACCACCGTCCCCCGTCTGCCCTCGGTCACCGTCACCGACTCCAACGCCTCGTGGGGGATACGCCGCTGACGCAGCGCCTGGAAGAGCTTCGGCGTGCGAATCCCCCGTTCGAAGCGGATGAGCACGGAGTCGGTCTCGAACTCCCAGGTGGCTTGAATTCCGGCCAGCACATCACCCATGTGCCACATCGTAGGCGGCGTGCGCCCGGGCGTCCCCCTCCGCGAAGGACCTGATGTGCAGGCATCTACGCGCGTGAACCTCCTGAGTCACCGCAAAATCAGCTGTGACAGGTGTCTCCACCGTTCGCACACGTCACCGAATCGAACTCGCCGGTGCCGACCGCCGCGAAGTTGTGCAGGCTCTCGGTGCCCGGCGTGAAATAGCCGGTGTGGCCCTGTGCCGTGCCCGCCGACACGACGCGGGCGCCGAACTGCGGCGAGACCGGGTCGGCGCCGTGGCCGAGGCCGCCGACGTCCAGATGCGGGACGTCCTGGATCCAGTCGTCCTTGTCCCGCATCGCCCACACCCGGGCGTCCGTCCCCAGCTGCGCGGCGTTCTCCACGCGCATCCCCGGGCTCCCCGCGACCGCGATGTCGCTGACCCGTGACGGGAGGTTGCGGGCGGCGACGCCGCAGAGCACCGAGCCGTAGCTGTGGCAGAACAGCGCGACGGGTGCCTTGCCCGGCAGTCCGCCGACGAGCGCGTGCAGCCGGAGCGACCCCTCGGCGGCGAGTCTGCCGATCGCGGCGTCCACGCCGATGCCCACCGGTGCGGTGTAGTCGGCCCAGGCGATGACGGCGCTGCGCGACCCGGGGGCCGCGGAACGCTCGGCACCGTACAGCGATGTCGCCATGCCGACCGGTGCGGTGTAGTAGGCGCGCTGGGTCTTCTGGAAGGTCAGCAGATTGGTGTCGACCCCGGGCACCACGATGGAGATGTGCCGCGCCTGCTGCAGATTGCCCATCACCTCGGCGACCCGGCCGGTGCCGGTCGGGTCGAAGGCGAGGATCTGCCGGCCGGGCTGCGCCAGTGCGTTGTAGCGGTCATAGGTCTGGCGCGCGTCCTGCTGGCCGAACTTGTTCAGTGTGGGGTCGGTCAGTCGTTTGCGTTCCTGCTCGGCGGCCTGCTCCAGGGCGTGCCGATTGGCCCGGTAGCGCAGGGTCACCGGGGCGCCGTTGAGGTTGCCGACCACCAGCGGATAGCGGTCGGCGAGCCGGGTACGGTCGGCCGCCTTGAGCGAGGCGAAGAAATGTGTCAGCCGGTCCGACGACGCGTTGGCCGAGGGGAGATGGTGACCTGCGACGGAGCCTCGGCCCCACGCGGTCAGAGCGGCTTGGCGGGGTCCGGCGGTTCTCTGGTGGTGTACCGCGGTCCAGCCGGTCGTGGCCAGCATGACGAACACCACCGCGAGCGCGAGAAGAGTGCGCCAGACAGTGAGGGTGGGGGAGGAGTCGAAGGAAGTCACTGCCCGCCACCCTAGGAGACGGGAAAGGCTGCTCGCGAAGTCCGTGACAGACATCACGTTTCATCAAGGAATTGTATCCGAATGACTACATTCCGTGTGCGTCTGTCGTACGCCAGTTCCCCGCCAACGCCGGTCCGATCTGGTCGAGATGAGTCAGGGCGACCGCGCGCATGGAGGCGATGCTCAGATCCTGGCCCTTCCCCCAGATCCGGCCGGTCGTCCGCATCACGCCGTCGAACGCGGCCACGGCCACCCGTGGCCGCGGATCGGTGTCCACGTCGAGACCCTCGCGTGCCGCGATCAGCTGGGCGATCCGGTCCTCCAGCTCGGCGGAGCGGCGCAGATGGATCGCGAGCAGGGCCGGGGACGACTCGATGACCTGGCAGATGCGCATGTACAGGTCGACGGGGACCACGTCCTCGATGGTCAGGCTGATGCTGTCCCAGGAGGCGAGCACCGCGTTGCGCATCGCCTCGAACGGGCTCTCCTGCGGCGGACGGGCCTCCAGGGCCGTGAAGAACTGAGACTCCACCAGGTCGTGCACCGCGAAGGCGGCCTCCTCCTTGCTGGCGAAGTACCGGAAGAAGGTGCGCTGGGAGATCTCGACGGCGTCGGCGATCTCGTCGATGGTCGTCTGCTCGTACCCCTTCGTCGTGAAGAGTTCGAGCGCGACACGCAGCAGGGCCTCGCGGGTGCGCTGTTTCTTGCGTTCCCGCAGTCCGGCCGGCGCGCCGGGTGTCGACGGCTCCGTCTGCTCCATCGTCACGTTCTGGTCCTCTTTCGGTGTGGGGGCGTGCGGTGGGGGGTTGGTATGCGGTGCGTGGGGGCACTCGACCCCGAACTGGGGCCGGTTTCGGGTGCTTTGTCGTCTCAGGTTACCTGTGAGGTACGTGACAGTTACCGACTTGTGAATTGATTGGTCAACTGTCAGCAACTGACACTAATCTGTTCCTATGACTAGTCAGACCACTGTCGACCCGGCGCCGCAGGATGTCGCGGCACCGCCGGCCAAGGGGCTCCGCGGCCACCCTTGGCTGACGCTCTTCTCCGTGGCCATCGGCGTGATGATGGTCGCGCTCGACGGCACGATCGTCGCGATCGCCAATCCGGCCATCCAGAAGGATCTCGGGGCGACCTTCGCCCAGATCCAGTGGATCACCAATGGCTACTTCCTCGCCCTCGCGGTGGCGCTGATCACCGCGGGCAAGCTCGGTGACCGCTTCGGCCACCGTCAGACGTTCCTGATCGGCGTGATCGGCTTCGCCGCCGCGTCCGGCGCCATCGGCTTCTCTAACAGCGTCAGCCTGGTCGTGACCTTCCGGGTCCTCCAGGGGCTGTTCGGCGCACTGCTGATGCCCGCCGCACTCGGCCTGCTGCGCGCCACCTTCCCCGCCGAGAAGCTCAACATGGCCATCGGTCTCTGGGGCATGGTCATCGGCGCCTCCACCGCGGGCGGCCCGATCATCGGCGGCCTGCTCGTCCAGCACGTCAGCTGGCAGTCGGTCTTCTTCATCAACGTGCCGGTCGGTGTGATCGCGCTCGTCGTGGGTGCGGTCATCCTCAAGGACCACCGCGCCGCGAACGCCCCGAAGTCCTTCGACGTGCTGGGCATCGCGCTGCTCTCGGCGGCCATGTTCTGTCTGGTCTGGGCGCTCATCAAGGCCCCGGCGTGGGGCTGGGGCGACGGCAAGGTCTGGATGTTCCTGGCCGTCTCGGTGGTCTGCTTCGCGGCCTTCGCGTTCTGGGAGACGAAGGTCAGGGAGCCGCTCATCCCGATGGCGCTCTTCCGCTCGGTGCCGCTCTCCGCGGGCGTGGTGCTGATGGTGCTCATGGCCATCGCCTTCATGGGCGGCCTCTTCTTCGTCACCTTCTACCTCCAGAACGTGCACGGCATGAGCCCGGTCGACGCCGGACTCCATCTGCTGCCGCTCACCGGCATGATGATCGTCGCCTCCCCGCTCGCGGGCGCGGTGATCACCAAGCTCGGCCCGCGTATCCCGCTGGCCTGCGGCATGCTCTGCACGGCGGTCGCGATGTACGGCATGTCCATGCTGGAGACCGACACCGGCAGCCTCAACATGTCGATCTGGTTCGCGCTGCTCGGCCTGGGGCTCGCCCCGGTCATGGTCGGCGCCACCGAGGTCATCGTCGGCAACGCCCCGATGGAGCTCTCCGGCGTCGCCGGCGGACTCCAGCAGGCCGCCATGCAGATCGGCGGCAGCCTCGGTACGGCGGTGCTCGGCGCGGTCATGGCCTCCAAGGTCGACAGCGCCCTCCCGGGGAACTGGGCGGACGCCAAACTTCCTCCGTTCGGGTTCGGTCAGCTGGACCAGGCCTCGCAGGCCGTCCAGGTCGGCATGGCCCCGGTGCCGCCGCACGCCCCGGCCGGACTCGCCGCCAAGATCACCGGCGTCGCCCACGACACGTTCATGTCCGGCATGAGCCTGGCCTGCCTGGTCGCCGCCGGCGTCGCGGTCGTGGCCATCTTCGTGGCCCTGCTCACCAAGCGCGGTGACAACCCGGAGGCGGCAGCGGGGGCCGCCCACATCTGACGATCCGACGTCAACTCCACGCCACGACAGCCCCGCCGGACCCTTCCGGCGGGGCTGTCGCCTATCAGGGTGGCGCGGACGGTCTGCTCTTCCGGCGGTACGTGATCACGGGCCAGGCTGCGGCCAGAAGATCCGTACGACACACCACACGGGGGGACCACCATGAACACCGCACTCACGAAGAACACCGCACCGGCCGCGGGCATCCGCCGGGCCCTGCTCCGTACGACCGCGACGGCCGTCACGGCCGGGATGGTCACGGCCGCCGTGCTCGCCGCGCCGCGGGCCCTCGCCCCGCACACCGCGCTGGCCGCCTCGCAGCCCCGGATGGGGGAGTGCGCGACCGGCGAACTCTGTCTCTGGGAGAAGGACGGCTTCAAGGGCGCCCGCCGGACCTACGACCTCTCCGGCACCGGCATCGACAGCTGTACCCCGCTCCCCGCGGGCACCACGGCCCAGTCCGTCGCCAACCGCACCGGGCGCCCGGTCACCACGTACCAGTCCGTCGAGTGCGCGGAGACCGGCGAGTTCGAGACGTACCCGGGAGGCGGCACCTGGCTGCCGCACTCCCCGTACCAGGTGCGGGCGTTCAAGATCTGGGAGAACTGAGCACCCGGCCGGGCGCACCCACCGCGCACACGGAAGGGCGGCGGGACCACCGTGGTCCCGCCGCCCTCATGCGTGCTCGGTGGCGCCTACGCGTCGCCGCCCGCCGCGCCCGGATCGGCCGAGGCCACGTCCAGGAGCTGGTAGCGGTCGATGGCCTGCTTCAGGGCCGAGCGGTCCACCTTGCCCTGCTTGGCCAGCTCGGTGAGGACCGAGACGACGATCGACTGCGCGTCGATGTGGAAGAAGCGGCGTGCCGCACCCCGGGTGTCGGCGAAGCCGAAGCCGTCCGCGCCCAGTGACTGGTACGGACCCGGCACCCAGCGTGCGATCTGGTCCGGCACCGAGCGCATCCAGTCGGACACGGCCACGAACGGGCCGTCGGAGCCGGAGAGCTTCCGCGTGACGTACGGGACACGCTGCTCCTCCTCGGGGTGGAGCAGATTGTGCCGCTCCACCTCCACGGCCTCGCGGCGCAGCTCGTTCCAGGAGGTCGCGGACCAGACGTCGGCCTTCACGTCCCACTCGTCGGCGAGGATCTGCTGGGCCTCGACGGCCCACGGGACAGCCACACCGGACGCCATGATCTGCGCCGGGATCTGACCCCGCTCGCCCGGCTTGAAGCGGTGGATGCCCTGGAGGATGCCCTCGACGTCGACGTCGGCGGGCTCCGCCGGGTGCAGGATCGGCTCGTTGTAGACGGTGAGGTAGTAGAAGACGTCCTCGCCCGCCCTGCCGTCCGCCGTCTCGCCGTACATCCGGCGCAGACCGTCCTGCACGATGTACGCGATCTCGAAACCGAAGGCCGGGTCGTAGGCGACACAGGCCGGGTTGGTCGAGGCGAGCAGCTGCGAGTGGCCGTCCGCGTGCTGGAGGCCCTCACCCGTCAGCGTCGTCCGTCCGGCGGTCGCGCCGAGCACGAAGCCGCGTGCCAGCTGGTCGCCCATCTGCCAGAACTGGTCGCCGGTGCGCTGGAACCCGAACATCGAGTAGAAGACGTACACCGGGATCAGCGGCTCGCCGTGCGTGGCGTACGCCGAGCCGGCCGCGATCAGCGACGCCGTGCAGCCGGCCTCGGAGATGCCGTCGTGCAGCATCTGCCCGGTCGGCGACTCCTTGTACGCGAGCAGGAGTTCGCGGTCCACCGACTCGTACTGCTGGCCGAGCGGGTTGTAGATCTTCGCGCTCGGGAAGAACGCGTCCATACCGAAGGTGCGGTACTCGTCGGGGGCGATCAGCACGAAGCGATTGCCGATCTCCTTGTCCCGCATGAGGTCCTTCAGGACACGGACGAACGCCATGGTGGTGGCGATCGACTGGTGACCCGAGCCCTTCTTCGCGATGGCGTACGTCTTGTCGGGCGGCAGCGGCAGCGGCTTGGCGCGGACCACCCTGGTCGGCACGTAACCGCCGCAGGACGTGCGGTGGTCGTGCATGTACTGGATCTCTTCGGAGTCCCGGCCCGGGTGGTAGTACGGCGGGTTGCCGTCCTCCAGCGCCTTGTCCGCGATCGGCAGGTGCAGCCGGTCCCGGAAGCGCTTGAGGTCGTCCGCCGTCAGCTTCTTCATCTGGTGGGTCGCGTTGCGGCCCTCGAAGTTCGGCCCCAGCGTCCAGCCCTTGATGGTCTGGGCGAGGATCACCGTCGGCTGGCCCTTGTGTTCCTTGGCCGCCGTGTAGGCCGCGAACACCTTCCGGTGGTCGTGCCCGCCACGCCCGAGGTGCAGGATCTGCTCGTCGGACATGTCCTCGACCATCTTGCGCAGCCGCTGGTCGTCGCCGAAGAAGTGCTCACGGATGTAGGCGCCGCTCTCGGTGGCGTACGTCTGGAACTGGCCGTCCGGCGTGGTGTTCATCCTGTTGACCAGGATGCCGTCGCGGTCCTGGGCCAGCAGCGGGTCCCAGCTCCGGTCCCAGACCAGCTTGATGACGTTCCAGCCGGCGCCGCGGAACTGCGACTCCAGCTCCTGGATGATCTTGCCGTTGCCGCGCACCGGGCCGTCGAGGCGCTGGAGGTTGCAGTTGACGACGAAGGTCAGGTTGTCCAGGCCCTCACGGGCGGCGATGGAGAGCTGGCCGAGCGACTCGGGCTCGTCCATCTCCCCGTCGCCCAGGTAGGCCCAGACGTGCGACTTGGAGGTGTCGGCGATCCCGCGCGCCTCCATGTAGCGGTTCATCCGCGCCTGGTAGATCGCGCCGAGCGGGCCGAGGCCCATCGAGACGGTCGGGAACTCCCAGAAGTCCGGCATCAGCCGCGGGTGCGGGTAGCTGGACAGTCCGTAAGGAGCCTTCGACTTCTCCTGCCGGAACCCGTCGAGCTGCTGCTCGGAGAGCCGGTCGAGCAGGAAGGCGCGGGCGTAGATACCGGGGGACGCGTGGCCCTGGAAGAAGACCTGGTCACCGCCGAGACCGTCGTCCTTGCCGCGGAAGAAGTGGTTGAAGCCCACGTCGTAGAGGGAGGCGGACGAGGCGAAGGTGGCGATGTGGCCGCCGACCCCGATGCCGGGACGCTGGGCGCGCGAGACCATCACGGCCGCGTTCCAGCGCGTGGCGTTCAGGACCTTGCGCTCGATCTCCTCGTTGCCCGGGAAGAACGGCTCGTCCTTGGTGGCGATCGTGTTCACGTAGTCCGTGCTGCGCATCTCGGGCACGGCCACGCGCTTCTCGCCCGCGCGCTCGATCAGGCGGAGCATCAGATAACGCGCACGCTCACGGCCGCGCTCGTCGACGGCGGCATCGAGGGAGTCGAGCCATTCCTGGGTCTCTTCGGGATCGAAGTCCGGGACCTGGCTCGGAAGGCCGCCAATGATGATCGGGTTGCGATCGGATCCGGAAACCACGCTGTTCCTTCGCTGTTCGGTCATGCGGTATCGGGACGTACGCCGCCACCATGGTGTACCGCCAGGACGCTGACGTCATCTCTACCGAGGGGTAAAACCGCCACTCGGCGAGACATCCCGTCCGGAGGCCGCTGCTGGGTCCGGCGAAATCGCAACCTTACGCCCGACCCGCTCAGACATTCCCAAAGGGATCCGGGGCACAATTGACGTATCCGAAGCCGCGGAACCCCGCAAATACGGATGAACAGTGTGTGATGAATCACCAGAGGCCGTCAGAACCTGCCGGGGGTTGGGATGAGGTGCCAGGAAACGTCACCGTTTCGGCTGTCTCGACCGCTGGGTACTTGCGCGATCGGTCCCGCCCGTGTGGACTACGGCCAACGCCCCGCGCACGCGCGTGGCTGGTGCATTTCCAAAAACGATCAGGAGGCAAACCGTGAGCGCGACCGCGGACCACGCGGAGGAGCGGACCAATCAGGCAGCACGCCTGGGGTTCGAGCCCGGACAAGTGGTCCAGGAGATCGGCTACGACGACGACGTCGAGCAGGAACTCCGTGAGGGTATTGAGAGCGTCATCGGCCAGGAACTCGTCGACGAGGACTACGACGACGTGGCTGACGCTGTCGTGTTGTGGTTCCGCGACGAGGACGGCGACCTTACGGACGCGCTGGTGGACGCCATCGGTCTGGTCGACGACGGCGGCGCGGTCTGGCTGCTGACCCCCAAGACCGGCCGTGACGGTTACGTCGAGCCGAGCGACATCAACGAGGCATCCCAGACAGCCGGTCTGGCCCAGACCAAGAGCATCAACGCCGGCAAGGACTGGACGGGGAGCCGTCTGGTCACACCGAAGGTGGCAAGGTCCGGCAAGCGCTGAGTCGCCACAAGCCCCGAGAAGCCCCCGCCGGCCGTCCTGCCGACGGGGGCTTCCCCTTGTCCTGTCCCGGACAGGCGGGCCCCGGTGGGCCGGGCGGCGAGGCCATAGGGTGGGCATCATTCGAATGGCCCCACCGAAGGGAAGCGTTTTCATGGCGATCGAGGTCGGCACCGCGGCACCGGATTTCGAGCTGAAGGACAACCACGGCCGGACCGTCCGCCTCTCGGACTTCCGCGGCGAGAAGAACGTGGTGCTGCTCTTCTACCCCTTCGCTTTCACCGGCGTGTGCACCGGCGAGCTGTGCGCCCTCCGCGACGAGCTGCCGAAATTCGTCAACGACGACGTGCAGCTGCTCGCCGTCTCCAACGACTCCATCCACACGCTGCGCGTCTTCGCGGAGCAGGAGGGGCTCGAATACCCGCTCCTCTCGGACTTCTGGCCGCACGGCGAGGCCTCGCGGGCGTACGGGGTCTTCGACGAGGAGAAGGGGTGCGCCGTGCGCGGGACCTTCATCATCGACAAGGAGGGCGTCGTCCGCTGGACCGTCGTCAACGGTCTGCCCGACGCTCGTGACCTGAACGAGTACGCCAAGGCGCTCGACACCCTCTGACCCGGCCGGACAAGAGCCTGCCGGGTCCGGGAACCGGTCACTAGGATCGGTTCGTTGATCCGATGCCACGTAAATACGGGGGCAAGGGCCCTCCTCGGCCCCTCGAAACCAATTGGGAGGACTCGTGGGAGTCAGCCTCAGCAAGGGCGGCAACGTCTCGCTGACCAAGGCCGCACCCAATCTGACCGCGGTCATCGTCGGTCTCGGATGGGATGCGCGCACCACCACAGGTGGTGACTTCGACCTCGACGCCAGCGCCCTGCTGACGAACGAAGAGGGCAAGGTCGCCAACGACTCGAACTTCGTCTTCTTCAACAACCTGAAGAGCCCCGACGGCTCGGTCGAGCACACCGGTGACAACCTCACCGGTGAGGGCGAGGGCGACGACGAGGTCATCAAGGTGAACCTCGCCGGCGTTCCCGCCGATGTCGCGAAGATCGTGTTCCCGGTCTCGATCTACGAGGCCGAGAGCCGCCAGCAGAGCTTCGGCCAGGTCCGCAACGCGTACATCCGCGTGGTGAACGAGGCGGACAACTCCGAGCTGGCGCGGTACGACCTCAGTGAGGACGCGTCGACGGAGACTGCCATGGTCTTCGGCGAGCTCTACCGCAACGGCGCGGAGTGGAAGTTCCGCGCCATCGGTCAGGGGTACGCGTCGGGGCTGCGCGGTATCGCGCAGGACTTCGGCGTCAACGTCTGAGCAGGATTCACTCCGTCCGGCGCCGCACCACTGTGCGGCGCCGGACGTGCTAGTCAACCGTTCACACCTCGGGGAGGATCAGCGATCATGGGCGTCACGCTCGCCAAGGGAGGCAATGTCTCCCTCTCGAAGGCCGCACCCAACCTCACGCAAGTACTGGTCGGGCTCGGCTGGGATGCACGCTCCACCACCGGAGCGGATTTCGACCTCGACGCCAGCGCGCTGCTGTGCCAGTCGGGACGGGTGCTCGGCGACGAGTACTTCATCTTCTACAACCAGCTGACCAGCCCGGACGGCTCGGTCGAGCACACCGGTGACAACCTCACCGGTGAGGGCGAGGGCGACGACGAGTCGATCATCGTCGACCTCTCCCAGGTGCCCGCCCACTGCGACAAGATCGTCTTCCCGGTCTCGATCCACGAGGCGGACAGCCGCGGCCAGACCTTCGGACAGGTCGCCAACGCCTTCATCCGCGTGGTGAACCAGGCCGACGGCCAGGAGCTGGCCCGGTACGACCTGAGCGAGGACGCCTCGACCGAGACCGCGATGATCTTCGGCGAGCTCTACCGGTACGGCGGCGAGTGGAAGTTCCGTGCCGTGGGGCAGGGGTACGCGTCGGGGCTGCGGGGCATCGCTCTAGACTTCGGGGTCAATGTTTCCTAAAGCATTCTTCCGGCATGGTTCAAGTCCCGGAGATCTCCGGGGTTTCGTGTGGGGGCTCCAGGGTTCGCACTCCGGGAGAATGCAGGGCTGGGACAACACCTGGACCGCGCACGGCGCGGGGGAACCCGTACACACACGATGGGGTAGCCAGTGCTTCTGAAAACCTTCGGGTGGTCATTCGTGATCACCGTGGTCGGTCTTGCCGTGGCGGTGATCTACGACGGATGGACCGCCCTGGGCATTGTGGCGATCCTGGGTGTCCTGGAGATCTCGCTGTCCTTCGACAACGCCGTGATCAATGCCGGAATCCTGAAGAAGATGAGTGCCTTCTGGCAGAAGATCTTCCTCACGGTCGGTGTGCTCATCGCCGTCTTCGGTATGCGACTGGTCTTCCCCGTCGTGATCGTCGCCATCAGTGCCAAGATCAATCCGGTTGAAGCGGTGAAGCTGGCCTTCAACGAGAAGGACCACTACCAGCAGCTGGTCACCGACGCGCATCCGTCGATCGCTGCCTTCGGTGGCATGTTCCTGATGATGATCTTCCTGGACTTCATCTTCGAGGACCGCGACATCCAGTGGCTGCGCTGGATCGAACGCCCGCTGGCCAAGCTCGGCAAGGTCGACATGCTCTCGGTCTGCATCGCGCTCGCCGTGCTGCTGATCTCCTCCTTCACCTTCGCCACCCACGCCCACCAGCACGGTGGCGCGCACGCGGACAAGGCGCAGACGGTCCTCATCTCCGGTATCGCCGGGCTCATCACCTACCTCGTGGTGGGCGGGCTCTCCGGCTTCTTCGAGAACCGGCTGGAAGAGGACGAGGAGCGCGAGCAGGAGGCCGAGGAGGAGGCCAGGAAGACCGGCTCGAACGTGCCGGCGGTCATGATGGCCGGCAAGGCCGCGTTCTTCATGTTCCTCTACCTGGAAGTCCTCGACGCCTCGTTCTCCTTCGACGGCGTCATCGGCGCCTTCGCCATCACCAACGACATCGTGCTGATGGCACTCGGCCTCGGTATCGGTGCCATGTACGTCAGGTCGCTCACCGTCTATCTGGTCCGCCAGGGCACCCTGGACGACTACGTCTACCTGGAGCACGGCGCGCACTACGCGATCGGCGCGCTCTCGGTGATCCTGCTCGTCACCATCCAGTACGAGATCAACGAGGTCATCACCGGCCTCGTCGGCGTCGTGCTGATCGCCTGGTCCTTCTGGTCGTCGGTCCGCAGGAACAAGCGGATCGAGGCGGAGGGCGGGGACAGCTCCGGCGATCGGACGGAAGTCCCGTCCGGGGTGTGACCCGTACCGGATTGCGGAACGCTCTGAACGGGGCGGTCAGGACGCGGAAGCCTCCTGACCGCCCCGTGCGCGTAGGTCTGCGCGCGGGGGAAGAAGTCCGGGGAAGAACCGGGGAAGATTCACCGAGCAAGCTGGGGGTGGGACATGGCCTTCTGGGACAGTCTCCGACGGGACAAGTCGCCGCACTTCGATTCGGGGAGCTCGGCGTCCAACTCGATCGAGCTGACCAAACGGCACCCGGTGGTCTCACTGACCAAACAGGGTGCGACCACCGGAAACCTGCGGGTGAACCTGTCCTGGCGGATGCGGTCGTCGGACTTCGGCGGCAGCTCGCGGCAGCGCGGAAGTCTGCTGCGTCATCCGTCCAGGATGTTCCAGCCGGACGTCGTCCAGGCGCACACCCAGGGCGTCGTCAACGTCGACCTCGACCTGGGCTGCCTCTATGAGCTGGAGGACGGCACCAAGGGCGTCGTGCAGCCGCTGGGGAACTTTCTCGGCGAGCTCAACGAAGCGCCGTATGTACAGCTCAGCGGAGACGACCGGTTCGGCTCGCCGTCCGGTGAGACGCTCTACGTCAATCTCGACCACCGCGACGAGATCAAGCGGCTGCTGGTCTTCGTCTACATCTACGACCAGACGCCCGCCTTCGACCGTACGCACGCCGTGGTGACGCTCTACCCCAGCAACGGCCCGCGCATCGAGATCCAGCTGGACGAACGCCATCCGCAGGCGCGCTCGTGCGCGGTCTTCGCCGTCGAGAAGGTCAAGGGCGACATGGTGGTGCGCCGTGAGGTGAAGTTCGTGTACGGATTCCAGGCCGAGCTGGACCGGCTGTACGGCTGGGGGCTCCAGTGGGGCCGGGGCTACAAGACCAAGATCTGAGCCCGGCAGGCCGGACAGCCCGCCCGGTCCACCTGTTCCGGTCCGCTCAGCCGGTCACCACCGGGTGACCACCCGGTCGTCACCTGGGCAGGAACTGCGGTCCCATCGGCGGCAGCCGGAAGTACGGATCGGGAGCGGGCGCCGCCGCCGCGGCCGGCTGCGGATAGCCGTAGGCGGGCTGGGCCACGGGCCGGGCCGGGACGGCCTGCGGGTAGCCGTAACCGGGCGGCGGCGACTGCGGGGGTGGCGGGAAGCCGGCGGGCGCCGGGACCGTGGGGCCCGTCGCCCCGGCAGGGCCGGGCCGCGCGGGCGCCCCGGGCTCTGCCGCCTCGGCTGCCGAGGCATCCGCCGCTCCGCCCGTTTCGGCGGTCTCGTCCACCGAGATGCCGTAAGCCGTGGCCAGCCCCACCAGCCCGGTCGGGTAGCCCTGCCCCACCGCCCGGAACTTCCAGCGGTCCCCGCGGCGGTACAGCTCGCCGCAGATCATCGCCGTCTCCTCGCCGGTCTCCGGCTGCACGTCGAAGACGGCCAGGGCAGCCGTGCCGTCCCCCGCCGGTGCCGCCGCGTCGTACAGGAGGATCCGCAGGTCCCGTACGGCGCGGAACGGTGCACCGTCGGACGAGGCGGCCAGCACCACCTGGTCCACCGAGGGGTCCAGGGCGGCCAGATCCGCCTCGACCGTGTCGGTGAGCCCCCCGGCGTCACGTTTCTTCGGCAGCCGCCGCACCAGGCCCGACGGATGGCGCGGCTGGTTGTAGAAGACGAAGTCCTCGTCGGAGCGCACACGCCCGCCGGAACCCAGCAGCAGGGCCGAGGCGTCGATGTCGGGGACGTCCGGGCCCGGGGTCCAGCGCAGGACGGCCCGTACCGCCAGGGCGTCCAGCGGGACGTTCGAACCCTTCATCATCGCGTGCGTCATGCCGGTCATCCTGCCTTCCCCGCGGAGCCGCGGACAACGTGGGGGCGCTTTGCGGCGAGTCCGGTACATCCCAGCGAAACGGGCGGGGCGACTGTGGCAGGTCGGTCCGAATTCCCGCCCCGTTGGAACTAGTGACATGCGTCCATACGTACTATTACCGGCCACGCGTCATCGGGACGGCATGGCACTACAAGGGGAGCTTATGCATCATTTCAGGCATATCTCGCCCCTGGTCCGGGCGGAACTCTTCCATCAGCAGCCGGCCGACTTCACCTCCGGGTCTCCGGCACCCGTCCTCGCCGCTGCTCTCGGCGCCACGCTCTACAGCCCGGCCACCCGGCCGCACCTCGCCGACGACGTGCTGAAACAGGCCGCGCGCGGGGTGGTCTCCATGGTGCTGTGCCTGGAGGACTCGATCGACGACGCCGATGTCGCCGAGGGCGAGGCCAATCTGGTCCGCCAGTTCGCCGAGCTGGACGCCAGGTGTGCCGGGTCCGCCGGGTCCGCCGGGTCCGCCGGGGACACGGAGGACGTGCCGCTGCTCTTCGTCCGGGTCCGCGAGCCCGAGCAGATACCGGATCTGGTCCGCAGGCTGGGCCCCTCGGCACGGCTGCTGTCCGGATTCGTACTGCCCAAGTTCACCGAGGAGCGCGGTACGGCCTTCCTGGAGGCGCTCACCCGGGCGGAGGCCGCGGGCGGTCGGCGGCTTTTCGCCATGCCGGTCCTCGAATCGCCCGAGCTGCTGCATCTGGAGAGCCGCGCGGACACCCTCGCCGGGATAGCCCGCACGGTCGACAAGTACCGCGAGCGGGTCCTCGCGCTCCGGCTCGGTGTCACCGACTTCTGCTCGGCGTACGGGCTGCGCAGGACGCCCGACATGACCGCGTACGACGTCCAGATCGTCGCCGCCGTCATCGCCGACGTGGTGAACGTCCTGGGCCGCTCGGACGGTACGGGCTTCACGATCACCGGCCCGGTCTGGGAGTACTTCCGCGTCCAGGAGCGGATGTTCAAGCCGCAGCTGCGCCGCAGCCCCTTCATGGAGGGACGCGCCGACCAGCTCCGCACCACTCTGATCGAGCACGACCTGGACGGACTGCTGCGCGAGATAGGGCTCGACCGCGCCAACGGACTGCTCGGGAAGACCTGTATCCACCCCTCGCACGTGATGCCGGTGCACGCCCTCTCGGTCGTCAGCCACGAGGAGTTCAGCGATGCCCGGGACATCGTCCGGCCCGACCGGGACGGCGGCGGGGTGCTGCGCTCCGCGTACACGAACAAGATGAACGAGGTGAAGCCGCACCGGGCCTGGGCCGAGCGGACCCTCCTGCGGGCCGAGGTCTTCGGGGTGGCCAGGGAAGACATCGGCTTTGTCGAACTGCTCACGGCCGGGCTCTCCGGCTGATGCGAACCGGAAGAGAGACGGGCGAAGTGGTCTGGTCGGGAACATGGGTCGCGGACCGGCTCGGTGTGCGGCTCGCGGGGGACGACGGTCTCCAGGAGCTGCTGGGCCTCGCACTGCGGCGCAATCCGAAACGTGCCCATCTGCTGGTGTCGAACGTGCTGGGCAAGCATGTGCCGCAGCGCCCCTCGACGGTGTACGGCCACGGCCACCGGCTCGGGCGCGCCGTACGGCGGCTGCTCGGCGACGAGGCCGCGGCCCGGGCGGTCGTCCTGGGCTACGCCGAGACCGCGACCGGTCTGGGGCACTCGGTCGCGGACGGGCTGGTGCTCGCGCCGTATCTGCACTCCACCCGGCGCGAGGTCACCGGGGTGACGCGGGCGGGCGGCTTCGAGGAGTCGCACTCGCACGCCACCTCGCATCTGCTGCTGCCCGAGGACCCGGAGCTGCTGGCGGGCGACGGCCCGCTCGTCCTCGTCGACGACGAGTTCTCCACCGGCAACACGGTGCTCAACACCATCCGCGACCTGCACGCACGCCATCCGCGCCAGTGGTACGTGGTCGTCGCGCTGGTCGACATGCGCTCGGCCGCCGACCGGGAGCGGCTGACGGACTTCGCCCGGGAGATCGGCGCCCGGGTCGATCTGCTGACGTCGGTGAGCGGTGAGGTGGAGCTGCCCGACGGCGTACTGGAGAAGGGGCGCCGCCTGGTCGAGGAGCAGGAGGCGCGACAGTGCCACCCGCCCGCGGCCGGTGCCACTGCCGCTGCCTCCGGCCCTGCTCATGGTGCCGGTGCCGGTCCGGTTGTCCGGGTGGACCTCGGCTGGCCGGCCGGTCTGCCGGACGGCGGCCGGCACGGCTTCACCCCCGGCCACCGCACCGCCCTGGAAGCCGCGCTGCCGGGGATGGCGGCGCGGCTCGCGGAGGCGCTGGCGCGGGATGCGGAGGTGGTGCCCGGCACCCGAGCACCCGGCCCGGCCCCGCGCACCCCGCGTGTCCTCGTGCTCGGCTTCGAGGAGCTGATGTACACCCCGCTCCGTCTCGGCCTCGCGCTGGAGCAGGCCGGACACGACGTACGCTCCTCGACCACCACCCGCTCGCCCGTACTCGCGCTGGACGATCCCGGCTACGCGATACGGACCGGACTGGTCTTCCCCGCGCACGACAGCCCCGGCGACGGGCCGGGCGACCGCTACGCGTACAACGTGGCGGGCGGCGGTTTCGACGCGGTGGTCCTCGTCGTCGACTCGGCCGCCGACACCCCCGAACTGCACGCCCCCGACGGCCTGTTGGCGCAACTCGCCGCACACGTCCCGCAGGTGCTGCTGGCGGTCGTCCCGTCGTACGTTCCCCCGCGGCCGAACGTCCCTCCACAGCCCCGCGTTCCCGAACAGCAGGAAGCAGCCCCCATGCCCGAGCCGCTGCGCGGCCCCGCCTTCTCCTCCTACGCCGCCGAGGACGTCGGCTGGCTGCTCCAGGACTTCTCCGACGTGGAGCTGGAGGCTCCCACCGAGGAGCGCGAGGAGGCGATACAGACGGGCGGTGCCCACTACGCCGAGTCGCTGCCCGTCGAGTACCAGCCGAGCGAGCAGTACCAGGAGCTGTTCAGGGCGGCGCTGAAGACGTCGGCGCCACGGATCGCGCAGGCCGTCGGCACGGTCACCGAGACCGTGCTCGCCGAGCGGTCGGCGCGGCCGGTCCTGGTCTCCCTCGCGCGCGCCGGTACGCCCGTCGGTGTGCTGATGCGCCGCTGGGCCCAGTACCGCCACGGCCTGGACCTGCCGCACTACGCGGTCTCCATCGTGCGTGGCCGGGGCATCGACGCGACCGCGCTGCGCTGGCTGGCCGCGCACCACGACCCGGCCGATGTCGTCTTCGTCGACGGCTGGACGGGCAAGGGTGCCATCACCCGCGAACTCGCCGACGCGCTCGTGGAGTTCCCCGGCTTCGACCCGGAGATCGCGGTCCTCGCCGACCCCGGCGGCTGCGTCCGCACCCATGGCACCCGGGAGGACTTCCTCATCCCGTCCGCCTGCCTCAACTCCACCGTGTCCGGGCTGATTTCACGTACGGTCCTCCGTGCCGACCTGGTCGGGCCCGGGGACTTCCACGGCGGGAAGTTCTACCGCGAACTGGCGGACTCCGACGTCTCGGCCGACTTCGTCGACGCCGTCGCCGCCTGCTTCGACGCGGTGTCGGGCGCGGTGGACACGGCGGTGAAGGAGCAGCTGGCGGCGGACCGTTCGCCGACCTGGGAGGGGTGGGCGGCCGTCGAGCGCATCAGCGAGGAGTACGGCATCCACGACGTCAACCTCGTCAAGCCGGGGGTCGGTGAGACCACCCGCGTCCTGCTACGCCGCGTCCCCTGGAAGATCCTCGCCCGGAGCGGTGCGGGCGCCGATCTCGACCACGTACGGCTCCTCGCGGAGCAGCGCGGCGTCCCGGTCGAGGAGGTCGACGGCCTGCCGTACACCTGCGTCGGTCTGATCCATCCGCGCTTCACCCGCGGCGCGACCGGCGCCGACGGCACCGCGGCGGTGACCGGGTGAGCCCGGCAGCGCCCGTACTCGTCGCCAGCGACCTCGACCGCACCCTCATCTACTCGGCGCCCGCGCTCGACCTGAGCATGCCGGACGCCGAAGCGCCGAGGCTGCTGTGCGTCGAGGTGTACGAGAGCAGACCGCTCTCGTACGTCACCGAGACCGCCGCCGGGCTGCTCGGCGCGCTCGCGGGGGAGACCCTTTTCGTACCGACGACCACCAGGACGAGGGAGCAGTACCACCGGATCCGGCTGCCCTGTCCGCCGCCGAGGTTCGCGATCTGCGCCAACGGCGGTCACCTGCTGGTCGACGGGGTGTCCGACCCGGGCTGGCAGTCCGATGTGGCCCGGCGGCTGGCCGCCGAGTGCGCCCCGCTGGCCGAGGTGCGCGCCCATCTGGTGGCTGCCGCCGACCCGGCCTGGCTGCTCAAGGAGCGGGTGGCCGAGGACCTCTTCGCCTATCTGGTCGTCGAACGGGCCCTGCTGCCCGACGGCTGGGTGCAGGAGCTGTCCGCCTGGGCCGGAGCGCGCGGCTGGACGGTCTCGCTCCAGGGCCGCAAGCTCTACGCGGTGCCCGAGCCGCTCACCAAGAGCGCGGCGGTGCGTGAGGTGGCGCGCCGCACCGGCGCCGAACTCACCCTGGCCGCAGGCGATTCCCTGCTGGACGCGGACCTGCTGCTGGCCGCCGACCGGGGCTGGCGCCCCGCGCACGGCGAACTGGCGGAAGCGGGCTGGAGCGCGCCGCATGTCGCGGTGACGGCGGGACGCGGGGTCGCGGCGGGCGAGGAGATCCTGCGGGAGTTCACCCGCGCCGCACGGGGCCGGCCGCAGGGGCGCTGAGCGCCGGGGGCAGCGGGGCCTAGCCGCAGCAGCCTCCGCCGCAGCACCCGCCCCCGCCGCCCCCGCCGGACGGAGCCCCGGCAGCGGACCCCCCGACGGCAACCGCGGACAGCAGTTTGACCGTGTCCTCATGGCCCTCGGGGCAGGTGGCGGGCGCCGAGGACTCGGCCATCGGACGGCTGATCTCGAATGTGTCGCCGCAGGAGCGGCAGCGGTACTCGTAACGGGGCATGGGGCCAAGATTAGAGGTGCGGGGCCCCGCTGCACACCACTTCAGCGCACCACTGTGCCCGGCGTCGCTCCGAGGAGGCCCAGCTCGGCGCGGGTCGGGGCGCCCTCCCAGTCACCGGTCGCGGCCACCGCGAACGCTCCCGTGGTCACCGCCCGGTCCAGCCGTCCCGCCGTGTCCGAGCCGTCGAGCAGCGCCGAGAGATACCCGGCGACGAACGCGTCGCCCGCACCGACCGGATCCACGGCCGGCACCGTACGGGCCGGGGTGTGCAGTTCCCCCTGCAAGGTGTACGCCGTGGCGCCCGCCGCGCCGAGCTTGACCACGACCTCGCCCGCCCCGGCCTCCAGCAGCGCTTCCGCCCGCAGGGCGGGGTCTTCCGGCGAGCCCTCGGGCAGACAGAGCGGCAGCTCGTCGTCGGACGCGATCAGTACGTCGGCGCGCGGCGCCCAGTCCCGCATCACCGCCGAGGCCTCCTCCGTACTCCACAGCCGGGAGCGGAAGTTGACGTCGAGGCTGATCAACACGTCGGTGTCGGCTGCCAGTTCCATGGCCCGTTCGGCGGCCGACCGGGCCGTGGGGGAGAGGGCGGGGGTGATGCCGGTCAGATGCAGCACGCGGGGCGCGTCACTCGCTGCGCCCGCCCCGGCTGTCAGGAAAGAGGTGAACGCCCGCTCGACATCGTCGGCCGCGACCCTCGAACCGGCCGATCCCGCACGGTAGTAGTGCACCCGGGTCACGCCGGGCAGCCGTGGTTCGAAGAGGAGCAGCCCGGTGGGCGCGCCGTCGTCACACGTGGAGCCGGTGACGCCGACCCCCTCGGCACGCAGCGTCCGCAGCACCAGCTCACCGGCCTCGTCGGCGCCGACCGCGCCCGCCCAGTGCACCGGGTGCCCCAGCCGGGCCAGACCGATGGCCACGTTCGACTCGGCGCCGGCGACCGAGACGGTCATCGTGCCGCCCAGTTTCAACTGCCCGTCGCCGCGCAGCGCGACCATCGTCTCGCCGAAGGTGAAGACGCTCATGACCGGACCGCCGTGGCCGCTGCCCCGGCGGCCCGCGCCGTCTCCACGACGTTCAGGAACGCGGCGGCCCGCTGCCGCAGGGCGTCCTGGCCCCCGCCGTCCGCAGCGTCCCCGATCAGCGGCGAACCGACTCCCACGGCGACCGCACCCAGCGCCAGATACTCGGCGGCGGCGGTCGCGTCCACCCCGCCCACCGGTACGAAAGGAACGTCCGGGAAGGGGGCCCGCAGCGCCTTCAGATAGGAGGGCCCGCCCACCGAGGCCGGGAAGAGCTTCAGCGCGGCGGCGCCGGCCGCGACACCGGCGATGACCTCGGTGGGGGTGACGACTCCGGAGAGTACGGGGAGCCCCAGCCGTACGGACTCGTCCACACTCGCACCGAGCCCCGGCGTCACGATGAAACCGGCCCCGGCGTCGGCGGCCCGCCGTGCGTCGTCGGCGGTGAGCACGGTGCCCGCGCCCAGCCACGCGCCGTCCCCGAGCGCGGCCCGCGCCCGGCGTATGACCCCGAGCGCGTCCGTGCCGCTGAGCGACACCTCGACCAGGGGTATCCCGCTCTCGACGAGCGTCATCACCGACCTGAAGGACGCCTCGGGGTCCGAGCCGCGGACGATGGCGACCAGCCGCTCGTTCCGGAGACTCGCGGTGAAGTCCGTGCGGTCCATGCTGTTCTCTTCCTGTGCTCGGGTGATTCGGTTGCCCGGGGGTGGTTGTGGTTCGGGGGTCGGTACGCGGGAACAGGGGTGGCTCGTTGCCGTGGAGGACCGTCCGGGCCGGGGCCGGCGAGGGCGCCCGGGCCGGAATGAGCCCGTCCGGACGTGATCTGATCACCCCGGCACGTCCGTCCACCGGCCCGTGAGCCGCCCGACACCACTCGTATCAACCCGGCTCGACCCGGTTCAAGCCGCGGCGACCCGGCTCAACGGCCCGTGCGATGCCCGGCTCAACGCCCCGGCCCATCGATGCCCGGCCCCATGTCCAGCTCAATGCCCGGCTCAATGCCCGGCTCCGCGCTCCTCGCGGATCTGCTCGACCACGTGCGTGGCGGTCTTCCGTACCTCCTCGGTCTCGGTGAGGAAGTGCCAGTAGTCGGGGTGCCGGCCCTCCAGCCCCGCGATCGCCCGGTCCAGCCGTTCCACCGCCTGGTCGAGCGGGCGGGCGTGCCGGGGGTCCGGTGTGTTCCGGCCCGCCATCGCCAGCCGCTGGGCGTCCCGGATCGCGAACCTGGTCCGCTCGATCTCCTGCTGCGGATCCTTCGCCACGGCGTTGAGCCGGTCGAGTCGCGCACCGGCCGCGGAGACCGCCTCGTCGGTGTTGTTGAGCAGCGTCCTGACCGTTGTGAGCAGGGAGGTGGCGTCCGGCCAGCGCTGCTCCTCGCGCGCCCTGGTCGCCTCCTTGAGCTTCTCCTCCGCCTGCCGCACGGACACGGCGGCCTGCTCGGGCACATGCTGGAGATCCTGCCAGCAGGGCGCGGTGAAGCGGCGCCGCAGCTCGCTGAGGACCGGGGCGACCGTCCCCGCCCGGGTGGTGAGCGCCTGGGCGCGGGTACGCAGCGACACCAGGCGCCGGTCGATCTCGGAGGCGCGCTCCGGCAGCCGGGCGGCCTCCGCCCGTACGGCTTCGGCGTCACGCATCACCTGTTCCGCGCGGTCCAGGGTGCCCTGCACGCCGTGCTGACCGGCGCCCTGGTTGAGCTTGGTCAGCTCGGGCCCGAGCTGCGCGAGACGGGTGGCCAGGTCGTCGGCCTTCAGCCCGGATTCCCTTACCGCGTCGAGAGCATTGCTCGCGGAGAGGAGCGCCTGTCGCGCGCGCTCCACGGCGGGCGCGAGCCGGGCGAGCTGGGTCTCGGCCTTGCCGAGCAGCGGCCCCAGCCCCTGCCCGAACCGGTCGAGCTCGCCCTTCACTCGTACAAGATCGTCCTTGGCCCGGGTCAGCTCCGTACGCGCCTGGGACAGGGCGGAGCCCTCCAGACCGTCCCGGTCCAGGTCATGGGCGTCGACCGCGGTGATGTACGAGGAGCTGACCTCGTCGATCCGCTGCCCCAGCGAGGCGAAATCGGAGAGGGCCTTGCGGGCCTCCGGCGAGTTGTCCACCGCGGAGATGGTCTCGATGGAGATCCGCAGATCGCGCTGAGCGGTGTCGAGGTCGTAGAAGGCGGCGGCCGCGGCATCCTTCGCGGCCTGCGCGTCGGCCCGCTGGCTCTCACCGCGCCCGCCGAACCAACGCCGCGTGCCCCCACCTGCGAAGGAACCGGCCAGACCGGCCAGCAACGGCACCGGGAGGACCATGAGCGTCAGGACATCCCGGACGGCACTCGATCGCGCATACGGCTGCCCGTGTCTTGCCGTCACATCCCTCTCCCGTGCTGGTCCACCCTGCCCTGGCCATTCTCCCACCAGGTAGGGACGAACACACGGGCCGGTCAGTTCGCGCTTCGAACAGTGATCCTTCCGTTGTCGCTGTGCGCGGTCACCGTGTGGCGACTGGCGTCGTCCGTCGGCACGCCGACCTTGGTACTGCCATTGTTGGTCCGGGTCCGGACCTTGTACGCGAGCCCCGGTTTCTGGGGCAGCGCGATCTCGATCGACCCGTTGTTGCTGTCGGTCTCCACCCGGTCGGGAGCCGCGGTGAGCGACAGCCGTACCTCGCCGTTGCTGGAGTCCGCGGTGATCTGCCTGGACGAGATGCCGTCGGCGTCGATGGTCCCGTTGTCGCTGTTCAGGTCCAGGGCTCCGCTGGAGTCCCGGACGGTGACCTTGCCGTTGTCCGAGCGGAGCTTCAGCGGGGTGTCGAATCCGGTGGCGGTCACGGACCCGTTGTCGTCCTTCAGGACCACGGCCACCCCGCGCGGCACCTTGATCTGGTGCCGCGCCGCACAGCTGCTGATGACGGCGCTGCACTTCACTTTCAGGCTGAGCGTGTCGTTCTCCATCGACCAGGAGGCATGGGGCCCGCTGCCCATGAAGACCCATCCGTCGACGTGCCGGGTGACCTCCACGGACTTCACATCGGCGGGCACCAGCTCGACGGCGGAGTCGTCGGTGCGGATGGTCAGCGTCTTCCCGCTCAGCGCGAACGCCTTGTGCTCGGCGGGTGCGTCCGACGGATCCGAGCCGCACCCGGTGAGCGCGACGGAAACAAGAACGGCCCCCCCGGCCGCGACAAGCGTACGAGTACGGAGTGCCACGTAGATCATTCCCCCAGATCGAACCGAACCTGCCGAAGAGCCCCAACGGTACGGAGCGCCCCCACCCCCACACGATCCAGCGGCCCACCGGACCGGGGGTGGGGATAACCCCCGGGCGTACCGGGCGGCGCGGCGCGCCGGGGCGTGTGCCCCGGAGCGTTCCTTGCCCCCTGCAACAGATTTACGAGCGGGGGCCCAGGGCCATGTACCCTGTTGCTTCATCCACGGGTGCGTAGCTCAGGGGTAGAGCGCCGCTCTTACAAAGCGGATGTCGGCGGTTCGAAACCGTCCGCGCCCACCCGTACGAAGGCCCCCGACCGATCATGGTCGGGGGCCTTCGGCATTCCCTTCCGTGAAGGCGAGAATGTCGCGGACCGCTTCGCGCAGGCTCCCGAAGTGACGGTGGACGCCGTCCACCGCGACGGGAGTGTTGACTCCCCACACCGTCATCCCGGCACGCAGTCCGGACAGGACAGTCCAGCCCGTACCGCTCCGCCCATACGCGCCAGACCCGGCGCTGGTTGTCCACCGCATCGATCAACGTGCCATCGACATCGAACAGGACATACTTCCTGGCTCCAGGCCGGACAGGTTCACCGATCACACCCCGATCATGCCAGCAGACTCCGAGACAGGGAGCTGCTCGGGACAGCCCTGCTTCCGGCCCGGAGAAGTCAGGAGCCGTCGGCGACCGAGCCTCGCGGACGTGCCGTACGCAAGGCGCGCGCCCTGTTGGCCTGGCCGGTCGCTCTGAGCCGAAGCCGCGCAGGCCGCTCCACCCACCAAACCGGCCGGCGGTGCTACTCGCCGTCCTGGTCCAGCCGGTCCGTTCGGTCCGTTCGGCCCATCCGGTCCGGGTGGGAGCCTGCGTTGGAGAGGGGGTTCGGGCCCGGGCCCGCCGGGCTGAGTCCCGCTGTCCATTTCTCCTCGATACGGCCGAACTTCCAGATCGCCATGGCCACCAGCCAGGTCACGAAGAACAGCCCGACGATCACGAACCCGACGATGTTCAGATCCAGACCGCCGACCCAGTCCCAGAAGGCGCCGTGCAGGCCGAGCTTCTCGGTGAGCAGGCCGAGCAGCTCGACCGTTCCGATGATGAACGCCACCGCCACCGAGAGACCGGTGATCGTGAGGTTGTAGTAGACCTTGCGGACCGGCTTCGAGAACGCCCAGCCGTACGCGAAGTTCATGAACGAGCCGTCGATGGTGTCCAGCAGGCACATACCGGCTGCGAACAGCACCGGCAGGCAGAGGATCGCGTACCAGGGCAGGCCCGACGCGGCGCCGGAGCCCGCGAGGACGAGCAGGGCGATCTCCGTCGCGGTGTCGAAGCCGAGGCCGAAGAGCAGCCCGAGCGGATACATCTGCCAGGGCTTGGTGATCGACTTCATCAGGCGGCCCAGGAGCCGGTTCATCAGGCCCCGGTTGTTCAGGTGCTCCTCCAGGGCGGCCTCGTCGAAGTCGCCCGAGCGCATCTTCCGGAAGACCTTCCAGATCCCCACCAGGATGAGGACGTTGATGCCGGCGATCAGATAGAGGAAGAACCCGGAGACGGTCGTGCCGATCAGGCCGGTGACGTTGTGCAGCTGGGAGTTGTCGTCGCGCACCGGGCCCGCGATGGCCTTCACGCCCAGGGACAGCAGGAACGCCAGGGCGAACACGATGCTGGAGTGCCCGAGCGAGAACCAGAAGCCCACTGACAAGGGGCGCTGCTTCTCGTTCATCAGCTTGCGGGTGGTGTTGTCGATCGCCGCGATGTGATCCGCGTCGAAGGCGTGCCGCATGCCCAGGGTGTACGCGGTGACGCCGATCCCGATGCCGAACGACTTCGTACCGAGGCTGTAGTGCTCGGGAGCCACGATCGTCACCAGCGTGAGCCACCCGACGACGTGCAGTGCAAGGATGAAGGCGCCCATGCCGCCCAGCCTGGTCCACTCCTGGCGCGTCATCGACATCCGCAGACGCCGGCGTCGCGTGAGGGGCGCGGGTGGTGCGGTGGACGTGGTGCTCATGGGTGCTGCCTTCCGGTTCGATAAGCCGTAGACAGCCAATTGCAAACACATCGCAATTGCAACCATGATGCAGTAAAGGCAGGTCAGGGCAGTGTTCCGTCACGTCTGCCGGCCTCACGTCTGCTGCCTGGTGCCGCGTCTGTCCGCTGTCCGCTACCGCGTGGGCGCGTCCGTTCCCGGGCCCGCTACCGTGCCGTGTCCCAGGTCCTGCTGACGGCGCCGTCGTCCCGGTAACGGAGCAGCAGCATGGCCGCGTCGTCCTGGAGGGGGCCCGCCGTGTGCCGCACCAGGTCCCTGCGCAGGCACTCCAGCGCGTGCTCGGGATCATCGTCCCTCAGCAGCTGGCGCCGCTCCCCAAGGGGGTAGAAGGTGCCGTCGCGGTCCCGGGCCTCGGTCACCCCGTCGGTATAGAGGAGCAGCTGGTCGCCGGGGCCGAAGGCGACCCGGAAGGGCTGCGGTCCTCGGTCCCGTGGACGCCGAGGCCTCGGTGATGGAGCGCACGCCGGCCAGCTCCGCCTCGCGGCGCCTGCGTATGACCGTGGCCGCGATCCCGGCGATGGTCACCCCGGCCACCGACGACATCGCGGTGTATCCGCGCCTGGCGTGGAACGCCCCGTCGTGCCAGGCGAGCGAGTAGCAGAGCACGAGGGCCAGCAGTCCGATGGCCGCTGTGCGCCGCCAGCCGCCGATCAGGCCCGCGAACGCCGGTCCGAGCGAGATCAGCGGCAGGAATCCGATTCCCGAACCCCCTGCGATGTCCACCCCCGCGACCACGGCCATCACCGCGAACGGCAGGACCGACAGTGAGGCCGTACCCGTACCCGTACCCGTATCCGGTCGGGTCCGACCGCTGGTGGCCATGGATCGGACGGCTCGTGGCCTCGATCCGTGTCCACCCTAGATGTTTGGGCTATGCAATGGTTTCCCATGCGAAGCATCGGGGCCACTGCGCCGTTGTGGAAGCCGGGCAGGCCGCGTACGGGCAGATCGCGCTCGCACGGCTGGGCGACCCCGGCGGACGCCTCGAATCTCTCCCGTACCCGCGTGTGAAACCGAACACCCTCATGAGGCAGTCTCTGTTGACGTGTACTCACTCCCGCATCAGACCCAACAGAGCACTCCCGAGGGCCACATGATCGTCTGTGGTGACGACGGTCTGGCGCACCGGCTCGCCGCCGAACTGCGCGGTGTGTACCGGGAGACGGTGACCCTCGTCGTACCGCCCGCCGGTGCGCCGGGCGTCCCGGCGCACACCCAGCTCACCCCGGTCGGGCGGGCCTCCGCGCTCTTCGGCCGGATGTCGCGCGTCGTCGCGGGTCCGTCGTCCGGCGACCGTGAGCCGGTGGCCGACCGGCTGCTCGAAGTGTCGTGCCTGAACGACGAGGTGCTGCTGCGCGCCGGAGTGGAAGAGGCGTCCGCGCTGGCGCTCGTCCACCAGGACGACGAGGCGAACATCAGAGCCGCGCTCGCCGCCCGCCGGCTCAACCCCCGGCTGCGGCTGGTGATCCGGCTCTACAACCGCAAGCTCGGCCAGCATCTGGAGGAGTTGCTCGACCAGGCGGCCGCCGTCAGCGCGCCGGACATGGACCGGGACGAGGTGGACGCCTCCACGACCGTGCTGTCGGACGCCGACACCGCGGCCCCCTCCCTCGCCGCGACCGCCGTGGCCGGTACGAGCAAGGTGATCCAGGCCGACGGACTGCTGCTGCGCGCCGTGGAGCGGCCGCCCGCCGTCCGGTACGGACCGGCCACCGACCCCGGGCTGTGCACCCTGGCTCTGCTCTCGTCGACCGCCGGCGACCCGGCGGGAGCCGACGGTTCGGACAGCTGCGGTGACGAGGGACCGCAGCTCCTCCCCGACGACGAGTCCGTCCGGGCGGCGACCGGGCGGGGAACGGTCGTCCTGGAGGCGGTCTCCTACCGGGGCCCCGACCTCTCCCCGGGCCGGCTGGCCGGTCGCGGAGCCCCGCTCGGGCAGATCTTCTCGCGGCGGTTGCGCTGGTCCCTCTTCGGGATCTTCGCCTCGGTGCTCGGTCTGGCCGTCGCCTCCTGGCTGACCACGAACGAGCCGCCGGTCCACGCCGCGTACCTGACGATCCTCGACCTCTTCGCGATCGGCGATCCCGCGATCGGCGAGCCCGCCGCCCGCCAGGTGATCCAGATGCTGTCCGGGCTGACCGGGCTGTTGCTGCTGCCCGTGCTGGTCGCCGCGGTGCTCGAAGGGCTCGGTACGTTCCGCACCGCCGCCACACTGCGCCGTCCGCCGCGCGGGCTCTCCGGGCACGTCGTCCTGCTCGGGCTGGGCAAGATCGGCGCACGGGTACTGGCCCGGCTGCGCGAGCTGGACATCCCCGTGGTGTGCGTCGAGGCCGACCCGGATGCGCGCGGGATCGCCCTGGCGCGGCGGCTGCGGGTGCCGATCGTGATCGGCGACGTGACCACCGAGGGCGTGCTTGAGGCCGCGAAGATCCAGCGGGCCCGCGCGCTGCTCGCGCTCACCAGCGCCGACGTCACCAACCTGGAGGCGGCCCTCTACGCCCGCACGGTGAAGCCCGACCTCCGGGTGGCGATGCGGCTCTTCGACGACGCGTTCGCCTCCGCCGTCTTCCGTACGCTGCGAGCGGCCCACCCGCAGGCGGTCACCCGGAGCCGGAGCGTGTCCACGCTGGCCGCGCCCGCCTTCGCCGCGGCGATGATGGGCCGCCAGATCCTCGGCGCCATGCCGGTCGAGCGCCGGGTGCTCCTCTTCGCCGCGGTGGATGTCGCGGGCCATCCCCTGCTGGAGGGGCGCACCCTCGGCGAGGTGTTCAGGGAGGGCGCGTGGCGGATCCTCGCCCTCGATCTCGCGGACCCGGACGAGCGCCGCGCCGATCTGTCCGCGCCCCGCTCCTCGCACGGCGACGACCGCAAGGCCGAACTGGTCTGGAACCTGCCGCAGAGCTACGTCCTGCGCACCGAGGACCGGGTCGTCATCGCGGGGACCCGGCAGGGCCTGGCCGATCTGCTGGGCAGGAGGCGGCCCCGCGTCCCGGCGGAACCGTAGCGGAGGCCGGGCCCGGGGAGGAGACCGGACCGTGGAACAGGCCGCCCCTGGAACAGGCCGCCCCTGGAACAGGCCGGACTGTGGAAGGGGGCCCGGAACAGGCCGGACTGTCAACAGGCCGGACCTGGAGGGGGCCGCACCGGACCGCGGCCGATCCGCCTCGGGTTCACCCGGACGGCCGCGCTCCGGTGGTTGCCCGGCGGGCGCTCGCGGAGGCTCGGAGCTGTCACCGGGAGGGCAGCGGCATCAGGTCCACCAGGCCGTGTCGGCTCAGGGCCGGAACACCTCACCGGACTGTGGCGGACGCGGGAATCCGAGGATTCCCGCCGCCGCCTCCGTGCTCCCGCGCGTCTGTGCGCGGCCGAGAGGAGTCCGAAGTGACCGACCACACCGACGACGCCGACCGCTCCGGCACACCCCCCTCCGAGGCCGGCTCCGCACCCACCGGATCGACACCCTCCGGCTCCGCACCCACCGGCTTCACACCCGCCCCTTCCGCCGGTTCCGCTTCTCCCGGCCCTCCCAGCCCTTCCGTGCCCCCCGTCCCCTCCGATCTCACGGAGCTGGCAGCCGAGGCGTACGTGTACGGATACCCGCTGGTCTTCGACCTGTCGATGGTCCAGACCGCACTCCACGAAGGGTTCGGTTCGCTGCCGTCCGCCTCCTTCAACGAGTTCGCGCACTCCTCACGGCTCGCCACCCCCGACGCGCGCTTCGTGTCCGTGAACAACGACACGGTGTACTCGATCGCGCAGCTCGACCTCTCCGGCGGCCCGCTGCTGCTGCACGTACCGGACACCCTCGGCGCGTACTACGTACTGCAGTTCATCGACGCGTGGAGCAACAACTTCGCCTACGTCGGCCGCCGGGCGACCGGTACGGGTGAGACCAAGTGGCTGATCGTGCCGCCCGGCTGGGCCGGTGAAACCCCCGAGGGGCTGACCGGGGTGATCGACGCGCCGACCACGGTCGTCTCGATCGCCGGACGCTTCGCCTGCGAGGGCCCGGCCGACCTGCCGCGGGTGCACGGGCTGCAGCAGCGGCTCACACTCAAGGTCCTCGAAGAATTCATGCACCACACCTGGCTGCCCGCCCCTGACCCCGACGTGCCGGAACCGCTGCACTTCTTCGAGAAGCTGCGGGTCTGGATGGCGGCCTTCCCGCCGTCGGCGGACGACTGCGCCTACCAGGACCGGTTCCAGCCGCTGCAACTCCTGGAGGAGGGCCCGTCGCCGTACCTCCACCACGCGGCCCCGGAGCTCGTACACGCGCTCACCGAAGGGCTGAAGCGCGGGGCGGCACGGGTCGAGAAGGCGAGCCGGACGGGGGTGGACGGCGCCCGGGCACCCGGTGCCTGGGAGATGAACCCGCACCTCTTCGACTACAACCTGGACTGGTTCGGGGTGGGGACGCACGACTCCCCGGAGTGGCGCATCGCGGACCGGACGGCGTCGTATCTGACCAGGGCGGTGGCCGCGCGGGTCGGTCTGTGGGGCAACCACGGCTACGAAGCGGTGTACGCACACACCTTCGAGGACGCGGACGGCCACTGGCTCAACGGCTCCAGGAAGTACACCCTGCGCTTCGACAGCCCGCCGCCCGTGCTGTCGTTCTGGTCCGTGACCATGTACGACTCACCGGACTACTACCTCGTGGCCAACCCCGAGGACCGCTACTCGATCGGTGACCGCACGCCCGGTCTGGTGTACGGCGACGACGGTTCGCTGACGCTGCACATCCAGAAGGACCGCCCCACCGACCCGGCTGAGGCAGCCAACTGGCTGCCCGCACCGGAGGGCGACTTCCGGCCGATGCTCCGTCTCTACACACCGGAGCAGACCGTCCTGGACGGGAGTTACGAGATCCCGCGCATCACCGCGAAACGGGAGCCCGGGACCGCCTGACAGCCCCGGCCCGCCCGGTCCCGGGCCACATCGAGCAGCCGGCTCGCCCGATTCCTGCCGGAGACGGCCGGACCGCGTCAGACTGGGAGTATGTGCCGCAGTATCAAGACCCTCCGTCCGCCCGTCCTCCCCGGGGAAGCGACCGAGGAGGACATCAGGGCCGCAGCGCTTCAGTACGTACGGAAGGTCTCCGGCTTCCGGGCCCCCGCCGCGCACAACCGCGCGGTGTTCGACCGGGCCGTCGACGAGATCGCCCGTGCGACGCAGACACTCCTCGCCGACCTGGAGGTACGAGGGGGCGGGTCAGGAACACCGAAGGGGGCCGCGCAGGCGTAGGGGAGCGAGGCCCCGCTCGCGGGCCGGCCCGGAGCCGGTCCGTTATGACGAGAGCTGAGCCGGAGCCGGACCGGCATGACGAGGCCGGTGCGCGCCCGCAGGGGTTACGAGGCCGGCGCGGGCACCGGCTCGGGGCGCCGTATCAGCAGTGCGGCCACCGTGCCCGCGCCGAACAGGGCGAAGAGCGAGACCGCTGTGCCCAGCCAGCTCGTGCCCAGCCACTGGCCGCCGAAGTACCCGAGCCCCACGCTGTAGCCCGCCCAGGCCACGCCTGCCAAAGCGGACCAGGGCAGGAACTCCTTCGCCCTGCGGTGTGCGGCGCCCGCGCCCAGCGAGACGACCGAGCGGCCGGCCGGTGCGAAGCGCGCTATCACCACGAGCAGCCCGCCGCCCCGCGCCAGCGCCATGCCGAGGCGTTCCTGCGCGCTGGTGAGACGTCTGGAGCGTGCGATGGCCCGGTCGAGCCGTTCGCCTCCCCGCCAGGCCAGCCGGTACGCGACCAGGTCGCCGACGACCGAGGCGACCGCGGCGCACGCGGTGAGGATCAGCAGGTCCGGGACATTGTGCGGGACTTCACCGGCCACCGTGGTCGAACCGGCGGCGGCGCCCGTGGCCGCCGTGATCACCAGGACCCCGCTGGGGAGCAGCGGCACGAAGACGTCGAGGACGACGGAGAGCGCTACCACGGCATAGATCCATGGACTGTCGGTCAACGACCGCACACTCTCGAACACCGGACTCCCCGTTCGTGAAGGCGCCGCGGCGTCGCAGGGGAGCGGCAGGTGCGGCTGTACAGCCATACAGCGTACGCGGCGAGGTTCCGCAGCTACCCGCCGGGGCCGGTGATGTTCGAAAGATCCCGTTCACCCGTATGACTGCTCCCGTGCGGGGGTTTGGCCGCGCTGCACCCAGGCTGGGGCCGTACAGCTGTACAGCTGTACAGCTGTACAGCCGCGGAGCAGCAGCGGCGGACGAACGAACGAGCACGAGGAGCGGACGATGGTCGTGGCAGGGGTACTGGCCGGAGCGGCGGCACTGGCGATGCTCACAGGCGGCGGGGCGGCGCCCGCGGGAAGCGCGTCTCCGGGGAACACCAAGGTCGCCGACGCGCCCGCGGGCGTGTACTGGCAGCGCGTCCACGCGCGGTTCGCGCCGCCCACCGCGTTCATCACGTCGTCCGCGGTGACGTACGACCTGACGCTGGTGCCCGCGGCTGCCGGGATCGAGGTCGAGCAGTCCACGAGCCCCTCGGGCACCCGTGTGACGGCGCGGCTGGCCGGGCTGAAGTCCGGGCACCCGTTCGGGATGCGGGTGCACACCAGGCCCTGCGGCAGCACCCCCGGCGCGGCGGGCCCGCGCTATCTGCGCGACGCGGACGGCCGGACGCCGGGCCCCGGCGACGAGGTGCGGCTGGATTTCACCACGGACGCCCAGGGTGCGGCCACAGTGACCGCGCGGCACGCGTGGAACTTCCGGCCCGGCGGCGCCGGATCGGTCGTGATCTACGGGGCGCGGGGTGGCGCGGCAGACCCCGTCGCATGCTTCACGGTGCCGTTCGGACCGCTGGCAGGCCCCGCCGCGTAGGACACCGGGCGGGGCCTGCCGTGCCCGTCAGGCCGCCACCGGGGCCGGCTCGGTGGCGCGCCGGCGGGTCACGAGCAGGGAGTCCAGTGCCAGCGCGCCCGGACCGGTGAACACGAGGAGCAGGAAGGCCCAGCAGAACATCACCGAGGGCTCACCGCCGTTCTGGATCGGCCACAGGGCGTTGGGCTGGTGCACATGGAAGTACGCGAAGGCCATCGAGCCCGAGGCGATGAACGCGGCCGGGCGCGTCAGCAGCCCGGTCAGTACCAGTACGCCGCCGACGAGTTCGATGACGGCCGCGTACCCGTCGGGCCAACTGCCCGCCGACACCGTGCCGCCGCCCGACGCGCCGCCGAGCACGCCGAAGAGGGATGCCGCGCCGTGGCAGGCGAAGAGCAGGCCGACCACGGCGCGGAAGAGAGCCAGGACGTACGGGCGTGCCAGGTCGGCCCGCCGGCCGAGTGAGGACACTGCCGGGGATATCGCTGAAGGCATGACGGTGGGACTCCTTCGGTGGGGTGACCGGAGCAGCCTTAGATTAGGTATGCCTGACTAGAACTTGCAAGTTCAACATTCGGTCAGGATTACCGGTCCCCGCCCGGCTCTTCTCCTCCCTGCTCGTCCCTTTTCCTCTCCTCGCCCCTGCTCCTCCTGGCCGGTTCTCCCGCCGCACCTCATCGGCCGACCGCCCGCTCGCGGTCAGTGCCGGTCAGCGGAACGCCGGACGTCAGTTCCGGGTCAACTCCCGGTCCAGTACGGTCTCCAGCCGGTCGCCCGCTCCGTCGCGCCGCGCCTGTATCAGCCGCAGCCGGGAGGCGCGGCCCCGCAGATCGAGGGTCATCAGCTGGTTGCCGAACCACGGCCCGCCGCCGTCCCTGCGCCAGCCGACCGGCGGGTCCTCCAGCCGCCCGTGCCTGCGCAGGGCCCGGCCGAGCGCCCGGCCCGCGCGGCTCCAGCCGAACCGGAAACCGAAACGGACGTACGCGGGAACGCTGTTGTGCACGGGGGAGCAGGTCAGCTGGAGCACCAGCGAGTCCGGGACCGAGGGCTGCGGCTGCCCCGCCGGGAGCGGTGACCGCGCCGCGCCCCGCGGCCAGTGCGGCTCGGCGACGTACGCATGGTGGACATCGCCCGACAGCACACAGATCGTCGCGGGTGCCCCTTCGCCGGTGCCCGCGTCGGCGATCAGCCGGGTCAGCTCCCCGAAGGAGTCGGGGAAAGCGGCCCAGTGCTCCAGATCCGCCGCCCTGCGCAGCTTCTCGCCGAACCGCGCCCAGCGTGCGCCGCGCACTCCGGCGCAGAGCGCCGCGTCCCAGCTCTCCGCGTCATGGATCAGCGGTGGCAGCAGCCAGGGGAGCGACGTCCCGATCAGGAGGTGGTCGTAGCTCCCCGGGCCGTCCAGCAGCTGATCGCGCAGCCACTGTGTTTCCTCGGGGTCGAGCATGGCGCGATGCTGTTCGTCCAGGACGCGGGCGGCGCGTGAGTCGACCATCAGCAGCCGGGTACGGCCGAAGTCGCGGCGGTAACTCCAGCGGGTGAAGGCGTGGTCGGCATCGGCCGCCGCGGCGAACTTCCGCAGCGCTTCGGTGCCGTCCGGCGCCGCGCGCACCGTCGCGTACAGCTCGTCGTCCGCCAGCTCGGCGGGGGAGAGGTTGCCGAGGTGCTGGTGGACCCAGTACGACATCAGCCCGCTGAGAATGCGCTCCTGCCACCAGTCCGTGGCGCGGATCTCCTGCTGCCAGGCGGCGCTGGTGTTCCAGTCGTCGATGACATCGTGATCGTCGAAGACCATACAACTGGGGACGGTGGAGAGCAGCCAGCGCACCTCCGGGTCGAGCCACGATTCGTAGTAGAGGCGGGTGTACTCCTCGTAGTCCGCGACCTCCGCGCCCGGCGCCTCGCGCAGATCGCGGCGGGCGGCCAGCCAGTCCCGGGTGTCCGCCGACACTTCGTCCGCGTACACCTGGTCGCCCAGCAGGAGCAGCACGTCGGGCCGATCGCCCGGCGGTCCCGCGGCCAGTGAGGCGGCGAGTGTGTCCAGCGCGTCGGGGCCCACCGGGTCGGCCTCGTCATGGGCCGGGGCGGCCCAGCGGCAGGACCCGAAGGAGACCCGTACGTCCGGAGCACTCGCCGAACTGCCCTCTCCCGTAACGGGGTTGGGGGTACGTATGGTGCTCGGGGGGAAGCGCGAGTCCGGTGGTGGCCACACCTGCTCGCCGTCCAGCCGTATCCCGTACGGCGTCTCCGTCCCCGGTGAGAGTCCGGTCACCGGGACGAGCGCGTAGTGGTGCCCGGCGATCTGGAACGTACGGGACTCACCGCCCGCGCCGTCCGGGCACCGGACCTCGACCGTGCAGGGCCGGTCGGCCTCGACCCAGACGGTCGCCGACTCCCCTCGGTCCCAGTCGACGTACCTCAGCAGTGGTCCCAGGCGCAGCCCGGCCATGGATGTCCTCCTTCGTCGCCCCGTACCGTACGGAACGGGGCGACGAAGGGGCATGGCCGGGTTCCTGCCGGAAACCGCTCAGCAGTCGCTCAGCAGCCGTTCAGCACCCCGTCGAGCGCCGTCTTCTCCGCCGAGTCGACCGTGAGCTTGTAGTAGTGCTTCACCTCCACCCAGGCGCGGACGTAGGTGCACTTGTAGGCGGCACGCGAAGGCAGCCACTTGGCCGGGTCCTTGTCGCCCTTGGACTGGTTGACGTTGTCGGTCACCGCGATGAGCTGCGGCCGGGTCAGGTCGTTGGCGTACGCCTGCCGCTGTGCGGTGGTCCAGCTGCTGGCGCCCGAACGCCAGGCCTCGGCGAGCGGGACCATGTGGTCGATGTCCACGTCGGACGACGCGGTCCAGGTCGCTCCGTCGTACTCGGAGTACCAACTGCCGCTGGTGGCGGCGCAGGTGGAGCTCTGGACGACGTTCGTCCCGTCGCGCTTGAGCACCACCTCACGGGTGTCGCAGGCGCCGGACTGAGTGATCCAGTGCGGGAACTTGTCCCGGCTGTAGCCGCTGGACGAGCCTTCGGCGGCGACGGTGAGGGAGCTGAGGTAGGTCCGTGCGGTGGCCGCGCTCACCGGGGTGGGCATGGCGGCCTGGGCGGAGGGGGCGGTGACGAGACCGGCGAGGGTGATTCCCGCGGTCGCGGTGAGTACCGCGATGCGACGCGCGTAGACACCTGAGACACCTGACATGCGAACTCCTGTGGGGTGGAGGGGCTTTGCCGATCCGGCTCGGCCATCGTGGTGGCGCCGGATTTCCGTGGGGTGGGCGCCGGGTAACAGCCTGGCGACATGTGCACGTCACATCAAGGGGGCTGTCGATGTTTGACGCTTGGGCGGATTTCCCGCACAGCCGTACGGTTCGGGTGTGCGGCCCCCGGCCGGGTCACCCCCGGTGTCGCTCCCGGGGTGCTTCCGCTGGTCGTGGCCCCGGTGGAGGTCCGTGTCCGGCTGGACCCTGCTGGTGAAATCCATGCGATGGGGCCGCGTGCGGTGGTTCCGGTGCCGGTTGTCGCACTTTTGGTCGGCTAGGTCACCCGATCGGGCTTTTGTCCGTGATGTGTGGCTGCTGATGGAGCTGTGACGGGGGAGCTCCGGCTGCTGTGCCCGGTGCCCTGCTGCCCGGGATCGTCCGGGCCTCGGACGCGGGACCGGGCCTCGGGTGTGGGACCGGGCCTCGGACGCGGGTCCGGGCCTCGGGTGTGGGTCCGGTCACTCTCCCCGGTGCCCGGCCGGGCCGGTGGCCTGCGGGCCGGACGTGCCGCCGGGCCGGTGCCGTATCGTGTACGGAGCAGAAGGGGAGTAGCTCTTCGCCGGAACGTCGACATACTGCTGAACCCCGGTTCGGCCGGCGCCCGGAGGCGGATCTTCTTGGAGACCCGCCAGCGAGACCTTCGGCAGCAGTGTCCTGTTGACGCTGCCGTGCCGAAGCGACCCCTTTTCTCTCCGAGTCAGGTCCTCCGGTGCGGTCAGCCCGAACCGATTGAGGAATCAATCCGTGATCAGCTTCACGATCCTGGCGATCACCTTCGGCGTGGTCTTTCTCGCCGAACTCCCCGACAAGACCGCTCTCGCCGGTCTGATGCTGGGCACCCGCTACCGGGCCTCGTACGTCTTCGTGGGGGTCGCGGCGGCCTTCGCCGTCCATGTCGCACTCGCCATCGCCGCGGGCAGCGTGCTGACCCTGATTCCGCACCGGCTGCTTCAGGCGATCGTCGGCGCGCTCTTCCTCGCGGGGGCGGCGATGCTGCTCTTCAAGAAGGACGAGGAGGAGGAAGAGGTGAAGGCCCCCGCCGACCAGTCCTTCTGGAAGGTGGCCGGGGCCGGTTTCATGCTGATCCTCGTCGCCGAGTTCGGTGACCTGACCCAGATCATGACGGCGAACCTGGCGGCCCGCTACGACAGCCCGGTCTCGGTGGGCATCGGTGCGGTGCTGGCGCTCTGGGCGGTGGGCGGTCTGGGCATCCTCGGTGGCCGCAAGCTGATGAAGCACGTACCGCTGAGGCTGATCACGAAGATCGCCGCCGGTCTGATGCTGGTGCTCGCGGGATTCAGCCTGTACGAGGCCATCGCGGGCTGACCCGGCAGGTCCCGGCGGGTCCCGGTGGGACGGGTGGAAGGGGCGGGGGAGCGGGGGGTCCCGCAGGCGCGGTCCGTCCCGCCGGGTCCGCTCCGGTCGGCCGGTGAGCCGCGCGGCCCGCGCCGGTCGGCCGGTGAGTGGTGAGGTGGCCCGGCCCCGCGGCCCCGGCGTGGCCCGTCAGTCCGTGAGGTGGACCAGCAGGGAGCCGTCGTCCGCCCGCTCGACGCGGATCCGCGTCAGGTCGGGCACCTGTGCGGTCGGCCGGTGGGCGGTGGCGCGCGGGCCCACGCCCACGACGCGCATGCCGGCCGCCCGGCCCGCGGCGATCCCCGCCTCCGAGTCCTCGAAGACGATGCAGTCCTCGGGGGCGAAGCCCAGCTCGGCCGCGCCCTTGAGGAAGCCCTCCGGGTCCGGCTTGCTGGCGCCGACGCTCTCCGCTGTGACCCGGACCTCCGGCATGGGCAGACCTGCGGCCGTCATCCGGGCCCGTGCGAGCGCCGCGTCCGCCGAGGTGACCAGGGCGTGCGGAAGGCCGGTCAAGGACGCCATGAAGGCCGGTGCGCCGGGGATCGGGACGACGCCCTCGGTGTCGGCGGTCTCCAGGGCGAGCATCGCGCGGTTGTCGGCGTAGTTCTCCTCCACGGGGCGGCCCGGGAGCAGGATGGCCATCGTCGCGTACCCCTGGCGGCCGTGCACCACCTTGAGTGCCTCGTGCGGGTCCAGGCCGTGGGCGACGGCCCAGCGGTGCCAGATGCGCTCGACGACGGCGTCGGAGTTCACCAGCGTCCCGTCCATGTCGAGGAGCACGGCCTTGCACGCACCCACGAGTCGTTCGTTGCTCAAGGCATCCATCCTCTATGTCCTGTCGTGTATGTCCTGTGGCGATTCTTTGTTTCACCACGATACAAAAGATGTGAGGGCTCTTCATCCGTGCAGGTGCGGCGGAGTTTGCCACCCCGGCGTACAGGCGTGCAGACCTCTTGACATGTATCAATTCAGAATTGATGCTGCATGAAACTATCCATGCACGCCTGTCGGCTCCGTGTGCCGCAGCCGGCGGGCGGGCCGCCCCGAGCAGCCGTGACCGAGGGGACAACCTGACCCGATGGCAGACACCGGCACCTCCTCACCACCCCCCGCTCCTGCCTCGCCTCCTGCCCCGGCCACGTCGTACTCCTTCGACGACGCGCCCCTCAACCGCTTCCACCTCAAGGTCACCGCGCTGACCTTCGGTGCCAACTTCTCCGACGGGTACCAGCTCGGCGTCATCGGCATCGCCCTCACCCTCATGGCCCCGCAGATGGGCCTGGGCGCCGTCTGGCAGGGCATGCTCGGCGCGTCCGCCCTCATCGGCAGCATCGCCCTCGGCTGGCTCGCCGACCGCATCGGCCGGCAGAAGCTCTACACGCTGAACTTCGCCCTCATCACGGTCGCCTCGGTGGCCCAGATCTGAGGGCCGCATCGAGGAGGCGCGGGCCGTCGTCGCGCGGTACATCGGCCCGAACGTCGACTTCGAATCGGTCCGCAGCACCCCGCAGTCCGAGACCTCCTCGTCCGGCTCCTACCGGGACCTGTTCAGCCACGAGCAGTGGCGCGCCACCACGTTCGGGATCTTGTACTACAACTGCCAGGTCATCCCGTACTTCGCCATCTACACCTTCCTGCCCGTGGTGCTCGCGAAGTTCGCGATGGACGAGAGCGTCACCGTGGACGGCCTGCTCAACGGCTTCCTCTTCCTCGGGAGCGTCGCCGGTCTGTGGTGCGTGGCCCGCTTCTCGCGACGCGCCTTCGTCACCGGCTCGTTCGTCGTGATGGCGCTCGCGCTCGGTCCGATGGGGCTCTGGCCGGGTGGGCCGAAGCTGCTGCTCTTCGTGCTCTTCCTGGTGTTCACCCTGGTGATGTCGGCGGCCTCCAACCTCGACCAGGTCTATCCCCCCGAGCTGTTCCCGACCCCCCTCCGGGGCTCCGGCGTCGGCCTGCTGAACGGGCTCAGCCGGGTGGGCTCCGCCATCGGTACGTTCCTGTTGCCGCTCTCCATCGACCACCTCGGCTTCGCCACCTCGATGACCATCCTCGCGGGCTTCCTCGTGCTCGGTGCGGTCGTCTCGGCGGCCTGGGCGCCGGAGACCGCGGGCGCGGCCCTTGAGTGATCTGTTCCGAATCTGTTCCGGCCTCTGTTCCGGCCCGAGGCGCGGAGACGGGGACAAGGTGGTCCCGCCCGCCGGTCAGGGTGTGCGGGCGGAACCACTTTGTTTCGTCAGGGTACAAAATAAAGTGTGCTGAGCGCCAGAGGCAGTGCCCCCCGGCCCGAGGCGGCACCGGTCCCCGCCCCGTCACCCGCTCGGCGGTGGCCGGTTCTGCTGGGTACGCGGTCCCCGCCCCGTCCTTCGGCGGATCCGGTGGTGGATCCGGGGGCCGCGTTGTACGGCCGGACCCGCAGCGGATCGCCGGCCTCATGGCCCACCGGGGCCGCCCCCTTCGGCTCGTGGCTGAACCGGCGGCTGAACTCGCGGCGTCCATGCCGCAGCACCAGGATGGGAGGCATGGCTCAGGAAACCCCGGCACCCCCGGCGGCGCCGGTGGCGGCCGACGGGCAACCCCAGCGGTCCGTCCTCGTGGCGATCGGCGCCCTGCTGCTCGGAATGCTCCTCGCCGCCCTCGACCAGACGATCGTCTCCACCGCACTCCCCACGATCGTCAGCGACCTCGGGGGCATGGAGCATCTGTCCTGGGTGGTCACGGCGTACATGCTGGCCTCGACCGCCGCCACACCGCTCTGGGGGAAGCTCGGCGACCAGTACGGCCGCAAAAAGCTCTTCCAGACGGCCATCGTCATCTTCCTGGTCGGCTCCGCCCTCTGCGGTGTCGCGCAGAACATGCCGCAGCTCATCGGCTTCCGCGCGCTCCAGGGCCTCGGCGGCGGGGGCCTGATGGTGCTGTCGATGGCGATCGTCGGCGACATCGTCCCGCCCCGTGAACGCGGCAAGTACCAGGGGCTGTTCGGTGCCGTCTTCGGCGCGACGAGCGTCCTGGGGCCGCTGCTCGGCGGGCTCTTCACCGAACACCTCACCTGGCGCTGGGTGTTCTACATCAACCTCCCCATCGGCGTGATCGCCCTCGGTGTCATCGCCGCCGTGCTGCACATCCCGGTCCGCTCGACGAAGCACACCATCGACTACCTCGGTACGTTCCTCATCGCGTCCGTCGCCACCTGCCTGGTGCTCGTCGCCTCGCTCGGCGGCTCCACCTGGGCCTGGGCGTCGGCGCAGATCATCGGGCTCGCGGTGCTGGCCGTCGTGCTGCTCGCCGCCTTCCTGCGCGTCGAACGGGGCGCCGCCGAACCCGTACTGCCCCTGAAGCTCTTCCGTATCAGGACCTTCGTCCTCTGCTCGCTCATCAGCTTCATCGTCGGCTTCTCGATGTTCGGCGCGATGACCTATCTGCCGACCTTCCTCCAGGTCGTCCAGGGCGTCTCGCCGACCATGTCCGGCGTGCACATGCTGCCGATGGTCTTCGGCCTGCTGCTCTCCTCGACCGCCTCCGGCCAGATCGTCAGCCGCACCGGCCGCTGGAAGGTCTTCCCGGTCGCCGGGACGGGCATCACCGCGATCGGGCTCGCGCTGCTGCACCGGCTGACCGAGCACAGCTCCACCTGGTCGATGAGCCTCAGCTTCTTCGTGTTCGGCCTGGGACTCGGCCTGGTCATGCAGGTCCTGGTGCTCGTCGTGCAGAACGCCGTGAGCTACCAGGACCTCGGCGTCGCCACCTCGGGCGCCACCTTCTTCCGCTCCATCGGCGCGTCCTTCGGCGTGGCCATCTTCGGCACCATCTTCACGACCCGGCTGCACGGAAAACTCAGCGACGCCCTGGCCGGCCGCCCGCTGCCGCCCGGGGTGAGCGCGGGCAGCCTGCAGGCCGACCCGCGGGCCATCGCCGCACTCCCGCCGAGGCTGCGCCCGCAGGTGCTGCACGCGTACGCCTCGTCCATCACCGATGTGTTCCTGTACGCGGTCCCCGTGGTGCTGCTCGCGTTCGCCGTCTCCTGGTTCCTGAAGGAGGACAAGCTGCGCGGCTCGGTCACCACCCCCGAAGTCACCGAGACACTCGCCTCCAACCCGGTCCAGCGGTCCTCGTACGACGAGGTGATGCGGGCCCTCTCGGTGCTCGGCAGCCGGGAGGGGCGCCGTGAGATCTACGAGACGATCACCGCGAAGGCCGGTTACGACCTGCTCCCCGCCACCAGCTGGCTGCTGCTGCGCATCAAACGCCACGGCCTGGTCGAGCCCGGTCAGCTGGCCGAGACCGCGCCGGTCCCGCTGCGGGCCATCACCGAGGCGGCCCGGCAGGCCGAGGAGCGCGGCCTCGCCGTCCGCGAAGGGGTGCAGCTCGCGCTGACCGACCCGGGCGTGAACGTCGCGGCCCGGCTCGCCAAGGCCCGTGAGGAGTCCCTCGCGGAACTGCTCGGCGACTGGTGGGGTCCCGAACGGCCCACCGATCTGGTCGTCCTGGTCGAGGAGCTGAACGGCGAGCTGTGCGGCTCGGACGCCGAATGGCCGCGCGAGCACGAGCACCGGACGGTCTGACGCGGCCGGCCCCTCCTGCGCCGCTATGGATCGGCAGTCGCAGCTACAGATCAGTGGCCACAGGACAGTTCAGTGGTCACAGGTCGGTGACTACAGATGCTTTCCGTACCAGATCTCCATGTACGGGCCGGTCGCGTACGCCGGTATCTCCTCGTACCCCTGGCGTACGTAGAGCCCGCGCGCCTCGACGAGATCCAGCCGGGTGTTCAGCACCATCCTCGTCGCCCCGAGCCGCCGCGCCGCGTCCTCCAGTGCGGCGAGCAGGATCCCGCCGCCGCCGGTGCCGCGCTGTCCGGGGCGGGTGTACACGCGGGTGAGCTCGGCGGTCGCCGGGTCGAGCAGCAGCACCCCGCCGCAGGAGGCGGGTTCGCCCGCGTACCGCCCGACGAGGAACTCGCCGGTGGGGAAAGCGAGTTGCTCGACACCGTCGCTGGACAGGCCGTCGTCGATCTCCTGCCGGGTGGCGGCCCGCCGCCAGTAACGGCCTGCCACCTCGCCGTAGTAGGAGCGGCGCAGCGCGTACGCGTCGGGGGTGTCGAACGGCTCGGGGGCCACGATCCAGGTCACCGGAGGCAGTGTCGCCGAGGCGCCGCCGTTTGGCACCCGAATTCCGGGACACTCGAACGGCGTACGAATAACCGCCCGTCCGCGAGGAGGAAGGTACCCATGCCCACAGTCCTGATCGTCGCAGTGATCGTGGTGTTCGTCGCCGTTGTCGCCGCTTTTCTGTACTTCGCACCCGGCAGGGGGAACCGCCATGGCAGCCTGAGACGCCGCTTCGGCCCCGAGTACGACCGGGTGCTGGCGCGCCACGACGGGGACACCCGGGCCGCGGAGGCGGAGCTCGGTGAGCGTGTGAAGCGCCACGGCTCGCTGGAGACGCGTCCGCTGACCCCGGAGACGCGCGAACGGTACGTGTCCCGGTGGACCGGGCTCCAGGAGCAGTTCGTCGACTCGCCGCAGCAGGCGGTCGCCGAGGCCGACCGGCTCGTCGCCGCCCTGGCCCAGGAACGCGGATTCCCGGCTGCCGAGGACCGTGAGAACCATGTGGACGCGCTGTCGGTCCACCACCCGCACCACGTCAACGGCTACCGCACGCTGCACAGTTCGGTGGAGGCCGGAGCGGGCACCGAGGATCTCAGGGCCGCACTTCTCGAAGCGCGCGGGCTCTTCGGCGAGCTGGTGTCCACGAGGAAGCACGACCCGGACCGCAGGCCCGAACCGGTCCGCGACCGCCAGAAGGTGCTGCCGACGCGGCACCAGGCGAAGGGAGAGGGTGCGTAATGGCGTACGAACAGGAACGGCCGGAGCGGGCGGTTCTGCCGGAGCAGCGGGACGGGACGGAGCAGCCGGCGGCGGCGCCGGGGCAGACCGAGGCCGAGCGGGCCGGGCGAGCGGGCACGGTGTCCGATCCGACGGCGGGAGTCCAGGACCCGGTCGTCGGGAACGGCCCCGAAGGGACCGGCAACGCCCCCGGCTACAGGACCGGCTCGGGAGCACGCGGTTCGGATGCGCGCGGCTCCGACGGGAACGGCTCGGATCTGCGGGTCCCGGAGGTACGCGGCGACGGCTTCGAGGCGGGCACGGCGGGCGGCCACGCGACCGCGCCGGTGCCGGACTCCGTCGCGGAGGCGGGCGCGGAACCGGCCGCGGACGTACGGGGTACCGGGTTCGAGGCCGAGGAGGCAGCCCGGCACACCACCGCGCCCGCCACCGGCCACGGCCGGACCACCACGGCTGGCCAGCAAGCCACCGACCTCCCCGCGACCGCCCCGGCCGCCACTGAACCGGCCGCCGCCGGACTCGTGTCCGCCGGTGAGCGCGAGAAGCTGGAGCGCCGACTGCACGGAGCCGTCAGCGGTTTCGTGGACGCCCCGAGGGAGGCGGTCGAGCAGGCCGACCGGGTCCTCGACGAGACGGTCACCAGGGTGACCGCCCTCCTCGCCGAGCGGTCCAGGAGCCTGCGGACGTCCTGGCACGACAGGCGCGGCAAGGACGGAGCGACGGAGACGGAAGAGCTGCGGCTCGCGCTCCGCGCCTATCGCGAGGCGACGGAGCGTCTGCTGAAGCTCTGATCAGCCGTTCCTCGGGGCGGCCTGCTGGACGGCCTCGAAGGCCACAGGGACGAGCCGGAGGCGGCGGGCCTGGGACGCTCGCCGCTCTCTGCGCCGCCGCCGCGGGCATGGACGTGGCCGTCCACTGCGCGAAGTCGGCCCCCGCACCGGGTTGTCCAGGTGCGGGGCACCGTACCGAGCAAGTGACCGCCGAGAACTATGCGCTCTTGGGCGCCGCCTGCTGCACGACCTCGAAGGACCACACCGAGGAGCCGCTGGAGGCAGGCTTCGGGCGGTCGCCGCCGCCCTGGTGGGCCGCCTTCATGGGGCCTTCCATCCACGCCTGGAACGATTCCTCGTCGCGCCACCGCGTGTACACCAGGTAGTCGTCGGTGCCTTCGACCGGGCGGAGCAGCTCGAACCACTCGAAGCCGTCGGAGTTCTCCACCGTCCCCGCGCGGGAGGCGAACCGCTTCTCCAGTACCTCGCGCTGCTCGTCGGGCACGGTCAGGACATTGATCTTTACGACGCTGGGCACGTGGCACCTCTTACTGGACGAGACCGAACGTGGACACCTGATCTGGACCACGTGAGAGCAGTCTCGTACATCAGGCGGTAGAAACAGCGTGAAGACGACTCACAGTCGCCCCCGAAGCCTGGTGAGCCGTTTTTTCCAGGATCAATGTGCGCGTGAGGGCTGTACCGGCGCACTCTGCGTGTGGCGGGACTGAGCTGACCGTCGTTCGGCTCCCGCTCTCGGGCCACCGCGGCGTACCGTCAGGGTGTGAGCGAGCACCTTGGAGACAAGATCGGTCGACTCCGGCGCCTGGCCGACCTCACGCAAGAGGGAATGGCCGAGCGGTCGGGCGTCTCCGTCGACGTCATCCGGAAGCTTGAGCAGAAGCGGAAGAGTTCCGCACGGCTGCCTACCCTCCACGCCTTGGCCAAGGGGCTTGGAGTCGAGCTGACCACGCTCCTGGGGGACCCGCCTGGGGTCCCGTCCACCGGTGAAGCTGATCCGCCCCAGCTGGTAGCCGTCCGCAGGGCCATTCACCCGCTCGTGTTCGCTCCACCCGAGGACCCCGACGGGGCAGACGTACTGACGCCTTCTCTCCTGCGGGCCGAGATCGCCGACGCCTGGAGTCTCTATCACTCTGCCGAGTTCCCGCAGCTTCTGAACCTGCTGCCTGGGATCCTCGCTGACGCTCGTCTCACGGCGTCCGAGGAGGGTACCGAGGGGCAAGCCGCACTCGGCAAGGCGTATCAGCTGGCCGGACACCTGAGCATCCGTCTGGGCAAGCTCGATCTGGCTCTGGCGGCTCTGGAGCGTGCCATAGGTGCTGCCCAGGTCTCAGGGGATCCGCTTCTGGTCGCGATGATCTGTAACTCTCCGGCGTGGGCGTACCAGAGGTCCAACCGCCTGGACGACGCGAAGAGCATTGCTCTGCACGCGGCTCAGAATCTGGAACGGGACGGCCTCATTGACGACGCCTCCGGGCTCCGCGTCTGGGGCGGGCTGACGATGAGCGCGGCCACCTCATACGCGCGGTTGGACGAGTACGACAGCGCCGACACGATGATGCGCGCCGCTGAAAAGGCCGCCGGACGCCTGGCGAAGATGCCGCCCACCGAGGGTGACGGACGGCTCCTGTCCATCTTCAGCAAGTCTTCCGTCCGCATCGAGCGCGTCCGTCTGGCTGTGCAGCACGAGCGGCCGGCGGAGGCTCTGGAGCTGGCCAAAGGCATGCGCCTGTCGAAGGACACGCCCTCGTCATGGCGTACATGGCTGCTCCTTGACGTGGCACGGGCTCACACCGACCTGGGGAACGCGGACGGGGCTGTCAAGGCACTGGAGTCGCTGCGGCGTGTTGCGCCCACGTGGATGCGGCATCACACGCTGGCTGTGGCCATCGTCAATGACCTGTGGGAACTTCCATCACGCCCCGCGGGGCTGCGCCCGATCGCGGAATTCCTCGGCGTAGCCAATTAGCGTGGCGTAACTAGGACGCTCCATCCCTGGAGTCCCCCCGATCGTGGCGGAATGCTCGACGCATCAGCCACAGCGGGAGGTGCGGTCACCTGCGCGACCAGACGACGATGTCAGGCCCAGTTCAATTATCCGAACCAGGCGGGTCGCCCGCTCCCGCGCGCGGTTGTGATGTCTGCACCGCGCTGGTCGGCCAATGGCCACCGTGAGGCGAAGCGGCAGGCATGGCCCGACCGTCCCTGTCCGATCCACACGGGTACTCCTGTGCCCGCGCGGGCTGACCGAGGTGTCAGCTGACCTCTGCCCCCACTGGTCCGCCTGCCTCCCCCCACGGCGGAAGGGTCGGGGTGTCGTCGTGCCCAGTTCGTGAGCCGTGCACGGGTTGGGCCGGGGCTCCTCAGATTCGTCCATGTGCGTGGGTCGGCAGACTCATTGATCTTCACGATGCTCATGTCGCCCACCCTGCCGTCCGGGCGCCCGTACGTGCCGGGCGGGTCAGAGGAGCGGCGGCGGCCCCTGCACCGGCGGCGGAGGTGCGACCGGGCGACGGCGGCGGGCGCGCACCAGCAGCAGCGCCGCCACGACGAGCACCACCAGCACTCCGCCCGCGGTCAGCAGCCAGACCGGGAGCCCGCCCACCGTCAGCAGCTTCTCCTCGAAGATCACCCGCTGGTAGGGGCGGTCGGAGGCGGTACGGCGCAGTTCGTGGTCCCCGTCGATCCGGGACGGTTCGGGGAAGCTCTGTCGCAGCGCGGTCAGATACCGCTCACCGTCCGCGAAGCGGCCCAGCGCACCGGTGGACGGAATCCGCCCGGCGTACGTCACTTCGGGCGGCAGCCCGCCGATGGCACTCCGCGGCTCCATCCGGTGCGCGGCCAGCACGTACAGCCCCAGGGTCTGGGGATTCCGCGCCCGCCGGGACAACCGCATCGGATAGACGGGCCGGTCGCTGGCGAAGCTCAGCCGCAGTGGGTCGAGGACGCCCGTGAGCGTGCCGCCCTTGCGGTCGGGGGCCAGCCGCACCGCGACGTACTCCCACTTCTGGTCGACGTAGGGCTTCAGGTCCTGCGACATCCCGCCGGGCAGCCGGAAGCCGTTCACCCGGAGCCAGCTGTCCAGGGCCCCGGGGTCGGTGGCCGTCAGCCGGGCGACGTCGAAGGGGCCCAGCCGCTCGCGGCCGACGACACCGACGGCGGGAGCGCCCGCGGGGCGCGCGGCGCCGGACGTGCCGTCACCACCGGACCCGGAGGCGAACGGCCAGTCGCCGCTGCGCGGCCAGAAGTGGTCGCGGGTGCGGTGCACCGGTGCGGTGACCGAATCCAGCGCGTCGAAGAGAGCGTTGTCGCCGAGCGTGACCGTGGCCCGGTGCGGGACCGGCATGATCCAGGCGGCCCGCGCCGCGTTCCCCGCGACCGTCAGGCTCATCACGATCTGCTCGCTGCGACCGTCCCAGCGCACCGCCGACGTCTCCCGGTCCACACTCAGCCGGGACGCCGGGTCGTGCACCAGCGCACCGCACCCGCAGGCGTACGCCGGTGCCATCAGGGATCCCAACTGCACCGCCAGCAGCGCCAGCACCACAAGCAGCGTTCTGCTCCGCCGCCGCGTTCCCGGTCCGCGTATCGCCCGCACCCGCAGCCCTCGTACCCGCATCCCCTGTCCCCGCATCCCCCGTGGCCTCTCCCCGTCGCCGTGGCCTGCCGCCGTGCCGTGCCGTGCCGCCGTCCGACACGAGCACAGACGGCGTGCGGAGGAGGTCGGTTCCGGACAACCCGGCGGGAGGCCCGGCACCGCCCGGCGCGGCCACGGGCGTACGTGGCGCCGAGGGGGCCACGGACCGGAGGGGCCTGCGGCCGGGCCCGGGCAGTGCTTGAATGGCCCGGCTGGACAGGCCCGGGGAGCCGGTCACCGGCGAGCCGGGACGGCGATCCCGGCGAGGGTGTCGCCGTACCGCCAATGGTCGCTTTCACCGCGACCCTTGGCCGGAACTGTATGGGCCGGGTCAGGTGAACAGGGGGTTGCCTGCGTCCCTGCTCCGGAGCAGTGCGAGTCTCTATCAGACAAAGGGCCGGGTATCTCCGGTAATGAGGACGGGCGGAGGGCCGGCGGGGCGTGGCGAACGACGGGCACAGCGGGGCGCGGACTGCGGTGGACGCAGGAGCGGGAATCGAGCGGGCACGGGCGGTGCTCTGGCTGGTCGTCGCCGCACTGGCGGTCCGGCAGGTGGCGGCCATACTGCGGTTGCCGCCCAGCAGACGCCTCACCGACCTGGAGACGTGGACCGGCGCCGAGGGCGTGCTGCACATCGGCGGGCCGCTCTACGCGACGGGAAAGTTCACCGGTACCCCGTTCGCCGGTCTCGTGCTGAAGCCGCTGACCCGCTCCGCCGAACAGAGCCTCGGTGTCGCCTGGACCTTCGGGTCGCTGCTCCTCGTCGTCGTCCTCGGCATGGTCGCGGCGCGGGCGCTGCCCGGCGAGGTCTCCCGGCGTACGTCGCTGATCGCCGCGCCCGTCGCGATCAGCCTGCTGATGCTCTCGCTGCCGGTGCGCAACGCCTTCCACCTCGGCCAGACCAGCATCATCCCGGTGCTGCTCGTCCTGCTGGGGTGCTTCGCCGTACGGGACGAGCGGGGCTCCGGAGTGCTCATCGGGCTCGGGGCCGCGCTCCAGCCCACCGTGCTGCTCTTCGTACCGCTGCTCTGGCTGACCGGCCGCAGACGCGCCGCGCTCTCCACCACCGCCGCCTTCGCCGTCTGCACCGCCCTCGCCTGGGCCCTGATGGCGCGCGACTCCTGGACGTACTGGGTCCACCACGTGGCGGGAGCCGGTCTCGGTTCGCACCCGGACGGGCTCGCCAACCAGTCCATGCACGGCGCCCTGCTGCGCTTCGGGCTGCACGGGCCGCTGGAGATCGTGGTCTTCCTGGTCCTCGCGGTGGCGGTCTCGGTGCTCGCGCTGCGCCGCGCCGCGCGGTACGCGCAGGACGGACAGCTGCTGCTCGCCGTCGCGGTGACCGGCTGCGCGGCGGTCGCCGTCTCGCCGACCGCCTGGCAGCACCAGCTGCTGTGGGTGCTGCTCGCGGTCGTCGGCCGGGTCGGCCGGCGCGCCGCCGACCGGATGGTCTGGCCCGCCGTGGTCGTGCTGGTGAGCACCCTGCCGGGCACGATGCTGCTGCCCAACATGGCGGCGCTGTACCCGGTGCGCGACAACGCGGTGCTGCTGACCGCGCTGGCCGCTGCCTGCGCCGTGCCGTTCATGGGCCGCACCGCGCCCGGCTGGGACGCGGCCGAGCCGACCGTGTACGCCGCGCCCGTCCCGGCCCGCTGGAGCCGGGTGCCGCTGCTGCCGTTCTGGCGGCGGGTGCTGACCCGCCCCAATCTGCTGCTCGAACTCCTCGCGATCCGCGTCGGCTACTCGGTGTACTCGCACATCCGGGCCGCCGCGACCGGCGGCCGGTCCGCCGCCGAGGCGCACGGCCGTACGGTCGTCTCGATCGAGAAGGCCCTGCACATCAACATCGAGCACTGGGCGAACCACGCGGTGGTGAAGGTCCACTGGCTCGAATCGTTCTTCAACTTCTACTACGAGTCGTTCCACTTCGTGGTGCCGCTGGCGATCCTCGCCGTGCTGTACGTCCGCCGCCCCAGCGACTACCGCTGGGCGCGTACGTCGCTCTCGTTCGCGACCCTCCTCGGCCTGGTCGGGTTCTACTTCTTCCCGCTGGCCCCGCCCCGGCTGATGCCGGGCCTGGGCTTCATCGACTCGGTCCACGGGGTACAGGACCTGGCGCACCCGGACTACGGCGCGATGACCGCGATGACCAACCAGTACGCGGCGATGCCCTCGCTGCACTTCGGCTGGGCGCTGTGGTGCGGCGTCACCGTCGCGGTCCTGGTCCCGAAGCGCTGGATGAAGGCGCTCGCGCTGCTCCACCCGCTCTTCACGGTCAGCGCGATCATCGCCACCGCCAACCACTGGGTGCTCGACGCGATCGGCGGGGCGACGGTGGTGGCGCTCGGCTTCGGGCTCACGTATCTACTGGCGGGCCCGCGCAGGCTGCTGGCGCCCGACGCCGTGCCGGCCGACGGGACGAAGGGCGTGCCGAACGAGGTGCCGGACGACGGGACGAAGGGCACGGCGAAGGACGGGACGAACGACGTGGCGGAGGACGGTGCGGCGGGCGGGAGTGCGCCCGGCCGCGCTCGCACCGCCGCCCCTCCGGAGCCGGAACCCCCGTCCTCCGGACCCCCGTCCTCCGAGCCCGAGCCGGAGGCGGCCGGGGCCGGCTGACGGTCCTCCGGCCGGGGCCCGGCCCCCGGCCGGTCAGCCGCGGTTCACCTGGAGTTCCTTGATCCCGTTCAGCCACGCCGAGCGCAGCCGCCGCGGGTCACCGGTCAGCCTGAGGTCCGGCAGTACGTCCGCGATGGCGTTGAAGATCAGGTTGATCTCCAGTACGGCGAGGGACTTCCCCAGGCAGAAGTGCGGGCCACCGCCGCCGAAGCCGAGGTGCGGATTGGGGTCGCGGGTGATGTCGAACTGCTCCGGGTTCTCGAAGACCTCGGGGTCGTTGTTGGCCGACGAGTAGAAGATGCCGACCCGCTCACCGGCCTTGATCTGCTGCCCGCCCAGCTCCAGGTCCTGGGTCGCGGTGCGCTGGAAGGAGACCACCGGGGTGGCCCAGCGCACGATCTCCTCGGCTGTGGTGTCCGGCCGTTCGGCCTTGTAGTGCTCCCACTGCTCGGGGTGCGTGAGGAAGGCGTGCATGCCGTGGCTGATCGCGTTGCGGGTGGTCTCGTTGCCCGCGACGGCGAGCAGGATGACGAAGAAGCCGAACTCGTCGGACGACAGGTTCCCCTCGCCCTCCGCCGCGACCAGCGTGGACACGATGTCCTTGGCCGGGCACTCCTTGCGGTCAGCGGCGAGGTTCATCGCGTACGAGACGATCTCCATCGCCGCCTCGGTGCCGACCTCCTCCGTGATCGCGTACTCCGGATCGTCGTACGCCGCCATCTTGTTGGACCAGTCGAAGATCTTTGACCGGTCCTGCTGCGGTACGCCGATGAGCTCCGCGATGGCCTGGAGCGGCAGCTCCACCGCGATGTTGGTCACGAAGTCGAAGGAGCCGTCGTCCGCCGCGCCCGCCAGTGCGGTCTCGACGATCGAGCGGGCCCGGTGGCGCAGGGCGTCCTCCAGTGAGCGGATGGCGCGCGGGGTGAAGCCGCGCTGGACGATCTGGCGGACCCGGGTGTGCTCCGGCGGGTCCATGTTGAGCATGATCAGCCGCTGTACGTCGATCTGGTCGCGGCTGATCGACTCGTTGAAGCGGATGACGGCGGTGTTGGTGTTCGACGAGAACAGCTCCGGGTGCGTGGAGACGTACTTGACGTCCGCGTGCCGGGTGACGGCCCAGTACCCCTCGTCGCCGAAGCCCGCGATCCCGGTCGGCTGGGTGCACCACCAGACCGGCGCGGTCTGTCGGAGCTGGGCGAACTCCGGGTGCGGGACCCGGGCTTGGAGAAGATCCGGATCCGTGAAGTCGAACCCTTCGGGCAGATGGGGGCAGTGCATCGGCTCCTCCAACTCCAGGTCTGGCTGACTGCTGTCTGGCTGACTGTGTCCGGCGCGGACCGTCTGACGACCCATCAGAAGTGGTCCGAAAGATAGTAACGAGTTCTACAAGGAGCAAGGGTTCCGGACGGAGTTGTTGCGCGCCAAGAGGGCGTGCGGCACCGCAAGACCGTGCACGGGCCTTGCGTACCGGGGGTAGCACTCATAAGACTGCACAGAGAACTAGAACGCGTATCAGTTCTTCCGCCGGGCGCCGGGACGCCCCGGCGGACGTGGAGGAGAGGACGAGCTCATGGCCGCGGAACCCGTCATCGTCGAAGCCGTACGTACCCCCATCGGCAGGCGTGGAGGCGCCCTCGCCAATCTCCATCCCGCCTATCTGCTGGGCGAGACCTACCGTGAACTCCTGGGCCGCACCGCCATCCACGCCGACTGCGTCGAGCAGATCGTCGGCGGTACGGTCACGCACGCGGGCGAGCAGTCCATGAATCCGGCGCGCAGCGCGTGGCTGGCGATGGGGCTGCCGTACGAGACGGCGGCGACCACCGTGGACTGTCAGTGCGGATCCTCGCAGCAGGCCAGCCACATGGTGGCCAACATGATCGCGGGCGGCGTCGTGGACATCGGCATCAGCTGCGGTGTCGAGGCGATGTCGCGGGTGCCGCTGGGCAGCGGCTCCAAGCACGGTCCCGGCAAGCCCTTCCCCGACGAGTGGAACGTCGACCTGCCCAACCAGTTCGAGGCCGCCGAGCGGATCGCCCGCCACCGGGGACTGACCCGTGAGAACGTCGACTCGCTGGGTCTCCTCTCGCAGGAGAGGGCCGCGGCGGCCTGGGCCGAGGAGCGCTTCAAACGGGAGACGTTCGCCGTCCAGGTGCCCACCACCGAGGACGAGCAGGCCGCAGGGCAGGGCATGTGGCGCCTGGTCGACCGCGACGAGGGGCTGCGCGACACCACCATGGAGGGGCTCGCCGGGCTGAAGCCGGTGATGCCGGTCGCCGTGCACACCGCGGGGAACTCCTCACAGATATCCGACGGCGCCTGCGCGATCATGTGGGCGTCCAAGCGGATGGCGCGAGCCCTCAAGCTCAAGCCGCGGGCCCGGATCGTCGCCCAGGCGCTGGTGGGTTCGGACCCGCACTTCCATCTGGACGGGCCGGTCGACGCGACGCGTGCGGTGCTCGGCAAGGCGGGGATGTCGCTCAAGGACATCGACCTCGTGGAGATCAACGAGGCGTTCGCCTCGGTGGTGCTGAGCTGGGCCCAGGTCTTCGAACAGGACCTGGAGAAGGTGAACGTGAACGGCGGGGCGATCGCGCTGGGGCACCCGGTGGGGGCGACCGGCGCCCGGCTGATCACCACCGCGCTGCACGAACTGGAGCGCCGGGACAAGGAGTTCGCACTCATCACGATGTGTGCCGGTGGCGCGCTGGCCACCGGCACGATCATTCAGCGGCTGTAGAGCCCGCGGCGGATCCGGGCCGGGCAGGACCGGCCGGGTCCGCCCCTGCGACGGGGCCCGCCCCTGCGGCGGAGGCAGCCTCCGCCGCGGAGGCCGTCCCCGTCCCGAACGCGGCCTCCGCCTCGAAGGCCGCGCGCCGGGTCGCCCGGCGCAGCGCCTTCAGGATGGCCGGGCCGACGACCAGGGTCAGGACGACGGTGACGGCCGCCCGCCCCAGGTCCCAGCCGAGCGAGGTGGCCGCGCAGTAGGCGAGGAAGCGCGTCAGGTTGGCCCCGACCGCGTCACCGGGGTGGAAGGAGATCCCGGTGGAGAGCCCGCCGATGTAGGTCCAGCCCTGCAGGTTCATGACCGTGCCGTACGCGAACGCCGCCAGGCACCCGTATCCCGCGAGCATCAGCACTTCGGCCCGCCCGCGCAGCCGACGGGCGCCCGGCAGCAGCCCGGCGCCCATCGTGAACCAGCCCATCGCCAGCATCTGGAAGGGCATCCACGGCCCGACCCCGCCGGTGAGCAGGGCGGAGGCGAACATGGTGACCGAGCCGAGCACGAAGCCGAATCCGGGCCCGAGCACCCGCCCGCTCAGCACCATCAGGAAGAACATCGGCTCCAGCCCCGCCGTGCCCGCGCCGAGCGGGCGCAGCGCGGCGCCGACCGCCGCCAGCACGCCGAGCATCGCCACCGCCTTCGCGTCGAGACCGGCGTCGGCGATGGTCGCCACCACCACGGCCACCAGCAGCGGGAGCAGCGCGGCGAACAGCCAGGGGGCGTCCTGCGAGTGGGCGAGCCCGGACGCGGAGTCGGCGAGCAGCGGCCAGCCGAAGGCGAACACCCCCATCACCGTGATCAGGACGAGCGCGGCGACCGAGCGGGGCCCGAGCCCGACGGCTCTCACAGCGCCTCCCGTACCTGGGCCACCGTCAGCCAGTCCTGCGGCGCGAGGATCTTCGAGACCTGTGGGGCGAAGGACGGCGAGGACACCACGACCTCCGGTGTCGGCCCGTCCGCGACGATCTCGCCGTCGGCCAGGATGACCACCCGGTGGGCGAGCTCGGCGGCCAGTTCCACGTCGTGGGTGGCGAGCACGATGGCGTGCCCGTCCCGGGCCAGCGCGCGCAGCACCCCGACGAGGCGGCTCTTCGCCGCGTAGTCCAGACCGCGCGTCGGCTCGTCGAGCAGCAGCAGCGGGGGGCGCCCGGTCAGCACGATCGCCAGCGCCAGAGCGAGGCGCTGCCCTTCGGAGAGATCACGCGGATGGATGGAGTCCGGAACACCGGGGAGCAGTTCGGAGACCAGGGCCCGGCAACTGCCGGGGTCCGCGCCCGCGTCCGCGTCGGCCGCCGCGCACTCCGCGCCGACCGTGTCCGCGTACAGCAGATCGCGCGGCTCCTGCGGGACGAGCCCCACCCGGCGGATCATCTCGCGCGGCGCGGTCCGGTGCGGGGTCTTCCCGCCGACCAGGACCGACCCGGACGACGGCTCGTGCATCCCGACGAACGTGCCGAGCAGCGTGGACTTGCCCGCGCCGTTGCGTCCCATCAGGGCGACCGTCTCGCCGGGCCGCACCGAGAGGGAGACCTGCCGCAGCGCCTCGATCCGCCCGCGCCGCAGGCCCAGCCGCTCCGCTGTGGCGACGGGCCCGGCCGGCGGGGGAGCGGGCGGGTCCGTGCGGACGCGGTCCGCCAACCGCTCGCGCAGCGCCGCGGCCCGGCGTCTGGCGTCCCGTACGGACAGCGGCAGCGGATCCCAGCCCGCCAGCCTGCCCAGCGCCACGACCGGCGGGAACACCGGGGACACCGCCATCACATCGGCGGGCACGCCGAGCACCGGAGCCTCGCCGGGGCCGGGCAGCAGGATCACCTGGTCCGCGTACTGCACCACCCGCTCCAGCCGGTGCTCGGCCATCAGCACGGTCGTGCCCAGGTCGTGCACCAGCCGTTGCAGGACGGCCAGCACCTCTTCGGCCGCCGCCGGGTCCAGCGCGGACGTCGGTTCGTCGAGCACCAGCACCTTGGGGTGCGGGGTCAGCACGGAGCCGATCGCGACCCGCTGCTGCTGACCGCCGGAGAGCGTCGCGATCGGGCGGTCGCGCAGTTCGGTGAGGCCCAGCAGATCGAGGGTCTCCTCCACCCGCCTGCGCATCACGTCCGGGGCGACACCAAGTGACTCCATGCCGTACGCCAGCTCGTCCTCGACCGTGTCCGTGACGAAGTGGGCCAGCGGGTCCTGGCCCACCGTCCCCACCAGATCGGCGAGTTCGCGCGGTTTGTGGGTCCGGGTGTCCCGGCCGTCGACGGTGACCCGGCCGCGCAGCACCCCGCCCGTGAAGTGCGGCACCAGACCGGACACCGCGCCGAGCAGCGTGGACTTGCCGACACCGGAGGGGCCGACGAGCAGCACCAGCTCCCCCTCGGGCACGGTCAGGTCGACCCCCTGCACGGCGGGCTCCCGGGCATCGGCGTAGGTGACCGACACCTGCTCGAACCGGATCACTGCTGCCTCTCCTTGGATACGGGTACGGGTGCGGGTACGGGTACCGGGGCCACGAAGGCGGGCACCAGTCCGATCAGCACCGAGGCCGCCGGCCACAGCGGCAGCACCGGGGCGACGAGCGGGACCACACCGGGGTGCAGGGCCGCCGTGTCGCGGCCGCCCGCCCAGATCATCAACGCGGCCACGGCGACCCCCGAGCCCGCGACCAGCCAGGCGCGCGGGCCCCACCGGTCCGGCCGGTAGCGGGTCCGCACGGACCGGCGGCCCCCCAGCCTGAGCCCGGCCAGTGCCGCCAGCACTCCCATGCCCAGCACTGGCAGGCCGTACGAGGCGCCCTCGGCGGCCAGCAGACCGTACGTCCCCGCACAGACCCCGAGCAGTCCGCCGAGCGTCAGCACGGTGGTGGTGTGCCGGACCGCACGCGGCACCTGCGCCGTCCTGCCGTAGCCGCGTGCGTCCATCGACGCCGCCACGGCGACCGACCGCTCCAGCGCGCCTTCGAGCACCGGCAGCCCGATCTGCAGGACCGCCCTGACCCCGCCGGTGGGACGGCCGCGCAGCCGTCGCGCGGTGCGCAGCCGCACCACGTCGGCCACCATGTTCGGCGCGAAGGTCATCGCGACGACGACGGCCACCCCGACCTCGTAGAGGGCGCCCGGCAGGGACTTGAGGAGCCGGGCCGGGTTGGCGAGCGCGTTGGCCGCGCCTACACAGATCAGCAGGGTGGCCAGCTTGGCGCCGTCGTACAGAGCGAAGACCAGCTGCTCGGCCGTCACGCGCCCACCGATCCGTACCCCCTGCGCCCAGTGCGGCAGCGGGAGTTCCGGCAGCGTGAACAGCGTGTGCGAGCCGGGGACCGGCGAGCCGAGCACGACCGAGAACACCAGCCGGATGCCGATGACGAACAGCCCGAGCCGCACGAACGTGCCGTACGAGCGGGCCCACGGCGCGGCCGTGCGCCGGGCCGCCACCACATAGCCCGCCACGCCGACCAGCAGGCCGAGCAGCAGCGGGTTGGTGGTGCGGGACGCGGCGGTGGCGAGCCCGAGGGCCCACAGCCACCAGGCCCCGGCATGCAGGGCGTTGCTGCGGCCGACGGCGGGGGCCCGGAGCGACACCGTCATCCGCTGGTGCGCCTGCGGCGTGCCTGCCATACACCGGCCGCGCCGAGCACGACCACCGCGGCGATCCCGCCGACGAGTCCCGCGGAGGGCCCGCCGCTGTCGCCGCTGTCGTTCTGTGCGGCGTTGCCGGCCGGTGTCTCGCTGCCGCCCTTCCGGGTCTGCGAGACCTGCTCGCCGCAGCCGGTCCTCGGATAGCCGGCGATCGAGCAGAGCAGCGCGTCGCTGTTGTACCGCAGCGGTTTGGCGACGGCGGCGAGCGCCTCCGCGCTGGTCGCGTCCCCGCCGACCCGCGCGCACACGGTGCGCTCGGCGGGCGGCTTCTCGCCGCCCGGCGCGTCCGCCGCCGTACCGAAGTCGATGACCAGCGCGATGCGCTTCGAGCCGCCATCGGCCGGGGTCTTCGCGCAGATGCCGTCGAAGGTGAGAGGGGTGTGCGCGGGGACGCGCGGTTTGCTCGCGTCCTGGGAGTCCGCGCTGACGGCGAAGCGGAAGCCCTGAACGTCCCCGTCGGCGGGCCGGGCCGTCGACGGGCCCTGGGTGGCGTACTGCCAGCCACTGCCCGCGCGGTCCCAGAACGACCAGTACCGGTACCCGGCGGCCTGCGCGGGAGCCGCCCCGAGCGCCGTGAGCGCCGCGCCCACCGCGACGGCCAGGGCGACCAGCCGTACGGAACCTGACCGCACGCGGTGCGTGGGGAGTGTCGGGCGGCGCATCAGGCCTGCCGCTTCCTGCCGCGCGTGCTGAGCAGGAAGCCGATCCCGATCCCGGCGACCAGACCGACACCGACGATCCACCAGACGCTGACGCCCGAGCTGTCGCTGTCCTTCTTCGAGTCGGCCGCCTTCGCCGAGGACGCGGGGGCGGGGCCGGTCGCGTTGAGCTGCTTGACCAGGTCCGCGCCGCCGAAGTCGTGCGGGTCGACCCCGTTCGCCCGGGCCGCGAAGATCAGCTGGGCGTATGCGGCGGGGCCGCTCTGCCGGGCCCATCCCGCCGCGTGCTGCTCCAGCCACGCGAGCGGCTGCCTGGCCTGCGCGGTGAGGCCGTCGGCGCCGAGCGCGGTCACCGCGTCGGCGGTGTTGCCGTAGTCGGGCTGGTCCTCGGCGCCCGGCATCGCGGACTTGAGATAGGCCTTCCCCGCGGTCGCCCCGGCGAGGTAGGTGGCGCCGTTGTGCGCGGCCTGGGCGGGCGAAGAGGCGTTCAGGCAGCCGGTGCCGCCGACGTCCTTGCCGCCGGGGCGCGGTGCCAGGCCGGAGCCCAGGGTGCCCAGCACGGCGGCGCCCGTCGCGTCGGCGTTCGCGAACAGCTTCCCCGACTTCTTGTCGGGCTGGTACGCGAAGCCGCCGCCGCCCTCCTTGGCGTCGCACGGGAGCGAGAGCGAGACCAGCATCTTCTCCGCCTTCGCCGTCGGCTCCCCGGCCGCGGCGAGCGCGCCGATCACCACCGACGTGGAGTTCGCGTCGCTCGCGCCGCCCGGGTTGTAGCTCCAGCCGCCGTCCTTGCCCGCCACCGACTTCAGCCAGCCGGCGCCCTTCTTCACGGCGGCGTCGTGCCCGCCGAGCGCCTTCAGCGCCTGGACGGCGGCCGCGGTGGCGTTGGTGTCCAGGAGTTCCTTCCCGTCGCACGGCTTCGTCACGTCGGCGCGGAAGGAGGTGAAGGCGCCGTCGGCGCACTGCTGGCCGGTCAGCCAGTCGACGGCCTTCGCGGCGGGGCGGACCCCGGTGGCGTCCTGCGCGATCAGCGCGAGGGACTGCCGCCAGACCCCGTCGTACTTGGGGTCCGTCTTGCCGTACAGGCCGGAGGGGAGCACCGGGGACGCCGAGGCCGACGGCGAGGCGGAGTCGGCGAAGGCCGTCGGGGCAGCGGCCGCGCAGAGTATGGCGGATGCGGCCAGCGCGGTGGCGCTGCGGCGAAGGGTCATGGCGGGCGGGGCCTCTCCTGCGGGGAAGCCGGGACACGGGCCCACTCAGGCACCGGGGCTCCGGCTCCGTATACCTCGACGGTGCCGGCCACCGGAGGCTTCCGGTGGCACGAGCCGGTCACTTCCGTACAGGGCGGTCCGGCTCACCACCGGAGGTGGTTACGGTTGCGGGGTCAGCGCCGGGATTGCACCGGCTTCTCCCCGTGCGGGTGTGATGACGACCTTCCCACTGTACCGGCCACGCCGGGAGCGGCTCCGGGGGCGGGGCACGGCCGCACCTCCGGGCACGACGACGGACGGCAACGGACGGCGGCGCACCACTGGATCCGGTGCGCCGCCGTCCGTTGCCGCTCCGTACGGCCCGGGCCGCAGGGTCCTGCCGGTCGCCTACTTGATGTCGATCGGGCCGTTGTCGCCGTTGTCGTTGCCGGACTTCCCGCCGAGGTAGCGCTGGATCTCCGCGCCCCGGCCGCCCTGGTGGGCGTCGTCGTCCTGCGCGCCCAGGTTCTTCCGTACCGAGTCGAGGATCGTCAGACCCTGGCCCACCAGACCGGCCGCGATCTCGCCCAGGCCGTCCGCGCCGTTGAGCACGTTGACATTGGCGCCCGCGAGACCGGACGCGGCCTCCTTGACGATCTGCGGGAGCTGGTCGATCAGCATCCGGTCGAGCGCCACCCGGTCGTAGGAGGCGGCCGCCGCGGCCTGGATCTTCATCCGCTCGGCCTCGGCCACGGCCAGCACCCTGATCCGCTCCGCGTCCGCCTCGGCGGGCTTCACGATCTCGGCGACGAGCTGCTGCTGGCGCAACTGGGCGGCGCGCTCGGCCAGTTCGGTCTGGGCCGCGAGCACCTCCTGCTGCGCGTGCGCCTGGGCCAGCGGACCCGCCTGGGCTGCCTCGGCCTGCGCCCGGTCCACCTCGGCCGAGTACTGCGCCTGCACGACGGCGGTCTGCCGCGCGTACTCGGCCTGGTTACGGGTGGCTTCCTGCTGCGCCTCGACGGAAGCCTGGGTGGCCTGGGCCTGGGCGATCTGCGCCTGCCGCTGGATGGCCGCCGTGTGCGGGGCGGACATCGCCGAGATGTAGCCGGTCTCGCCGTCGTCGATGGACTGGATCTGGAGCGAGTCCACGATCAGGCCGATCTTGGCCATCTCCGTCTTGGAGGTCTCCAGCACCTCGGTGGCGAGCTTCTGGCGCTCGGTGACGATCTCCTCGACGGTCATCGAGCCGATGATCGACCGCAGATGGCCGGAGAAGATCCGGCCGGTCAGTACCGACATCTGGTCCTGGTCGGAGAGGAAGCGCTGGCCGGCGTTGACGATGCTCTCGGTGTCGTTGCCGACCTTGAACGCGATGACGGCCCGCACGGTCAGCACGATGCCCTGCCGCGTCACGCAGGTCTCGGCGACCTCCGCCTCGCACATCGCGAGCGTCAGGAAGCGGGTCTTGCGGAAGACCGGAAGTACGAACTTGCCGTGGCCGGTCACGACCCTGAAGGGTGCACCGCCCAGACCACGCCTGCCTCCGGAGATGAGCATGGCCTCATCCGGCGCTGGAACGCGATAACCCAACATCCTTGGTCTCCTTAGTCGGTGTCGCCGGGGTCGAGGGTCAGCGCATCCAGCGGATCCACGGGATCGGCCCACTCGATGACGTCGACCTGGCGAGTACCACGGGATTCGATCACGAGCACTGTCGCCCCGTACGACAAGGGCTCTTCGGACCAGGCGAGAAAGGCTTCCCAGCCGCCTCTGACCTGGACCAGAACCTCACCGGGGCCGGCGGATCCGCGCGTGGCAAGGATCAGCTTCCCCGTGCAGCCGATCACAGCCTCGTCCGGCGCCATCGGCGGCCGCCCCCCTCGTGATGTGCGGTACTGAATGCATGACCCTAACGCTACTCCGACCAGCGGACTATCCTCCGCTGGTCCTGAGTTCGGCCGCGGCCGGGACGCGGATGACGGCCCCCCGGCCGACCGTCATCCGGGGCGGTCGCCCGCCCTCTCGTGCCGTGCCGGAAGGACCGGGAGGGATGTTCCCTGCTATACCGCCACATAGGTGACGGGATCGCTGCCGGTGAGGGCTTCCGCGCGCCCCAGTTTCACCAGCCGCCGCAGATGGGCCTCGGCCTCCGAGACCGCGATGTTGCGCGAGCCGTGCGGAATCTGCTCCCACGGGCGGTTCCACTCCATCCGCTCGGCGATCTGCCAGGGGGTGAGCGGCCGGGCCAGCAGGGTCAGCAGGTCCCGGAGCCGGTCCTCGTGGTGGGCGAGCAACTCCCTTACCCGGCCCGCCGCGTCGGTGAAGGCGTACTGATGGGCGGGGAGCACCTCGGCGGGGGCCAGCCGGCCGATCCGCTCCAGTGAGTCCAGATAGTCGCCGAGGGGATCCCCCCGGTCGGTGACCGCGGCGTCGTCCGGGTCCTCGTAGAGCCCGATGTGCGGGGTGATGCCCGGCAGCAGATGGTCCCCCGAGAAGAGCCGCCCGTTGCCGGGGCGGTTCGCCGGGTGTTCCTCGTCCAGGTGGAGGCAGACATGGCCCGGGGTGTGGCCGGGTGTCCAGATGGCGCGGAGCCTGCGGCCGGGCAGCGGAAGCAGGTCGCCGGGGACGATCTCCCGGTCGGGAACGGCGGCCCGCAGCCCCGGGAGCGTCCGCGTCCGGCCGGACGCGCGGGCCCGGCGCAGCGGCGCGATGTGCTCGTCGGGCGCCCCGGCGGCGGCGAGTTTCCGGGTGAGGTACTCCAGCCAGACCGCCGGTTCGGTGTCCCGGCTTCGCTTGACGATCTCGGTGTCGGCGGCGTGCATCGCGAGCCAGGCCCCGGACGCCTCGCGCACCTGGCCGGAGAGGCCGTGGTGGTCGGGGTGGTGGTGGGTGATCAGGACGCCGTGGATGTCCGTGACGGAGAGGGAGAGGTCCGCCAGGCCCGCGGCCAGCGCGTCCCAGGACGTGGGGTCGTCCCAGCCGGTGTCGATCAGTACGGGGCCGCGGTCCGTCTCGACGACGTGGACCAGGGTGTGGCCCAGGGGATTGTCGGGGATCGGGACCTCGATGGACCAGACGCCCCCGCCGTGCTCGGTCACCTGCGCCATGGCGTCCTCAACTTTCGTCCGGGGCACGGCCTTTGGGCCGCGGTCTTGCTCGCGCGGCCCACTATAACTAGAACCGGTTCCAATAGCCCCGCCGGTCCGGCCCGGGTGGCCCTGGCGGCCCCCGGGGGTTCCGGATGCGAAGTAGAACTGGTATCAGTTTCTGATACAGCGTCAGAAAGTGTCCCCCGGGAGGCAGTCAGTCATGACCGAGCTTGTGGAACACCGACAGCTCTTCATCGGCGGGGAGTGGGCGCAACCACTCGGCACCGACGTCATCGAAGTCGTCTCGCCCCACACCGAGCAGGTCATCGGGCGCGTACCGCACGCCTGCGAGGCCGATGTGGACCGCGCTGTCGCCGTGGCGCGGCAGGCGTTCGACGAGGGCCCCTGGCCCCGGATGTCACTGGACGAGCGGATCGAGGTGATCACCCGGATCAAGGACGCGTTCGCCGTGCGGTACGAGGAGATCGCCCGCGTCATCAGCTCGCAGAACGGCACCCCGTACACCTCCAGCGTCATGGTGCAGGCGCTCGCCGCGATGATGGTGTGGGAGGCGGCGATCACGACCGCCCGCGCCTTCCCGTACGAGGAGAGCCGGGACGGTGTCCTCGGCAAGCTGCTCGTACGGCGTGAGCCGGTCGGGGTGGTGGCCGCGGTGGTGCCGTGGAACGTCCCGCAGTTCACGGCCGCCGCCAAGCTCGCCCCCGCGCTGCTCGCCGGCTGCCCCGCGATCCTGAAGGTCTCGCCGGAGACCCCGCTGGACGCCTATGTGCTCGCCGACATCGTCTGTGAGGCCGGGCTGCCGAAGGGGGTGCTGTCGATCCTCCCGGCCGACCGCGAGGTGAGCGAGTACCTGGTCGGCCACCCCGGCGTCGACAAGGTGTCCTTCACCGGATCGGTCGCCGCGGGCAAGCGCGTGATGGAGGTCGCGGCGCGCAATCTGACCCGGGTGACCCTGGAGCTGGGCGGCAAGTCGGCGGCGATCATCCTGCCCGACGCGGACCTGGAGTCGGCGGTCGCGGGCATCGTGCCGTTCGCCTGGATGATCAACGGGCAGGCGTGTGTCGCCCAGACCCGGATCCTGGTCCCGCGCAGCCGGTACGACGAGATCGCCGAGGCGTTCGCCGCGGCGGCGGGCGCGCTCAAGGTCGGCGACCCGCTGGACCCGGCGACCGAGGTCGGCCCACTGGTGGCGCGCCGCCAGCAGCAGCGCTCACTGGACTACATCCGCATCGGCCAGGACGAGGGCGCCAAGATCCTCACCGGCGGCGGCCGCCCGGCGGCCCCCGGCGGCGGCTGGTACGTCGAGCCGACGCTCTTCGGCGATGTCGACAACTCGATGCGGATCGCCCGCGAGGAGATCTTCGGTCCGGTGATCTGCCTGCTGCCCTACGGCGACGAGGAGGAGGCCGTGAAGATCGCCAACGACTCCGAGTACGGGCTCAGCGGCAGTGTGTGGACGGCGGACGTCGAGCACGGTATAGAGATCGCGCGCCGGGTCAGGACGGGCACGTACAGCGTGAACACCTTCAGCCTGGACATGCTCGGGCCGTTCGGCGGCTACAAGAACTCCGGAGTGGGCCGGGAGTTCGGGCCCGAGGGGTACGGCGAGTACTTCGAGCACAAGATGATCCACCTCCCCGCCGGGTACGAACCGGCCCCGGGCGAGGCGGAGTAATGGGGGACCGCTGGCACGTGGAGGTCGACCGGTCCGTCTGCATCGGCTCCGGGATGTGTGTGAACCACGCACCGGACGGCTTCGCACTCGACTCGGCGCGCCAGTCCCACCCGCGGTCGCCGGAGACCGATGCCGGCGAGAAGGTGCTGGCCGCGGCCGAGGGCTGCCCGGTCGAGGCCATCATCATCACCTTGCTGGAGAGCGGCGAGACGGTCTTCCCGCCCGACGAGTAGCGCTTGTGGAGACGGTCCGAGCAGCCCTCAGGGCGCCGCGGTCCGGTCCGGGCCGCTGTCCGGGCCGCCGTCCGGGCCGGTCAGGTCGATCAGCCGGCAGACCGTTTCGATGTCGATCTTCACCTGGGCGATCGAGGCCCGCCCGGACAGCCAGGTGATCAGCGCGGAGTGCCAGGTGTGCTCGATGACCCGGACGGCCGAGAGCTGCTCGGGCGTGGGGTGCTCCAGGCCCATCGCGTCCAGGATGATCGCCGTCGTCAGACGGGAGACGGTGTCCACCTCGGGGCTGACGCTCCGGTCGGCGAAGGTCAGCGCCCGCACCATCGCGTCCGCCAGATGCGGCTCGCGCTGGAGCGCGCGGAAGGCACCCATCAGCGTCGACGCGACGCGCTCGGCGGGGGTGTCGCCGGCGGGAGGCCGCTTGCGGAGGGCGGTGTGCAGGTGCTGGAGCTGGTCCTGCATGGTGGCGACCAGCAGATGGATCTTGGAGGGGAAGTACCGGTAGAGCGTGCCGAGCGCCACCGACGAGTCCTCGGCGACCTCACGCATCTGCACCGCCTCGAAGCCGCCGCGGCTGGCCAGCTGGGCGCTCGCGTGCAGAATCCTGCGGCGGCGCGCCTCCTGCCGCTCCGTCAGCGGTGGCGACGCGGGCCTGGCTTCCACAGTCATCTGTCCCATCCGATCCCGCCGTGGCGCGAATCACCTGATCCGGCTGTTACGACGGTGCTACCTGCCGGTAGATTCGAAGCTCATTGAACGATCAAGTCTGGCTGAGTTCTTCCGGGGGCACCCTCGGGCCCCAGGCTTGCAAGAACTTGTTCTAGATTAGCGTGAGCGACTACGCTCCGCCGGGACTGCCGCGAGAAGGGGGCCGAGTGTGACCGCTGAGGCCATAGAAGCGGGCCCCCTTGCCGGTGGATCCGCCACCGGCGCCCAGGGCCCGCTGCGCATCGCGTTCCTCACGTACAAGGGCAATCCTTTCTGCGGAGGCCAGGGCGTCTACGCCCGGCACCTCTCGCGGGAGCTGGCCCGGCTCGGCCACAGTGTCGAGGTGATCGGTGCCCAGCCCTTCCCGGTGCTGGACGAGGGCGTACCGCTCACCGAACTGCCCAGCCTCGACCTCTACCGCAGCCCGGACCCCTTCCGTACCCCCGGACGTGGCGAGTACCGCGACTGGATCGACGCGGTCGAGGTGGGCACCATGTGGACCGGCGGCTTCCCGGAGCCGCTGACCTTCTCGCTGCGCGCCCGGCGCCATCTCCTGGCCAGGCGCGGCGAGTTCGACGTCATCCACGACAACCAGACCCTCGGCTACGGACTGCTCGGCGACCTCGGCGCGCCGCTGGTCACCACCGTCCACCACCCCATCACCGTCGACCGGCGGCTCGACCTGGCGGCCGCCGACGGCTGGCGCCGCCGCGCCTCCGTGCGCCGCTGGTACGGCTTCACCCGCATGCAGAAGCGGGTCGCCCGCAGGCTGCCGTCCGTCCTGACCGTCTCCGGCTCCTCGCAGCAGGAGATCATCGAGGACCTCGGCGTGCGCGAGGACCGCATCCACGTCGTGCACATCGGCGCCGACACCGAACTCTGGTCGCCCGACCCGGCCGTGGCCGAGGTGCCCGGCCGGATCGTGACGACATCGAGCGCCGACGTACCGCTCAAGGGCCTGGTCCATCTGGTCGAGGCGCTCGCCAAGCTCCGTACCGAGCACCCCGCCGCCCACCTCGTCGTCGTCGGCAAACGCGCCGAGGACGGGCCGGTCGCGCAGGCCATCGAACGGTACGGACTCGACGGGGCGGTCCGGTTCGTCAAGGGCATCAGCGACCAGGAGCTGGTCGACCTGGTGCGCGGCGCGCAGATCGCCTGTGTGCCCTCGCTCTACGAAGGTTTCTCGCTGCCCGCGGCCGAGGCCATGGCCACCGGCACCCCGCTGGTCGCGACGACCGGCGGCGCCATCCCCGAAGTCACGGGCGCCGACGGCGAGACCTGCCTCGCGGTGCCCCCGGGCGATGCGGGCGCGCTGGCCGCCGCCCTGTCCCGGCTGCTCGCCGACCCCGTGCTCCGCGCCCGCCTCGGTGCGGCGGGGCGCGAACGCGTCCTGGCCCGCTTCACCTGGAAGCAGGCCGCCATCGGTACGGCGGAGCGCTACCGCGAAGCCATCGCGGCCCGCCGCCCCGGCGCCCCGTCCGTACCGGCGTAGGCCGTACCCCCTCCCATCCTCCTAGCGAAGAAGGCAGACCCCCCCGTGCTGACCGTGGACTTCTCCCGCTTCCCGCTCGCTCCGGGCGACCGCGTGCTCGACCTCGGCTGCGGCGCGGGCAGGCATGCCTTCGAGTGCTACCGGCGCGGTGCGCAGGTGGTGGCACTCGACCAGAACGGCGAGGAGATCCGCGAAGTCGCCAAGTGGTTCGCCGCCATGAAGGAGGAGGGCGAGGCCCCGGCGGGCGCCACCGCCACCGCCATGGAGGGAGACGCGCTCAACCTGCCGTTCCCCGACGCCTCCTTCGACGTCGTGATCATCTCCGAGGTCATGGAGCACATCCCGGACGACAAGGGAGTGCTCGCCGAGATGGTGCGGGTGCTGAAGCCCGGCGGCCGGATCGCGATCACCGTGCCCCGGTACGGACCCGAGAAGGTCTGCTGGGCGCTCTCCGACGCCTACCACGAGGTCGAGGGCGGCCACATCCGGATCTACAAGGCGGACGAGCTGCTCGGCAAGATCCGCGAGGCGGGTCTCCGCCCGTACGGCAGCCACCACGCGCACGCCCTGCACGCACCGTACTGGTGGCTCAAGTGCGCGTTCGGCGTCGACAACGACAAGGCGCTGCCGGTCCGCGCCTACCACCAGCTGCTGGTCTGGGACATCATGAAGAAGCCGCTCGCCACCCGGCTCGCCGAGCGCGCGCTGAACCCGGTCGTCGGCAAGAGCTTCGTGGCGTACGCGACCAAGCCGCACACGCCGCGGGTGGGCGCGTGACCTCACCGGGCCGTACGGAACATCTGGTCCTGCCCGGAGTCCTCACCGCCGAGCAGGCCGCCCGCACGGTCGCCGGGATCCTCGCCGTACAGCGCGAGGACGGTGCGATCCCGTGGTTCCGCGGACACCACCTCGACCCGTGGGACCACACCGAGGCGGCCATGGCGCTGGACGCCGCGGGCGAGCACGAGGCCGCGGAGCGTGCGTACGCCTGGCTCGCCCGGCACCAGAACGAGGACGGCTCCTGGTACGCCGCGTACCAGGACGGCGACGCGGCCCGCATCACCGACCGGGGCCGGGAGACCAACTTCTGCGCGTACGTCGCCGTGGGCGTCTGGCACCACTATCTGGCCACCGGCGACGACACGTTCGCGGACCGGATGTGGCCCGTCGTGCACGCCGCGGTCGAGTTCGTACTCCAACTCCAGCAGCCGGGCGGCGAGATCGGCTGGAAGAGGGAGCCGGCCGAGGAGGGCGGGGCGATCGTCGGGGACGCGCTGCTGACCGGTTCCTCATCGGTCTACCAGGCGCTGCGCTGTGCACTCGCGCTCGCCGATGAGCGCGAAGAGCCGCAGCCCGACTGGGAGTTGGCCACCGGCGCACTGGGGCACGCGATCCGCAGCCACCCGGAGCGCTTCCTCGACAAGAGCCGCTACTCGATGGACTGGTACTACCCGGTGCTCGGCGGCGCGGTCGGCGGGGCTGCGGCGAAGCAGCGGATCGACGCGGAGTGGGACCGCTTCGTCGTACCGGACCTCGGGGTGCGCTGTGTGCTGCCCAACAACTGGGTGACCGGCGGCGAGAGCTGTGAACTCGCCCTGACGCTCTGGGTGATGGGGGAGTCGGACCGGGCGCTGGAGATCCTCCAGTCGATCCGGCACCTGCGGGCCGACGACGGCATGTACTGGACGGGGTACGTGTTCGACGACCGGGCACTGTGGCCGCTGGAGCGCACCAGCTGGACGGCGGGATCGCTGCTGCTCGCGGTGGCCGCACTCGGGGGGGACGAGGCGACCACCGCGGTCTTCGGGGCGGAGCGGCTGCCGACCGGGCTCGAACCGGACTGCTGCCGCTGACGGGGCGGCGGCTCAGTGCCGGCGCACCCGGCCCGCGAGGAGGTGGCCGATGAAGAGGTACACGACCGCGGCCAGGCCGTAGCCCGCGACGACGCGGGCCCAGGCCTCGTCGAAGGTGAACAGGTCGCGGGACCAGCCGGCCAGCCAGTCGGCCGAGTGGTGGACGAACGTCACCAGGTCATTGGCCCGGTTCGCGTCCAGGAGATACATCAGGATCCACAGGCCCAGGATGAAGGCCATGACATCGGCGATCACCATGATGACGTTCGCCGCCGGACTGCTTCCGTTCGAATATCTGGACATGGTCGAACGTGTTGCCGCTTGTGCGTGCGTGAAACCCGCGTATGTGACACCCGCGTCCGTGGCGCCCGCGTGGGGCCGACCCGGAGGCACGGACCCCATACGGACCGTCCCGGCTCGCGGTGTCCGCGCCTCCGGGTGACGCTGCGGCAGTACGCAGGTCGCGCACCGCGCGCCCATCCACTCCCGGCCCCCCGGAGGTCCGCCGTGGTCGCCTCAGCCCCGCTCCGCCGCTCCGTCGTCGCCGTGGTCCTGTCCGGTGCGCTGCTGGCGGGTGGTACCGCATGCAGCGGCGACAGCACCAAGGACACGGCGTCTTCCTCGTCGGCGTCGTCGTCGGCGTCACCGACCAGCTCGGCCGAGAAGCAGAAACTGGCCAAGACCCGCTTCGTGGCCAACGCGGGGCTCGCTGCCGGTGCGACCTACCAGTGGATCGTGAAGCCGTACAAGAAGGGGAAGTTCAAGAAGGGCGCGGACGGCAGGACCTTCACCCTGATCAAGGCGGGGCTGGCCGGCACCTTCGCGTACAACAGACTCAAGGCCGCGCTGAACAACGCCAAGGGCGACCCGCTGCTGGCCAGGGCGGTCGCGCCGCTCTCCGCCGGCGTCGCGTCGCTGAAGAGCCTGCCCGGCAAGCTGCGCAAGGGCGACGGCGGCGCGGCGGGAAGCTTCGACAGCGTGCTCAACTCGGTGAAGGACGCGGGCAGGAGCGCGGGCGCCGAGGTCAAGAACAAGGTCCCGTCCACCGGCCAGCTGTCCGGGGGCTGACCGGACCGGCCGGCCGCATGTGTGTGTCCCCGTATGACGGCGCTGTCCAGGGTGGGGCCATGACGCTTCTGGGACATGACCAGTACTGTGACGAACTGCTGCGGCAGACAGACCTGTTCAGGGCGGCGCTGGCCGGAGCCGACCTGACGGCGACGGTGCCGACCTGCCCGGAGTGGACGCTGGGGGAGCTGTCCCGCCACGTGGGCCGCGCGCAGCGCTGGGCCGAGACGATCGTACGGACGAAGGCCACCGAGGCGGTTCCGCCCGGCCAGGTGCCGGACAGCGAGGGTCCGGCCGACGACGCCCCGGAGGCGATGGACGCCTGGCTGGCCTCGGGCGCCACGCGGCTCGCGGCGACCCTGCGGGCGGCGGGCCCCGATGCCGTGGTCTGGACGTGGGCCGCCGATCGGCGTGCCGGGTTCTGGGCGCGCCGGATGGTCCACGAGACGGCGGTGCACCGTGCGGACGCGGCCCTGACGGCCGGCGTGCCGTTCGATGTGGCGGCGGAGACCGCCGCGGACACCATCGACGAGTGGCTGGAGATCCTGGCCTTCGCCCAGGCGTCCGGCGACCCGGACGTGGCCGGGCTGCGGGGAGCGGGCCGGTCGATTCATCTGCATGCCACGGACACGGCCGGTGCGGAGTGGCTGATCGAGTTCGGCGACGACGGGTTCACCTGGCGCCGGGGGCACGAGAAGGCGACGGTGGCGCTGCGGGGGCCGCTGGCCGACGTGCTCCAGGTCTTCTACCGGCGGCTGCCCCCGGGGAGCGACCGCGTGGAGGTGCTGGGGGACCGGGAACTGCTGGACTTCTGGCTGGAGCGGGCCTCGTTCCAGGCCGCGTGGTCACTCGGGCCGCCGCGCCCCGCCCCTCGGCACAGCGGGACGGGGGGAGCCGAACGGGGTGGGGCGGTTGCCGGTGCGGCTCAGGCGTTCAGCTCTGCCAGCACCCGCAGCGTCGTGGTGTCCGGTGCCGTCACCAGCAGGTCCGTCACCGGTCCCTTGCGCCACAACTCCAGCCGCTCCGCGATCCGTTCGCGCGGACCCACCAGGGAGATCTCGTCGGCGAAGGCGTCCGGCACCGCCAGCACCGCTTCCTCCCTGCGGCCCGCGAGGAACAGCTCCTGGATCCGGTGGGCCTCGGCCTCGAACCCCATCCGCGCCATCAGGTCCGCGTGGAAGTTGCGCGCCGCGTGGCCCATGCCGCCGATGTAGAAGCCGAGCATCGCCTTCACCGGGAGCAGGCCGTCGGCCACGTTGTCGCAGACGTGCGCACGGGCCATCGGGGCGATCATGAAGTCCTCGGGGAGACCGGTGAGCGACGCCTCGTAGACGTCGGAGCGGGTCGGCGACCAGTACAGGGGGAGCCACCCGTCCGCGATGCGGGTGGTCTGAGCGATGTTCTTCGGCCCCTCCGCCCCCAGCAGGACGGGCAGTGCGGCGCGCAGCGGATGCGTGATCGGCTTGAGCGGCTTGCCGATTCCGGTGCCGTCCGCGCCCCGGTACGGGTGTGTGTGGAAGCGGCCGTCCAGCTCGACCGGGGCCTCCCGCCGGAGGACCTGGCGGATGACGTCGACGTACTCCCGGGTCGCGGTGAGCGGACTGCTGGGGAACGGGCGCCCGTACCAGCCCTCCACCACCTGGGGGCCCGAGAGCCCGAGGCCCAGCATCATCCGGCCGCCCGAGAGGTGGTCCAGGGTGAGTGCGTGCATCGCGGTGGCGGTGGGGGTGCGGGCCGCCATCTGCACGATCGCCGTCCCCAGCCGGATCCGGGAGGTGTGCGCCGCGATCCAGGTCAGCGGGGTGAAGGCGTCGGAACCCCAGGCCTCGGAGGTCCAGACGGACGCGTAGCCGAGGCGCTCGGCCTCCTGGGCCAGTTCGAGATGGCCGGGGGTCGGGCCACGGCCCCAGTAACCGAGGGCGAGTCCTAGCCGCATCGTGAAGCCTCCCGGTCGCACGGTAACTGACGGGTCGCCAGGCGACTCTAGGCGCAACGGCCCCCGCCCGGAAGGGGCGGGGGCCGTTGCGGGGCCGGGCCGGAAGCGCCGCGGCCCGGACCGGGCGGAAGGCTTCAGCCGCGCTGGATGCCCGTGGTGTCCTGGAGCACACCGCGCCGGCCGTCCTGCGTCTGCGCGATCAGACCCGGGCCGCGCTGCTCGACCGCGAGGTACCAGGTACCCGGGGCCAGTTCGGCGATGGGGGCCGGCGAGCCGTCCTCCCCGTACAGCGGACGGGCCACCGGAACCGCGAACCAGAACGGCGCGAACTCCCCGGCGGGGGCGTCGGCCGAGGGCTGCGGCTGGGACTGCTGGGTGGCCGCCGGCTGCTGGGTGTCCTGCGGCTGACCGGGGTGCCCGGCCTGGCCTCCGAACGCGGCGGGCTGCGGCTGGCCGGGCTGCGCACCGTACGGGTGCTGGGCCTGTGCGCCCGGGTATCCGTAGCCCTGGCCCGGCGCTCCGGCTGCCTGCGCGCCGTACGGGGACGGCGTCATGGCGGCCGGCTTCGGGGCGCTCATCAGCGGGGCCTTGAGCGCGGGGAGGAGCGGGGCGGCGACCGCCGCGGCCGCGAGCACCAGCGCTGCGATGAACCCGAGGATCAGACCGGCCCCCCGGCTCGACGCGTCGACCAGGGTCCAGAAACCGGTCCACGCGGCGAAGATCGTGAACGCGACACCGAACTGGGCCATGTCGAGACCGGCGATCTTGCGCGGCTGCGGCAGGGCGCGGGCCACGGTGATCAGGGCGGCCCCGATGACGCCGGCCAGGTAGACGCCCATCAGCGTGCCCAGTGAGTCCCATGCGGTGGGGTTGTCCACGTTGGCGCAGACGGAACCGCTGCACTGGTTGCCGAAAGAGGTGAGATCGAGGAACGAGGCGATGAACAGCACCACCGCTGCTCCGATCACCACGCCGTCGCCTCGTGTGAGGGAGCGGATGTTCACGTAAGAATCCTTAGTAGGTCGGCTCGTCGGGGCGGCGTGGAGCTCGGGGGCGGCTCCCCATCGTAGGGGTGAATCTATCGTCTGCCCCGGTGGGTCGTGTGCCGGGTCCGGTCACTCCGCGTGGAGAAAGCTGCTGATGCCGTTCGCGATCCCCTGTGCCGCCTTCTGGCGCCAGCTTTCACTCGTGAGCAGAGCGGCATCTTTGGGATCACGCATATTGCCGCATTCGATGAACACTTTGGGCACGGTCGAGAGATTGAGGCCGCCGAGATCGCTTCGGGTGTCCAACCCCGTACCACCGCCGATGTAGTTGGAAGGCGCGGTCCCGGTGCTCCGGAGAAACTTTCCGGCGATCCGGGTCCCGAGCTCGCGCGACGGGGCCACGATGTCCCGGGTGTTGGCCGTACCCGCTTTCACCGGGGCAGGAAGGATCACGTGGAACCCGCGGTGGCCGACCGATGAGCCGTCGGCGTGGACGGATACGGCGGCGTCGGCTTTCGCCTTATTGCCGAAGGCGGCGCGTTCGGTGACACAGGGACCGAAACTGTGGTCGTCGTTCTGGGTCAGCCTGACCTTCGCCCCCTGCTTTTCGAGCAGGGAACGCAGCCGGTGCGAGACATCGAGAGTGAACCGGGCCTCGGCATAACCGTCATTGGTCGAAGTGCCGGTGGTATCGCACTCTGTTGTGCCATTACCGATATTCACCCGGTGGTTGATTTCGGTCGGGTGACGGTAATTGTTCGGGTTGTGCCCCGGGTCGATCACGACGACTTTCCCGGCGAGTGGCCTGTGGCCGGCGGGTTCACCGTTGCCGGGCTTGTCGTCGCCGGCCGCCGCGTGCGACGGCTCCGCCGCTGCGGCGCTCCGGCCGGGTGCCGGGGTCTTCGCCGCCGCGCTGTTGTGGTCCGGACCGCCCACGGCATGCCAGACCAGCCAGCCCGCCAGACAGGCGGGCACCAGGGCGGCGACCGTGATCACCGCCGGTGATCTCCGGAGGCGGCGGGAGAGGGAGGGGCGGGTGTCGTCATCGTCGTCGTACAGCACGGCGCGAGCTTAGACCGACCGGCGAACGGAGGGCGGCGTCGCGGGCCCGGATGGTCCGGGATGCTCAGATTCCGGTGCCGGTACGCCGCAGGACGCGGAGCGAGCCGGTCACGGAGATCTCGGTGAAGGCGCCGGACGCGAGGGCCCTGAGGTAGACGCGGTACGGGGCCTGGCCGCCGTCGGCCGGGTCCGGGAAGACGTCGTGGACGAGCAGCAGTCCGCCGTCCGCGAGATGCGGGGCCCAGCCCTCGTAGTCGCCGTTCGCGTGCTCGTCGGTGTGGCCGCCGTCGATGAACACCAGGCCGAGCGGCCCGCCCCAGGCCCTCGCGACCTGCGGGGACCGGCCGACCATCGCGATCACATGGTCTTCGAGCCCGGCCCTGTGCAGGGTGCGGCGGAAGGTGGGGAGCGTGTCCATCAGACCGACCTCGGGGTCCACGACGGAGGGGTCGTGGTACTCCCAGCCGGGCTGCTGCTCCTCGCTGCCGCGGTGGTGGTCGACGGTGATCGCGGGAACCCCGGCCGCGCGTGCGGCGTCGGCGATGAGGAGGGTGGAGCGGCCGCAGTAGGTGCCGACCTCCAGGAGCGGGAGGCCGAGCCCGGCGGCCAGCACGGCCGCGTCGTACAGCGCGAGCCCTTCGTCCGCGGGCATGAATCCCTTGGCGGCCTCGAACGCGGCCAGGGTCGCTGGCGTGGGGGCGGCCATGGGGATCCTCCTGCTGCGGGGCTGGGCTGGGCTGGGCTGGATTGGATTGGGCTGGGCTGGGCTGTGGTGTGGGCCCGTTGTTCGTATCCGGCCGGGGAGCGGCCGGGCCGGCTCATGCTAGTGCGGCGGTACGGGGGCCGGCGCGGGACCCCCGTCCCACCCGTTGCGCCTACCGGGCCGCGCGCTCGGGCACGGTCGCTCCCAGCCTCAGGTCCACCGCCACCAGTTCGTCCACGCTCGTGTAGGCGACATGGGTGGCGAGCGGCGGGCGGCCGGGTGCCGTGACGGCCAGGATGTACGCACCGGCCGTCCGCGCGGCGAGCGCGAAGGCGCCCGCACCGTCCGCGACCACGATCCCCGACTGCCGGCCGCGCTGGTCGATCAGCGTGACCGTGGCGCGCGGCACCGGGGTGCCGTCGGCGTCGAGCACGCGGCCCCGGAACCCGCGGAATTCGGAGAAGCTCCGGTCCTGGGCGTCGTGGAGGGCCGCGTCCTGGAGGATCTCGGTGGCCTCGGCGACGGCCGCCGCGCTGCCCTCACTCGTGGCGACGGGCCGCGCCGGGGCCGCCGTGCGCTTGCGCGAGGGCAGGAACGCCGCGAACACCAGGCCGATGACCACCGCGCCCGTGGCGATCATGAACGAGGTACGGAAGCCGCTCATGCTCGGCACGGACACCGGACCGGCCGCGACCGAGGAGTGCGCGAGCACCATGCCGATCACCGCACTCGACACCGAGGTACCGATGGAACGCATCAGGGTGTTCAGGCCGTTGGCCGCGCCCGTCTCGGACGGGTCGACCGCGCCGATGATCAGCGCGGGGAGTGACGAGTAGGCGAGACCGATGCCCGCACCGACGACGACCGAGATGATGATGGTCTGCCAGGGCGCACTCATCAGGGCGAGCCCCGCCCCGTAACCGATCGCGATGATCAGCATGCCGATCATCAGCGAGACCTTGGGCCCGTACTTCGCGGCGATCCTGGCGTAGACCGGTGCGGTGAGCATCATCGTGAGGCCGAGCGGTGCCACGCACAGTCCGGCGACCACCATCGACTGGCCGAGGCCGTACCCGGTCGCCTTCGGCAGCTGGAGCAGCTGCGGCAGGACCAGGGAGATCGCGTAGAAGGCGACACCGACCATGATCGACGACAGGTTGGTGAGCAGCACCTCGCGGCGGGCCGTGGTGCGCAGGTCCACCAGCGGGGCCGCGATCCGCAGCTCCATCACGCCCCACAGCAGCAGGATGGCGAGTGCGCCGGCGAAGAGTCCGAGCGTGGTGCCGGAGGTCCAGCCCCAGTCGGAGCCCTTGGTGATCGGCAGCAGCAGGCAGACCAGACCGGCCGAGAGGCCGAGCGCACCGAGGGTGTCGAAGCTGCCCCGGGCGCGGGTCGAGGACTCCGGTACGAAGACGAGGGTGAGCACCATCGAGATGACGCCGAGACCGGCGGCGCCGAAGAACAGGGCGTGCCAGTCGGCGTGCTGGGCCACCAGGGCCGCGGCCGGCAGGGCGAGTCCGCCGCCGACGCCGATGGAGGAGCTCATCAGTGCCATGGCCGAGCCGAGCTTCTCGCGGGGCAGCTCGTCGCGCATGATGCCGATGCCGAGCGGGATGGCGCCCATGGCGAAGCCCTGGAGCGCGCGGCCGACGATCATGATCAGCAGGTTGTCGGTGAACCCGCAGATCAGCGAGCCGATCACCATGACGGAAAGGCTGACGAGCAGCATCCGCCGCTTGCCGTAGAGATCGCCGAGCCGTCCCATGATCGGCGTGGCTATCGCGCCCGCGAGCAGCGTGGCGGTCATGACCCAGGTGGCGTTCGACGGGGCGGTGCTCAGCAGCGTCGGCAGGTCCTTGATGACCGGGACGAGCAGCGTCTGCATGACGGCCACGACGATGCCCGCGAAGGCGAGTACGGGGACGATGCCGCCCCTGCCACGGGGGGCGCGCGGTTCTTCGGCGAGTGTCTCGGGCAGCAAGGCAGCGGCCTGTGTCATGCGTGAAGCCTCCGGAGGCGTAAGACAGCCCGGCAGGAGGCCGGGCGTCCAAGTCGTTGCATGGTGAAAGCTTCCGGAGGGGGCCGTGTATTCCGGTAAACGCCATATAAGTGCCGCGTGATCTGTATCACCTGGCCCCACCTCGGTATCTGACCTTCCGTCAGAATGTAACGTGTTCTAGTCTCGCTGCGCATGGGCATCGGAATCACGCAGGAGCAGAGGGAGTTGGCCGACGCCGTGCGGGGGCTGCTGGCGCGGGAGACGCCGCCCGCGAAGGCCCGCGAGCTGCTCGACGCGCCACCCGGCGGGGACGGCGACGGCGGCCGTGGTGCGCCACCGGCCCACTGGGCCGCACTCGCCGCGCAGGGCCTGCTGGGCGCACATCTCCCCGAGGAGTGCGGGGGAGGGGGCGGCGGTCTGCTGGAGCAGGCCGTCATTCTGGAGGAGGCCGCCCGTGCCGCGCTCCCCGGCCCGTATCTCCCGACCGTGCTCGCCTCCGCCGTACTGCACCGGGCGGGCCGCCCCGACCTCGCGGCGCCGCTCGCGGACGGGCGCCGGACCGGCGCGGTGGCCCTCGGCGAAGCGGACGATCCCGTACTCGGCGGCGCGGAGGCCGATCTGGTGGTGCTGCGGCACGAGGGGCGCTGGGCCGCCGTGGACGCCACGGAACTGGAGGTGCGCGCCCAGCAGAGCGTGGACCCGACCCGGCCGACCGCCGGGGTGCGGCTGCGGGCGGATGTCCCCGCCGACCGGCTGCTGACGCTCGACGCCGCGCTCGTCACCGATCTGGCAGCCGTCCTGTTCGCCGCCGACGCCTGCGGCACGGCGGCCTGGGCGCTGCACACCGCCACCGGACACGCCAAGGTGCGCGAGCAGTTCGGGCGGCCCATCGGGCAGTTCCAGGCCGTCAAGCACCTCTGCGCCGACATGCTCCTGCGGGTCGAGCAGGCCAGGGCGCTGACCTGGGACGCGGCCCGCGCGGCAGAGGAGGACACCGGTCCCGCAGGGGTGAGCGCCGGGGTGCGCGGGCTCGTCGCCTCACTCGCTGCGGCGACCGCGCTGGACGCCGCGTACAGCTGCGCCAAGGACTGCATCCAGATCCTCGGCGGCACCGGCTTCACCTGGGAACACGACGCACACCTCCACCTGCGCCGCGCCGTGGTGGCCCGGCAGCTGCTCGGCCCCGGGGACACCCACCGGGCGCGGGCCGTGCGGCTCGCCGCCGCGGGCGCGCGCCGGGAACTACGCCTGGAGCTGCCCGCCGAGGCCGCGCCGTACCGGGAACGGGCCCGCGAGGCGATCGGCCCCGCGCGCGGGCTGGACCCCGCCGGGGCCCGCCGCGTCCTCGCCCCCACCGGTTACGCGGCGCCCCACCTGGCGGAGCCGTACGGCCTCGGCGCGGGACCCGTGCAACAGCTCGCCGTCCAGCAGGAGTTGGCGGCCGCCGGGGTGAAGGTCAGCGATCTGGGGATCGCCACCTGGGTGGTGCCCTCGCTGCTCGCGTACGGGACGGACGAGCAGCGCGCCCGCCATCTGGCCCCGACCCTCCGCGGCGACGTCCTCTGGTGCCAGCTCTTCTCGGAGCCCGGGGCCGGGTCCGACCTCGCCTCGCTGCGCACCCGCGCGGACCGCGTGGACGGCGGCTGGCTGGTCAACGGCCAGAAGCTCTGGACCTCGGCCGCGCAGTGGGCCGACTACGGGATCCTGCTCGCCCGCACGAACCAGGAAGCGCCCCGGCACAAGGGGCTCACCTACTTCCTGGTGGACATGAAGGCGGCCTCCGGAATCGACATCAGGCCGCTCAGGGAGATCACCGGCGACTCGCTCTTCAACGAGGTGTATTTCGACGATGTACTGCTGCCCGACGACGCGGTCCTCGGTGCGGTCGACGACGGCTGGCGGGTGGCCCGCAACACCCTCGGCAACGAACGCGTCCACATGGCCGACCAGTTGACCTTCCCCACCGGTCTCGAAGCGCTGATCGCCCGGTCGGACGGGCTGGACGGCGCCCAGCGCGCCCGGATCGGGGCGCTCGCCGCCGAGGCGCACGCCCTCGCCTGCATCGGGCTGCGCACCACTCTCCAGCAGGTCTCCGGCCTCGAACCGGGGGCGGGTGCGTCCGTGCGGAAGCTGGTGCAGACCCCGCACCAGCAGAAGGTCGCCGAGCTTGCCCTCGAACTGCTCGGTCCGGCCGGCGCGGTCCGCGAGGGGGCGGGGGAGCAGGCCGTCCACGGCTTCCTGATGTCGCGCTGCCTGACCATCGCGGGCGGCACCACTCAGGTGCAGCTCAATGTCGTCGCCGAGCGTCTGCTCGGCCTGCCGCGCGATCCGTGAGCCCCGGCCGGACCGCTTCTGCCCCGAACTGGTCGTGGAGGGACAGGAGATCAGCCCCGGCCGGTACGCGGAGGATCCGCACCGTGCGCCCTCCCACCGGCCCGGCCGGCCTCACTGTTGCCGGACGGCCCATCATGGGCGTCCCTGAGTGAGAGAGGGATGACACCGACCATGACCGATACGACCGATACGACCGATGAACAGGGACACGGGAGTGCGCCTGCCGTCCCCGAAAGCGCGGTGTGGCTGAAAGGGCAGCTGCTGGAGATCGCTGCCGCGCTGCATCCGGACCGCCGCCCGGCGGTGGTCCGTGAGTGGACCGACCCGGTACGGCTGCGCGACCCCGCGCCGGTCGGCCACCGCTTCTTCTTCCTCCTGTGCGTCGGCGGGGACGACGGCCCCTCGTCGCCCGGTTTCGGCGACGCCCTGAACGCCTTCGCCGCAGCCGGCTGGACCGTGCGCCGACAGTCGCCGGGCCACCCCGGGGAGAGCTGGGCAACCGCCCGGCAAGAGGATTTCGAAGTCAGGATCTACGAGGGCGACGGCCGGGGAATCGTGACGTTCACCGGCTGGACGCCGGTCGTGTACACCGAACGGCATCTGCCCCAGCCGCCCTTCACGCTCAGCACGGCCGGTGGGGTGTTGTGCGACGACTGCCACGGCTGGGGGGTGTGCCTGGACTGTGAGGGCAGGGCCTACAGCGGGGGCAGCGGCGGCTACGGGCGATGCTTGTGTGCCGCGAACAACGCGGGGCCGGGCAGGTGTGTGGAATGCGGCGGCTCGGGTCTGCTCACCGCCGATGAGGCGTCGTGGAGGCGGAGGCAGTACGGGCTGCCCGATGCCGGCCGCGGTGACGCAGTCCGGCAGACGCCTGCTGAGGGCGGTCACGACTCCAGCACCAGTGCGTTCATCGATGTCAGCAAACGGTCCTGCGGATGTGGGGAGTTCCGCTGCTTCTGGCGCAACATCCTGTCCGTGGACGGCGAACACCTCCTGTCCCGGTTCGTCGGCACCTGCCAGGGGTGCGCCGCGGAGCGCTCCTACACGTTCGCGCTTCCCTCCCGAGGGCTTGCCGCGCCTGCGGTTCCGCCGTCACCTCCACTTCCGCCTTCACCGGGTCCGGGCAGCCCTTAGGTTCCGTCCTTGTCCGGCCTGCGCCCATCGCGCCAGGCCCTCGCCGCAGCCCACTCACCGGCCGCGCGGCCTTCCGCTGACCGACTTCCGCTGCCACTATCTACGTATCTGACGATGCGTCAGATGCAAGAGGACAGGGCAGCGGGCCCGGGAGGCGGGACAGGACCATGAAGGCGTACATCGTCGGCGTCGGGATGACCAAGTTCGAGAAGCCGGAGAGCCGCGACTGGCAGTACTGGGACATGGCGAAGGAGGCAGGCACCCAGGCGCTCGCAGACGCCGGGGTCGCCTATGAGCAGGTGCAGCAGCTGCCCGTCGGCTACTGCTTCCAGGCGTCCACGGCCGGACAGCGCGCCGCGTACGAACTGGGGCTCACCGGGATACCCGTCTACAACGTCAACAACAACTGCGCCACCGGATCGACGGCGCTGATGATGGCCCGGCAGTTCGTCGAAGGCGGCATCGCGGACTGTGTGCTCGCGCTCGGCTTCGAGAAGATGCAGCGCGGCGCCCTCGGCGGTGGCGCGGACAGCGGGGACTTCAAGACGTCCCCGGTGGCCAGGCACTACGGGATCATGGCCGCCGGGCACGGCTTCGAGATGTCGCCGCCCACCGCGCAGATCTTCGGCAACGCGGCCCGCGAGCACATGGAGCGGTACGGGACGACCGCCGCCCAGCTGGCCGCGGTCGGCGCCAAGAACCACCGGCACTCGGCGGACAACCCGCGCGCCCAGTTCCAGGACGTCTACACGGTGGACGAGATCCTGGCGGCGAAGACCATCCACCGGCCGCTCACCAAGCTCCAGTGCTCGCCGACCTCGGACGGCTCCGCGGCGGCGGTCGTCGTGTCGGAGCGGTTCGTCACCCAGCACGGTCTGCACGACAAGGCGGTGGAGATCGCAGGACAGGCGATGACGACGGACACCGAGGAGAGCTTCGCCTCCGGTTCGTGCATCGACGCGGTGGGCCGGCCCATGTCACGCGAAGCGGCACGGCTCGCGTACGAACGGTCCGGGCTCGGCATCGAGGACGTGGACGTCGTCGAGCTGCACGACTGCTTCTCGGTCAATGAGCTGCTGACGTACGAGGCGCTGGGCATGTGCCCCGAGGGGGAGTCCGGGAAGCTCGTGGAGAGCGGGGCGACGACACACGGCGGCCGGTGGGTGGTGAACCCGTCGGGCGGCCTGATCTCCAAGGGCCACCCGCTGGGTGCGACGGGCCTGGCCCAGGCGGCTGAACTGGTCTGGCAGCTGCGCGGGGAGGCCGGGGGCCGGCAGGTCCCCGGGGCCCGGACCGGCCTCGCGCACAACATCGGGCTGGGCGGGGCCGCGGTGGTGACGGTGCTGCGGCGGGAGTGAGGCCGGGGCCCCTCCGGTCCGGAACGGCCGGGAAGCGGCCGGGAAACGGCCGGGAAAGGGCCGAGGACGGGCTGAGGACCTGCGGACCACGGCCACTGCGCCGATATGCGGATGTCCCGCGCGGCGCACGGATGTCACGATGGCACTCATGCTGCGCATATCCCGGAACGCCCGCACCACCGCACCACCGACCGCGCCGACCCGTACCTGGCTGGTGGTGCTCGCGGCGTGCGCGGGCCAGTTCCTCGTGGTCCTCGATGTCTCCGTCGTCAATGTCGCCCTGCCCTCGATGCGCACCAGCCTCGGTCTCAGCGGCACCGGGCTCCAGTGGGTGGTGAACGCGTACGCCATCGCCTTCGCCGGGTTCATGCTGCTGGGCGGGCGGGCCGGGGACCTCTTCGGCCGCAAGCGGATGTTCCTCGTCGGGCTGGGGCTCTTCACGCTCGCCTCGCTCGCCGGGGGGCTCGCCCAGGAGGGGTGGCAGCTGCTCGCCGCCCGTGCCGTGCAGGGGCTCGGCGCTGCCGTGCTGGCTCCCTCGACGCTCACCATCCTCACCTCCGCCGTCCCTGAAGGCGCCGCCCGCGCGCGGGCCATCGCCACCTGGACGGCCGTCGGCGCGGGCGGCGGCGCCGCGGGCGGTCTGGTCGGCGGGGTGCTGACCGACGCGCTGTCCTGGCGCTGGGTGCTGCTGATCAACGTGCCGGTCGGCGCGCTCGTCCTGGTGGGCGCGGCCCGCTGGATCTCCGAGAGCCGGGCCGGCGGCGCGCGGCGGCTCGACCTGCCCGGCGCGGTGCTGGTCACCGCCGGTACGGCCACCCTCGCGTACGGCATCGTGCAGACCGAGGCCGAGGGGTGGACCGCCGCGGCGACCCTGGTGCCGCTGCTCGCCGGGCTGGTGCTCATCGGGCTGTTCCTGGCCGTCGAGGCGCGTACCCCGCTGCCCCTGATGCCGCTGAAGCTGTTCAGGACGCGCTCGGTCGCCGCCGCCAACGCCGCGATGTTCGTCTGCGGCGCGGGCAGCTTCGGCATGTGGTTCTTCATGACGCTGTACGCCCAGAACGTGCTGGGCTACACACCGTTCATCGCCGGACTCGCCCTCGTTCCCAGCTCGCTGAGCGTCGTCGCCGGATCCAAGGTCGCGCCGCGGCTGATGTCGCGCTTCGGCGCCAAGAACGTGGCGGTCACCGGCATCCTGATCAGCGTGGCCGGATTCGGCTGGCAGTCGACGATGACCGCGCACGGTGCGTACGTCACCTCGATCATGCTGCCCGGCATGCTGATGATGGCCGGTGCCGGTCTCGCCATGACACCGCTCGCCTCCCTCGCCACGTCGGGCGCGGCGCCGGGTGACGCGGGTCTGGTCTCCGGCCTGGTCAACACCTCACGCACGCTGGGCGGTTCGCTGGGCCTCGCGGTCCTCTCCACCGTCGCCGCCGCCCGTACCCGGGGCGGCACCGGGACCGAGGCGCTGACCGAGGGCTACGCCCTGGCTTTCCGGTGCGGCGGGTTCGTCCTGCTCGCCGGTGCGGTGCTGATGCTGGTGTGGATGCCCCGGGCCCGTAACAGGGTCATCGGCCGCGCGGTCGCCTCGTCGGAGCTCCCGGGCGACTGACCGCGTGCGGTCCGGCGACCGGCCGTGCGCCGCCCGCGCGTTCCGTTCCCCCTGGTCCTCCCGCTACAGCCAGCCCTGCTGGCGGGCCGACCGTACGGCCTCCATGCGGTTGCGGGTGCCGGTCTTGCCGATCGCCGAGGAGAGGTAGTTGCGGACCGTCGACTCCGAGAGGTGCAGCTTCCCCGCGATGTCCGAGACGGTCGCCCCGTCCACCGAGGCGTTCAGCACATCGCACTCGCGCGCGGTCAGCGGGCTCGGTCCCGCGCTCAGCGCGGCCGCGGCCAGGGCGGGGTCGATGACCGTCTCACCGGCCAGCACCCGGCGGATCGCGGCGGCCAGCTCCTCCACCGGACCGTCCTTGACCAGGAAGCCCGCGGCGCCCGCCTCCATCGCGCGGCGCAGATAACCGGGCCTGCCGAACGTGGTGAGGATCAGCACCCGGCACCCCGGGGCCTGCTTGCGCAGATCGGCCGCCGCGTCGAGCCCGCTGCGGCCGGGGAGTTCGATGTCGAGCAGTGCCACGTCCGGGTTCGCCTCCAGGACCGCCGGGACGATCGCGTCACCGGTGGCCACCTGGGCGACCACCTCGATGTCCTCCTCCAGACCGAGGAGCAGGGCGAGCGCGCCCCGCATCATGCCCTGGTCCTCGGCGAGGAGGACTCGTACACAGCGGGCCGGGTGGTCGTGCGGCATCTCGTTCACGGAGACAGGTTATGGCGCGGGGGCGTCGTCCTCGAAGACCCCCGAGACGACCAGGAGGCTGCTGGGGACACTGACGATCAGGGATGCGGCGGGCGGCCCGGCGGGACGCGCCGCGCGCAGCCCGGGATGCCGGGTGAACAACGCGCGCACGGCCGTCCGCAACTGGAGCTTGGCCAGCGGAGCCCCCAGGCAGTAATGAGGCCCGCGTCCGAACGCGAGGTGGGGGTCCCGGGCGCCGGAGACCCGGAAGTGCCTTGCGTCGCCGCGCAGGCGCGGGTCCCGGTTGGCGGCGGTGTAGCACAGCAGCAGCGCGTCGCCCGCCCGGATGGTCCGGCCGCCCAGCTCGGTGTCCTGCCGGGGGAAGGCGAACGGCAGGGCGAAGACCCCGGGGTCGAAGCGCAGGGCCTCCTCCACCACGTCGTCCCAGCTGGTCTCCCCGTCGAGTACGCGGCGCAGTTCGGCGGGGTGGTCGAGCAGCGCGCCCACCGCGTTGGTGAGGGCGGCCGCCGTGGTGTCGAAGCCCGCCGCGAGGAAGAGCCAGAGGGTGTCGCGGGCCTCCTGGGCGGACAGCCCCTCGCTCGTCGCGGCCTCCCGCAGGTCGGCGACGAGGCAGTCGGAGGAGGCCGGGTGGTCGAGCAGACCGTCGAGGAACGCCCGGATGTCCCGGGTCAGTACGGCGGAGTCCTCGGGGGACATCGACGCCCTGGCAAGTGCCCGGCGCACCAGGGCGGTCACGACAGGCTGGTCGTCGTCGGGGATGCCCAGCAGGGAACTCAGGGTGCCGAGGGCGAGCGGGGTGGCGAACCCGGCCCGGATGTCGACGGGTTCCCGCCCGGGGTCGAAGCCGTCCAGGAGGTGCGCCACCTTCTCCTCGACGGCGGGCCGCAGGGCTTCGACACGCCGGGGAGTGAAGGCGCGGGAGGCCACCTTGCGCAGCCGGGTGTGATCGGCTCCGTCGGAGGTGAGCATCCACTGCCTGCTCAGGTGGTCGATCATGGGCCAGTCCGGCGGGACCTCACCCTGGGCGAGGGCCCGCCAGTGGGCGGGGGAACGGGCGAACAGGGGCCGGGTGAGGACGGTTTCCAGCTCGCGGTGGCCGACGACGGCCCAGCACTCGACACCGCCCGGCCAGACGGCGGGGACCACGGTGCCGAGGGCGCGCAGGGCAGCGGACCGGGCCTGTCCTCCGGCGTGCGGGTCCAGCAGATGACGGGTCGGCACGGGAACCTCCTCGGTGATGGGCGGACGGGGACGCGGTGTGCGGTGGCCGGGTCACAAGGGGCGATCACGAGGGGGTGATCGCGAGAGGGTGATCACAAGGGGTGGTCACAAGGGGGTGGTCACAAGGGCGGTCACGACGTCATCACGAGGGCAGGAGTACCGCTTTGACGACGTCGCCACGGGCAGTGTCCCGCTCGGCGCGCGCGATGTCATGCAGCGGGTAGGTACGGATCAGCCGGTCGAACGGGAAACGGCCCTGCCGCCAGAGGCCGATGAGGCGGGGGATGAACAGCCGGGGGACGGCGTCGCCCTCGATGATCCCCTTGAGGGTGCGTCCTGCCGCGAGGAGCATGGGGTCCACGGTCAGATCGCCGTGCTGCACTCCCACGAGACCACAGGTGCCGTACGCGTGAAGGGAGTTGACCAGTGTGGTGATGAGCGACGGCGCGCCGGTGGTGTCCAGCGCGTAGTCCGCCGCCCCGCCGACGATGCGGTCGAGTTCCCGCCCGAGGTCCGGGTCCGCACCGTCCAGGACATGGGTCGCGCCGAGGTCCGCGGCCAGCCGGCGGCGCGCCGGGTGCAGTTCCACGGCCACGACGGTGGTCGCCCCGACGGCGTGTGCCGCCATGATCGCGGCAAGCCCGACGGCCCCTGCTCCGGCCACCACGATCCGTGAACCGGGCCGCACCGCGAGGGAGTTGAGGACGGCCCCGGCTCCGGTCTGGAAGCCGCAGCCCAGGGGACCGAGGATCTCCAGGGGGATGTCCGCCGACACCTCCGACGGTACGGGGACGACGGCGCGCGCGGGGACCACGACATGACCGGCGAACGACGACTGGCCGAACCACCAGGCGGAGACGGTGCGGCCGTCCCCGGTGCGGGCCGTCCCGGAGCCGTCCGGGCGGCGGCCGGTCAGGTTCCGGGGGAAGAACGTGGCGCAGTTGGCGGGGCGGGCGGCCAGGCAGGCCCGGCAGCCCCCGCAGGAGTCGAAGGAGAGGACCACCGGGTCGCCGGGGGACACCGAAGTGACGTGTACGCCGGTCTCCTCGACGACCCCCGACCCCTCGTGCCCCGCGATGACCGGCAGGGCGATGCCCATGTGCGTGGCGCGGGGCAGCAGGTCGGTGTGGCAGAAGCCGGTGCCCGCGATCCGTACGAGTACCTCGTCGGGCCCCGGCCCCTCCAGGTGTACGTCGGTGAGCCGGAACGGCTGGTCGTGCGCCTCCAGGACCGCCGCGGTGACTCTCACAGGCGGGCCTTCGTGCCGTCCCAGAAGGTGTCCGACCACACGTCGCCGTAGAGCCAGTTGCCCGGGGCGTCCGGGTCGGGGCTGGTGTAGAAGTCGCGATGGCAGTCGAGGACGCGGGTGAGGGGCAGCCCCGCACCGTTCTCGCGGAGCCCGTACGTCTCCGCGGCCCGGCGGATGTTCGGCCCGGGCGTGCCCATGCCCCGCTGGAAGGCGGTGAACTCCGGCAGCCGGATCAGGTCGTCGTCGTCGCGGTCGACGGCCCGCCAGATGGCCTCGCCCACCGGCCGGATGTGCCGGTCGTAGTCGCGGGCCCCGTTCACCAGCGCCTTCGCCATCGCCTCGCGCCACTCGGGCGGGGTCACTCCGTGGTCGGGGGCCCATCCGGTGACGGCGGCCATGTGGTCGCAGAAACCCTGGACGGCGTGGAACACCGCTCCCGCCTTGCGGCTTCCCAGGGGTTCGCCGACGTAGGTGAGGATGCGGGTGAAGAGTGTGGCGACGTCGGCCAGTTCGATCCGGCCGTCGGCGTCGTGGTCGGCGTGGGCGAAGCAGACGTCGACCTTGCGTTCGACCAGCCGGGTGCCGATGTCGTGCGGCGTGGGCATCTGTGCGTTCCTTTCCGCGGGGTACGGAGGCAGGGGTACGGAGAGCAGGGGTACGGAGGCAGGGGTCAGGGGGCGGTGGCGGCGGCCGTGTCGACGGGCCACCGGGAAGCCGGCATCGACGTGACCGCGCGGGCCAGGCCGACGACGGTGTTCCGGTCGGCGACGGGCCAGCCGTGCCGGCCGGCCAGGCAGCTCAGCGCCGGGTCGGGCTCGAAGGCGATCGGCATGCCGACACCGCGCAGCAGTTCGCGGTCGGAGGCGCTGTTGCCGATGGCCAGGGAACGGGCGGGGTCCGCGCCGAGCCGGGCCGCGGCCGCGCGCAGCAGCGCGGCCTTGACCTCCGGTACCGCCGGGACGGTACGGAGGTGTGGGGTGCACACCCCGCCCCGGACGGTCGGTGCGAGCCCGGTACGGTGCTCGACACCGAGCTCGTCCCCGATCCTGTCGACCATTTCCTGGGGGCTGCCGGAGAGCAGGAGGGGGGTGTAGCCGGCCGCCCGGAGCGTCTCGACGAGAGGGGCCGCGCACTCCAGCAGCCGGTGCCGGACACGGCGCCAGGCGCCGTGGGACGCGCGCACCACTTCTTCGTACGGAACACCGGAGACGGCGCTGCCGTACGCGGAACAGGTCCGGTGCAGGGTGGTACGGAATTCGGTACCGGCGCCGCGGTGCTCTGCCATGGCCGCCCGGACACGGGAAACAGCGGCTTCGGAAATCCACCCGGATTCACGCAACTCGTCCAGCACGGAGAATCCGAGTGTGCCGTCGTAAAGCGTTCCGTCCACATCGAGCGCGGCTATGTTCCCGGAATTCACAGGGCGGCCCGTTTTCCTGGTCTCCCAGGATTTGCCGGTCTCCCAGGATTTACTGGGGCCGACGCTCTTCCTGTTTTTCCCGCCGTTGATGGTGTTCTTCGGGTTTCTGAGGTTCATGGCGCTTTCCGGGCCGGAGCGGCGACCACGCGTGGCGGCCGCCGCCCCGGCCGGGCGTGGGTGTCGGGTCACGCACCCCGGCCGTGCTGGAAGTCCGCGCCGAAGAGCCAGTTGCCGGCGGTCTCCGGGTCCGTGCTCGTGTAGAAGTCGCGGAACGCGATCATCAGCTCGTTGACCGAGAGGGAGCCGTCACCGTCGAGGTCGAGGCGCTGGAAGGCAAGGCGGGCGTTCTCCGGGGTGGCACCGAACGCGGCCTGGACCTTGCCGAACTCCTCGGCGGTCACGTCGCCGTCACCGTCACGGTCGCACAGCTGCCAGATGGCGGTGGCCACCGGGCGGCTCGCCGCGTCGAACGCCTCGGGGGACCCGACGATCCGGCGCATGCCGACCCGGTACTCCTCGGGGTCGATCCGGCCGTCACCGTTGGTGTCGAGACCGGCGACCAGCGCGCGCCACCAGTCGTCGCAGACCTGCAGCATGGCCACCGACTTGGGGGACGCGAAGGGCTCCTCGACTGCCGAGATGACGCGACTCGCGAAGGTCAGGATGTCGGAGGCGTCCACGACGCCGTCACGGTTCTGGTCGGCATGCGAGAAACAGATGTCAAACTTGCGGTCGAGAAGCTCGTCCTGCGCGGTGATGGTCATCGAAACTCCTTTATCCGTGGGACAGCGTGCCGGAAGTCTTTCTGCGACTTGTTCCGCCGCGGCGACTTATTACTTCCGTGACTTCAACGGCACGCCTGCAACGACCATGAATCTACTGACGACATGCAGCCCCGGCCACCGGCCTCGTGGTGATCACTCGAAAGTGACGGAGATTCGGGATGGGGTTCGAACTCAATGTTGCTGGTGGCTTCTGTTGCCGTGCCCGGCTCTTCCGGACGGCCGGCTACGCGGTGCCGTGCGCCGCCCCGGGCGCCGTGTCCGGTGCGGTGGTCTCCACCGGCAGTTCGGCCACCAGGCGGAAACCGGACCGCTGGCCGGGGCCCGCGTCCAGTGAGCCGCCCGCCGCCGCGAGACGTTCGGTCAGGCCCTTCAGCCCGCTGCCGGGCGGTGTCGCCCCGATGCCGCGGCCGTTGTCACTGATCACCAGCCGCACGCGTTCCGGTTTCTCGCCGTCCACCGTGATCTCGCACCGGGTGGCCCTGCTGTGCCGGACGACGTTGGTGACGGCCTCCCTGACGACCCAGCCGAGCAGGGAAGCGCTCTGCGGTTCCAGTGGTGGCCCCGACTGCCGTACGACGGGCTCGATCCCGGCCGCGGTCAGTACGGAGCGGGCACTGTCCAGCTCACTGGCCAGACTCGCGTCCCGGTACCCGGTCACCGCCTCGCGGATCTCGGTGAGGGCCTGCCTGCCGACGGTCTCGATGTCGGAGATCTGGGAGAGAGCGGCGTCGATGTCGCGCGGGGCCAGCCGCCGGGCCGCCTCCGACTTCACCACGATCACCGAGAGCGTGTGGCCGAGCAGGTCGTGCAGGTCGCGCGAGAACCGCAGCCGTTCCTTCTCGACGGCCGAACGGGCCAGCTCCTGACGGGTGGAGCGCAGTTCCATGACCGTCTCGGAGAGCGTCAGGATCGCGGCGGTCACCGCGCCCGAGATGAATGTGCCGTACCCCAGCGTCCAGGGGTCCCACGGGCTGTGCCCCTCGGTGCCCGAGATGTACCCGGCGGAGCCGGAGAGGAGCAGCAGGGTGAAGCCGAGCGGCCGGTCGCGCAGGGTGGTGCCGACGGCCAGCGAGAGCAGCGGGAAGTACAGCAGCCAGCTGCCCCCGTAGCCGAGGGCCAGCCCGTAGGTGACGGCGGCCAGCACGCCGAGCAGGCAGAGTGTCGTGCGGCTCTGGCGCTTCTTCTTGTCGAACGCCCGGAACGCCACCGATACGTAGAGGGAGTTGAAGACCAGCAGCCCGGCCCCGCCGATCCACGGGTTCGGGGCCTCGCCGCCGATCAGATTGGAGAAGCTGCCCAGGCCGAGCAGCAGCCAGGGGAGCAGCGTGAAGGCGTTCGGCGGTCCCGGCCGCTTCCGCTCCCTGACGTCCTTCCGCCGCTGTGCGCAGTCTCTGCGGCGCCGCCTCAGCGGGTCCAGCTTCGCGTGCATGATCTCTCCCGTCACACGGTCCTCGCGGACCGACGGTACGAGATCACCGCGTACGTGCCGAACGCCAGCAGCCACGCGGCGAGCACCGCCACCGTGCCGAGGGCGGGTGCGCTGCCCTGCGTGGTGGACCAGCCCAGATCGGCGAAGCGGTTGGTCGGGGTGTAGCGGGCGACGGACCGCAGCCAGCCGGGGAAGGCGTCGACCGGGAACCACAGCCCGCCCACGATGGCGAGACCCATCAGGCAGGCCACGTTCACCACGCCCGTGGTCTGGGCGGTGAGCCGGTAGCCGTTGCCGATCCCCAGCAGTGTGAACGGCAGCGCGCCGACCCACAGCAGCAGCGTGAGGACGGCCCACTGCCAGGCGTCGAGCCGTACCCCGTTGACGAGCGCCCCGGCCAGGAGCACCGCCACGATCCCCGGCAGCACGGTCACCGAACCGGAGACCGCCCGGCCCAGCACCACCTGCGAGGGCGGCAGCGGGGTGACCCGCAACTGGCGCAGCCAGCCGATGGTCTTGTCCGACGCGACCCCGGTGCCGACGCCCAGGGCCGCGCCCAGCGCGCCGTACGCGGCCATGCCGACCATCGACGTGACCCGCCAGGCCGCCGAATCGGGACTGCTCGGGCCGAGGTTGGTGAACAGCAGGTACATCACCACCGGCATCCCGATGCCGAAGATGACGAACCCGGCGTCGCGCAGCGTCCGCCGCACTTCGAGCTTGACGTATTCCAGCATCAGACCGCTGCTTCCTGTGTGGTGCGGGGCGGGATCCCGGCCGCCCCCGGGGCGTCGGTGGTCTCGGCGGGGAGGCTCTCCTGCGAGGTGAGGGCCAGGAAAGCGTCCTCCAGCGTCGCTGGGGCGACCGCGAGACCGCGGATCGCGCCCCGCTCCGCCAGGGCGACGACGGTGGCGTCCGAGTCGTCCGTGCGCAGGGAGGCCCGGTCCCCGCGGATCTCCACGGCGGTGACGCCGGGCAGCGCCTGGAGCCCCTCGGTGCCGGCGCCCGCGAGGTCGAAGGAGACCAGGCTGCCGCCCGCGGCGCGCTTGAGCAGCTCGGAGCTGCCGTCGGCGACGATGCGGCCCTGGTGGATGACCACGATGCGGTCGGCGTTGCTGTCGGCCTCCTCCAGATAGTGGGTGGAGAAGAGCACGGTGTTCCCGCGCCGCGCGTACGCCCGCATCGAGTCCCAGAACGCCCGCCTGGCCTCCACGTCGAGGGCGGCGGTCGGCTCGTCGAGGACGATCAGCTCCGGATTCCCGGCGAGCGCGACGGCGAACCTGACCCGCTGCATCTGGCCGCCGGAGAGCTTGTCGACCCGGCGTGACCCGTACTCGCCGAGCCCGGCCATGTCCAGCGCCTCGGCGACCGGGAGCGGGCGCGGATACGTGCTGGCCACGAAGGCCACCAGCTCCCGCACGGTCACCCGGGGGATCGGCTGCCCCGCCTGGAGCATCGCGCCCACCAGACCTGCCCCGACCGCCTGCGCGGGTGTCCGGCCGAAGAGCCGGACCTGGCCGCTGTCGGGCTGGTCGAGGCCGAGCAGCAGACTGATGGTGGTGGACTTTCCGGCTCCGTTGCGTCCCAGCAGGGCGACGGTCTCCCCCCGGCGGATCTCCAGGTCGGCGCCGTCCACGGCCCGCACCGCCCCGAAGGTCTTGACCGCTCCCGTGAAGCTCACCGCGGGTCCGGTGTCTGCTGTCTGCGTCATGCCCACACGCTACGGAGCCGGTGGCGCCGCGGACAGATGCGGCTGTACGCATCCGCCCGGGACAAATGTCACGGCGCCCGCCGTGGCCGGATGGCGCGGGACGCCGGGTCCACCCGTATCTGACGTGGCGTCAGCAGTCTTCACAACTCGTGAGGGGTGCGTTATACATGGGGCCATCGGCCTAGAACGCGTTCTACAAAGGGCGCCGGGGGCCGGTCCCGTACGACCTCGGTGCGCCTGACGGTGCGGACGGTCGCACCGAGGTCTTTCCACCGTCAAGGAGCGCTTGCCCCATGCCCATTGATGCCGCAGAGGCCGTCGCCGCCGAGCCCCGCTCCGGCGAGATCGCCTGGGACCACAAGGACATCCAGCTCTACCACCTGGGAATCGGCGCGGGCCGGCCGGCCACCGCCGCCGACGAGCTGCGCTACACCCTGGAGTCCAGGCTCCATGTCCTGCCCAGCTTCGCGACCGTCGCGGGCGCCGGGATGGCGCTGATGGGCGGGCTCGCCGCACCGGGCATCGAGGTGGACCTCGCGGCCGTCCTGCACGGCGGGCAGACCGTCGTCCTGCACCGGCCGATCCCCGTCGAGGCGTCAGCGGTCGCCACCTCACGGGTCCAGGCGGTCTACGACAAGGGGAAGGCGGCCGTCATCGTGCTGCGCTCCGAAGTCACCGACGAACAGGGCCCGTTGTGGACCAGTGACTCGCAGATCTTCGTACGCGGGGAGGGCGGCTTCGGCGGTGAGCGTGGCCCCTCCGCCCGGCTCGACGTGCCCGACCGCGCCCCCGACCGCACGGAGGACCGCCCGATCCGCGAGGACCAGGCGCTGCTCTACCGGCTCTCCGGCGACTGGAACCCGCTGCACGCCGACCCGGAGTTCGCCAAGCTCGCCGGGTTCGACCGGCCCATCCTGCACGGGCTCTGCTCGTACGGAATGACGCTCAAGGCCGTGGTCGACACGGCGCTGGGCGGCGATGTGGCCCGCGTCGACTCGTACACCACCCGCTTCGCCGGTGTCGTCTTCCCCGGCGAGACGCTCCGGATCCGGATGTGGCAGTCGCCGGGGCGGGTCCAGGTGACGGTCTCGGCCGTCGAGCGGGACGAGGCACCGGTCCTCGCCGACACGGTCGTCAGCCACCACTGACGGCACCCGGTCCGCGTCACCCCGTCACTGACCTCACCCCCTGCCGAAGCCGTCCGCCCCTGATCCATCAGAGCCCCAGCCGTATGTGAGGAGCCGCACCATGCGCGCAGCCGTACTGCACGAGATTGGCCAGGACAAGCTCGAAGTCCTCGACGACATCGAGGCGGTGGGCTTCGGCCCCGGCAAGGTCAGGATCAGGGTCCGGGCCACCGGCCTCTGCCACTCGGACGTATCGGCGATGAACGGGGTGCTGCCGCAGCCCGCGCCGTTCGTGCCCGGCCATGAGGGCGCCGGCGAGATCCTCGATGTCGGCGACGGGGTGACGGGCGTCAAGCAGGGCGACCGGGTGGTGATCTGCTGGCTGCCCGCCTGCGGCACCTGTCCGGCCTGCAAGCGCGGTCAGACCGAGCTCTGTCTCGCCGGGTTCATGAACGCGGGCACCCCCAACTTCAAGCGCCCCGGCGGTGATGTCTTCGGCTTCGCCGGGACCGGCACCTTCACCGAGGAGGTCGTCGTCGGCGCCGGGTGCGCGGTGCCGATCCCCGACGACGTGCCGTTCGAGATCGCGGCGCTCATCGGCTGCGGAGTCACCACCGGTCTCGGCGCCGCCATCAACACCGCGGATGTGGAAGCCGGTTCGTCGGTCGCCGTGATCGGCTGCGGAGGCGTCGGCATCTCCGCCATCCAGGGCGCCCGGCTCAGGGGCGCGTCCCAGATCGTCGCCGTCGACCCGGTGGCCTCACGCCGGGAGGCCGCGCTGACCTTCGGCGCCACGGAGGCCGTCGCGCCCGACGCGCTGAACGACGCCAAGCAGCGCATCACGGCGGGGGAGGGCTTCGACTACGTCTTCGAGGTCGTCGGCAAATCGGCCACCGCCCGCACCGCGTACGAGACGACCCGCCGCGGCGGCACCCTCTGCATCGTCGGCGCCGGAGCCATGGACGACTTCCTCCAGCTCAACATGTTCGAGCTGTTCTTCGACGAGAAGCGGATCCTGCCCTCCATGTACGGCGGCGGGGACGTGGTCCGTTCGTACGAGCGGGCCATCTCGCTCTGGCGGTCGGGCCGCATCGACCTCGAAGGGCTGATCACCCACCGGGTGAAACTCGCCGGGATCAACGACGCGCTGGCCCAGATGCGCTCCGGCGAGGCGCTGCGCACCTGCATCGAGATCTGAACCCCGGAGACCGGCGCCCGGAGGCCCCGGAGTGCGGGGAGCACCCGGAGCCGGAGCACCGGCACCCGAAGACCCGTAAGGAGAGCTCGTCCATGTCCTTGCCACTTGATGGCCTGTCCGCGATCGTCACCGGGGCCGGCCGCGGCCTCGGCCGTGCCGAAGCGCTCGAACTCGCCCGGCTCGGCGCGAGCGTCGTCGTCAACGACTTCGGCCAGCCGGGCCGCGACGGTTCCGGCGAGGCGTCCGCCGCGCCCGCCGAAGAGGTCGCCGCCGAGATCCGCGCGGCCGGCGGACAGGCCGTCGCCCACCTCGGCGACGTCGCGGACCACGAACAGGCCCGGGCCCTCGTCCAGCTGGCCGTCGACACGTACGGAAAGCTCGACATCCTGGTCAACAACGCGGGCATCCTGCGGGACCGGATGGTCTTCTCGATGACCGAGGGCGAGTGGGACTCGGTGATCCGGGTCCACCTCAAAGGCCACTTCAACACCACCCACTTCGCTTCCGTGCACTGGCGCGAGCGGTCCAAGGCGGCCGGCGGCCCGGTCTACGGCCGGATCGTCAACACCTCGTCGGAGGCGTTCCTCGCGGGCTCGGCCGGCCAGCCGAACTACGCGGCGGCCAAGGGCGGCATCGTGGGGCTCACCACGTCGACGGCGCTGGCGCTCGCCAAGTACGGCGTCACCGCCAACGTGATCTGCCCGCGCGCCAGGACCCGGATGACCGAGGACGTGTTCGCGGGGTTCGGCGAGCCGGACGCGGGCGAACTGGACCCGCTGGCACCCGAACACGTCTCGCCGCTCGTCGGCTATCTCGCGTCCCCGGCGGCCGCGAAGGTCAACGGCCAGCTGCTCGTGGTGCACGGCGGCATGGTCGCCGTGGTGGAACGGCCCAGGGTGGCGGCGAAGTTCGACACGGCGAAGACGGTGTTCTCGTACGAGGAACTGGACGAGGTGATCTCGCCGTACTACGCGGACCGCCCGCCGAACGAGACCTTCGCCGCGGCGGAGGTCCTGGGTCTCAAACACGGCTGACCACGGGCAGATCTCCGGAGCACACCGGAAGGGCCGGTCCCCGCCTGAACGGGGACCGGCCCTTCCGGTGTGCTGAACGGTGGTGCGCGCGGACCGTCAGGCCGCGTTCGACTGCTGCTGTTCCGCCGAGCGGCGGTGGCGGCCGTTGGTCTCCGCCTCGGACGCCTCGGTGGGCGCCGCACCCCCCCGGTGCTTTCCGGAGCCTCCGGCTTCGCCCCGGCCGGCGGCCGCAGGCTGCGGGCGCGACCGGGCGGTGTCGGTCCTGGCTTCAGACATGATGGGAAATCTCCCCCGTCAAATCGCTGTGATCGCTACTTTGCCGTGCTGTTCGGTGCTGTTCCGTGCTGTTCCCGCGCAGGCGGTGATCATGCGTACGCGATCACTGCCTGCGTGTGCAGGCCCGCGATTCTAACCAGGCTGCGGGCGGCTCGTCAGAGGCGCCTGCTGCAACGGTACGGGCTTGCACACAGCAGGAGTCACCAGGGCCCCGCACGGTTCCTGACCAGCCACTTCCGTTTGTGCGGGTTCTGTGGCCGGGCCGCCCGGCGACGCCATCCGGAGATCGAGCGGCAGCCCGCCCAGCGGTTCGATCTCCACCACGCCGACGGGCGCCGCCCGGGTGGCGCAGGGCAGTCGGAGCACCCCCTTCGTGCTCCACAGTCCGGTCCCCGCCAACCACCCCTCGGGGGCGGCCAGTTGAAGCAGCCGCCGTCCCGCGGGGCGCCACACCCCGAGCCAGCTCCCCGCCGCGCTCGCGATCCGCAGCGCGACCCCGCAGCTCTCCGGCATGAGCACCTGACCCGGCTGCACCGCGAACGGGGTCAGCACCGCGTCGTCAAGCCGCAGGGACTCCGGGAACCGGACGGGCCGCCTGCTCCCGAGCACCCCCCAGCCCAGCCGGTCGTCCCCCGGCGCGTCCGACCGTACGAGCAGCAGACCGCTGTCCGGGTCCGCGAGCAGCAGCCGGTCGTCGCTGCCGTCGGCGATCTGGAGCAGCGGGGTGACCTCGCCGCCCCGCTCCAGATCGACGGCGACCGCCTTGGTGACGCCGTCCTCCTCCCGGTCCAGCGCCAGCATCCGGCCCACGCGGTCCAGCCACACCCCGCCGGTGCAGCGCCCCGGTACGTCGGCGACGTGCTCGGGCCCGAAGGCACCGCCCGCCACCAGCCAGACGGTGGTCGTGTACGCGCCGGGCTCCAGCGCGTACGCGCGGTTGCCGCCCGGTACGGGCGGCAACAGCGTCAGCCGCTCGCACTCGACGCCGCCCAGCGGCAGTTCGCCGGTGCCGGGCCCGGTCGGGTACAGCAGCGAGAAGGCGTGCCGCCCGTCCACGGAGCGCCGGATCAGCACCCGCCCGTCGGCCATCGGCAGCACGTCCGAACCGGGTTCCTCGGGCTGGTGCCCCGGCAGCTCCACCGCGTACGGCTCCGGGCCGTGCAGGGTCCAGCGCTCGGGGAACCAGGCGTCCCCGGTGCGGCGGGCCAGCCGGGCCGCGTAGGACCCGTCGTCGGCGATGGTGAAGTCCATCTCCGGCAGCGCGCCGCTCCGCGCACCGGGCTCCGCGCCGTCTACTGCGCCGCCCTCCGCGCCGCGCTCCGTGGCGGTCGGCGGGGCGGTCGGCGGGGCAGTCCGTACGGCGGTCGCTGTCGCGGTCTTCGTGGCCAAGGCCGTCATATTTCGGTCACCTCCGGACACCGAAGCTAGTTTTCGCACGTCCTGCCGAGTCGGCCCGGGCCGGTCGCTTCACACATACGGGTGGCCGCCCCGGTGTTCGCCTGAGCGGGAGGGGGTGGGTGTGCTGGTGAAACGGGAGATGGTTAAGGTAAGGCACACCTAAGTGGTTTCTGTCAGGAGCATCACCATGTCCGTACGTCGCCGCAGCGCCGCTGCCGCCGCCCTCGCGCTCACCGGCGCGCTCGCCCTCACCGCCTGCGGAGGCGGGGGCAGCGGTGACGGGGGTTCGAGCTCGGGCAAGGCCGGCGCGGCGGCCAAGAAGGACGTGGCCACCGGCGGCAAGGACTTCGGCGACGCCGCGACGAAGACCGCCGCACTGGGCACCGACGCCAGGCCCGGCCAGTTCCCGCGCACCGTCACCCAGGCCATGGGCAAGACCGTGATCAAGGCGAAGCCCGAGCGCGTCGTCGTGCTCGACGTCGGCGAGCTGGACAACGTCGTCTCCCTCGGCATCAAGCCGGTCGGCTACGCGCCCACCGAGGGCAGCGACGGCATCCCCGGTTACCTCAAGAAGAACGCGGGCAACCCGAAGAACGTCGGCACCATCAACAGCCTCAACCTGGAGGCCATCGCCAACCTCCACCCGGACCTGATCCTCGGCAGCCAGCTGCGCGCCGCGGACAAGTACGACCAGCTCAAGAAGATCGCGCCGACCGTCTTCTCCATCCGCCCCGGCTTCACCTGGAAGCAGAACTACCTGCTGAACGCCGCGGCCCTGGACCGGACCGCGCAGGCCAAGGCCGAGCTGGGCGCGTACGAGAAGCGCGCCAGGAAGCTGGGCACCGAGGTCGGCCCCCACAAGCCCACCATCTCGATGGTCCGCTACATGCCCGACCGGATCCGCCTCTACGCCGAGGACTCGTTCATCGGCACGATCCTCAAGGACGCCGGGCTGCCGCGGCCCAAGAGCCAGCAGGTGAAGGACCTCGCGGTGGAGGTCAGCCCCGAGAAGATCGACTCGGCCGACGCGGACTGGATCTTCACCGGTGTGTACGGGGACCCCAAGGCCACCAAGCGCGACACGGTCCAGGCCAACCCGCTCTGGAAGAACCTCAAGGCGGTCAAGGACGGACAGGCGAAGAACGTCCCGGACGAGACCTGGTACCTCGGCCTCGGTGTGACGGCGGCCAACAAGGTCCTCGACGACCTCCAGAGCTACCTCGTCAAGTAGGACAGCAGGTCCCCCGGGACCGACCGGCAGCCGGGGTACGGAGCGCGGGTAACCTGTAACCGTGCCCCGTCTGTCTGAAGTCCTCTCCGCACTCGACGCCCTGTGGCCGCCCGAGCGGGCCGAATCCTGGGACGCCGTCGGCACGGTGTGCGGCGATCCCGACGATCAGGTCGACCGCGTCCTCTTCGCCGTCGACCCCGTCCAGGAGATCGCCGACGAGGCCGTGCGGCTGGGCGCCCAGCTCGTCGTCACGCACCACCCGCTCTATCTGCGCGGTACGACGACGGTCGCGGCCGGCACCTTCAAGGGCCGCGTCGTCCACACCCTGATCAGACACGGCATCGCCCTGCACGTCGCGCACACCAACGCCGACACCGCCGACCCCGGGGTCTCCGACGCCCTCGCGGGCGCGCTGGACCTGCGGGTGGTGGGGCCGCTCGTACCGGACCCCACCGATCTGCTCGGCCGCCGCGGCCTCGGCCGTGTCTGCGAGCTGGACCACCCGCTGCCGCTGCGGGAGTTCACCGCGCTGGCCGCGGCCCGGCTGCCGGCCACCGCGCAGGGCGTCCGCGCCGCGGGCGACCCCGACGCGCTCGTCCGTACCGTCGCGGTCAGCGGCGGATCGGGCGACGGCCTCTTCGGCCAGGCACGCGCCGCCGGAGTCGACGCCTTCCTCACCGCGGACCTGCGCCACCATCCGGTGTCCGAGGCCGTGCAGCAGTCGCCGCTCGCCCTGCTCGACGCGGCGCACTGGGCCACCGAGTGGCCCTGGTGCACCCAGGCCGCCGCCCAGCTCGACGAGATTTCCGACCGGAACGGATGGGGTCTGCGCACCCACGTGTCCCGTACCGTCACAGACCCCTGGACCGCCCACGCGGCGTCCACCGCAACCGATCATTCTGGAGCCCCCAACTGAACGCCGCGCACGCCGACCAGATCCGACTCCTCGACGTCCAGTCCCTCGATGTACGCCTGTCGCAGCTCGCGCACAAGCGCAAGTCGCTGCCGGAGCACGCCGAGATCGACTCCCTGACCAAGGACCTCACCCAGCTCCGTGACCTGCGCGTCGCCGTGCAGACCGAGGAGAGCGACACCGCCCGCGAGCAGACCAAGGCCGAGCAGGACGTCGACCAGGTCCGCCAGCGCTCGCTCCGCGACCAGCAGCGCCTCGACTCCGGTGCGGTCAGCTCGCCCAAGGACCTGGAGAACCTCCAGCGCGAGATCGCCTCGCTTGCCAAGCGCCAGGGCGACCTGGAGGACGTGGTCCTGGAGGTCATGGAGCGCCGCGAGTCCGCGCAGGAGCGGGCCACCGAGCTCACCGAGCGCGTCTCGTCCGTCGAGGCCAAGGTGGCCGACGCCACCGAGCGCCGGGACGTGGCCGCCGCGGAGATCGACCGGGAGACCGGCACGCTCACCAAGGAGCGCGAGATCGTGGCCGGTTCGGTCCCCGCCGACCTCATGAAGCTCTACGAGAAGCTGCGGGAGCAGCAGGGCGGCGTCGGTGCGGCCCGGCTCTACCAGCGGCGCTGCGAGGGCTGCCGCCTGGAGCTCAACATCACCGAGGTGAACGAGGTCAAGGCGGCGTCCCCGGACACCGTGCTGCGGTGCGAGAACTGCCGCCGCATCCTGGTGCGTACGGCCGACTCGGGCATCTGATGCGGGAGTTCGTGGTGGAGGCGGACGGCGGTTCCCGGGGCAACCCGGGGCCGGCCGGCTACGGCGCCGTCGTGCTCGACCCGGTCAGCGGGGAGACGCTCGCCGAGGCCGCCGAGTACCTCGGCATCGCGACCAACAACGTGGCCGAGTACCGGGGCCTCATCGCCGGGCTGCGCGCCGCCGCCGCGCTGGACCCGTCGGCCCGGGTCCGGGTCCGGATGGACTCCAAGCTCGTCGTCGAGCAGATGTCGGGGCGCTGGCAGATCAAGCACCCCGACATGAAGCCGCTGGCCGCAGAGGCGGCGGCGGTGCTGCCGCGGCCGCAGGTGACGTACGAGTGGATCCCGCGCGCGCAGAACAAGCACGCGGACCGGCTCGCCAACGAGGCGATGGACGCGGGCCGGGACGGCAAGCAGTGGGAGCCGTCCGACTCCACGGCGGAACTCACGGCCCGGGGCGCCACGGCCCGTGACGAGGCCGCACGGGGCGCCGCCGCGGCACCCTCCGTCGGCTGGGCGGGCCCGGCCGATCTGGGTGCTCCGGCGACCTTCGTCCTGCTGCGTCACGGCGAGACGGCGCTCACTCCGGAGAAGCGGTTCTCCGGCAGCGGGGGCACGGACCCCGAACTCTCCGCGATCGGCCGCGGGCAGGCGGCCGACGCCGCGACCGCCTTCGCGGCCCGCGGCACGATCCAGGCGGTCGTCTCCTCCCCCCTGCGCCGCTGCCGTGAGACGGCCCGGGTGGTCGCTGACCGGCTGGGTCTGGAGGTACGGATCGAAGAGGGCCTGCGCGAGGCGGACTTCGGCGCCTGGGAGGGGCTGACCTTCGGCGAGGTACGCGAACGCCACCCGGCCGACCTGGACGCCTGGCTCGCTTCACCGAAGGCGGCGCCGACGGGCGGCGGCGAGAGCTTCGCGACGGTGGCCCGCAGGGTCGCCGCGGCCCGCGACCGCCTGATCGAACACCACCGGGGTACGACGGCGCTGCTGGTCACGCACGTCGCCCCGATCAAGACGCTGGTACGGCTCGCCCTGGGCGCGCCCCCGGAGTCCGTGTTCCGGATGGAGCTGTCGGCGGCTTCGGTGTCGACGGTGGCGTACTACGCCGACGGCAACGCGTCCGTACGGCTGCTGAACGACACGTCACACCTGCGCTGAGCGGCTTCCGGACGACCGGATTCCGATTGGGCTCCGAGAGAGTGGGAGCGGGCTCCGAGAGGGCCGAGCGGGCCGGCTGAGAGCTGAGAGGGCCGGGGCCGGGGGCCGGCCGTGCGGGGCCGGCCCCCGGCGGTTCAGCCGCGCAGCGCCGCGGCGCCCCGGGCCAGCAGCTCCACCCGGTCCCAGTCCCGCGCCGCCACCGCGTCGGCCGGCAGCATCCACGTACCGCCCACGCACGCCACGTTGGGCAGCGCCAGATACGTGGGCGCCGACGCCAGCGAGATACCGCCCGTGGGGCAGAACCTGGCCTGCGGCAGGGGGCCGCCCAGCGACTTGAGATAGGCCGTGCCGCCCGCGGCCTCCGCGGGGAAGAACTTCATCCCGGTGATCCCGCGCTCCAGCAGCTCCACGACCTCGGACGTCGTGGAGACCCCCGGCAGGAACGGAACACCGGATTCGGTCATCGCCCCGAGCAGCCGGTCCGACCAGCCGGGGCTGACCAGGAACCGGGACCCCGCGGCCACTGCCTGCGTGACCCCCTCGGGGGAGATCACCGTGCCGGCGCCGACCACGGCCTCCGGCACCTCGGCGGCGATGGCGCGGATGGCGTCGAGCGCGGCGGGCGTCCGCAGCGTCACCTCGATCGCGGGCAGCCCGCCCGAGACCAGGGCCCGCGCCAGCGGTACGGCATCGGCGGCATCGTCGATGACGACAACAGGAACGACGGGGGCGAGGTCAAGCACGGAAGTCATACCGGCATCCTGCCCCGGCACACACGCCATGCGCAACGCGCGTTGCGCACCGTGCAACGCGCGCCGTGTCCCGCTCAGTGGATCTCGGACACCAGCACATCCAGCTCCCGTGGCTTCCCCGGCTTCACCGGAGCGGGGGTCTCCACCTCGTAACCCAGTCCCCGCAGCGTCTCGATCAGCTCGTCGGGCCCGGCCGGAGCCGCGCCCGCGAGGAGCAGGTCCCGTACGATCCGCCCCTTCGTCGCCTTGTTGAAGTGGCTGACGACCTTCCGGGTCGGCGCGTGGAGCACCCGCACCGAAGCCGTACGGTCGGCGACCTCGCCCTTCGGCTTCCACGCCGAGGTGTACGCGGCGGACCGGAGATCGAGCACAAGACCGTCGCCCGCGGCCTCCGGCATGACCTCGGCCATCGGCCCGCGCCAGTACGGGCCCAGCGCCCCGAGCCCCGGCAGCTTCACGCCCATCGAGCAGCGGTACGAGGGGATCCGGTCGCCGATCCGCACCGCGCCCCACAGCCCCGAGAAGACCATCAGCGACTCCTCGGCCCGCTGCCGCGCCGCCGCGTCCATCGAGGCGAGGTCGAGCGCGTCGTACAGCACCCCGGTGTAGATCTGCCCGGCGGGCCTGGCGGCCGCGGTCCGCAGCCCGGCGTTCTTGGCGACCTCACCGCGCAGCCCCTGGCTCAGCCCGAGGACCTCGCGCGCCTTCTCCTCGTCGGCCGCGCACAGCTCGACGAGCTCGTCCAGCACGGCGGCCCGTGCACCGGCCAGCCCGGGCAGCGAGAGCGACTCCGGCTTCAACGGGGCACCGGAGCCGCTCGCGGCCTTTCCCTCGGACGGCGGCAAGAGCACGAGCACGGCAGGTCTCCTCACGTACGGACAACAGCGACTGCCAGGGTAAGGGGGCCCTTGCGACGGCCCCGCCGCCCGTCATGTCCGACGCCTCCGGGCCAGGAACCCCCCGACAGCGCTCCGCTCGTGTCGACGTGTGCCACGATCGAGGGAAAATCTCCCATTTCACGGACGGTGGAGCCCGCTCATGACCCAGTCTGGCGAGCGACCGAGGAGGGGGCGTGACATGACTGCCATGCCGCATGAACCGCTCACGCAGGCGGAAGTCCTGCTGGAGGGCTTCCTGGCGCTGGAAACGCCGGAGGGCTTCCGGGCCGAGCTGATCGAGGGGGAGATTGTCGTGACGCCGCCGCCGGACGGGGATCATGAGGACTACATCAATCTGGTGGCGAAGCAGGTGTCCAGACGTTCGCGGACAGACATGGACTTTTCCGGGAACAAAGGCCTGAAGCTGAAGAGCGGCGGGGGCTGTCCCAAGAACCACGTCATCCCTGATGCCACCTTCGCCCCCACGGAGATGCGGTTGTTCCGTGGCGCCGAACCGTGGATGCCCTGCGACGGGGTGGCCCTGGTGGCCGAGGTCACCTCCAGCAAGCCGCAGGCCGACCGGGAGGCCAAGCGTCGCTGTTACGCCCGGGGCGCCATCCCTCTCTACCTTCTTGTCGACCGCGAGGAGTCCTCGGTGACGCTGTTCAGCGATCCGGAGGGCGACGACTACCGGCAGCGCTGCACCATCCCGTTCGGTAAGGCCCTGGCCCTCCCGGAGCCCTTCTCCTTCGAGCTGGAGACCGCCGACTTCGTCTGACGTCCCGGGCGGCCGGGACGACCCGGCTCGCCGGGTAGCATGACCGGTACGGCAGACGAGTCGGCCGGACGGCCGCGTGAAGATCCTCGGATCTTCCCGAGGAACGTCCGGGCTCCACAGGGCAAGGTGGTGGCTAACGGCCACCCGGGGTGACCCGCGGGACAGTGCCACAGAAAACAGACCGCCGGGGTCCGCAAGGCCCCCGGTAAGGGTGAAACGGTGGTGTAAGAGACCACCAGCGCCTGAGGTGACTCAGGCGGCTAGGTAAACCCCACTTGGAGCAAGGTCAAGAGAGGCCGTCGCGAGACGGCCTTGCGCGGACGTTCGAGGGCTGCCCGCCCGAGTCCGCGGGTAGACCGCAGGAGGCCGGCAGCAATGCCGGTCGTAGATGGATGGCCGTCTCCCCGGCGACCGCGAGGTCTCCGGGCGACAGAACCCGGCGTACAGGCCGGCTCGTCTGCCGCCACTTGCCCGGTGTGCCCTTGAAGGGGGCGCCGGCCTGAATCGGGTGGGACTTCATCTCCCCGAAGCCCTCACGCGCATCGTCCTCCGGACGATTTCCCGCATGCCCCGTCGGTGGACCCGGCGGACAGCAGCTGTGCACCCGGTGACCCCATGCCCGTACGCGCTTTCGGCCGCGTAGTTGGCTGATTCCTTTTCATGACGAGATGCGCCGTTCGCGGGGCGAATCGGGTTCTTTACTGCCGAGACACCCCTTGACGTTGACGTGTGGTGACACGTTAACTCTGCGTGTTTGTGAGTTTCCTGTGAAGTAGGGGTGGTTGTGGGGAGAGCTGGCAGATGCGGTGACCAAGTTGTGTCGTCGCTGGGGAGGCCATACGCCACAAGGGGCCGTCGATGGGTGGTGGCCGCGCTGGGGACGGCTGTCACGGTTGGCCTGTTGCCCCTGGCCGCGCCGGATGCGCACGCTGCCCCCATGAACACAGGTGCGCCGAGTGCTGCGGCTGCCGAGGCCGGGGTGCCCGACACCGCGAACCGCACGGCGGAACAGGCTCTGGCCGAGGCCGAGCAGTCCGGTGAACCCGTGGAAATCCCCTCGATGAGGGGCGAGTCGAGCGATGTCTATGCGACGGCCGACGGGAATCTGGAGGCGCGGGAGTATCTGCGCCCTGTCCGTACCCGCATCGGCGGCGAATGGAAGCCGGTCGACGCGAACCTGACGCTGACGCCTGACGGTGTGAAGACAAAGGCCACCGCGTCAGAGCTCGTGTTCTCCGCGGGCGGGCAACAGCCCTTGGTACGGATGGAGAAGAGCGGTCGTGAACTGGCCCTCTCCTGGCCGCAACCGTTGCCGAAGCCGGAGATCGAGGGAGCCACGGCCTCCTACCACGATGTGCTTCCCGGTGTGGACCTCAGGATGGAGGCACAGCAAGACGGCTTCACTCAGCTCCTGGTGGTCAAGAGCGCGGAGGCGGCGCGGAGCGAGGAGCTGACGAATCTTCGGTTGAAGCTTGCGGCAGACGGTGTGGACGTCCGGAAGACCGAGCAGGGGGGCCTGGAAGCTGTCGACCGTGGCGCGGGCAGCGCCGTATTCGAGGCGCCGACTCCGCAGATGTGGGACTCCAGCGTCGGCCCCGCCGGCGTCCAGGCGAAGAACGCCCGTGTGGGAAGCGCTGGTGTGCAGGGCGAGCCCGGGGCTGGAGAGTCGGGCAAGCTCGCACCGGTCGATGTAGCGGTACCGGCCGACGGCCACGAACTGGTTCTGACTCCGGATCAGGACCTCCTGCGCGGCGAGGACACGCAATACCCGGTCTTCATCGATCCGCAGTGGTACTCACCGCGTGCGTCGTCGTGGACCATGGCGTCGAAGTACTGGGCGTCGTCACCGCAGTGGAAGTTCAACGGTGACTCGGACGCCGGTCTGGGGCTGTGCGACTGGAACTACTGCCAGCCCCATGACACGAAGCGGCTCTTCTACCAGATCCCCGTCTCCAAATTCGCGGGGAAGTCGATCCTGTCGGCAGAGTTCGTCGTGCGTAACACCTGGTCGGCCTCCTGCGACAAGCGCACCGTCGAGCTGTGGCAGACGAAGGGCATCTCCGCGTCCACGACATGGAACTCCCAGAACGCCTCGGGGTTCTGGATCAAGAACCTCAAGTCCGCCAGCTTCGCCTACGGGTATACGGGCTGCGCGGCCAAGGACGCCGAGTTCGACGTCAGGTCGGCCGTGCAGTCGGCGGCCAACAGCAAGCAATCCAGCATGACGTTCGGCCTGAAGGCGGGCAGCGAATCGGACGGTCTGGGCTGGAAGCGCTTCTCCGACAAGGCGTATCTGCGCGTCAAGTTCAACCGTCCGCCCGCGCAGGTGAGGTCTTCGCAGCTGACCATGGAGTACGGCGGCGTCTGCAAGAAGTCGGCTCTCGCAGCCCCCGTGCGCACCCTCGGGAAGATCTACGCGAACAACATCACCGACCCGGACGGGGACTCGGTCGCGGTGCAGTTCCAGGTTTCCTGGGACTCGGGGGACGGCAAGGGCAACTCCCCGCACTGGACTCCCGCTCGTACACCGGCAAAGAAATCAGGCTCGGCGTTCGCCGTGGCGCTGCCCTCCTCGCTGCCGGCCAACAAGAAGATCAGTTGGCAGGTACGTGTATGGGACGGGGCTCAGTACTCCCCCTGGTCGTCCACCGGCGACCCGGAAGCCTGCTACTTCAACTACGACACGAAGGTTCCGAAGGCGCCCGGGCTGGTATCCGGCGACTACCCCGCGCTCGATCCCGATGACGCGGAGGACCCCTGGTACGACGGCGTCGGCAAGTACGGCACCTTCGACGTGACCGCGGCCGATACGGATGTGACCTCCTACTGGTACGGGATCAATACGGACCCGACGTCCAAGAACAAGGTCAGCACGTCAAAGGGTGCGGCACAGGCCGTCAGGATGCTCCCCTCGAAGCCCGGTCTGAACTTTGTCACGGCGCAGGCATTCGACAGCGCGGGCAACGGCAGTGAGATTCGTACCTACCTCTTCAGGGTCCGGGCCGGGCAGCCGGAGCGTGCGACCTGGCAGCTGGACGAACAGGCCGGCGCGAGCGAGGCCAGGGGCAGCACCCCCGATCGTGAGGCCACTCTGCATGGCGGTGCCGCTCCGGGCGCGCCTGGTGTGACCAAGACGGGCGTTGCCTTCGACGGAATCGACGATTACGCCGACACCGACGTACCCGTCGTCGCCACCGACGCAGGATTCTCGGTCTCTGCCTGGGTGAACCTGTCGGCCCTGCCGGCGACGGCTGCCGTCATCGCCGCCCAGCCCGGCAACCATTCCCCAGGATTCGAGCTGTACTACTCGAAGACCTACGACCGGTGGGCGTTCAACCAGTACAAGAGCGACACCCTCGACGCCCCCATCGCCCGGGCCATGCAGGCCGCGCCCGGTGGAGCGAAGGCCGGGCAGTGGACACACCTCGTCGGTACCTACAGCACCGGCACCGGGCAGCTCATCCTCTACGTCCAGGGACAACCAGCCGGCAGCACCACCTATGACACCCCCTGGGACGCCCGGCGCGGCCTGCAGATCGGTGCCGGGTCCTACGACGGGACGCCCAAGTCCTTCTTCCCGGGGACCATCGACGACTTGCGTATCTATGACAAGCCGTTGACGGGGGCGGATGTCGCTCACCTCTACCACCACGAACCCCTCACCACACCTGGCCGTCAGGCCCGTGCGATCTTCCCGCTGGACGAGCCCGCCGACGCTGTCCATGTCACGGGTCACGCCGACGTGGATGCCATGGACCTCAAGGGGGGTGCCAGCAGCGGTCAGCCCGGAGTCAACGGACGGTCGTTGGCCCTTGACGGGACCGACGACTACGCCACCACGGTCTCGCCGCACGTCAACAACCAGCGCGGGTTCGCTGTCTCGGCCTGGGTGAAGCTCCCCGAGAAGAAACCCGATCACGCGGCGATGGTCGCCACTCAGGCAGGAGCCCACACCGCGGGTTTCGAGCTCTACTACTCCTCCGCCTATGACCGGTGGGCCTTCAACCAGTACTCCGCAGACGAATCCGATGCCACTCCGGTCAGAGCCATCCAGGCCGACGGCGTCACTGCGCACGGTGGCGACTGGGTTCACCTCGTCGGTGTCCACGACACCGTCGCCGACAAGCTCACGCTGTATGTCAACGGTGCGCAGGCGGGCAGCACCAGCCTCTCCACGACCTGGTATGCGGGTGGCCCTGTGCAGATCGGAGCCGGGTCCTTCGAGGGGAAGCCACGCTCCTTCTTCCCCGGACAGATCGATGACGTACGTCTGTACGACCGCCCGGTTTCGGCGGAGGAAGTCGCGCAGATGTTCAAGCAGCACCCGTTGCTGAAGGGGCGCTGGCAGTTCGAGGAGGCCACGACGGCCACACCTGCCACGTCACCGGATGCCTCCCAAGAGAACCGGCCCATGGCGCTGAAGGGCGGTGCGGGGCTCGGTGCGGGCTGGGTCGGCGACCACGGCCTTCAGCTGAACGGAACCGACGCCTATGCATCCACGGCCGCCATGCCTGTGGACACCAGCACGAGTTTCACAGTCACGGCCTGGGTGCGGGCAGCGGCGCAACCGTCGAAGGAAGTCACCGCTCTGAGTGCCGAAAGCGCGAGCCACAGCGCCCTGGACGTCCACTACGTGCCGGACGCGAAAAACCCCGGGAGCCAGGGGAGCTGGGAGATGACCCTCTCGGACAAGGACAGTTCGGACGCCGGAGTGTCGAGGGTCTCGTCGACCTCCTTTGATGACGTGACCTCCTGGAACCACCTGGCAGTTGTCTACGACGGCTTTGCCAAGGAGGCCCGCCTCTTCGTCAATGGCGTACTCCAGGAAGTGGCCTGTGCCGATGACGACGGCGACGGTACGTCCGACACGTCCGGCTGCGCAGACCTGATCGCGTGGGGCGAGAACGTCCTGACGCACAAGGCGACCAAGGGCTTCCAGGTCGGGGCCGCCGTCACAGCGGGCAAGAGTGCCCGGTTCTTCCCCGGAACCATCGACGACGTGTGGGCCTTCCAGGGAGCGCTGAGTGACAGTCAGGTCGAGTATCTGGCCGCCTCCTGGTTCGGCGTTCCCACCGAGGTTCCTCCCATCGACTGATCGCCCGGCAGAGCGGTCCAGCGACCGGCAGCCGTACTTCTGACTCCCGCCCTCCCGCGCCGTCTGTGCGCCCGGCAGTTGAGAGACCCACCCATATGAGAAAGCGAACACCCCGGTTCTTCCGCGCTTCGCGGCAGCGGATATCCCTCGTGTTGTGTGGCGCCCTGGCGGCAGGCCTCCTGCAGGCCACCGCCCTGACCGAGGAAGTGGCAGCGGTGGAATCGGCCAAGGCTCGGGTGTCCTCGGACAGCCCGGTCAAGGGCACGAGGGGCAGCGAAGCTGAGCCGCGCGCGGTCACCAAGGGGCCACGAACCCCCGCAGGAGTCCCGCGTCATTCGTGGCCAGGCGCCACCACGAAGATCCTCGCTCCCACGACAGGGCGCGGCGCCGGTTCCAAGCCGCCGAACAGTGCCGACGGCGGCCTGATCAAGGTCGCTCCGGTGGCTCCGCACGGGGCGAAAGGTCGCCTCGCGGGGAAGCAGACGGGCAGTGCCTCTCCCGGGGCTCCTGGGCGGGTGAACGCCCGGGTCCTCAGCCGGGGCCAGGCGCGGAAGGCGGGCGTCGAAGGACTCGTGTTCGCGCTGACGCCCATGGACAAGGGCGGCGTCGGCGAGGGACCTGTATCCGTCTCGGTGGACTACGACACGTTCTCCGGCGCGTACGGCGGTGCCTACTCCTCCCGGCTTCGGTTCGTGCGCTACCCGGCGTGCCTCCTCACCAGTCCGGAAAAGCGGTCTTGCCGTACCGCGACCCCGCTCGCGGCCGACAACGACACGACGGCACACACGCTCACCGTCCCGGCGATGACTCTTCGAAGCGGCGGGCCGACGGTCCTCGCGGCCGCCGCCGCGCCGGCGGGGGACAAGGGAGATTACAAAGCCACCTCCTTGTCGGACTCGGGTTCCTGGTCCACCAGCCTGAACTCCGGTGATTTCAACTGGTCCTACGACATCACCGTGCCCGACACCCCCGGTGACCTCCAGCCCGATCTGAAACTCTCCTACTCCTCCGGGGCCATCGACGGCCGTACCACCAACACCAACAACCAGGGTGCCTGGGTCGGGGACGGGTTCGATCTCGGGACAGGTTCCATCGAGCGCCGCTACAAGCCGTGTTCCGACGACGGAGTGAAGAACGCGGACGGCAGCAAACCCGGTGACCTGTGCTGGGCCTACGACAACGCCTTCCTCAGCTTCAACGGGAAGGGCGGCGAACTCGTCCCCGTGAGCAAGGACGAGTTCAAACTCAAGCAGGACGACGGAACGCGCATCGACCGGTTGTACTCGACGGCGCGGGGCAACGGCGACGCCGACGGTGAGTACTGGAGGCTGACCGACCCCAGCGGCGTGCGCTACTACTTCGGATACAACCGCCTGCCCGGCTGGGCCGCCGGCAAGGACGAGACCAACTCGACGTTCAACGTGCCCGTCTTCGGCAACAACGCCGGTGAGAAGTGCCACCAGGACGACTTCGCCTCGTCCTGGTGCCAGCAGGCATGGCGCTGGAACCTGGACTACGTGGTGGATACCCATGGCAATGCCATGGCTTACCACTACGAGAAGGAGTCCAACTCCTACGGTCGCAATCTCAAGGAGGACGACGACACCTCCTACACGCGCGGCGGTTACCTGACGCGCATCGACTACGGCCTGAAGTCGAACCGGATGTTCGCCGACAAGCCGATGGCGCAGGCGGTGTTCACCAGCGCCGAACGGTGCCTGCCGGAGACCGGCGTCACCTGTGCGGCGTCGACGGTCAACGACAAGTCGTTCTACTGGTACGACACGCCCTGGGACCTCAACTGCGACTCCGGGGCCACGTGCGACAAGGGGCGCCTCGCACCGACGTTCTGGACCCGCAAGCGCCTGACGGGGATCACGACGCAGGTGCTGAACACAGCCGGCGGCTATGACAGGAGCGACTCCTGGGCGTTCAGTCACCGCTGGGGCATGGCCGACACGGACTACCAGCTGCTGCTGGAGAGCGTGCAGCACACGGGGCAGTCCGCCTCGCCCGCGGTCACCCTGCCCAAGACCTCCTTCGCTTACGGCCAGTTGGCCAACCGGCTGGACAAGACCGGCGACGGCTACGCACCCTTCATCAAGGACCGGCTCACCAGCGTCGACGGGGAGACGGGGAGCAGGACCGACGTCGAGTACTCCGATCCCGTGTGCGACTGGAAGACTCTGCCCGCACCGGAGAGCAACACCACACGCTGCTTCCCACAGGTCCTGGACCAGGAACAGACCGCTGACGCACCGGACGTGCAGTGGTTCAACAAGTACGTGACCACGGCCGTGACGGTCTCGGACCGCACCGGCGGCGCACCCGACCAGATCACCCGCTACGCGTACGAGGGTCCTGCGGCCTGGCACTACGCGGATGACGACGGTCTCACCAAGGAGAAGTACCGCACCTGGTCGCAGTGGCGCGGCTACGGACAGGTCCACGTCAGGAGCGGTGGCCTCGATTCCATGAAGTCGCAGCAGGACAGCTTCTTCCTGCGTGGCATGGACGGAGATCGCAAGGACAAGAGCGGTGGCACCAAGCCGGTGAGCGTAGCTCTGGGCACAGGCGAGGGTGACCCGATCACCGACCATGAGGCACTCGCCGGCTTCGCCTACAAGTCCGCCACGTACGACAAGCCCGACGGGAAGATCCTCACCAAGTCCGTGAGCCGCCCCTGGCACCACGAGACAGCCAAGAAGGTCCGTGCCTGGGGCACGGTCACGGCCGACTTCATCGGCACCGCCGAGGCACGTACCTGGACCAGCCTCGATGATGGCGCAGGCGTCAAATGGCGGACGACGAACACCGAGACCACACAGGACACCGTGGCCGGCCGCGTCACCGAGGTGAACGACCTCGGCGACACGTCTACGCCCGACGACGACCAGTGCAGCCGAACCACTTACGCCACCAACGCGACAGCGAACATCCTCGACACTGTCGGCCGCATCGAAACCGTCGCGAAAGCCTGCACCCAGACACCCGACCGCACCAAGGACGTCATCTCCGACGTCCGTACGGCCTACGACGGCGGCGCCTACGGCGCCGAGCCCGTCAAGGGCGATCCCACGGGGACCGCCGGGCTCAAGAGCCACACCGGGACCAAGGCCACGTACCTGGAGACAGGCACGACCTACGACGCCTACGGCCGCCCGCTGGCAGTGAACGACCTGACAGCCGATGTCACCGTAGACGGGGCATCAGCCCCCGTGCGTACCGCACGGGGCGACGGCCGTACCACCACGACCGCCTACAGCCCCGCAACCGGCAGGGCCACTCAGGTCAGGACCACCAGTCCGCCCGCGAAGGCCGGGGACAGCACCACGAGTCTCACGTCCGTCCAGGAACTGGACCCGGTCAGGGGCCAGGTGATCAAGGAGACGGATCCCAACGGCAACACCGCGGAGACGCGTTACGACGCCGCGGGGCGGACCACCGAGGTGTGGGAACCAGGGCGCGCCACCACCAGGGTCCCGAGCTATCAGTTCACCTATCAGGTCGCGGACGGACAGCCCACGGTCGTAGGAACACGGAAGGTCAACAACAACGACGGGCAGACGGCCCCGGCCTACACCCTCTACGACGGCCTGCTGCGCGAAAGGCAGACTCAGGATCCAGGTCCGGACGGCGGCAGCATCGTCAGCGACGTCTTCTACGACGAACGCGGCCTCAGTACCAAGACGTTCGCGCCGTATTTCACCACCGGTGGACCGGCGAAGAAGATCTTCCAACCCGAGGACGCCCTCGCGGTGGAGTCGCAGACCCGCACCGACTACGACGGGCTCGGACGATCCGTCCAGAGCAAGCAGATCGCCGGCAACGGGGACGGCGGGGCGGTCCTCAACACCACGAAGACGGTGTACGGCGGTGACCGCACCACGGTCATACCACCGGCCGGCGGGACCGCCACCACCACCGTGACGGATGCGAGGGGGCACACCACTCAACTCCAGACGCTGCATCAGCGCGCCCTCGGTGCGGCCGCGGACACGACGCGCTACGCGTATGACGCACGGGGGTCCCTGAAATCGGTCACCGACCCGGCTGGTAACAACTGGACCTACGCCTACGACCAGATGGGCCGCCAGACCAAGGCGGCAGATCCGGACAAGGGGGCTACCGAGACCGTCTACGACGACCGTGGGCAGGTCGATCACACCAAGGACAGCCGAGGCGTTCTCCTCTACACCGGCTACGACAACCAGGGCCGCAAGACCGAGTTGCACGAGGGGACCCCTGGAGGCACTCTGCGGGCGAAGTGGACGTACGACACGGTGCCTGGCGGAAAGGGGCTCCCGGCTGAATCGACCCGTTACGAGGACGGGCAGCCGTACACCTCGAAGGTGACCGCCTACGACGCACTGAGCCGTCCCTACCGGACCGCGGTCGTCATTCCGGCGGTGGAAGGGGCGCTGGCCGGTACTTACCAGTCCGGCACCCTCTACAAGCCCTCCGGTCTGGTGGCCGGTACCTCGTCCTCGCCCGCGGGGGCTCTGCCGGGAGCAACCACTGTCTACAGCTACGACGACACGACGCTCTGGCCGACCGGTGTCACGACGGACGGCATGTCCGGGAAGACCACCTACACGCACGTCGGACTGTCTGACACCGTGACGCTCGGCCTGTCCGGGGGCACCCGGACGACCGAGATCAAGAACGGCTACGAATGGGGGACCCGCCGCCTCGCCTCGTCCGTGGTCTCGCGGATGGAGCAGCCGGGCATCGACCGCAGTGCGGTCTACCACTACGACGAGGCCGGCAACGTCACCTCTGTCGCGGACACCTCCCGCACCGGCGCGGACAACCAGTGCTACGGCTACGACTACCTGGGGCGCCTCACGGATGCCTGGAGCCAGGCGTCAACTGCTTGCAGCGCCACTCCGGGCGCTGCGGCGATCGGGGGAGCCGCCCCGTACTGGCAGAGCTACAGCTATGACCTGACCGGCAACCGGACCGCCGAGACGGATCACGATCCGGCCCACCGGGTGGGTAAGGACACCCGTCACGAGTACAGCTATCCGCCTGCCGGAACATCGCAGGCGCACAGTCTCGGCGCCGTGACCACGTCCGGGCCTGCAGGCACGTCGACGGACAAGTACACCTATGACCAGGCCGGCAACACCAAGACCCGTCCTGGTCAGACCCTGACCTGGGACGCCGAGGGTCATCTCGCATCCGTGGCCGAGGGCGGCAAGACCACCCAGTATCTGTACGACCCGGACGGAAACCGGCTCATCGCCCGGGCACCTACCGGAACCACGCTGTACCTGGGCGGGACCGAACTCACCCTGGCCAAGGGGGCCGACAAGCCCAGAGCCACTCGCTACACCGACCTCGGCGGCGGCAACACAGCCGTCCAGGACGACGACCGCACCTTCTCCTACACCATCCCGGACCACCAGGGCACCGGCCTGCTCGCCGTCGACGCCACGAACCTTGCCATCCAGCAACGCCGCACCAGCCCCTTCGGTGGTGCTCGGGGCAGCGCGCCCGCGGACTGGCCGGGATCGAAGGGATTCGTCGGAGGCACCGACGACAGCGGCACGACCGGCCTCCAGCACCTGGGTGCCCGCGAGTACGACCCCGCCACCGGCCGTTTCCTCTCCGTCGACCCGGTCATGGATCTGACCGATCCGCAGCAGATGAACGGCTACACCTACGGCAACAACAACCCGGTCACGAAGAGCGATCCCGATGGATTGAAGCCCACTGGCATGTGCGGGCCTGCCGGAATCTGCCCGGACGGCACAAGGGAACACTTCAAGGTCAATGATTCCGGAGTGTGGACTCAGGAACTGACCACGACACATCAGAAATCCCGGAACGATGGAAGCACTGAATACACCAATAACCACTACGTAAATGGAAAGGTCGTGGCCAAGCAGTTTTTGACGGTCAGTGAGTCGGGGGAGATCTATTACGGAAAGCTGCCCGAACGCGGGAACCGTTATCTTAGGATATTGAGAGACACTTTCGATTTCCTGGTATTCGACACCAAGCTGGCCTCGAAGTGCGCCGATGAGATCACTGCGGAATGCGGCTGGTTGCTAGCTGATCTCCCCGTCGGGAAGATCGCGAAGGTGGCCAAGCTCGAGAAGGCGGGCAGGGTCGCGGAAGTCGCGAAACACTGCAAATGCTTCTTGGCCGGCACGGACGTCCTCATGGCTGACGGTTCGACCCAGGACATTGAGGACGTAAAGGTAGGCGACAAGGTCCGGGCAACCGACCCGGTGACCGGGAAGACTCGCGCCCGCAAGGTGACGCGCCTCATCAGAACCAACGGCGACAAGTTCTTCAACAAGATCTCCATCGCCGCAAAAGATGGCATCACCTCGGTCACGGCTACGGACGAGCACCCGTTCTGGTCTCCTTCGGAACACGCGTGGGTGGAAGCCGGAGACCTCGCTCCCGGCATGACGCTGCTGAGCGATGACGGCTCGACAGTCATCGTCACGGCAAACAAGGCGTTTACGAAGCACGCTCGCACGTACAACCTGACTGTGGACGAGCTGCACACGTACTATGTGCTGGCGGGGGCCACGCCAGTACTCGTCCACAATTCCGGGCCGTGCGGAATCTCGACGCGAACCGAGAAGGCTGGTGATATCGGTAAATACACCGAGGGGCAGAAGACCCGGGATCCAGCGTCGCAGTGGTATCACGAGGAACTGAGCAATGAGGAACTTCTGGATGGGATCAACAATCCTGGTAAAGGGGACGGACTCCTCGTCTCGCGCGACGGCACGATCCTTGGGGGTCATCACCGTTGGGATGAACTCCAAACGAGGGTCAGGGACGGGCGAATTGACCCGGATACGCCAATACGAGTTGACGTCTACGACCCGGAGTAGTGCTTGATGCCTCTGATTCATTCGACTGACCCCGACTTTCGCGTGTGTCAGATCAGCTTCGGTACGCTGCTCGCGATCCAGTTGGAGGCGGAGAGGCGAGGCTGGGCGACTCGATGGTCCTCAGTAGATGCGCTCCGTAGCCAGGTCAGGGATCGCGCCGTCGTCCTCCAGTCGCTGATGCGCGAGGAGCGAGGGGGGGCTGTGTGGGCATACCGGTGTCTCGTGTTGTTCTCGGCCGCGGATGGCAAGGAAGCTGGCGGAATTGCCACGATCGATCTTGATCCGGAAAGGTTCGAATCGTTGGAGCGGCTTGATCGAGACCCGGAAGCTCGGGAGGCATTTGCGCGGATATTCTCCCTTGCGAGCGGCGGGATTTCGATGGTATCGAAGAAATAGCGAGATCCATCAATGGTCAACCATTGGCGGAGCGGTTTGCAGGTCGAGTCGGCGATCTTTCCGTCTCTCCAAATGGAAAGCTGATCTCTGACGCCAAGCGTGGCCGCCCAGCGGGGGAATTCCCCGTTGATAACGGCCGGCGATGAATCCAGAGGCCCCACCGGAATGATGTTCCGGTGGGGCCTCTGGGGTGTCTGACGGCAGTAGTTGACGGCAACGTCAGCGGACGAGGGCCCCGGCGAGGGGTGGTTCGTCGCCGTCGTCGGGCCCGCTGGTGATCTCGCTGGGGTTGCGGAGCGCGTGGCCGAGGAGGTCGATGGCGTCGCGCTGGAGGCGGAGTCGGACGTGGGCGTAGACGGTGGCGGTGACGCCTATGTGGGCGTGACCCAACAGCTCCTTGATGACGACGACTTCCACTCCTTGCTCCAGGAGGAGGGTGGCCGCCGAGTGGCGGAGGTCGTGGAACCGGATGCGGCGGAGTCTGGCCCGGCGGAGCAGGATGTTGAAGTGCCGGGTGAGGGTGGACCCTTCGATCGGGGCGCCGTCGAGGCGGGTGAAGACGTAGCCGCTGTCCTTCCAGCCCGTCCCCGCCGCCTCGCGTTCCTTGCGCTGTCGGTCGCGGTGCTGTTCGAGGGAGCACAGACACGGCGTCGGCAGGGCTGTAGGCCGTTCTGAGCTCTTACCGGAGCCGCCAGTGGCATGGGGGAGGCCACCGCCCGGCGCCTGCGAGGTTGTCGTAGCTCGTGCGACATGCTCCCCGAGGCGGTGGTGCGGGGTATGCCCTGCTGACGCACGTCACTGTGCTGCCGATCGCGGCGGTTACCCAGGGCCCTGCCTCTCCTGGAGCTGCGGGCACCGGGCTCGGGTGCCACCTGCGATCCAGGCTGCTGTCATGGATACAGGTCGAGCGGGTTCCCGCAGTCGCGCCGCGCCCGTATTCCAGCCGAACGACGTGGGCCTGCCCTCCCACGGGCGGCGGCGGGTGCCGGTCGGGGGCCGGGATGGTGTCGGCGAAGTGGTCAGTGGCGCGGACGAGGTGGAGGAGAGGAGACCTCCTCGGCGTACGGGCCTCCCCGGGTACGGGCCAGCCGTACGCCGCCACGGCGAAGCCGGCCGCAGCGGGGTCGGCCGCTCCCGGAGGGTGGTGGAGGCCCTGAGCGAAGCGGGCGCCGGCGCTTGTTCTCTCTGAGGGGGGCACCCTTGTGCCGGGAGCTGTGGCCGCGCTCGGCGCGGCCACAGCAGCTGACTGTTCGGGCTGTTCACCCGTCCCGATCAGGGCTTACGGGCGACCAGTCCCCACTGGTCGACGGCTGTGGGGTTCTCTTCCGTCGGGCGCCAGAACGCGATGGACACGAAGCCCGGTTCGATCAGTTCCAGGCCCTCGGCGCAGCGTGTGATCTCCTCCGGCTCCCGTACGAGATAGGGAGGGTTGTCGCCCGAGTCGTATGCCTCCTGCGCCGCCAGCGTCTCCGGTGTCTTGACGGTGTCGCAGAGCACCAGATAGCTCCCAGACGGCATGCGGGCCAGGTACCGCTGAACCACCTTGATCCCGTCGGCCGGGGTCAGGTGTCCCAGGGTCGACAGCAGGAGCACGGCCACCGGCTGGGAGAGGTCCAGCGTCTTCGCCGCCGCGTCGACCACGGCATCCGGGTCGGACAGATCCGCCTCCACGTAGTCCGTCGTGCCCTCGGGACTGCCGACCAGCAGCGCCGCGGCGTGGACCAGGACGATGGGGTCGTTGTCCACGTAGACGATCCGGGCCTGCGGTGCGAGGGACTGAGCGACCTCGTGGGTGCTGTTCTCCACCGGCAGTCCCGTTCCCACGTCCAGGAACTGGTGCACGCCCAGGGAGGTCAGGTGGCGGACCGCCCGAGCCTGGAAGCCACGCGAAGCCCGCGCGATACCGGCCATCTGCGGGTAGGCGGCGGTCACCGCGTCGGCCAGCTCGCGGTCCACCCGGTAGTTGTCCTTCCCGCCGAGCCATGCATTCCACACCCGCGCGGAATGCGGTATGTCGGACCGGATCTTCTTGCGGAACTCGCCGTCGTCAACAGCCATCATGTTCTCCTACTTGCCTTGCACCGGCTGTAGTTGGCCAGGTGATACCAGGTCGCGCCCACCGCACGACCGTACCCTCGCCTCTGCGGTAAGTTGTCCGGTTTCCGAGCTTCGGGGGAGGTGCCCGCAGAGGAGTGCGACGAGGGGGTGTGCCGGACCGCGGCGTGGCACGCCGCGACCGGTGAGGGTTGATCCTCAACCGGCCGCCGCCGACCTGATGGCTCTGTTCGCGTACGAGGTGAAGCCCCGCTCCGTGCCGGAGCTTCCGCCGAGGTGCTCGGTGCGACGGTGGAGACGGCTCTCGCGTCGATCGGCGGTCGTGCCGCGGTCTGAGGGCCGGGAGGGGAGCGCGCGTTCTGCGGGCACAACAGCCGGGCGGCCGAGGACGGTGAACGTCCCGGCCGCCCGGCGCGCAGTGCATTCAGCAGGTGAACGCCCCCGGCCTCCCGGCGCGCACGCGGGTGCGCAGGGATGTGGGCGCGGTCAGTGGGCCGCTGTCAGCCCGTCCTCCGGGGCCGTCTCCGCGGTGGCTCCGCTCGCCGCCGTGCGCGTGACCGCCGAGACCGCGAACATCACCAGGGTGTTGACCGCGAGGGCGACGACCCCGACGTTGAGGTCCTTGACGGCCTGCGGCAGCTCCGGCAGCAGGCTGCCGACGGTCGCGCCGGTGACGGTCACCGCGCCGACGATCAGGACGCCCACGACGATGCCCGCAGCCGCGCCCTGTTTGCTGACCATCTTGCGCGGTGCCAGGCTGACCAGCAGCGCAGGGAAGAGCTGGGTCACCAGCGAGTAGCCCATGAGCATCAGGTTCACGATGCTGCTGCCGCCGTTGAAGGTGAAGAACAGCGCGATCAGTGCCAGTACGGGCACCAGCAGCTTGGCGAGCCGGCCCACCGACTGCTCCGTCGTCGCCGGGCGGGCGAGCTTGTAGACGTTCTTGGCCAGGCAGGTCGCCGAGGTCAGCAGGAGCAGCGAGCCGGGGACCAGCGCCGTGAGCACACCGGCGCCGCCGATGACGCCCACGAACCACGGGTCGAACGACTTGACCGAGATCCGCAGCAGCGACAGGTCGGCGTCGGCGCCCTTCAGCCCGGGAACGGTGATCAGCGCGGCGAATCCGGCCAGGAAGACGAAGAGCAGGACGAGTTGGTAGAGCGGCATGAAGATGGCGTTCCGGCGGAACACCCGCTCGTTCTGGGCGCTGTAGGAGGCGCTGAACGAGTGCGGCCACATGTAGAAGCCCAGCGTGGACAGCAGCACCGTCGAGACGAACCAGGACGGACTGAGGCCGCTGTGCTGGAGCGTCAGGAAGCCCGGTTTCGCGGTGTCGATGGTGTGGAACATGTGGCCGACCCCGCCGGAGTAGTGCCACGGCAGGTAGATGCCGAGGAACAGGACCACGGAGAGGATCAGGATGTCCTTGAGGACCGCGGTCCAGGCCGAGCCGTGGATACCGGAGATGGTCACGTACACGGTCAGGGCGACCGTACCGATGATCACCGCGAGGGTCTTGGAGATGTGACCGTACGAGGCCTCGGAGACGATGATGCCCATGCCGGTCAGCTGGAGGACGAGGTACGGCACCATCGCCACGACTCCGACCAGGGCGACCAGCGCGCCGAGCAGGGGACTGTCGAACTTCCTGGCGAAGAAGTCGGACTGGGAGACGAGGCGGTGCTCCTTGGCGTAACGCCAGATCGCCGGCAGCAGCCAGTACGACATCACGTAGGCCAGTGCGCCGTAGCACAGGATGTAGAGGGCGGGGCCGCCCTTCCCGTACGCCCAGCCGGAGGCGCCGAGGAAAGTGAAGGTGGTGTAGATCTCGCCCGCGAGCAGCAGGAAGACGAAGGTCGTTCCGAAGCTGCGGCCGCCGACGGACCATTCTTCGAGGTCCATGTCCCTGCCGCGGCGTGCCTGCAGGCCGAGGCAGATCGCGACGAGGAGGAAGCCGAGGATGACGACGAGTGCGGTCATGCCGAGTGCTCCTCCCGGTTGCGGGGGTCGAGCCTGTAGACCACGGCCATGGTCACCGAGATCAGGGCCACCCACAGGACGATCCAGAACAGGATGAACGGCATTCCGAGGACGTAGGGCGTGACTCGGTCGGCGAACCAGATTCCGCCGAGGATCCCGATGAACGGGATCGTCCCGATGAGGGGGAGCAGGGCGCCGCGAACCGGACGGGGTTTGGGCACAGGGGGCATGGGGTCGTCCCGGGGTAGTGGTGAGCGCGTGTTATTCCACTATGCGGAATGATCTTTCCGGATGGTCGAGCGTAGCCGTCGGTGCCGGATCCCTGTCAAGGCTCCGGCGTTGACGGGTTCGATTCAACACTTCGTTGAACTCTCCCTGGTGGGAAGGGGTTTGGCGGGCGGCGGGCCGGGGCGCGCCCCGCCTGCCCAGCCTTCCCCTCAACGGCCCGTCAGCAACCCGTCAGCGACGCGTCCTCCCCTCGGTGTGGGCCCGCCCGGTGGTTCACTTCTTCTTGCCGGCGCCGAGTGCGATACCGGTGATGATCAGCGCCATGCAGACGACCTGCATCCCGCTGGTGGCCTCGCCGAGGGCCAGGTAGGAGACGATCGCGACGAAGACGGGCTGGAGGTAGTAGATGATGCCGGCGCGCGCCGCACCGATCAGGTCGATGGCCTTGTTCCAGGTGAAGTACGCGATGGCCGACGAGGCCACACCGATGTAGAGCAGGGCGCCGACCGTGCCGCCCGACGGGGTGAACCCGCCCTGCACGGCCAGGCTCACCGCATAGGCGGGGGCGAGGAGCACCGTACCCAGCAAGAACGTCGTGAACAGGAACGAGATGCCGGATATCCCCTCCGGCCTGCGGCGCAGGAGCGCGGTGTATCCGGCGAAGGTGGCGGTCGCGGCCAGCATCCACAGGTCGCCGACGGCGAAGTCCATGTGCAGCAGGACCGACAGCGACCCCTTCGACACCAGCGCGATCACGCCGACGAGCGCCACCACCATGCCGACGGCGCGCCGTCCTGTGACCTTCTCGCCACCGCGGCCGATCATCCCGAACAGCACGATCAGCACCGGCGAAGCGGCGGCGATCAGCGCCAGGTTCGTGGCGCTGGTGGACCGTCCGGCCTGGTAGATCAGGGTGTTGAACAAGGTGACGCCGAGCAGCGCGGCCGCGCAGAGATACCGCAAGTGGGTGCGGATCAGGTGGCGTTGCTGCCAGACGGCCCTCGCGGCGAAGGGCAGCACGGCCAGCATCGCGATGATCCACCGCCAGAACGCGGTCTGGACGGGGGCGACGTCCTCGTGCAGGGCGCGGGCGATGACGAAGTTCCCCGACCAGATGAGCGTGGCGAGGGTCGCGAGGACCGGTCCGAGCCACACCACCGCGCGGGCCGGGCGCTCCCCGGCCCCCTCGGCCGGTACCGGTGTCACAGACGTTTCCAGCTCCTGCATCACGACTCCCTCTGTACGGGATCCACGCGATCCACGCGATCCATGTGGTCGTGACGGGACGCCCCCGTGGGCGGCGTACTCATCGAGGAGTCGCACGGCGGCTGCCTGTCCCGGGCGAACTGCGGCTGCGCAGTGGCGATCCGGGTGGCGCACGGTTCTGATCGATCGGGCACGGGCCGGTACGTGGCCTCGGCGCGCTCGTCGATGTCCAGCGCGGACAACAAGACAAATCTCCCTCGTACTGCACAGCTTGGGATGTCCTGTCCGCGCCCCGAACCGACCCATCCTCGCAGGTCCGGACCGCGCCGGGCAACCTCCTTCCGCGCGCACGCCAGGCCGCCCGCGAGTGACCGGAGGGCCGGAGACCGCGGTGGTGCGGTCGCAGGCCCCGTTCGACCGCGTGACGCATTTCGGGTGATCCGCACCCCCCGGCGCACCCACGCACAGCTCCGGTTCGTACGATCCCTCAGTGACCAGCGACGCTTCGCCCTCCCGGCGCGCGGTGCTCGGCTTTGCCGCTGCTGCCGTGCCCGCCGCTCTTCTTGCCACCGGGGCCGCACCGGCCTCGGCTGCCACCGCCGTGGGCGGTGAGCGGCTCGGCCTCGACGGGATACAGGTGAGTCTCGGCGGCGCACCCCGGCTTCCGCACCTTGCCGCCCAGTCGTGGCTCGTCGCGGACTACGAGAACGGGGAGGTGCTGGCCTCCTACCGCGCGCACCGCCGGCTGCCGCCCGCCTCCACGCTCAAGATGCTCTTCGCGGACACCGTGCTCCCCAAGTTCGGCAAGGCGCTGAAACACCGGGTCACCGCTGCCGATCTGGCGGGAATACCCGAGGGCAGCAGCCTGGTGGGCGTCGAGGCCGGTACGTCGTACACCGTCGACCAGTTGTGGCACGGGGTCTTCCTGCGCTCCGGCAACGACGCAGTCCATGTGCTCAGCGCCATGAACGGCGGGGTGCCCGCCACCGTGCGCGAGATGGCGGCGAAAGCCGTCGATTTGCAGGCCCTCGACACGCATGTGGTCAGCCCGGACGGCTACGACCACCCCGGCCAGGTGTCATCGGCGTACGACCTGTCGCTGTTCGCCCGGCACGGGCTGCGGAACACTGACTTCCGGGGCTACTGCGCGACCCGGACCGCCGAGTTCCCCGCCCGGGGCGGCAAGAAGTTCCAGATCCAGAACACCGACCGGCTGCTCGGCGTGTACAAGGGCATGATCGGCGTCAAGAACGGCTACACCACGCACGCGGGCAACACCTTCACCGGCGCCGCCACCCGGGACGGCCGCACCCTGCTGGTCACCGTCATGCATCCGGTGAACGGGTACGACCAGGTGTACAAGGACACGTCGGCGCTCCTCGACTGGGGTTTCCGGGCGGCGGGCCGGGTCACCCCGGTCGGCACGCTCGTCGCCCCGGTCAGCGAGGGCGGACGCCCCTCGGCCGCCCCGGCGCCGGGCCCGAACGCGGCGCAGGCCGGATCCCGTGGATCCGGCGGCTCCTCGTCCTCATGGCCGCTCTTCGGCGCGGGCGGCGGGGCGGCCGCACTGCTCGCCGTCGGCACGGTGGCCCTGCGCAACCGCCGGCCGCGCCGCACCCGCAAGCACTGAGCCGCCCACCGGGGCGGCCGGGCACTGTGCCCGGCCGCCCCCGGTCAGCCGTCCTCCGGGATACGGGTGCCGGTGCCGCTCACCCGGACTCGCGCGTCGCCCGCCCGCAGGGCGACCGCCAGTTCGCCCGGGCGGCCCAGGTCCGTGCCCTGGTGGAGGGTGAGAACCGCGTCCTCCGCCACGAGACCCAGCTCACGCGCGTACGCACCGAACGCCGCGGCTGCGGCCCCGGTCACCGGGTCCTCGACCACCCCGCCCACCGGGAACGGATCCCGGACGTGGAAGACCGTCTCCGACTCCCGCCACACCAGCTGGAGCGTGGTGAGGTCAAGGCTGTGCATGAACGCGGTCAGCCGGTCGAAGTCGTACGCGAGGTCCGCCAGCCTGGACCGGGTCGCGGCGGCCAGCACCAGATGGCGCGCGCCCGCGTAGGCGATCCGGGGCGGGAAGGCCGGGTCGAGCTCGGACCGCTGCCAGCCGAGCGCGCCGAGTGCTTCGTCGAGGTCGTCGTCCTTCACATCGAGGACGGCGGGCTCGACGCTCGTCAGGGTCGCCCGCAGCGCGCCGTCCACCTCGGCCACGGTGACCGGCACCGTGCCCGCGGGGGTGGCGAACAGGAGATCACCGGGGCCGTGCCGTTCGGCGAAGGCGATGGCGGCGGCGACCGTCGCGTGCCCGCAGAAGGGGACCTCGGCCCGCGGACTGAAGTACCGGACGGTGAAGGCCCGCCCCTGCTCCCCGCCGAGTCCCGCCGGCGGCGCGGTCAGGAAGGCGGTCTCGCTGTATCCGAGCTCCGCCGCGATCGCGAGCTGCGCCGCGTCGTCGAGACCGGCCGCGTCCAGCACGACCCCGGCGGGGTTGCCTCCGGCGGGGTCGGCCGAGAACGCGGTGTAGCGGAGTACCTCGGGGCGGTCCTGGGCGCGTGATGTCATGTCCGTCGCCAACCGCCGCGCCGCCGCGGTCATTCCCCGGCGGGTTCCGGCCGGTTCAGGGAGCGGTCCGCGACCCGCTCCAGATGACCGGCGAAGACCCCGGCCGCGTCGGGGGTCAGGGTGCGCAGGGCCACCATCGCCGTCACGATCACATCGCAGAGCTCGGCCTCCACGTCCTGCCAGCTGTGCGATGTGCCCTTGCGCGGATTCTGGCCGGTGGCGCCGATGACCGCCTGGGCGACCTCGCCGACCTCCTCGGAGAGCTTGAGGATCCGGAGCAGGGTCTCCTCATGAGGGGGCCGGGAGGCCGACTCGGCCAGCCAGGCGTGGAGTTGAGCGACGGTGGTCCAGGCGTGTTCGTCCATGAACGGCACCCTGTCATGCCGGTGCGGCGGTCAGCTGGTGACGTACCCCTTGCCGGGGCGCGTCCACGAGACGCTGTCCTTCTTCTTGCCCTTGGAGTCGGTCAGCGTCGCGGTGTCGCGGTCGTTGTTCCACACGTACGCGCCACGCCCCTGGTACTTGGACGCCGTGGTGTTCGTGCCCTTGCCCGTGTACACGGTGACCGACTGGTTCCGCTTGAGGGTGACGCTGCCGAACGTGTAGGTGTGCCGGCTCGCGTCGGTCACCTTCCAGCCCTTGATGCTGACGGTCGACCTGCTCCGGTTCTGGAGCCGTACCCACTCGCCGTTGAGGCTCTTGTTGCTGCGGGTGTCCTTGCCCGGCGAGTCGTACTGGACCTTGCTGATCTGTACGGGCGAGGTGGCCGCCGAAGCGCTCGGGGCGGTGGCGAGCAGCGCCCCCGCGAGGGCGGTGACGAGCAGTGCGGCGGGGGCCGTGGAACGTATGCGCAAGGTGCGCTCCTGGTGTGGGAAATGTGAAGAAGCTTTGAAGTACCGGAGTGTAGAGGGCAGGAGGGACCGCTGCGTCCCCTTTCCGCCAACTCCCCGGACTTCCCAGCTGATCGCACCCCGGACCCGGCCCCGCCGCCCGGCTCAGCCGCGTCCCACGTACGGCATCGCCGTCGCCAGCACCGTCGCGAACTGCACGTTCGCCTCCAGCGGCAGTTCCGCCATGTGCAGCACCGTGCGCGCCACGTCCGCCACGTCCATCACCGGCTCCGCCAGCAGCTCGCCGTTGGCCTGCTTGATGCCGCTGCGCATCCGCTCGGTCATCTCGGTGGCCGCGTTGCCGATGTCGATCTGCCCGCAGGCGATGCGGTACGGACGGCCGTCCAGGGACAGGGACTTGGTCAGGCCCGTCAGGGCGTGCTTCGTCGCGGTGTACGCGATCGAGTCCGGGCGCGGGGCGTGCGCGGAGATGGAGCCGTTGTTGATGATCCGGCCGCCCTGCGGGTCCTGTTCCTTCATGAGCCGGAAGGCGGCCTGCGCGCACAGGAACGAACCCGTCAGGTTGGTGTCGACGACCTGCCGCCACGCCTCGTACGGAAGGTCCTCCACCGGCACCCCGCCGGGGCCCGAGATGCCCGCGTTGTTGAAGAGCAGGTCCAGCCGTCCCCAGCGCTCCCGCACCGCACCGAAGAGCGCCCCCACCTCGTCCGGGGACGTGACGTCCGTCACCACGGGGAAGGTCTCGCCCCCGGTGAGTGCGGCCGTCGCGGCCAGCTTCTCCGTGCGGCGCCCGGCCAGCGCCACCGACCAGCCCGCATCGGCCAGGGTGAGGGCGACACTGCGGCCGATGCCGGAGCCCGCGCCGGTGACCACTGCTGTTCTGCGAGATGTGTTGGTGTTCATGGGGGCGCAGATTACGACAGGGCAGGTCCGGTGCGTGCGCCCGTCCAGGTCCGGGCCGTCTTTACCACACGCTGTGAGCTGAGAGCATGGGGGGATGCCGAAGACCTCTTCCCCGGAGCACATACGCACCGGGCTCCCCACCCCTGCCGTCGCCCGCACCACCGGAATCCTGGTCACTCTCGTCCTCGGCGGGCTCACCGCGCTGCCCGCGCTCTCGATGGACATGTACCTCCCCGCGCTGCCCCAGGTCACGGACGCGCTGCACTCGCCCGCCGCCACCGTTCAGCTCACCCTCACCGCCTGCCTGATCGGTATGGCGCTCGGCCAGCTCGTCGTCGGGCCGATGAGTGACAAGTGGGGCAGGCGGCGGCCGCTGCTCATCGGCATGGCCGTCTACGTCGCCGCCACCGCGGTCTGCGCCTTCGCGCCGAGCGTGGAACTGCTCATCGCCTTCCGGCTGTTGCAGGGTCTGGCGGGCGCCGCGGGCATCGTCATCGCCCGTGCGGTGGTGCGCGATCTCTACGACGGCATGGAGATGGCGCGGTTTTTCTCCACCCTGATGCTGATCTCGGGGGTCGCCCCGATCGTCGCCCCGCTCATCGGCGGCCAGATCCTCCAGATCACCGACTGGCGCGGAGTCTTCGTCGTACTCACCGTGGTCGGCACGCTCCTGACCCTCGTGGTGTGGAAGTGGCTGCACGAGACGCTGCCGCCCGAGCGGCGGCACACCGGCGGTGTCGGGCACGCGCTCCGGACGATGCGCTCACTGCTCGCCGACCGGGTCTTCACCGGCTATCTGATCGCCGGCGGTCTGGCCTTCGGGGCGCTCTTCGCCTACATCAGCGCGTCGCCCTTCGTCGTCCAGGACATCTACGGCGCGTCGCCGCAGATGTTCAGCCTGCTCTTCGGGATCAACTCGGTCGGGCTGGTCGCGGTGGGCCAGATCAACGGCAAGCTGCTCGTCGGCCGGGTCAGCCTGGACAAGGCGCTCGGTTTCGGGCTGACCGTCATCACACTCGCCGCCACGGCGCTGCTGCTGATGACGGCCGGCGTCTTCGGCCATGTCGGGCTCTTCCCGATCGCCGCGGCGCTCTTCGTCCTGATGTCGGCGATGGGCCTGGCCATGCCGAACACCAACGCGCAGGCGCTGATGCGCACCCCGCACGCCGCAGGCTCGGCCTCGGCGCTGATCGGCTCCTCCACCTTCCTGCTCGGCGCGGTGGCGTCCCCGCTGGTCGGTATCGCGGGCGAGGCGACGGCCGCCCCGATGGCCGTGGTCCAGCTGGTGTGCGGGGTGGGTGCGACGACCTCCTTCCTGGTGCTGTGCCGGCCGTGGCGGCGCCGGGCACCCGCGGTGGCCACCACGCGGTAGACGGTCCGGAGCGGCGGCGCGCCCGCGTCCGCCGCCCGGCCGCTCCGCGCCGCAGCGTCGCAGGTCATGACGGTACGGACCCACACTTCGAACGAATGAACAAGGGCCACCCGTTCGGCCCCGTGCTGCGAAACTCTTGCCCCCCGTACGCCGTTCTGCTGCCGCAGACAGCGTACGAAATGAGGGGGGACGGGGTGGCTCTGGTCGAGTCGGTGGCCGGGTGGGTGCCACCGTGGCGCGTGACCAACGACGCATTACCCGCGCACTGGGGTGTGGACGACCACTGGGTACGGAGCCGGACGGGGATCACGGCCCGCCACCGGAGCGGACCCGGCGTCTCCACCGGGGACCTGGCATACGAAGCGGCCCGGCTGCTCCTGGAGCGCGCGGGCCATCCGCGGGTCGACGCGCTCGTCCTGGCGACGGCCACCCCCGACCACCCGTGTCCGGCCACGGCTCCCGCCGTCGCCGCCCGGCTGGGCCTGGGTTCCGTCGGCGCGGTCGACGTGTCGGCGGTGTGCAGCGGCTTCATCTACGGGCTGGCCTGCGCCCAGGGCCTGGTGGCCGCCGGAATCGCCGAGCGGGTCCTGCTGGCCGGCGCCGACACGTACTCCGGCTGGCTCGACCCGGACGACCACAGGTCCGGGGTCGTCTTCGGCGACGGCGCGGGCGCCGCACTGGTCGCCGCGGGCCCCGCCGGAGCGCCCGGCGAGCTGCTCGGCTTCGACCTGGGCAGCGACGGCGCCGGACACGACCTGATCAGCGTGGCGGGCGGCGGCTCCCGGGCGCGGTCGTCGCAGGAGCAGGCCGCACCGGGCGACGGCTACTTCCGGATGCGCGGCGGAGCCGTCTACCAGCAGGCCGTCGAGCGGATGACCGGCTCCTGCCGGGCCCTCCTCGCCAAGCTGGGCTGGGACCCCGGACAGGTCGACCACTTCGTACCGCACCAGGCCAACGGCCGGATCCTGAGCGCGGTCGCCGAGCGGCTGGGCATCGACCCCGCCCGGTGCGTGATCCACCTGGACCGCGTCGGCAACACCGGCGCCGCCTCCATTCCGCTCGCGCTCGCCGACGCGGACGCCAGGGGTGCCCTGCGGACCGGCGACCGCGTGCTGCTGACCGCCTTCGGCGGCGGCCTGACCTGGGGGTCGGCCGCGCTGCGCTGGGCCGGTCCACCCGTGGCCCCCGCCGCCCCCGCCGCTGTCCGGGCCACCGCTTCCCGTTCCCCCGCTTCCCGTACCACCGCCGTGCGGCCCGCCGCGGCCGCACTCTCCGAGGAGCTCTCATGAGGACACCCGAGATCGCTGTGACCGGACTGGGGATGATCACCCCGGGTGGCGCCGGCGCGGCCGAGACCTGGGAAGAGGTCTGCGCCGGCCGTCCCACTGCCCGCCGGCTGCCCGAACTGCGCGGCCTGCCGGTCGACTTCGGCTGTCCGGTGGACGGTGTCGACCTGGACGCCGAGATCGGCGGGCGGAAGACCTGGCGGATGCACCGGTTCGTCAAACTGGCGGTGATCGCCGCCCGGCAGGCCGTCGCCGACGCCGGGCTCGACCCGGCGGGCTGGGACGGCGGCCGGGTGGGGGTTGTCATCGGTGTCGGCGTGGGCGGAGTCTCCGCACTCACCGACAACGCTCTGCGGCTGGACAGCGAAGGGCCGGGCGCGGTCTCCCCGTTGCTGGTGCCGATGATGATCCCCAACGCGGCCGCGGGCGAGGTCGCGATCGCCCTGTCGGCGTACGGACCGAGCCTGGCGCCCGCCACCGCCTGCGCGTCCGGTGCCACGGCCATCGCCGTAGCCCGTGATCTGCTGGCCTCCGGGCAGTGCGACGTGGTGGTGGCCGGGGGAGCGGAGTCGGTGCTTCAGCCGCTCGTGGTGTCCGGATTCGCGCAGATGGGCGCGGTGTCCAGGCGCTGCGACGACCCGGCGGGGGCGTCCCGGCCGTTCGCCGGGGACCGGGACGGGTTCGTCATCGCCGAGGGAGCCGGGGTGCTGGTCCTGGAGCGGTCCGCCGACGCGGCGGCCCGCGGGCACCGGGCACGGGCCCTGCTCGCCGGGGTGGGCGCCACCACCGACGCGCACCACCCCACCGCCCCGGACCCGCGCGGCCGCTGCGCGCAGAGAGCCGTCGAGGAGGCGCTGCGGGACGCCGGCTGGAGTCCGTACGACGTCGGACACGTCAACGCGCACGGCACCTCCACCCCGCTCAACGACGCGATGGAAGCCGCCATGATCGCGCGGGTCTTCCCGCACTGGCCGCCGGTGACCTCGGCCAAGGGCGTCCTCGGGCACTCGCTCGCGGCGGCCGGGGCCATCGAGGCCGCGCTGACCGTACTGACCCTGGAGGAGGGCGTCATCCCGCCGATCGCCAACCTGGACGCCCCCGCTGTCGAGTTCGACCTCAACTGTGTGACCAAGCAAGCCCGCCGCGAGCCCGTGGAGCGGGCCGTCAGCCACTCCTTCGGCTTCGGCGGACACAACGTGGTGCTGGCCTTCCAGCGTGGAGCGTGAGGCAATGACGGCCGAAACCCTGACCACGACCCCTGTGGCCGCCCGCACCGGAGCCGGCGACGGTGGCTCCGCCGTACGCGGTGACCTCGTCCGGGCGCTGTTCGGCGACGACCACCGGGCCGCCCACGGCCCCTGGCGCGCCCTCCTCACCACGGAGCCCTTCCGGCGCAGGTCCGGTCTGGCACCCGATGCGCAACTGCGGCTGGCGTACGAGCGGCTGCGCACCCTCAACTCCACGCTGGACAGCGCCTTCCGGCTGGCCGCCGACCCGGTGTCCCTGGCCAACCTGCACGAGTGGCTCAGCCCGGTCGACACCGAACTGACCACGGTCGCCGGCATCCACTACAACCTGTTCCTCGGCAGCCTGCTGGACCATGACGGCGAGGTACGGCGGGATCTGTCCGACTTCGCGGACCTGACCCGGGTCGGGACCTTCCTCTGCACCGAGCTCGACCACGGCAACGACGCGACGGCGCTGGAGACGACCGCCGCATACGACCGGGCCAGGGACGGATTCCTGCTGCGCACCCCGCACGCGGGCGCGCAGAAGTTCATGCCCAACACCAGTACGGCGGGCGGCCCCAAGAGCGGAGTGGTGGCGGCCCGGCTGCTGGTCGACGGCAGGGACCTCGGGGTCTTCCTGTTCCTGACCGCGCTGACCGGGGCGCGGGGGCCGCTGCCCGGCGTACGCGTCAGGCGACTGCCCCGGCGCATGGGCAGCGTGATCGACCACTGCCTGACCTCCTTCGACGGTGTCTTCGTCCCGCGCGATGCGCTGCTCTCCGGGGTACAGGGCCGGTTCGACGCCGAGGGCGTCTTCAGCAGCGACGTGGTCAACCGGCGCAGCCGCTTCCTGCTGTCGATCGGCCGGGTCACCGCGGGAAAGCTGAGCATGAGCGCCTGCGCGGTGGGCTCCGCACGGGCGGCCCTGGCGGTGGCGGTCCGCCACGGCTCGCACCGGCTGATCGGCGGGGTACGGGCACCCGAGCGGGTGTCCGTCATGGCGCACCGCAGCCACTACGCCCCCCTCTCGGGCGCGCTGGCCACGGCGTACGCGATGACGCTGCTGCACCGCACGGTCCTGCGCACCTGGACGGAGCACGACGGGGCGCGGCACGACGGGGCCGGCCGGGCGGAGGCCGAGCGGCTGGTCGCTCTCGCCAAGGCGTGGATCACCTGGGAGGCGCGCGCTGTCATCACTGAGTGCCGCGAACGGTGCGGAGCGCAGGGGCTGTTGGAGAACAACGGTCTCGCCGCGCTGGTGACCGGCATCGAAGGCGCGATCACCGCCGAGGGCGACAACCTCGCCATCCACGCGAAGGCGGCGGCCGGGATGGTGTCGGGCCACCGCCCGGCGCGGCCGCCCGCCGACCCGGCCGGCCGTGAACTGACCGATCCGGTCTTCCTCCGGGAGCTGCTCGCGGCCGTCGAGTGCGTCGAACTCGACCGGGCCCGCGCCGCGATGCGCGAGGCCGCGCCGGGGGACGCGCTCGGCCGGTGGAACGCGGGGGCGACCGCCGCGCTGCGGGCTGCCACCGCCCACATCCAGCTCCGGGCGGCCGAGGCTGTCGCGGAGGCCGCGGACGCGCTCCCGCCGGGCTCCGCCGCCGGGGAACTGCTGCACACCCTGGGTCGGCTGTTCGCCCTGGAGCGCATCGCGCCCCGGAGCGGTGATCTGCTGAACGAGGGTTTCGTCGAGGGCCGCCACATCAGCGCACTCCCGGCCGAGGCCGACCGGCTCACTGCCCGGGTCGCGAGGCAGGCGCAGGTGCTGACCGGGGCGTTCGACCTGCCGGACGAGTGGCTGGCGGACGTGCCGGTCACGGAAGCCGGGTACGCGTCGGTGTACGACGACCCCGAGGGCCCCTGGCACCGTACGGCCGGGCAGGTGCGGCGGTGAACCGGTTCATGCTGCGCGCGGTTCTGTTCGGGTACTGGGGCACCGTCCATGTGCTGTCGCGTCTGTGCCGTCCGGACCGGGGGTGCCGCCCGGAGGGGCGGCCCGGCGCCGCTTGAGCTTCGGGTACGGCGTCCGGTGCCGGTTCCCGCCGGGTGAAAAAACCTTCCCTCACCGCGTAACCAGAAGATCATTCAGCCGTTGGACTGATGTCCATGAGATGCGATTCATCCGTATTCAGTCTGCTTTGTAAGTTCGCCTTGTCAGCCCGGCCCGCGCGTCGGCTTTATCAGTCCGTCCGTTTTGTCTGAAGGGGAATGTCATGTCCGAGCTGCACCCGACCCTTGTCGATGTCCTGACCAACACCTTCAAGGTCCCCGCCGTCGAACTCCGTCCCGAGGCCACCATGGACGACCTGGAGATGGACTCCCTCGCCGTCGCGGAGCTCGGGGTCATCGTCAAGGAGACGCTCGGTGTCGAAGCCGACGCCGACTCCGCCTACAAGGGAGCCACGCTCGGGCGGATCAGCGAGTTCCTGACCGAAGCCACCGCGGCCGGCGCCCGATGACGTTCCCTCCTGTCGCCGTCACCGGTCTGGGCATGATCACCCCGGCCGGCAACGACACGGACTCCACCTGGCTCGGTGTGTGTGCGGGCCGTTCCACCGCCCGTACCGTTCCCGGACTCGAAGGCTGCGCCATCGACTTCGCCTGCCCGGTCACCGGAATCGACCTGGCGGAAGCCGTCGGCGGGCGGACCGTCTACCGCATGGGGCGCTATGTCAGGCTCGCGGTGCTCGCCGCCGAGGAGGCCGTCGCCGACGCCGGACTCTCCCCGGCCGACTGGGACGGCACCCGGGTCGCCGTCGTCATCGGGACCAGCAGCGCGGGCTCGACCGGACTGTACGAGCAGTCGGTCGCCCTGGAGCGCCGGGGGCCCGAGGGGATCTCGCCCCTGGGCACCCTGCTCACGGTCCCCAACATGGCGGCCGCCGAGGTCGCCATCCGGCTGCGGACCACCGGGCCGAGTCTGGCGCCCTGCACCGCCTGCTCGTCCGGGGCCACCGCGCTCTCGGTGGCCCGCGATCTGCTGGTCACCGGGCAGTGCGACATCGCCGTCGCCGGTGCCACCGAATCGATCATCGACCGGCTGGCCGTGACGGGCTTCGCACGGTCGGGGGCCGGTGCGGTGCGGGCCGGGGAGGAACCCCCGGCCATCAGCCGCCCGTTCGCCGCCGACCGGCGGGGGCTCGTGATGGGGGAGGGTGCGGCCGTCATGGTCCTGGAGCGCGAGGCCGACGCACTGTCCCGGAACGTCGCCCCGCGCGCCCTGCTGGCCGGGACCGGTGCCACCACCGACGCGTACCACCCGACCAGCCCCCGGCCCGACGGCTCCGTCGCGCGGGCCGCGGTGGACGCGGCTCTGCGCGACGCGGGCTGGTGCGCTGCGGACGTCGGCCATGTCAACGCCCACGGCACGTCGACCCTGCTCAACGACGCCACCGAGGCCGGGCTGATCGCCCGCGCCTATCCGCACCGGCCCCCGGTGACCGCGCCCAAGGGTGTGCTCGGTCACTGCATGGGTGCGGCGGGCGCCATCGAGGCCGGGCTGACCGTCCTCACTCTTCAGCACGGACTCGTCCCGCCGGTCGCCAATCTGACCGCCCCCGCGCCCGAGTTCGACATCGACTGCGTGACCAAACAGCCCCGCCGGGTACGGGTGTCGCGCGCGGTCAGCCACTCCTTCGGCTTCGGCGGGCACAACGCCGTGCTCGCCTTCCAGCGCGCCTGACGGAGTCGGGGCTTCCCAGGAGCAGGGTTCCGCAGGCCCTGCGGTGGTGCCGGTCCGTGCTGACGCGGGCCGACTCGGGCCTAGACTCCTCCGGTGAACGACTCCCTCCCCACCGCCGAAGCCCTGCGCACCGCCCTCGCCGGGCTCCTCGACGGGCTGCCGCCCAAACAGGCCGCCCAGGCCGTCGAGCGGCTGATCGCCAACTACCGGGGGACCACCCCCACCGGAACCCCGCTCCTGCGCGACCGCTCGGACGTCGCCGCGTACGCCGCGTACCGGATGCCCGCCACGTTCGAAGCCGTACGGTCGGCTCTCGACGCCTTCCGGGCCGCCGTGCCCGGGTGGGTGCCCGCCCGGCACACGGATGTCGGCGGGGGCACCGGTGCGGCGAGCTGGGCGGTGGCGGGGGCCTGGGACGACCCGGACGTGCGCGGCGCGGGGGACGGCCCGGACGGGGTGGACAGCGCGGGGACCCGGCGTACCACCGTGCTGGACTGGGCGGAGCCCGCGCTCGTGCTCGGCCGTGAACTCGCCGAGCGCTCCGGCTCGTCCGCGCTGCGCGCGGCCGACTGGCAGCGCTCTCGTATCGGACCGGGACTCACACTGGAGAGCACTGATCTGGTGACGGTCTCGTACGTCCTGGGTGAGCTGACCGAGGCCGGGCGCACCGCCGTGGTGGACGCGGCCGCGCAGGCGGCCCAGGCGGTCGTCGTGGTCGAACCCGGCACACCCGACGGCTATCTGCGGATCATGGCGGCCCGGGACCGGCTGACCGCGGCCGGACTGCGGACCGCCGCACCCTGCCCGCACAGCGACGCCTGCCCCATCGAGCGCGGCACCGACTGGTGCCACTTCTCGGCCCGGGTGAGCAGGTCCTCGCTGCACCGGAAGGTCAAGGGCGGCTCGCTGGCGTACGAGGACGAGAAGTTCAGCTATGTCGCCGCGTTCCGGGGCGAGGTGGCGACCGTCCCGGCCCGGGTCGTACGCAAACCGCAGATCCGTAAGGGCCTGGTCCAGCTGGAACTGTGCACGGAGACGGGCGGCCTCACCCGCGAGACCGTCTCCAAGCGCCACGGCGATCTCTACCGCGCGGCCAGGGACACGGCGTGGGGCGACGCCTGGCCGCCGCCCCACGCCTGATGCGGCACTGGCTTCGGCTGGATTGGCCTACGAACGCAGCTCCTGCGTACAGCACTTGACGCTGCCGCCGCCCTTGAGCAGCTCGCTCAGATCCATCCCGAGCGGCTCGAACCCGCGGGCCCGCAAGGGTGCGTAGAGGCCGACGGCGGCCTGCGGCAGCAGCACATGACGGCCGTCGCTCACCGCGTTGAGCCCCAGCGCCGCGGCGTCCTCCGGGGCCGCGATCAGTGCGTCGGGGAAGAGCCGGGCCAGGACGGAACGGCTGCCGGGTGAGAACGCGTCCGGGTAGTACATGATCTCGTCCGCCGCGTCGTCCAGGACGCTCAGCGCCGTATCGAGGTGGTAGTAGCGCGGGTCGACCAGATCGAGGCCGATCACCGGGCGGCCGAAGAACTCCTGGGCCTCGTCGTGCGAGAGCGGGCTGGAGCGGAAGCCCCGCCCGGCCAGGATGTACGAGGCGGTGACGGCGAAGTCGCCCTCGCCCTCATTCACATGAGCGGGCCGGTGGATCCCGGTGAAGCCGTGTGCGCGGAACCACTCCACATGCGCCTCGGCCTCATCGGCGCGCTCCGCGTGGGCGAAGCGGGCGCCGAGCACGCGCCCGTCGATCACCGTCGCGCCGTTGGCCGCGAAGACCATGTCGGGCAGGCCGGGCCCGGGGTCCAGGATCTCGACCGTGTGGCCGAGCGAGCGGTAGCGGTCGCGCAGGATCTCCCACTGGGCGAGGGCCAGGGGCAGTTCGACCGGTTTTGAAGGGTCCATCCACGGGTTGATGGAGTACGTCACCCTGAAGTGTGCCGGTGGGCACATCAGATAGCGCCGGGGTCTGGCGTCACGAGGCAATGAGGGCTCCTCACGGCGGACATGGGCTGCGGGTGTGCAGCCGGCTGCTGCCATGGTCCGCCCTGCGGGGCCCGCGCGCTGTGCACCGATCGGGTGGTTCACCCAGCGTGGCCGGGGGCCCGCCCGCAGGGCACGCGCGGCATGGGGTACGGAGGCGGCACATCACCCGGAAATCGAGACGATACGTATCGGATCCGCCGATGTTAGATTCCCCTCCATGGCCGACTCCCCGTCCCCCGACCCGTCCCCCGAAGTGAAGCGGCCCGGCAGGGCACCGGACGCCACCCGCCGCAGCGAACGCTCACGCCGGGCGATCCTCGACGCGGCGCTCGCCCTGGTCGGGGAGGTCGGCTACAACAAGCTGACCATCGAGTCCATCGCCGCCCGGGCCGGAGTGGGGAAGCAGACGATCTACCGCTGGTGGCCGTCGAAGGCGGCCGTCCTGCTCGACGCGTCGGTCGCCCTCGCCGGGGACGCCGAGACCGAGGGCGAGTGGGGCGGTTTCCCCGACACCGGGGACATCGCCGCCGACCTCAAGCATGTGCTGCGGCTCACCGTCGACCAGTTCAACGACGAGAGGTACGAGGCCCCCGCCCGCGCTCTGACCGCGGCCGGGGCCACCGATCCGGAACTCGGCAGGCGCTTCACCCGCGAGCTGCTCGAACCGGCCCTCGGGCTGTACGAGGAGCGGCTGCGGTCCGGTGTCGCGGCCGGGCAGATCGGTCCGGACGTGGACCTCAGGATCGCCGTGGAGATGCTGGTCGGGCCGCTCACCCACCGCTGGCTCCAGCGCACCGCTCCGCTCACCCACGCCTTCGCCGACACCTGTGTGGACCAGGTGCTCCGCGGCATCGGGGCCCGTCCGGACGGTGGCTGAACCACCCCGGCCGGTAAGTGTGGTCACCCGGGGCGCAGGATGGTGGCAGCATGGAGGGTCCGTGGAGCATGAGCAGAAGCGGCGAGGTGAGGGGATAGATGGGAACAGAGTTCGGCCGAGACCGTGGCCCGGCGAGCAGGATGACCCAGTGGCTGCGCCGCCGCCCCAAACAGTCCCCCGACGACCCCCTCAACCGCGAGAAGCTCTTCGTCGCCGCCGCCGAAGCCGGGCTGCCGCTGTCGCCTGCCGCCCATCCCGTCGGATACCGGTGTTCCTGCGACCGGGTGGGCTGTCCCACCCCGGCCAGGCACCCCCTCTCCTTCGCCTGGCAGACGCAGTCCACGACCGACCGCGCCCAGGTCGAGCGCTGGGTCCGCAACCAGCCCGAGGCCAACTTCATCACCGCGACCGGCATGGTCCTCGACGTCCTCGACGTGCCGCTCGACGCGGGGCGCAGCGCGCTGGAGCGACTGCTCGCCGACGGGATCCAGGTGGGACCCGTCGCCCAGTCGGGCAGCGACCGGATGCTCTTCTTCACCGCCACCCGGGGTACGCCCGAGGACGAGGACGAGTGGTGGCCGTGTGAGCTGGACTGCCACCCGGAGACCATGGACGAGCACCCCGGCCTGCGCTGGCACTGCCGCGGCAGCTATGTGCTCGTACCGCCCGCCCGGCTGCCCGGAGGCGCCGGAGTGGACTGGGTCCGCGGACTCGAACATCCGCTGCCCGACCCGCTGACCCTGCTGGAGACGCTCACCGACGCCTGCGCACGCCATGCCGACGGCGATCAGGACGCGCACGCGGTGGCGTGGCCCCTCGGCCGCTGACCGGCACCGCGCCGGCCCGCCCGAGGCGGGCCGGCGCGCGACCCGTACACGGCGGCAGACAGCGTCCCCGGATCCCACGGGAACCCTGGCCCGCGGGGCCCCGTAAGGCTCAGGAGCCCTTCGCCGCCGTCAGCCCGGCGAGCCGGTTGAGGATCGTGACCTGTCCCTTCGCCGGGACCAGCGCGACCTGGCTGGAGACGCGCTCCTTGGTGATCGTGCTCTTCGCGTCACCGGTCATCAGCGCCTTCACGTCCGCGGGCACCGTCAGATGCAGGCCCTTCGCGGCGGTCTGCTGCTCGAAGTGCCGGGTGGAGAAGAAGACCAGCGCCCCGCCGCCCCGGATGGCCAGCCCCAGCGGCCGGTAGTCGCCGTCGGTGAGCGCCCGGTCCACGTACTGGGTGGAGAGCCCCGGCAGGTTCGCGTTCTTCGCCCGTGACGCGCGCCACACGGTGGTGTCGTTGCCGGGGGCGAAGCGGTCCGGGCTCCCGTTCTTCAGATACCCGGCGTACTCGCCGCTGAGCTTCTCCGGAGCCACCGCGAGCGAGGAGTCGGCCGGTTCGGCGGGCTGTGCCCAGCCGTCCTTGTCCGTGGCGAAGTCGGGGACCGCCGACGGGCGGAGGACCGAGAGATAGGCGGCCTGCCACGACTGGTCGGCCGCGTCCCGTACGAACACCACCAGCCAGCGGGTGTCCAGCCTGCCGCCGCCGTCCTGGTCCCGGTTGGAGTCCGTGTCCGCGACGAACCACCGCGGCCACCCGGCCTTCTTCGGTATGACGAACTTCGCGTCGGTGAGCTTCAGTTCCGAGTGCTGTGCGTTCCCGGCCGGAGCGGTGACGTGATGTGCCTTGAGCCCCGCCTGGTTGATGGCTCCGAGCGGACCGGTGACCCGGCCCTGGTCGAGAGCCGGGTCGTACGCCTTGTCCGCCTTGTTGTACGCGACGGTGAAGGCGGCGAGCGCCTGCGCCGCCTCAGCCTTCGTCGCTGACGGTACGACCTCCAGCTCGCCGTGCACCGTCATGCACCCGCTCGCCGTCAGCGACATCGCCGCCGTCGTCGCGAGCCCCGCTGTCAGCCGCCCCAGCCTGCCCATGAGTTGCCTTCTGCTCCTGCGATCCCGCTGCCTTCGAGGACGTGGTGAACCCTACCGGGGCGAAGAAGAACACGAGCGTGGGGACCAGGTACAGCACCCATACCGTTGCCTGGAGCACCGTCGGGTCGGGCTGGAAGTTGAACACGCCCTTCAGGAGCGTCCCGTACCAGCTGTCCGGCGGCACGGCCGAGCTGATGTCGAACGCCAGGCTCTGCAGGCCGGGGAGGAAGTCGGCCTCCTGGAGGTCGTGGAAGCCGTACGCCAGCACACCCGCGGCCACGACCACCAGCATCCCGCCGGTCCAGGTGAAGAACTTCGACAGGTTGATGCGGACCGCGCCCCGGTAGAAGAGCCACCCGAGCACCACGGCGCTGAGGATGCCGAGCAGGGCCCCGATCATCGGCCCCTGGGCGCCGTCGGTCGAGGTGTGCACCGAGGACCAGATGAACAGCGCGGTCTCCAGGCCCTCCCGGCCCACGGCCAGGAACGCCGTCGCGACCAGCGCGCCCGTGCCCATCTGCAACGCGGTGTCGAGCTTGCCGTGGAGTTCGGCCTTGAGGTGCCGCGCGGTGCGCCGCATCCAGAAGACCATCCAGGTCACCAGGCCCACCGCGACGACCGACAGCGAACCGCCGAGCCCCTCCTGGGCCTTGAACGTCAGCTCCTGCGAACCGAATTCGAGCGCGAAGCCGAAGGCGAGCGCCACCAGGACCGCGGTGGAGATACCGATCCACACCGGGCGCAGCGCGTCCCGCCGGCCGGTCTTGACCAGATAGGCGATGAGGATGCACACGACCAGGCTCGCTTCGAGCCCCTCGCGCAGACCGATCAGATAGTTGCCGAACACGTCGGGTCCTTTCTGGTTGCAAGAACCGGGTTACGAGAACGACGGGATGTCTGTGGCTGTTGTCAGGCGGGCAGCACGGGCAGCACGGTCAGGCGAACAGCGCACGGCCCCACCAGTCGCTCTTGTCACGGACACCCGGCGGGACGGCGAAGTGCGCCGAACCCACGTGCTGGATGTACTCGTTGAGCGCGTCATGGCGGGCCAGGCCACGTTGCAGCGGGATGAACCCCTGGCGGGTGTCCTTCTGGTACGCCAGGAAGAACAGCCCCGCGTCCAGCCGCCCCAGGCCGTCCGTGCCGTCGGTGAAGGAGTAGCCGCGGCGCAGGATCCGGATCCCGTGGTTGCTGTCCGGATGGGCGAGCCGCACGTGCGAGGTCGGCAGCATCGCCTTCAGGAACGGCGCGTCGCGCTCCTTGGCCTTGCCGACCGGCGCGCCCTCGCCCTTGTCACGGCCGAAGACGTCCTCCTGCTCCTGGAGCGAGGCGCGGTCCCAGGTCTCGATGTGCATCCGGATGCGGCGGGCCACCAGATAGGAGCCGCCGGTCATCCAGGCCGCCCCGCCCTTCTCCGCCGCCCACACATGCTGCTTCAGCGCGGCCGTGTCGGTGCCCGAGATGTTCCGGGTGCCGTCCTTGAAGCCCATCATGTTGCGCGGGGTCTGGGCGTCCGGGGTGGTCGACGAGGTCTTGCCGAAACCCAGCTGCGACCAGCGGATCGCGATCTTCCCGAAGCCGATCCTGGCCAGGTTGCGGATCGCGTGCACCGCGACCTGCGGGTCGTCCGCGCATGCCTGGACGCACAAGTCCCCGCCGCTGCGCGTCGCTTCGAGATTGTCACCGGGGAACTCCGGCAGATCGACCAGAGCTTCGGGGCGCCGGTCCGACAGGCCGAACCGGCCCTTCTCGAAGAGCTTGGGGCCGAAGCCCACCGTCAGCGTCAGCCGGGACGGCTTCAGACCGAGCGCCTCACCGGTGTCGTCCGGCGGGGCCTCGGCGAGACCGCCGTACGCCCCGTCGCCCACGGTGTGGCCCTGCGTCATCAGGGCCGCCGCCGCCGTCCAGTCCTTGAGCAGCTGGATCAGCTCGGCGCGGTCGTCCGTCGTCACGTCGAACGACGCGAAGTGCAGCCGGTCCTGGACCGCGGTGGCGATACCGGCCTGGTGCGCGCCGTGGAAGGGCACGGCCGCGCCGGACTCCGCCACCGGAGCGGTGCTGTCGCCGGTGCGCAGCGCGGCGACGGCACCGCCCGCCGCCACCGCCCCGACCGCCAGTCCGGCACCGCCCCAGCCGATCAGGGAACGCCTGGTCGGGGAAGGGACGGTCGGGGAAGGGACGCTGCTCTCGTCAGCCATGACGTGCTCCTGCCTCTCCTGCCCGGCCGTCTGCTGCCCGGCCGCCTTGTCCGTGCGGGACATCTACTTGGTGACCACGGCCGCTGCGAGCTTCGACAGCGGCTCGGCCAGGGCGTTGACGGCGTCCGACAGCTGCTTGCGGTCCGCCTCGGAGACCTTGTCGTACGGCGTGAAGTCGTACGAGGTCTTGTCCTTGCGGTAGTGGTCGAGCAGCGAGTTCAGCGCGGTGAACTGCTTGTCCAGCTCCTTGGTCAGCGCCGGCTGGTTCTTCGACGCGACCGGCTTCAGCAGTTCGTACGCCTGCTGTGCGCCCTCGACGTTCGCCTTGAAGTCGACCAGGTCGGTGTGGCTGTAGCGGTCCTCCTCACCGGTGATCTTGCCGGTGGCGACCTCGTCGAGCAGTTCCTTGGCGCCGTTGGCCATCGAGGTCGGGGTGATCGCGGCCGTGCCCACGCGCTTCTGCCAGTCGGCCAGGTCGGTGTCCAGCTCGGTCGCGAGGGACTTCTCGGTGGCGCCGATCTTCTTGTCCTGCCAGAGCGACTTCTCCAGGCGGTGCCAGCCGGTCCACTTCTGGCCCTTCTCCAGGCCGTCCGCGCGGGTGTCCGTCTTCGGGTCGATGTCGCCGAAGGACTCGGCGACCGGCTCGGTGCGCTCCCAGCCGATGCGCGAGGGGGCGTACGCCTTCTTGGCGGTTTCCAGGTCGCCCTTGCGGATGGCGTCGGTGAAGACCTTCACCCTGGGCAGCGTCGCGTCGGCCTGCTCCTGGGCGTACTTGCGGTACGCGGCGACCGCGGCGTCCAGCTTCGGGTCGCGCTTGACGGCCTGGCCGCCGGTGGCGGTGACCTTCTGGCGGATGCCGTTGTCCTTCATCCCGGGCTTGCAGGCGATCTCGTACGAACCGGCCTTCACCTCGGCGGTCAGGGTCTGCTTCAGGCCGGGGCCTATGTTCTCGCGCTCCGCGACGATGCGGTCGTCCGGGAAGAGCAGATAGACCTCGGTGACCTTGGACCCCTTGTTCTCCAGGGCGAACTGCACGTGCCCGGCCGGGAACTCGGTCTTGGACACCTTGCAGGAGGAGTCGCTCGCGGTGACGGAGACGGTGCCGCTGCCACCCGCCTTGGCGTCGCTCTTCTCGGCACAGCCCGTGACGGCGGTCAGAGCGGCCACGGCCGTGGCGGCGGTGACGACGGAGAGTCGGACGGGTCGCATAGGGGCTCCACGCTGGGTGAATGGTCGAGTGAGGCAGCCCTAACTTAACCGAGGCTTACCTGACTTATACCCCCCTGTGTCGTGATTCAGATCTCATTCCGGCAGACCGGTCACGGCGGCATCACAGCCTGGCCATGTCATGGTCAAGCCGCTCCTGAAGGCGGCCGTTCCGGGATGACGAGCGGCGCTCCGGTACCGGGATGTGGCAGTACCTCGACCGGCTGCCGGCACACCCGGCTCAGCAGCTCCGCGGTGAACACCCGGGACGGCGGGCCGTCGGCGGCGATCCGTCCCTCGTGCAGTACGGCGGCCCGGTCGGCGTACGCGGCGGCCAGCCCGAGGTCGTGCAACACCACGACGACCGCGCACCCGGCGGCGGCCCGCTCCCGGCAGATCCGCAGCACCAGTTCCTGGTGGCGCAGGTCGAGTGCGGCGGTCGGCTCGTCGAGCAGCAGCAGCGGGGCCCGCTGGGCGAGGACCCGGGCCAGGGCGACCCGGGCGCGTTCGCCCCCGGAGAGCGAGGGGAAGGGGCGGACGGCGAAACCGCCGACCTCGGTGGCGGCCATCGCGTCGGTGACGGCCTGGTCGTCGTCGTCCGCGCGTTCCGTTCCCGCCCAGGGGGCGCGGCCCATCCGGACGACCTCCTCGACCGGAAAGGGGAAGGAGAGATCGGCGGACGGGGGGAGTACGGCGCGGCGCAGGGCGAGTTCGGCGGCCGGCCAGGACGCCGCGGGGCGCCCGTCGACCCGTACCGCACCCTCCGTGGCGGGAAGGCCGGCCGCCAGGGCGGCGAGCAGAGTGGATTTCCCGGCGCCGTTCGGGCCGACGAGGGCGAGCAGTTCACCGGCCCGGACGGTTCTGGAAGAGGGCTCTGAGCACGGTCGCCTCGGGGGTACGGAGTCGGGGAGCGGGGTGGGCAGGGGGGAGGGGACAGGGCCTACATCCACCCGGTGCGGCGGCGCGTCCTGCGGAGCAGCCAGAAGAAGAACGGGCTTCCGGGGGTGCCGTCTCCGCGGCGGGCGCGGCACTGGTGACCGTGGCCCGCAGGCGCCGTACCCACCCCTGACGGGGTGCGCCGGCCCGTCCCGCGCCGCTCACTCCATCGGGCCGTCTGGAGTGGCAGGTCCGCCGGGCTCTCGTAGCGTCGGAAGCGCGGCCTTCGCCGTGCCCGACTCCACTCAGTGATCTGCCCGAACTGCCGAAAGAGGCAACCATGGTCGGCCAGCCGGTGTACCCGTACGGAGATGACCCACCGGTCGTCGCACGTGCCGACGGTCCGCCCGGCGCCTGCCCGGTGCGCCGCGTGCCGTGCTGCCCGCCCTGCCCCCGCATCCGGTGACGCCCGCCGACCCGGTCGCCCCGGGCCCGCACGCGTCCCTGCTGGTCAGCCTCCAGCTGATGGATCCCGGTTTCCCGGGCGGCGGATGCGACCCCACGTACGAGTGGGACTGCCTGGTCCGGCCGGACCGGGTGGACCGGGCGGGGCTGGGCCCGCTGCTCCACTCTCTGCTCCGCCGTGGTGCCGGACCCTCCGACGCGACGGCCCTCGCCCTCGCCCACGCCGCCGCTTCGGAGGGCAGCTGGGGCGAGCTGGCCGAGATCGACGAACGGCTCCACGCCGTCAAGCTCGGCCGGGAGCAGCGAGCGGCCTCGATCCGGACGGGCCGGCGGATGCTCGGCCTGGGCCGGGCCGTGTTCCCCAGCGAGGCCGTGGAGGAGTACGCCGCTCTGGTCGCGCGCAGGGAGGCGCCCGGCAACCGGGCGGTGGTCGCCGCGGTCATCCAGGCCGGTGCGGGTGTACCGCGCCAACAGGCGGTAGCAGCCGACCTGTTCGCCTTCTGCGCCGCCTTCGCCGGGGCGGCCCGGCGGACGGGGGCGGCCGACCACGGCGCGGCGCAGCTGCTGCTGCGCGGCGCGGCCCCGGTGGTCGGGGAGGCGACGGCGGATGCCCTCCGCCGTGAACTCGCGGACCTGGGCGGCTGCGTCCCCGCGGCCGAAGCCCTGTCGGGGCTCCCCGGCCGTACGCCGGTACCAGCGTCCGCCGGCTGAGTGGGTACGGAGCGCACGACCTGCCGGCCCACCGGCCGCCAGCGACCGGAAGGAATCACCATGAACGACAGGGCGTCGCGTGCGGTCCGCCGCCGCGCCGAACTCTCTTTGCCGGGTGTCCTGCACGGGGCGGTGGTCTGACATGGCTCTTGTCACGGACGAGGCCCCCGAGACGTCGGGGACGGGACGCCCGCGAGGGGAGTCGCGGCTCTCCGCCGCCCACCACACCCCCGGCCGGGTGCCGCCCGAGGTGGCCCGGCACGCACCGGACTCCGGTGAATCCGCCGCGGAGCCGTCCACCCGGGTCGGTCTGCTGGAAATGGGGTTCGAGCGGCTGAGCGGACGCACCGAGCTGGTCCGCCGGTACAGCAGGATGCCGCTGCGGATCGGCCGGCCGCAGTACCCGGACCCGCTGCGGCCGCAGATGGCGTTCGTCCGGATGGCGCCCGTCGCGGGCGGCCTGGTCCAGGAGGACCGCCAGCGCGTCGACGTCTGCTGCGGTGCCGAGACCGAGGTGCATCTCTCGACGGGGGCGGCGACCGAGGTCCGTCCGATGGAGGAGGGCTACGCCACCCGGCTCGTCAACGTCTCGGCGGGCCCCGACGCGTATCTGGAGTACCTGCCGGAACCGCTGCTCCCCCTCCCCGGTTCCCGGCTCTACCAGCGCACCGTGATCACCGCGGACCCGGCCGCCACCGTCGTCATCGGCGAGACCGTGGCGGCGGGCCGGCCGGGACCCGGAGGGCGCCCCGGGTACGACGTCCTCGGCCTCGACCTGGAGGTGCGACGGCCGCACGGCAGGCTGCTCGCTCTCGACGCGGTGCGGCTGTGCCCCGGCCGGGACGAGGTGGCAGGCCCTGGCGTGCTCGCCGGACACACCCAGCTGGTCTCGCTGTACGTCGTGACCGGCCGGTCCCCCGCGGACGAGGTGGCCGAAGCCCTGCATGCCGCGCTCGACGGCCTGGGCCTGCCGTTCGGTGTGAGCGTGCTGCCGCACGACTGCGGCGCGTGGCTGCGGGTGCTCGGGGACGACGAGGAGAGTGTCGCGTCCGCCCGGTACGCGGGCTGGGACGCCGCCCGCCGGCTCCTCACCGGCTCGCGCGCCCCGGCCCCGCCACGTGCTGCCGGCCGTTCCTAGACCGGGTCCGCCCTAGGCGCTGAGCGGCGCGAACTCCCGGCCCAGTTCGCGGAAGACCTGGTTGTTGAGCCCGAACGCCTGCTTGCACTCGTCCACGATGCGCCGCTTCTCCAGGTCGTCCGCGGCCACCGCGTCCAGCAGCTCCGCGTAACCACGCTTGTACGCGGACGGGTTGGGGATCTCCTCGAACACGTAGAACCGCACACCGTCGCCCTTGCGGGCGAAGCCCCAGGTCTTCTCCGCCGTGCCGCGGATGATCTGACCGCCGGACAGGTCCCCGAGATAGCGGGTGTAGTGGTGCGCGACATAGCCGCCGGGCCAGCTCTGCGCGCACTGCGTCACCCGCTCCGCGTAGGCCGCCGTGGCGGGCAGCGGCGACAGCCCGGCGCGCCAGCCGGGGCCGCGCAGATGCGCCAGGTCCTGCTCCAGCGCGGCCGTGCGCATCAGCTCGGGCCGGATGAAGGGACCGGCCACGGAATCCCCGGCCAGTTTCTCGGCGCCCTCTTCCAGCGCCCGGTAGACGAACCACAGTTGCTCGGTGTAGCGGGCGTAGGCGTCCACCCCGAGCCGGCCGCCCAGCAGGTCGCTCATGAACGTCACGGACCTGACCGTGCTGTGCTGCTCGTGCGAGGCGGTGCGGATGAGCGTCGAGAAGGCGTCCATGGCGGACCTCCGGGGCCGAGGGGGACGGGAACCTGACTCGATCTTCTATGCTTAGGCTTACCTAAGTCAACGGTTTCCCGACGTTCTGTCGGTAACGCCTGTACCCGTTCCCGTCCCCGGCCAATCCGCCTCAGGGCAGCGTCAGGATCTCCGCCCCGGTCTCCGTCACCACGAGCGTGTGCTCGAACTGCGCGGTCCGCCTGCGGTCCTTGGTCACCACGGTCCAGCCGTCCTCCCACATGTCGTACTCGTACGAACCGAGGGTGAGCATCGGCTCGATCGTGAACGTCATGCCGGGCCGGATCAGCTCCGTCGCGTACGGGCTGTCGTAGTGCGGGACGATCAGGCCGGAGTGGAACGACGTGCTGATGCCGTGCCCGGTGAAGTCCTTCACGACGCCGTAGCCGAAGCGCTTGGCGTACGACTCGATGACCCGCCCGATGATGTTGATCTGGCGGCCCGGCCGCACGGCCTTGATGGCCCGGTCGAGCGACTCCCGGGTCCGCTCCACCAGGAGCCGGGACTCCTCGTCGACGTCCCCGCAGAGGTAGGTGGCGTTGTTGTCCCCGTGCACACCGTTGATGTAGGCGGTGACGTCGAGGTTCACGATGTCGCCGTCCCGGAGCACGGTGGAGTCCGGGATCCCGTGGCAGATGACCTCGTTGACGGAGGTGCAGAGGGACTTCTTGAACCCGCGGTAGCCGAGGGTCGACGGGTAGGCCCCGTGGTCGCACATGAAGTCATGGGCGACCCGGTCGAGTTCGTCCGTCGTCACACCGGGCACGATGTGCTTGGCGGCCTCCGCCATCGCCTGTGCGGCGATACGGCCCGCGACGCGCATACGCTCGACGGTGTCGGCGTCCTGGACGTCCGGACCGGTGTACGGCGTCGGCGCGGGCTTGCCCACGTACTCGGGACGCCGGATGTTTCCGGGTACGGAACGGGTGGGAGAGAGCTCCCCTGGTACGAGAAGTGACTGGCCAGACATGCCAGCGAGTGTATGAGAGAGGAGCCGACCATGGCTTTGTTCAAGAAGCGCGCGGCCGCGAAGCCGGGCGAGTGGTACTACTGCATCCAGCACAGAAAGGTCGAAGAGGGGCCCGAGTGCCCGGCCAAGGACCGCTTCGGCCCGTACGCCACCCGCGAGGAGGCGACCCACGCCATGGAAACGGCGGCCGAGCGCAACCTGGAGTGGGAGACCGACCCCAAGTGGCACGACAAGAGCGCCCCCACCGACGAGGAGGACTGACCGTCCCGGCGCCACCGCACCGGGCCGGACGGGCCTGGGACCGGCTCGACCGGGCTGCCCGGCCCGACCCGGCTGCCCGGGCGCTCTGATCAGACAGCCGTCGCAGCAGCCGCCGCCTCCTCCTTGCGGGAGCGGCGCAGCTGCGCGTCGGCGTCCGTGTCCGCGTCGTACGTCAGCAGCTTGGGCAGCACGGCGGCGAGCAGGCCCACCGAGGCGACACACGCCAGCCCCCCGCTCCAGATCGCGGTCCGCGTCCCGGTCCAGCCGGCCAGGGTGCCCGCCCTGACCTGGCCCAGCTGCGGCCCGACGCTGTACGAGAGCACCTCGATGCCCGCGAGCCGTCCCCGCAGCTCCTCCGGGATGGTCTGGTTCCAGATGGTGGAGCGGCCCAGGCCGCTGAGCATGTCGCCCGCGCCCGCGAACACCAGGCAGAGCAGCACCAGCCAGACGTTGGCGAACCAGCCGGCCGCCGTGATCGCCAGGCCCCAGCCCGCCGCCCCGAAGACCACGAAGAGCCCGTGCCGTCTGACCCGCGACGTCCAGCCGCTGGTCAGGCTGAGCAGCACGGACCCCACCGACCCCGCCGCATACATCAGGCCCAGGGCCCAGGTGGCGTGCAGATCGTCGGCGAGGAAGGGGAAGACCGTGTTCGGATAGGCGAAGAACATCGCGGCCAGGTCGATCGCGTACGTCCCCAGCAGCACCGGGCGGCTCCACGCGTACCGTGCGCCCTGCACGATCCCGCGCAGCGAGGGCCGCTCCGCTCCGTGGGAGGGCGGCGCGGGCGACAGCCGTGTGCACATGGCGACCGAGACGGTGAAACCCAGCACCGTGACGCCGTACGCGGTGGGGTACCCGGCGTACGCCACCACCACGCCCGCCAGCGCCGGGCCGGCGATGGCACCGGTCTGCCAGCGCAGCGCGTTCAGCGCGGCGGCCGCGGTGAGCTGGTCGTGCGGCACGATCCGCGCCAGCAGCGAGTCGAGCGCGGGCCGTTGCAGCCCGGCGAGGGCCGACACCCCGGCCGCCACGACGTACAGCGGCCAGAGCATCGGTGTGGAGATCAGCGCGTTCACCAGCAGCAGTACGGCCAGCAGCCCGAGCCCCGCCTCCGTGGCCAGGATGACCTTGCGCCGGTCGGCCGCGTCGGCGAGCGCGCCGCCGTACAGGCCGAAGACGACCAGCGGCACCAGCTCGACCGCCCCCATCGCGCCCACGGCGGCCGGGGATCCGGTGAGGTCCTTGATCTGGAGCGGGAGCGCGATCAGCGCCATCGAACTGCCGAAGAAGGCGATCAGGCCCTGGACCCAGAGCAGCCGGAACTCCCGGGACGAGCGCCAGGGGGTGAGGTCGGGGAGGATCGCGCCGAGCCGCGTGCGAGGAGCCACAAGAGGTCATGGTCGGTCGCTCCGTGTCCCGGCCGCAACTGGATTACCAGCGGCTCGGCGGGGGCGCGGTCAGCTGGTCGGCGAGGCGCGAAAGACGGTCGCGGAAGCGCGGTTTCCCGCGCTGCGCGGGGAGGCTGTTCTCCCCGGCGGCCGCGCTGACCAGGTGCTGCACGGTGTCGAGGTCCACCTCGTCGCCTTCTGTCACGGTCAGCGTCTCGTGCGCGAGACCGTGCACCTCCGGATCCCCGCCGTCCAGGCTCAGCACGGTGGCTCCCGCCCGCCGCGCCCCGTGCACGCGCTCAAGAAGCCCCTCGCCGGGCAGCCCCGGCGCGACGACGAGCAGCGTCTCGCCCCGCCCCGCAGCCTCGATCCGCCCGAGCCCCACGGACAGATGCGCGGGCTCACCGCCCCCGACCCGGTGGCGTACCAGCGTGGGCGCCAGCTCGGGCAGCCCCGACCAGGCGGCCTCGTCCACGAGATGGGCCGCCAGATGCCACGGCTCGTACCTCTCGGTCCCCACCAGGAGCAGCCCTCCGCCGTGCGGCACCACGGACGAGCGCAGCGCGGTGGCGAACCGGCGGGCGGCGCGCGGCCACTCGGTCCCGGCGAGTACTTCCCGGAGCAGTGCGACCCGTACGGCATCCATGGGCGGGCATCATGCCGCACCGCACAGTCCGGCACGGCCCGTTGGGCCGGTCCTCATCCGTACGGGTAACGGGTACCAGCAAGTAGGGTCGGGCCATGACTTCCACCGACAGTGCACAGCAGCCGGCCGCCCGGGACCCCTGGGACCTCCCCGACGTCTCGGACCTGGTCGTCGGCGTCCTCGGCGGGACCGGCGACCAGGGGCGCGGGCTCGCCTACCGGCTGGCCAGGGCGGGCCAGAAAGTGATCATCGGCTCGCGCGCCGCCGAGCGGGCACAGGCCGCGGCCGGAGAGCTCGGGCACGGCGTCGAGGGCCTGGACAACGCCGAGTGTGCCCGCCGCAGCGACGTGGTGATCGTGGCCGTGCCCTGGGACGGGCACGCCAAGACCCTGGAGTCGCTGCGCGAGGAGCTGACCGGCAAGCTCGTGGTCGACTGCGTCAACCCGCTCGGCTTCGACAAGAAGGGCGCGTACGCCCTGAAGCCCGAGGAGGGCAGCGCCGCCGAGCAGGCCGCCGCCCTGCTGCCGGGATCCCGGGTGACCGCCGCCTTCCACCATCTGTCGGCCGTACTGCTCCAGGACCCGGAGGTCGAGGAGATCGACACCGATGTGATGGTGCTGGGAGAGGAGCGCGCCGACGTCGAGACCGTGCAGGCGCTCGCCGGGCGGATCGCCGGGATGCGCGGGGTCTTCGCCGGCCGGCTGCGCAACGCCCATCAGGTCGAGTCGCTGGTCGCCAACCTGATCTCGGTCAACCGCCGCTACAAGGCGCACGCGGGGCTGCGCGTCACCGACGTGTGAGTGCGACCGGGGCATGGGGGACACTGGGGGGCGAAAAGACTTTGCCCCCGGACAGGAGCCGCCCCCATGCCCCGCCTCGCTCTGTACGCCCTCGTCGTCTGCGCCCTCGCCGTGGCAGCGGCCGTGGTCTCCTTCGTCCAGGGCAGCTTCATCGGGATCGTCTGGATCCTGCTGGCGGGCCTGTCCTCGAACATGGCCTGGTTCTACCTGCGCAAGAGCCGCGCCGCGAAGTCGGCGGGCGCCCCCGCCACCCGCTGACCGGAACCGCCACCCGCTGACCGGACGTACCGGGTCCGGCCGCCTCCGCTGCCCGGCCGCTACCCGGCCGGGCAGAAGAACCCGTCGGGCCTGCCGTACCAGAAGCGGTAGAAGTTCTGCCCGCAGTACCTGTCCTGACTGCTGACCCCGACGCCGCGCAGGATCGTGTCGATCAGGTCGAAGAACGCGTGGTTGACCGACGGGATCCACAGCAGCGCGAAGACCGCCAACATCCCCACCTGCCCGAACGGCTCGACCTGGCGGCGGATGCTGTACGGCAGCCAGGGCTCGACCACGCCGTACCCGTCGAGACCCGGCACCGGCAGGAAGTTCAGGATCGCCGCCGTGAACTGGAGCAGCGCGAGGAATCCCAGCGCGTAGCGGAACAGCGGTGGTACGCCGTCCAGCGCGTGCAGCCAGAACGGCGCCGTGCAGACGAACGCGAACAACACGTTCGTCACCGGTCCTGCCGCGGAGATCAGACTGTGCCGCCAGCGGCCCCTGATCCGGCCCCGCTCGATGAAGACCGCGCCGCCCGGCAGGCCGATACCGCCCAGCACCAGGAAGACCAGGGGCAGCACGATGGACAGCATCGCGTGCGTGTACCGCATCGGGTTCAGGGTGAGATAGCCCTTCGAGCCGACCGAGATGTCGCCGCTGTGCAGGGCGCTGCGGGCGTGCGCGTATTCGTGCAGGCAGAGCGACACCACCCAGGCCGACGTCACGAACAGGAAGACCGAGAAGCCGGGGATCTTCGCGAAGTCCGCCCACACCGCCCAGCCGGTGACCGCCATGACGGCGACGATCCCCAGGAAGACCGGACTGATCCGCCGTTCGCTGCGGCGGGTTGAGGCGGTGGTCATGGACTGAGCTCCTGATGGGTGGGGGGCCGGGTCTCAAGAGACCCGACCGTACAGGTGACACGCGGTAAACGTCTCGCGTCCGGGCGTGGGTACCGGGCAGGGTGGGGGAATGACGGTATGGCTCAGCGGCGAGGCGGACGGACCGGACGGGGCCGGCGGGCCGGGTCACGAGCGGTGTGCGGCCGGTGTGCCGCCGGTCGGGCCGGCGAGACCGGGCGGCTGAGGTGCGCGGGGTGACGGACAATGGGCCGGTGCGCTACCGGATCCTCTCCACGACGCAGGCGCTCCGCCCCGACGGCACGGCCGTCGCCCTCGGCGGGGCGCGGCTGCGTGCTCTCCTCACCGTACTGGCGCTGCGCGTCGGGCGGACCGTCCCGGCGGCCGTGCTGGTCGGCGAGGTGTGGGACGGCGAACCGCCCGCCGATGCCACGGGTGCGCTCCAGGCGCTGGTGGCCCGGCTGCGGCGGGCGCTCGGGCATGCGGCCGTCATCTCGGTGGACGGCGGGTACCGGCTGTGCGCCGATCCGGACGATGTCGATCTGTACCGGTTCGAGCGGCTCGCGGGGGAGGGTGCACGGGCCCTGGGCGAGGGTGACCCGGCCAAGGCGGCCGGTCTCCTGGAGGACGCGCTGGCGCTGTGGCGGGGGATGGTGCTCGCGGATCTCCCCGACCGCGAGGCCGTGGCGGCCCGCTGGGAGGCCCGGCGGCTGGACGCGCGCCGGACGGCGCTCGCCGCCGCGCTCGCGCTCGGCCGGGCCGAGGCGACGCTGCCGGAACTGGCCGCCCTCTGCGCCGACCATCCGATCGACGAACCGCTCCAGGCCCTGCGGATCCGGGCGTTGCGGGACGCGGGGCGGACGGCGGAGGCGCTCGTGGCGTACGAGGAGGTGCGGCGCGGTCTCGTCGAGCGGCTCGGCGCGGACCCGGGGCCCGAACTGCGCTCGCTGCACGCGCGGTTGCTGTCTCCCGGTGGGCCCGATGCGGCCCGGCAGGACCCGTCCGCCGCCGGCCGTTCCGCCCCCGCGCGGGAGACCCCGGCCCCCGGTTCCGGCGGGCGCGGCCCCGGCAACCTCCGGGCCCGGCTGACCAGCTTCGTCGGACGCGAGAGCGACATCGACGCCCTGCGCGGCGACCTCGGGTCGGCCCGTCTCGTCACGCTGCTCGGCCCCGGCGGGGCCGGGAAGACCCGGCTCTCGCAGGAGGCGGCCGAGGCCGCCGCCGGGTCCTGGCCCGACGGGGTGTGGCTGGCCGAACTCGCCCCCGTGGACGACCCGGAGACCGTGCCCGAAGCGGTACTCGGCGCGCTCGGTGCCCGCCAGACGGTGCTGCGCGGCGCGGGCGCCGAGGAGATACGCGCCGCCGACCGGCACGCGGACGACCCGCTCGCCCGGCTCGCCGAGCACTGCTCCCGGCGCCGGATGCTGCTCCTGCTCGACAACTGCGAGCACGTCATCGGGGCCGCCGCCACCCTCGCCGAGGAACTCCTCGCGCGCTGCCCCGAGTTGACGATCCTGGCCACCAGCCGGGAACCGCTCGGGGTGCCCGGCGAAGTCGTACGCCCGCTGGAGCCGCTGTCCCAGCCGTCCGCGCTGCGGCTGTTCGCCGAGCGCGGGAGCGCCGCCAGACCCGGCTTCCGGATCGACGACGACCCGGCTGCCGCCACCGAGATCTGCCGCCGCCTCGACGGGCTCCCGCTCGCCATCGAACTCGCGGCGGCCCGGCTGCGGATGCTCTCCCCGCGCCAGATCGCTGACCGGCTGGACAACCGCTTCCGGCTGCTGACCGGCGGCGCCCGGACCACCCTGCCGCGCCAGCAGACGCTGCGCGCGGTCGTCGACTGGTCCTGGGACCTGCTGGACGAGCCGGAGCGCACCGTACTGCGCAGGCTCTCCGTTTTCGCCGGGGGCTGCGGGCTCACGGCGGTGGAGGCGGTGTGCGGCGCCGACGCACTGGACGTACTGGGCTCGCTGGTCGACAAGTCCCTGGTGGTGGCCGTCCCTTCGGGCGAGGACGAGATGCGCTACCGGCTCCTCGAAACCGTCGGCGAGTACGCGGCCGAGCGGCTGGACGAGGCGGGGGACCGCCCCGACGCGGAACACCGCCACCTGGTGCACTACCGGGAGCTGGCCCGGCTGGCCGACCCCGAGCTGCGCGGACACGGGCAGCTCGCCGCGATCGACCTGCTTGTGCGCGAGTACGAGAACGTGCGTACCGCGCTGCGCCGGGCCGTCGCCGCGGGCGACGAGCAGGAGGCGCTGATCCTGGTGCACTCCCTCGCCTGGTTCTGGCAGATGCGCGATCTGCGCAGCGACTCCAGACACTGGGCAGCCGCTGCCGCGGGTCTCGGCCCCGACCCGTTCGAGCCGCCGGTGGCGAAGGCCCCTCCGCTCCACGCGCGGTGCACGGACGCCCCGCCGCCGATGAGCCCCGAACTGCTCGAAGAGGCGCGGCGCGGGGTGCGGCTGATCCATCTGTCCTCCGCCGACCACGACTTCGACGACTGGACCACACCGGAGAGCAAGCAGCGCCTCAGCCGGGTCGTGGAGGCCTACGGCCCCGGGCTGCCGCAGACCTGCCGGTCGCCTGCCTCGCTCTGGTTCTTCGCGATCATGCTCACCGGTTCCCCCGACCGGCTGCGGGAGGTGCTCGACGAGACGGTTCGGTCCTGCCGGGACTTCGGCTACGCATGGGAGCTGGCCTCCGCCCTGCAGATGCGGGCCAACGTCCTCGCCAACCGCAGCGACTGGGCGGGCGACGCGGCGGGCGACGCCGAGGAGGCCCTGGAGATCTTCATCCGGCTCGGCGACGCCTGGGGCGCCGCCGAGGCCCTCTCGGCGCGGGGTGAGGCGCGCGAGCGGCGCGGCGACTGCCTGCTCGCCGGTGAGGACTACCGGATGGCGTTCGGCTACGCCGAGCGGCTCGGCGCGCGGAACCAGGTCGCGGTGTTGCGGGCCAGATACGCCGGGGTGCTGCTCGAAGCGGGCCGGGGCGACGAGGGCGAGGCGATCCTGCGGGAGATCCTGGAGGAGGAGAAGGGGCCCGACATCGGGCACGAGGTCTGGCCGATGGCCCGGATACTCCTCGCCACGTGGCTGGGCCGCAGTGGCCGGCTGCCCGAGGCGCGAGCCGAACTCACCCCGTTGCAGGAGAAGTTCGAGCTGGGCCCACTGGCCATATTCCAGGGCATCCTGCTCGGCCTGGTGGCCTGGCTGGACAACGAGGAGGGCCTGTACGCCGAAGCCCGCGCGAAGGCGCGGCAGGCGCTGCTCAGGACCCAGGACCCGCTGTCGTTGATGGTGGCCCCGCAGATGCCCGCCACCCATCTGGTGACGTACGCCTGGGCGCTGGCGGGTCCCGGCGTGCCGGCTGATGCCCGGGACGCGGTGAGACTGCTGGCCGCGTCCGACGGGCAGCTGCCGCCGGGCCACTTCAACGCGGCCACGGAGCGCACCAACCGGGAGAAGGCCGAGTCGGCCGCCCGCGCCGTCCTGGGGGACGCCGACTACGACAGGGCGTACGCCGAGGGCGGCAGCCTCACCCCGGAGGAGGCCACCGCCCTGGTGGAGCGACGCGAACGCTGAACGGGACCGCCGGGTCCACCGGGCCCGGCGGCCGGGTCAGGTCTTCTTGCGGAACTTCCGGATCGCCAGCGGCGCGGTGACCGCGGTGATCGCCACCGACCAGCCGAGCGTCATCAGCACGGAGTGGGCGACCGGGCCGCCGTTCATCAGGTTCCGCGCCGCGTCCGCGAGGTTGGAGAGCGGGTTGTAGTCGGTGAACGCCTGGAGCCAGCCGGGCATCGTGGCGGGCGGGGCGAAGATCGACGATCCGAACTGGAGCGGCATCAGGACCAGCATGGCCATCCCCTGGACGGCCTGGACCGTCTTCATGGTGAGTCCGAGCAGGATGAAGATCCACATCAGTGAGGCGCCGAACGCCAGCGAGAGGCCGATCGCGGCGAAGAGCGAGAGCACCGAGGTGTGGATGGTCAGGCCCAGGATGAAGCCCACGGTCAGCAGGATCGTGATGGCGACCAGCATCCGGCCGATCTCCACGACGATCTTCGCGATGAGGACGGACGACCGGGCGATCGGCATACTGCGGAACCGGTCCATCACCCCCTTCTTGAAGTCGTCGTTGACCCCGGAGCCGACGGCCATGGCGATGTTCATGCCCATCATCGCCATCAGCCCGGGGACCACGTAGTCGACGTACTGCGTCTGGTTGCCCTTGCCCGCGATGGCGCCGCCGAAGACGAACACGAACAGCAGGGTGAAGATGATCGGCATCAGCAGGACGTCGAACATCGACTCCGGGTCCGCCTTGATCTGCAGCGCGTTGCGCCGGGCCAGTGCTCCGATGTGCCGGAGATTGCCCCGCAGCCCGATCCGCCCCTCGGCGGCGGCCGGGGCCGCCACGACGGGTGCCGTTTTCTCGATCGTCGCCGTGCTCATACCGCGGCCTCCTGAACCTGTGCTGTCTTCTCGCCGGAGCCGTCCTGCGCCGTGGGCTTCTGGCCGGTGATGGCCAGGAACACCTCGTCCAGGCTGGGCAGATGGGTGCCGATGTTGGTGATGCCGAAGCCGCGCGAGGCCAGCAGGCCGACCACCGCGGTCAGTTGCCCGTCGCTCAGGATCGGTACGTTGAGCAGGCCCTCGTCGGGCACCGCCTGGGACCCCGCCACACCGTCGAGCCCGGCCTCGGCCAGGGCACGCGCCATGGCGGGCAGCTGGGCGCGGTCGCTCGGCTCGATCTGGAGGGTCCGGCCGCCGACCTTCGCCTTCAGCTCGTTCACCTTGCCGTTGGCGATGACCCTGCCCTTGTCGATGACGGTCAGCTCGTTGGCGAGCTGCTCGGCCTCCTCCATGTACTGGGTGGTGATCAGCACGGTCGCCCCCTCCGCGACCATCCTCTGCACCTCGTCCCAGACCTCGTTGCGGGTACGGGGGTCGAGACCGGTCGTCGGCTCGTCGAGGAAGAGCACCGACGGGCTGCCGATCATCGAAGCGGCCAGGTCGAGCCTGCGGCGCATCCCGCCCGAGTAGTTCATCGCGGCCTTCTTGGCCGCCTCCGTCAGCGAGAACCGCTCCAGGAGCTCGTCGGCGCGGCGCCTCGCGTCCTTGCGGGGGAGGTCGAGCAGCCTGCCGATCATGTAGAGGTTCTCCCAGCCGGAGAGCTTCTCGTCGACCGATGCGTACTGCCCGGTGAGACCGATGACCCGGCGCAGCTGCCGGGGCTGGGTCAGGACGTTGAGGCCGGCCACGGTGGCGGTGCCGGAGTCGGGCTGCAGCAGGGTGGCGAGGACTCGCACGAGGGTGGTCTTCCCGGCGCCGTTGGGCCCGAGTACACCGAGGACCGTGCCCTCCCGGACGTCCAGGTCCACGCCGTCCAGGGCCTTGGTGTCCCCGTAGTGCTTCACCAGCCCCCGCACCTGTACGGCGGGTCCGCCGTTCCCGGGGTTCTTGTCGATTCGCGTCATGCCGACTATCAGACCAGCAGCCACTGACAGCTCACCGACAGAATGCCGACAGCCCGCCGATGGGGGATGTCGGCGGGCTGTCGGTCCGTGCGGCAGTGGCCTGGGAAGGGCCGGCGACCCTAGTGGAAGGTGTGCTGCTCCAGCGGGAAGGTCCCGCCCACGACCTCGTCCGCGAACTCCTTCGCCGCGTCGCCGAGCGTCCGGCGCAGGTCCGCGTACTGCTTGGTGAAGCGCGGCACCTTGCCGCCGGTCAGACCGACCATGTCGGTGTAGACGAGTACCTGCGCGTCGCACTCGGGCCCGGCGCCGATGCCCACCGTCGGAATGTGCAGGATGCGGGTGACCTCGGCGGCCAGCTCGGCGGGTACGAGTTCGAGGACGACCGCGAACGCACCCGCGTCCTGTACGGCCTTGGCGTCGCGCAGCAGCTGCTGCGCGGCCTCCTCGCCGCGCCCCTGCACCCGGTAGCCCATGGAGTTGACGGACTGCGGTGTCAGCCCGATGTGGCCCATGACGGGGATGCCGGACCGCACCAGCAGATCGATCTGCTGGTGCGAGCGCTCGCCGCCCTCCAGCTTCACCGCGCCCACGCCCGCGTCCTTGACCAGCCGCATCGCGCTGCGCAGCGCCTGGACCGGGCCTTCCTGGTAGGTGCCGAAGGGCAGGTCGCCGACGATCAGCGCACGTGAGGTGCCCCGTACTACGGCGGCGGAGAGCATCGTCATCTCGTCGAGGGTGACCGGGACCGTGGTGTCGTAGCCGAGGTGGCAGTTGCCCATCGAGTCCCCGACGAGCATCACCGGGATGCCCGCCTCGTCGAAGACGGACGCGGTCATCGCGTCGTACGCGGTGAGCATGGGCCACTTCTCGCCGCGCTCCTTGGCGCCGCCGATGTCATGGACGGTGATGCGCCTGCTGCTCCGGCCGCCGTACAGCGCCTTGCTGCTGTCGGCGGGCTTGCCGGGGGAGGCGGACTGCCCGGCTGCGGGGTCACCGGCCGAGGGGGTGGAGCTCAGAGGGTTCAACGCGCGCGTCATCGCAACGCTCCTGTTCGTCATCTCGAGGCGCCCTGACGGCGTCCCCGGACCGCCTCCATGGTTGCACCACACCGCCGCCGCGCGGAAGTGGGCTCCCGGCCCGCCCGGGGCCCACGGGTAAAATCTTTACGATACGAGACGGTGCCGTATCGGATTTGCTCTACGCTGTCGCCATGACCAACTCCACGGGGCCAGTCGCAGCGCCCCGCATACCCGAAGCCGTGCACCGGCGCCGCTGGGCGATCCTGGCCGCGCTGATGCTGAGCCTGCTGATCGTGGTGCTCGACAACTCCATCCTCAACGTGGCGGTCAAGACGATCGCCGCCCCCGCGCCGAGCGGGCTCGGCGCCACCCAGAGCCAGCTCGAATGGGCGATCAACGCCTACACGCTGGTCTTCGCCGGACTGCTCTTCACCGCGGGCCTCCTCGGCGACCGCCTCGGCCGCAAGAAGATCCTGCTCTTCGGACTGGCGGTCTTCGGCATCGGCTCGGTGCTCGCCGCCATCTCCACCTCGCCGGCCGAACTCGTCGCGTTCCGGGCCGTGATGGGTCTCGGTGGGGCCTTCGTGATGCCCGCCACGCTCGCCGTCCTGATGAACGTCTTCGAGCGCGAGGAGCAGCCCAAGGCCATCGGTATCTGGGCCGGCGGCGTCGGCCTGGCCATCGCCATCGGCCCGATCACCGGCGGTGTGCTCCTCGAACACTTCTGGTGGGGCTCGGTGTTCCTGGTCAACGTCCCGGTGGTGGTCGTCGCGCTGATCGCGATGGTGCTGCTGGTCCCCGACTCCAAGGACCCCGCCCCCGGCCACCTCGACCCGGTGGGCGTGAGCCTGTCCGTCATCGGCCTGGTGCTGCTGGTGTACGGGATCATCCGCGGCGGCGAACTGGCCGACTTCACCGCGCCGTCCGCGCTGCTGACCACGCTCGGCGGCCTCGCCGTGCTGGTCGGCTTCGTGGTGTACGAGAAGCGCAGCAGCCACCCGGCGATCGACGTCACCTACTTCAAGAACCCGGCGTTCTCCGCGGCCGTCGCCGCCATCGCGCTGGTCTTCTTCGCGCTGATGGGCGTCACCTTCTTCTCCGCGTTCTACATGCAGAGCGTCCGCGGCTACAGCGCCCTGGAGTCCGGCGTCCTGCTGCTTCCGCTGGCCGCGGCCCAGATGATCTTCTCGCCGCGGGCCAGGCTCGTCGTCGAGCGGTTCGGCGCCCGCGCCGTCTGCACGGCCGGCATGGTGCTGGTCGCCGCCGGGCTCGGGTGCTTCGCGTTCTTCGGCGCCGGTACTCCCGTCTGGGTGATGGAGGTCGTCTACTTCGTCATGGGCACGGGAATGGCCCACATCATGCCGCCGGTCACCGTCTCGATCATGCAGTCCCTGCCCCGCGAGAAGGCCGGGTCCGGTTCCGCGATCAACAACACCTTCCGCCAGGTGGGCGGGGCGCTCGGTGTCGCCGTCCTGGGGTCCGTGCTGTCCGCCTCGTACCGGGACGGCATCGAGGATCATCTCGGCGCGGTGCCGCCCGGCGCGCGCAAGGCGGCGGGGGAGTCGATCGAGGCGACCCTGGGCATCGCGGAGAAGCTCGGCCCCGCGGGCCGGGCGCTCGCCGGCCAGGCGGACACCGCGTTCCTGCACGCCATGCACGTGACGGCCCTCGGCTCGGCCGGGGTCGCGCTGCTCGGCGCCGTCGTGGTGGCGGTCTTCCTGCCGGGCCGGCCGGGAGGCCGTCGCGACGGCGCCGCCGCGGAAGCGGCGGCGGAGGCCGTACCCGCGTCGGCGACAATCAGTACGGACTGAACGCACGGTGAGAGGCGGAGCGGGCGTGCCCCCGACGGAACAGCAGAACAGGCCGGCTGGGCACCGGCGCGGCCGGCCGCGCTCGGAGGCGGTCGAACGGTCGATCGTCGAGGCCGTGGTGAAGCTGCTGGAGGAGGGCGTCCCGCTCACCGCGGTGTCCATCGAGCGCGTCGCCCGCACGGCGGGTGTCGGCAAGGCCACCATCTACCGCCGCTGGAAGGGCAAGGAGGAGCTCTTCATCGACGTGCTCAAGGACATCGAGCCCATCGACCCGGAGCTGCCGGGCACCTCGGTGCGCGACGATCTGATCGCCATGCTCGAATCGCTGCGCCGGCGGGGCCTCGCCAAGCGCTCGTCGGCGCTGCTGTACAACGTCTTCGCGCAGATGCAGAGCTATCCGGAGCTCTGGCGGGCCTACCACGACACCGTCGTCGAGGCCCGGCGCCTGATGGGGGTGGACATCGTGCGCCGGGGGATCGCCGCGGGCGAGATCCGCTCCGACCTGGCCCCCGACCTGGTCAACGACCTCTTCGTGGGGCCGATGCTGCTGCGCACCGTGCTCCGCCCCGACGCGCGGCTCGACGACGACCTGGCCGCGCGGGTCGTGGACGCCCTCCTGGCGGGGCTCGCACCGCGCCGGGACCAGGGGCAGGACGCCTGAAATGTGCGTGTTCCGTCACAACCGGAACTCTGCGTGGTACCTGCCACGTCCTCGTGACAGTACGGCCGTGTCCCCACGGCGCGGAAAGTGCCGTTCCATCGCTTAGTGTCAAGGGCGGGACGGCGTGCACGGCAAGGCAGCGAGGGCAACGGTATGGCGCAGGCGCACTTCACGGACACGGAACACGGCAGCTCGGAGTACGGGCATTCCGAATCCGGTGCCCGGCGTCTGTTCGGCGGGCGCTGGCGGGGTGACCGCGGCATCTGGCGCCGCGGCATCGTCCTCGCGTGCTTCGCCGTCCTGCTCACGCTGACGATGCTCTTCCACGCCCACATCCCCAACGACATAGGGAACCTCGGCAGCCTCACCGAGACCTTCCTGCCGTGGTTCGGCTTGGTCGGTGTCCCGGTGCTGCTCGTGCTCGCCCTGCTGCGCCGCTCGGCCACCGCGCTGATCGTCCTGCTGCTGCCCGTCATCGTCTGGCTGAACATCTTCGGCGGACTGATCTCCGACAAGTCGGCCTCCGGCGGCGACCTGGTGGTGGCCACCCACAACGTGAACGCGGACAACCCCGACCCGGTGGGCACCGCGAAGAAGGTCGCCGCCTCGGGCGCCGACGTGGTCGCCCTGGAGGAGCTGGCCGCGGGCAAGGTCTCCGCGTACTCCGACGCCCTCGCCGCCACCTACCCGTACCACGCGGTGGAGGGCACGGTCGGGCTCTGGAGCAAGTACCCGATGAGCGCCACCGAGCCCGTCAACATAAGGCTCGGCTGGGTCCGCGCCATGCGGTCCACGGTCGCCACCCCCAAGGGCAAGGTGGCCGTCTACGTCGCGCACCTCCCCTCGGTACGGGTGAAGCTCGACGCCGGATTCACCGCGTCGCAGCGCGACAACAGCGCGGACGCGCTGGGCGCGGCCATCAGGAAGGAGCCGCTGCGCGACGTGGTCCTCCTCGGCGACCTCAACGGGACGATGAACGACCGTTCGCTGGGCGCCGTCACGTCGCAGATGCGCTCCACCCAGGGCGCCGCGGGCAACGGCTTCGGCTTCAGCTGGCCCGCGCGCTTCCCGATGGCGCGCATCGACCAGATCATGGTCAGGGGCGCCGACCCGGTCTCCTCCTGGACGCTGCCCAGGACCGGCAGCGACCACCTGCCGATCGCGGCCCGCATCAAACTCTAGGGATCCGCATCGGGCTCGGGAGACCCGCACATCGGGCTCCGGGAGATACGCATCACTTAACGGGGCATTCACCTGCCGGAACAACACGGCGGGGAGACTTTGTTCAGCAGGAGAACTTAAGCTGGTCCTACGGCCCGCTGCCGTTCTTCCGTTCCCCTGTTCCCGCTCTCGTAAGAGAAGGTCTCCCTCCATGCCCCTGGCCCTGCTCGCGCTGGCCATCTCCGCGTTCGGCATCGGCACCACCGAGTTCGTGATGATGGGCCTGCTGCCCAACGTCGCCGACGACCTGGGCACCTCCGTGCCCACCGCGGGCTATCTCGTCTCCGCCTACGCGATCGGCGTCGTCGTCGGCGCGCCGCTGCTCACCGCCCTCGGCTCCCGCATCCCGCGCAAGCGGATGCTGCTGCTCCTGATGGCCCTGTTCACCGTCGGCAACCTGGCATCCGCCTTCGCGCCCGGCTTCGGCTGGCTGCTGGCCGGGCGGGTACTCGCCGGGCTGCCGCACGGAGCCTTCTTCGGGGTCGGCGCGGTCGTCGCCTCCGGCCTGGTCGACGAGGGCAGGCGCGGACGTGCCGTCGCCACCATGTTCCTCGGCCTGACCATCGCCAACATCGTCGGCGTCCCCGCCGCGACCCTGCTCGGCCAGCACCTCGGCTGGCGCGCCACCTTCGTCGTGGTCGGCGTCATCGGTCTGGTGGCGCTGGCCGCGCTGGCCAGGCTCGTTCCGTACGTCCCCGTCGACGCGCACCAGGGCCTGCGCCACGAAGTGCGCGCCCTCGGCAACCGGCAGGTGCTCCTCGGGCTGCTGACCGCGGTCTTCGGCTTCGCCGGGGTCTTCGCCGTATACAGCTACCTCGCCTCGATCACCACCGAGGTCATGGGCTTCTCCGAGTCGTCGGTGACCCTGGTGCTCGCCCTCTTCGGTATCGGGATGACCCTGGGCGCGCTGGCCGCGGGACCGCTGAGCGACCGGGCGCTGCGCCCCACGGTCTACGGCTCGCTGGCCGGGCTGGCCGTCGTGCTGGTCGCGTTCGACTTCACCGTCCATGTGAAGTGGGCCGCGCTGGTCAGCGTGGTGCTCCTGGGCGCGGTCGGCTTCATGACCACGACACCGCTCCAGATGCTGGTGATGAAGAAGGCCAGTTCCGCCCCGACGCTGGCCTCGGCCTCCAACCACTCCGCGTTCAACCTGGCCAACGCCGGCGGCGCCTGGCTCGGCGGGGTCGCCATCGCGGCGGGCTGGGGCTGGATGTCGCCGACCCTGGTGGGCGCGGGGCTCGCCGTGATCGGCCTGGCCGTCGCGGTGACCGCGGGGCTGCTCGACCGCGGTACGCCGAAGGGGGCCTCCCGCGTGGTCGCGGAAAGCCCCCGTACGGAGCGTGCGCTCAGCTCGTCTCGCGCCAGCGGTTCGTGATCGGCAGCCGCCGGTCCTTGCCGAACCCCTTCGCGGAGATCTTGGTGCCCGGCGGGTACTGACGGCGCTTGTACTCCGCGGTGTCCACCATCCGGAGCGTCTTCGCCACCAGCTCGGGGTCGTACCCGGCCGCGACAATGGAGTCGAGGCCCTGGTCGGCGTCGACGTACCGGGCCAGGATCGCGTCGAGCACCTCGTAGTCCGGGAGCGAGTCCGTGTCGACCTGGCCGGGGCGCAGCTCGGCGCTGGGCGGCTTGGAGATCGAGTTCTCCGGGATCGGCGGGGTCTGGCCCCGCTCGGCCGCCGCCCGATTCCGCCACTCGGCGAGCCGGAAGATCGACGTCTTGTAGACGTCCTTGATCGGCCCGTACGCGCCGACCGAGTCGCCGTAGAGCGTCGAGTACCCCACCGCCAGCTCGGACTTGTTGCCCGGCGCGAGCACGATCTGGCCCTCCTGGTTGGAGATGGCCATCAGCGTGGTGCCGCGCAGCCGCGACTGGAGGTTCTCCTCGGCGAGACCGGTGAGCGAGAGCGACTCCATGTACGCGTCGAACATCGGCGCGATCTCCACGGTCCGGTAGTTCAGCCCGGTGCGCCGGGCCAGCTCGGCCGCGTCGCCCCGGGAGTGGTCCGACGAGTACTTGGACGGCATGGAGACGCCGTACACGTTCTTCGCGCCGAGGGCGTCGCAGGCGATGGCCGCGACGAGCGCCGAGTCGATGCCGCCGGAGAGCCCGATCAGCACCGAGGAGAAGCCGTTCTTGGCGGCGTACGCCCGCAGGCCCACGACCAGCGCGGTGTACAGCTCCTCGTCGTCGTCGAGCCGGTCGGCGTAACCGCCGGGCAGCTCGGCCGCGTACGCCGGAACCGGCTCGTCGGAGAGCGTGACGTGCTCGATGCGCAGCCCGTCGGCCACCACACCCGACGGCACCTGCCCCGCGGCGGGCAGCTCCAGGTCGACCACCACACAGCTCTCGGTGAACTGTGCCGCCCGTGCGACGACTTCGCCGTCCTTGTCGACCACGATCGAGTCGCCGTCGTAGACCAGCTCGTCCTGGCCGCCGGTCATCGCGACGTACGCGGTGGTGCAGCCGGCCTCCCTGGCCCGCTTGCGGACCAGCTCAAGGCGCTGGTCGTCCTTCTTCAGCTCGTACGGCGAGGCGTTGATCGAGACCAGCAGCCCGGCCCCCGCGGACCGGGTCGCGGGGACCCGGCCGCCGTCCTGCCAGAGGTCCTCGCAGATGGCGAGTGCGACATCGACGCCGTGCACCCGGATCACCGGGAGGGTCTCGCCGGGGACGAAGTAGCGGAACTCGTCGAAGACGCCGTAGTTCGGCAGGTGGTGTTTGGAGAAGGTCAGCGCGACCTCCCCGCGGTGCAGCACGGCCCCGGCGTCGCGCGGGGCGCCCGCGGGCTGCCCGTAGCGGGGCTGGGCCTTCTCGGTGCGGTCGAGGTAGCCGACGACGACGGGGACCTCACCGAACCCTTCGGCGTCCAGCCGTGCGGCGAGCGCGCGCAGCGCGGCCCGGGAGGCGTCGACGAAGGACGACCGCAGGGCCAGGTCCTCGACGGGGTATCCGGTCAGCATCATCTCGGGGAACGCCACCAGGTGGGCGCCCCGCTCGACGGAGTGCCGGGTCCAGTGGACGACCGCCTCGGCGTTACCGGCGAGGTCGCCGACGGTCGAGTCGATCTGATTCAGTGCGAGGCGTAGTTGAGGCACGGGCCCAGTGTAATCGTCTCTCTGACGCGATGTCCTGCTGGGCGGGTGCGCGGTATGTCACTGCGACGCCGCCCCGTCCCCACCCGTGGTGCGGGCGGGGACGGGGCGGCGGATGTGGCTAGCGCGTGCGACGCGAGGTCACCGCGGCCGTGTGCTGCGCGTACGGGTCAGCGCCGGGCGTACGAGCTGATGTACGTCCGTCCCGGGCTGCCGACACCCGTCACGTCGTCGTAGCCGACGGTGGCGACCAGCGAGGAGTCCGCGCCGAGCGTCCGCAGCGAGGTCAGCAGACCGCCGCTCGCGTCGACACTGTTGGCGAAGTCGACCCGGACGACCGACTGGGTGCGGCCCGCGCCCAGCGGGTGGTCGGTGACGTCGTGGTACGCCGACGTGCCGTAGCGGGAGTAGATCGACGGGTTGGCGAACCCGATCGGAACCCCGTGCTGCGCCTGCTGTGCCAGCGCCTGGATGCCCGCGATGACCGGAGCCGCCAGCGAGGTGCCGCCGATGCGGTACTCGCTGTACTGCTGCGAACCGTCCGGGAAGGTCTGCGTCTGGCCCACCAGGAAACCGGTGTTGGGGTCGGCGATCGCCGAGATGTCCGGAATCGTGCGCATGGGCGTCTTGCCGTTGGACGTGGCGAGCTTCCCGGGCACCACACCGCGCTGGTAGAACGGCTGCGCCACGGTCTTGCTGGTGCCGCCGCCCGCGCCGCCGTTGAAGGTGCCGGGGAAGGCCGACCAGGTCTTGTTGTCGGCCGAGAGGCTCGACTTCAGAGTGCCCCAGCCGGTCTCCCACTGGTACTTGTCGGTCTTGCCGACGGCGAGCGAGGTGCCGCCGACCGCCGTCACCCAGGCGGAGTTGGCCGGAGTGTCGACCTGCTTCGTACCGGTGTTGGCGACCTCGTCACCGTTGTCGCCGGTGGAGAAGTAGAAGCCGATGCCCTCGACGGCGCCCAGCTGGAAGACCTGGTCGTAGGCGGCGGCCGAGGCCGGCGTCTGGGTGGCCTCGATGTCGCCCCAGGAGTTGGAGACGATGTCGGCGAGGTGGTTGTCCACTATCTTGCCGAGCGAGTCGAGCAGCGCGTCGTCGTTGCAGGACGCGGCGCCGACGTACACGATGTCCGACTTGGGCGCCACCGCGTGCACGGCCTGGACGTCGAGGGTCTCCTCGCCGTACCAGCCGGCCGCACCGCACTCGTCGATGTCGGTGTAGTCGCTCGGCAGCACCTGGGAGAGCTGACCCTTGGCGTACGCGCTGTCGCCGTTGCGCTTCGCGTACTTGGCCGCGTCCTGCGCGATGGTCGGCGAGGCGTAGGCGTCCGTGATGGCGACCGTGACGCCCTTGCCGGTCTTGTTGCCCGCGCCGTAGGCGGAGCGCAGCTGCTTCCCCGTGTAGCCCTTGACCGCGTAGGGGGCCTTCTCGCCGTACGCGTTCGGAAGCTTCTTGTTGACCTTCTGGCCGTAGTACGACGACATCGGCCCGGCGTTCTTGAAGACCGCGCTGGGCGGGGGCAGCGTCGTCGTGTCGTGCTTGACGTTGTGCGGGGCGTTGTCGAGGCCGACGACCGTCAGCACCGCACCCCGGAGGGACGCGGGCGCGGAGGCCGTCGCCGTCGGGGCCCGGTAGGTCCTGCTGCCCTTGCGGTAGTTGTGCAGCTGCGTCGAGAACGCCTTCTCGGCCGCGCTCACGTCACCGCTGACCGAGACGTAGTGCTGGTTCGACCCGGTGACCTTCAGGCCCGAGGACTTCAGCCAGGCGGTGACCTGCTTGATCTGCTCCGGTGTCGCGCCGAAGCGGGCCGTGGCCTGCTTCGCGCTCAGGTATTTGCCGTAGGAGGCGGACCGCGGGTCCGACACCTCCTTCGCGTACGCCGTCAGGCCCTGGGCGTCGCGCCCGGCCAGGTAGACGCGCGCGTTCACCGCGCTGGAGCCGGCGCTGGCCCCGCGGTCGGCGGAGGCCTTCGCCCACTGCGGCTTGGTGCCCTGAAGCGCGTGGCGGCTGCCCGTACCGGAGTCGGCGTTGGCGCTGGGTATGGACAGAGCCAGCGCGCCGGCGAGCAGAGGCAGTGTCGCTGCCACGCTCAGCCCGGCGCGCATCTTCGAGCGGCTGGATCTCATGGAACCCCCTGTGGTGCGGTTCGTCGCAGGTACGCGTGTACGCCACACCCTGCCCGATGAACTGCTCATGCCAGGGGCATGCGATGACCAAGAAGAACTCAAGGAACGGTCATGAACGGGCAGTTGATCCCGTTGTTGGCGAAGCGCCCCTTTCCTTCAGCAGATCGGCCATGAGCTGCACTTCGGACTGCTGGGCGGCCACCATGCCCTGCGCCAGCTTCTTCTCCGCGCCGACCCCGCAGAGCTGCACACACCCCTCCGCCATATGGATGCCGCCCTTGTGATGGGCGGTCATCAGCTGGAGGTAGAGGATCTCCGCCTTCTTGCCGCTCAGCTTCCGCAGGGTGTCCAGCTGGGCCGTGGTGGCCATACCGGGCATCAACGCCCCGTCGGTGGACGGCTCCACGCCCATGCCCATCCACTGCATCGGCAGCCGGTCCGCGTCGCTCACCGGCAGCCCCCAGAGGTTCAGCCAGCCCATCATCATGCCGCGCTGGTTGGCCTGGGTGTTGGCGATGTCGTACGCCAGGCGCCGCACATCGGCGTTGTCCGTACGGTCCCGCACGATGAACGACATCTCCACGGCCTGCTGGTGGTGGACCGACATGTCACGCGCGAAGCCCGCGTCCGCCGAGCCCGCGGTCGGCGTCCGCGCGGCGGGAGCGGTACGCCGGTCGTGACCGGTCGTGAAGGCCATGGTCGCGGCGGCCGCGCAGAGCAGGACGAGGACGACGGCGGCGACGGTCATCAGCCGCGTGCTCCTGCTCACCGGCCGTCCAGCCCGCCCGTGCACGCCGCACCCGGTTCCGGGGTCTGCGGGCCCTGCACGTACTTGGTGAAGAACTGGTTCACCCTCGGGTCGTCGGCGCCGTCCACCGTCATCTGCTTGCCCCAGGCGCTGAGCATGATCGCGCCCGACTGGCCCGGATACGGGCTCATCAGCGAGTACGGGGTCCTCGCCACCTTCGCGCCGAGCTTCTTCACATCGGCCGCCGGGGCCTTGTCCGTGTAGGTGACCCAGACCGAGCCGTGCTCCAGTGAGTGGACGGCGTTCATGTCGGGCAGCGGCTTGGTGTAGACGTTCCCGTTGCAGTTCATCCAGACCTGGTTGTGGTTCCCGCCCACCGGCGGTGTCATCGGGTAGTTCACCTTCGTGGTGACGTGGGTGCGGCCGAGCTTCTTGATGTCCCAGTCCTTCTCACCCTTGATGGGTCCGGCTGTCGTCCCGCCGTCCGCCTTGCTGTCGGACGCGGTGCTGTCGGACTGCGAGGCGGACGAGCTGTTGCTGACGAGATACGTGCCGAAGCCGACCAGCCCCGCCACGGCGACCGCCGCCACCGTGATCAAGGCGATACGGACGCGGCGCTCGCGCGACTTCTCGGCGCGGCGCATCTCCTCTATGCGGGTCTTGCGATCGTTCTTCGAGCTCTGCGTCGAAGCCATCGATGAGTCCTCAAGTCCTTGTGGGATACGGACGTTCCGGGGGCTCAGATCGTAATGGCGGGGCATGCGGCATGGCACAGGGCCAGGACGGCCGGAGTACGGCACTGTGGCCGGGGCACTGGCATGCGGAGGCGGGCGAATGGTGCACAAGTATGCGATCGCGGCGGAACTGCTGCTCTGGTGGGTGGCCCTGACGGCACTGTGGCTGGTCTTCATCAGCACCGTGGACGTACTGGAAACGGCGGTCGGAGCGGCCCTGGCGCTGCCCACCGCGGTCGCCGCCCGCGCGGCACGGACAGCGGTGAGGCAGCGGTGAACGGCTGGCTCTTCGCTGCCGCCGCGCTGCTGGTGTGCGGAGTGGCACCGGCCCTGTGGGGGGTCTCCACCGGCCCGCTGCGACGCCGGGTCGTCGCGCAGAACCAGGCGACCCTGCTGGTCTGCCTCGCCCTGCTGCTGCTCGCCCAGGGGTTCGGCCGCTCCTCCGCGTACACCGATCTCGCCCTCGTCCTGGCGGTCCTCGGCCCGGTCGGCACCCTGGTGTACGCCCGGCTGCTCGCCGACGACCTGGCGGACGACCCGCCGCACAGCTCCAGAACCACCTGGCCGGCGGTCGCCGCCACCGTGCTGGTCGTCCTGCCGCTGTGCGTGGTCACCGGCCCGGCCCGGGCGACGGCCAAGCTGCTCGTCATCGGGGCCCTGCTGATCGCGGGGAACGTCGTCGCGTCACGGGCACTCGACGACCCGGTCCCCGAGGCGGCGCCCCATGACTGACGCACTGATCGTCATCTCCCTGCTGCTGGTCGCGGCTGCGGCCACCGCGGCCGTCCTGGTCCGGGACCCCGCCCGGCAGGCGCTGGTCCTCTCGCTCCTCGGCCTCGCCCTGGCCGTACTGTTCACCGTCCTCCAGGCCCCGGACGTGGCGCTCTCCCAGCTCTCGGTGGGCTCGGCGCTCACCCCGCTGCTGGTGCTCCTCTCCGTACGCAAGGTCCGCCGCAGGCGCCGGGGCGAGCGGCAGGAGCACAGCGGATGAGCCGACGCCTGCGCCTGTGGGTACTCGCCGTCGGCGTGGCCGGACTCGCCGCCATGCTCACCGGCGCCTACCGGCTGCTCCCGCACTTCGGCGGTGACGTCCACCCGTACGGCGACCGCGCGGTGCGGGCCTCTCTGAGCCGGCACACCGCCAACGTCATCTCCTCCGTCAACTTCGACCAGCGCGCCTTCGACACCCTGGGGGAGGAGAGCATCCTCTTCGGCGCGGTCCTCGGAACGGTCGTACTGCTGCGCCAGACCCGGGGCGAGCGGCAGTACCGCCCCGAGCCCGCCCCCGTCCTGCGGTCCGTACGCCGCTACGCGCTGGTGGCGCTGCCCGTCACCCTGCTCGCGGGGGCGTACGTGGTCGCGCACGGCCAGCTCAGCCCCGGCGGCGGATTCCAGGGCGGCGTCGTCATGGCCACCGCCCTGCACCTGCTCTACATCGCGGTCGACTACCGGGCGCTGGAGCGGGTCCGTCCCATCGGCATCTACCACATCGGTGACGCGGCGGGAGAGGGTGCCTATCTGGTCCTGGGGCTCGCGGGGCTCCTCTGCGGGACCTCGTTCCTCGCCAACTTCCTGCCGTACGGCACCTTCAACACCCTCGCGTCGGGCGGGACCGTCCCGCTGCTCAACGCGGCCATCGGAGTGGAGGTCGCCTGCGCGGTGGTCGTCCTGCTCGCCGGCTTCCTCGACCAGGCACTGGAGATCGAGGAGGCGACGGCGGAATGATGTCCGTGCTGCCGTACGCGACCGCCGGGTGGATCTTCATCATCGGTGTCTACGGCCTCGCCACCAGCCGTAACCTCATCCACGCCGTCGGCTGCCTCGCCGTCTGCCAGTCCTCCACCTATGTCCTGCTGCTCTCCGTCGGCTATCGCGACGGCGGTACCGCCCCGGTCTTCTCCGATCTGAAGCCCGGCTCGCGGCCCCTGGTGGACCCCGTCGTACAGGCCCTCGCCCTGACCGACGTGGTGGTCGGGGCGACCCTCACCGCACTGCTGCTCGCCCTCGTCGTACAGGTCGACAAACGGCACGGCACCGTCGACCCCGACGAACTCTCCGAGCTGCGCGGATGACCGGGTCCGGGCAGCTGAACCAGCTGCTTCCGCTGATCGTGGCGCTGCCGCTCACCGGCGCCGTCGTCCTGGTCGCCGCCGGCCGCAGGCTGCCCCGGATCGCCGCGGAGGTGGTCGGCGCCGCTTTCGCCGCGGGCACCGCGGCGCTGGCCGTCGCCCTGCTCGCGGGCAGCGCGGACCACGCCGCCGAATGGGTCGGCGGCTGGACCCCGAAGCAGGGCCGGAGCGTCGGCATCGTCCTGGCCGGCGACCCGCTCGCCCTGGGCCTCGCCACCTTGACCTCCTTCCTGGTCGTCGCCGTACTCGCCTACTCCTGGCGGTACTTCGACGAGCCGCCGCTGCGGCACGCCGGGGCCTTCCCCGCGCTCGTCCTGCTCTTCCAGGCCGGTATGTGCGGCTTCGTCCTCACCGGTGACCTCTTCAACGCCTTCGTCTTCTTCGAGCTGATGAGCGTGGTCGCCTACGCCCTCACCGGCTACCGGGTCGAGGAGGCGAAAGCGGTGCAGGGCGCGCTCACCTTCGGCATCGTCAACTCACTCGGCGCGTACGCCACGCTCACCGGAATCGTCCTGCTCTACGCCCGCACCGGTGAACTGGGCATGCGGGCCATCGGGCGGCGCCTCGACGAGCAGGGCGGACCGGACGCCCTGGTCCTCACGGCCTTCGTGCTCATCCTCACCGGCCTCCTCGTCAAAGCGGCCGCCGTCCCCTTCCACTTCTGGCTCCCCGACGCACACGCCGTCGCCCCCACCCCCGTCTGCATGCTGCTCTCCGGTGTGATGGTCGAGCTCGGCGTGTACGGGACGGGGCGGGTCTACTGGACCGTCTTCGGCGGCCCCGGCGGGGTCCCGGCGCACGACGCCGAGCGGGCCCTGGTGACCCTCGGTGTGCTGACCGCCCTGCTCGGGGCCGTCATGTGCTGGTACCAGCGCCATCTCAAACGCCTGCTCGCCTTCTCGACCGTCGCGCACACCGGCCTCTTCCTCGTCGGCCTCGGACTGCTCACCCCGCAGGCGTCGGCGGGGGTCGCGCTGTACGTGCTCGGGCACGCGGGCGTGAAGGCGGCGCTCTTCGCCTGCGCCGGTATCCTCCTCGACCGCTACGGCTCCATCGACGAGCACGAACTGCACGGCCGGGCGCGTGGACTCCCCTTCGTCGGCGTGCTGTTCACGGCCGGTGGCCTCGCCCTCGCCGGGCTGCCGCCGTTCGGCACGGCGCTGGGCAAGGCGGTGATCGAGGAGTCGGCCGGCACACCCCTCACGGTGCTCTGCGTCGTGGTGTCCGCGCTCACCGGGGGAGCGGTACTGCGGGTCGCCGCGCGGGTCTTCGGCGGATTCGGCCGCCCCCCGGAGGGCAGCCGGCCGTACGAGACGAGCGGTGAGCACGAGGAGCCGGAGACCGGCCGGCGGCCGCTGTCCCGCGTCCCCGACACCATGCTCGTCGTACCGGCGGTGCTGCTGGCCGGGGCACTGGCCGCAGGTCTGGTGCCGGACATCGCCGGCGCGGTCGGCCATGCGCTGGACGAGGCGATCCCGGGAAAGGCGGCGCACGCGCCGCAGTGGTCGGCTCCCGGTGTGCTCATCGGGCTGCTGTCCACGCTGCTCGCCGTGGCCCTGGCCACCGTGGCCGTACGGCGGCCGGGCCGGGCCGGCGGCCCCGACCTCTTCCGGCCACTGCGCCGGCTCCATTCGGGGCACGTCGGCGACTACGTCGCGTGGCTGGCCGCGGGGGCGTCGCTGCTCGGCGCGCTGGTCCGCTGGTAAGCCCGCGCGACATCAACACCGTACGCAGGTGTTCGCCGTGTTCACCGCCCCCCTGGCAGCCGCCCGGAAGGGCGGCCACCCTGACTCGTTCACAGCCTCCACGTGACTCACAATGGAGGCTGCGGTACACCCGAGCGGGGTGAGATGTTCGGACGACGGTTCGCAACAAGCTGGAAATCGTGTGGTGGGATGCTCATGAGCCCCGGTGACCCCGGAGGCATGGGAGCAGGTGGCTGACCAGCAAGGATAGGTAGGAACGGTATGGATAAACAGCAGGAATTCGTACTCCGTACGCTGGAGGAGCGCGACATCCGCTTTGTGCGCCTGTGGTTCACCGACGTCCTCGGGTTCCTGAAGTCGGTCGCCGTGGCACCCGCCGAGCTGGAGCAGGCCTTCGACGAGGGCATCGGTTTCGACGGGTCGGCCATCGAGGGCTTCGCGCGGGTCTACGAGTCCGACATGATCGCCAAGCCGGACCCCAGTACCTTCCAGATCCTGCCGTGGCGTGCGGAGGCTCCCGGTACCGCCCGGATGTTCTGCGACATCCTGATGCCGGACGGCTCCCCGTCCTTCGCCGACCCCCGCTATGTGCTGAAGCGGATCCTGGCCAAGACCTCCGACCTGGGCTTCACCTTCTACACCCACCCGGAGATCGAGTTCTACCTCCTGAAGGACAAGCCGCTCGACGGCACCCGCCCCACCCCCGCCGACAACTCCGGCTACTTCGACCACACTCCGCAGAACGTCGGCATGGACTTCCGCCGCCAGGCGATCACCATGCTCGAATCCATGGGCATCTCGGTCGAGTTCAGCCACCACGAGGGCGCGCCGGGCCAGCAGGAGATCGATCTGCGGTACGCGGACGCGCTGTCGACCGCCGACAACATCATGACCTTCCGGCTGGTCATGAAGCAGGTCGCGCTGGAGCAGGGGGTGCAGGCCACCTTCATGCCGAAGCCGTTCAGCGAGTACCCCGGCTCGGGCATGCACACCCACCTCTCGCTCTTCGAGGGCGACCGCAACGCCTTCTACGAGTCGGGCTCCGAGTACCAGCTCTCCAAGGTGGGGCGGTCCTTCATCGCGGGCCTGCTGACGCACGCCGCCGAGGTCTCGGCGGTCACCAACCAGTGGGTCAACTCCTACAAGCGCATCTGGGGCGGCTCGGCGCGCAGCGCGGGCGCGGGCGGCGAGGCGCCCTCGTACATCTGCTGGGGGCACAACAACCGCTCGGCCCTGATCCGCGTCCCCATGTACAAGCCCGGCAAGACCGGCTCGGCGCGGGTCGAGGTCCGCTCCATCGACTCCGGGGCCAACCCGTACCTGACGTACGCGCTGCTGCTGGCCGCGGGGCTCAAGGGTGTCGAGGAGAACTACGAACTCCCGCCCGGCGCCGACGACGACGTGTGGGCACTCACCGACTCGGAGCGGCGCGCGATGGGCATCGAGCCGCTGCCGCAGAACCTGGGGGAGGCGATCGAGCTGATGGAGCGCAGCGAACTGGTCGCCGAGACGCTCGGCGAGCATGTCTTCGACTTCTTCCTGCGCAACAAGAAGCAGGAGTGGGAGGAGTACCGCAGCGAGGTCACGGCTTTTGAGCTGCGGAAGAACCTGCCGGTGCTGTAGGGGCGGGTCAGTGCTCCCTTACGGACTGACGGGCGATCCGGGCCGGTGGCGGTGTGCCACTGGCCCGGGCGGTGTGCCGTCGGACCCGGAGCCGTGTCGGAAGCCCTGGGCCGTCTGTGGTCCGTCGGCGCTCGACAAGAGCCCGTCGGCCGCCGCTACTGCCGCTCCCACTGCTCCTTGGTGATCTCGTACCGTACGTCCCCGTGCTCGGAGCCCTCGATCTCCTCCATGTCGGGGGGAGTGGGAATGGTGTCCGCGAGCGACATTCCGAGCTTCTCCATGATGTTGCGCGAACCGTGGTTCACGGTCATCGTCTCGGCCCAGACCATGCGCACACCGAGCTCCGTGAACGCCTTGCCCAGCAGAGCCCGCGAGCCCTCGGTGGCGTACCCCTTGCCCCAGGCCGCCTGCCGCAGCCGGTAGCCGAGTTCGACCTCGTCCAGCGGGCCCTCCGGCTCGGGACGCAGGATGAACCAGCCGATGAACGCACCGCCGTCCTTCTCCTGTGCGGCGAACAGGCCGAGTTCGCCGCGCCACTTCTCGTAGCCGGCGAGGATGTTCGGCAGGTGGCGCTCGCGGATGACCTCAGGCGCGGTCGGATCGCCGCCGGTCAGGTAGCGCATCACCGCCGGGTCGCTGTCCAGCTCGATCAGCAGGTCCGCGTCGTCGGGAGCGAAGTGGCGCAGAGCCAGGCGCTCGGTCTCCAGGTAGGTATCCACGGAGCGGATCATGCCTGAAGCCCGGCGGGCAGCTCAACGGCTTTCACCGCCGCCGTAGATGGCCGGCCGAAACTGGAAGGCGCCGGAGAGCGCACCGGCCGTCCCGCATGTCGCCTTCACGGAGCCGCCAACCGGCGTCGGCCCGGGGAGCCTCCGAGCCTGCCGAGTAGCCGCCCAGTGGCTCTTGGACTTTGGTGGTGCAGCGCTTGTCTTTTTGTCAGCAGCCGTTGACGCAACATCAGTTGTGCGTGAACGTGCTTGTCCAAAGCCCTCGTTGAGCAGAACCGCTCACCGGGCTGGAGCACAAGCCACATGAACGCCTCAGCGAACCCATCAGTGAACTCCACCCCCACACAGGAGACACCCATGCGGATGCGGCACCTGCTCACCACCGGAACACTGGCCACGGCGGCGGGCGCCGCCGTGCTGCTCATGGGGCCCGCGGCCCCCGTCCAGGCCGCGGACACCGGGCAGACCCCGGGTACGTACGCCTACTGGAGCGCGCCGTCCGACGTCACATCGGTCTCGATCCCGATGACGCTCCAGCACTCGCCCGGCAACTACAACGCCTACTGGTCGACCCAGTTCGACTTCGCGGGCAGCGGGGCCTCCGGCTACATGGGGTTCCAGACCCACGCGGACGGCGGCGGGATGTTCCTCGTCTCGATCTGGAACGGTACGGAGGCCACCGCGGGCGGCTCCGGCACCTACTGCCAGGACTTCGACGAGAGCGGCACCGGCAAGACCTGCCGTCTCGACCAGCGCCCCGTCGAGGGGCACCAGTACGCGATGGAGGCGGCGCAGCAGTCCGGCTCGTACTGGAAGTACTCCATCGTCGACAGGACCGCGGGCACCACCACGGTCCTCGGGACCATCAAGATCGACGGCGACCACCCGATGGCCGGCTCCAGTTTCAACAGCTGGACCGAGTACTTCGACTGGAACAACCCGGCCACCGTCTGCGCCGACGCCAAGTACTCGAAGCTGCTGTTCGGCATCCCCACCACCAGCGCGGGCAAAGGGACTTACAACTCGTCCAGTCTCAGTGACACCTGCCAGTCCATCGCCAAGGTGACCCTCGGTGCCTCCGGGGCGACGGAGGAGAACGGCATCGGGCAGTAGCCGTACCCGCCCGGCCACCACAGCACCCGCGGGCAGCCGGGTCCCCCCCCCGGGAGGGACCCGGCTGACAGCCGCCGTGCGATGCGGCAGCGCCACGGCCGCCCGCTGCGACTACGCTCGGAACCGGACTTCGATCAACCGGTGTTCCGGACAGCCGGGTGCCACGTGACGAGAGGCGGCAGCATGAGCGTGCCGGGACGCAGAGGCAGTACGTTCACCCGGCTGCTCCGGCACGGTTTCACCGACCCCGCCGCGGCCGAGCGGCTGCTCGACGCCCCGGAGCTGGCCTCCGTACGCCATGACCCCGTCCTGCTCGACGCGCTCGGCGCCACCGCCGATCCGGACCTCGCCCTGCTCGGTCTGGTCCGGATGGCCGAGGCCCAGCAGCCCGACGAGCGGCAGACGCTGCTGGACACGCTGATCGCGGCCAAGCCGCTGCGCGACCGGCTGCTCGGGGTGCTCGGTGCGTCCGAGGCGCTCGGCGACCACCTGGCGCGGCACCCGCACGACTGGCACGCCCTCGTCACGTACGAGACGGCCGATCTGCATCCCGGCGTTCCCGAGTTCGAGCACGGACTCGCCGACGCCGCCGACGCCGTGGAGCTGCGGATCGCCTACCGGCGGTGTCTGCTGGCCATCGCCGCCCGGGACGTCTGCGGCACGACCGACGTCCGGCAGGCCGCCGCCGAACTGGCCGACCTGGCCACCGCCACCCTGCGCGCCGCGCTCGCCATAGCGTCGGCAGCGGCCCCCGAGGACGCCGCGCTCTGCCGCCTCGCCGTCGTCGCGATGGGCAAGTGCGGCGGCCACGAGCTCAACTACGTGTCCGACGTGGACGTCATCTTCGTCGCCGAGCCCATCGAGCCCACCGGGACCGGGGCGGGCGCCGACGAGGCCGGGGCCATGCAGGCCGCCACCCGGCTCGCCGCGCACATGATGCGGATCTGCTCCGACACCAACATCGAGGGCACCATCTGGCCCGTCGACGCGAACCTGCGGCCCGAGGGCCGCAACGGACCGCTGGTCCGTACGCTCTCCAGCCATCTCGCGTACTACGACCGCTGGGCCAAGACCTGGGAGTTCCAGGCGCTGCTCAAGGCCCGCGCGGTCGCCGGTGACCCGGAGCTCGGCGCGGAGTACACCGAAGCGGTCGGGCCCCTCGTGTGGCAGGCGTCCGAGCGGGAGAACTTCGTCGCCGACGCCCAGAAGATGCGCCGCAGGGTCATCGACAACATCCCCCCGGCCCTCGTCGAGCGCGAGCTGAAACTCGGGCCCGGCGGGCTGCGGGACGTGGAGTTCGCCGTCCAGCTGCTCCAGCTCGTGCACGGCCGCAACGACGCGACCCTGCGCAGCGGCAACACCCTGGAGGCCCTGGAGGCCCTGGCGGCCGGCGGCTACGTGGGCAGGACCGACGCGGCGCAGCTCGACGCGGCCTACCGCTTCCTGCGGGCCATGGAGCACCGGATCCAGCTGTACCGGCTCCGCCGCACCCACCTGGTGCCGGACGACCCGGCGGACCTGCGCAGGCTCGGACGTTCGCTGGGACTGCGCACCGAGCCCGTCGCCGAGCTCACCAAGGCGTGGAAGCGGCACGCGACGGTCGTCAGGCGGCTGCACGAGAAGCTCTTCTACCGGCCGCTCCTCGACGCCGTCGCCCAGCTGGCGCCCGGCGAGATCCGGCTCAGCCCGCGGGCGGCCGGCCAGCGCCTCGAAGCACTCGGCTACGCCGACCCGGCCGGCGCCCTGCGGCATCTGGAGGCGCTGTCCTCCGGGGTCTCCAGGAAGGCCGCCATCCAGCGCACCCTGCTGCCCGTGCTGCTCGGCTGGTTCGCGGACTCCGCCGACCCGGACGCGGGGCTGCTCGGCTTCCGCAAGGTCTCCGACGCGCTGGGCAAGACCCCCTGGTACCTGCGGCTGCTGCGGGACGAGGGCGCCGCCGCCGAGAATCTGGCCCGGGTCCTCTCGGCCGGCCGGCTCGCCCCCGACCTGCTGCTGCGTGCCCCGGAGGCGGTCGCGCTGCTCGGCGCCCGCGGCGGGCTCGAACCGCGCCCCCGCGAGATCCTGGAGCAGGAGGTCCTGTCGGCCGTCGGCCGCGCCGAGACCCCCGAGGGCGCCGTCACGTCCGCGCGCGGGGTGCGCCGCCGTGAACTGTTCCGTACCGCGGCCGCCGACCTCATCGGCTCGTACGGCACCGAGGACAACCCGGCGGAGTCCGACCCCGGGGCGCTGGTCGACCGGGTCGGCAACGCCGTCACCGATCTGAACGCCGCCACCATCGCGGGCGCGCTGCGGGCCGCCGTACGGGCACAGTGGGGCGACACCCTGCCCACCCGGTTCGCGGTCATCGGCATGGGCCGCTTCGGGGGCCACGAGCTGAGCTACGGCTCGGACGCCGACGTGCTCTTCCTGCACGCGCCGCGCGACGGCGTGGACGACCAGGAGGCGGCCCGTGCCGCGAACGCCGTCGTGGCCGAGATGCGCAGGCTCCTCCAGCTCCCGACCGCGGACCCGCCGCTGCTGATCGACGCCGATCTGCGGCCCGAGGGCAAGAGCGGCCCCCTGGTGCGGACGCTGGCCTCGTACGCCGCGTACTACCGGCGCTGGTCGGGCGTCTGGGAGAGCCAGGCGCTGCTGCGCGCCGAGCCGATGGCGGGCGACGCGGAGCTGGGTCGCAGCTTCATCGAGCTCGTCGATCCGCTGCGGTATCCCCCCGAGGGCATCGGTGAGGACGCCGTACGCGAGATCCGCCGTCTCAAGGCGCGGATGGAGTCCGAGCGGATGCCGCGCGGGGCCGACCCGACGCTCCACGCGAAGCTGGGCCGGGGCGGGCTCAGCGACGTGGAGTGGACCGTGCAGCTGTTGCAGATGCAGCACGCCTGGGAGGTGCCGGGGCTGCGGACCACCCGCACCCGGACCGCGCTGGCCGCCGCGCACGAGGCGGAGCTGCTCTCGACCGAGGACACGCAGACGCTGGACGAGGCGTGGGTGCTGGCTTCGCGGGTGCGCAACGCGGTGATGCTGGTGCGGGGGAGGGCCGGTGACACGTTTCCGTCGGACGGGCGGGAGCTGGCCGCGATGGCGCGGTACCTGGGGTACGAGACCGGGCACGTGGGGGACATGCTGGACGACTACCGGCGCGCGACCAGGCGGGCCCGCGGGGTCATGGAGGAGCGGTTCTACGGGGGGTAGCGGGGTGGTCGCCCGGCGTGGTCCCGGTGCGGTGTGCCGCGTGCCGTCCGCACGGGGCTCCGCCCCGGACCCCGGTCCTCAGTCGCCGGACCGGCTTGAACTTCGGGCCGGAGCGGTCGGGGGGCCTGGTGCGGGCGACGGGGCCGGGGTCGCGGGTACCGGCTTCAGCGTGCCGTGGATGCCCTGTGTGAACGTGCCGCCCGCTCTGACCTTCTCCGGGACCCGGGGCAGCTTGTGCGGCAGTGCCCCGTACCAGGCGTACGAGAGACCTGTCCCGAAGGCCAGGCAGAGCACCCCGCCCACCGCGTCCAGCCAGAAGTGGTTCGCCGTCGAGACGATCACCAGGAGCGTCAGGGCGGGGTACAGCAGGCCCAGGATCCGCACCCAGGGGGCGCGGGCCAGCGCGAAGATGATCAGGCCGCACCAGAGCGACCAGCCGATGTGCATCGACGGCATCGCCGCGTACTGGTTCGACATGTTCTTCAGGTTGCCCGAGGCCATCGAACCCCAGGTCTGGTGCACCAGCACGGTGTCGATGAAGTGGCTGTTGTTCATCAGGCGCGGCGGTGCCAGCGGGAACAGGTAGTAGCCGGCCAGCGCCACCGCGGTCGTCGCGAAGAGCGCCAGGCGGGCCGCCGCGTAGCGCCCCGGATGGAAGTGGAACAGCCAGACCAGGACGCCGATGGTCATGATGAAGTGCAGCGTCGCGTAGTAGTAGTTCATCCCGACGATCAGCCATGTCACCGAATTCACGGCGTGGTTGATGTTCTGCTCGACCGAGATACCGAGAAAGTTCTCGGCGCGCCAGATCCAGTCCGCGTTGCGCAGCGCCTCCGCCTTCTGCTCGGGCACCGCGTTGCGGATCAGGGAGTAACCCCAGTAACTCACCGCGATCAGCAGTACTTCGAACCAGATGCGGGGGCGTCGGGGTGCACGCAGACGCCCGATGACTGAGATGTGAGGTTTCTTGGCCACGACGGGTGACGCGGTGGCCTGATGGCCGTCCAGTGTCTTCACGGTCGTTTCACCCATAGGGGAAGAGTCTGCCAGAAACTCGGCTTCCCCCAGATCATCCCTCGGGAGGGACGCGCCCGCACCCGCTACGCCTTGTTGACGTCCCCGGCCCGGGATACCGGGCCGGGCGCGGATCCCGGACCGGCGGCGGTGGAACCACGGACCACCAGCTCGGTCATAAAGACGAATTCGCTGTGCGGTGCGGGGGTGCCGCCGATCTCTTCGAGCAGGGTGCGGACGGCTGCCTGCCCCATGGCGGTGACCGGCTGCCTGATGGTGGTCATCGGGGGGTCGGTGAACGCTATGAGCGGGGAGTCGTCGAAGCCGACCACCGAGATGTCGCGCGGAACGTCGAAACCCAGCTGGCGGGCGGCCCTGATGGCACCGAGTGCCATCATGTCGCTGGCGCACACCACCGCCGTGCAGCCCGACGCGATGAGCTCGGACGCCGCCGCCTGGCCGCCCTCCAGCGTGTACAGCGAGTGCTGGATCAGTTTCGCGCTCTCCGCCTCCGGCAGCCCGAACCGGGCCCGCATCTCGGCTTGGAAGCCCTCCGTCTTGCGCAGCACCGGCACGAACCGCCGCGGCCCGAGCGCGAGCCCGATCCGGGTGTGGCCGAGCGAGGCGAGGTGGGTGACGGCGAGCCGCATCGCCGCGCGGTCGTCGGGCGAGATGAAGGCCGCCTGCACCTTCGGTGAGAAGCCGTTGACCAGGACGTACGGCACGCCCTGGGCGCGTAGCTGCTCGTAGCGCCGCATGTCGGCCGTGGTGTCCGCGTGCAGTCCCGAGACGAAGATGATGCCCGCGACCCCGCGCTCCACCAGCATCTCGGTGAGTTCGTCCTCGGTGGAGCCGCCGGGCGTCTGGGTGGCCAGGACCGGTGTGTACCCCTGCCGGGTCAGGGCCTGGCCGATGACCTGCGCCAGCGCCGGGAAGATCGGGTTCTCCAGCTCGGGCGTGATCAGACCGACGAGACCGGCGCTGCGGCGGCGCAGCCGTACCGGACGTTCGTAGCCGAGTACGTCGAGTGCGGCGAGTACGGACTCGCGGGTGGCCGCCGCTACCCCCGGCTTGCCGTTGAGGACCCGGCTGACCGTCGCTTCGCTGACCCCCGCCTGGGTTGCGATGTCGGCAAGCCGTGCGGTCATGGGAAGGGACTGTACCGGGCGCGTGTCAGATTGCCCACCAGGTGCAGGAATCGCCGGGAATGCGCACCGATTCACCGGAGATGTCCGGGGCCGCCGACGAGAGCAGCGGCCTTCCCGGTACGGGCAGTTCGACTGTGCCCGGCAGGGTGTTGACGGTGCAGACGAAACCCGGCCGGGTGAAGGCGAGTACTCCTGGGGGCCCTTCGAGCCAGCTCATCGGGCCGTCGCCCAGGCCGTCCAGCCGGCGCCGCAGCGCGAGCGCGGCACGGTACAGCTCCAGTGTCGATCCCGGGTCCCCGGTCTGCGCCTCCACGGAACGCTCCCCCCAGCTCTCCGGCTGCGGCAGCCATCCCGGGCCGGGGCCGAATCCGTACGACGGGCCCTCACCCGCCCAGGGGATCGGTACCCGGCAGCCGTCCCGCAGCCCGTCCTGTCCGGCGCCGCGGAAGAACGACGGGTCCTCGCGCAGCTCGTCGGGGAGGTCGGTGACTTCGGGCAGCCCGAGCTCCTCGCCCTGGTAGAGGTAGGCGGAGCCGGGCAGCGCCAGCATCAGCAGCGCGGCGGCGCGGGCCCTGCGCAGCCCGGCCGCGCCGCCCCCGTACCGCGTCGCATGGCGTACGACATCGTGGTTGGAGAGGACCCAGGTGGTGGGCGCCCCCACCGAGGCCGTCGCCGCCAGCGACTCGTCCACCACCATGCGCATCGCCGCCGCGTCCCAGGGACACCGCAGGAACTGGAAGTTGAAGGCCTGGTGCAGCTCGTCGGGGCGCACGTACAGGGCCAGGCGCCCGGCGGACGGGGCCCATGCCTCCGCGACGCCGATGCGCTCGCCCGGGTAGGAGTCGAGCAACTTCCGCCAGGAGCGGTGGATCTCGTGCACCCCGTCCTGGTCGAAGAAGGGGAGCGTCTGGGAGCCGATCATCCGCACCTGCTCGTCGGTGCCGATGTCGGGCAGCCCCGCGGCCTTGACCATGCCGTGTGCCACATCGACCCGGAATCCGTCCACACCGCGCCCGCCGAGCTCCAGCCAGAACCGCAGGACCGACTCGAACTCCGCGCGCACCTCCGGGTTCTCCCAGTTGAGGTCGGGCTGTTCGGGGGCGAAGAGGTGGAGGTACCAGGAGCCGTCGGGCACCCGGGTCCAGGCCGGGCCGCCGAACACCGACTGCCAGTCGTTGGGCGGCAGTTCACCCTCGGCGCCCCGTCCGGGCCGGAAGTGGTAGCGCGCGCGGGCCGGTCCGCCGGCCAGTGCGTCCGCGAACCACACGTGCCGGTCCGACGTGTGGTTGGGAACCACGTCCACGATCACCCGCAGTCCCAGCCGGTGCGCGGTGCGCAGCAGCGACTCGGCGTCGGCCAGTGTCCCGAACAGCGGGTCCACGACCCGGTAGTCGGCGACGTCGTAGCCGCCGTCCGCCTGCGGCGACGCGTAGAAGGGGGTGAGCCAGACCGCGTCGGCGCCCAGCTCCGCGAGGTACGGCAGCCGCTCCTCGATGCCCCGCAGATCGCCGATGCCGTCACCGTCGCTGTCCGCGAAGGACCGCACGTACACCTGGTAGATGACGGCGTCCCGCCACCATCGGGTACCCGCCCCGGATGCGGTGGCCACGCCGGTGAGCTGCTGCGTCATGGGGTGATCCCTTTCGGAAGTCCTGCAATGTACGGGAACAACGCCGGTGCACCCCGAAAGTAACAGCCTTGCAAGGGCTTGCGAAGGCCGCCGATGCCCCGGCGCCGGGTCCCGGTGAGCCTCAATGACCCGTTTGACAAGGGTCATCACGGCAACCGTGCGGACACGTCGAGGTAACGAAGACCGCTCCTTGCAGAAAATCTCCGCAAGGTCTTTCGGTCTTCTTTCATCCTTGTTACGTTCCTCGACGACCCGGAGCCGTGATGGAACGGCACCCCTCGAAGGAGTTCACATGCGACGTGGCATAGCGGCCACCGCCCTGGTTGCGGCCCTGGCGCTCGCGGCGACGGCCTGCGGCGGCGACAGCGGCAGTGGCAAGGCGGACGGCCCCACCACCATCACCTGGTGGGACACCTCGAACGCCACCAATGAGGCCCCGACCTACCGGGCGCTGGTCAAGCAGTTCGAAGCGGCCAACAAGGGCATCAAGGTCACCTACGTCAACGTCCCCTTCGACCAGGCGCAGAACAAGTTCGACACCGCCGCCGGGGCCAAGGGCGCCCCGGACGTGCTGCGCTCCGAGGTCGGCTGGACCCCCGCCTTCGCCAAGAAGGGCTACTTCCTCCCGCTGGACGGCACCGAAGCCCTCACCGACAAGGCGCACTTCGAGCCCAACCTGCTGAAGCAGGCGCGGTTCGACGGCAAGACCTACGGTGTCCCGCTGGTCACCGACACCCTCGCCTTCGTCTACAACAAGGCGCTCTTCGCCAGGGCCGGCATCACCAAGGCCCCCGCCACCTGGGGCGAGCTGAAGAGCGACGCGGCCGCGGTCAAGTCGAAGGCGAAGGTCGACGGCTACTGGGCGAGCACCGCCGGGTACTACGCGCAGCCCTTCCTGTACGGCGAGGGCACCGACACCGTCGACCTCGCGCACAAGAAGGTCACCATCGCGGGCGCCCCGGCGGTCAAGGGCCTGCAGACCTGGAAGGGCCTCTTCAGCGGCCCCGGTCTGCACACGGCGGACACCACCGCCGACGCCTACGCCCACCAGCAGGACGCGTTCGTCAACGGCAAGGTCGCCTCGATCATCCAGGGACCCTGGGAGATCACGAACTTCTACAAGGGCTCGGCCTTCAAGGACAAGAAGAACCTGGGCATCGCCACCGTCCCGGCCGGCTCCACCGGCAGGGCGGGCGCCCCGACCGGCGGCCACAACCTCGCCGTCTACGCGGGTTCGGACAAGGCGCACCAGGCCGCGTCGCTGAAGTTCCTGAAGTTCATGACCTCGGCGAAGAGCCAGGAGCAGATCGCGCTCCGGAACTCCACGCTGCCGACCCGCTCCGACGCCTACACCGCCAAGGTCACGGCCGACCCCGGTATCGCCGGGTTCCAGAAGGTGCTCGGCGCCTCGCAGCCGCGGCCGGAGCTGCCCGAGTACAGCTCGCTCTGGGGTCCGATGGACACCGAGCTGCCCAAGGTCGCCGACGGCAAGGAATCGCTCCAGGACGGCGTCAAGGCCCTGAACGAGGCCATGGCCAAGCTGGTCCCCGACTTCACCAAGTGATCAGCGGGCCGCCGGGCCCGCGCACCGCGGACCCGGCGGCCGGTCGTCGTGCGTACCACCGAACTCCCCCGAAAAGGTGTCAAGATGACCGTTGCCGTCGCAGGCGCGGGCCCGAAGCGTCGTGGGCCGGCGCAGCGCTTCAAGCAGTCCTGGCAGAAGCACTGGTACGCCTACGCGATGGCGGCCCCGGTCGTCGTCGTCCTCGGCGTCCTGGTCGGCTACCCGCTGGTCCAGGGCCTCTACCTCACCCTGACCGACGCGAACAGCCTCAACTCGGCCCGCACCATCGGCGTCAACCACATCGCCGCCACCTACAAGTTCATCGGTCTGCACAACTACGCGGACATCCTCTGGGGGCCGACCGCCTGGGACCGCTTCTGGTCGCACTTCCTCTGGACCGTCGTCTGGACCGCCGCCTGTGTGGCCCTGCACTACTGCATCGGCCTCGGCCTGGCCCTGCTGCTCAACCAGAAGCTGCGCGGCCGGACCTTCTACCGGATGCTCCTGATCCTGCCCTGGGCGGTCCCGACGTTCGTCACCGTCTTCTCCTGGCGGATCATGCTCGGCGACTCCGGCATCGTGAACTCGGTGCTCGGCAGCCTTCATCTGCCCCAGCCCGCCTGGCTGGAGGAGCCGCACTTCCAGCAGCTCGCCGCGATCATCGTCAACACCTGGTGCGGCGTGCCCTTCATGATGGTGTCGCTGCTCGGCGGACTCCAGTCGATCTCCGCCGACCTGTACGAGGCCGCCGAGATGGACGGCGCCGGCCCCTGGCAGCGCTTCCTCAACGTCACCCTGCCCGGTCTGCGTTCGGTGAGCTCCACCGTCGTCCTGCTCGGCATCATCTGGACGTTCAACCAGTTCGCCATCATCTTCCTGCTGTTCGGCAACGGCGCACCGGACGCCCAGATCCTCGTCACCTGGGCCTACCGCCTCGGCTTCGGCCAGCAGCCCAGGGACTACGCCCAGTCCGCCGCGTACGGCGTGCTGCTGCTCTCCATCCTGATCGTCTTCACCTCCTTCTACCGGCGCTGGCTGGCCCGTAGCGAGAAGGCCAACAGCTGAGACCGGCCGGCAACCAGAAGGCACGAAGGCAGGAAGAACCCCAGATGACGACCCCGACGACCCCGTCGACACCGACTACCCCGATGACCCTCACCACCGGGACCTCACCCGCCGAGCAAACCCCGCCGGCCGCACGGCGGCCCGCCCGACCGGTCCGCCGCGACCGGCCCGGCCGCAGGGCCACCGTGCTCTCGCACACCGCGCTGAGCATCGCCAGCCTGATCGCGCTCTTCCCGATCGCGTGGCTGGCCTTCCTCTCGCTCGGCCCCGACAAGAGCGACTATCTGCACCCGGGCCGGATCTGGTCCAAGATCTCGTTCGCCAACTACTCGTTCGTCCTGGAGCACACCCGCTTCTTCACCTGGCTCGGCAACACCGCCCTGATCGCCGTCGCGACCAGCGTCATCGGGGTGTTCATGGCCGCCACCGCCGGCTACGCGGTCTCCCGGATGAGGTTCCCCGGGCACAAGAAGCTGATGTGGCTGCTGCTGGTCACCCAGATGTTCCCGGTCGCCGTCCTGATGGTGCCGATGTACGTGATCCTCGCGGACCTCGGCCTCATCGACACCTTCGGCGCCCTGATCCTCGTGTACTGCTCCACCGCCGTGCCGTACTGCGCCTGGATGCTCAAGGGGTACTTCGACACCATCCCGTACGAGATCGACGAGGCGGGGCGCGTCGACGGGCTCAGCCCCTTCGGCACCTTCTGGCGGCTCATCCTGCCGCTCGCCAGGCCCGGTCTCGCGGTGGCCGGCTTCTACACCTGCCTGACCGCCTGGGGCGAGGTCGCCTTCGCCTCGACGTTCATGCTCGACGACAGCAAGTACACCCTCGCGGTGGGCCTCTCCAGCTTCGTCAGCGAACACGACGCCCAGTGGAACTACATGGCGGCCACCGCCGTCCTCATCGCCATCCCCGTCTCCGTCATCTTCTACCTGGTGCAGAAGCACCTGGTCACAGGCTTGACGGCGGGCGGGACGAAGGGCTGAGCGCCGCACCCGCTTCCGTATGTCCCATGACGCATCTGACACATCCAGGGAAGACATGACTCAGCACTCCGCCGCCCCCGCCGACCACGCCGGCGCCCCGTCGGCCGCCGCCCGCACCGGCTGGTGGCGGGACGCGGTGATCTACCAGGTCTATCCGCGCAGCTTCGCCGACAGCAACGGCGACGGCATGGGGGACATCGAAGGTGTCCGCAGCCGGCTGCCGTACCTGCGCGACCTCGGGGTCGACGCCGTCTGGCTCTCGCCGTTCTACGCGTCCCCGCAGGCCGACGCCGGGTACGACGTCGCCGACTACCGGGCCATCGACCCCATGTTCGGCACGCTCCTGGACGCCGACGCGCTGATCCGCGACGCCCACGGCCTGGGCCTGCGGATCATCGTGGACGTGGTGCCCAACCACACGTCCGACCAGTACGAGTGGTTCAAGCGAGCCATCGGCGACGGCCCGGCCTCACCGCTGCGTGACCGCTACCACTTCCGCGAGGGGAAGGGCGAGAACGGCGAACTCCCGCCCAACGACTGGGAGTCCATCTTCGGCGGCCCCGCCTGGACCCGGGTCGCCGACGGCGCCTGGTACCTCCACCTCTTCGCCCCCGAGCAGCCGGACCTGAACTGGGAGAACCCGGCCGTCGCCGACGAGTTCCGCTCGATCCTGCGGTTCTGGCTGGACATGGGAGTCGACGGATTCCGGGTCGACGTCGCCCACGGCCTCGTCAAGGCGCCCGGCCTGCCCGACCTCGGCGGCACCGACCAGCTGCGGCTGCTCGGCAATGACGTCATGCCGTTCTTCGACCAGGACGGTGTCCACGAGATCTACCGGTCCTGGCGCACGATCCTCGACGAGTACCCGGGCGAGCGGATAGCCGTCGCCGAGGCGTGGACGCCGACCGTGCAGCGCACCGCCCACTACGTACGCCCCGACGAGCTGCACCAGGCGTTCAACTTCCAGTACCTGGCGACCCACTGGGACGCGGCCGAGCTGCGCGAGGTCATCGACGTCTCGCTGGCCGCGATGCGTCCGGTGGGCGCGCCCGCGACCTGGGTGCTCTCCAACCACGACGTCACCCGGCACACGACCCGCTTCGGCAACCCGCCCGCCGGCACGCAGATCCGCACCCCCGGCGACCGGGAGCTGGGCCTGCGGCGGGCCCGCGCGGCGACGCTGCTGATGCTGGCGCTGCCCGGCTCCGCCTACCTCTACCAGGGCGAGGAACTCGGCCTCCCGGACGTCACCGACCTGCCCGACGAGGTCAGGCAGGACCCGTCGTTCTTCCGCGCGGCCGGCCAGGACGGGTTCCGCGACGGCTGCCGGGTGCCGATCCCGTGGACCGCGGACGGCTCCTCGTACGGCTTCGGGAGCGGTGGCAGCTGGCTCCCGCAGCCCGCGGACTGGGGCGCGCTGAGCGTCGAGACGCAGACCGGCGACCCCGCCTCCACCCTGGAGCTGTACCGCGCCGCGCTCTCCGTACGGCGGGAGCTGCCGGGCCTGGGCGCCGGGGACTCCGTCGAATGGCTCCCCGGCACCCCGGGCGGAGTGCTGGCCTTCGCCCGGCCCGGCTTCCGCTGCACGGTCAACACCACCGGCCGCGCCGTACGGCTGCCCGTGCCGGGCCGGCCGGTGCTGGCCAGCGCCGAAGTCAGCGTGGAACAGGCCGAGTTCGAGCTGCCTGCGGACAGCACCGTCTGGTGGTCGGTGTGACCGCACCTCCCCGGCTCGCGCACATCGCCGCGCAGGCCGCCGTCAGCGAGGCCACCGTGAGCCGGGTGCTCAACGGTAAGCCGGGCGTCGCGGACACCACGCGCCAGCGGGTGCTCGCGGCGCTCGACGTCCTCGGCTACGAGCGGCCGGTACGGCTCCGCCAGCGCAGCGCGGGCCTGATCGGCCTGGTGACCCCCGAGCTGACCAACCCCATCTTCCCGGCCTTCGCCCAGGCGGTGGAGCAGGTGCTCGCGGGCCACGGCTACACCCCGGTCCTGTGTACGCAGATGCCGGGCGGCGCCACCGAGGACGAACTGGTCGAGCAGCTGGTGGAGCGCGGGGTGGGCGGCATCGTCTTCCTCTCCGGGCTGCACGCCGACACCTCGTCCGACCCCGCGCGGTACGCCGGTCTCACTGAGCGCGGGGTGCCGTTCGTCCTGATCAACGGCTACAACGAACGGATCAGCGCGCCCTTCGTCTCGCCCGACGACCATGCGGCGGTCCACATGGCCGTGCGCCATCTCTCGGACCTCGGGCACCGCAGGATCGGTCTGGCGGTCGGCCCGCCCCGCTATGTGCCCTCGCGCCGCAAGCGCGAGGGGTTCATCGAGGCGGTGGCGGGCCGGCTGGGCCAGTCCGCGGAGGAGGCCGGGGCCCTGGTCCAGCACACCCTGTTCAGCGTCGAGGGCGGCCGGGCCGCGGCGGGCGCGCTGTTGGACCAGGGGTGCACCGCCGTGGTCTGCGGCAGCGACATGATGGCGCTGGGTGTCGTCCGGGCGGCCCGCGAACGCGGCCTCGAAGTCCCCGACGACGTCTCGGTGGTCGGCTTCGACGACTCGCAGCTGATCGCCTTCACCAGCCCGCCGCTGACCACGGTCCGCCAGCCGGTCCAGGCGATGGCCGCGGCGGCGGTGGGCGCGCTCCTGGAGGAGATCGGCGGGAACCCGGTCCAGCGCACCGAGTTCGTCTTCCAGCCGGAACTGGTGGTACGCGGCTCCACGGCCCGCCATACCGGCTGACCAGCGGCGGGACCGCTCCCCGCCGACCGGTCGCGGCACCGGCGTGCGAGGCTGAGCGGTGGCAGCGCGCCGCTCCGCCCTGCCGACCGGAGCGGACGCCGTCCGTTCCGGACCAGAAGCCCGCCGGGAGGACACCGCCATGCCGCAGATCACCGTCGACTACTCCGAGTCCCTGGAGGACGCCTTCGACCGCAGGGGCTTCGCGCTCGGCCTGCACCCGGTCGTCGTGGAGACGGTCTCCGCCGGGCTGCCCGCCTGCAAGACGCGCTTCGTCAGGACGGCCGGGTTCGTCGCGGGCGACGGCGCGGGCGACGACGCCGTGGTGCACGTGGAGATCGCGCTGCTGGCCGGCCGTACCGACGAGGCGAAGGCGCGGCTGAGCGAGGCGGTGCTCGACGTCGTCCGGCAGCATCTGAAGCCCGCCGGGAGCACGGTGCACCTCTCCGCCGAGATCCGCGATCTGGACGCCTCCTACCGCAAGGGCTGAGCAACGGCCGTGCCACGCCCGAGTGTTCATGGCATACGGGGGCATCCGGACCCCATGACGCTGACCGAAGCAGAGGTGAAGCAGGAGCGCCGGAACCCCCGTCGCTCCTGGTGGATCAAAGCGCCGGTGGGCCTGGTCCTGGTACTGGCGCTGCTGCTGCTCGGCAGCAGGCTCGACCTGCTGCCGGGCCTCGGTGACGTGTTCGGCGAGAAGACCCAGGACCGGTCGGGCCCCGCACTCCTCAAGTCGATCCAGGACATGAGCCGGTACGAGGCCGCCTCGGGGAACTTCCAGGTCGTCGTCGACCTGGAGAAGGACACCAAGTTCCTGCCGGACGCGATCCGCGGCTCCCGGATGCTGTACGTCGGAGCGGGCACGGTCGGCTCCTACGTCGACCTCGGCAGGACCGGCAAGGGCGGCGTGACCGTGAACAAGGACCGCACCGCTGCCACCCTGCGGCTGCCGCACGCGGTGCTCGCCAAGCCCGCCATCGACCCGGACCGCTCGTACGCCGTCTCGAAGCAGCGCGGACTGCTGGACCGGCTCGGCGATTTCTTCTCGGACAACCCCAACAACGAGCACGCGGTGCAGAAGCTCGCGGCGCAGCACATCGGTGAGGCGGCCAAGGACAGCGGGCTGGTGGCACGCGCGGAGAAGAACACCACCGCGATGCTCCAGGGGCTGCTGCACTCGCTGGGGTTCAAGCAGGTCACGGTGGTCTACGGAACCTCCTGAGGCGGCGCCCGCAGCCGGTGCCTTCAGCCAGCCCCCCAGCCCGTCGGCCCCCACCCCCCCCGGGCGACCGTCAGCCGGTCCGCTGGGCGGGGAGTTCCGTCGCGGGCAGCGGCGCGAGCGAGAGCAGCCTGCCGACCAGGTCCCCGAACGGCCCGTCGGCGGGCTCCTCGGCCAGTATCCGCCGCACGACCGCCGCCATCTCCGTGTCGTAGGCGGCGCTCACCGCGGCCAGCGCGGCGAAGTCGTGCACCAGCTGCAGCTCCAGCTCGGCCCGCGGAATGCTCCGCCCGTCGAGCCAGATGAGGGCGGTCGACTCGGCGAGCGACACCCACGACCTGACGACCAACTGGAGCCTGACGGGCGGCTCCTGGACGTCCAGGTGGGACAGGATCTGGAGATACGCGGCGGTGCGGACCTCGTCGATCATCGCGTTGGTGGTGGTGGAACCCACGGCCGGGCCGCCGCGCATCAGCGCCGAGAAGCCGGGTCCGTGTTCCTCGACGAAGCCGAAGAACCGCTCCATCACCCGCAGCAGCCGCGCCCCCAGCGGCCCTTCGTGCGGCTCGACGAACCGCTCGGCGAGCTCGTCGGCAGCGCGGCGCAGCGCCGCCTCGTACAGACTCTGCTTGCCGGGGAAGTAGTGGTAGACGAGCGGCCGCGAAATGCCGGCGGCCGCGGCTATCTCGTCGATGGAGACGTCGTCGGGGGAGCGGTGGCTGAACAGTTCGAGGGCGACGCTGATCAGCTGCTGCCTGCGCTCTTCGACGCCCATCCTGCGGCGTACCCCGGTCGTCATGGCAACAGCGTACCGACTGCGTCGCCGCCGGGCGTTGGCCGTACCGGGGTCGGCTGCGTCACACAGCGATCCGGTACGGTGTCCCGCCTGCGGGTACCCGGGTGGTCACGGCCCGAAGTCCCACCCGAACCGGGCGAGGCAGTGCCACACTCGCTTGAGCGCCTGGGGATCGTGGCCGCCCGTGCGTACGGCCTCGCCGATGATCCGGGGTGTGAGCAGCCCGTCCCGTGCGATCTCGGCTCCCAGCGCGACATGTTCGGGGCCGCGGTACTCCGGGTGCCGCCGCAGTTCGTCGACCGGCAGCCGGAAGCCCGGGTGCCACTCGACGGCGAACGGCAGCCGCGCGGCTGCCTCCTCCACCGCCGTGCCACGGAAGCTGGGGTCGAGGACCAGCGCCTCGACGTCCCGGCCCAGCACGAGGGGCCCGTGCACATGCGCCTCGACGCAGTCGTCGAGCGGGTCCGCCCCCTCGGCCTCGGCCCGCCCGACCAGGTCGAGCGCACCGGCGACGCCGAAGTGAGCGGGTTCCAGAGCGCTGTCCGGATAGCAGAAGGTGATACGTGGCAGTGCCCGGGGTACCAGCCGCAGATGCGCGGAGCCGAATCGTGGAGCACCGCCGATGAGGTGGCGCCGGTAGTTCAGTGCTCCGTACACGGGCCGCTGCCGGGGATGCGCGTCGTCGTAGACTCCCCCGAAGATCCGGCTCTCCCACCGCCACCTGTCACCACCGGGATGGGCGGTGAGGCCCCCGTTGCTCGTGCCGGTGACGAACTGCGAGTAGTAGACGCCGTCACTGGCGAGCGCCCGGAGGAGGGGGCCGCCTCCCACAGGGCGGTCGGGGTGGAAGTTGAGCGTCACGCGCAGGGCGGGGTCGACAGGCGGTCCGGCGGAGAGGGACGCCACATGGCGGATGGCTCGCTCGTGCGGCAACCGTTGGAGGTCGGCGTTCATCGGAGCAGTCTGCCGGAAACCGGTCGCCGCGGTCCCGCCCGGCGGAGTGGGGACGGCGAACGGGCCGCCGCGGCACGGAATCCGTGCCCCGGCGGCCCGCCCGGCAGGCTGATCCGGATCAGCCGGTGGCCACCGCGAAGACGTGCAGTACGCCGCCGTCCGTGGTGGAGGGCAGCGTCACGCTCGCCAGCTGCTTGCCGGCCTGGAGCGTGATCGGCGCGGTCGCGAAGACCTCCGTGCCGACCGGGTCCGTGCCGCCGCCCTGGACATCGCGGTACGCGGTGTGGACCGCGACCGTGTTGCCGAACGACGGCTTGTCCGCTCCGCCGCCCAGCGTCCAGTCGCTGAAGCCGATGTCCGCCTTCTGCGTGGTGCCGTCGGTGTACGTCAGCGTCGCCGTGCCGCTGGCCGAACCCTCCGCCGCGCTGCCCAGCAGGCCGAGCTTCGTGGCACCCCGCGCCGCCGGGACGTTCAGCACCTGCGGGGTGTCCCCGGCCACCTCGATGTTGTCGGGGTCACCGGCGGTCACCTTCGGCCAGGTGAAGTCGAAGCCGCCGGACGAGACCGTGCCGCCCGGCGCCGCGCCCGCGGCGGCCAGCGCCTTGCCCGAGTAACTCCATCCCTCGCCGTCGAAATTGGCCTGCGGGTTGTCGTCGTCGGTGGAGATGGCCGTGCTGTTCCGGTTCCAGAGCATGCTGTTCTTCGCCGCGACGGTCACGGCGACCGACGTCTTCGGAAGCTCCGTGCCGGTGGACGACTTCAGCGTGACCGGGACCGTGTAGCGGCCCTCCGCCGTACCGGAGGCGGCCGACACGGAGAGCTTCGCGCTCACCGCACCGCCCGCCGGGACCGTGAAGTCGCCCTGCGCGGGCTCCACCGTGACACCGGCCGGCGGCGTCGCCGTCCAGTGCACCGTGGTCGGCTTCTTCTCCAGCGTCTGCACCTTGACCGTGGTGTCCGCACCGGCCGAGCCGGGCTCGATCTTCAGCTGCTCGGGGGTGGCGCCGGTGAAGTACTTCACGCCGCCGCCCGGGAAGGACGGCGGGGCGTCGGCCGCCGCGCTGCCCCACGAGGTGTCCGCCTTGGCGCCCAGGGTGTAGTCGAGGGTGCCGCCGCGGGTGACCAGTGAGGCGGGGACCCAGGGCTTGCCGGATGTCCGGCCGTTGACCTTCAGGCCCTGGATGTAGGTGTTGTCCGCCGACGCGGCGGGAGCGTTGACCGTGATGGTCCGCCCGCGCCCGGTGTGCACCACCGCGTGCGGGAACAGGGGGGCCGACAGTGTCATGTCGGCGCGGCTGGGGTTCTGCGGGTACATGCCGAGCGCCGAGAAGACGTACCAGGACGACATGGTCCCGGCGTCGTCGTTGCCGGGAATGCCGCCCGGGGCGTCGGTCCACAGCTGGTCCATCTCCGCGCGGACGGTCTCCTGCGTCTTGTACGGGGCGCCCAGGTAGTCGTACAGATAGGGCGTGTTGATGTCCGGCTCGTTGGTCGCGTCGTAGCGTGTGTCGTCCTTCGCCGAGAAGTCGAACTTGCCGTCCGGCGTGCGGAAGAAGGCGTCGAGCCGCTTCACCGCGGTGTCGTCGCCGCCCATCGCGGAGGCGAGGCCCGCCACGTCCGAGTACACCATCCAGGTGTAGCGGGCGCTGGTGCCCTCGACGAAGCCACTGCCGGTGCCGGGCGTGAAGGTGCCCGCCCAGGTGCCGTCCGCCTTGCGGTCGCGGATGTAGCCGCCCTGCGGGGTGGCGTTGGCGTCGAAGACGTTCGTCCAGTTCCCCGAGCGGTCCAGGAACTTCTTCGCGTCGGCGCTCTTCCCGGCCTGCCGGGACAGCTCGGAAAGACCGTAGTCGGCCGCCGCGTCCTCCAGCGTCTCGGCCGCGCCGCCCCAGCAGTGGCAGTTGTCGGACGGTACGTAACCGAGGTCCAGGTACTTGTCGAGCGCGGGGCGCTGGCCCACGCACTCGACGTTGCAGCCCGCGCTGTCCGAGTCGTTCGCCGTCGGTACGGTCGCCGCCTTGACCAGCGACTTCAGCGCGCCCTTGACGTCGAAGTCATGACCGCCGAACGCGTAGATCCCGGCGAGCGCGGCGTCGGACGGGTCGCCCGACATGACGCTCGTCTTGCCGTTCTCAAGCAGCCAGCGGTCCCACTCGCCGCCGCGCTGACCCGCGTAGTTGTAGAGCGACTGCGCGTAGTCGCTGCCCGCCCGGGGGTTGAGCAGCGTCATCAGCTGCACCTGGGCGCGGTACTGGTCCCAGCCGGAGAAGGTGCCGTACTGAGCCTTCTGCCCCTTGGCCAGCCGGTGCGTCCTGCGGTCGGCGCCCAGATAGCGGCCGTCGGTGTCGCTGGTGAGCGTGGGCTCCAGCATGGAGTGGTAGAGCGCGGTGTAGAAGGTCGAGCGCTGGGCGTCGGTGCCGCCGCCCACCTCGACGGACTTCAGCACCTTGTTCCAGGCCCTGGCCGCCTGCGACTTCACGGAGCCGAAGCTCTTGCGGGGCGCGTTCTCGGCACGGAGGTTGGCCTCGGCGTTCCGCGGGCTGACGTAGGAGACGGCGACCTTGGCCTGCGCCTTCGTGGTCCCGTCGGCGAAGGTGATGTACGCGCCCGAGCCCTTGCCCTCCACGGCGTTGCCGGACGAGCTGTAGCCCGTACCGCCGGATGCCGAGGTGGAGCCGGGGCTGACCGTGCTGTCCTTCCAGGTGCCGACCTTGGCGAAGGCCTTGTCGAAGTGCGCGGTGAAGTACAGCGTGTACAGGTCGTGCCGGTTGTTCGCGCTCTGCGGGCCGCAGAAGTTGCCCGCGGTGACGGAGCCCGTCACGGTCCGGGCCTTCTTGTCGATCTTCACGGTGGCGTCCGTGCTGCCGCTCTCCGAGTTCGAGGTGCGGAACAGCATGCTGGCGGGCTTGCCCTTGGGGAAGCCGAACTGCCCGGAGCCGGTCCGTGCCGTCGTGGTGAGCGCGGCGGACGCGCCGCTGTCCAGACCCACCTTGTAATAGCCGGGCGAGGCACTCTCGTTGGCGTGCGAGAAGGTGCTGGCGTACTTGGCGTCGGTGGTGTCCGCGCTGGGCGACGAGTCGACGTCACCCGTGTACGGCATGATCGGGATGTCGCCGTTCGCACCCGAGCAGCCCACCCCGTTGAGGTGGGTCAGGCTGAATCCGCGGATCTTCGTGGCGTCGTACTGATAGCCGCCGGGCGCGGGCGTGGAGACCTGCTTGCCCTTGGAGTTCTGCGGGCTCCAGGCCAGCATCCCGAAGGGCTGCACCGCGCCCGGGTAGGTGTTGCCCGCGTTGGCGGAACCGATCAGCGGGTGGACGTACGCCACCGGATCCTTCACGGTGCCGTGCGGGGATGCGGCCGAGGAGGGGGCGGCGGTGGCCGCCATCCCCAGGGCGGCCATGGTGGTCACCACGACGGAGCTGAGCGCTCTCGTCCCGGTGCGCGTCCGACGGTTGTGCGTGTCTGACACCCGTTCCTGCCCTTCGTGTGTGACGGACGGCCAACGTGCCGGAAACGGGAGCGCCGTTGACCACTCCGGGGCGACGCGCCGTCAGACAACGTTGTCAACGACGTGAGGATGCTCCTCCTGCCGGTCCGGGGTGTCAAGGCTCCGCGGACCGCGCGGGCCCGGCCCGATCCGGACGGAAAGCCCGGGAATGCCCTGGAGAGGCCTGGAAACCCTGGAGATCCCTAGAGGTCGAGGACCAGCCGCCCGCCCCGCGCCCGCGACACGCAGATCAGCATCGAGTCGCCCCGCTCTGCGTCCGTCAGCAGCTCGTCCCGGTGGTCTATCTCGCCTTCGACGACGCGCTGTTGGCAGGTCCCGCAGAATCCCTGCTCGCAGGAGTACGGCACGTTCGCCACCTCCGCGCGGACGGCGGCCAGTACCGTCGCGCCGGGCGCGACCGTCACCGTCCGCCCGGAGCGGCGCAGTTCGACGTCGAAGCTCGCCGAGTCCGCCGTACCGGTCTGCGGTGCGAATCGTTCCAGATGGAGCGCGCCGCCGTCCGGGAGCGCCGCCGACACCGCTCCGAGCAGCCCTTCCGGGCCGCAGCAGTAGTACACGGTCCCCGGCGGGTCGGCCCCGAAATCGAGCTCCGGGTGGCCCAGTTCGTCCTGCGGGACCACCGTCACACGGCCGGCGTCACCGCCACCCAGCTCCACGGCCTCCGCCAGGAACGGCATCGAGGCGCGCGTACGCCCGCAGTACACCAGCCGCCACCGCGCGCCCGCCGCTTCGGCCGCCCGGAGCATCGGCAGGACCGGGGTGATCCCGATGCCGCCCGCGACGAAGACGTACGAGGCGGCTTCGACCAGCGGGAAGCGGTTGCGGGGCCCGCGGACCTCGATCTCCGCGCCCGCGTGGAGCTGTTCGTGGACCTCGCGGGAGCCGCCCCGGCCGTCCTCGATCAGCCGGGTGGCGACCGTGTACGCCTCCCGGTCGGCCGGGTCTCCGCACAGCGAGTACTGGCGGACCAGACCGGACGGCAGCACCAGATCCAGATGGGCGCCCGGTGTCCAGGCGTCGAGCCGCTCGCCGGACGCGCTCTCCAGCCGGAGCCGCACCACGCCGTCGGCCTCCGGGGTGCGCTCGGTGATCAACAACCGCCGGCTGACCGTCCGGTGGCGGCCACGGCCGGAGACCGGGGTCTCCAGCGCGGGCAGTGGCCAGAGCGGGGACGCGGAGATGCGCCGGTGCAGGGCCCGCTTGGCCAGCAGGGCCGCGCCGGCGACCAGGACGACCGTACGGACGCGGGGCAGGGAAGGGCCCATCTCAGTGGGCTCCGTTCGCGGTGGGGTGGTCCGAGGGGGCGGAGTTCGCGGCGGGGGAGTTCGCCAGGTAGGCCACGGCCTGCGCTGTGCTGCCCTCCTGCGACGGGTGGTACGTACGGCTCAGGTAGCCGGGTACGGACCGGGCGATGGCCCCGGTCGTGGGCAGCAGCCCCTGCTTGCCGCGCCGGTGGTACGCCCGCAGGGTCGCCCGGCCGTCCACCAGCAGCGGATCGTTCTCCATGAAGAACCGGACACCGCGCTGCCAGAGGAAGACCAGCGCGGAGAAGGCGGTCGCCCAGGTGCGGACCCTGCGGCGGTACCCGCCGTCGATGTGCTGGAAGACCTCGAAGGCGACCGACCGGTGCTCGACCTCCTCGGCGCCGTGCCACCGCAGCAGATCCAGCATGGTGGGGTCGGCCCCGCGCCGGTCGAGGGCCTCCGCGTTGAGCACCCAGTTCCCGAGGAACGCCGTGTAGTGCTCGATCGCGGCGATCGTCGCGACCCGCTCCCTGAGCCACCAGCGGCTCGCCCGGCCGGGCGGCAGCGTCCGGTCGCCGAGCAGCTTCTCGAAGAGCCAGTCGACCTGGGCGGTGTACGGGGCCGGGTCGAGCCCCTGCGCCGCGAGATGGGGAAGCACGTCGTCGTGCGCCTGTGAGTGCATCGCCTCCTGGCCGATGAACCCGATGACGTCCTCGCGCAGCCGCTCGTCCCGGATCAGCGGCAGTACCTGCTTGTAGACGTGCACGAACCAGCGTTCCCCTGCCGGGAGCAGCAGATGCAGCACATTGATGGTGTGCGTGGTGAACGGGTCACCGGGCACCCAGTGCAGCGGGGTGTCCGCCCAGTCGAAGGAGACCTTGCGGGCCTTGAGTGCTATGTGCTCCGAAGCCACCGGGGCGGGCTGCGTATTAGACATGGCGTCAATGTACCGACGGGTACGCCCGAGGAACAGGCCCTTGCACGCAGCTGTTCGACCGGGCGCGGGCGCCGAGGCCGCAGCTGTCGGTCCCCGTTACCGCAGCGCTCTCCCGGTCACCGCAGTGCGCCGACGCGGGTCCCGTCCCCCAGCCGTCCGGTCAGCCGCGCCTTCGCCCCCTGCTTCGCGGGCACGGCGAGCAGCGGACCGGTCGCGCTGCCCGTCACCCCGCCCGTCGTGGCCAGCGAGGCGAACTGCGTACTGCCCGCCGCCAGCACGTACCACTGCCCGCCGCGCGACTTCCACAGCACTCCCGCGAGCACCCGCGGCTGCCGCTTCCCGCAGGCCGGTGAGTTCTCCGCGCGGGCCACCACCGTGTCGGGATCCGGCCGGGGCCCGTCGCCCGGCACCGGGGCCCGGAACTGCGCGAGCACCAGGCCCCCGGCGCCGCGCCAGGTCTCCGCGCGGGTGCAGACCCAGGCCGCCCGGCCGCCCTCCGCGGGCAGCTGCTGGGAGGCGAACTGCCAGGAGTTCACCGCGCGTACGCCGTGCGAGCGGACCGCGGGGAGCAGACAGGCGGTGTGCGCCCAGCCCGCCAGGTCCGCCGCGCCCCTCGCGTCGTGCGGACCGGTCGGCGGACCCGCGAGCAGCCGGGCCGGGGTCAGCTCACCCAGGTCGGTCAGCAGTCGGGCGCCCGAGCCGTCGCGCAGCGCGAGCGCGTTCCAGGAGGTGCAGGCGCGGGAGACACCGGGGCCCGGCACCGGGTCGGTGACGCCGTCGGCCGAGCGGGCCAGCGGCCGCGACCCGGCCGTCGGGGCGAGCAGGTCCCGCACACCGGCGCCGTGCACCCAGGGCGCCGTCAGATAGCGGACGTTGCCGTCGGTCCTGCCGACGACCACCGCGTCCGAAGCGGCCTCGTCCGCACCGTCCACCCGCGCGAAATCCAGTGCGGCGCCTCCGCCGCCGTCCTTCGCCTCGGCGTACCGCACCACCCGCAGACCGTCGTAGAACAGCACGACCACGGCGTCGTCCACCGTGCCCGCGTAGAGCAGTTGCGGCGCACCCATCGGCGGCCCGGCGGGCGTGCCCGGGGTCGCCGAGACCTGTACGGAATCGCCGGGGAGGGCCCAGACGGCGAGCGCGCGCCGCAGCAGCGCCGTGTCGCCCGTGCGGTCGCCGCGCACCGGCCACACGGAGAAGTCGGTACGGGCCGACGCGTGCCACGCGCTCCCCGCGACCCGGGTCAGCTTCGCGGGATTCAGGGCCTGTTCGGACACCGGATTGCCGGTGTGCGCGGGCGCCGCGGCCGGCCCGGAGCGCAGGCCGCCGTCCGGCAGCGCCAGCAGGGCCCCGCACACCAGAACGGCGGCCGCCGCGGCCAGCACGCCCCTGCCGCGGCGCCTGCGCCGCAGCAGGTCGGTCGGCCTGGCCTGGAGCGAGCAGGGGTCGAACGCGGCGGACGCGAGCAGCCCGTACTGCGCCGACGGCCCGTCCGCCCGGTCGAGCGCCGTCCGGGGGTCGGCCACTCCGGCGGCCTCCAGCACCCGCCGTACCCGGGTGTCGTCGAGCCCTTCGAGCCCGCGCAGCGCGTACGCCGCGCGGGCGGGTCCGGAGAGGGCGGAGAGCCGCTGGTCCAGGGCGAGTTCATCGGCGCCCCCGGACCGTGGGAAGAGCCGCAGCCCCCAGACCTGGGGCAGCAGCGGCGGCAGCTGGGAGCGGCGGGGCCAGGCGTTCCACCGCCGGGGCCGTGCGACCTCCAGCGCCGCCGCGACCACCCGGCCCCGCACATAGGCGTAGGCCGGGTCGCAGCCGTCCGCCCGGCGGGGCGACGGAAGGGACTCGGCCGCCCCGGACCGGCGTCCGCGCGGCAGCGCCCGCTGTGCGAGCGAGTGGGCGGTCAGCACCCGGCGGTTGCGGCCGAGCGAGGGCGGCAGGATCAGATACGCCAGCCGGACCAGCCGGGGGTAGTGCTCGACGAGCGCGGCCCCGGCCTGCCCGGCATCGACATCGGCAGCGGAGTCGGGCACGGAGCGGCGGGTGAGATCCTTTGACGGCACATTCAGCAGAACGAGCGAATGGTGGCATGGTCACCCGGGGCCCCGCAGCTCCGTACACCGCGGCGGGGCCCGGGCACCGCTCAGCCCAGGGACCACTCACTGAAGTCCACGGTCCCGCGCACTCCGTTCCCGCCGTTCGTCGCACTCATGAAGATCCCCGTGTCCTGGCTGCCCGCCGCGCTCGGCACGGTGACGGTGGCGACCGTGCGCCAACTGGTCCCGCCGTCCGTCGAGAAGGACCCCGTGTACGCGGTGCCCGCCCGGGAGAGGCGCAGCACCACCGGCGCCTTGACCCCGGTGACGCGCTTGTAGGTGTCCAGCGCTCCGTCGCCGTTCGTGTCGTACGAGAGGACGACGCCCTGGCCCGGTGTCACCGCCAGGTTCAGGAAGCCGGCCGAGCCCGGGGTCGCCAGGCTGTTGCGCACGGCGATCCCGCACCGGGCCCAGCTCCCGGTGTTCTCCTGCGAGTCCACCCGTACGGTCGCCGTCGTGCCGTCCGTCATCGCCCCGGCGCGGAACGCGGTGCCGAACTGGGTGGTGCCCTTCCACAGGTCCTGTCCGCCGCCGTTGATCGCCAGCCGCCCGTCCAGCTGACCGAACACGGCGTCGTTGCCGGTGTACGTACGCCACCCGGCGGCGAGCGGGGCGGCCACGTACACCGAGCTCCGCTCCCGTAGGTCCACCTGCTTCTCGCCCTGCGGCCCGAACCGGGTCACGAGGGTGTACGGCATCGGGCGCAGCGGCGTGGTCAGCGGTTCGGAGGGGGCGGTGACCTGCCAGGAGACCGAGCCCGACGCACCCGGGCCGACACTCTTCAGAGAGGTGGCGCCCTTCGGCGCCGCGGTCAGGCCGGTCAGCGTGAAATCGACCTGGCCGGTCGCGCGCAGCCCGTTGAGGTTGCGGAACCCGGCCGTGACCGTGCCGGTGCTGCCGGGGGTGAAGGCCACGGGCTGGGCGGAGACGGTGGCGGCGCCCTGGTACGGGGCGGTGGCCAGGGTGTCGTGCACCCGCTGCGCGATGCGGTACGCGTCGCCGGTCGCTGCCACGGGATACGCGTCCGTCCGGCGGGTCCAGGCCTCCTCGTCCGGGTACCAGTCGAAGGTCTTGGCGTCCCGGCCGTCGGCGAGCGCGGCCGCCAGTTCGTCCAGGAACGCCTGCCACTGCGGGAGGTGGACGTCACTGAGCAGCCCGTGCCAGTCGCGGTTCGCGTAGTTGCTGAGGTGGTCGGCGGCGGCGCGGTCGCCCCACGTCGTGATGAGGGTGCGGGCCGTCCACTCCAGCTGCACCACCTCGGCCGGGCTGGTGGCGAAACGCTTGGCCTCCTCCAGCCACGGGCCCAGCAGGAACGCCCGGTGGCAGCCGGCCAGGCTGTCGGCGAGCCGCATCAGCTTCAGCCAGAGCACGGACAGCGTCCTGAGGGCGGCCGCGTCCTTGCCGGTGTAGGCGGCGCGCAGCTGCGGCAGCAGGATCCGGCCCCGGTCGGCGAGCGCCTGCCGGGCGAGATCGACGAGGTCGTAGCGGTACGCGTCCGATCCGCGCAGCGGCGCGCCGACGTCCAGCAGCGCGGCGAAGGCGGTGTCGAAACCGGCGGTGTCGAAGGCGGACTTCACCGACGCGGTGAGGCTGGGGCGGCGGGCGAAGAGCGAGTCGACCGGGCGGCCGTCGGTGGTGGTCAGCTGGTAGGCGGTCGTGGCGAGCGCGGCGAACGCCGTCCGCGCGGCGCGGTCCTCGCCGCCGTAGCGCACCCCGGCGTAGCCGGTGAACCACGCGGCACGGTCGATCTTCTCGGTGCGCCAGGCCAGTTCACTGAAGAGCTCGAAGGCGGCCGGATCGCGCTCGGCGGCCTCGGGCATGTACGCGGTGCCGGCCAGCGCGCTGCCCGGCTTGTCGCGCCAGGCCGTGAACTTCGCCGTCCAGCGGTCGGTGTCGGCGCCGATGGTCGTACGGCCGCCGAAGTCGGGGATCGAACCGAAGGCGTACGGGACGCCGCCCCAGTCCTTCTCGCGGTCGGTGACGGTGTCGATGTCGGAGAGTCCGTCGACGATCAGCACCCGGTCGGTGTCGACCGCCCGGAGCAACTCGGCGCGCGGGTTGACGCCCCAGCCGAGGATGACCCAGGTCGCGTCGGGGTGTGCGGTGTGCAGCGAGGTCTCGACGGCGCGGGCGGCGTCCGCGACCGGGACGTCGCCCGGGGTGCCGCCCTCATGGAGCAGGTCCATCTTGAAGTGGGCGGCATCGCCCAGGAGTTCGGACTGGTGCCGGTAGAAGGCCGCGGCGACCCGGTCGAACACCTCGGACCTCGGGTCGAGCCAGTCGGGGCGCCGCAGCCCGTTCCAGGTGCCCTGCGGGACGACGTCGGCGCCGGGGTTGCGGTCGGGGAACCCGTCCGGGACGGTCCCGAAGTAGCCGGGGAACACCGGGTGCATGCCCAGCTCGCGCAGCCGGTCGGCGATCCGCCGGCCCAGCGCCGCACGCCGGTCGATCAGCGCGGTGGACAGCGGGCCGCCGTACCCGCTCATGTTCTGGAGGAGCCACCACGGCTGGTGGGAGGGGGCGGGCAGCCAGGTGCGGGCCTCGGTGTCCGAGTACCCGAAGTCCTGGAGCAGCCGGTGGTAGACGGCTTCCTGACCGGTCGTGATGAGGACTTCGTTGCAGCCGTGCAGGGCCAGGACGTCGATCGTCCGCTCCCAGTGCGGCCAGTCCGCGTACGGCGCGGTGTAGCCGTCGTGGGTGTCGTTGAGCGCGAAGCGGTGCGGGACGGTCGCCGACTGCTGGACGGCCCTGCCGGGGGCGGGCAGCCGCCGGGGAAGGTCGAGCTGCGAGGTGTTCCACGAGATGTGCGCCCGGCAGACGTACTTGAGGTACCAGTGGACGCCGGTCAGTGCCACGGCCGGGCCGGTGGCGGCGACCTCGATCCGGCCCGCGGAGCCGGTGACCCGGAAGCGTTCCCTGCCGGTGAGGGGCGTGAGGGTGAACTGGTCGGCGTGCGAAGGCAGCAGACGCTTCAGCGCCGCGCGGGCCGGTCCGGCGTCGAGTGGCTCCGGTGCGGCGGCGGAGAGGCTCCGGAGGGGGGCGGCCGGTCCGCCGGCCGCTGCGGCCGGGGTCTGCGCGCCGATCACGGCCCCGGCGCCGATCACGCCCGCGGTGCTGAGCAGGGTACGTCTGGACAGCTCGTGCATCGGCACTCCTCGTGTTGCGCGTCACTGCTGCTGACGGTCCGTGCGATGACAGATGCGTGCGATGCGCACGGTAATGACGCGGAGGATGCGGAGCAATGGGGCGCACAGGTATGTCTGCGCAAAAGGGGCCCGGTTCCACCTTTCGGCCCGCCCGACTCCAGGATTGGCGGCCTGCGGATCTGGGTATCACGGCGGTCCTAAACGGGCTGATTTCGTTCTGTCAGCCGTTGTTCGGGGTACGTGGCCGATGAAACATGTAAAGTGGCCGACCGGTGCGTGATCTGCATTACATTGACGTACCTTTTCTGCTGGGTTTCACTTCTGCCGCCGGGTCTTTATGTCCGGCTCGGTCAGTTCGCCGTCAATCGGAGGTGCTGTCATGAAGCTCATTCATTCCATCAAGAACAAGATCAGGCCCGAGAAGAGCCTGAAGTCGTACGCCTGGTACATCTGGTACTGACCTGCGAATTGTTCACCCCGTTCCCGGTGGGACCGTTCAGCGGTCCCGCCGGGCGCCGGGCCTCTTGCTCTGGGAGATCTCCGATGAACATTTCCGGTACGGACAGGGGTGCCCGGACCACGGTCTTCACACCGAGAATCGACGATCTGCTGCGCACGCACCGCGGCGCGGACGCATTTCGTCTGGATCCCGGAACCGTGGGCGTCGCAGGGCCCGAACTGATCGACGAAATACTGCGCAGCAGACCGGCCAATGAATTCGAACGGCCCACATTCAAGCCGCTCAAAGGACGGTCCATCACGCGTCCGGAATCGTCCGCGCTCATGCGTGCTGTTTCCCAGGATGTCAAAGTCGCACTGAAAAAGACGGATCCGGAAAAGGTCGATCTCTCCGGAGAATGGCCGCAGGTCGGCCATGCTTATCTGCGGGATCTCGTTTTCGGTTCCGATCCCCGCCGGTACCGCGTCCTCATGGACCGCAGGCTTGAGTGGACGACCGCGATGACCTGGACCGTCATCGGAACGGGCGCCGCGCTGCCCGGCAGTCCGGGCCCCGGTGCGCCGGTCTCCCGTCTGGCCGCGCTCACCGCGGAAGCCGGGACCTACGCGGAGCGGCGCCACGCCATGGGCATGTACCGGCGTGCGGCGGCGCCCGTCTGCTTCACGGTGTCCACGCTCGTCGCCAACGCCCTCTGGCTCGGCTCGCCCTTCGGCGACGACGTGTCCAACCGGGACATCCTGCTGGAGACCCTCCGGCTGCTGCCGCCGTCCTGGAACCTGCTGCGGGTGGCGTCCCCGGAGTTCGCCGCGCTGGACGAGCGGATCGGCGAGCGCGACGACGTGCTGATGCTGCCCCTGCTGACCCACCGCTCTCCCGCGATCTGGGAGGACCCCGACACGTTCCGCCCGGACCGGTGGGCCGGGGCCGACCCCGACGACCACCCGGGATATCTCCCCTTCGGCCACGCCAACGAGCGCTGCTGGGGACGGCACATGGTCATGCCCCTGGCCGAGCGCCTGCTCGATCTGCTGCGGGCCGGCGACTTCGCGGTGGACCCGGACCAGACGTCGGCCCGGGTCCCGCTGGCCGGGCTGCTGGGAGTCACCGGAGTACGGGTCGCCCGGCGGCAGCGGTAGGGATCGGCGGCGGCCCGGTCGAGACAGGCGGCCCTACCCCCGGTCGAGATAGGCGAGCACTGCGAGCACCCGCCGGTTGTCGTCGTCCGACACCGGCAGGCCCAGCTTGCCGAAGATGTTCGACGTGTGCTTCGCCACCGCCCGCTCCGTCACCACGAGCTGGCCCGCGATGGCGGCATTGGAACGCCCCTGCGCCATCAGCTCCATGACCTCCAGCTCGCGCGGGGTGAGGCTGCCCACCGGCTTGTCCCGGGAGCGCCGCGACAGCAGCTGCTGGATCACCTGCGGGTCCATCGCGGTGCCGCCCGCCGCCACCCGGCGTACCGCGTCGATGAACTGGTCGGCGTCGAACACCCGGTCCTTCAGCAGGTATCCCACCCCGCCCGTGCCGTCCGCCAGCAGCTCACGCGCGTACAACTGCTCCACGTGCTGCGACAGGACCAGGACCGGCAGCCCGGGGCGGGCACGGCGGGCGGCGAGCGCGCACTGGAGGCCCTCGTCCGTGTGGGACGGCGGCAGCCGGACGTCGACCACGGCGACGTCCGGCTGCAATTCGGCGAAGGCCCGCGTCAGTTCGGGTCCGGTCTCGACCGCTGCGGCGATCTCGAAGTCGTACGCCTCCAGCATCCGGACCAGGCCGTCTCTCAGAAGGAAGAGGTCTTCGGCGAGGACAACGCGCACGGAATCTCCATCGTCACCATGGTCGGGCCGCCCACGGGGCTGTTGACGGCCAGTACGCCGTCGAATGTACCCAGCCTGCGTTCGATTCCGCTCAGCCCCGAACCCTTGTCCGCCGACGCACCCCCGCGGCCGTCGTCGGTGACCGACATCCGCAGCATCCCACCGGCATGGTGGATGTCGACCCAGATCCGGTCCGCCCCCGCGTGCTTGACGGCGTTCGTCAGGACTTCACTGACCGCGAAGTACGCCGCCGACTCGACCGGGGCCTCCGTGCGGCCCGCCATGTCCACCTCGACCTCGGCCGACACCGGCAGCCGCAGGGCCAGGGCCCTGACCGCGTCGCCGAGTCCGCGCTCGGCGAGTACCGGTGGGTGGATACCGCGCACCAGGTCCCGCAGCTCCGTGAGGGCTTCCGCCGACGACTCGCGGGCCATCGACAGCATCCTCTTCGCCTGCGCCGGGTCCTTCTCGATGAGCATCTCGATGGTGGACAGATTCATGCCCATCGCCACTAGCCTGGCCTGCGCGCCGTCGTGCAGATCGCGCTCGATGCGGCGCAGTTCGGCGGCCGAGCTGTCCACGGCGTCGTGCCGGGTCTCGGTGAGCCGGTCGATCCGCTCGCCCAGCCGGGCCTCCCTGGTGGGGGCCAGCGCCGCCCCGGTGAGGGTGAAGTGGCCGCGGATCAGAGCCGGTCCGAAACGCAGCCCGACCGCGAGCCAGCAGACGCCGACCAGGGCCGCGCACGCCGCGGTGGTCCAGCTGTCGACCCGGACGAACTCGTACCAGTACCCGCCGCCCGCCCGGACGACCGGCTTCCACAAACCGAGCAGCAGCAGGATGCCGAAGAGCCCCTCGGCGAGCAGCGACAGCGGCAGCAGCGCGGTGATCGTGCCCGCCGTCATGTCGACCAGCAGCCAGCGTATGTCGCGCCAGGTCGCGGGGGACTTCACCAGCACCGCGCAGCGCTCCACCTGACCGGCCAGGCCGGACCTCGGGTACCGCGGGTGCGGCCGGCGCGCCACCGGAATGCGGACACCCGCCCACTTGGCCGCCAGCAGCCTGCGCCGGTCGGCGTGCGAGCGGACCAGGTCCAGCAGCGCCGGTGTGGTGAAGACACCGACCCCGGCCGGGATCAGCGCGATCGATGTGACTGCCAGCGTGAAGAGCGTGATCGAGCCGATGAGCGACATCCCGGCCAGCGCCAGGCCCCGTACGGCCGCCACCCCCGCGTCGCGTGCCTTCGTCGCAATCATTGACGTCCCTCTCGTCCCTGGCCGGGTGACCGCCGGCCTGGACACCAGTGTGGCGGCGACCGGTTGCCGCCACACTGGGTTCCGCACCCGGCCCGGGGTGTACCTGGCACCACCCCGCGCCTCTCGCCCTACGGCTCCGGCGCGGTGACCGGCGCAGCCGTGACCATGGTCGCGGTGTTCTCGGTCTCCGGCTCCCTCTCGACGCAGGACACGCGGCAGATGGGCGGGGCGCCGGCCTCGCGGTGGCGGTCCCGCTGGACGCGACCGTGGTGCGGATGGTGCTGCTGCCCGCCGTGCTGACACTGCTGGGCGAGCGCAACTGGCTTACGCCCAGGGGGCTTTCCCGGTTGCCCGGCCTCGCTCACGACGCTGCGCCGACGGTCCCCGGCAGGCATCCGACCGTACGCGCACGACCGCACGCGACCGGACACGACAGCGCGGCGCCCTCCCGGGCCGTGGGGACAGCCGGGGAGGGCGCTCCGTGCGCATCAGGGCGCGTACTTGTACCCGACGCGTCGTACCGTACGGATCGTGTGCCGGTGCTCGGCGCCCAGCTTGCGGCGCAGCCGGGCCACATGGACATCGACGGTCCGGCCGTCGCCCACATGCCCGTACCCCCACACGGTGGTCACCAACTGATCGCGGCTGTGCACGCGGTGGGGGTGCGCGACGAGATGCGCGAGCAGCTCGAACTCCAGATACGTCAGATCCAGCGCCCGGCCGTCCACCGAAGCGGTGCGCTGTTCGCTGTCGATCTGCACCGCCCCCTCGGGAGCGGCGGGGGCCGGTACCGCACCCGGCCGGTGGTCGGCGGGCACGAGCACCAGATAGCCGATCATCGGCGGCTGGCCCGGCACGGTGGGCAGGGTGTGCTGGGGCGCGGGCAGCCAGGTGGCCCCCGGCGGCAGGAAGTCCGCGACCGGGACCACCTCGTCACGGTCCACGGACCGCAGCCGGTGCCGGTGGGAAGGGAGAGGCGTGGTGGTCGATGCGGTCGCGGCGGAGAAGGAACGGGTGTCAGCCATGAGTGGTCAGCTCTTTCGCGCGGAGAGGTCGTCGAGGGACGTACGTCGTGCGCGCCGGCCGAAGGCTTCGAAACGGAGAGGCGTTAGAGGGCCGGCGCCTGTGTCGCACGGCAACACACTCGGTCGAAGTCGTGATGCTGACGGGACGGCCAGAACGGTTCGAGGTCGAAGCGACCGGTCGAGGTGTTCTGATGGCGGGCCATGTGCCCATTGAACCAGATGCGGCGGGGCAGCAGCAGGGGCTGCCGGCAAAGGAACGGACCAGGAGGCACCGGCCGGTGCGGCGGACGCCCCCCGTGGGACCGCGCTGGAGCGGCGCACCCCCGTGCTCGGATCCGGTGGCCGACACTGTTCGGTATGACGAAACCATCCCGTACGAAGCCGCGCATCGGTCTGCTCGGCACCGGCCCCTGGGCGCGGTCCACCCACGCACCGGCGCTCGCCGCCCACCCGGACATCGAGTTCAGCGGGGTCTGGGGCAGACGGCCCGAGGCGGCGGCCGCGCTCGCCGCCGAGCACGGGACGACCGCGTACGACGATGCGGACGCGCTGTTCGCGGCGAGCGACGCGGTCGCGGTCGCTCTGCCGCCGGACATCCAGGCACCGCTCGCGGCCCGTGCCGCGGCGGCCGGATGCCATCTGCTGCTCGACAAACCGGTCGCCACGACGGTCGCCGGCGCGCACGAGGTCGTGGCCGCAGCCGAGCGCTCCGGCGTCGCGTCCGTGGTCTTCTGCACGCTGCGCTTCACCCCCGGGGTGGCCGCGTGGACCGCCCGACAGGCCGCGACGGAAGGCTGGTTCACCGGCCGGGCGGAGTGGCTCGGAGCGCTCTTCTCACCCGGAGCGGACAGCCCGTACGCGGCGTCCCCGTGGCGCAGGGAGAAGGGCGGGCTGTGGGACGTGGGGCCGCACGCGCTCTCCGTTCTGCTGCCGGTGCTCGGGGACGCGACGGAGGTCACCGCGGCCGGTGGCGCCGAGGACACCGTCCACCTCGCCCTGCGCCACACCTCGGGCGCTTCCAGTTCGGCGACGCTCAGCCTGAGCGCCCCCGCCGCAGCGGCCGGCGCGACCGTCGAGTTCCGCGGCGCCCACGGGGTGGCGGTGCTGCCGGAGGGCCGTGGCGGCGGTGCGGGGGCGCCGTTCGCCGCAGCGGTCGACGCGCTGCTCGCGGCCGTAAGGACCGGTGAACCGCACCCGTGCGACGTGCGGTTCGGTCTGCGGCTGACCGAGATCCTGGCCGAGGCGGAGAGGCAACTGGCCGGGCGGAGGCAGGGAGACGACTGACCGGACGGCGCTCCGCGGCGCCCGGTCACCGCACCGCTGACCGCGCCGCCCGGTGGGCCGGGGAACTCACCGTCCGAGAGCGTCCCGTACGGCTTCCTCCGTACGCGCCACCACCGCCGTGCCGTCGTCCGCCGTGATGACGGGCCGCTGGATCAGCTTCGGATGCCCGGCGAGCGCGGTGATCCACCGGTCCCGCGCCTCAGCGTCGCGCGGCCACTCCTTCAGCCCGAGCGCCTTCGCGTCCGGCTCCTGGGTCCGGGTGATGTCCCACGGTTCGAGCCCGAGCCGGCCGAGCACCGCCCGGATCTCGTCCTCACCCGGCACGTCCTCCAGGTACCTGCGGACGGTGTACGAAGCACCTTCCGCGTCCAGCAGGGCCACCGCGCTCCGGCACTTCGAGCACGCGGGATTGATCCAGATCTCCATGGGGCCAAAGGTACGTGAGAGGCGGTCCGGACCCCTTCTGGCCAGGTCTTCTGTCAGTGCCCGGCAGTAAAATGGAGGCAGTTCGTGAGGGTCCGCGAGGGCCCCGTCACCAGCATCTGGAGGTCGCCGATGGCCGTAGCCGTGTTCCCGACGGAGTCCCTGGTCAAGAAGCCGCTGCCCGCAGGAAAGCCACGTGACTGGTACGTCTCGCACAACCGCAGGCTGAAGGCGATGCGCCTGGCCATCGCCCTGCTCGACACCGGTGTCTACCGTCCCGATCAGGCACCGAACCGGAAGATACGCTCCACAGCCGCCCTCGCGGGCATCCACCCGCCGTCCGACGCCACCTGCCGGATGGTCCGCGTCCTGATCCGCTTCGGGCGCTGAGCACCCCGTCCCACCAGGAGAACCGACCTGCCGAGCGGGGCCCGGGACGCGGATCCGGGCCCCGCACCCCGGCCCGCCCATCAGCGGGCGCCGCTGGTCCCGATCTCGCGGGTCCCGATCTCGCGTGAGCCGGTCTCGCGCGTTCCGATGACCACCGTGGCGTACCGCTCCGCGCAGCCGGCCACCCGCGCGGACAACCCGTCCCGGGTGACCGTCCGTACGGCCGCGGGCGCCTGCCGTTCACTCGTCTCGAACAGCAGGTGCCCGCCCGGCGCCAGCCAGGGCAGCGCGGCCGCGGTGACCCGCCGCAGTACGTCGAGGCCGTCCGCACCACCGTCGAGCGCGAGGCGCGCCTCGTGCACCCGGGCCTCGGCGGGCAGCAGTTCGATCTCCTCGGTGGGGACGTACGGCACATTGGCCAGCAGGATGTCGACGCGTCCGCGCAGTGATCGCGGCAGCGGGCCGTACAGATCGCCCTCGTACACCCGCCCCCCGGCACCGCCGACGTTGCGGCGGGCGCAGCGCACCGCGGCGGGGTCGACATCGGCCGCGTGCAGCTCGGCTCCGTCCAGCGCGGAGGCGAGCGCGGCGCCCAGGGCCCCGGAGCCGCAGCACAGGTCGACCACGACGGCCCGCGGCGGAGCGAGGGCGACGGCCTGCTCGACCAGGAACTCGGTGCGCCGGCGGGGTACGAAGACACCGGCGTCCACAGCGATGCGCAGGCCGCAGAACTCGGCCCAGCCCAGCACGTGTTCGAGCGGGAGACCCGCGACACGGCGGTCGACCATGGCGGCCAGCTCGGCGGAGTCGCACGAGGCGGAGACAAGGAGCTCCGCCTCGTCCTCGGCGAAGACACAGCCCGCGGCCCGCAGCCGGGTGACGACGGCGGAGAGCGGCAGAGGCAATTGGTGTGACAGCGGTGACTGGTGTGACAGCGGTGACTGATGTGACGGTGGTGACTGATGTGACGGTGGGACCGGCATGTGAGCCTTTCGGGATACCTGTGGGGCTCCCTCGGTCACCTGGGGTCAGATGAACCGTACGGTCGTGAGGGGGAGCGCCCGGCCTGCTGCAGCGGTAATGGGGCTCACCTCCTCGGTACGGTCCACGGGCGTGGGGAGGGGCAACAGTACATGAGCGGACTGCCGGCTCCCCAGCCCCTGGCCCCTGGCCGGTCTCTGGACGAAGGCGGCGACGGAGGCGGCGCCCCGGCCGCTCATGCCGCACCGGTCGCGCCGCCCTGTTGTGGCCTACGACGTGGCGGCGGTGTCCAGGGCGAGCACGCCCTTGGCCGGGACCGTCGCGGTGACCTTGCCGTCGTCGCCGACCGTCACGGTGTTGCCCGCGCAGTTGTCCGGTGTCGCCTTGGCGACGTTGCAGTACGTGCCGCCGGGCAGTGACGTGGCGAACGTCTGCTGGAGGTCGCCGTCACCGTTGTTGAGGGCGACGAAGCCCTTGGCGCCGCGTCCGAAGGCGATGGCGCTGCCCTGCGACCACCAGTCGGTGACTGCCGCGTCGCCAACGGCGTTGTGGAATCCGACCATTCCGGTGATCTCGGGGTCGGCGTGCATATTGGTCCAGCCGTCGCTGCCGCTGGGCGGTCCCGCGTCCTTGTCGGACCACTCGTAGCCGGAGAAGACGTTCGGCGAGCCGTAGGGGTGCGCCAGCATGAAGGCGTTGGCGAGCTTGTAGGTGTCGCCGTCCTTGTAGCTGAGTGTCGAACCGTTGCGCTCGGTGTCCCAGTTGTCGACGAACGTGGTGGCCTTGTCGCCGGCCAGCTTTCCGTCGGAGACGTTCTGCAGACCGCCGAGGTCGCCTCCCTGGAAGGCGCTCTTGAGGTGGGTGCCGTAGCGGAACTCGTCGACGTCGCCGAGACCCGTGTACTCCTCGGGCTGCACCGCCTCGCCGCTGCCGTAGATGACCTCGGAGACCCAGAACCCGGGGTCGGCCATCTTGCTCTTGATGCCCTGCATGTCGGCGGCGGCCATGTGCTTCGCCGCGTCGATACGGAACCCGTCGACGCCCGTCTTCCGCAGTCCGGTGAGGTAGGCCGCGATGGTGGACCGCACGTAGTCGCTGCCTGTGTCGAGGTCGGCCAGCCCGACCAGTTCGCAGGTCTGGACGTTCTCACGGTTGGTGTAGTCGGTGATGTCCTTGCGGCAGGTGTGGAAATCCGCGTCGCCGTAGGTCCCCGGGTAGGTGTACTTGCTGTACTGCGTGCCGCCGGTCCCGGTGCCGGAACCGGACGACATGTGGTTGATCACCGCGTCGGCGATCACCTTGACACCCGCCGCGTGGCACGCGCTCACCATGGACTGGAACGCGTCCGCGTCCCCGAGGCGTCCGGCGATCCGGTAACTCACGGGCTGGTACGAGGTCCACCACTGCGGCCCGGCGATGTGCTCGGTGGCGGGTGACACCTCGACGTACCCGTAACCGGCCGGGCCGAGCGAGTCCGTGCAGATCTTGCCGACGTCCGTGTACGGACGCTCGAAGAGGGTTGCGGTGACGGTCCGGTCGCCGGGAGGCGCGGCCTGCGCCTGCCAGGGGGTGAGGGCGAGCAGACCGCCGGCAGCCATGACCCCGGCCATGGACACGCCGATCAGACGGTTGCGCATCGTTGCGGCTCCTTCGTCGTGCGGGCAGTGCGGTGTCCCGGGGCGGCCGCGTGCGGCCGACCGCCTTGGGGGGAGACGCAGAGGAGCCTGCCGGTAAGGCATGAGCACTTCAAGAGTTTGCGCAAAAGTTTCCTGCAAGTTGCAGAAATCTCTTGCCGTGTGGGTCGTCGGTGAGGGCAGGTGAGGGTGAGAGCGGCTGCCGGCCTACCGGGCGGGCCGGCTGTTGGGCGGATGCCGCAGGACACAGTCGCCGCAGAGGCCGCCGCCCGGAATCCGGTAGTAGAGGCAGCAGTTGTTGCGCAGGAACGCGAAGCCCAGCCCCTCCTCGACGATGAAATCGCCGCTGCCGGCGAGGGGTTCGCTCTCCAGCACGGCAGCCGCCAGCGAGGTGGTCCGCGCCTCGGCGTCGGGCCGCCTGCCGTTCAGTACGCGCACCGCTCCGACCAGGGCGGACGCTGCGTTGCCCCGCAGCGTGTGCGGCGAGAGGCCATACCGGGCCCGCAGGACCGTGTGGAACGGCCGCAGATGGGCGAGGCCCACCGCCGCGACTACGGCACCGGCCGGGTGGTCCTGCTGTGGCCCCTGCGGTGCGAGTACCGGTTCGGGCAGCCACAGTTCGAGCGGCCCCTCGCCGGTGAGACGCACCCGCAGCCGGTCCGGGGCCAGGTCCGGCAGGCGCCCGGCGAGAACGGCCGCGCCGAGCGCGACCGACCAGAGGCGGGAGGCGAGACCCAGCTGAAGGGTGGAAGCGGCCACCCGGAGCTGGTCGGTCCCCATCCGCCGGGCGTACAGCCGCACATACGCACCGAGCGGACCGCCCGTGCCGTCGCCGTCGGGGGCGTCGGCGCCGTCCGTTCCGTACAGATCCGACAGGGTCCTGAACCCTTCCGGATCGGGCCGCTCGCCGTGTTGAACGGTGAAGTACGGCCCTACGGACTCCAGTTGGGCGAGTACGGCGGAGGCTTCAGTCACGAGGTGCACCAGGGGTTCGACGGCTGAGGTTCGGCGGCTGGGGTTCAGGGCCGCGCGTTCACCACCGCACGTTCACGGGCTGCGGGGTCCCGGACTGCGGTGGTGAAGAACGTGGACCCGTCAGCCTAGGTCCTGTCCGGACAGGGTCTGAGGGCCGGGCCGCAGCCCTGGGGACGCGGCCCGGTGTCACGGTGGCTACTTCAGCAGCCGCGACATCCGCCGGTCCGCCAGGATTCTGCCGCCTGTCTGGCAGGTGGGGCAGTACTGCATCGAGGAGTCCGCGAAGGAGACCTCGCGGATCGTGTCCCCGCAGACGGGGCACGGCTCTCCCGCGCGCCCGTGCACGCGCAGCCCGCTCTTCTTCTCCGCCTTGAGATTGCGCAGGGCCAGCCCCCGGGACCGTTCGACCGCCTCGCCGAGCGTCGTCCCGATCGTCGCGTACAGCACGGCCACCTCCTCCTCGGAGAGCTTGGCGGCCAGCCGGAACGGCGACATCCGGGCGGCGTGCAGGATCTCGTCCGAGTACGCGTTGCCGATCCCGGCGATCACACTCTGGTCGCGCAGCACGCCCTTGATCTGGCGGCGCTCTCCCTCCAGCAGGCCGGTGAAGGCGGCCGGCGTGAAGGAGTCGGCGAGGGGGTCGGGCCCCAGGCGGGCGATGCCGGGCACCTCCAGCGGATCCCGGACGACGTAGACCGCCAGCCGCTTCTGGGTACCGGCCTCGGTGACGTCGAACCCCGCGCCCTCGGGCTCGGTCAGCCGGACACGGAGCGCCAGCGGGCCCTTGCCCGGGCGGGGTGGCGCGTCCGGCAGACGGTCGCTCCAGCGGACCCAGCCCGCCCTGGCGAGATGCATGACCAGATGCACTCCGCCGATCCCGAGGTCGAGGAACTTGCCGTGCCTGGTCACACTGTCGAACGATTGCCCTTCGAGCACGGTGAGGGGCGGGTCGTAGGTCTTGAGCGCGTGGACGGCCACCGGGTGGACACGGGCGACGGTGCGGCCGACGACGTGCTCGCCCAGGAACCGGGTGAGGGACTCGACCTCCGGCAATTCAGGCATAACGCCATTCTGCCTCGCATCGGCGCGATCGGACCGCTGGGCCGGCCGCCGACGGCCGCGACGGCCGGACACCCCTCGCCCCGGACACCCGACGGCCCGGACACCCCCGGCCCGATGCCGCCGGGCCGGGGCAGATCGGGGCAGGCCCTCAGGCGGCGGGAACGCGGTCCAGGAAGCCGTACACCGTACGGATGCGGCCGTCCTCGGCGAGCGCGATCACATCGGACCCGGCGACGGGCGCCGAGCCGTCGGCGAGGGACACCAGCTCCCAGCCGAAGCGGGCGATGCCGTGGTGGCCGTCGACGGTCCCGGTCTGCCGGAACTCGAAGCCGGGGAACTGTACTCCGGCCGCCGCGATCACGGCCGCGATGCCCTCGTGCCCGGTGACGTCGGCCACCGGGTCGGTATAGCTGCCGTCCTCACTCCAGGCGGCGGCCACGGCCTTGGCGATCTCCCCGGGGCGCCCGGCGGCGTTCCACGCCTCGAAGTAACGGGCGACAGCGGTCTCGTGCACAGACATGGTGGATCAGCCTCCGGCAGGTCGTACGGGCGATGGGCTCCGAACCCCGAAGGAGTGCGCCTCCCGGGCTTCGGTTGGCCTCAGCCTGCCGTGCGGGCGCGAAGGGGTCGATTACGTCGGGGGTAATGGTGCCGAGCCGCCGGACTGTCGAACGTCACCGGGCTCGGCACTGCCGGACGTCACCGGGCTCGGCCGTGTCCTCACAGCCATCGCTGGGCGGCCTCGACGCTGTCGCCGCCACTGGTGTTGAACGCGATGGCGGCCTGCGGTGCGTGCTGCCGGACCAGATTCACCGCCTGCTCGAACAGTTCCAGGAGCACCTCCGGCTTACGGATGCCGCCTCCGACGACCACCACGTCCCACGCCCGTCCGGACAGCGCGGAGACCATCGCCGGTCCGGCCGACCCGTCGAGCGCGATGAGTGCCATGGACGCATCGATGCCGAGCTCACCGAAGCGGGCCAGCTCACCGTCGAGGAGCGCACGGAGGCCGTCCCCGTCGAGGCCGGGCACCCCCTGCGGATCAATACCGAGAACGAGTACGGAAGACATCCGGGCAGCCTACGGTGGCCGGGTCGCCCGGTGGCGTCCACGCCCGGACCCCGGATCCCGGACCCCGGGCGGCGGAGCCGGCTACCGCAGCGCCGTCAGCCAGCCGTGCCCCGGGTGTGCCCGGGCCAGGAACCCGGCCAGCGCGGCCCGTTCGGCGGCGGACAGCAGGGGGAGCGTGGCGGCGAAGTCCCGCTGGTCCTTGGGACGGGTGCGCGCGGCCTTGAAGAGCAGCACCAACTCCGGTGCGAGGTACGGGATACCACTCGCCGTCCGCCGGATGACCGAGGTGTACGGCAGCCGGATCGCCGGATCGCGGCGGCAGATCCAGACGTCCCCGTCGTGGGGCTCTCGGAAGACGTCGAGCAGGTATGTCCCGGTGGCCCGGTCCCGCAGCCAGGTCTGATGCGTCACGGCCAGAACCTCGGCCGGGGCGGCTTCCCAGATGTGCCCGGACCCCACCGCGTCGAACTCGAAACGGGCTCCGGCCTCCGGCCCGCCGGTGAGGCGGGCGCGGATCTCGGGGAAGCGGGCCGCCGGGACCGCGATTTCGATGTCGTCGTGCTCCCGGCTCTGCTCACCCCGGAACAGGTCCAGCGCCCAGCCCGCCGCGACGTACCAGGGCGCGGTGACCCCGGTGAGACGCGCGGCCACGTCCCGGGGGTGCCAGCAGGCCGCCCACCGTGCGTCGATCTCGTCGGGAGCCACCACGACGCCACCGGCGGGAATCTGTTCGGTCGTCACCTCGCCAACCTACCGGCCGGCCGCCCCGGCCCCCGGCGGGCCGCGAAACCGGGGCCTCCGCATCCGTAGCCTGCGTGAATCTTTGCTGGGGGAACGGCTCGGGTTCTTCACCCCGTCACGTGAAACTGACAAACTGAATGATCAGATGGCGCCGGGACACCGGGGGCCGTCTCCACTCAGGAGGCCCCACCCACCTCGGTGTGCGCGAGCGGACCCCGCGCGCCACCCCCCACCATCCCCGGCGTCCGCAGGGCGAAGCGACAGACGTCCTGCCGCGGGCGCTCCGGGGTCAGTTGCACGGAAGGAAACACCCTTGCACAAGAGAAAAGGGAAGCGCTGGCTACCGGCGGCCGTCCTCAGCGGCGCCCTGGCCGCAGGAGCCTTTGCTTTCCTGCCTGCCATCGCCCAGGCGGGAAACGAGGACGACGCGAAGCAGCCGTCCGCACAGGCCGACTTCACGGCCGCCGCTGCGGAGTTCAAGGTTCCGGTCTCCGTCCTCCAGGGCGTGGCGCACGAGGAATCCGGCTGGCAGCAGCACACCGGCTACAGCAACACCGGTGGCTGGGGCCTGATGAACCTCACTGATGTGACATCGGAGATGGTGGCGGACGGTTCGGCCGGCGCATCCGGCCGCTCCGACCTCACGTCGTTCACCGGCCACCCCGAACTGCACACCCTGCGGGCGGCGGCGAAGCTGACCGGCATTCCGGCGGACCAGCTCCAGCACAACCAGAAGGACAACATCCGGGGCGGGGCCGCCCTGCTCGCCTCGTACCAGAAGCAGCTCACCGGCAGCACGTCCGCCGACCCGTCGCAGTGGACCGCGGCGATCGCCAAGTACAGCCGGATGTCGGACCGGAAGGCGGCGACGTCGTACGTCCATGACGTGTTCGCCACCATCGCGTCGGGCGCCAGGCAGGACGCCAAGGCCGCTGCCGGATCGAAGACTGCCGGATCGAAGACTGCCACCGGATCGAAGGCCGCCGCAGCACCCGCCGGGCACACCGCCGCGGTCACGATGCGGGCCGTGCCGTCGGCGAAGCCGGTCACCGGCCAGCTGACCAAGCTCCGGCTCAAGGACACCGCGTCCCCGCAGGCCGAGTGCCCGCAGTCGATGAACTGCCAGTTCGTCGCCGCGGACCCGTCCAACGGCCAGGTGTCCGACCGCCCCGCCAACGGCATAAAGATCACCCAGATCATCATCCACACCACGGAGGGTGCGTACGACGACGCGATCAAGACCTTCCAGACCCCGGGCGGCGCCTCGGCGCAGTACGTGATGCGGTCGTCGGACGGTGCGGTCACCCAGATGGTGGCCAACAAGGACGTCGCGTTCGGTGACGGCAACTACGACAGCAACCTGCACGCGGTCCAGATCGAGCACGAGGGCTTCTCGGCACACGGCGCGGACTGGTACACGACGGCCGCCTACGAGCAGACGGCCGAGCTGGTGAAGTACCTGGCCGCCCGGTACGACATCCCGCTCGACCGGCAGCACATCCTCGGCCACGACAACGTGCCCGGTCCGTCGGACGCCACCCTGTCCGGCATGCACTGGGACCCGGCCGACGGCTGGGACTGGACGCGCTTCATGCAGCTGATCGGCGCCCCGTTCGACCTCGGCGCCCACGGTGTGGGCCCGGTCGGGTCCGCCGTGACCATCACCCCCGGATTCAGCGAGAACAAGCAGACGTACACGGTCTGCCCCGCTGACGACCCGACGGGTGAGGTGACCACCTGCACACCGGTGACCACGCCGTCGAGTGCCCTGTTCGTACGCAGCGCACCGAGCGACGACGCCCCGCTGATCCTCGACCCGGTCGTCCACCCGGACGCCGGGGCCAAGGGCGGCACCGACAGCGTCAGCGACTGGAGCGTCACGGTCCAGGCCGGGCAGCAGTTCGTCGTCGCCGGACAGCAGGGTGACTGGACGGCGATCTGGTACGACGGCCAGAAGGGCTGGATCCACAACCCCGGCGGCAGCAACACCTCGCCCGCCCCGGGCGCACGGATCATCAAGCCGGCCGGCACCACCGCCGCCCCGGTGTACGGCACGGCGTACCCGGACGCGTCCGAGTACCCGTCCGGCCTCTCCCCGTCCAAGCAGGCTCCGCTGACGGCGAAGAACTACTCGATCCCGGTCGGCCAGGCCTATGTGGCCGACCAGCCGCCGCTCGGCAGCGCGGACTTCTTCCCGACGGGCGGGAAGGTGGTCACCGGGGCCAAGCACTACTACACGGTCCAGTTCAACCACCGGTACATCCTGGTCAACTCGGCGGACGTCACGGAAACCCCGACGGCACGCCACTGACGGACGCAGGCCACCGGCGACGGGTGGCGCGCGGGCTCGGCTCCCGGGGTCAACACCCCCGGGAGCCGAGCCCGTTGAGCGCTCCGCTCCGCTCCCGGCCGGCCCCCGCCTCAACCTCCCTGCCGGGGGCGCCGAGTTGCAGCGGCCCCGCACATCCCCTCCCGCCGCGTCACGCGTGCGGGCCGTCGTTCCGGACACTCACGGAATCCGGTACTCCTGCTCGGGGCGCCCGGTCGCCCCGTAGCGCAGCTTCATCTTCAGCAGCCCGCTCGTGACCAGTCCGGCCAGGTAGCGCTGCGCCGTGGCGCGCGAGACGCCGATGAGTGCCCCGACCTCTCCCGCCGACAGCGGGGACGCCGAACCCCGTACCGCCGAGAGCACCGCGTCGCCGGTCACCGTGCGGGCAGCGGGACGGGCCGTACGGCTGCCGGACGGACTCCGCAGCGCCGCGTACGCACTCTCGACCGCGCCCTGGTCGACGATCTCCGCATCGGTCAGCTGGCGGAAGCGGGCGTAGCCGCGCAGCTTCTCGGCCAGCAGCTCCGGCGTGAACGGCTTGACCAGATAGGCGAGTGCTCCCGCCGACACCGCGCGCCGCACCATCGCTCCCTCGGCGGCCGCGCTCAGGACGAAGGCGTCGCACTCCAGACCGCGCAGCAGGTCGATGCCGGAACCATCGGGCAGATAGAGGTCGATCAGGGCCAGGTCCACGGGCCAGTCGGAGGCGGCCCGAAGCGCGGCCCCGACCGAGTTCGCCGTGGTGGCGGTCCGGAAACCGGGTACGCCGTCCACCAGCGACGCGTGGATCCCGGCCACCCGGAAGTCGTCGTCGACGACCAGGACGGAGAACGGCTCACGTTCGGTCATCGGTCTGCCCATCCTCGTCCTCGTCCTCGGCTCCGGGCCCGACCGCTCCGGACCCGGTCACTCCTGACTCCATGACTCCCGGCAGCCGGGCCACGAACACGGCACCGCCGGAGACCCGTCCCTGCTCGGCCCCGCTGTCGTCCGGTCCTGCGTCGCCCGGTCCGGTGTCGTCCGGTCCACTGTCATCCGGTCCGGTGTCGTCCGGTCCGGGCGGGGCACCGCACCCGGCATCCGGCCCGGCATCCGGCCCGGCATCCGGCCCGGCATCCGGCCCGGACGGCCAGGGAGGCGGCCCGCCGCGCTCCGCGAGATGGACGTCGCCACCCCTGGCCCGCGCGATCTGCCGCGCCAGCGCCAGCCCGATGCCCCGGCCGCCGACGGCCGACGTGTGGTCCTTCGTCGACATGCCCTCGCGGAACACGTCGTCGAACGCGGCGCCGCCCGGTTCACGCGGCACGCCGTCGCCGTTGTCGGCCACAGTGATGAGGAGGGCGGTGCCCTCGGTCATCAGCTCGACCTCGACCAGGGCGGGGGAGCGGGCCCCCTGCCGGGCGGCATCGATCGCATTGTCGACAAGGTTCCCGAACACGGTGGTGACATCGACCGGCGCCGTCACGGTCCCGTCGGCCCAGGTCGCCCCGCCGATCACCAGCGTCACCCCGCTCTCCCGCGCCTGGGCGGCCTTCGCGGCCAGGAAGGCCCGTACGTAGGAGTCGCGGACCGCGTCGACACCGGGCAGGGCCTCACCCAGCGGGCCCGTGCCGAGCAGCGTGCCGATGTACTCGGTCGTCTCCGCGAGGTGCCCGCCGTGGACCAGCGCGGAGATCACATGCAGCCGGTTGGCGAACTCATGGCGCTGGGCACGCAGCGCCGAACTCATCGCCTGGACCGCGTCGAGCTGCCGGGTCAGTGACTCGACGTCGGTGCGGTCCTGCACGGTCAGCAGCGTGCCGAGATCCTGCCCGCCGCGTTCGACCGCGCGTGCCGAGAGCACCAGGACGCGTTCGCCGACCGCCGCCATGACCGGCCCGCCGACGGGCGTACGGATCGTGTCCAGCACCCGCGGTGTCAGTCCCAGTGAGTCCAGGGGCCGTCCGGGCCGGGCCGGGGTCGCCAGCAGGCGGCGCGCCTCGTCGTTGACCACGGTGACTGTCCCGCCGTTGTCGACGGCGAGGACCCCTTCGCCGATCCCGTGCAGGACGGCCTCCTGCTCCTGCACCAGACCGGCCAGCTCCTCCGGTTCGAGGCCGAGCGTCAGCCGTTTCCAGCGGCGGGCCAGCAGAGCCGAAGCCCCGACACCGAGCAGCAGGGCGACGACCAGCCAGCCGAGACCGCCCAGCAGTACGCGGACCAGCTGCGCCCGCACGTCGGAGACGGCCACACCCGCGTTGGCCTCCCCGACCACCCGGTGCGAGCCGGGTGCGTACACCGGGACCTTCGCGACCACCTCGTCACCGAGATGCGCACGGTCCCGCGCCAGCACCTCATGGCCGGAGAGCGCACCGCTGGGGTCGGTGCTCACCACTCTGCCCAGCTGGGACCGCTCCGGGTGCGCCAGTCTGATGCCCCGGTCGTCGGTGACCACCACGAACAGCGAACCCGTCCGCGTACGGGCCGCCTCGGCCGCCGTCTGGACCGGCCCGGCGGCGAGCGTCCCCCGCGGCGTGCTCGCGGCCCCGCCGCCGGGCCGGGTGTTGGCCGCCGAGTACTGCGCCGCGCCGCGCCGGACGGCGGGCTGAGCGGCGACGGTACGGGCCACCGCGAGCGCGCGCAGCTGGTACTCGTGCACGAGCCGGTGCTCGTTGGAGTACGCGAAGGCGCCGAACGCCGTCGCCAGGGTCACCGCGACGACCGCGCACTGCAGCAGCAGAACCTGGGTCCGCAGCCGCAGCCGCAGTCCCAGTCCCAGTCCCGGCCGCCCGCGTCCCCGCAGGCGCGCGGAGGACAGCCCGTGGGAGGACCGGCGCACGGACGCCCACCGGCCGGCCGGTTCGAAGAATCTCACCCCGTCGACGGTAACCGGCGTCGTCCCGGTGCACAGAACGCACAGAACGCGCGGATCAGGGGTTTCGCGGGTTGCGCGCAGAACCTGGAGCGCAGTGGCAGGCGCCGGATAGCTTCCGCCCGGGACACAACGAGCCGCACCAGGAGTTCTCTTGCTGAAGATACCGCGCCCCGGACCACGGGCCCGTTCGCGTCGCACCCGCGGGGGCCGGCTGTGACGGGGCACACCTGGACGCTGCTGATCATCCTGGCGGCAGCCATCGCCGTGCTGATCCTGCTGATCAACTCACGGTTGCGGTTCCACCCCTTCGTGGCGCTGATGACCGTGTCGATCGGTGTCGCCCTGGCCGCGGGCCAGCCCGTCGAGAAGATCGCGGAGTCACTGGAGTCGGGCGCGGGCGGCATCCTCGGCGACGTCGGCGTGACGCTGGCCTTCGGCGCGATGCTGGGCAGGCTGCTGTCGGGGTCGGGCGCCACGGACAAGATCGCCCGCCTGATCGTCGACCGCTCCGGGCAACGCTCCCTGCCCTGGTACATGGCGGGCGCCGCGTTCATCATCGGTGTCCCGATGTTCTTCGAGATCGGGCTGATCGTGCTGCTCCCGCTGATCTTCAGCGTGGCCCGCCGCCTCCAGGACACCCACCAGGTCAAGGGCTCGCCGTACGTCTTCCTCGCCACCCCCGCGATCGCCGCGCTGTCGACCCTGCACGGCATGGTGGCACCGCATCCCGGCCCGCTGGTCGCGGTGGAGGGCCTGCACGCCAACCTGGGCATCACGATCGTGGTGGGCCTGATCTGCGCGATCCCGACGATCATCATCGCCGGCCCGGTGTACGGCCGCTGGATCGCGCCGCGCCTCGACGTCCACCCCGACCCGGAACTCGTCGCGAAGTTCACCGGGCCGGAAAGGCCCGACAAGGCCACGGACGCCGCGGCGCCGGGCTCCACACCCCCCACGAACAGGGTCCGCACCGGCTGGGCACTGACCGCCGTCCTCGTCCCGGTGGTGCTGATGCTGCTGCGCACCCTCGCGGAGCTGGTGTACGACGAGTCGAGCCCGGTACGCCACGTCCTGACCTTCACCGGTGAGCCGGTGATCGCCATGCTCGCGGGCTTCCTCTTCGCGCTGTTCGCACTCGGCTACCGCAGCGACATGACACCCGACGCGATCCGGTCGTCCCTGACGGACAGCCTCAAGGCGGTGGCGGGCATCCTGCTGATCATCGCGGGCGGCGGCGCGTTCAACCAGGTCCTGGAGGACTCGGGCATCGGCAAGGCCGTCGAGTCGGCCGCTTCGGGACTGCACATCAACGTCCTGATCCTGGGCTGGCTGCTGGCCCTGCTCCTGTCGTTCTCCACAGGCTCGGCCACCGTGGGAATCGTCGCGGCGACGGGCATCCTGGCCCCCCTGGCGGCGACCGGCAGCAGCCTGCACACGGCCCTGCTCGTGGTCGCGATCGGAGCAGGCTCGATCGGTCTCAACTACGTGAACCACGCGGGCTTCTGGCTGGTCAAGGAGTCCTTCGGGATGTCGCTCGGCCAGGCCACGAAGTCACACACGGCGATCCAGACGATCGTGAGCGTCTGCGGCCTGCTGATGGCCCTGCTGATCTCGGTGGTGGCCTGAACCAGGCTTCGCCGCGCCCCGGACGCTGACCCGGGAGGGAGACACGACCGAGGGCCGCCGCCCAGGAACTGGGCGGCGGCCCTTTCGCGGTACGGGACCGGTGGCGGGGGCTTCTGCTCCCATCCCGAGCGGTGCACGCTCGCAGAGGCCAAAGTGCAGCTGTGGCAACCCTGTTACCCCGCACGGTTGCTGCCGAGCCCAACGCGCGGGCGCACATCGGGGGCCAGGTGCTTGCTACTTGGGGCTCGATCCCTGACTTCCACGGGGTCAGCACCTTTTCACTGCCGACGGATCGGGTGATCCGGGCTTAGTCCGGCGCCGATGTCACGCGTGCCTCTACGATGATCGCTCGGCTCGACCATCCTCTGGAGCACCATGCGCCTCGAACACATCAGGATCGATAATTTCCGCGGGCTGAGCCACGTGGGCATGTCATTCTCCCGATTCGGCTGCCTCATCGGCGAGAACAATGCTGGGAAGTCATCGGTGTTCCAGGCCCTCAACATGTTCCTTCGATCAGGATCTGCGCTCGACACCGACTTCTTGAACCCGGCGCGGCCCATCCGCATCCAGCTCACCTTCGCGGGTGTCGACTCGGCAGATCTGCAGCGCCTGGAGGAGGGCCACCGCTCACGCATCGGGCCTGTGGTTGAGGATGGGCGTCTGACCCTGGCGCGGACGTATGAGGGAGCCGGCAAGGGCTCGATGAAGGTGGTCCGGAAGATCCCGAGCGACCCGCGGTTCCATAAACAAGTTTTGGAGGAGGTAATCAGGCCCAAGATCTCTGCCGCGGAGCTTGAGGCGAATGTTCAGCACGCCTACCCGGAGATTTTCGCGAGACTTTCCGGCAAGATCACTCGTGTTGCTGTGAGACGGGAATGGGCCGAAGATGTTTCTGCTCTCCAGGACGATGAGTACACCACGGGCGACGATCCACTCATGACTGGCTTGGACAAGTCAGTGGCTCCGCTGCTCCCGGAGCCGATCTATATCCCGGCCGTGAAGGAACTCAACGACGATCTCAAGACCAGTTCCACAGCAACATTCGGACGACTGCTCTCCATCTTGTTCGGAGACATCAAGCATCAACTGCCGCAACTGGAAGCATCCTTCGAGCAGCTTCGCGGCCAGTTGAACGTCGTTTCGAAGGAGGACGGCAGTGAGTCGGACGATCGGCTGCCGGAGGTGCGCAAGATCGAATCGCTGATCCAGCGCAACCTGCAGGACTCATTCCCTCGTGCCAGCGTTCGCCTGGAGATCCCCCCACCGCGTCTGCGTAGCCTGCTGGAGGAGGCGCAGATTGCCGTCAACGACGGAATCAGGGGCCCATTCAAGACCAAGGGCGACGGCCTGCGTCGGTCAGTGGCTTTTGCCCTCCTGCGCGCCTACGTGGACTTGAAGACCGCAGAGCCGAATCAGACGGACAGTGCCCAACAGCCGTCTCTACTGCTGTTCGAGGAGCCCGAGGTATTTCTGCATCCGCAGGCGCAGCGTAAACTCTTCGAGGCCCTGACCGTCTTCTCCGGGTTCAATGATGTGCTGGTCAGCACACACTCGTCGGCCTTCTGCGCGCCCGGCGCGACCGGCACCTTCGTGAAAGTCGTGAAGGACCACACATTGGATCCACCAGCCAGCCGGACCTGCGTGATCGACCTGTCCGACATGGACGCCCGCGATCAGTTCGAGATCATTACGCACGAGAATAATGAGGCAGCGTTCTTCGCCACCTCAGTGCTCCTCGTGGAAGGCCCGAGCGACCGCACTCTCATCCCCCACATCGCGCGTACCCTCAGCCCGCAGTGGGACTTCGATAAGCACGGTGCTGCGATCGCCAAGGTCGAAGGCAAGGGCAGCATCGAGCGGTACCGCAGCTTCTTCCAGCGCTTCGAGATGAGGGTCGCAGTTGTCGCGGACCTGGACGCGGTGCTCGACGGGTTCGACAAACTCGGCGCGAGCGACGAGTGCCACCGACTGCGTGACCGAGTTGTCTCCAAGGTCACTGAACTGGTGAAGAACGAGGACGTCAACGTATCCGCCGGCACTCTCAAAAGCCTCAGCAAGAGCGGTAGCGCACGCGCCCTGTGGGAGTATGCACAGCTCAAGAGCGAAGAGCACGCCCGAGGGCTGTGTGAGTTCGAAGAAGTGGACACAGCGGTGCGAGCATTCTTCGCCCGCTCCACTTCCGGCACTGCCCGCCGAGTCCTCGAAGAAGCCAAAAACCCGGAGCTGGAGAAGATGAAGTCCGAGTTGCTGCGGATGCTTCGCCACGAGGACATCTATGTCTGGGAGCGCGGGGCGATCGAGGCCTACTACCCCGAACTCCAGGTCAATGAGTCGAACAACAAGAATGACCGTGCCCGCGCGTTCTGTGAGCGCTACACCACCGCAGACAGCATCCGTGGGCTGCCAGTGTTCAAAGGAGCGACGGCTTGCGAGTTCGACCTCGTCTTCGAGGCATTCTTCGGGACGTCACCACTGCAACCGGCAGCAGCTGAGGTTCCCCAGCAGGCGACGCCGAGCAACGGGGAACCTGTGCACGTCGTCTCGCCCGCAGCCCAGGAGACGCGCTAGAAGGGTATGGCCTTCTTCGATGTCCGGGGACTCGTCCCACGGCCCTGAAGATCACCGTCGAGACCACAGCGCTGAAGCGTGTCACTTCGCAGCCGGGCGAATGCTGCGGAGGCGGAGGGTGTTGCCCTCCCTGAGGTGAAGACGGTGTTGCCGTCCACGGGCGGAATGTCCTTCCGGGCGGTCCGCGCGAGTGCTGCCCACTGCGTCTCTCATACGGTCTGAGGCGGGTACGGACTCGCCGCCCAAAGTTTACGTGCCGCCCCACTGCAGTGTTCTGCGAAGTGGGATCCGCAGCTCGTGCACAGGCCGCTCGGAGAACGGGGCCGCAGACGAACGAGGGCCGCTATCCCCATCGCGGAATAGCGGCCCTCGTCCATGCCGCCGACGTCCGGCCGGCGAATCGGCCGGGCAGCGCACACTCGGTGCACAACGGGGCGGAAAGCAATCGGTGACAGCGAGAACTGGAGGACTACTGAGAAGGGTTTTCGCCGATCACAGCCAGTTTTCTAGGATCTCGGCCCAGGTCACCTAGACCCGTGGTCTCAGAGGTCGAAGTACAGCTCGAACTCGTGCGGGTGCGGGCGCAGCTGGATCGGGGCGATCTCCTGCGTGCGCTTGTAGTCGACCCACGTCTCGATCAGGTCGGACGTGAAGACGCCGCCGGCCTGGAGGTACTCGTTGTCGGCCTCCAGGGCGTCGAGCACCGCCGGGAGCGAGGTCGGGACCTGGGCGACGCCCGCGTGCTCCTCGGGGGCCAGCTCGTAGAGGTCCTTGTCGATCGGCTCGGCCGGCTCGATCTTGTTCTTGACGCCGTCCAGGCCGGCCATCAGCAGCGCCGAGAACGCCAGGTACGGGTTGGACGACGGGTCGGGCGCGCGGAACTCGACGCGCTTGGCCTTCGGGTTCGAGCCGGTGATCGGGATCCGCATCGCGGCCGAGCGGTTGCGCTGCGAGTAGACCAGGTTGACCGGGGCCTCGAAGCCGGGGACCAGGCGGTGGTACGAGTTCACCGTCGGGTTGGTGAAGGCGAGCAGCGACGGGGCGTGCTTCAGGATGCCGCCGATGTAGTAGCGGGCCATGTCCGAGAGGCCCGCGTAACCCTGCTCGTCGTAGAAGAGCGGGGAGCCACCGGTCCACAGGGACTGGTGGACGTGCATGCCCGAGCCGTTGTCGCCGAAGATCGGCTTCGGCATGAAGGTCGCGGTCTTGTTGTTGCGCCAGGCGACGTTCTTCACGATGTACTTGAAGAGCATCAGGTCGTCGGCCGCGGCGAGCAGCGTGTTGAACTTGTAGTTGATCTCCGCCTGGCCGGCGGTGCCGACCTCGTGGTGCTGGCGCTCGACCTGGAGGCCGTTCTTGTCCAGCTCCAGGGAGATCTCGGCGCGCAGGTCGGCGAAGTGGTCGACCGGCGGGGTCGGGAAGTAGCCGCCCTTGTAACGGACCTTGTAGCCGCGGTTGTTCTCCTCCGCACCGGTGTTCCAGGCGCCGGCCTCGGAGTCGATGTGGTAGAAGCTCTCGTTCGCCGAGGTCTGGAAGCGGACGCTGTCGAACACGTAGAACTCGGCCTCGGGGCCGAAGTACGCGGTGTCGGCGATCCCGGTCGAGGTGAGGTACGCCTCGGCCTTCTTCGCCACGTTGCGCGGGTCACGGCTGTACTGCTCGCCGGTGATCGGGTCGTGGATGAAGAAGTTGATGTTGACGGTCTTGTCGCGGCGGAAGGGGTCGACCCGGGCGGTCGACAGGTCCGCGCGGAGCGCCATGTCGGACTCGTGGATGGCCTGGAAGCCGCGGATCGACGAGCCGTCGAACGCGAGCTCCTCGGTCGGGTCGAAGACCGCCGCCGGGATGGTGAAGTGCTGCATCACACCGGGCAGGTCACAGAACCGGACATCGATGAACTTGACGTCTTCGTCGGTGATGAACTTCTTCACATCGTCGGCGTTCTGGAACATCCAACTCCTCCTACTCCCGACCCGGGAGGGGCGGGGTTGCAGCTCGTTGTGGGGCCAGTGCGGTGGCACACGCTGGACCTGACCATAGGGACAGCGGATTTCTCAAGCATGACCCATTTGTTTCGCTGAAGTTAACCGGGCCGGGTGTGAGAGTGCCGCGACGACCCCCGACCGTACGGATCGGAAGGGGGCCGCAGTACCGTGGACGCGTGGACAACAGGCAAGCAGTCGGATCGTGGCTCTCCGGGCCCGGCGAGGCCGCGAAAGAGATGGGCGCCGACTTCGGCTACCGGGGCAAGCGGCTCGGTCTGCCGGAGGAAGGGCCGGGCGCGATCGCGCCGCTGGGCCGCCGGTTCGGGGCCGTTTTCATCGACTGGGCACTCTGCATGCTTATCGCATATGGACTCATCTCGCGCGGCGGACAGCAGTCGGCGGGGAACTGGGCCCTGCTCGTGTTCTTCGTGCTGAGCCTGCTCACCGTCTCGACGGTCGGATTCACCCCGGGCAAGCGCCTGCTCCGGCTGCGGGTCGTCGCGGAGGGCGGCGGGCGCCTCGGCGCGGGCCGTGTCTTCGTACGCAGTCTGCTGCTCTGCGTGGCCATCCCCGCACTCATCTGGGACCGCGACGGACGCGGCCTCCACGACCGGCTGGCCCGCGCCGTCCAGGTCCGGATCTGACGTCCGGCGCACACGGTCACCCGGCGCACACGGTCACCCGCACGGTCACCCAGTACACGCCACACGACAAAGGCGCGCACGGCAGAGGGCAGCCACAGCAAGCAGAGGGCAGTCGCAGCAAAGGGCGGCCACGACAAAGGCGGCCCGGACCAAGTACATGGTCCGGGCCGCCTTCCGTGTGTGGCGGGGTCAGCGCGTCTTTCCGCCGCGCGGGGCGCGGGCGCTCTTCGGCATGGGGCCCTTGGGGAGCGGCATGTTCGACATCAGGTCGCCCATCGCGCGCAGCCGGTCGTTGGCAGCGGTGACCTGGGCGCCGGTCAGGACGCGCGGCAGCTTCAGCAGCGTGGTGCGCACCTTCTTCAGCGGCACCTGGCCCTCGCCGTCGCCCACGATGATGTCGTGCACCGGCACGTCCACCACGATGCGCGCCATCTTCCTCTTCTCGGCGGCCAGCAGGGACTTCACCCGGTTCGGGTTGCCCTCGGCCACCAGGACCACGCCGGCCTTGCCGACCGCGCGGTGTACGACGTCCTGGCTGCGGTTCATCGCGATGGCCGGGGTCGTGGTCCAGCCGCGGCCCACGTTTTCGAGCACCGCCGCCGCGGCGCCGGGCTTTCCTTCCATCTGCCCGAAGGCCGCTCGCTCGGCGCGGCGTCCGAAGACGATCGCCATCGCGAGGAAGGCCAGCAGGAGACCCAGGATGCCCAGGTAGATGGGGTGACCGATCAAGAAGCCGACGCCGAGGAGGACGCCGAAGACGACGATTCCCAGGCCACCGACGACAAGACCGACCTTGGGATCGGCCTTGCGGGTCATCTTGTAGGTCAGGGCGATCTGCTTGAGTCGCCCGGGATTCTCAGAGTCTGCGTTTGCCTTCCTCGCCATGGCCAGAAGTTTACGCGGACTAAGAAGTGCGGGCCGCCACGGCCTCCAGTACGTGCTCTGCGTCCACCCGGTCCTTGGCCCGGCGGCGGTCCTCCAGGACCGATGTCCAGGCATTGCGGCGGGCGGTGCGCTGGCCGTTGCTCAGCAGCAGGGACTCGACCGCACGGAGTGCTCCGGTGACGGTCGGGATGGCGGTGGCGCGTACGGACTGGGTCGCGGCCTGCATGATGGGGCCCCTCGGGACGGCAGCGGATACACGGCGGATACAGCGGATACAGCGTGACGACGTGGTGCGGTGCGAGACGCGGAGCGGGTCCGCGGCGTGCGCGGGACTGGCGGGCGGAACGATTCTTCCGGGCCGTAGCAACCTCGCTCCGGGCCGTGCGCCGTGCCGCTCCCCGCATCGCTCCCCGGACCGGTGTCCGGTCCGGCAGGGCGGTGCGTAATTCCAGAGTCACTGATTGTTGTTACCAAGGCATGTCCGGGCGGTCAAACGCCGGTGAATGCCGGGTGCTCCCCGTGGAACGGGCGACGCGGCCCGTACCCGCCCCCGACCTGCGAGGACCGTACGAGCCGCGTCTCACGGCCACTACCGCACAGTAGTTGCTTGTGCGCAGATTCACACGGCGGCGGCGCCGCGCCGGTCCATTGCCTGGCGGAAGAGGCGGCCCGCGCGGTACGAGGACCTGACCAACGGACCCGACATCACGCCGGAGTAGCCGATCTCCTCGGCCTCCTGCTGGAGCTCCACGAACTCGGCCGGCTTCACCCACCGCTCGACCGGGTGGTGGCGCGGGGACGGGCGCAGGTACTGGGTGATGGTGATGAGCTCGCAGCCCGCGTCGTACAGGTCCTGGAGCGCCTGGCTGATCTCCTCGCGCTCCTCGCCCATGCCCAGGATGAGGTTCGACTTGGTGACGAGACCGGCCTCACGGGCCTTCGTGATGACTTCCAGGGAGCGCTCGTAGCGGAAGCCGGGGCGGATCCGCTTGAAGATGCGCGGCACCGTCTCCACGTTGTGCGCGAGGACCTCGGGGCGGGACGAGAAGACCTCGGCCAGCTGCTCGGGGACCGCGTTGAAGTCGGGGATCAGCAGCTCGACCTTGGTGCGGCCCTCGGCCCGCTCGGCCGTCATCGCGTGGATCTGCCGCACGGTCTCCGCGTACAGCCAGGCGCCGCCGTCCTCCAGGTCGTCGCGGGCGACGCCGGTGATGGTCGCGTAGTTCAGGTCCATCGTGACGACGGACTCACCGACCCGGCGCGGCTCGTCCAGGTCCAGCGCGGCCGGCTTGCCGGTGTCGATCTGGCAGAAGTCGCAGCGCCGCGTGCACTGGTCGCCGCCGATGAGGAAGGTGGCCTCGCGGTCCTCCCAGCATTCGTAGATGTTGGGACAGCCCGCCTCCTGGCAGACCGTGTGCAGCCCCTCGGATTTCACCAGGGCCTGCATCTTCGTGTACTCGGGGCCCATCTTGGCGCGAGTCTTGATCCACTCGGGCTTGCGCTCGATGGGGGTCTGGCTGTTCCGGACCTCCAGACGCAACATCTTGCGCCCATCGGGTGCGACAGCGGACACGTCCGGCTCCCTACAGCTTCGATTCTTCGGCGAACACCAGGGTACGCCCGTCATATGTATGGCTTGTCTTCTGGCCAACCCGCGACCGCTGAGGCACATTCCCCCGAACGGCCCGGACAGCGCCTGTTCCGGCCTGTTCCGGACGGGGACGGACCGCCCGGACGAAGCTCACCTGCCGCCGTTACGCGGTGGCACCCTCGACCGTACGCGGCGCCAGGGCCGCGTTCTCCAGCACGTCCCGCAGATGCCTCTCCGCGACGGGCAGCGCCTCGGCGATCGTGACCTCGCGGCCCAGTTCGTACGAGAGCGATGTCACCCCCGCGTCCCGGATGCCGCACGGCACGATCCGGTCGAACCAGGTGGTGTCCGGATTGCAGTTCAGCGCGAAACCGTGCATGGTCACGCCCTTCGCGACCCGGATGCCCATGGCGGCGATCTTCCGGTCCTCGCGGCGCTGCCCGGCATTGGAGGGGGCGTACTCGGGGCCGTTCATCCGCGGGTCGAACTCCTCGTCGTGCAGCCGCGGGTCCAGATCCAGCGAAAGACCGCCGATCGACGGGCGCTGCTCCACCGGGTCGCCCAGGACCCAGACCCCGGCGCGGCCCTCGACCCGGCTGGTCTCGACGCCGAACTCCGCGCAGGTCCGGATCAGTGCCTCCTCCAGACGGCGCAGATGGGCGATCACGTCCACCGGGCGCGGGAGCTTCTGGATCGGGTAGCCGATCAGCTGGCCGTAACCGTGCCAGGTGATCTTGCCGCCGCGGTCCACATCCACCACCGGCGTCCCGTCGAGAGGGCGCTCGCTGTCGTCCGTGCGCCGCCCTGCCGTGTAGACGGGCGGGTGCTCCAGGAGCAGCACGGTGTCCGGCGTCTCGTCCGCGAACCGGGCCGCATGCACCTCACGCTGCTTCTGCCAGGCCTCCCGGTACTCGACGGCTTCCTCGCCGAACCCCAGACGGACAAACCGCAGCTCGCTCACGGCAGCTCCTCATCGCATACGGACAGCACGCCCCGGAGGGCGCCACTCAGCAACTGTACGACCGCTTCGAACGGCACCTCTGGGCGGGCAGAAACGACACCTCCTCACACGATCGGATGAATCCGGGGCGAAGGTGGCGGAACGAGCGGTGGAGCCCGCTAAATTCGCGCCGTTCCATGAGGGCTGCTCCCGGCCCGGAAGGCAGGAGACCGCACAGCTGATGACGGAACGAACTCCGCAGCGCACGTCCAACCGCCAGCTCGCCGCGCTCATCGGAGAGGCAGGGTTCTCCAACGCGGGGCTGGCCCGAAGAGTCGACCAGCTCGGCCTTGAGCACGGTCTCGACCTGAGGTACGACAAGACGTCGGTGACCCGCTGGCTGCGCGGCCAGCAGCCGCGCGGAACCACGCCCGCGCTGATCGCCGAGGTCTTCACCAGACGTCTGGGGCGCAGGCTCTCCGCCCAGGATCTGGGCCTCGACGCCTGCGCGCCCGTCTACGCGGGGCTGGAATTCGCCGGTACGCCCGAGGAGGCAGTCGACATCGTCAGCGGTCTCTGGCGCAAGGACTCCGGCAGCCATGCCGAACTGCGCAAGATCGCCTTCACCCCGGCCGGGCTCGTCGTGCCGAGCCGGGACTGGCTGATCGGCCGCCCGGACGACTGGGGCACCCCCGGTTCGGCCGGTGGAGTGAGGCCGGGGCAGAGCGGTCGCGCCGAGCCGCCGCGCTCCGGTGCCCGGATCCCCTCGCAGCCCCGCCCGGCCGTGCCGCGCCAGCGCCAGACCGACCGGACGACCGGGCAGCGGGTCGGCGCCGGGGACATCGCCGCCCTGCGTTCGGTGGGCGAGCTGTTCCGCACGCTCGACCACGCGTACGGCGGCGGCCACGCCCGGCAGGCCCTGGTGCGCTATCTGGAGCACGAGGCGGAGCCCATGCTCCGCGGGACGTACGGGGAGGCGACCGGCCGGCGGCTCTTCGCTGCCGCCGCGGACCTGACCCGGCTTGCGGGGTGGACCTCGTACGACATCGCGGCCCACGGGCTCGCCCAGCGCTACTTCGTCCAGGCCCTGCGGCTCTCGCAGGCCGCAGGGGACCGGGCGTACGGCTCGTACGTGCTCGTCACCATGAGCCGCCAGGCCGTCTATCTCGGGCACGGCCGGGAGGCGGTCCAGCTGGCGCGCGTGGCGCAGCAGGGCGTCGGGACCTCGGCGCCGCCGGTCGTCCAGGCGCTGCTGCACGCCGTCGAGGCGCGCGGACACGGGGTGCTCGGCGAGGTACGGGCCTGCACGGCCTCCCTCGCACGGGCCGAGCGGGCCATGGAGGCGGTGCGTCCCGGCGACGAAGTGCCGTACTGGGCACGGTTCTTCGACGAAGCGCAGCTGGCCGACGAATTCGGCCACTGCCACCGGGACCTCCAGCAGTACCGGGCCGCCGCGCAGTACGCGGAACGCTCGCTCCAGCTGCGCGCTCCCGCCTTCGCGCGTTCCCGGCTCTTCTGCCGGGTCGTGCTGGCGACCGCGCGGCTCGGCCTCGGCGAACTGGACCAGGCGTGCGCGCTGGGCGCCGAGTCGGCGCAGCAGGCGGGGGAGATGCGGTCGGTGCGGGCCGTCGAGTATGTGCGCGAGTTCGAACGGAGGCTGGAGCCGTACCGGGACGCGGCGGCGGTACGGGGGTACCGGGACCGCGTCGCGGCGATGGGCTGAGGCCGGGCGGGTGACGGGGCGGGCGGGGGGCCGTCCCCCGTCCGCCCCGTCATCCGCTCCCGCCGGGCGTCACGCGGCGAGCGGGAATCCGTCCACCGCGATGTCCGGTTTGATGCCGAAGTCCCGCATCACGGCCTGCGCGGCGCGCCGGCCCGAGACGAGCGCGCCCTGCGCGGTGCTGGTGTCGCGGTGGTCGCCGCACACGTACAGACCCGCCAGCAGCCGGACCGGGCGGCGCACGTCGTGCGGTGGCGGCATCGCGGGGACCGCGTCGGGGGAGTGGTGGACGGCGAGGAGTTCCCAGTCGTCGGTCGGTGTGCCGTGCAGCGCGGCCAGCTGGATGAGGGCCGCCCGGTCCAGGCCGGGACCGGGGGCGCCGAGCACGGTCGACGAGATCAGCGCGCGGCCGCCCGGGGCCCGTGCGGGGTCGACCTCGCTCATGACCGCGGTGTGCGAGACGGGGCCCGAGCGGTCGGCGTCCAGGACCAGGGCCGCCCCGGTGGACGGGGCCACCGGGGCCGCGTGGTGAAGGACCGTCACCGGGTGGAAGTCCGGGATCCGCAGCCCGGGCAGCAGAAGGGCGGCCGAGCGGGCGTCGGTCGCGACGATGAGCGCACGGCAGCTCAGCGTGCCCAGCTCCACCGTGGTGACCGAGCTGATGGAGGTCGCGGTGACGGTCACCCCGGTGGACACCGTGCCGGGCGGCAGCGTCGCCGCCAGCCGCTCGGGCAGGACGGCCGCACCGCCCGCCGGTACGCACAGCCGGCCCCGGGCGAAACCGCGCAGGGCGAGATCCGCGCACCGGCTCGACGTGGTCAGCCCGGGGTCGCTCAGCAGCGCGGACAGCAGGGGCCTGAGGAAGCCCGCGGCGGCGCGCGGGGGGAGGCCGTACGAGCGGAGTGCGGCCAGTGCGGTCTGCTCGGGGCGGGCCAGCAGACGTTCCACCGGGGTGGCCGCGAGGCGGGCCAGGGCGGCGCGCAGCCTGGCCCGGTCGAGAGCGCCGCTCACCAGCGCGCCGCTCGCGAGCGCACTGCCGGCGAGGCCACTGCCCGTGAAGCCGGAACCGCCGAGTCCGCTGCTGCCGAGTCCACCGCCGACGAGTCCACCGCCGAGGGGGGCGCGTGAGGCGCTTCGCAGGGCGCGCGCGGCGTTGAGTGCGCCCCGCGTGCCCCCGGCCTCGCCCGTCCGGTGCAGCCGGCCCCCGCTGTGGACGAGGACGCCGGGCGAGAACAGCCTGAGGTCCGTCTCGCCCAGGCACGGAGCACGGAGCAGTTCCGGGTACGAGGTGCTGAGGAACCCTCCGGCGCGGTCCAGGAGGAAGCCGCCGGCCAGCTCGGTGGACATGCGGCCGCCCGGCGACGGGGCGGCCTCCAGGACGCTGACGGACACACCGGCACTGGTCAGCCGGTGGGCGGCTGACAGGCCGGCGAGCCCGGCTCCGACGATGATCACGTCGGCATGCTGTGCGGTACTGAGCACGTGCCCCTCCCCGGGGTCGGCGCGGCCGCGGTGTTCCGTGCGGGGCTGATTCCCCAACGGGTCGCGGAAATGCCCTGGTTCGGGTCGAGACTAGGGAGAGGGGCGGCGCGCGGCAGGCGCGCGACGCGGGGGCATGGGGGCGCGGGGTCGCACGGCGGGGCGGCGCGGGGCGCGGCGCGGGCCGTTCGGCCACCGCGCGGCGCGGGGCCGTACGGATACCTGGGGCGGGGCCCGCCCCGGACCCCGCGCCTCGATCGCCGGAGGGGCCCGGGACGCCTCCCGCCCATGGCCGAGCGGGGCTTGGGACGTCTCCTGCCTGAATCCGCGAGGTGAACTCGCCCTACTGCGCCGCGGCCCGGATCGCCTCGTCGATCTCCGGGAACGCGAAAGTGAAGCCCGACTCCAGGAGCTTCTTCGGCAGGACCCGCTGGCTTCCCAGCACGTCCCCCGCGAACTCGCCCAGCGCGATCCGCAGCGCGGGTGCCGGGGCCGTGAACAGGGTGGGGCGGTGCAGGACCCGGCCCATGGCCGCCGTCACCTCGCGGTTGGTGACCGGCTGGGGGCCGGTCAGGTTCACCGGGCCCGACAGCGACTCCGTGTCCAGGATGTGGCGCAGCGCCGCGACATGGTCGTGCAGCGCGATGAAACTCCAGTACTGGCCGCCGTCGCCCATCCGGCCGCCGAGCCCCGCCCTGAACAGCGGGAAGAGCCGGCCCCAGGCTCCGCCCTCCTTGGCCACCACCAGTCCCGTACGGGCGAACGCCGTCCGGATGCCCGCCTCTTCGGCCGCGTGCGCCGCCTCCTCCCACTCCACGCAGAGCGAGGCGAGGAAGCCTTCACCGGGGGGTGCGCTCTCGTCGACCGCGCGGTCGCCCGTGTCCCCGTAGTAGCCGAGCGCACTGCCGCACAGGAACACCGCCGGCGGTACGTCGAGGGAGGCGACGGCCTCCGCGAGGGTGGCGGTGCCCAGGACCCGGCTGTCCCGCAGTTCCTTCTTGTACGCGTCCGTCCAGCGGTGGTCGCCGACGCCCGCCCCGGCCAGGTTGACCACCGCGTCACAGCCGGTCAGCCCCGCTGTGTCCACGTACTCCCTGGCCGGGTCCCACTCCGTCTCGTCCGCGGCCCGGGCGGCGCGGCGGACCAGCCGCACCACCTCGTGCCCGTCGGCGCGCAGGGAGCGGCCCAGCGCCGTACCGATCAGTCCTGATGCTCCGGCAATCGCGATACGCATGGGCCCATCCTCACGCACCCCGTCGAAATCGCGCAGCGCCCGCACCCGTCGCCGTGGCAGAGTGGCCCGCATGCCCGATCCGCACATACGTATGGCCGTACTGGACGACGGTGACGCGCTCGGTGAGCTCGACCGCACGACCTGGTCCACGCTGCACGAGGTCATGCCGCCGCCTCGGCCCCCGTACCGGCCCTTCTTCGATGAAGAACACCCGCCTGGCGACCTTCTGGTCGCCGAGCTGGCGGGCGAGATCGTGGGCTACATCCGGCTGGTGCCGCCCACGCCGCTCGCCAGCAACGCCCATGTACGCCAGATCCGGGGCCTGGCCGTCGCCGGAACGGCGCGCCGCCACGGGGTGGGCCGGGCGCTGCTGAGGGCCGCGTGCGCCGAGGCGAGGCGCCAGGGCGCCACCCGGATCACCCTGCGGGTGCTCGGGCACAACACCCCGGCCCGCGAGCTCTACGCCGCCGAGGGGTTCGCGGTGGAGGGTGTGCTGCCGGGCGAGTTCCACCTGGCGGGCCGGTATGTCGACGACGTACTGATGGGGCGCGGCCTCACCGCGTACTGAGTCCCTGTACGGACGGCCGCGCGTACGGACAGGCCGTGTGGGCGCTCATGAGCCGAACCGCTCCCACAGGCGGGGATACCGCTCGGCGAGCGCCTCGTCGTCGAAGTCGACCGGCGGCCCCTCCGGGTCGGCGGCCTGCGGCGGAATGCCCAGATCGGGGGTGGGCGCCCCGGTGAGCTGCTCGTACGCCTCGTCGGCCGCGTATCCCAGCTCCTCGCCGTCGCCGTCGATCTCCTCGTCGAAGTCGTCCAGGAGGTCTGCCAGGGCGTCCGGATCCTGCAGCGCGCCCTCGAAGATCTCCCGGCCCTGGCCGATGAGCCAGCAGCGGAAGTAGTCGAAGGAGTCGGCGTCGCTCTCGCGCAGCAGCACGACCGCCGCACCCCACAGATCCCAGCGGTACGCACGGTTGTAGCGCGTCTCGAAGTACCGCGCGAACTCCAGCACGGACTCCGGGTCGAGCTGCGCCAATCGCTCGGTGAGCAGATCGGCATGGTCCTCGGGGTCGCCGTCGGCGGCCGCGCGAGTGCTGTCGATGGTCTCCCAGAACTCCGTCTCGTCCCTCACGCGTACAGCATCGTGGTTGGCGGGGCGCCGCGCACGCGGAGCGCCGATCAGCGGCCCTCTTGTTACCAGGCGATGTGACCGTCCGATGATTCACTCGTTTGACGGTTGTAGCGATTCCGATCACTCACCCCAAAGGGGTCACCCCCGTCATGCGAACGCAAGAGCAACCGGAAGGGGCGCGGTCCGGCGCCGCCCGAGTGGGCGTGGAACAGGCCGAAGCCGCACTCGTCGAGCATTATCCGCGGCTCGTCCGCCTCGCCTACCTCACGCTGCCCCCGTCACTGGGCCGCCACCGCCGTGTGCTCGCCGCCCACGCGGTCGTCCAGCGCGCGCTGCCCGCCTCCCGCGACAGCGGTCCGGTCGAGCCGCGCGTGCCCGTCCAGCGCGGCGCCCCGGAGGACCCCGGATACGCACTGGTCAGACAGCGCGTACTGGAGACCGCCCTGGCGTACGGACAGCGCCCCGGCTGGTGGCCCCGGCAGCTGCCCGCGCCGCGTACGCTGCGGCCCGTGCTGCCCGCCGTCTTCGGGCTGCGGATCTTCCCCCGGTCCGGTGGCGCCGATGAACTCGCCCTGGAACAGGCGCTGTCGGGGACCACGGCGGCCGCGAGAGCCGCGCTCGTACTGCACCGCATCGAGGGCCTGAGCGAACAGGCCACCCGTACGCTGCTGACGGCGGCGGGCGCCACCGACGCCGGGTCCGCGCTGCGCACGGCGCTCCGGCTGGCCCGTACCCCGGCTGAGGCGGGCGCCGACGCGCTGCTGAGCTCCGACGAGTTCGATCCCTGCCTGGTGCACACCCGCCCCACCGACCTGATCCGGCGCAGGCAGCGGGTCAGGTTCGCGCGCTTCGTGGGCGTCGTGGTGACCGTGCTCGCCGTGGCGCTGGTCGTGGTGGACCGCGACGGCAGCTCCGCGCCGCCCGCCGCGACCGGACCGTTCGACCCCGCCGTCAGCGCCCGGGCCGCCGACCCCGCGCTGCTGCTGCGCGCCCCCGCGCAGGAGTGGGCCCACACCTCGCGCATGGACTTCACGGCCTGGCCCGCGCGCGGCGCCCGTACGGGGGACAGCGCGCTGCTCGGCCGGGCGCTGAAGGTCTGGGCGAGCCCGGCCCGTACGGTACGGATCTCCGCCACCCAGGGCGCCGCGACCGTGCCCCCGGCCCAGCCGCCCCGGCTGCTCTACGCGGGCGACGTGGACGGCGCGGCCGTGGTCCTGTTCGCCGACGGTGAGCGCGTCGTCCGGTACGCCGAGCCCACCGACGGCGAGGGCGCGCCCGCGCTCGACTTCGCCCGCACCGACGACGCGGACATCACCACCGGAGCCGCGGTCGTCATCGGCCGCACCGACGGCAACGCCCGGTTCCTGCTGGCTCCCTGGGTCGCCGAGTCCACCACCCGTGACCTCCTCACCCCGGACACCCCGGCGCGCCCGCTCGACGAGGGCAAGGACGGGGTGACCGCACCGGTGTCGAGCCCGGTGGTTCCCGCGGGCGGGACCGGATGCGGGTCCTGGCCCGCGCTCCAGCTCCGTTCCTCCAGCAAGGTGGCGGAGAAGCACGCGTTCCTCCTCACCGACCTCGGTGACCTCACACCCGTCCACCTCACCTACACCCCGCCGCCTGGCGGCGGGGTCCCGGCGAGGGCGCCCCGGGAGGCGACCGGCGGCCAGGCGCTGCTCAGCTGGGCGCACACGGCCTGCTCGCTGGCCGGGGTCCGCGGCAGCGGCGTACGGTCCGTGAACAACTGGGAGTACGCCCGCCAGCAGCTCCCCGAGAACGGCGGCCGCGCCTCCTGGGTGTGCACCAGGGCGGACACCTGGAAGGGGCCCGGCAGGGTCTCCGTACAGCTCCAGCTCCCCACCGGGCAGGTGTCCCGGCCGGGCGCCGTCGTGGCGCAGCAGAAGAACACCGCACTGTGCAGCCGCTTCGGCCAGAACGTCCTGGCCGGTGCCAAGTGGAAGTCCGGCTCGGGAAAGTGGTACCTGCTGGCCGCGGGCAGCAGGGAGGTCCGTGAGATCGACGCGACCGGGGGCGTACGGGCCACGGCGGACGGTACGACCATGGCGGTACGGGCGGGTCAGCGCGACCGGGCCGTCATGACGGCCCGGCTGGCGAACGGGGGCAGGCTGAAGGCGCTGGGCTGAACGCCGGAACCGGACCGCCCCCCGGATTCCCGGCCGCCCCGGGAATCCGGACCTCCCGGGAAATCCGGACCGAGGCTGTCGGGTATCGATGGCACGGTGACCCGTATGGAGACAGAGAAGCCTTTGACGGGACGAATCGCCCTGGTCGCCGGTGCCACCCGGGGCGCGGGCCGGGCCATCGCCGTACAGCTGGGCGCGGCGGGCGCCACCGTGTACGCGACGGGGCGCACCACCCGCGAGCAGCGCAGCGAGGTGGGGCGTGCCGAGACCATCGAGGAGACGGCCGAGCTGATCGGTGCCGCGGGCGGCACCGGGTTCGCCGTGCCCACCGACCATCTGGTGGAGGAGCAGGTCCGCGCCCTGGTCGAGCGGATCGACCGTGAGCAGGGGCGGCTGGACATCCTGGTCAACAACATCTGGGGCGGTGACCATCTCGCCGGGATCGGCGAGGGGAACAAGATGTGGGAGATCCGGCTCGACGACGGACTCCGCATGCTGGAGCTCGGCGTGCGGAGCCACATCGTCACCAGCAGCGTCGCGCTCCCGCTGCTGGTCCGCGCGCGTGGCGGCCTGGTGGTCGAAGTGACCGACGGGACGGCCGAGTTCAACCGGGACTACCGGGAGAACTTCTACTTCGACCTGGCCAAGAACGCACCGATCCGGATGGCCTCCGACCTCGCCCACGACCTGAAGTCCGTCGGCTCCACGGCGGTCTGTGTCACCCCCGGCTTCCTGCGCTCGGAGGCGATGCTCGACCACTTCGGGGTGACGGAGGCGACCTGGCGGGACGCCATCGCCAAGGACCCGCACTTCGCCATCGCGGAGTCCCCGGTGTTCGTGGGCCGTGCGGTGGCGGCGGTCGCCGCCGACGCGGACCGGGACCGGTGGAACGGACAGTCGCTCTCCAGCGGACAGCTGGCCGCGGAGTACGGCTTCACGGACACCGACGGCAGCCGTCCGGACGCCTGGCGGTACATCACGGACGTCGCGCTCGGTGGCTCCGGCGGGTCGGCGGAGGACTACCGCTGACGGCCGGTCCGGGTCATGCGTACAGCCGCGCCGCCGCCGTCAGTGCCTCGGCGAACCGGGCCCGGAGCTCCGGCGGCTCCAGGACCTCCGCCTCCGGTCCCAGCGCGAGCAGTTGCGCGTACGCCACATCCAGCGACTCGACCGGCAGCACGACCGTCACCCGGCCGAGCCCGTCGGGGGCCGAGGCGGCGGTGAGCGCCTCGTTCGCCGCCGCGCGGTCCACCGCGTACGGGAGGGACTCGGCACCGGACGCGGAGACCCGGACCACCACCTCCGCCCGGAGCAGTGACCGGGCGAAGCCGGCGGCCCGCTGCTCCCAGAAGGCGGGCAGGTCGAACGCCTCGTCCCGCACGAAACAGCCGTCCTCCTGCGGTGTGAGCGCGGTGAAGCGGTCGATGCGGTACACCCGGAAGTCAGCCGGATCGTGCGGCCCGGTCGGGTCATCCGGCTCGATCGCATCGCGCGGTTCGCCTTCCGCGCGGGCGCAGACGTACCAGACACCGGCCTTCAGCACGAGTCCGTACGGCTCCAGGTCGCGTTCCACCTCGGAGCCGTCCCGGCGGCGATAGTCCGCCCGCACCCGTCTGTCCGACCAGACCGCGTCGGCCAGCGGGGGCAGCAGCGCCGGGGTGCTCGGCTCCTGGTACCAGCCCGGCGCGTCCAGATGGAAGCGCCGGGCGGCCGATGCCGGGGCGTCGCGCAGCGAGGGGAGAAGGGCCGCCGACACCTTCAGACGGGCCGCCGACGCGGCGTCGTCGAGCCCCATCTCGCGCAGCGCGCCGGGCAGTCCGGACAGGAACAGCGCCTCCGCCTCGGTGCGGGCCAGACCGGTCAGCCGCGTGCGGTAACCGCCGATCAGCCGGTACCCACCGGACCTGCCCCGCTCCGCGTACACCGGAACGCCCGCCTCCGAGAGGGCGAGCGCGTCCCGGGTGACGGTGCGTTCGGACACGTCGAGCTCCTGCGCCAGCTCGGCCGCCGTCATCAGCGGCCGGGACTGGAGCAGCAGCACCATCCTGATCAGGCGGGCAGCGCGCATGGAAACAGCATGCCCGCCACCACCGACAACGGGCGCGTGACATCGGGCACCCCCCGAGTCACACGCCCGTCGTCACGTCACGTCGTCACGTCACGCCCTCACACCCGATGTGCCACGGTCACAGGCCGTAGCGCTCGCGGGCGTCCTTGACCGCCGACACGGGGACCTCACCGCGCTTGGCGAGCGAGGCCAGCGCGGCGACGACGACCGACTGCGCGTCGACACCGAAGTGGCGGCGGGCCGCCTCACGGGTGTCCGAGAGGCCGAAGCCGTCCGTGCCCAGGGAGGTCCAGTCCTGCTCGACCCACTGGCTGATCTGGTCCGGCACCTGGCGCATCCAGTCGCTGACCGCGAGCACCGGGCCGGGGGCCCCGGCCAGCGCCCGGGTGACGTACGGGGTGCGCTGCTCACCGCGGAGCATCGCCTCGTCGCACTCCAGCGCGTCGCGGCGCAGCTCGCCCCACGAGGTCGCCGACCAGACGTCGGCCGTGACGCCCCAGTCGGCCGCGAGCAGCTCCTGGGCCTCCAGGACCCAGTGGATCGCCGTACCGGAGGCGAGCAGCTGTATCCGCGGGGTGCCGGACGCCGCCGCGCCCTCCTTGAAGCGGTACAGACCGCGGCGGATGCCGTCCTCGACGCCCTCGGGCATCGCGGGCTGCCGCATCGGCTCGTTGTAGACCGTCAGGTAGTAGAAGACGTTCTCCGCGTCCGGACCGTACATCCGGCGCAGACCGTCCTTGACGATCACCGCGATCTCGAAGGCGAACGCCGGGTCGTAGTTGAGCGACGCCGGGTTGGTGGAGGCGATCAGATGCGAGTGGCCGTCCGCGTGCTGGAGCCCCTCACCGGTGAGGGTGGTGCGGCCCGCGGTGGCGCCCACGATGAACCCGCGGCCGAGCTGGTCGCCGAGCTGCCACATCTGGTCGGCGGTGCGCTGCCAGCCGAACATCGAGTAGAAGATGTAGAAGGGGATCATCGGCTCGCCGTGCGTCGCGTACGACGTGGCGGCGGCGATGAAGTCGGCCATGGCGCCGGCCTCGGTGATCCCCTCGTTGAGGATCTGGCCGTCGGTGGCCTCCTTGTAGTACATCAGCTGGTCGCGGTCGACCGCGTCGTACGTCTGGCCCTTCGGCGAGTAGATACCGGCCGACGGGAACAGCGACTCCATACCGAACGTGCGGGCCTCGTCGGGGACGATCGGCACCCAGCGCTTGCCGGTCTGCTTGTCCCGCATCAGGTCCTTCATCAGCCGGACGAAGGCCATGGTGGTGGCCATCTCCTGCTGCCCCGAACCCTTGATGAGCGCCTTGAAGGCACGCTCCTCGGGGTCCGGCAGCACCACCTGGTGCACCCGGCGGGCCGGGGCGGGACCGCCGAGCTCGGCCCGGCGCTCCTGGAGGTAGCGGACCTCGGGGGAGTCGGCACCGGGGTGGCCGTACGGCACCAGGTCCTCGTCCAGCTTCGCGTCCGGGATGGGCAGGTCCAGCAGGTCGCGCATGGTGCGGAACTGCTTGCCGTCCAGCTTCTTCATCTGGTGGTTGGCGTTGCGGGACTCGAAGCCCTCACCGAGCGTGTAGCCCTTCACGGTCTGCGCGAGGATCACGGTCGGCGCGCCCTTGAACTCCAGGGCCGCCTTGTACGCCGCGTACACCTTGCGGGCCTCGTGGCCGCCGCGCGAGGTGTGGAAGCACTCGGCGATCTTCGCGTCGGTGAGCAGCTTCGCCAGCTCGGCGAGCGCGGGCTCGGCGCCGAAGAAGTGCTGGCGGATGTAGGCCACGTCGCGCGTCGCGTACGTCTGGAACTGGGCGTCCGGTACCTCGCGGAGGCGGCGGATCAGCGCACCCGTGGTGTCGAGCTGGAACAGCTCGTCCCAGGCGGAGCCCCAGAGCGTCTTGACGACGTTCCAGCCGGCGCCGCGGAACTGGGCCTCCAGCTCCTGCACGACCCGGAAGTTGGCCCGCACCGGGCCGTCGAGGCGCTGCAGGTTGCAGTTGATGACGAAGGTGAGGTTGTCGAGACCCTCACGGGCGGCCAGGGTGAGCGCGGTCGTCGACTCGGGCTCGTCCATCTCGCCGTCACCGAGGAAGGCCCAGACGTGCGAGTTCGAGGTGTCCTTGATGCCGCGGCCGGACAGGTAGCGGTTGAACCGCGCCTGGTAGATCGAGGAGATCGGGCCCAGGCCCATGGAGACCGTGGGGAACTCCCAGAGCCAGGGCAGCCGCCGCGGGTGCGGGTAGGACGGCAGGCCGTCGCCGCCCGCCTCCTGGCGGAAGTTGTCGAGCTGCTGCTCGCTGAGGCGGCCGTCGAGGAAGGCGCGGGCGTAGATGCCGGGCGACGCGTGGCCCTGGATGTAGAGCTGGTCGCCGGACCCGTCACCCTCCTTGCCGCGGAAGAAGTGGTTGAAGCCGGTCTCGTACAGCCAGGCGGCCGAGGCGAAGGTGGCGATGTGGCCGCCGACGCCGAACCGGGAGCCGCGGGTGACCATCGCGGCCGCGTTCCAGCGGTTCCACGCGGTGATCCGGCTCTCCATCGCCAGGTCGCCGTCGAAGGCGGGCTCGGCGGAAGTAGGAATGGTGTTGACGTAGTCGGTCTCCAGCAGCTTCGGCAGCGCGAGACCGTCGCTGTCGGCCCGCTCCAGCGTGCGGCGCATCAGATATGCGGCACGGTGGGGGCCGGCGGCCTTGGTGACGGCGTCCAGGGAAGCCGCCCACTCGGCGGTCTCCTCGGGGTCGCGGTCCGGGAGCTGGTCGAGCTCGCTGTGAAGCTTGCCTACGGGGTCGGTCATGGTCGCCGCCTTCCGGACAGAACAGGGGGTGAAGAAAGGCCCGGTCTGGCAGGACAGGGCGACGGGCTGGGTGAAGCCCTCCGGAGACTGTAAGTCGCTGATCGATGATCGATCAAAGGGTTGAAGGAAAAATCTTTCCGCTACGTAAAAAGTCGGCATGCGGTGTCAGTAATGTGGGCACGCGGTGCCGCAAAAAGCCCCGGAATCAGGCTCGCGGCGCACATCCGAGCACATGGTCCTTCACCAGAGGGCCGATCTGCGGGTCCCGCCGCCGGAACGCCTCGACCAGCGCCTCGTGCTCCTCCGCGTACGACTTCTGCACGGTCCCCAGCCAGCGGATCGACAGTGTGGTGAACACCTCGATGCCCAGCGACTCCCAGGTGTGCATCAGCACGCTGTTCCCGGCGGCCCGCACCAGCTCCCTGTGGAAGGCCACGGTGTGCCTGACCTGCGCCGCGCTGTCGCCGGCCCGGTCGGCCCGGTAGAGCGCGGCGACCGACGGCTCCAGGGCGGAGACATCGGTGGCCAGCCGGTCGACGGCCAGTTCGGCCGCGATCTGCTCCAGGCCGGCCCGGACGGGATAGCTCTCCTCCAGGTCGGCCGCGGTCAGGTTCCGTACGCGTACGCCCTTGTTGGGGGCGGACTCGATGAGCCGCAGCGACTCCAGCTCGCGCAGGGCCTCCCGGACCGGCGTCTGGCTGACCTCCAGCTCGACGGCGATCCGCCGCTCCACGATCCGTTCACCGGGCTGCCACCGCCCGCGGACGATGCCCTCCACGATGTGCTCGCGAATCTGCTCGCGCAGGGAGTGGATGACGGGCGGCGTCATTTTGTGCTCCTTCGGACCGTATTGGTCTGGGTGGGGACGGTCGCGCGGACCAGGCCCCCCATGACAATACGGCGGTGCCCCCGCCCGGAAGCGATCCGGACGGGGGCACCGCAGGTGAGGCTGGTTACAGGCCGAGCTCGACCTCGAACTCGCCGGCCTCCAGGATCGCCTTGACCGTCGTCAGGTAACGGGCCGCGTCGGCGCCGTCCACCAGGCGGTGGTCGTAGGAGAGAGCCAGGTACGTCATGTCGCGGACGCCGATGACGGTGCCCTCGGCGGTCTCGATGACGGCCGGACGCTTGACGGTCGCGCCGATGCCCAGGATGGCTGCCTGGTTCGGCGGGACGATGACCGTGTCGAACAGCGCACCGCGCGAGCCGGTGTTGCTGATCGTGAAGGTCGCACCGGACAGCTCGTCCGGGCTGATCTTGCTGGACCGGACCTTGCCGGCCAGCTCCGCGGTCTTCTTCGAGATGCCGGCGAGGTTGAGGTCGCCCGCGTCCTTGATGACCGGGGTCATCAGACCCTTCTCGGAGTCCACCGCGATACCGATGTTCTCGGTGTCGAAGTAGGTGATCGTGCCCTCGTCCTCGTTGATCCGGGCGTTGACGACCGGGTGGGCCTTCAGCGCCTGGGCGGCGGCCTTGACGAAGAACGGCATCGGGGACAGCTTGACGCCCTCGCGGGCGGCGAAGCTCTCCTTGGCCTGGTTGCGCAGCTTCATCAGCTTGGTGATGTCCACCTCGACCACGGTGGTCAGCTGAGCCTGGCTGTGCAGCGCCTTCATCATGTTGTCGCCGATGACCTTGCGCATGCGGGTCATCTTGACGGTCTGGCCGCGCAGCGGGGACGCCTCCAGCTTCGGCGCCCTGGCGGCGGCCGCCGGAGCCGCGGACGGCGCCGGGGCGGCGGCCTTGGCGGCCTCCGCTGCGGAGATGACGTCCTGCTTGCGGATGCGGCCACCCACGCCGGTGCCCTTGACCGAGCCCAGCGCGACACCGTTCTCGGCGGCGAGCTTGCGGACCAGCGGGGTCACGTAGGCGGCGTCGTCAGCGGCGGTCGCGGCCGGAGCCGGAGCCGGGGCCGGGGTGACGGGGGCGGGCGCCGGAGAGGCGGCCGGGGCGGGCGTCGGCGCCGGAGCCGCAGGTGCGGCGGGCGCGGCCGGGGCCGGCTGGGCGGGGGCCGGGGCCGGAGCGGCCGGGGCCGGCGCGGCGGCCGGAGCCGGAGCGGCCGGTGCCGGGGTGGCAGCGGGGGCCGGGGCGGCGGGCGCCGCGGCCGGGGCCGCACCCTTCGCACCGACGACGGCGAGCCGGGCGCCGACCTCGGCGGTCTCGTCCTCGCCGACCAGGATCTCCAGCAGGGTGCCCGCCACGGGCGACGGGATCTCGGTGTCGACCTTGTCGGTCGAGACCTCCAGCAGCGGCTCGTCCTCGGCGACGTCGTCGCCGACTTCCTTGAGCCAGCGGGTGACGGTGCCCTCGGTGACGCTCTCGCCGAGCGCCGGCAGGGTGACGTCGGTGCCCTCGGCGGAACCGCCGGCGGCGGGCGCCTCGGCGGCGGGTGCCTCGGCGGCAGGCGCGGGGGCCTCGGCGGCGGGGGCCTCGGCGGCGGGTGCTTCGGCGGCGGCCGGGGCCGGGGCGGCAGCGCCCGTGCCGTCGTCGATGATGGCCAGCTCGGCGCCGACCTCGACGGTCTCGTCCTCGGCGACCTTGATGGAGGCCAGCACACCGGAAGCCGGGGCCGGGATCTCGGTGTCGACCTTGTCGGTCGAGACCTCCAGCAGCGGCTCATCGGCCTCGACGCGCTCGCCCTCGGCCTTGAGCCAGCGGGTGACGGTGCCCTCGGTGACGCTCTCGCCGAGCGCCGGCAGGGTTACGGAAACCGACATGGTTTCAGTTGCTCCTTACGGAAAAGTGAAGTGGTCGTCGCGTCCCTGGGACTCAGTGCCCGGGAGGGGCTGCTAGTCGTGGGAGTGCAGGGGCTTGCCGGCCAGGGCCAGGTGGGCCTCGCCGAGCGCCTCGCTCTGCGTCGGGTGCGCGTGGATGAGCTGCGCGACCTCGGCCGGCAGAGCTTCCCAGTTGTAGATCAGCTGGGCTTCGCCGACCTGCTCGCCCATCCGGTCACCGACCATGTGGACGCCGACGACGGCACCGTCCTTGACCTGGACGAGCTTGATCTCACCCGCGGTCTTGAGGATCTTGCTCTTGCCGTTGCCCGCGAGGCTGTACTTGAGGGCGACGACCTTGTCCGCGCCGTACACCTCCTTGGCCTTGGCCTCGGAGAGTCCCACCGATGCGACCTCGGGGTGGCAGTACGTCACCTTCGGCACACCGTCGTAGTCGATCGGCACGGTCGCCAGACCGGCCAGACGCTCCGCGACGAGGATGCCCTCGGCGAAGCCGACGTGTGCGAGCTGAAGGGTCGGGACCAGGTCACCGACGGCCGAGATGGTCTCGACGTTGGTCCGCATGGACCCGTCGACCAGGACGTAGCCGCGGTCCATCGCGACGCCCTGCTCCTCGTAACCGAGGCCCTGCGAGACCGGTCCGCGGCCGATGGCCACGAGCAGCACCTCGGCCTCGAACTCCTTGCCGTCGGCCAGCGTGACCTTGACACCCTTCTCGGTGTACTCGGCCTTGTCGAAGAAGGTGCCCAGGTTGAACTTGATCCCGCGCTTGCGGAACGCGCGCTCCAGGAGCTTCGAGCTGTTCTCGTCCTCGACCGGCACCAGGTGCTTCAGGCCCTCGACGATGGTCACCTCGGCGCCGAAGGACTTCCACGCCGAGGCGAACTCGACGCCGATGACGCCGCCGCCCAGGATGATCGCGGACTCCGGGACCCGGTCCAGCGTCAGGGCGTGGTCGGAGGAGATGATGCGGTTTCCGTCGATCTCCAGGCCGGGCAGCGACTTCGGTACGGAGCCGGTGGCCAGGAGGATGTGGCGGCCCTGGATGCGCTTGCCGTCCACATCGACCGAGGTGGGGGAGGAGAGACGCCCCTCGCCCTCGATGTAGGTCACCTTGCGGGAGGCGACCAGTCCCTGCAGGCCCTTGTAGAGGCCCGCGATCACGTCGTCCTTGTACTTGTGGACCCCGGCGATGTCGATGCCCTCGAAGGTGGCCTTGACACCGAACTGCTCGCTCTCGCGCGCCTGGTCGGCGATCTCGCCGGCGTGCAGCAGGGCCTTGGTGGGGATGCAGCCGTTGTGCAGGCAGGTACCGCCCAGCTTGTTCTTCTCGATCAGGGCGACGTCGAGACCAAGCTGCGCCCCGCGCAGCGCCGCGGCGTAACCGCCGCTACCGCCGCCGAGAATCACTAGGTCGAAAACGGTGCTGGCGTCGTTCGCCACGTCACGTCCTCCATGCATGGTGCGCCGGTCCGGTCTTCCCTGACCGGGCGGCGGCGGGTGTACGGCCGCTTTTATTTCGGCCCTGTGGTGGGGGCCCTGTCCTGCCGAAGACCCATCTTCGCACTTGTCGGCCGTGGACGGGACGCCGGGCCGCAGTGTGGTACGTCCCATCCGCCCTCCGGGCCCCTTGCCCCGGCGTACGTACGTACGGATTTCGTTCAGGGCGAACACCGGCAAAGGCGGGGCAAAGCCGTACGGCCCCGGGCGTGGAGCCCGGGGCCGTACGGGAGGTGCGGTGGCGCGGATCAGCCGAGGTCGCCGTCGGCGGTGCGCTCCGCGAGGCGCACCAGGGTGCGGATCGCCGAGCCGGTGCCGCCCTTGGGGGTGTACCCGAAGGGGCCCGCCTCGTTGAAGGCAGGACCCGCGATGTCCAGGTGGGCCCAGGTGATGCCCTCGCCGACGAACTCCTTCAGGAACAGACCGGCGACCAGGCCGCCGCCCATCCGCTCGCCCATGTTGGCGATGTCGGCGGTGGGGGAGTCCATGCCCTTGCGCAGGTCGGCCGGGAGCGGCATCGGCCAGGACGGCTCGCCGACCTCCTCCGCGATCTCGTGCAGCTCGGTACGGAAGGCGTCGTCGTTCGACATGATGCCGAAGGTGCGGCTGCCGAGCGCCATCATCATCGCGCCGGTCAGTGTCGCCACGTCGACGATCGCGTCCGGGGTCTCCTCGGAGGCCTTCGCCAGCGCGTCGGCCAGCACCAGCCGGCCCTCGGCGTCGGTGTTGAGGACCTCGACGGTCTTGCCGCTGTACATCCGCAGCACGTCGCCCGGGCGGGTGGCCGAGCCGGAGGGCATGTTCTCGGCGAGCGCCAGCCAGCCGGTCACGTTGACCCGCAGGCCGAGCCGCGCGGCGGTGACGACGGCGGCGAACACGGCGGCGGCGCCGGCCATGTCGCACTTCATCGTCTCGTTGTGGCCGGCCGGCTTGAGCGAGATGCCGCCCGAGTCGTACGTGATGCCCTTGCCGACGAAGGCGAGTGACTTCTCCGCCTTGGAGTGCGTGTACGAGAGCTTCACCAGCCGCGGCGGGGCCTCCGAGCCGACACCGACGCCGAGGATGCCGCCGAAGCCGCCCTTGGCGAGCGCCTTCTCGTCGAGCACCTGCACCTTGACGCCGTGCTCCTTGCCGGCCGCGGTCGCGACAGCGGCGAAGGACGCCGGGTTCAGCTCGTTCGGCGGGGTGTTGACCAGGTCGCGGGCGCGGTTGATCTCCTCGGCGACGGCCACGGCGCGCTCGGCGGCGGCCTTGTGCGCCTTGTCCCGCGGCTTGGCGCCCAGCAGGGCGGCCTCGCCGAGCGGACCCTTGGCGTCCTTGGGGACGGCCTGGAACGCGGTGAAGGCGTACGCCCCGAGCAGCGCGCCCTCGCCGATCGCCTGGACGTCCTCGGCGGCGGTGACGGGCAGCGCGAAGGCGGCCTTCTTGGCACCGGCCAGCACCCGGGCGGCGACACCGGCGGCGCGGCGCAGCGTCTCCTCGGCGTACTCGCCGTCCCCGGCGTCACCCGCATCCGTCTTGTCCGGTACGGCGCCCAGCCCGACGGCCAGGACGACCGGGGCCTTGAGGCCGGCGGGCGCGGGGACCTTGGTCGCCTCGCCCTCGGCGCCGGTGGCACCCAGGGTCTCCAGAACGGCGGCGAGCTTCCCGCCGAACGCCTTGTCCACGGCTTCGGCGCCCGGTGCGACCACGGGGCCCTTGGCGCCCTTCGCCACGCCTACGACGACGGCGTCGGCGCGCAGCGTCGCGGCGCCGGCCGTGCTGAGAGTGAGAGCAGTCACGGTGGTGAAATCTCGCTTCCGTTGAGTTGGTCGGTGGCCGATGGATGGGGCCGCCCCGCCGCAGAGCCTACGCTCGGTGACGGAAATCGCCCACGCGGGCTGCTTATTAGACAGAGCAGCAAATAAAGCGGGGCCCCGGACCGGCCGGAACGGCGCGGCCGGGACGCTCCCGCTATCCGAACGTCAGCACCAGCAGGGCCGCCGTCGCCGCCGTCTCGGCCAGCGCCCCGAAGACGTCGCCGGTCACCCCGCCGAAGCGGCGCACGCAGCGCCGCAGCAGGAGTTGGGCCGCGCCGAGCGCCAGCAGCACGGCGAGTGCGTGGCGCAGCGCCCCGTACGGTCCGAGGAGCGCGCCGGCCGCCGCGCACACCGCGGTGACGCCAACGGCCGCTCCCAGCGCGGCCCCTGTGGGTACGGTCCCGGCCACCGCCGCGCCCAGCCCGTCCGGGCGGGCGGCGGGTACGCCCCGGCGGCAGGCGAGCGTCAGCGCCAGCCTGGCCGCGAGCGCGCAGACGACCGCGCCGGCCGCTCCGTGCGCCCAGCCCTCCCCGTACAGCCGGTCCAGCGCGGCGACCTGGGCGAGCAGGACGAGGACCAGCGTCACCACCCCGAACGGGCCGATGTCCGACTGCTTCATGACGCGCAGCGCGTTCTCGGCCGGCTTCGCGCTGCCGAGTCCGTCGGCGACGTCCGCGAGCCCGTCCAGATGCAGGCCGCGGGTCAGCACCGCAGGTACGGCTGTGCTCGTTACGGCCGCGAGCAGCGGACCCGGTCCGAGCAGCAGCACCGGTGCGCCGAGCGCCGCCGCGCACGCCCCCACGACCAGGCCGGCCAGCGGGGCGCAGAGCATGCCCGAGCGCGCCGCGGCCCGGTCCCAGCGCGTCACACGGACCGGGAGGACCGTGAGCGTGCCGAAGGCGAAACGTATGCCGTCCATGGCGCGCAGGCTATCCGCTGCCGCGGGCGGATAAGTTGCCCGTAACAGTCAAAAGGGAAGCGGGTGGCATGGGTCACTGGTGGGCGCGGAACATCGTGGAACCGGGCAAGCTCCCGCTGACGCTGGCGCTGTTCTCCTTCGTCCTGTCCTTCGTGGCCGTGCGGTCCGTCGCCCGGCTCATCCGCGCCGGCCGCGGCCCGTTCCGGAACGTGACCCCGGGCGGTATGCACATCCACCATGTGGTGCCCGGCGTCATCCTGGTGATCGTCGGCGGCTTCGGCGCGGTGGCCAGCGGGCGGTACGGGGTGGGCGCCGCGGTCTGCGCGGTCATCTTCGGCACCGGGGCGGGCCTGGTCCTCGACGAGTTCGCCCTGCTCCTCCACCTCGCCGACGTGTACTGGAGCGAACAGGGCCGCAAGAGCGTCGAGATCGTGGTGCTCACCGCGGCCCTGGTGGGGCTGATCCTGGGCGGCTTCCTGCCGTTCGGCGTCAATGAGCTGTCGCCCCAGGAGGCCCAGGACCGCGGGGTGTTCGCGGTGAACGCCGCGCTCAACTTCGCGTTCGCGCTCATCGCGCTGAGCAAGGGCAAACCCCGGACCGCCCTGATCGGCGCGGTGATCCCGTTCGTCGCGCTGGTCGGCGCCGTGCGGCTGGCCCGGCCGGTGTCCCCGTGGGCCAAGCGGTTCTACCGCCACCGGCACCGGGCCCGTGCCCGGGCGATCCGGCGCGCCTACCGTCACGACAGGCGCTGGGCGGGCCCCCGGCGCCGGCTTGAGGAGTTCATCGGCGGAGCCCCCGACCCGGACCGGACCACGCTGCCCGGAGGGGACGGCGGCCCGCCCCGCTGAAGCCGGCGGTCCCGCCAGGCCGCCAGGGCGCAGAGCGCCAGCGCGGTCAGGATCGCCGCCAGATGCTCCTTGCCCGCCAGGTTGTCCTTGACGACCAGCTCCAGGACCATGCCCACGATCACCGCGCCCGCCGTCCACCGGGCGCCCAGCCGCCAGCAGACGAAGACGGCGAGACCGACCACGGCGGCCGACGGCCCGGTGTCGACGATCAGCGCGTCCGATGCCTTCACGCCGAGGCCGCTGCCGGGCCCCAGCGAGATCGCGACGCGGGCGTACAGGGTCCCGGCGAGTGTGGTGACGTACGAGATCAGCAGCGTCCGCCACCAGCCGATGCAGATCTCCGCGATGCCGAACACCAGCAGGATCTGGAGCAGCGCGCCCCAGACCGGCAGGTCCAGCGCCGGTACGAACAGCGAGAGCGGGGTGCGCAGCAGTGCGAGCCAGAGGGGGTCCATCGCCCGGACGAACCCGATGTCCTGCACCGGCCGCAGCCCCCACGACTGGTTCTGCACGGCCTGGAAACACGCGGTCAGGACGACGGCGCCGAGCGTCAGCGGGACGGCGCGCCACTTCCGGGCGACGAGCGCCGTCCGTACGGCGGTGAACAGCGGCCCCCACTCGCGGCGGGCCGCGGCGCGCAGGGCGCCCCGGTTCACCGTCTGGTCCCGAGCGGCTTGCGGTGCAGCCACCCGGGCAGCCCCGGGGCCTCCAGGAAGCCTTCGGCGCGCGCCGAGGCGACAGCGATGCGCAGCAGATCCGCGCTCTTCTCGAACAGCATGAAACGGGGCTCCCAGATCGGCCGGTACTTGGCGTTGGCGCGGTACAGCGACTCGATCTGCCACCACCGTGAGAAGAAGGTGAGGAACGAGCGCCAGAGCCTCAGTACGGGGCCGGCCCCGAGCTTCGAGCCACGTTCGAAGACCGATCTGAACATCGCGAAGTTGAGTGAGATCTGAGTGATCCCGATCTCCTTCGCCTGTTGCAGGAGTTCGATGATCATGAACTCCATCAGACCGTTCTCGGCCTCCCGGTCCCGGCGCATCAGATCCAGCGAGACCCCTTCGGGCCCCCAGGGCGCGAAACTGAGCACGGCACGCAACTCGCCCTCGCCGTCCCGGCATTCGAGCATCATGCAGCGGCCGTCGGCCGGATCGCCGAGCCGTCCCAGCGCCATCGAGAACCCCCGCTCGGTGGCGCCGTCGCGCCAGTCGTCCGCCCGGCGCAGCAGGTGCTCCATCTCGGCCTCGGGGATCTCCTCGTGCCGCCGGATCCGGACCGTGTACCCGGCGCGCTGCACCCGCTTGTACGCCTGGCGGACCGTGCGCATGGCCCGGCCCTCCAGGGTGAACTCACCGGTGTCCACGATGGCTTCGTCGCCGAACTCCAGCGCGTCGAGTCCGTGCCGGGCGTAGACCGTGCCGGCCTCCTCGCTCGCCCCCATCACCGCGGGCAGCCAGCCGTGCTCGCGCGCCTCGGCGAGCCACGGCTCGATCGCCCCCGGCCAGGCCTCCGGATCGCCGATCGGATCCCCGGAGGCGAGCGAGACCCCGCCCAGCACCCGGTAGGCGACCGCGGCCTTGCCCGTGGGGGACCAGATGACGCTCTTGTCGCGGCGCAGCGAGAAGTAGCCGAGCGAGTCGCGCTCACCGTGCTTGTCCAGGAGGGCGCGCAGCCGCTCCTCGTCGTCCGGGGTGAGCGGGTCGACGGCGCGCCGGGAGCGGAAGGCGGCGAACAGCACCGCGAGCAGCAGCAGGGTGGAGAGGACGTTGATGAAGACGTCGACCCAGGCGGGGGTCTCGATGCCCTGGATGCGCGAGTCGTCGGGGACCAGTGAGATCAGCCGCATCACGCCGTACCGCCAGCGGTCCAGAAACGTCGAACGGTACGTGTCGTGGGCCGTGTTGGCGACGGTGACGAGCAGCGAGGCCAGCAGCGAGCAGGCCAGCAGCCCGCCCACGGCCACGGCGGCGGCCAGCTTCGGGTTGGAGCGGTCGCCCTTGGCGTAGTACTCCCGCCTGCCGATCAGCAGCGACACGACGAAGGCGGCGGTCAGCACCAGCGAGACCCAGTTCTGCGCGTACCTGCGGAACTCCGGGAAGCACATGGCGAGCACGAGGACCAGCAGGAAGAGTCCGCCCAGGACGAGGTTGAGCAGCCAGGCGGCCCGCTTGCGGCGGCGCATGGTGATCGCCAGGAAGAGGGCGAAGGCGCCCGAGGCGAAGCCCGCGGTGAGCAGATAGGGAGTGAAGAAGTACTCGGTGTTGTGCCGCCGCAGATCCTGGCCGAGTGAGACCCATGCGGCACCCAGCAGGTTGATGAACGTCACGGCGCGCAGATACCAGACAGCGAATGCCGCACAGCGGCGCGAGCGGACCGTGGTCAGGGGGGTACCCCCGGCAGATGTACGGACTTCTCCCATGAAAAGCGATGATATGGGGCGCCGGGTGTCCTGCCGGGACCTGCTGTGGCCGACGGCAGGCCGCCGGCCGCGGTACTACTCCCCACTGTCTCCCGCCGATGGCCCCGACGCCATCGAAGTCGCGTCGTTCCCGGCGGAGTTCGGTGCGATTCCGGCCGGATCCCCGTCGGCCGCGGCACCGGCGCCACCCGCGCTCCCGGCGTCGCCCGCACTCTCGGAGCCCTCCACGCCGCCCGCGCCTTCGACGCCGTCCGGGCGCTCCGGCAGCTCCGCCGCCAGTGCCGCCGCCGCCTGGACGAACGGGAGCGCCAGCAGCGCCCCCGTGCCCTCGCCGACCGTCACGCCGTGGTCGAGCAGCGGGGTGAGCGCCATCCGGTCCAGCGCCTTCGCCTGGGCCGGTTCACCGCTGACCTGGCCGGCCAGCCAGGATTCGGGGGCGCGGAAGGCTGCCCGCTGCCCCACCAGCGCACACGCGGCCGAGACCACCCCGTCGAGGATCACCGGCAGCCGCCGCACCGAGCACTGGAGCAGGAACCCGGTCATCGCGGCCAGGTCCGCGCCGCCGACCGTGGCGAGCAGCTCCAACTGGTCGCCGAGGACCGGGCGGGCCCGGCGCAGCGCGTCCCTGACCGCCGCGCACTTGCGCATCCAGACCAGGTCGTCGATGGCCGCTCCGCCGCGCCCGGTGACGACCGAGGCGTCCGTGCCGCAGAGCGCGGCGATCAGCGTGGCCGCGGCCGTGGTGCCGCCGACGCTCAGATCGCCCAGCACGACCAGGTCCGTGCCCGAGTCGGCCTCCTCGTCCGCGATGGCCATGCCGAGACGTACGGCCTGCTCGGCCTCGTCCACGGTGAGGGCGTCCTCGATGTCGATCCGCCCGGTGCCGCGCCGCACCCGGTGCCGTACGACGTCCTCGGGCAGCAGTGCCGGGTCGCAGTCGAGACCGGCGTCGATGATCCGGACCGGCAGTCCGAGCCGGCGGGCCAGCACCGCGACCGGGCTCTCCCCGTCCAGCACGGCCCGCACCAGCACGTGCGCGCTCCTGGCGGGCCGCGCGGACACATCGAGTCCGGCCACACCGTGATCGCCCGCGAACAGCACCACGCGGACGTTGTCGACCGGCCTGACCGGCACCGCGGACTGCGCCGCCGAGAGCCACTCACCCAGCTCGTCGAGCCGGCCGAGCGCGCCGGGCGGGACGGCCAGCCGCTCCCGGCGTTCCTCGGCTTCGCGCCGTACGCCGCTGTCGGGGCGTTCGATCAGATCGGAGAAGTCGTCGAGATTCAGCGAGCTCATTCGCCGAACAGTACCGGCAGCCTCCCCGGCCGGGCGCCGCGCGCCCCCCGCGTTCCGCTGTGCGCCCGGTCACCGGACCGTGCGGTCAGCCGCGCAGCACCATCGCCTGCCCGGCGACGACCAGCAGAAGGTGCTCGCACTCGGCCGCGAAGGCCGCGTTCAGCCGCCCCAGTTCGTCCCGGAAGCGCCGCCCCGAAGCGGTCGCGGGCACCACACCCGAGCCCACCTCGTTGCTGACGGCGACGACCATGCGCCGGGTGGCCCGGACCGCGGCGACGAGCTCGCTCACCCGCGCGTGCAGCGCCCGCTCGCCGCCGTCCGCCCACCGCTCGTCGTCCCAGGCGCCCACCCGGTCCATCGCGTCGGTCAGCCACAGCGACAGGCAGTCGATCAGCAGCGGCGGTCCGCCGTCCCGCGCCAGCAGCGGCAGCAGGTCGCAGGTCTCCTCGGTCCGCCAGGACCCCGGTCTGCGCTCGCGGTGCAGCCCCACCCGGGACGCCCACTCGGCGTCGCCGTCGCGGCTGCCGCCCGTCGCCACGTACACGACGCCGGGGAAGCCCTCCAGGCGCCGCTCGGCCTCCACCGACTTCCCCGAGCGGGCCCCGCCGAGCACCAGCGTGCGGCGCGGCAGATCGGGCACCGCGTGGTACTCGCCGACGATCAGCGTCGTGCCGTCCGGCACCGCCCGCGCCCCCGCCGCGGCCAGCCGTCTCGCCAGCTCCGGACCCGGCGGTACCTCGTGATCGAGGTGGACGGCCAGGACATCGGTGGTGGCACCGACGGCCCCGGTCGCCCGCAGCCGGGCCAGGGCGTCCGGGCGCCCGACGACATCGGCCAGCACCATGTCGTACGGGGCCGGGCTGACGTCCGGGAGTCCGGCCGGTGAGGCGCCGGGCGGCAGGTACAGCAGCCAGTCGCCATCCGGCGACGTCACCTCGTACCCGGTACCGGGGGAGTCCATCGGGACCGCCCGCACCCGGTGCCCGCTGATCAGCGTCAGCACCCGTCCGTCGGCCACCCGGCCGGCCGGCGGCAGCCCGGCCGGCAGCTCCACCGGGGGGCCGCCGTGCGGATGGGTGAGCAGCACCTGGCGTACGCCGGCCAGCGAGTGCCCGGCGCGTGCGGCGGCCAGCGCGGCCCCCGGAGTGAGGTCGAGCAGCAGTACGCCGTCGACGAGCAGCGCGGTCGCCGCCCGCGCCCGGTCGCCCCGGGCTGCCGCACAGACGGCGCAGGGACAGTCGGGACGGGGCAGGCCGTCGGGGGCACCGGTGCCGAGGAGAGTGAGTTCCACAGGAAGATCCTCCCGCGCGGCCGCTCGCGGTGCTCGCCCGGCTACGCTGCCAGCAGGCTGTGAACCCGCCGGGGAGACCCGAACCGGGATCCCGGCGGGCCGAAGACAGCGTGGCAGCAGCGTGGCATCCAGGAGGCGGACATGGCATGGACGTGGCGGTTCGAGAAGTCCGACGGTACGGAGACCCAGCCGGCGGTGGCGCCCGATGAGTTCACCACGCAGGGCGACGCGGAGTCCTGGGTCGGCGAGGTGTGGAAGGAGCTCGCCGAGGGCGGCGCCGACCAGGTGACGCTCTTCGAGGACGCGACCAAGATCTACGGCCCGATGAGCCTGCACCCGCAGGAGGCGGCCGACGCGGCGGGCCCGGAGGCCTGAGGCCGTTCCGGAAGCGGTGAGGGGCGGCGCCCGCACGGATGCTGTTGGTCAATTCCGTCCCTCTGCGTGACGTCGGCCTTCAAGACCTGGTTGTGGTCTTGAAGGCCGACGTTGTCGTATGGGGTGGATGTTGATGTCGATGCAGCCGAAGGGGCCGGGGGAGATTCCGGTAGAGACAGTGCGGGTGGCCCGGGCCGCGTTCCCGAAGGGGAGTCTGGCGATCCGGGTGCGGGACGAGCTGGGGGTGCTGTTCGCGGATGAGGAGTTCGCGGACCTGTTTGCCTCGCGGGGCCGGCCTGCTTGGTCGCCGGGCGGGCTGGGGCTGGTGTCGGTGTTGCAGTTCGTGGAAGGACTGACCGACCGGCAGGCCGCGGAGGCGGTGCGAGCACGGATCGATTACAAGTACGCACTCGGGCTGCGGCTGGACGATCCGGGCTTCGATTTCTCGGTGTTGTCGGAGTTCCGGGACCGGCTGGCTGGAGCGGATGGCGGGCGCCGTGTCTTGGATGGTGTGCTGGCTGCCGCCCGGGAGAAGGGGCTGCTGAAGAGCGCGGGCCGGGCCCGTACCGACTCCACGCATGTGCTGTCGTCGGCGCGTGAACTGTGCTGGCTGGAGCAGGTGGCCGAGACGCTGCGGGCGGCGTTGAACGCGCTGGCTCAGGCCGCTCCGGGCTGGTTGTCCGAGGTTGCGGAGCCGGACTGGTTCAGGCACTACGCGGCCAGGGCCGAGGACACCAGGTTCCCCAAGGCCCGCACCAAGCGGGACGAGGTGGGGTCGCGAATCGGGCGGGACGGCACCCTCCTGCTGGAAGCGGTCTTCGCTGCTGACGCGCCCGCGGCCGTGCGCGCACTGGACGAGGTGGAGATCCTGCGCCAGGTCTGGGTCCAGCACTTCCACCGGGTGGAGGGCGAGGTGAGGCGACGGGGCCCAAAAGACCGCCCGCCGGGCGCGTTGCGCCTGGTCAACCCTTATGACCCGGAGGCCCGTGTCGGGGTCAAGCGGGACACGATGTGGGACGGCTACAAGGTCCACCTCACCGAGACCTGCGAGCCCGGTGTCCCGAATCTGATCACCAACGTGGCCACCACAGTGGCCACCGTGCCCGACAGCATCATGGCGGCGGACATCCACGCGGCCCTGGCGGACCGGGGCTGCCTGCCAGCCGAGCACTGGGTGGACGCCGGCTACCCCAATGCCGCCCAGATCGTCACCGCCCGCCACACCCACGGCGTCGACCTGCAAGGACCCCTCGCCGACAACACCACCACCCAGTCCGACGGCCCCTACAGCCTTGACGCGTTCACCATCGACTGGGAGGGAGAACAGGTGACCTGCCCCGGCGACGTCACCACCACCCAGTGGTATCCCCGCACCGACTCAGGCGGCCGAGCGGTGATCCGCGTCCGGTTCCGCCACAGCGAATGCCGCCCCTGCCCGCACCGCACCGACTGCCTGGGCTCACCCACCGGACAACGCCGCGAGATCATGCTGCGTCCCCGCGAGGAACACCAGGCGATCCACGACCGCCGCGCCGAACAGCACACCGACGCCTGGAAGCAGCGCTACCAGGTCCGCGCCGGCGTCGAAGGCACCATCTCCCAAGCAGTCGGGCGCTGCGACCTGCGCAGAACCCGCTACCGCGGGCTGACGAAAACCAGCCTCCAGCACCAACTCACCGGCGCCGCGATCAACCTCATCCGCATCGACGCCCACCACACCGACGCCCCACGAGCCCGCACCCGCGTCAGCCACTTCGCAAAACTTCGCCCCGCCGACCAACCAGCCGACGGGGCGAAGCACCAGGGACGGAATTGACCAACAGCATCCCGCACGGGCCCGCCCCTGTCCGCGGCCCCGGACTCCCGCCCGCTGACCCCGGCTTGCTTTCCGTCCCCGGGTCTACATCGTGCCGAGCGTGACCTCGGCCGTCTTCGCGCGGCCGTCGCGCTCGTAGCCGACCTTGACCTTCTGCCCCGGCTTGTACGAGGCCAGCGCCTCGGAGAGCGCTGTCAGTGACGTGACCGGGGTGGCGGCCAACCGGGTGACGACGTCCCCGGTTCGCAGTCCGGCGGAGGTCGCCGCACCGCCCTTCGTGAGGGCGACCACCGCGACCCCCGCGGGCTGGGAGTCGGCGCCCACGACAGTGCGCCCGGTGATCCCCAGGGCGGCCCGGCCCGAGTTGCTGACCTTGCCGTCCTTGATGATCTGGTCCGCGATGTTGGTCACCATCGAGGCCGGGATGGCGAAGCCGATGCCGGGCGCGGCGCCGCTGCCCAGCTGCGGGTCGGTCGCCGCCAGGGTGGGGATGCCGATGACCTTCCCGTCCAGGCCGACCAGCGCGCCCCCGCTGTTCCCGGGGTTGATCGCGGCCGAGGTCTGCACCATGTTCCCGATGGTGGCCCCGGTGCCGCCGCCGGAGCTGCCCTCGCTGACGGTGCGTCCGGTGGCGGAGACGATCCCCTGGGTGACACTGCTGGAGAGCCCGAGCGGCGAGCCCAGCGCGAGCACGATCTTCCCCATGTCGACCTTGGACGACTGACTGAAGGAGGCGGCCCTCAGCCCGGACGGCACCTTGTCGAGCTTGATGACCGCGAGATCCTGCGCGGGGTAACTGGAGACGAGCCGGGCGTGCAGCTGGCCGCCGCCGGTGGCCGACGTGACCTTGAACTGCTTGGCCTTGCCGACCACATGGGCGTTGGTGACGATGTCGCCCTTGCTGTCGTAGACGATGCCCGAGCCGAGGTCGTTGCCCGACTCGATCTGGACGACCGAGGGCAGGACGTTCTTGATCACCTGCTCGTAGTTGCTCTGCAGGGCGTCCCCGCCGGTGGCCGGGGCGGCGGCGGTCCCGGAGCCGGCCGAGGACGACGAGGAAGGACCGGAGCCGGGGGCGGGGCCGGACGACGAACCGGAACCTGAGCAGCCGCCGACCAGGGCGACGCCACAGACTCCTGCGGTCAGCGGCAGCAGCAGCCGGCGTACACGGCTACGGACACGGCCACGGGTACGGGAGGAATCCATGTCCGTAGTGTCGCTTTTGCCAAGCGGGGTCTGCCTGCGGTGCGCCGCCGATCAGGGGAGGGCCCGGCGGGCGTCAGCCCCGTACACCGCACAGATGCAGCAGCGCCGCCACGCTCTTGTACGGCTCGGTGCGCCCGGCGCGGTCCTCGGCCGCCAGCAGTCGGTCCAGCTCGTGGGCGGACGGCAGCTCCTCGTCGTTGCCCACGTTGTCCGTGAAGACCCGGACCCCGTACCAGGCGTGCAGGGGGGCGGCGATCCCGGCCAGGGTGGCGGTGAGCGCTTCGAGGCGGTCGGCGCGCACCGTCAGGCCGAGCCTGTTGTCGTACGTGGCGCTGTCGAAGGCGGTCAGCGCGGTGGACCAGTCACCGGACAGCCCAGGCCGCATGGCCAGGGCGTCGGCGTTCCGTACGAGCAGGGAGAGCAGCCCGCCGGGTGCCAGCATCCGGGCCAGCCCGGCCAGCATCGCGTCCGGCTCCTGGACGTACATCAGGACGCCGTGGCAGAGCACGACGTCGAAGCTGCCGGGCAGGAAGTGCGCACCGGTCTCCCGGCCGTCGCCGTCCAGCAGCCGCATCCGCGCACGGATGCCCTCGGGCTCGGTGGCCAGCGCCTCACGGGCCACCTTGAGCATCCCGGGGTCGGACTCCAGGCCGGTCACCGTGTGCCCGGCCCGGGCCAGGCGCAGGGCCTGGGTGCCCTGTCCCGTTCCGACGTCGAGGATCCGCAGCCGCTGCCCCACCGGGAAACGCGCCGCAAGCTGCTCGTCGAGCTGACGCGCGACGAGCTCCTGGCGGACGGTGTTGCGCAGCCCTCCCAGGCCCTTCAGCCATGCGGCCGAAGCGCCCTCGAACCGCGAGACGCCCGTGTTCAGGGCCGCTCTCCGCGCTTGACCTGCGGCTTCGGCAGGCGCATCCGGCGCATCTGGAGCGTACGCATCAGGCCGTAGGCCAGGGCGCCGCGCTTGGGCTCGTTCGGGAAGCGCTCGTTCATCTGCTTCCTCATCCGGAACCAGATGCCGGCCGAGTCGATGATGATCAGCACGATCACGATGAGCCAGAGGAGCAGCGCGATGCTCTGCACGCCCGGCATCTGGATGACGCTCAGGACCAGGATGACCACGGCGAGCGGCAGGAAGAACTCGGCGAGGCACCAGCGCGAGTCCACGTAGTCCCGCGCGAAGCGGCGGACCGGGCCCTTGTCCCGGGCCGGCAGATAGCGCTCGTCGCCGCTGGCGAGAGCCTCACGCTGCTTCGCCATGTCCGCACGGCGGACCTCGCGCTGTCGCTTGGAGGCCTCCTTGCGGTCGGTCGTGGGAGTGACCGCGCGGCGTCGCTGGGACTGCGCCTCATTCCGCTTCGGGGTGGGGCGACCTTTGGGGGCCTGCGGGTCGCGGGGCTGCTTGGAGAGGTCCGGCGTCACCTTGGAGGTGCGGACCTTCTCTTCATTGGCGCGGCTTCGGAACACAAAGCCCAAGGGTACGGGGTGCTGTGCGGGGCACCAGGACCGAGGGGGAACGATCCCGCAACGGTCTGCCGGGCGCGCACTCCCCGGAAGAGCTCCCCGCACCTTTTCCGACGGTCCTCCGGGGCTTTCCCTGAGGCGTCCCTACTCCCTGCGCGGGAGCGGAATCGCCTCAGGTCGTCCTGGAGGAGGAGCGCATCCGCTCCTGAACAGTGCGGTAATGGATGTAGGCCCCGTAGTGTGGGTTCAAGTGCTGGAGCTGTAGTCCGTCAGAAGGGGGCGCGCGAAGCCCATGAGCGGTGTCATGAAGCGTATGGGAATGATCTTCCGCGCGAAGGCCAACAAGGCCCTGGACCGGGCCGAGGATCCGCGCGAGACCCTCGATTACTCGTACCAGAAGCAGCTCGAACTGCTGCAGAAGGTGCGCCGCGGGGTCGCCGACGTGGCCACCTCGCGCAAGCGTCTCGAACTGCAGCTGAACCAGTTGCAGGGACAGTCCACCAAGCTGGAGGACCAGGGACGCAAGGCCCTCGCGCTGGGCCGTGAGGACCTGGCCCGGGAGGCGCTGTCGCGCCGTGCCGCGCTGCAGCAGCAGGTCACCGACCTGGAGACGCAGCACCAGACGCTGCAGGGCGAGGAGGAGAAGCTCACTCTCGCCGCCCAGCGTCTGCAGGCCAAGGTCGATGCCTTCCGTACGAAGAAGGAGACCATCAAGGCCACCTACACGGCGGCGCAGGCGCAGACCCGGATCGCCGAGTCCTTCTCGGGCATCTCCGAGGAGATGGGCGACGTCGGCCAGGCCATCGCACGGGCCGAGGACAAGACGGCCCAGCTGCAGGCCAGGGCCGGCGCGATCGACGAGCTGCTCGCCTCCGGCGCCCTCGACGACCAGTCCGGCATGGGCAAGGACGACATCTCCGCCGAGCTGGACCGGATCTCCGGTGGTACGGATGTGGAGCTGGAACTGCAGCGCATGAAGGCCGAGCTGGCAGGCGGGTCGTCCTCGTCCCAGCAGGCCATCGAAGGCAGTGAGCCGCAGGACAAGCCCCATCCGAATCTGGACAAGCAGTAGGGACGCGTCATGATCGTACGGATCATGGGTGAAGGCCAGATGGAGCTGGCCGACAGCCACCTCACGGAGCTCAACAAGCTGGACGACGACCTGCTCGTCGAGGTGCAGGGCGGCGACGAAGCCGGTTTCCGTCGCACACTCCACGCCCTGCTCGACCAGGTCAGGGAGCTGGGAACGCCGCTTCCCGACGACTCCCTGGCCCCGTCGGAGCTGATCCTGCCGCCCGCCGACGCGACACTGGCAGACGTCAGGGACATGCTCAACGACGACGGTCTGATCCCGGGCTGAGCCGCCCTGGTCCTGGCCTGAGCCGCTTGCCGGGCCAGCCGCTTCCCGGCCACCCGGACCACTCCGGCGGAGCCTGTCCGGCGCCCCGTCCCGTCCCGCCCCCTCCCGCCGAGGGGACGGAACAGGACGGGGCGCCGTGCTGTGTGCGGCGTGCTGTGCGTGTGGGGTCCTGTGCGTGGAATCCGGCGGGTGGGGTGCGGGTCCGGCGGACCGGCCGGACCATTCCGCGGCACGCCGTACCGTTGCTGGACGTGAACCCACCGTCGAAAGCCGCCACCCGCTACGCCCGGGCCAGCGGCTGGCTGCGCGCCCACCCGCTGGCGCTCGACGCCGTACTGGCCCTGGCCGTGCTCGTCTGCATGATCACCGGTTCGTTCGCCGACACCGGCGGCCCCGACGGGCCGACCTTCGGCACCAGGAGCCCGGAGCTGCGCAGCGTCGTCCTGATGGTGGTGGGCGCCGCCGCCCTGGTGCTGCGTCGCCGCAGTCCGATGCCCGTGCTCGCGGTGACCGGCGCGGTGACCATGGTCGAGCTGGTCGCGGGTGAGCCGCCCGCGCCGGTGGCGATGAGCGCGGTCATCGCGCTCTACACGGTCGCCTCCCGCACCGACCGCCCCACCACCTGGCGGGTCGGGCTGCTGACCATGGCCGTGCTGACCGCCTCGGCGATGTGTTTCAGCCGGACCTCCTGGTACTCGCAGGAGAACCTCGGCATCTTCGCCTGGACCGGAATGGCGTCGGCGGCGGGCGATGCCGTACGCAGCCGCCGCGCCTTCGTCGACGCCATCCGGGAGCGCGCCGAGCGGGCGGAGCGCACCCGCGAGGAGGAGGCCGGACGCCGGGTCGCCGAGGAGCGGCTGCGGATCGCCCGCGACCTCCACGACGTCGTCGCCCACCACATCGCCCTGGTCAACGTCCAGGCCGGGGTGGCCGCCCACGTCATGGACAAGCGCCCCGACCAGGCCAAGGAGGCCCTCGCCCACGTACGGGAGGCCAGTCGCTCCGCGCTGAACGAACTGCGCGCCACCGTCGGCCTGCTGCGCCAGTCCGGTGACCCCGAGGCGCCCACCGAACCGGCGCCGGGACTCGCGGTGCTCGACGAGCTGGTCGACACCTTCCGCAACGCGGGCCTGCCGGTGGAGGTCGCCTGCAACCACGAGCGGACCGCCATGCCGGCCGCCGTCGACCTGGCCGCCTACCGGATCATCCAGGAGGCGCTGACCAACGTGCGCAAGCACGCCGGTCCCGGCGCCAGGGCCGAGGTCAGCGTGGTGCGGGTGGGCCCCGCCGTGGAGGTCACCGTCCTCGACGACGGAGCGGGCCGGGACGGAGCGGCCGGGCCGGAGAGCACCGGGTACCGTACGGCGGCGGACGGCGGGGGCCACGGTCTGATCGGGATGCGCGAGCGGGCGGTCGCGCTGCGCGGCTCCTGCTCAGCGGGGCCCCGCTACGGCGGCGGCTTCCGCGTACAGGCGATACTGCCGGTCACGGCCGGAGCGGGGGAGGACGTATGACGATCAGGGTGTTGCTCGCCGACGACCAGACGCTGCTGCGCAGCGCGTTCCGGGTGCTGGTGGACTCGGAGTCCGACATGGAAGTCGTCGGGGAGGCGGCGGACGGCGCGCAGGCGGTGGCCCTCGCCCGCTCGGAGGCGCCCGACGTCGTCCTGATGGACATCCGGATGCCCGGCACGGACGGGCTCGCCGCCACCCGCATGATCAGCACCGACCCCGAACTCACCGCGGTGCACGTGGTGATGCTCACGACCTTCGAGGTCGACGAGTACGTGGTCCAGTCCCTGCGGGCCGGTGCGTCCGGGTTCCTCGGCAAGGGCGCGGAGCCGGAGGAGCTGCTCAGCGCGATCCGTATCGCGGCGGCGGGCGAGGCGCTGCTCTCCCCGGTGGCCACCAAGGGGCTCATCGCGCGATTCCTTGCCCAGGGCGGCAGTTCGGACGGATCGGCCCCCGAGGCGTACGCGGGACGGCTCGCCGCGCTCACCGTCCGCGAGCGGGAGGTCCTCGTCCAGGTCGGCGGCGGCCACTCCAACGACGAGATCGCCGAGCGGCTGGCCGTCAGCCCCCTCACCGTCAAGACCCACGTGAACCGGGCGATGGCCAAGCTCGGGGCCCGCGATCGGGCCCAATTGGTGGTAATAGCCTATGAATCGGGCCTGGTCCACCCAAGGGCGTAGCGGCGGCATACTCCAGCTGCGGTATGCGCCGGATAAGTAGGGCACCTGGGAGCGACGAATCCGGCCTGCGGGATGGCTGAAGGTAGGGGTGGGCCACACGTGCCCCTCATACCTTCGGCTCCACCTGCCTCGCACGCCACAGAAGAGAGACCCCATGTCCTGGCTGTCCAGATTCAGCCTCGCGCAACGGGCCCTGATCGGGCTGATATCGATCGTCGCCGTCGTCTTCGGCGCTATCGCGATACCGCAGCTCAAGCAGCAGCTGCTGCCCACCATCGAACTGCCGATGGTGTCGGTGCTCGCCCCGTACCAGGGCGCGTCCCCCGACGTGGTCGAGAAGCAGGTCGTCGAGCCGCTCGAAGACACCATCAAGGCTGTCGACGGCATCAAGGGCGTCACCTCCACGGCGAGCGAGGGCAACGCCGTGATCATGGCCCAGTTCGACTACGGCAACGGCACCAAGCAGCTCGTCGCCGATGTCCAGCAGGCCGTGAACCGGGCCCGGGTGAAGATCCCCGACTCGGTCGACCCCCAGGTCGTCGCCGGTTCGACCGACGACATCCCGACGGTCGTCCTCGCCGTCACCTCCGACAAGGACCAGCAGGCGCTCTCCGACCAGCTCGACCGCTCGGTCGTCCCGGTCCTCCAGAACATCGACGGCGTCGGCCAGGTCAGCGTCGACGGTGTGCGGGATCTCCAGGTCACCGTCACCCCCGACTCCAAGAAGCTGGCCGGCGCCGGGCTGAACGCGGCGACGCTCAGCCAGGCACTCCAGGCGGGCGGCGCCACGCTCCCGGCTGGCGCGTTCTCCGAGGACGGCAAGAGCCGCACGGTCCAGGTCGGCGGCGGCTACACCTCGCTGAAGCAGATCGAGGACCTGCGCGTCACCGGCCAGCCCGCGCCGGGCGGTGCGTCCGCGGGCGGCCAGGCGCCGAAGCCGGTTCGCCTCGGTGACATCGCCAAGGTCGCCGAGCAGCCCGCGAGCGCGGTGTCCATCACGCGTACGGACGGAAAGCCCAGCCTCTCCCTCTCGCTGACGATGGACCAGGACGGCAGCGCCGTAGCCATCTCCGACGCGGTCAAGGACAAGCTCCCCGAGCTGCGCAAGACCCTCGGCTCCGACAGCGACCTGAAGGTCATCTTCGACCAGGGCCCGTCCGTCTCGAAGTCGATCTCCGGCCTCACCACCGAGGGCGCGCTCGGCCTCCTCTTCGCCGTGATCGTCATCCTGATCTTCCTGGCATCGCTCCGCTCCACCCTGGTCACCGCGCTCTCCATCCCGCTCTCGGTGCTCCTGGCGCTGATCGTGCTGTGGACCCGCGACCTCTCGCTCAACGTGCTCACCCTCGGCGCGCTGACCATCGCGATCGGCCGGGTGGTCGACGACTCGATCGTCGTCCTGGAGAACATCAAGCGGCACCTGAGCTACGGCGAGGAGCGCCAGGCGGCGATCATCGGCGCGGTCCGGGAGGTCGCGGGCGCGGTCACGTCCTCCACCCTGACGACCGTCGCGGTCTTCCTGCCGATCGGCCTCGTCGGCGGCATGGTGGGCCAGCTGTTCGGCTCGTTCTCCATCACGGTCACCGCGGCGCTGCTCGCCTCGCTGCTGGTCTCGCTGACGGTGGTCCCGGTCTTCTCGTACTGGTTCCTGCGCGCCCCCAAGGGCTCGGCGGGCGTCGACCCGGAGGAGCTGCGCCGCAGGGCCGAGGAGAAGGAGGAGCGCAGCCGGCTCCAGCGCTTCTACGTCCCGGTGCTCCGCTTCGCGACCCGGCGCCGTATCACCAGCCTGGTCATCGCGGCCGTGGTGCTCATCGCCACCTTCGGCATGGCGCCGCTGCTCAAGACCAACTTCTTCGACCAGGGCGACCAGGACACCCTGTCGCTCACCCAGAAGCTCGACCCGGGCACCAGCCTGCAGGCCGCCGACACCGCGGCCAAGAAGGTCGAGAAGGTGCTCGACGGCGTCGACACGATCAAGGACTACCAGGTCACGGTCGGCTCCTCCGGCTTCGCCGCCGCCTTCGGCGGCGGTACGGGCGCCAACCAGGCCTCGTACCAGGTGACGCTGAAGAACGCGTCGGACTACGACAAGACCCAGGACCGTATCGAGAAGGGCCTCGCGGGGCTGCACGGCATCGGCGATGCCAGCGTCGGAAGCGGCGGCGGCTTCGGCGACCAGGACCTCAGCGTCGTGGTCAAGGCGGGCGACGGCGACACCCTCAAGAAGGCGTCCGAGCAGGTACGGGCCGCCGTGGCCGGGCTCGACCACGTCAAGGACGTGGAGAGCGACCTCTCGCAGAGCGTGCCGCGCATCTCGGTGAAGACCAACGACAAGGCAGCCGCGGCGGGTTACAACGAGACGACGCTGGGCGCGGCCGTGGGCCAGGCGGTCCAGGGCACCACGTCGGGCAAGATGATCCTGGACGACACCGAGCGGGACGTCGTCGTGAAGTCGGCGCAGCCGGCCACCACCCTCGCCCAGCTGAGGAACCTCAGCCTCGGCCCGGTCAAGCTCGGTGACATCGCCACGGTGAGGCTGGTCCCCGGACCGGTCTCGATGACCCGTATCGACGGCGCCCGCGCCGCGACGATCACGGCGAAGCCGACCGGTGACAACACGGGCGCGGTCACCACCGCGCTCCAGTCGAAGATCAACGACATCAAGAAGGCGCTGCCCAGCGGAGCGACCGTCGAGATCGGCGGCGTCTCCTCCGACCAGAGCAGCGCGTTCAAGAACCTGGCACTGGCCATGCTGGCCGCCATCGCGATCGTCTTCATGCTCCTCGTGGCGACGTTCCGCTCGCTGATCCAGCCGCTGATCCTGCTGGTCTCGATCCCGTTCGCGGCCACCGGCGCCATCGGCCTGCTGCTCATCACCGGCACCCCGATGGGTGTCCCGGCGATGATCGGCATGCTGATGCTCATCGGCATCGTGGTCACCAACGCGATCGTGCTGATCGACCTGATCAACCAGTACCGCTCGCAGGGCCTCGGCGTGGTCGAGGCGGTCGTGGAGGGCGGCAGGCACCGTCTGCGGCCGATCCTGATGACCGCACTGGCGACGATCTTCGCGCTGCTCCCGATGGCGCTGGGCGTCACCGGCGAGGGCGGCTTCATCTCGCAGCCGCTGGCCGTGGTGGTGATCGGCGGTCTGATCACCTCGACACTGCTGACGCTGCTCCTTGTGCCGACGCTCTACGCCCTGGTGGAGCTCCGCAAGGAGCGCCGCGCGGCGAAGAAGGCGGCCAAGCGCGAGAAGAAGTCGGGCGACGTGGACCCGGCGGGCGCCGACTCGTCGTCGGACGAGCCGGAGCCGGCCAACGTCTGACCCGCCCGGCATGACGAGGGGCCTGTCCCACACGAGCGTGTGGGACAGGCCCCTTCGGGTTTCCGCTTGCTGCTTGAGCGCTGTTGCTTGAGCCCTGCTTGCTACTTGAGCGAGGAGACGAACGCGCCCCAGGCCGCGGCTTGGACGATGAGCGCGGGGCCGGTGGGGTTCTTGCTGTCGCGTACGGGGACGACGCCGGGGAAGTCCTCGCTGATCTCGACGCATTCGCCCCCGTTGGTGTTGCTGTAGCTGCTGCGGCGCCAGTGGGTGGTGCTCAGCTCGGGGGAGTGGGTCATGGTCGGTAGCCCTCTACTTGAGCGTGGAGACGAACGCGCTCCAGGCCGGGGCCTGGACGATGAGCGCGGGGCCGGTGGGGTTTTTGCTGTCGCGTACGGGGACGACGCCGGGGAAGTCCTCGCTGATCTCGACGCATTCGCCCCCATTGGAATTGCTGTAGCTGCTGCGGCGCCAGTGGGCGGTGCTCAGCTCGGGGGAGTGGGTCATGGTCGGTAGCCCTCCATCGCGGTCCGGATCAGTTTCGCCGACTCGGCCAGGGGGAGGGAGTTGGCACGCAGTACGTCGTACTGCCGCCGCCACTTCTTCACCGCGGCCGGATCCTCGTAGAGATGACCGGCCTGGATGCCCTCCTCGTATGCCACCGAAGTGCCGTCGGGCAGGGCCAGCAGAGTCAGCGCGCCCCCCAGCAGCGAGTGAAGTCCCGCACTGAACGGCATCACCTGAACTTTACTGTTCGGAGTATCCACCTGCTCCAGCAGCGAAGCCAGTTGCTCACGCATGCAGGCCGCACTGCCCATCTGCCGGCGCAGTACGCCCTCGTCGATGATCGCCCACCGGAACGGCGGGTTCTCCGAACGCTGTCGCTCCTGTCGCGACATGCGTGCGGTGACGCGTTCCTCGACCTGTTCGGCGCTCAGGTCCTCCTGGCAACGGAGGAACGTGCGCGCGTACTCCTCGGTCTGCAGCAGCCCCGGCATCGCCTGCGCGCCGAACTGCTCTATCACCTCGGACCGAAACTCGAAGTCCATGTACCGCTGGTACTGGTCGGGGTGGATCTCGCGCCGGGCGAGCTCATAGAGCCCGCAAAAATGATCATCCGTCCCGAAGGCCATGTCCAGTCGGCTGGGAATATCCGGCGGCGGCATCAGGTCGGCCGTCTCGATCCGGGCCAGCGTGCTCTTGCTGGAGTTCACGATGCCCGCGAGCTGTACGAGCGACAGGTCCGCCCGCTCGCGGTGGCGGCGCTGTTCGGAGCCGAAGTAGTGGCGGGCCGAGAGGTACGGGGTGAGGGGCTGGGGCTTGAACGTCACGGTGCGTGCCTTTCGTGTGTCCCGTTCCCAAGGCCGGGACAGCGGCACCCTGTTGGGGCGGGGTCTCCCAGGGCGACGATTGCGGCACACACCGTAACCACCCTCTCGTGCGGTGCGCCAGAGGGCCTGCTCCGGAGGTAGCGACCGACATGATGTTCGACGGACAGGGCCGGGCCCTGCGACTGCTCCCGTGGACCAACGAGCGCGGCGGCCCGTGCTGGCTGAGCACGGCGAACCCGGACAGTCACCTCTCCCGGATGGCCGACGAACTGGAGGCCGACATGATCGCCTCGGCCGAGTACGTACTGGAGCAGGCCCGGGAGCTGTTCGCGGAGACCGTGGTGGGGGAGCGGGAGCTACGTTTCGCGGGCACCCGGCTCGCCGAATCGCTGGGGGACACCCTGCGGATCGCGGAGAGCCGGGGCGGGCGGCTGGAGAGCGGCGGGAACGCCGGTTGACGGCGGGGTGGTGAGCTTCAGGCGGCCCCACTGAGAGCCTCGGCGATTGCCATAGGGATGGAACCGAACGGCGGTTGCTGCTCACTACGCCATGCCGTGAGCAGCAACCCCCTGCCGCAATCCCTACGGCAGCGCCAGCATCCGCTCCAGCGCCAGCTTCGCGTACTTCTCGGTCTCCGGGTCGACCTCGATCCGGTTCACCAGGTTGCCCTCGGCCAGCGACTCCAGCGTCCAGACCAGATGCGGCAGATCGATCCGGTTCATGGTGGAGCAGAAGCACACCGTCTTGTCGAGGAAGACGATCTCCTTGTCCGGGTGCGCGTTGGCCACCCGGCGCACCAGGTTGAGCTCGGTCCCTATCGCCCACTTCGAGCCGGCGGGCGCCGCGTCGAGTGCCTTGATGATGTACTCGGTCGAGCCGACCTCGTCCGCCGCCGAGACGACCTCGTGCTTGCACTCGGGGTGGACCAGCACCCGTACGCCGGGGATCCGCTCACGGACGTCGTTCACCGAGTCCAGCGAGAACCGCCCGTGCACCGAGCAGTGCCCGCGCCACAAGATCATCTTCGCGCCGCGCAGCTGCTCGGCGGTGAGGCCGCCGTTCGGCTTGTGCGGGTTGTAGAGGACGCAGTCGTCGAGCGACATCCCCAGGTCCCGTACCGCGGTGTTGCGGCCCAGGTGCTGGTCGGGGAGGAAGAGGACCTGCTCGCCCTGCTCGAAGGCCCACTCCAGGGCCCGCTTCGCGTTCGACGACGTGCAGATCGTGCCGCCGTGCCGGCCGGTGAAGGCCTTGATGTCGGCGGACGAGTTCATGTACGAGACGGGCACGACGCGGTCGGCGATACCGGCGTCGGTCAGTACGTCCCAGCACTCGGCGACCTGCTCGGCGGTGGCCATGTCGGCCATGGAGCAGCCCGCCGCCAGGTCCGGGAGCACGACCTTCTGGTCGTCGGTGGTCAGGATGTCCGCCGATTCGGCCATGAAGTGCACGCCGCAGAAGACGATGTACTCGGCCTCCGGCCTGGCGGCCGCGTCGCGGGCGAGCTTGAAGGAGTCGCCGGTCACGTCGGCGAACTGGATGACCTCGTCGCGCTGGTAGTGGTGGCCGAGCACGAAGACCTTGTCCCCGAGCTTCTCCTTGGCGGCGCGGGCGCGCTCCACCAGGTCAGGGTCGGACGGGGAGGGCAGGTCGCCCGGGCACTCCACACCGCGCTCGCTCTTCGGGTCGGCCTCGCGGCCGAGCAGCAGCAGCGCGAGCGGCGAGGGCTGTACATCGAGATCCTGACGGGGCTGGGCGGTGGTCACGACACGCACCCTTTCTTCTCAAGAAATACGTGCGGCTTGTGCCGCTCCCGGTGGAGCCGGTGCTGACACCGGGGCCTTCTCGTCTAAATGACGCTATTTATCATAGCTGCTTCACGTCACATTGACGATGTCAATCTCGTCAATGTGACGTATCCCTGGGCGCCCGGTTCTGTGACGCGACGGAAGGGGTGTGCGAGCATGAAGGGGCAAAGAGAAGTGCCAGGCCCGGAATGAATCCGTGGCCCTGCCGGTTGCAATGGTCGGCAAGCAGTCCGTACTTCCCCTGCCTCGGCGGGGAGACCCCATCCCGGGAGTGAAGCAGATGTCCGTATCGGACGAGAAGACCACGGTGAGCGACGGCATCCTCCTGTCCGACGCCGCCGCGTCCAAGGTCAAGGCCCTGCTCGACCAGGAGGGCCGTGACGACCTCGCGCTCCGCGTGGCCGTTCAGCCCGGCGGCTGCTCCGGCCTCCGTTACCAGCTCTTCTTCGACGAGCGCTCGCTCGACGGCGACGTGGTCAAGGACTTCGGCGGAGTCAAGGTCGTCACCGACCGGATGAGCGCCCCGTACCTGGGCGGCGCCTCCGTCGACTTCGTGGACACCATCGAGAAGCAGGGCTTCACCATCGACAACCCGAACGCCACCGGCTCCTGCGCCTGCGGCGACTCGTTCAGCTGAGCCTCTCGGCAAAGCGCCCAGCGGCGGCGGTCCCGGACATCCGGGGCCGCCGCCGCTGTCGTGTCACCTCTCCGGTGTCACCCCTCCCGGCTCACATCCGCGGTACGGGGTCACCGGTCGACGCATTGACGACCTGCCGGTTCCCCAGCGGCTGCTCCAGCGCCACCTTCTGCGTCACCGAGGCGATGATGTCGGGGCAGACCTTCCCCGGCTTCCGGGCCGGCGCGCTCAGTGCCACCCGCACCGTGTTCCTGTTCTCGGTGGTCCGGATGCCGTACCGGCCGCACACCTGGCCCATGATGCGCAGGGTCAGGGTCCGGCCCTCCGCGCGGTAGGCCGTCGGGGTCTGGTCCGAACCTCCCGGCCGGTTCCCGTCGGCGGGCGGCTCCGGCGTCGCCAGATAGCGGTCCGGCACCGCCGGTGCGGTGACCGTGCCGGGTCCGGCCGTACCCGCGGGCCGTGTCTCGAACAGCCATGAGGGGACGAGGACCTGCCGCCCTCCGGCCAGCCGCATCGCGAGCCCCAGCTCCGCGTGGCTCACGGTGACCGCCCGGGATCCCGGGGCCTTGGACGAGGGGGCGCAGGACGGTGAGGGCGGCGCACCCGCCGTGCCCGTGGTGGCGGTGCGCTCGGCGTCCGTACCGGCGCCGGAGGCCGAGCGCTCGGTGAGCGGCTCCATGGTGGCGCAGCCCCCGGAGCCTGTGGCCCCGGCCGTGGGAGCGTTCAGCCGCTTCAGCGCGTCGGCCGCGCCGATCAGCGGATACCCGGCCCCCTTGACGGGAGCCTTCAACGGGCCGCTGCCGCCCGTCAGCCGGCCGTCCGCTCCGATCTGGAGCCCGGTCGTCCAGCCGTACGTGGGCAGCCCGCCGATCTTCGGGTCGGCGTTCACCACCCGCACCGAACCCATCACCCGCCCGGCGTCGACCTTCGCGTCACTCTCGCCGAGCGCCTTCAGCAGCGGGGCGGCCGCGGCCTTCGCCGCCCGCTCGCTCACGGCCTTGCCGCCGCCGGCCGACGCGCTCCCGCCGGAGGAACAGCCTTTCCCCTGCGGGCAGTTGTCGCTGCCGCCGCTGCCGAACCGGGTGAACGTCCAGGTGCCGGGGGCCTGCCGGGCGACCTGGAGCAGCGGGCCCGTACCGTCCTTGGCCGCGCCCACCTTCCAGTCCGTGCCCACGAGCCGCGGTGTCCCCGGCACGCCGAGCGCATGGGCCAGCCGGGTTACGTCGGCGGCGCTCACGGTGCCGTCGGCGCGGTACACCGGAGCGCTCTTCGGCGGGTCCGGGAAGGTCCCGTCGGCGCGGTAGACGGGGCCCCGGGGGTCCGGTTCCCCCGGGGCGATGCCCGGGGCGCCGCCGCTCCGCGCCGACTGGTCCAGCGCCAGGGGAGGCGGGTCCGTGGTGCCGCCGGGGGCGCCGCTGGTCTCCGCGCCGCCGTTGTCGTGGCCCGCCGCGGTCGCCGCCCAGTAGGCCCCGCCGCCTCCCGCCAGCAGCACCGCTGCCGCGACCGAGGTGACGGCGGCGGGGGACCGCCGCCGACGGGGACGTGCCGTGTCGTGCTCGGGTCGCTCGCTGCTCACCGCATGCTCCTTCGACTCCGCTGCCGTCCACTGCCATGTGGCGTTCCCCCGTCCGGGGGAACAGGGGTGGGACGGGGCGGCGGAGCGCACGGTTCCCTCAGTTGTCCGCGGTACCGCTGGTGCTGGTGCTCGGGCGGTGCCGCTCAGTCCCCGTACTCGGACATGCCGTCGATCAGTCGCGCGGAGGCGGGCGGCACCCTGACCCCGTGGATCAGGGACGGGGATACGGGCGTGGGCGCGGGCCCCACGGGCACCACCCAGTGCGGTGCCATGCGCGCGCAGTCGCCGCGCAGATCGGTCAGGTCGGCTTCGGACTCGGACGGGGCTGCGGGGTGTGGCGCGATGGAGTTCGGCATATCGCCACCGTAGGCACGGGGTGGCCTGCGGAGAAAGCCCTACTATCGGGTAGTTTCCTCCCTTAGAGCGGAGAGGGACGAACCGGTAGCGTGAGGTGTCAGCCTCCCTCCTCCGCAGGAGTCCTCGCCGTGCGCATCGCAGTCACCGGCTCCATCGCCACCGACCACCTCATGACCTTCCCCGGCCGCTTCGCCGACCAGCTGGTCGCCGATCAGCTCCACACGGTCTCCCTCTCCTTCCTGGTCGACAACCTCGACGTACGGCGCGGAGGCGTCGGCGCCAACATCTGCTTCGGGATGGGCCTGCTCGGCACGGCCCCGATCCTGGTCGGCGCGGCGGGCCCGGACTTCGACGAGTACCGCGCCTGGCTCGACCGGCACGGGGTGGACACCGGATCGGTCCGGATCTCCGAGGTCCTGCACACCGCCCGCTTCGTGTGCACCACGGACGCCGACCACAACCAGATCGGCTCGTTCTACACGGGCGCGATGAGCGAGGCCCGCCAGATCGAGCTCCAGTCGGTCGCCGAGCGCGTCGGCGGTCTCGACCTGGTGCTGATCGGCGCGGACGACCCCGAGGCGATGCTCCGCCACACGGAGGAGTGCCGCACCAGGTCGATCCCGTTCGCGGCCGACTTCTCGCAGCAGATCGCCCGGATGACCGGTGCCGACATCCGTACGCTGCTCGCCGACGCGACGTACCTCTTCTCCAACGAGTACGAGAAGGGGCTCATCGAGTCCAAGACCGGCTGGACCGAGGACGAGATCCTCGACCGGGTCGGCCACCGGGTCACCACGCTCGGCGCGCGCGGTGTCCGGATCGACCGGAAGGGTGAGGACCCGATCGTGGTCGGCTGCGCCGAGGAGGAGGCCAAGGTCGACCCGACGGGCGTGGGCGACGCGTTCCGTGCGGGCTTCCTGTCCGGGCTCTCGTGGGGCGTCGGCCTGGAGCGCGCGGCGCAGATCGGCTGCATGCTGGCCACGCTGGTGATCGAGACGCTGGGTACGCAGGAGTACACCCTGCGCCGCGCCGACTTCATGGACCGCTTCACCAAGGCGTACGGCCAGGACGCGGCGGAAGAAATCCAGATCCACCTCCAGTAGCCCACCGCCCGCAGGACCGGGCCCCGGGGCGCCTTGGTGCGGCTCCGGGGGGCCGGCTCACGACACGCGGCGTACCCGGAAGGCGGTACCCCCGTCCACCGGGTGCGCCCCCTCGTAGGCCTGCCCCCGCATCTCGCACCACGCCGGCACATCGAGCCGCGCGGCCTCGTCGTCCGAGAGCACCGTCACCACCCCGCCCACCGGCACGTCCCCGATCACCTTGGCCAGCTCGATCACCGGGATCGGGCACCGCTTCCCGAGCGCGTCCACGACGAGCTCCGCCCCGGCCCCCGCACGCGGTTCCGCGGCGGCGTCCGCCGGCGGTCCCGCCTCCGTACCGCGCACCGGCCCCGGCGGCCCGCCCGTTCCGGTCCCGGCGCCCAGTCGCTCCCGTACGGAACGCACCACCCCCGGCAGCACCTCAAGGAACCGGTCGACCTCCGCCTCCGCCACGCCGAGCGGCAGCGAGACGCGGACGTTGCCCTCCGAGAGCACCCCCATCGCGCGCAGCACATGACTGGGAGTCAGCGTGCTGCTGGTGCAGGACGAACCGGATGAGACGGAGAAACCGGCCATATCCAGCTCGTGCAGCAGAGTCTCCCCATCGACATAGAGACAGGAGAACGTCACGAGGTGCGGCAGCCGCCGTACCGGATCGCCGACCACCTCGACATCCGTCACCAGCTCGCCCACCGAGGCCCTGATCCGGTCCACGAGACCGCGCAGCCGTACCGACTCGGCGGCGGCCCCGGCCCGTACGGCCCGCAGCGACGCCGCGGCGGCCACGATCGCCGGGACGTTCTCGAAACCGGCGGCACGTCCGGACTCCCGCTCGTCCGCCGGGCCTTGGGGGACGAACCTCACACCCTTCCGTACGGCGAGCAGCCCGACCCCGGCAGGCCCGCCCCACTTGTGCGCACTGGCGGTGAGCAGCGACCAGCCCCCGTCGACCGGCCCCCACCCCAGCGACTGGGCCGCGTCCACCAGCAGCGGCACCCCGGCGGCCCGGCACGCGTCGGCGACCTCGGCGACCGGCTGTTCGGTGCCGGTCTCATGGTTGGCGGACTGCAGACAGGCCAGCGCGGTCCGCCCGGTCAGCGCGGCCGCGTACGTGCCGGGGACGACCGCCCCGGTCCGGCCGACCGGCACCTCGGTCACCGAACCGCCGCCCGCCTCATGGGCCGCCGCCGAATGGAGCACCGAAGAGTGTTCGACCGCCGACACCACGAGATGGCCGCCGACACGCCGACGGCCAGAAAGTGCTCCAGCAATTCCGGAGTGGACCGCGCGGGTGCCGGAAGAGGTGAATACGAGCTCGTCCGGGCGGCACCCGACAGCCTCGGCCGCCGCCTCGCGGGCCGCGTCGAGCAGCAGTCGTACCCGCCTCCCCTCCCGGTACAGCCGGGCCGGATCGGCCCAGCCGTCGTCAAGGGAGGCTTGCAAGGCCTGACGTGCGACGGGGTGCAGGGGTGCGGAGGACGCGGCATCGAAGTAGGACACGGCGCCACGCTAGCCGCCGGTCGTGGGCCGGCGGCCGGCCCCGTCGGGGGAGGGATCGTCAGATCCCTCCCGGAAGCCGGGATTCCACCCCTTCGGGGTGTCGGACGGCGCGTTGGGCACCCTCCCCGCGCGGCCCCAAATGGCCTCCAGTAGGGTTTGGTCCGCATAAACATCCAAACCCCTGCCCGAGCAGGACCGGCGACCGACCTCGATGCGGCCGCAGCCGGCCGCACGGGCGAGACTCTCGGGAAGGCGCTACGTGAGTCCCAACGGCTCCGACCGCTCGTCGCGGCGCCCGATGCGGCGGAAGCTGCCGCAGGTGCTGACTGCGGGCCTGATCCTTGTGACCGCTACCGGTTGCTCGTACAAGGATTTCCCCCGCCTTGGTATGCCCACCCCGGTAACGGAAGAGGCACCTCGGATCCTCTCCCTCTGGCAGGGCTCGTGGGCGGCAGCGCTCGCCACGGGCGTGCTGGTGTGGGGGCTGATCATCTGGAGTGTCATCTTCCACCGGCGTAGCCGGACCAAGGTGGAGGTACCTCCGCAGACCCGGTACAACATGCCGATCGAGGCGTTGTACACCGTGGTCCCTCTCATCATCGTCTCGGTGCTCTTCTACTTCACCGCGCGCGATGAGTCGAAGCTCCTCAACCTCTCGGCGAAGCCGGCCCACACGATCAACGTGGTCGGCTTCCAGTGGAGCTGGGGCTTCAACTACGTGGAGGACGTGGACGGCAACCCGTCCACGGGCAACGCGGCGAAGACCACAGAGCTGTCCGATATCCCGGACCGCTTCACCAAGGATTTCCCCAAGGGAGCCGAAGGCGTCTACGACGTCGGTACGCCGGCCTCCCGGAACCCGCAGACCGGCAATCCGGGGCCGACCCTCTGGCTGCCCAAGGGTCAGAAGGTCCGCTTCGTTCTCACTTCGCGCGACGTCATCCACGACTTCTGGGTGGTGCCGTTCCTGATGAAGATGGACGTTGTCCCGGGCCACACCAACTCCTTCGAGGTGACCCCCAACCAGGAGGGCACCTTCCTGGGCAAGTGCGCTGAGCTGTGCGGCGTGGACCACTCCCGGATGCTCTTCAATGTGAAGGTCGTCTCCCCGGAGCGCTACAAGCAGCACCTCAAGGACCTGGACAAGCAGAACCAGAAGGGCTACATCCCCGCCGGGATCGCGCAGACTGGCCACGCCAAGAACGCGGAGACGAACAACCTGTGAGCATCCTCAACGAACCTCAGGGTGCCGCCGCAGCAGACGACTCCTACGAGAGCGAGCTGCCGGTACGGCGCAAAGAGCCGGGAAACATCGTCATCAAGTGGATGACCACCACTGATCACAAGACGATCGGCACGATGTATCTGGTCACATCGTTCGCCTTCTTCTGCATCGGCGGTGTGCTGGCGCTCGTCATGCGCGCCGAGCTGGCCCGTCCGGGTACGCAGATTGTGTCGAACGAGCAGTTCAACCAGGCGTTCACGATGCACGGCACGATCATGCTGCTGATGTTCGCGACGCCCCTCTTCGCCGGATTCGCGAACTGGATCATGCCGTTGCAGATCGGGGCGCCCGATGTGGCGTTCCCACGGCTGAACATGTTCGCGTACTGGCTGTACCTCTTCGGCTCGCTCATCGCGGTCGGTGGCTTCATCACCCCGCAGGGCGCGGCCGACTTCGGCTGGTTCGCCTACTCCCCGCTGTCGGACGCCGTCCGGTCACCGGGTGTCGGCGCCGACATGTGGATCATGGGTCTGGCCTTCTCCGGCTTCGGCACGATCCTCGGCTCGGTCAACTTCATCACCACGATCATCTGCATGCGCGCCCCTGGCATGACGATGTTCCGTATGCCGATCTTCGTGTGGAACGTCCTGCTGACCGGTGTGCTGGTCCTGCTGGCCTTCCCGGTCCTCGCCGCGGCACTCTTCGCGCTGGAGGCGGACCGCAAGTTCGGCGCTCATGTATTCGATGCGTCAAATGGCGGCGCGCTCCTGTGGCAACACCTCTTCTGGTTCTTCGGCCATCCAGAGGTGTACATCATCGCGTTGCCATTCTTCGGAATTATTTCCGAAGTGATTCCAGTGTTCTCCAGAAAGCCGATGTTCGGATACATCGGCCTGGTCGCTGCGACGATTTCGATCGCCGGTCTTTCCGTGACGGTGTGGGCCCACCACATGTACGTCACCGGCGGTGTGCTCCTGCCGTTCTTCTCCTTCATGACCTTCCTGATCGCAGTGCCGACCGGTGTGAAGTTCTTCAACTGGATCGGCACGATGTGGAAGGGGTCGCTGTCCTTCGAGACACCGATGCTCTGGGCCGTCGGCTTCCTGATCACCTTCACCTTCGGTGGTCTGACCGGCGTCATCCTGGCCTCGCCCCCGATGGACTTCCACGTGTCCGACTCGTACTTCGTGGTCGCGCACTTCCACTACGTCATCTTCGGCACCGTGGTCTTCGCGATGTTCTCCGGATTCCACTTCTGGTGGCCGAAGTTCACGGGCAAGATGCTGGACGAGCGGCTCGGCAAGATCACCTTCTGGACGCTGTTCGTGGGCTTCCACGGCACGTTCCTGGTGCAGCACTGGCTGGGTGTCGAGGGCATGCCGCGGCGGTACGCGGACTACCTCGCCGCTGACGGCTTCACCACGCTGAACACCATCTCGACCATCAGCTCCTTCCTGCTGGGCCTGTCGATCCTGCCGTTCTTCTACAACGTCTGGAAGACCGCCAAGTACGGCAAGAAGGTCGAGGTCGACGACCCGTGGGGCTACGGCCGCTCGCTCGAATGGGCGACGTCCTGCCCGCCGCCCCGGCACAACTTCACGACCCTTCCGAGGATCCGCTCCGAATCCCCGGCGTTCGACCTGCACCACCCGGAGATCGCGGCTCTCGAACAGCTCGACAGCCACGGCGCCGGTGACAAGGTCCTGTCCGGTGGCAAGGAGGCAGGCAAGTGAAGGTCCAAGGCAAGATGTTCATCTGGCTGGCCGTCTTCATCCTCGCCGTGGCGGTCGTCTACGGCGTGTGGTCGAAGGAGGCAGCCGGAACGACGGCCCTCTTCATGGCCTTCGGGCTGAGCATCATGATCGGCTTCTACCTGGCCTTCACGGCCAGGCGGATCGACGCCGGCGCGATGGACAACAAGGAGGCCGACGTCGCGGACGACGCCGGTGAGGTGGGCTTCTTCGCCCCGCACAGCTGGCAGCCGATCTCGCTGGCCGTCGGCGGCGCGCTCGCCTTCCTGGCCATCGCCATGGGCTGGTGGCTGCTGTACTTCTCGGCACCGCTCGTCGTGGTCGGCCTCTGGGGCTGGGTCTTCGAGTTCTACCGCGGAGAGAACCAGAACCAGTAGGGGCTGAGCCCCACCGCTGGACCGTATGAGGAGGCCCGGACGCCGATCAGGTGTCCGGGCCTCCTCATTTGCAGTCATCCGGCGTGCCGTTACCAGGGGATCTTCTTAACGTGTGCATATGAGCCATGCACCTCGAATCCGTACGGTCCTGAGCTGCACGCTGCTGGTCGTGTCCCTTGGGGCAGCGGCGACCGCGTGCGGCAGTTCCGGCAGTAATCCGCTCTCCGCGTCGCCGTTCGACGCGGACGACTCGATCTCCTTCAACGGTCCCCAGGGCAACGGCAAGGCCGACCCCGACAAGCCGCTCGAAGTCACCTCCAAGGACGACGACGGCCGCATCACCGATGTGACGGCCACCGACAGCACAGGACGCCAGCTCGCGGGCGAACTCTCCGCCGACGGCACCAGGTGGCACAGCACCGCTCCGCTGGCCGCAGGTGTGCACTACACGGTCCGGGTCGCCACCGAGGACGAGGACGGCGCGCCGGGGGGCCGGACGATGGGCTTCGACACCGCCCCCGCCTCGCACCGGCTGAACGTCACCTTCGGCCCCAAGGGGGGCGAGTACGGCGTGGGCCAGCCCGTCACCGCCCAACTCAGCGCCCCCATCAAGGACAAGGCGGCCAGGGCCCAGGTCGAGCGCGCCCTGAAGGTGGACTCGGTGCCCGCCGCCGACGGCGCCTGGTACTGGGTGGACAGCAGGACGCTGCACTACCGGCCGAAGGAGTACTGGCCCGCGCACGCCACGATCAGCGTGCACAGCAATCTCAACGGGATAAAGGTGAGCGACAAGCTCTACGGCGGCGCCGCCAAGCCGCTCAAGCTGAGGACGGGGGACCGTCTGGAGGCCATAACCGACGCCTCGGCGCACGAGATGACGGTCAAGCGCGACGGCCAGGTGATCAACACCATCCCGGTGACCACCGGCAAGCCGGGCTTCTCCACCCGTAACGGTGTCAAGGTCGTGCTGGGCAAGACGTACTTCGTACGTATGACCAGCTCCAGCATCGGGATAGCCGCCGGCAGCTCCGACTCGTACGACCTGCCGGTCTACTACGCGACGCAGGTCACACTCAGCGGTGAGTACGTGCACGCCGCGCCCTGGTCCGAGGGGTCACAGGGGTCCGCGAACACCAGTCACGGCTGCACCGGCATGAGCACCGGCAACGCCGAGTGGTTCTTCAACCACGTGCGCCAGGGCGACATAGTCAAGGTCGTCGGCAGCGACGGCGACACGATGACACCGTTCGACAACGGCTACGGCGACTGGAACCTGTCCTGGGCCAAGTGGGCCAAGGGCAGCGCACTGACGGACGGAAAGCAGAACCCCGGCGGCACCGACGCACCCGCGCAGACGGCCCGGCTGCGGCCCGCCGCGCTCTGATCCGCAGCCGGCGCCGTGCTTCCGCGGGGGAGGGCCCGGAACCCCTGTTCAGGGCCCTTCAGGCCCCCGTGGACACGGTGCCCGCCGCGAGCCTGTCGCGGACCAGGGCGGCCAGTGTGCCCGCGAACTCCACCGGCTCCACCGGAAGGGTCACAGCGGCGTCCGCGCGGCTCCAGGTGGCCAGCCAGGCGTCCTGCGGGCGGCCGATCAGCAGCAGTACGGGCGGGCACCGGAAGACCTCGTCCTTGATCTGCCGGCAGACGCCCATACCGCCCGCGGGGACCGACTCGCCGTCCAGCACGCAGACGTCGATCCCGCCCTTGTCCAGGGCGCCGATGACCGCGTCGAGCGTCGCGCACTCCAGGTACTGCACCGGCGGCACGTCCGAGGCCGGCCTGCGACCCGCCGCGAGCCGTACCTGTTCCCGGGTGTTCGCGTCGTCGCTGTAGACCAGGACCGTGGCGCTCGGCTGCATTGTTCCTCCGTGACGGCTGTGTCTTCGAAGATCAGCGGGATCTGCGGGGCCCGCGGGGCCCGTTGGGGGTTGGACCCTGGCGCGGATGCTACTCCGTCCGACACCCCGTCAACACCGTTACGGACTGCCTCGCGATGGGCCGTTCGGGCTGGACACGAGCCGCTGACACACCGAACGGCACCCCCCAGGGTGAGGGCGGGATAAGCGACCGACATAATGTCGGTCGTGGCGACAGCAACGACAGTAGAAACCGGGCACGCGCACCCGTCGGTCAATCGGCCGAACCTCACCAGCGTCGGAACCATCATCTGGTTGAGTTCCGAGCTGATGTTCTTCGCGGCCCTCTTCGCGATGTACTTCACCCTGCGATCGGTGACGGGTCCCGAGCACTGGAAGGATATGGCGTCCTCGCTGAACGTTCCTTTCTCGGCGACGAACACCACGATCCTTGTGCTCTCCTCCCTCACATGCCAGCTCGGCGTCTTTGCCGCCGAGCGCGGCGATGTGAAGAAGTTGCGCTCGTGGTTCTCGATCACGTTCGTGATGGGTGCGATCTTCATCGGAGGCCAGATCTTCGAGTACACCAACCTGGTGAAGGAGGACGGCCTTTCGCTCTCCTCCGACCCGTACGGTTCGGTGTTCTACCTGACCACAGGCTTCCACGGCTTGCATGTGACAGGCGGCCTGATCGCCTTCCTGTTCGTTCTCGGCAGGACATACGCAGCCAAGAGATTCACGCACCAGCAGGCGACCGCAGCCATCGTCGTGTCCTATTACTGGCACTTCGTCGATGTCGTGTGGATCGGCCTCTTCGCGACGATCTACCTGATCAAGTAATCGGGCCCGACGCCCCACTCATCCAGCAAGCACCGACGCAGAAGATCCTGACACCGGGGTAATCCGTGAAAAAGCTCTCCGCACGACGACGCCACCCGTTGGCGGCGGTCGTCGTCCTACTCCTCGCGCTGGCGGCCACCGGGGGGCTGTACGCCGCGTTCGCTCCCGCGGGCAAGGCGCAGGCCGACGACACCTCCCAGTCCCTCGCCATCAGTGAGGGCAAGAAGCTGTTCTCCGTGGGCTGCGCAAGCTGCCACGGAATGGGCGGCCAGGGCACGTCCGACGGTCCCAGCCTGGTCGGCGTCGGCTCTGCCGCCGTGGACTTCCAGGTCGGCACCGGCCGTATGCCTGCCCAGCAGCCCGGCGCCCAGGTGCCGAAGAAGAAGGTCATCTACTCGCAGGGCGAGATCGACCAGCTCGCCGCGTACGTGGCCTCCCTCGGTGCCGGACCCATCGCGCCGACCTCGAAGCAGTACAGCGACAAGGGTGCCGACATCGCAGCCGGTGGCGACCTCTTCCGCACCAACTGTGCCCAGTGCCACAACTTCACGGGTGAGGGCGGTGCTCTGACGCACGGCAAGTTCGCCCCGAGCCTTGAGGGCGTGGACCCGAAGCACATCTACGAGGCCATGCAGACCGGCCCGCAGAGCATGCCGAACTTCCCCGACACGACGATGCCGGAGAAGCAGAAGCAGAACATCATCGCGTACATCAAGACCGTCAACGGCGACAACTCCGCCAGCGAGGGCGGCCTGAAGCTGGGCGGCCTCGGTCCGGTCAGTGAGGGTCTGTTCGGCTGGATCTTCGGACTCGGTGCGCTGATCGCAGTTGCCATCTGGGTCGCGGCCCACACCGCTAAGGCCAAGAAGTCATGAGTAGCCAAGAGAATTCCGAAGAGAACCTGCCGCGTACGCAGGAGTCCGCGCACGGCGCGGTGGAGCCCGCGGACGACCCGTTCGCGGACCCGGGACTGCCGGCCCACAAGCCGCGGATCCAGGACATCGACGAGCGGGCCGCCAAGCGCTCCGAGCGCGTGGTCGCCTTCCTGTTCACACTCTCGATGCTGGCGACGATCGGGTTCATCGCGTCCTACGTGATCTTCCCCGTCGACAAGATCATCTTCGTCTTCCCGTTCGGGCACGTGAGCGCGCTCAACTTCTCCCTGGGCCTGACCCTGGGTGTGGCGCTCTTCACGATCGGCGCCGGCGCGGTCCACTGGGCCCGCACGCTGATGTCGGACGTCGAGATGCCGGCCGACCGCCACCCGATCGAGGCCCCGGCCGAGGTCAAGGCGCAGGTGCTGGCCGACTTCGCGGCAGGTGCCGCCGAGTCCGGCTTCGGCCGCCGCAAGCTGATCCGCACCACGATGTTCGGCGCCATGGCCATGGTGCCGCTCGCCGGTGTGATGCTGCTGCGCGACCTGGGCCCGCTGCCGGAGAAGAAGCTCCGCAAGACGCTGTGGGCGCGCGGCAAGGTGCTCATCAACATGAACACCAACCAGCCGCTGCGTCCCGAGGACGTGTCCGTCGGTTCGCTGACGTTCGCCATGCCCCAGGGCCTCTCGGAGTCCGACGAGGACTTCCAGACGCAGATCGCCAAGGCCGCCCTGATGATCGTCCGTATCCAGCCGGACAACATCAAGGACAAGAAGGAACGCGAGTGGGCCCACGACGGCATCGTCGCGTTCTCGAAGATCTGCACCCACGTCGGCTGCCCGATCAGCCTGTACGAGCAGCAGACGCACCACGTGCTCTGCCCGTGCCACCAGTCCACCTTCGACCTGTCCGACGGCGCCCGCGTCATCTTCGGCCCGGCCGGCCACCCGCTTCCGCAGCTGCGGATCGGTGTGAACGGCGAGGGTAATCTCGAAGCGCTCGGCGACTTCGCAGAGCCCGTCGGTCCTGCCTTCTGGGAGCGCGGATGAGCACCGTGACGGATACACAGCGCAAGGCGCCCGCCGGCGAGCGGGTGGCCGACTGGGCCGATGGCCGTCTGGGCATCTACGGCCTGGCCAAGACCAACATGCGCAAGATCTTCCCGGACCACTGGTCCTTCATGCTCGGGGAGATCTGCCTCTACAGCTTCATCATCATCATCCTCACGGGTGTCTATCTGACGCTGTTCTTCCACCCGAGCATGAACGAGGTCGTCTACGACGGCCCGTACGTGCCGCTCCAGGGCATCCACATGTCCGAGGCGTACGCCTCGACGGTGAACATCAGCCTGGAGGTCCGCGGCGGTCTGCTCATCCGGCAGATCCACCACTGGGCGGCGCTGGTCTTCCTGGCCGGCATGCTGGTGCACATGATGCGCGTGTTCTTCACGGGCGCCTTCCGCAAGCCGCGCGAGATCAACTGGCTCTTCGGCTTCCTGCTGCTGGTGCTCGGGATGTTCACCGGCTTCACCGGCTACTCCCTCCCGGACGACCTGCTCTCCGGTACGGGTGTGCGGTTCATGGAGGGCGTCATGCTCTCCATCCCGATCGTCGGCTCGTACCTGTCGATGTTCCTGTACGGCGGTGAGTTCCCCGGCGGCGACTTCGTCTCGCGGTTCTACTCGGTCCACGTACTGCTGCTGCCGGGCATCATGCTCGGACTGCTGGTCGGCCACCTGATCCTGGTCTTCTACCACAAGCACACGCAGTTCGCGGGTCCCGGCAAGACCAACAAGAACGTCGTCGGCATGCCCCTGCTGCCGGTCTACATGGCCAAGGCCGGAGGCTTCTTCTTCCTGGTCTTCGGTGTCATCGCGGCCATGGCCGCGATCGCCTCGATCAACCCGATCTGGGAGATCGGCCCGTACCGTCCGGACCAGGTGTCGACCGGCGCCCAGCCCGACTGGTACATGGGCTTCTCCGAAGGTCTCGTCCGCATCATGCCGGGCTGGGAGATCAACGCGTGGGGACACACACTCGTCCTGGGCGTGTTCATCCCGATCGTCGTCTTCCCGCTGGTCCTGGTCGGTATCGGCGTCTACCCGTTCATCGAGTCCTGGATCACCGGGGACAAGCGCGAGCACCACATCCTGGACCGCCCGCGCAACGCCCCGACGCGTACGGGTCTCGGCGTCGCCTGGATCACGCTCTATCTGATCCTGCTCGTCGGCGGCGGCAACGACCTCTGGGCGACGCACTTCGACCTGTCGATCAACTCGATCACCTGGTTCGTCCGGATCGGGATGTTCGCCGGACCGGTCATCGCGTTCATCATCGCCAAGCGCTGGTGCCTCGGCCTGCAGCGCCGTGACCGCGAGAAGGTGCTGCACGGGCGCGAGTCCGGCATCATCAAGCGCCTGCCGCACGGTGAGTTCATCGAGGTCCACGAGCCGCTCAAGCCCGAGCAGCTGCACACCCTGACCGCGCACGAGCAGTACCAGCCGCTCGAAATCGGCCCCGAGGTCGACGAGAACGGTGTCACGCGCAAGGTGTCCCGTCTGACCCGGGTCCGCGCCAAGCTGAGCAAGGGCTACTACGGCGAGCACAACCAGATCGAGAAGCCCACTGCCGACGAGTACAAGGAGATCACCAGCGGCCACGGTCACCACTGATCACCTGACCGACTGAAAAGTCGCCACAGCAGGAGCCCCGTCCATTCGATGGACGGGGCTCTTCGCGGTCCCCGGGGCTGGATAAGCTGGCCGTATCCCTATTCGGCGGTGGACCCCAGGAGTGGACCATGAGCGTTGTGACCCCGGTCGGCGGCGACAGCGTGGCGGCCCACTCCTGGCCGGGCGTACTCGACTCCCTGCTCCGCGGCATCGACCAGAGTGCGGACGCCACCGCCTGGGCGATGGACCGCATCATGAGCGGCGAGGCGACGGACGCGCAGATCGCCGGGTTCATGGTCGCGCTGCGTGCCAAGGGTGAGACGGTCGAGGAGATCGGCGGACTCGTCCGGGCGATGTACGCGCACGCCAGGCTGATCGACGTGCCGGGCCCGAGCGTGGACATCGTCGGCACCGGGGGCGACGGCGCCAACACCGTGAACATCTCGACCATGTCCTCGATCGTCGTGGCGGGCACCGGCGCCAAGGTCGTCAAGCACGGCAACCGCGCGGCGTCGTCCCAGAGCGGGGCGTCCGACGTCCTGGAGAAGCTGGGCGTCAATCTCCAGCTGACCCCGGAGCGGGTCGTCGAGGTGGCGGCCGAAGCGGGCATCACGTACTGCTTCGCGGTGAAGTTCCACCCCGCACTGCGCTATGTGGCCGCCGCCCGGAAGGAGCTGGGCATCCGCACCACCTTCAACTTCCTGGGGCCGCTCACCAACCCGGCGAAGGTCCGGGCACAGGCGACCGGTGTCTCCGACGCCCGGGTGGCGCCCATCGTCGCGGGTGTGCTGGCCGAGCGCGGCTCGTCGGCCCTGGTGTTCCGGGGTGACGACGGGCTGGACGAGCTGACCACCACCGCCACGTCCCGGGTCTGGACCGTGGCGGACGGCACGGTGCGCGAGGAGCCCTTCGACCCGCGCGACGTGGGCATCGGGCTGGTCCCGGTGGAGGCACTGCGCGGCGGCGACTCGTCGTACAACGCGGATGTGGCCCGCAGGCTGCTCGCCGGTGAGGCCGGTCCGGTACGGGACGCGGTCCTGCTCAACTCGGCGGCGGCGCTGGTCGCCCTGGACCCGGGCCCCGGATCCCTCAACGAGCGGATCGCGGCCGGCATCGCCCGGGCCGCCGACTCCATCGACTCGGGGGCGGCGGCCCGGGCGCTGGAGCGATGGGTCGTCGCCAGCAACGCCTGAGCTCCCCGGCACGGGATCTCCAGGGCGCAGTCGCGCGGCCCACGACCGGCCATCGGTCTCATGCTGTGGACTGCGCCTTGGCGCGTCCGGATCCGTATGGCAGGATTCTCTTCAGGTCATGAGTGACAGCGACTACGGCCCCAGCCCGCTGTCCGGCAACCCTCCGTCCGTGGCGGGGTGCCCTGGGTGAAGACCAGGCCGTGGGCAGCGAAGTCCTCGGCAAGCGCGGATCCCTCGACAGGGATCCTGGTCGTCGAGGGAGTTCTTCCGTGGTTCAGCGAATGCGATAGGGCAGTAGCCCCCTTCTCCGCACCCCTTTTCTTGCACTGCCGCGGGTAGCCGCGCGGTGAATTCGCCTGCCCTTTTCCGGGAGTTCGTCATGTCTGTTCCCAGCGCTGCCGTCAACCCGTCGGTTTGTCAGGATTCCTCCGGGAGTCTCCCCGTCCTCGGACGCGACGTCCTGGTCCCGCTCGTCACCGGCGGCGAGGTCACCTACGCGGCACTTGACTACGCGGCGAGCGCCCCGGCCCTCCAGCGCGTCTGGGACGACGTGGCGGCGTACGCCCCGTACTACGGCAGCGTCCACCGCGGCGCCGGGTACCTCTCGCAGCTCTCCACCGACCTCTTCGAGAACAGCCGGACGACCGTCGCCGATTTCCTCGGCTGCCGCCCGGACGACCAGGTGGTCTTCACCCGTTCGACCACTGACTCGCTCAATCTGCTGGCCGCGGTGGTCCCCGCCGGCTGCGAGGTCTTCGTCTTCGAGACCGAGCACCACGCCTCGCTGCTGCCCTGGCGCGACGCCGCCGTGACCTACCTCAACGCCCCGCGCACGCCGCAGCAGGCCGTCGAGACCCTGGAGCGCGCGCTGGCGGACCGTGCGACGCCCGAGGCACCCGCCCTGGTCTGTGTCACGGGCGCGTCGAACGTCACCGGTGAGCTGTGGCCGGTCAGGGAGCTGGCGGCCGCCGCCCACGCCCACGGTGCGCGCATCGTGCTGGACGCGGCGCAGCTCGCGCCGCACCACCCCGTGGACATCGCGGCGCTGGACGTCGACTGGGTCGCCTTCTCGGGGCACAAGCTGTACGCGCCGTTCGGCTCCGGGGTCCTCGCGGGCCGCTCCGACTGGCTGCGCGACGCCGAGCCGTACCTCGCGGGCGGCGGCGCCTCCCGCACCGTGGCCCGGCGCACCGACGGCGGCGTCGACGTCGAGTGGCACACCACGGCCGCCCGCCACGAGGCCGGATCGCCCAACGTCATCGGCGTCCACTCCATCGCCTCCGCCTGCCGGGCCCTGACCGAGGCGGGCTTCGATTCCCTGGTCGAGCGTGAGCAGAAGCTGGTCGGCAGGGTCCTCGGCGGGCTCGCCGAGGTGGACGAGGTCCAGGTCCTCTCACTCTTCGGTGACGACGCCCCGCGGGTCGGTGTCATCTCGTTCGTGGTGGACGGCTGGAACAGCTCGCACTTCGCGGCGGCGCTCTCCGCCGAGTACGGGATCGGGGTGCGCGACGGCCTGTTCTGCGCCCACCCGCTCGTCCGGACCCTGCTCGGCAGCGACCCGCAGGACCAGGGCGAGTGCGGCGCCCCGGAGGGCGAGCCGGGGGAGCGTTCGCTCAACGCGGTCCGGGTGAGCTTCGGCGCCGGTACGCCGGACGAGCACGTGGAGCGCTTCGTGGGCGCGGTCAAGGAACTGGTCCGGGACGGTGCCCGCTGGAACTACCGCACCGAGGACGGCCGCTGCGTGCCGGCTGTCTGACTGTTCTGACTGTTCTGACCGCGGCGACGCGGAAGTGTACGGCCGTCCGGTGCGGCGGGGCGGCCGTACGTGCGTGAGCGGCCGTACGTGCGTTACGCGTCCAGGCCGATGGCGAAAGCCGCTTCCAGGTCGTGCTGCGAGTAGGTACGGAACGCGACGTGCGTGTCCGTCGCCTCCACTCCGGGGATCTTGCTGATCCGGCCGGGAATGATGTCCGCCAGATCGTCGTGGCGGGCCACCCGGACCAGCGCGATCAGGTCGTACGTACCGGTGACGGAGTAGACCTCGCTGATGTTCTCCAGGGCGGCGAGCGATTCGGCGATCTCGGGGATCCGGTCCACGCTGGTCTTGATGAGCACGATCGCGGTGATCACGGCTTGCTTTCTCCCTCGGTGGCCGTCGCTGGGAGTTTCACTCTAGTCGTACGCCAGTACCGCACCGCCGCGTAGCCGAAGCCCAGCGAGAACCCCACCAGATGCGCCGTATAGGCGACCCCTGGGCCGGTCCCGGTCTGCTGGCCGGCCGCCAGCCACTGCAGGACGAACCAGAAGACCAGCACGATCCAGGCCGGGAAGCGCAGCGGCAGGAACAGCAGGAACGGGAAGATGCTCGTCACCCGGGCCCGGGGGAAGAGGCTCAGGAACGCGCCGAGCACCGCCGAGATCGCGCCCGAGGCACCCACCAGCGTCTGGTCGGACGCGGAGTGCGTGAGCGCGTACGCCGTCAGGGCGATGTAGCCCGTCACGACGTAGAAGACGGCGAAGTGCAGGCGGCCCATGCGCTCCTCGGCCATCGCGCCGAAGACGTAGAGGAACAGCATGTTGCCGAGGAGGTGCAGCCAGTTCGCGTGGATGAAGAGCGCGGTGAGCGGGGTGAGCAGGGCGCCCGGCGTCCCGCTCATCAGTTCGGTGGGAACGACGCCCCAGTGTTCGAAGTACGCGCTCTGGGCGGCGAGGAGGTTGTCGCCGGTCCCGTACGCCGGATCGAGCCCCGAGACGGGGCTCATCAGGAACACGAGGCAGCAGACCCCGATCAGGCCGTACGTCACCACCGGCCCGCCGAGCGCGTCCCCGCGCCGCCCCGGCGCCTTCCGTCCGGGTGCATCCCGCCACTTGAGCATCCACCGAGCATGGCCCAACCGGACGCAATCGGGCAGATCGCCTCGCCGGGTCCCGTACGGTCGGCAGGTCCGCCCCCGGGGTATGCCGTAGGCCGTAGGGTTGCGGGCAGTACATCCGCAGTTCGATGGCGCACCGCGACCGAGGCAGTACGAACGAAGAGGACGCACGTATGACCACGGTTCCCATGCCGACGGCCGACACCCGGTGGCGCTGCACGCTCTGCGGCAATCTCACCCGGTTCGATGTGACGCGCTCGTCGAAGGTTGTCGAGTACATACACCTCGACCTGGCCGGTGAGCCCAAGGTGGAGGAGCGTGAGGTGGTCAGTGAGACCATCGAGTCGGTGCGCTGCCGCTGGTGCAACGCGGTGGATCAGATCGAGCTGGTGGACAGGCCGGGCGGCGGCTCCTGAGGGAGCCCCCTGACGAGTGACAGTGGGGTGACGGATGGTGGAGGCTGAACGCGGTGCGGAGCCGGCCGACGCGGCCGACGACGTCGCAGAGGCGCTCGACCGTCCGCTGCCCGAAGCAGTACGGCGGCGGGTCGTCGCGCTCGTGTCCGACGCCTTCGGCGGGCTGACCGTACCCGAACTCCCGGCGCAGCTGCGGCAGTACGCCCGGTTCACCCCCACCAGACGGGCCAAGTTCGCGGGCAACGCGATGGCCGCGGCCCTGGAGGGCGACCCGCTGTTCCGCGGGCGCATCGGCGAGCGCCTCAAGGAGTCCCAGCCCGAACTGACCGGGGCCCTCGAAGCCGGCTCACCGCCCGCGGCCGCCGACCCGGTGGATGTGGCGGCGGCCGCCTACGTCCTGCGCCCGGCCGGCTGGGTGAAGCTCGTCGCCGCCGCGGGCGAGGAGGCCCAGCGGGTCGTCGCCGAGCGGGCCGACGAGGCGGGCCGGCACGAGCTGGAGCGGCTGCGTGCGGAGCTGGCCGACGCACGGGAGCAGACCAGGTCCGAGAACGAGCGGCTGCGCGCGGAGCTGGACGCGGCCCGCAAGGATGCTGAATCGCTTCAGCGCAAGCTGCGCAGCGCGCAGAGCGATGTGAAGCGCGGCGAGGCGGCGCTGCGCCGCTCCGGTTCCGAGATCGACACGATCCGGTCCGACGCGGCGGCCCGGGTGGCCGCGGCGGAGAGCGAGTCGCGGCGGCTGAAGGCGCGGCTCGGTGAGGCCGAGGCGGCGGTCGAGGCCGGCCGCCGCGCCGTACGCGAGGGACGTTCCGTCGAGGACATGCGGCTGCGGCTGCTGCTCGACACGGTGCTCGACGCGGCCCAGGGGCTGCGGCGCGAACTGGCCCTGCCGCCGGTGACCTCGCGCCCCGCCGACTCGGTGGACGCGGTCGAGCCGGGCCGGCTCTCGCCCAAGGACATCGCGGCCCGGGCCCTTTCCGACACCGACCCGGCCCTGCTGGACCAGTTGCTCTCGCTGCCACAGGCCCATCTGGTGGTGGACGGCTACAACGTCACCAAGACCGGCTATCCGCAACTGCCGCTGGAGAAGCAGCGGCTGCGCCTGCTCGGCGGGCTCTCGATGCTCGCCGCGCAGACGGGCGCCGAGATGACCTGTGTCTTCGACGGGGCCGAGCTGGCGGCGCCGGTGCTGCTCGCGCCGCCGCGCGGTGTGCGGGTGCTGTTCAGCAAGCCCGGGGTGACCGCGGACGAGGTGATCCGTCAGCTGGTGCGGGCGGAGCCCTCCGGGCGCCCTGTGGTGGTCGTGTCGGCCGACCGCGAGGTCGCCGACGGCGTGGCGAGAGCGGGCGCCAGGCCCGTCGCGTCCGTCTTGTTGCTGAAGAGGCTTTCGCGCGCCTAGTAACTCCTGTGCGCAATGCCCTACTTCGCGGCGCGGTTTTTCCACCACAGCGTCAAGTGACCGTTACTGCCCGTGCGATGTCTGTAAAATATGCACTCAGTGACCGAGATTTTTGGCAACAGGATTTGAACTGATCACAAGTAGGTCACTAAGGTCGGGCCTCGAACCTTCGCGCGGTCGATCACTCATTCCGGGTGGCAGCGAAGGAACCGCCGATCCCCACACGGTATTGCTACGTGTTCGGCGGCTCTGAGGAAGAAGGAGCTCGCCTCCGTGGCGTCCCACCGTCGACTCAAGCAGCCGAGCCGCACTCGCGTGACCGTACTCACCGCGACCGCTGCCGCAGCCGTGGCCCTGACCGCTCAGGCCGCGCACGCAGACCCGAAGCCGACCAAGAGCGAGGTCAAGGCGAAGGTCGACAAGCTCTACGAAGACGTGGACGCGGTCAGCCAGAAGTACGACGGTGCCAAGGACCAGCAGTCCAAGCTGAAGAAGCAGGTCGACGACCTCCAGGACAGCGTGGCCCGCGGCCAGGAGGACCTCAACAAGCTCCGGGGCCAGCTCGGTTCGATGGCGAGCGCCCAGTACCGCTCGGGCGGCATCGACCCGTCCGTGCAGCTCTTCCTCTCGTCCGACCCGACCACCTTCCTCGACAAGGCCACCGCGCAGGACCAGCTGAGCGACCAGCAGGCCGACGCGGTCAGGAAGATCCAGGCCAAGCAGCGCAGTCTCGCCCAGGAGCGTTCCGAGGCGCAGGACAAGCTGAAGGACCTGGCGTCGACGCGCACGGAACTCGGCAAGAAGAAGCAGGAGGTCCAGGACAAGCTGGCCTCCGCGCGCAAGCTGCTCAGCAGCCTGACCGCCGCCGAGCGCGCCTCGATAGCCGAGGACAACCAGCGCGCCAACCGCGCCAGCGACCGTGCGGACCTCGGCGACGCCGTACCGGCCTCCGCCCGGGGCGCCGCCGCCCTCGACGCGGCGAAGACCCAGATGGGCAAGCCGTACGTCTACGGCGCCACCGGTCCCGCCTCCTTCGACTGCTCGGGGCTGACATCCTGGGCGTACGCCCGGGCCGGTGTCACGATCCCGCGCACCTCGCAGGCCCAGGCCAACGCCGGTCAGCGCATCTACTCGCAGAGCGCCCTCAAGCCCGGCGACCTGGTGCTCTTCTACGGCGACCTGCACCACATCGGCATCTACGCGGGCAACGGCCAGGTGCTCCACGCCCCGCACACCGGTGCGGTCGTCCGGTACGAGGCGATGGGCAACATGCCGTTCCAGTTCGGCGTCCGTATCTGATCCGGACCCGTCTCGAACGACGCCGCCGACACCGCCCAATCGGGCGAATTACGGCGCCGTGAGCTGACTCCCCGCCCCGTCGGTGACCTTGTGTCTCCGGCGGGGCGTCACTCTGTGTGCACGGCGGGGTCTTTGGCCACAGCGTGGTCGCACGGCTACTGTCCGGCGTGCGGTGCCCGGCAATTGGTCCGCCCAACGGGGCGGCAGGGACCGCACCCAGCAGAAGGAGTGCGGCTCCTGTGGTGTCCCATCGCCGTGTCACCCAGTCCGGCCTCGCGCAGAGCGCCCGGATCACCGTGCTGTCCGCCGCGCTGGCGACGGCCGCGGCAGGCCTCGGGGCCGCACCGGCGGGCGCCGAGCCGCACGAGTCGGCGGCAGCGGCCAAGAGCAAGGTCGACGGCCTCTACGCCCAGGCCGAGCGGGCCACCCAGCAGTACGACAAGGCGGATGAGCGGGCCGGGCGGCTGCGCCACCAGGTCGCCGAGGCACAGGACGGCGTCGCCCGCGGCCAGCAGCGGCTCAACCGGATGCGCGGTGCGCTCGGCGCGCTGGCGGGCGCCCAGTACCGCGCGGGTGCCATCGACCCCTCACTCGCGCTGCTGCTCTCGTCGGACCCCGACTCGTATCTCGACAAGGCCGCGGCCCTGGCCCAGATCGGCGATGTCCAGGCGGGTGAACTGCACCGCATCCAGCAGGCCCAGCGCGAGCTGACCCAGCGGCGTGCCGACGCGACCCGACGGCTCGCCGAACTCCGGCGCAGCCGCACCGAGGTGGCCCGCCACAAGCGCACCGTCGAGGGCAAGCTCGCCCGGGCGCGCCGGCTGCTCGACGCGCTGCCCACGCAGCAGCGCGCCCAGTACGACCAGGTCTCGCGCTCGGACCGGGGCGCGCTCCCCGTGCTCGGCGCGCTGCCGGTGTCGGGCAGGGCCGGAGCAGCCCTGGCCGCGGCCCGCAGCGCGCTCGGCAGGCCGTACGTGTGGGGCGCCAACGGGCCCTCGGGCTTCGACTGTTCGGGACTGATGCAGTGGGCGTACGCGCACGCTGGCGTCTCGCTGCCGCGCACCTCGCAGGAGCAGCGGTACGCGGGCCGGCGGATTCCGCTCTCCCAGGCGCGGCCCGGCGACCTCGTGGTGTACCGCAGCGACGCCAGCCACGTCGCGATGTACGTGGGCAACGGCCAGGTCCTGCACGCGCCGTATCCGGGTGCCAGGGTCCGCTACGATCCGGTCGGCATGATGCCCGTCTCGTCGGTGACCCGGGTCTGACCAGGCCGGGCGCCGGTCGGGCCCGTCGGCCGGACACGTACGATCGGCGCGTGACAGGGCGGGGGAGCAGGACGGGACGGAAGCGGGCCGCGGGCTGTGTGCTCGCGCTCTGCCTGCTGCTTCCCGGGTGCACCGGGCCTTCCGGCTCCGCCGCGTCCGGCACGGCGGAGCGGGGCATCCGCCGTACTCTCGACCGCCGCGCCGCCGCCGTCACCGGCCATGACGAGAGCGGGTATCTGTCCGTCGTCGATCCGCGGGCGAAGGGGCTGCGGACGGCGCAGCGCGCGGAGTTCCGCAATCTGGCCTCCGTACCGCTGAGTTCCTGGCAGTACCGGGTCGATGACGTGCGGTCGCGGGGGACCACCGCCACCGCCCGGGTCGAGTTGCGGTACCGGATCACCGGTTACGACAGCGCGCCGGTGGCGTCCCGGCGCACCCTCAAACTGGTGGAGCGCGACGGCCGCTGGTACCTGGACGACGACAGTCCGGCCCCCGGCACCGGTCAGCAGCTCTGGCAGCAGGGTCCGGTGCGGACCGCCCGCGGCAAGCACAGCCTGGTGCTCGGCGTCGGCGGGTCCGTCGGGCTGCTCCGCCAGGTGGCCGCCGCCGCCGACCGTGCCGTCCCCGCCGTCGGCAAGGCCTGGCACCGGAAGTGGGCGGGGCGCGTGGTGGTGCTCGTGCCGTCCTCGCTGGACGCGATGGGCGCCCTGCTCGGGTCGCCCGCCGCCACCTACCGGGGCATCGCGGCCGTCACCACCGGCGAGGCGGGCGGCGCCGGGGCCGCGCCCGCGGACCGGGTCATCGTCAACCCCGAGGCGTACGCGCTCCTGGGCCGGCTGGGCCGGCAGGTGGTCATCACCCACGAGACCACCCATGTCGCCACCCGCACCGCGACGTCGGCGGCCACGCCGCTCTGGCTCTCCGAGGGGTTCGCCGACTGGGTCGCTTACCGGGACACCGGCAACAGCCCCCGGGAGACGGCGCCGGAGCTCCAGCGGGCGGTGCGGTCCGGGTCCCTGCCCGCGACCCTGCCCACCGACGCCGACTTCGGTTTCAGCGACGGCGCCGACCGGCTCGCGCGGGCGTACGAGGGCGGCTGGCTGGCCTGCCGGCTGATCGCCGCGCACTGGGGCGAGCAGAGACTGACGGACTTCTACCGGGCGGTCGGGGCGCAGGGGCAGGCCGGCGGCGCGCTGGAGAAGGCCATGAACGACGTGCTCGGTACGGATCCGGCCGCCTTCACGGCCCGGTGGCGCGAGTACCTCAGGGCGCAGCTGGACTGACCGGCTCACGGCCCGGGTCGGTTCCGCCCGAGTCGGTGTCTCCCGGGTCTGCGACCCCGGCGGTCCCGGTGCCTGCTGTGGTTCCGTCCCCGGACCCGGCGGTGCTTGAGCCCGCCGCGCGCCCGCGCCGCGGGACCGTACGCCGCCACAGCACGCGGGCCGCGGCCAGCGCGGCCGCGACCAGCAGGCCGTTCCGTACGAAGATCAGCACGAGGCCGACCGCGTCCCCGGCCACCACGTGGTCGAACCCGAGCGGGAACTCCAGGATGGTCACAGCGGTGGCGCCCACCACCAGCAGGACAGGGACCGCCATCGCGCTGGTACGGAAGACCAGGCAGACGGCGCCGATACCGACCAGCCACACCAGGTACTGGGGGCTGATCACCCGGCTCGTCACGGTGAAGAGCAGCACCGCGGTGAACGCCGCGTCGCACGGCGTGGCCGGTGCGTACTCCCCGGCCCGCAGCCGCCACAGCAGCAGCCAGCCGAAGGCCGTGGCGGTCAGCCCCAGCGCGGCGGCGCTCACCACGTGGACGTACGGTCCGACGAACTCCACCGACCCGTAGGTGAGCAGCACCTGCCCCTGCCAGCCGAACTGCCGGGCCACCTGGAAGACCAGGCCGCCCAGCGACTCGACCTCGGTGCCCCGCTCCCGCTGGAAGGTGAGGAAGGCGAAGGCGCCCGGCACCGCCGTACCGGCGAGCAGCAGCAGGCCCGCCGACGTCGCGGCGAAAGCCGTCCAGGACCGGCGCGTCGCACGGCCGCGCGCCACGCCCGCGAGCAGCAGCGCCGGCCAGACCTTGAGCAGCGCGCCGAACGCCGCCAGCGCCCCCATGGCGCGCGGACGCCGGGCCCCGGCCAGCAGCGCGGCCACCGCGACGGCGGTCACCATCAGGTCGTACCTGGAATACGCCGTCGGGCCGAGCAGCGGCAGGCCCGCCACCCACACCCAGACGCCGGCCTGCCGTTTGCCGGGCCTGCCCGCCGCGTACAGCAGCAGGCCGAGCACCAGCGCGTCGGCGAGGAGGGTCAGTACGAAGAAGGCGGGCGCGTAGCCGAGGAACGGCAGTACGGCGGGGGAGAGGACCGCGAGCGCCGCACCGGGCGGGTACTGCCAGGTCACGTCGGAGAGCGGGAAGGTGCCGGTCCGCAGCACCTCGTACCAGCCGTGGTAGATCCCCGACACGTCGACGGTGACATCGGCCCCCGGCACGGTCAGCACCTTGAACACGCAGAGCAGCAGCAGCGCCCTGGTCGCAGCCCAGACCAGGACGGGACGTGCCGCGCCGCGTACGCCCCGCATGACCGCCCCGTCCGCTCTGACGGCCTGCGCCGTGGTGTGCTCCGACATCGGGGTCATGATGCCGTGCGTGGGCGCGCGGGAGCGGTGAGGCAGGGCCGTTGGGTACTGTCGGCGGCGATGCACAAGACGTTGATCGTGACCAATGACTTTCCGCCGCGCCCCGGCGGTATCCAGGCCTTCCTGCACAACATGGCGCTGCGCCTGGACCCCGAGCGGCTCGTCGTCTACGCCTCCACGTGGAAGCGCGGCGCCGAGGGCGCCGATGCCACCGCCGCGTTCGACGCGGAGCAGCCGTTCACGGTCGTACGGGACCGGACCACGATGCTCCTGCCCACCCCTCGCGTCACGGCGAGGGCGAGCGGGCTGCTGCGCGAACACGGCTGTACGTCGGTGTGGTTCGGGGCGGCGGCCCCGCTCGGCCTGATGGCTCCCGCGCTGCGGGCGGCCGGCGCCGAACGGCTCGTGGCCACCACGCACGGTCACGAGGCGGGCTGGGCGCAGCTGCCGGGATCGCGGCAGCTGCTGCGGCGGATCGGCGAGGGCACGGACACCCTGACGTACCTCGGCGAGTACACGCGCTCGCGGATCGCCGCCGCGCTCACCCCGGCGGCCGCGGGCCGGATGGTCCAACTGCCGCCCGGCGTCGACGAGAAGACCTTCCACCCCGGGTCGGGCGGTGCGGCGGTCCGCGCCCGGCTCGGGCTCACGGACCGGCCGGTGATCGTGTGCGTGTCACGGCTGGTGCCGCGCAAGGGCCAGGACACGCTGATCCTGGCGATGCCCCGGATCCTGCGACAGGTCCCGGACGCGGTCCTGCTGATCGTCGGCGGCGGACCGTACGCCGGGGACCTGGAGAAGCTCGCGGAGCGGACCGGCGTCGTGGACTCGGTGCGCTTCACCGGGCCGGTGCCCTGGGCCGAGCTGCCCGCGCACTACGGCGCGGGCGACGTCTTCGCGATGCCGTGCCGCACCCGCAGGGGCGGACTCGATGTCGAGGGGCTCGGCATCGTCTACCTGGAGGCGTCCGCGACCGGGCTGCCTGTGGTGGCGGGCGATTCGGGCGGTGCGCCCGACGCGGTGCTCGACGGCGAGACCGGCTGGGTGGTGCGGGGCGGCTCGGCCGAGGACGCGGCGGACCGGATCGTCACGCTGCTGCGGGATCCGGCGCTGCGGCGGCGGATGGGCGAGCGCGGCCGGGCCTGGGTCGAGGAGAAGTGGCGCTGGGACCTGCTCGCCGAGAAACTCAGGGAGTTGCTCTGACGGGACCCGGGGCCGGGGCCGGGTGCGGCCCCGGGTGCGGAGCGAAAGCGGGTGCGGGCCCGCGGCCCGCACCCGGTTCTTCCGTGACGCCCGGTCAGCCCCGGTAGATCGCTTCGATCTCGTCGGCGAAGTCCTTCGCCACCACGGCGCGCTTGAGCTTCAGTGACGGGGTGATGTGTCCCGCCTCCTCGGTGAGCTGTGCGGGCAGGACCCGGAACTTGCGTACGGACTCGGCCTTGGAGACCGCCGCGTTGCCGTCGTCCACCGCCCGCTGGATCTCGGCGAGCAGCTCCGGGTCCTCGCGCAGCGACAGGGCGGTGGATCCCACCGGCTTGCCGCTCTCCTCGGCCCAGCGCGCCAGGAACTCCTCGTCCAGCGTGACCAGTGCCCCGACGAACGGCCGCCCGTCGCCGACCACCATGCACTCGGCGACCAGGGCATGCGCACGGATCCGGTCCTCGATCACCGCGGGGGCGACGTTCTTGCCGCCCGCGGTGACGATGATCTCCTTCTTGCGGCCGGTGATCGCGAGGTAGCCGTCCTCGTCGAGCGTGCCGATGTCACCGGTGTGGAACCAGCCGTCAGCCAGCGCCTCGGCCGTCGCCGTCTCGTTGTTCCAGTAGCCGCTGAACAGGTGCTCGCCGTGCAGCAGCACCTCGCCGTCGTCCGCGATCCGGACGACCGAACCGGGCAGTGGCTGGCCGACCGTGCCGATCTTCTGCCGGTCCCACGGGTTGAAGGCGGTCGCCGCACAGGACTCGGTGAGGCCGTACCCCTCCAGCACCGTGAAGCCGATCCCCCGGTAGAAGTGCCCGAGCCGCTCGCCCAGCGGCGCGCCGCCGGAGATCGCGTACTCGCCGCGCCCGCCGAGGACCGCCCGCAGCTTGCTGAAGACCAGCCGGTCGAAGACCTTGTGCTTGATCCGCAGTCCGGCGGACGGGCCCTGCGGGGTGCCGAGCGCCCGGCTGTAGGCGATGGCGGTGTTGGCGGCCCGGTCGAAGATCTTTCCCTTGCCGTCGGCCTGCGCCCTGGCGCGCGCCGAGTTGTAGACCTTCTCGAAGACCCGGGGGACGCCGAGGATCAACGTCGGCCTGAAGGAGGCGAGTTCGTCCGTGAGGTGCTTGATGTCCGGTACGCAGCCGATCTTGATCGGCGCCATCACGGAGGAGACCTCGACGAGCCGGCCGAAGACGTGCGCGGCGGGCAGGAAGAGCAGTACCGAGCACTCGCCGGTACGGAACAGCGGTTTCAGCCGCTCCACGATGTTGCCGCACTCGGCGAAGAAGCTGCGGTGGGTCAGCACGCAGCCCTTCGGGCGGCCGGTGGTCCCCGAGGTGTAGACGATGGTGGCCGGGTCGTCGGCCCGCGCCCGGGAGCTGCGCTCGTCCACCGTCGCGTCCGTGACCTCGGCGCCGCTCGCCCTCAGTTCGTCGACGGCGCCCCTGCCGATCTGCCAGACGTGCTTCAGGGCCGGCAGCGAGTCCCGTACGGCCTCGACGGTCCCGGCGTGCGCGTCGCTCTCCACGAGCACCGCGACCGCGCCGGAGTCGCCGAGTATCCACTGCACCTGCTCGGCCGAGCTGGTCTCGTACACCGGCACGGTGATCGCGCCCGCGCTCCAGATCGCGAAGTCCAGCTGCACCCACTCGTACCGGGTGCGGGACATCAGGGCGACCCGGTCGCCCGGCTGCACACCTGCGGCGATCAGGCCCTTCGCCGCGTCGTGGACCTCCGTGAGGAACCGGGCTGCGGTGACATCGGTCCAGGCGCCGGCCACCTTGCGGCCCATCACCGCTGCATCGGGATGCTGAGCGGCGTTGCGGCGGATCAGATCCGTCAGATTGCCGTCCGATGGGACCTCGTACAGGGCCGGAAGGCTGAACTCACGCAAGACTGCTGCTCCTCTGGTCGACATCGCTGTCGCCACGACTGGACCTGACCGCCCGGACGTTACCCATGGGTAAGAGGTTCCCGATAGGGGGGTCCGGCCAGATGTTCCATGCGTCACACGACATCGCTGTGCTTCGCGCAGACTAGTCCACGCATGTCGCACGACGGCGGTATTCGCAGGTCCGGCCCCCTCTATCCAGGTTGTGCCCAGGCGTCCTAGGGTGATCTCCATGCGCGTGCATGTGGTCAGTGACGTCCATGGCAACACCAGCGGTCTCGCGAGGGCGGGTGACGGGGCCGACGCCCTGATCTGCCTCGGTGACCTGGTCCTCTTCCTGGACTACGCGGATCACTCCCGCGGGATCTTTCCCGACCTCTTCGGCGTCGAGAACGCCGACCGCATCGTGGAGCTGCGCACCGCGCGCCGCTTCGACGAGGCTCGCGACCTCGGCCGCAGGCTCTGGAGCGGGGTGGACCGCGACACCGCGATCGAGACGGCGGTGCGCAGCCAGTACGCCGAGCTGTTCGCGGCCTTCCCCACTCCCACGTACGCGACCTACGGCAATGTCGACGTCCCACCGCTCTGGCACGAGTACGCGCGCCCCGGCACCACCGTCCTGGACGGCGAGCGCGTCGAGATCGGCGGCCGGGTCTTCGGCTTCGTGGGCGGCGGCCTCAGGACCCCGATGCGCACGCCCTACGAGGTCAGCGACGAGGAGTACGCGGCCAAGATCGAGGCGCTCGGGGACGTCGACGTGCTCTGCACGCACATCCCGCCCGAGGTCCCCGAGCTGGTGTACGACACGGTGGCCCGCCGCTTCGAGCGGGGCAGCCGCGCCCTGCTCGCCGCGATCCAGCGCATCCGGCCCAGATACGCGCTCTTCGGCCACGTGCACCAGCCACTGTCCCGCCGCGTCCGCGTCGGCCGGACCGAGTGTGTGAACGTCGGCCACTTCGCATCGACCTCACGGCCCTGGGTCATGGAGTGGTAGCGGTCAGCGGCCCGGTGCGTACGCGATAGCCTTCACAGCGCATGCAACACCGGATTCCGCACTGGAGGAGCCACGGCGATGGCTGAACACACCAGCTCAAGCATCACGATCGAGGCCGCACCGGCCGACGTCATGGGCGTGATCGCCGACTTCGCCCGCTACCCGGAGTGGACCGGCGAGGTGAAGGAGGCCGAAGTCCTCTCCACCGACGCCGAGGGCCGCGCCGAGCAGGTCAGGCTGGTGCTCGACGCCGGTGCGATCAAGGACGACCACACCCTCGCGTACACCTGGACCGGTGCCAACGAGGTCAGCTGGACGCTGGTCAAGTCGCAGATGCTCCGCTCGCTCGACGGCACCTACCTCCTCGCTCCGGCGGGCGGCGCCACCGAGGTCACCTACCGGCTGACCGTCGACGTCAAGATCCCGATGCTCGGCATGATCAAGCGCAAGGCCGAGAAGGTCATCATCGACCGCGCCCTGGCCGGTCTGAAGAAGCGGGTCGAGTCCGGCGCCGCAGCGCAGTCCGAGGGCTGACGCCCGATGCGTACGGTCCTCGTCACCGGCCTCGGCGGCGCGGGCCGCACCACCGTCGCGGCGGCCACCGCACTGGCGGCCGCCCGCGAAGGCGAGCGGGTCCTGCTGCTCTCCACCGACCAGGACCCGGGCGACAGCCTGTCCGCCGCCCGCGACGCGGGGGTGCGGGCCGAGCGGATCGACTCCGGCGCCCACTTCCGTACCGAACTGCTGGCCCTCCAGGAACGCGGCACCGCGGCCCTGGACCTGCTCGGCGCGGCCAGGCTGGAAGAGGAGGAGCTGACCGAGCTGCCGGGGGCGGCGCAGTTCGCGCTGCTGCACGCGTTGCGCACCGCCGATCCGGCCGAGTGGGACCTGACCGTCGTCGACATGCCGCCCGTCCAGGAGGCACTGGCCGTCCTCGCCCTCCCGGAGCAGCTCCGCCGCTACCTGCGCAGACTGCTGCCGCCCGAGCGGCAGGCGGCCCGCGCGCTGCGCCCGGTGCTGGCCCAGCTCGCCGGTGTCCCGATGCCCGCGCAGTGGCTGTACGGGACGGCCGCCCGGTGGGAGGACGAGCTGGCCGCCGTCCAGACCAGGATCGACGACCCGGACACCACCCTGCGACTGGTGGCCGAGCCGGGGCCCGCCGCGACCCGGGCGCTGCGCACCGCCCGTACCGGGATCGCGCTGCACCGCCGCATCCTCGACCTGGTCGTCGCGAACCGGCTGGTGCCCACCGGCTCCGGGGACCACTGGCTCACCGCGCTGGCGGCCGAACAGCAGGAGCACCTCAAGGAACTGTCCGCCTGCTTCGGCGACATCGAGGTGGCAGAGCTTCCCCATCTGGGCCGGGCACCCCGCACCGCCGACCAGCTGGACCCGCTGGAGCTCCCGGCCGCTCCCCGTGCGACGGCCCCGGAGTGGGACGTCGAGGACCGGCTCGCCGACGACGGCGTCCTGGTCTGGCGGCTGCCGCTGCCCGGCGCGGTCAAGGAGGAGCTCGGCCTGGTCAGGCGCGGCGACGAACTGCTGCTCACCGCCGGTCCTTTCCGCAGGACCGTCACCCTGCCGTCGGCGCTCCGCCGCTGCACGGTGGAGGGTGCGGGGCTCACGGACGGGGTGCTCGGCATCCGGTTCGCGCCGGATCCGCGGCTGTGGCCGCAGAACCGCTGACCGAGCCGGCCCGGGGCCGTTGACGGATTCGGCACCGGGCCGTTGACCGAGTCGGCAACAGGACCGGACAGAGCCGGTGCCACCGGCCCCGCCACAGAGCCGGTGGCCGGGCCGGTGAACGCCGCAGGGCCGTTCGGGTAACGTCGGGAGTACGGTCCTAAGCACACCCGTATCCCGTCGCAGGAGTCCGCCATGAGCGAAGCCCCCGAGCAGCCCGCCACCGACTCGGACGCCTGGGCGAAGGCCTGCGCCGAGGATCTCGCCGAGGAGAAGGCGCGCCGCCGCGCCGAGTACGGGAGCGCCGAGGGGTCGGCCGCCGACGAGCTGCGGAAGCTCTTCGACGCGGTCGCCGACAAGGTCTCCGACTTCCAGTCGTCGATCCCCGGCCTGGCCGCCCAGGGCGCCGTCCAGCAGTTCCTCAGCCAGGCGAAGTCCGTGGTCGAACCGGTCGTCGAGCGCAACCCCGACGTCTTCGACCACCTGGCGGCCGCCGGTGGCGAACTCCTCGCCGCCTACCGTTCCGCGGTGGAGAAGCAGGAGCAGCGGTGGACCGCGGGCCGGGAAACGGCCGCCGACCGCGACGCGGGCAAGGACGACGGCGGCGACGAGGGGCCCGGCCCGGCCGAGCGCATCGATCTGGACTGATCACCCCGGCCCGGCGGCCCTCGGGTACGGTTGCCCCTCAGCGGGGCTCGACCGAAAACTGAGGGACTCATGGGACTCACCATCGGCGTCGACATCGGCGGCACGAAGATCGCGGCCGGAGTGGTCGACGAAGAGGGCACCATTCTCGATGTGCACAAGGTGCCCACCCCGCCGACCGCCGAAGGCATCGTCGACGCTATCTGCGCGGCAGTCTCCGAGGCCGGCAAGGGGCACGAGATCGAGGCGGTCGGCATCGGGGCGGCCGGTTACGTGGACGACAAGCGCGCGACCGTCCTCTTCGCGCCGAACATCAACTGGCGGCACGAGCCGCTCAAGGACAAGGTCGAGCAGCGCGTCGGCCTGCCCGTGGTCGTGGAGAACGACGCCAACGCGGCCGCCTGGGGGGAGTACAAGTTCGGTGCGGGGCAGGGGCACGAGGACGTCATCTGCATCACGCTCGGCACCGGTCTCGGCGGCGGCATCATCATCGGCAACAAGCTGCGGCGCGGACGGTTCGGTGTGGCAGCCGAGTTCGGCCACATCCGGGTCGTACCGGACGGACTGCTGTGCGGCTGCGGCAGCCAGGGCTGCTGGGAGCAGTACGCGTCGGGGCGGGCCCTCGTCAGGTACGCGACGCAGCGGGCCAACGCCACCCCGGAGAACGCACAGGTGCTGCTCGGCCTCGGCGACGGGACCCCCGCCGGCATCCAGGGCAAGCACATCAGCGAGGCCGCCCGCCAGGGCGACCCGGTGGCCGTCGACTCGTTCCGCGAGCTCGCCCGCTGGGCCGGGGCGGGGCTGGCCGATCTGGCCTCGCTCTTCGACCCTTCGGCGTTCATCGTCGGCGGCGGTGTGTCGGACGAGGGCGAACTGGTCCTCGACCCGATCCGCAAGTCCTTCCGGCGCTGGCTGATCGGCGGCGCGTGGCGGCCGCACGCCCAGGTGCTCGCGGCCCAACTCGGCGGCGAGGCAGGGCTGGTGGGCGCCGCGGACCTGGCCCGCCAGGGCTGACCCGAGCAGCCGGACCGGCGCCTGCCGCACCCCAGGGGTGCGGCAGGCGCCGCTCACTGCCCGCCGTCGTAGGGTGTCGCCCATGGCGATCACTACGCTGCCCGAATCCCGTACGGAGAGCGACTCGGCCGTAATCCGGGTGCTCAGTTACAACATCCGCTCGATGCGCGACGACCGCGCGGCGCTGGTCCGGGTGATCCGCGCCTGCGACCCCGATCTGGTGCTCATCCAGGAGGCCCCGCGCTTCTTCCGCTGGCGCAAGGCCGCGGCCCGGCTCGCGACCAGTACCGGCCTGGTGACACTCGGCGGCGGAGCCACGGCGGCCGGTCCGCTGCTGCTCTGCTCGCTGCGCGCCACCGTGGAGCGCACCGAGGACGTGCTGCTGCCGCGCACCCCCGGCCTGCACCAGCGTGGGTTCGCGACCGCTGTGGTCCGCATCGGGGGCGCCCGGCTCGGCGTCCTCAGCTGCCATCTGAGCCTGCAGTCCGCCGAGCGCCGTACGCAGACCGGGCTGCTGCTCGACCGGCTCGGCTCGATGGACGTCCCGCACGCGGTCGTCGCCGGGGACCTCAACGAGGGCCCGGACGGCCGGAGTTTCGGGCGGCTCGCGACGGAGCTCCAGGACTGCCGGACGGTGAAGCCGTGGGGCGGCGGGCACACCTACCCGGCGGCGGCCCCGGACCGGCGGATCGACGCGGTGTTCGCGACGCCGGAGGTCGAGGTGCTGGGGTGCGGGGTGCCGCAGGACATCCCGCAGGCGGATCTCCGGGCGGCGTCCGACCACCTTCCGGTGCTGGCGGCACTCCGGGTGCGGACCGGCCCGACCGGCGCCTGAGAGGGCCGCGCCGGTCCGGGGAGGCTGGTCCGGGTCAGGCGGGGTCGGTCCGGCCTGACCCGGACGGAGAGCCTTGGGCCCCCAGGCCCTGGATTCTGCATCCCAGACCCCCGGGTCCCCGACTCCGGATCCGGCCCCTAGACCACGGCGCCCCGGCCGGGATCGTCCTCGTCGTCGTCCTCCGGCCCCATCCGCACCACCAGTACCGCGAATCCGCCGAGAAACCCGCCGATACCGAGCGTCGTGAGCCACCACGTCATGTCCCAGCCCAGCACCACGGCGAGGATCAGCAGCACCGGTCCGCCCACGACGGCCAGCCAGGCGAACTTCGCCGTGACGTCCGCCTCGGGCAGCTCCGGGTCCGGCTGGACGAAGTGGCCCTCGTCGGAAGGCCCGAGGTCGTCGTCGGACGGCTCCGCCAGGCTGTGGTCGCGGGGCCCGCCGATACCCGGGGCGAACACGACCGAGCTGCCCAGCGGCCGGTCCGGCCCACTCGCCGGATCAGGCGCGGTCTCGGACTCGGCCTCCGCATCCGGCGTCTCGGCCCCGGACTCCCGGGCCCCGTCGGCGTTGACCCCCTCCTCCAGCAGGGCGAGGTCCTCCACCGACTTGAAGGGCTTGGTGCCCGCGGGATCGGCGGGCTCCGCACCGTACCCCGCGACGATCGCGGCCCACACCGCTTCCTCGTCGATCGGCTGCGGTTCGCGCTCCGCCTCGTTCTCAGCCACCGGTAGTACTCCCCTTCGTCCCGACGCTCGGAGCGAGGCGGCCGATGAACGCGTGGCTCTTCTCGAAAATCCGCTCCGCATCGTGGTCCAACGTCGCCACGTGGTAGCTCTGTTCCAGCAGGACCTCCTCGACATCCGTCGACGAGACCCGGCTGAGGATGCGGGCCGAGTCGGAGGGCCGCACCACATGGTCCTCGGCGCTGTGCAGAAGGAGCAACGGCTGGGTGACCTGGGGCAGTTCACGGTCCACGAGCCGGCAGAAACGCCGCAGCGAGTGGGCGCAGTGCAGCGGCACCCGGTCGTAGCCCACCTCGACGGAGCCGCCCAGGGCGATGTCGCTGGCGACCCCCTTCGTCGTACGCACCAGATGCCGGGCGACCGGGAGTGCGTGGGCCGCGATGCCGTGCACCTTGTTCAGCGGGTTGACCAGGACGAGGCCGCTGACCGAGTGGCCGTGCTTGGCGGCCAGCCGCAGGGCCAGCGCGCCGCCCATCGAGAGACCGAAGACATAGACCCGCTCGCACCGGTCGAGCAGGGCGCGCAGCTCCCTGTCGACCTCCGCGTACCAGTCCTGCCAGCCGGTGACCTGCATGTCCTGCCAGCGGGTGCCGTGCCCCGGGAGCAGCGGCAGCGAGACGGTCAGCCCCTGCTCGGCCAGATACTCCGCCCAGGGGCGCAGCGACTGCGGCGAGCCGGTGAATCCATGACAGAGGAGGACGCCGGTCTCTCCGCCTTCGTGGCGGTAGGGCTCGGCTCCAGGAAGCACCGGCACCGGGTCTCCTGTTCGTCAGGTCTCGAAAGGTGTACTTCACCGTACGCGACCGGACCGACACCGACCAGGGCCGTCACCCCCGGGACGGAGAGCGGATGGCCGGGAGCGCACGCCCCGCGCGGGTTATGGTCGGTTCGACCGTCACAGGAAGGCATCCGAGTTGATCTACGGCGCAATGAAGTTCGCCATCGGGGGATCGCTGAAGGTCGCCTTCAGGCCGTGGGTGGAGGGGCTTGAGAACATTCCCGAGGAGGGGCCCGCCATCCTCGCGAGCAACCACCTGTCGTTCTCGGACTCCTTCTTCCTGCCCGCCGTCATGGACCGCAAGCTCACCTTCATCGCCAAGGCCGAGTACTTCACGTCGCCCGGTGTGAAGGGGAAGCTCACCGCCGCGTTCTTCAAGGGCGTCGGCCAGCTGCCGGTCGACCGCTCGGGCAGCCGCGGCGCGGGCGAGGCCGCGGTCAGGAGCGGTGTCGAGGTGCTGGCCCGGGGCGAGCTCTTCGGTATCTACCCGGAGGGCACCCGCTCACCGGACGGCCGCCTCTACCGGGGCAAGCCCGGAGGCCTCGCCCGGGTGGCGCTGGCGTCCGGTGCGCCCGTCATCCCGGTCGCGATGATCGACACCGAGAAGATCCAGCCGCCCGGACAGGTCATGCCCAAGCTGATGCGGCCCGAGATCAGGATCGGCAAGCCGCTCGACTTCAGCCGCTATTACGGCATGGAGAACGACCGGTTCATCCTGCGCTCGGTGACCGACGAGGTCATGTACGAGATCATGAAGCTCTCCGGCCAGGAGTACGTCGACATCTACGCGACCGCCGCCAAGCGCCGGATCGCGGACGACGACAAGGCCCGGAGGGCCGCCGAGGCCGCGGAGAAGAGCGAGGGGGCGGACGGGTCCGGCAGCTAGCCGTACCGTCCGCCGGGGGGTGCGATGGGGAAGGACCGGCGCGAGCGCGTCGTGCGGATGTCGGTGGAACTGCCCCTGTGGCGTGCGCTGACCGCTTACCGCGTGCTGACGATGGTCTACGCGATCCTGCTGTTCGCCTTCGCGTACCGGGAGTTCCACCGTCAGTGGGTGGCCGTCGCCTACTTCGCGGTGCTGGCCGCCTGGACCCTGGCCACCCTTCCCAGGGTGGCCGGCGCGGCCCGCTGCACCAAGCGCTTCCTCGGCGCCGATCTCACGGTGGCCATCGCGGGCATCCTGCTGACGCCGGTCGCCGACTCGCACGCCCGGGTCGTCGGGGGCGCCACGACCATGCCGTCCATATGGACCGCCGGTTCCGTCCTCGCGTTCGCGATCAAGGGCGGCTGGCGGTGGGCCGCCTTCGCCTCGTCGGTGGTGGCGGTCGCCAACGTCACCGAGCGCGGCGAGCCCAGCGGGGACACCATCCACAACGTGGTCCTGGTGTGGATCGCCTCCATCGCCATCGGCTACATCGTCGAGGTCGCCCGGGCGTCCGAGCGCACCCTCGCCCGCGCCCTGGAGATAGAGGCGGCCACCCGGGAGCGGGAGCGGCTGGCCCGCGACATCCACGACAGCGTGCTCCAGGTGCTGGCCATGGTGCAGCGCCGCGGCGCCGCGCTGGGCGGGGAGTCGGCCGAGCTCGGCCGGATGGCGGGGGAGCAGGAGGTCGCCCTGCGCACCCTGGTCTCCAGCGGTCTCGTCCCCCTGGCCAGGGACCCCGCCGAGGCGGATCCCGCCGACGGGGAGAGCCGGGGCGTCCGGGAAAGGCCGGGCGGCGTCCGGGAGCCCGGCGGGCAGAAAGCCGGAGAGCCGGGGCGCATCGATCTGCGGGCGCTCCTCGCCCCGCACGCCGGATCGCGGGTGAGCTTCGCGGAACCGGGCGCTCCGGTGCTCCTCGACCCCGCGGCGGCGAAGGAGCTCGCCGCCGCGGTCAGCGCGGCCCTGGACAACGTCCGCAGGCACGCGGGCAGCGGCGCGCGGGCGTGGATCCTGGTGGAGGACGAGCCGGACGAGGTGATCGTGACGGTACGCGACGACGGCCCCGGCATCCCGGACGGGAGGCTCGCGGTCGCCGAGGGGGAGGGGCGCCTCGGTGTCGCCCTCTCCATCCGCGGCCGGCTGCGGGATCTGGGCGGCAGCGCCGAGCTGATCTCGGTACCGGGCCAGGGCACCGAGGTGGAACTGAAAGTGCCGAGGAACACGCGCACCACGCGGGGGAACGGACGGACATGAGCGAGCGGAACGACATGAGCGAGCAGCGGATGGTCGAGGCGGTCAAGGTGATGGTGGTCGACGACCACCCGATGTGGCGGGACGCGGTCGCCCGGGACCTGGCGGCCGCCGGTTTCGACGTCGTCGCCACGGCGGGCGACGGCCCCCAGGCGGTGCGGCGGGCCAGGGCCGTCGTGCCCGATGTCCTGGTGCTCGACCTCAACCTGCCGGGGATGCCGGGCGCCCAGGTCTGCAAGGAGCTCGTCGGGGCCTACCCCGCACTCCGCGTCCTGGTGCTCTCGGCGAGCGGTGAGCACGCCGACGTCCTGGAGGCGGTGAAGTCCGGCGCCACCGGCTATCTGCTGAAGTCCGCCAGCACGCAGGAGCTGTCGGACGCCGTCCGCAGTACCGCGGCCGGCGACCCGGTCTTCACCCCGGGCCTGGCGGGCCTGGTCCTGGGCGAGTACCGCAGGCTCGCGTCCGACCCGGCGCCCGCGGCCTCCGACGAGCCGAAGGCCCCGCGGCTCACCGAGCGGGAGACCGAGGTGCTGCGGCTCGTCGCGAAGGGGCTGAGCTACAAGCAGATCGCCGAACGCCTCGTCATCTCGCACCGCACCGTCCAGAACCACGTACAGAACACCCTGGGCAAGCTCCAGCTGCACAACCGTGTGGAGCTCGTGCGGTACGCCATCGAGCGCGGCCTCGACGACGTCTAGCCGTGCACCAAGCCGCGTATCAAGGTCAACTGCACGCAGAACGGCGGGAATTGACCTTCCGCCCTATCCCTTTGTGACCTGGGTCACCGTAGCGTGGAGGGCACGGTGTCTTCCACTGCGAAGGGACGTGGTTCCATGCGGGTCGGAGTGCTGACCGGGGGCGGCGACTGCCCCGGGCTCAACGCGGTCATCCGGGCTGCCGTCCGCAAGGGCGTGCAGGAGTACGGCTTCGGATTCACCGGATTCAAGGACGGCTGGCGTGGCCCCCTGGAGGGCGCCACCGTCACACTCGGCATCCCCGAGGTGCGGGGGATCCTGCCGCGCGGCGGAACCATCCTCGGTTCGTCGCGCACCAACCCCTTCCGCACCGAGGACGGCGTCCGGCGGGTGCGGGAGAACCTCGCCGGTCACGGGGTCGACGCGCTGATCGTGGTCGGCGGCGAGGACACGCTGGGTGTGGCGGGCCGTCTCTGGGACGAGTACGGGATCCCCTGCGTCGGCGTACCGAAGACCATCGACAACGACATCTCGGCCACGGACTACACCTTCGGTTTCGACACGGCGGTGGGGATCGCCACCGAGGCCATCGACCGCCTCCACACCACCGCCGAATCGCACATGCGCGTCCTGGTGGTCGAGGTGATGGGCCGGCACGCGGGGTGGATCGCCCTGCACTCCGGGCTGGCCGGCGGCGCGAACGTCATCCTCATCCCCGAGCAGCGCTTCGACATCGATCAGGTCTGCGCGTGGGTGACCTCGCGCTTCCGGGCCTCGTACGCCCCGATCGTGGTCGTCGCCGAAGGGGCGATGCCCAAGGACGGTGACGCGGTGCTCAAGGACGGCACGCTCGACTCCTTCGGCCACACCCGGCTCTCCGGGGTCGGCGAATGGCTCGCCACCGAAATCGAGAAGCGGGCCGGCAAGGAGGCCCGCACCACCGTCCTCGGCCATGTCCAGCGCGGCGGCACCCCCAGCGCCTTCGACCGCTGGCTGGCCACCCGCTTCGGCCTGCACGCGATCGACGCCGTGCGCGACGGGGACTTCGGCATGATGGTCGCGCTGCGCGGGACGGACATCGTGCGGGTGCCGATCGCCGTGGCGACCGCGCGGCTCAAGACGGTCGACCCCGCGCTCTACCGGGAGGCCGGGGTCTTCTTCGGCTGAGCGCCCCGCCGTCCGGACGCCTGCGCCAGCACCCCGGCCAGCAGCCCCGTCACAAGCCGGGCCCCGTTCTTCGTCAGCACCGACTCGGGATGGAACTGCACCCCGGCGAACCCGTCACCGCGCAGCGCGTGCACCTCGCCGCCGGCCGGGTCACGGCTCAGCTCGATCCGGTGCATCGCCAGCTCCGCCGCCGCGCCCTCGTCGCACCGCGCCGTGTACGAGTTGTAGAACCCCACCGTCTCCGGTCGCCCGAAGAAGTCGATGCGCTCCTGGGCGCCCTGGTGGGGGACCGCCTTCCGGACGATCTCCAGGCCCAGTTCGGCCGCCATCAGTTCATGGCCCAGGCACACCCCGAGCAGCCCGTGCCGGTGGTCGCGGAGCAGCTCCGCGGTGAGCCCCCGCAGGAACCGCATCTTCGGGTCGGCCCGGTCCGCCGGGTCGCCGGGCCCCGGGCCGAGCACCACCGGACCCCGGTGCCGCAGGACGTCGTCCCGCAGACCGGGCTCGTCGTACCGCCGCACCGTCACGTCCAGCCCCGACGACCGCAGCAGATGGGCGAGCATCGAGGTGAAGGTGTCCTCCGCGTCCACCACCAGCGCATGGCCCGCCACGGCGGCGGTCGTCTCCTGCATCCGCAGCCAGAACGGCGCCAGGTCGCCCCGCCGGGACTCCAGGGCCGCCCGCACCCGCGGATCGTCCGCGAGCCGCGGCCCGGCGGCGGCCGGCCGGGGCCTGTCCTCCCGCACCCCGAGCGCGGTCAGTACCCCCGCCGCCTTGGCGTGGGTCTCGGCGACCTCGCTCGCCGGATCCGAGTGGCGTACGAGCGTGGCGCCGACCGAGACGCGCAGCGCGCCCGCGGCCGAGATGTCGGCCGTCCGGATCAGGATCGGCGAGTCCAGGGTCTGCGCCCCGCCCGCGTCACGCCCGATGAGCGCCAGCGCCCCCGCGTAGTAGCCGCGCCCGTCCGCCTCGTACCGCTCGATCACCCGGCAGGCGTTCTGCCCCGGCGAACCGGTGACGGTCGCGGCGAACATCGTCTCCTTCAGCACCTCCCGCACATCCATCGAACTGCGGCCCCGCAACTCGTACTCGGTGTGCGCGAGATGGGCCATCTCCTTCAGCCGCGGCCCGACGACGACCCCGCCCCTGTCGCCGACGGTGCACATCATCTTCAGCTCCTCGTCCACCACCATGGAGAGCTCGTCGGTCTCCTTGCGGTCGCCGAGGAACTCCAGCAGCGCCTCGGTGGTCGGCCCCTCCGGCGGATAGCGGAAGGTCCCGCTGATCGGGTTCATCACGACCGTCCCGCCGGACATCCGGACATGGACCTCGGGGCTCGCGCCGACCAGGGTGCGCTCCCCGGTGTGCACCACGAAGGTCCAGTACGCCCCGCGCTCGCCGTCGAGCAGCCGCCGGAAGAGGGCCAGCGCGTCCGCCCGGCCGAAGCCCGGGACGGAGCCGGTGTACGTGCGCCGGACGACGAAGTTCGCCCCCTCGCCCCGGCCGATCTCGTCCTCGATGACCCGCCCGACGATCTCCCGGTAGGCGTCGTCGCTGACGTCGAAGCCGCCGTCCTCGACCTGTACGCCGTGGGCGGGCAGCTGGTCGAGCACCTCTCCGAGCGGCAGCTCACAGCACTCGTCGGCGACCAGGACCGCCAGCGGCGTCCCGTCGTCGCGCACGTCGAATCCGCGCTCCGCGATCTGCCGGAACGGCACCAGGGCCAGCACGGGACCGCTGCCGCCCGCCGGGATGTCCGCGAGCCGTGCCACCTGGTGGACCTCGCCGGTCAGCAGCTCGACGGTGTCGTGGTCATGGCCGGGAGCACGCCTGCGCAGCAGGGCGAAGGGGCGGTGGTCGTCCAGCAGTGCGCTGATGAGCATCGGGGTTGTTCCTTCCGGGCGCCCCGCGGTGCGGGGAGGGATACGGGGAGGAACGGCCGGTGGAAACACGGAAGGCCGCCCCTCGGGCGGCCTTCGCTTCGTCTGTACGCGCGATGTCAGTGGGCCGCCGGATGAGCGGTCCACCACCAGTTTCGAGTCGTCGTCGCGAACATGGTGGGGACTGTAGCGCATCGGAGGTGTCCGTCCGGGCTCCCCGGCCGTCTCATCCACCGGGCACCACCAAAACCGGTGACGGCGACCCCGTACTGTTGGCGCTGTGACCGTGAACGCTGATACCCAAGCCCCCGCCGCAGAGGCGACCTGGCGCGACCTTCCCGCGGTGCAGCAGCCCGAGTACCCGGATGCCGGCGCGCTGCGCGATGTGATCGCGGACCTCACGTCGTATCCGCCGCTCGTCTTCGCGGGCGAGTGCGACCAGCTGCGCGAGCGGCTGGGAGCCGTGGCCAGGGGCGAGGCGTTCCTGCTTCAGGGCGGCGACTGTGCCGAGGCCTTCGACGCGGTGTCCGCCGAGCACATCAGGGCGAAGCTCAAGACGCTGTTGCAGATGAGCGCCGTGCTCACCTACGCGGCCTCGGTGCCCGTCGTGAAGGTCGGCCGGATCGCGGGCCAGTACTCCAAGCCGCGCTCCAAGGGGACCGAGACCCGCGACGGCGTGACGCTGCCTACGTACCGCGGCGACTCGGTCAACGGGTTCGACTTCGACGAGAAGTCCCGGATCCCGGACCCCGAGCGGCTCAAGCGGATGTACCACGCGTCCGCGTCGACGCTGAACCTGGTCCGCGCCTTCACCACCGGTGGCTACGCGGACCTGCGCCAGGTGCACGCCTGGAACCAGGACTTCGTGAAGTCCTCACCGTCCGGACAGCGTTACGAGCAGCTCGCCCGCGAGATCGACAGCGCGCTGAACTTCATGAAGGCGTGCGGGACCGACCCGGCGGAGTTCCGCGCGGTCGAGTTCTACGCCTCCCACGAGGCGCTCCTCCTCGACTACGAGTCGGCGCTGACCCGCACGGACTCCCGTACCGGCAAGCTCTACGACACCTCGGGCCACATGGTCTGGGTCGGTGAGCGCACGCGCCAGCTGGACCACGCGCACATCGAGTTCGCCTCGCAGATCCGCAACCCGATCGGTGTGAAGCTCGGCCCGACGACCACGCCTGAGGAGGCGCTCAGCTACATCGAGCGTCTGGACCCGGACCGCGAGCCCGGCCGGCTGACCTTCATCGTCAGGATGGGCGCGGACAAGGTCCGCGACCGGCTGCCGAACCTGGTCGAGAAGGTCACCGCGTCCGGCGCCCAGGTCGTCTGGGTGACGGACCCGATGCACGGCAACACCTTCGAGGCGGCGTCCGGCCACAAGACCCGCCGCTTCGACGACGTGCTCGACGAGGTCAAGGGCTTCTTCGAGGTCCACAAGAGCCTGGGCACGCACCCCGGCGGTATCCATGTCGAGCTGACCGGTGACGACGTCACCGAGTGCGTGGGCGGCGGCGACGAGATCTTCGTCGACGACCTGCACCAGCGCTACGAGACGGCCTGTGACCCGCGGCTCAACCGCAGCCAGTCGCTCGACCTGGCGTTCCTGGTCGCGGAGATGTACCGGGCGCAGTAGGCAGGACCCCGGCCGGCGGACCCTGCGGTACGGCCGGCGAGCACAGCGGAAAGGGCCGTGGGGTGCGGATCACAGAGATCCGGACCCCACGGCCCTTTTGCACCCCCGGGATCGGCGGGTAAGGTAAGGGTTACCTCACCGATTGGTCGGGGTGGTGCCCGTCAGCGATCCCGTCCGGGAGGTGAACCCGCGTGTACGTCTGCTCGTGCTTCGGCGTGACCGAGAAGCAGGTGAAGGAACACGCGGACGCCGGCGCCTGCACCCCCCGTGACATCGCGTCGGCCAGCAAGGCCGGCACGGACTGCGGCGGCTGCGTACGCAGCATCCAGGCGATCCTGGGCCGGGGCGGCTGCCCCCGCCGGGAACTGCTCGACGGACGCCGGCAGCCCGCACAGGAGCCCGTCGGCACACCGGAGCCGGCCGGAGTTCCGCTCCCCGAGGCCGCCTGACCCCGAGCCTGTCACCGTACGGCGCGTCCGTACGCGCTGAGGCTCAGCTCTCCGGCTGCTCGATCACCTGGGCGATGTAGAGCGGCTCGCCGAGTTTCTCCACCAGCTCCAGCTGGGTGTCGAGATAGTCGATGTGATGCTCCTCGTCGGCCAGGATCGCCTCGAAGATGTTCGCGGATGTGATGTCGGACTTGCCGCGCATGACCTCGATCCCGCGCCGGAGCCGGTCGATGGCCTCGGCCTCGACCTGCCGGTCCGCCTGGAACATCTCGGTGACCGTCTGGCCCACCCGGACATGGAAGAGCCGCTGGTAGTTCGGCAGCCCCTCCAGGAAGAGAATCCGGTCGGTGAGGATCTCGGCGTGCTTCATCTCGTCGATCGACTCGGACCTGGTGTATTTCGCGAGCTTGGTCCAGCCGAAGTTCTCCTGCATCTTCGCGTGCAGGAAGTACTGATTGATCGCCGTGAGTTCTGCGGTCAGCTGCTCATTGAGAAACTCGATGACCTCGGGGTCGCCCTGCATCGCAGAGGCTCCTTCCAGGCGTGGATCTGGGCAGATTCCGCGCATCCTGTCACCGCCCATCGGGGCAGTCCAGTAAGTGCAGGCTTAGTACGAGTTGCCCTCATCGGTGCAGACCTGGTCATGACCACCCCGCGAGGTCTGTCACCATGGATGCATGGGTCAGCCGGAGAGCCGGGAGCAACAGGGAGCGGCGCAGTCCGAGCTCCCCCCGGGGCAGCGGCTGCAGCGCGGCTGGCCGGTGACCCACTACGGTCCCGTCCCCAAGTTCAAGCCCGACCGCTGGGAATTCCGGATCTTCGGAGCCACCGCGGACGGCGAGAAGCACTGCTGGAACCACGAGGAGTTCTCGGCTCTGCCGTTCTCCACCGTGGTCGCCGACCTGCACTGCGTGACGAAGTTCTCCATGCTGGCGGCCGAATGGGGCGGCGTACGGGCCCGGACGCTGGCCGAGCTCGCACCGCCCGCGCCGCAGGTCACCCATGTGATGGTCTGGGCCGAGTACGGCTACAGCGCCAATCTGCGCCTGGAGGACTTCACGGATGCGAATACTCTCTTCGCGACCCACAAGGCCGGTGAGCTGCTGACCGCCGAGCACGGGTTCCCGCTGCGGCTGGTGGTGCCCCAGCTCTACGCCTGGAAGGGCCCCAAATGGGTCCGGGGCATCGAGTACATGACCGCGGACCGCCGTGGCTTCTGGGAGGAGCGGGGCTACCACAATCTCGGCGACCCCTGGCAGGAGCAGCGCTACTCGTACCAGGAAGGCCCGGAGGACGGTCCCGAGCTCTGAGCGGGTCGTTCCCCGGAGGCGGAGCGTCTCAGAGGCGGAGCGACTTCAGACGGTCCACGTCCGCCTTGTGCCCCTCCTTGCCGCCGGGGGTCTCGATGACCAGCGGCACCCCCGCGGTCGCCGGATGGGCGAGCAGCTCCCGGAACGGCTCCGCACCGATGTGACCCGCCCCGATGTTCTCGTGCCGGTCCTTGTGCGCGGCCGTGGCCTCTTTGGAGTCATTGGCGTGGATCAGCTTGAGCCGGCCCTCGCCGACGGTGTCCACGAGCAGGTCCAGTGTCTGGTTCATCCCGCCGGGCCCTGCCAGGTCGTGGCCGGCCGCGAAGATGTGGCAGGTGTCCAGGCAGACCCCGAGCCTCGGATGGGAGTCGAGCGCCTCGAAGTACGGGCCGAAGTCCCAGGTGCGGGAGCACAGCGACGAACCCTGGCCCGCCGTCGACTCCAGCAGCAGGAACGGGTCGTCGTCGTGGGTCAGCTCGTCGAGCAGGGGCAGCAGATGCGCGCGGACCTGCGCCAGTGCCTCGGACCGCGGACGGCCACCGGTCGCTGAGCCGGTGTGCACGACGACGCCCAGCGCGCCGATCTCCCGGCCCCGGCGCAGCGAGTGGCGCAGGGACTCCACCGACTTCTCCACGGTCGCGGCCGTGTGCGAACCGAAGTTGATCAGATACGGCGCGTGAACGTACGCCGTGACCGCCTCGTTCGCGCACTCCTTGCGGAACTGCTCGTCCTGGTCCGGGTTCCCGGTGGGTGTGGCCCAGCCGCGCGGGTTGGCCACGAAGACCTGTACGGTCTCCGCGCCCAGCTCCCGGGCGTAGGGCAGTCCGGTCCTGGCGAGTCCGCCGGCCACGGGGACGTGGCCGCCGATGGGGTTGCGCACGGTGTGTTCAGAGTCCCTTGGTCTTGATGGTGATGGTGCTGCCCTCCGGGGCCCGGCCGCCGCCGTCGACGGATTGGCTGTCGACGGTGTCGCTGAAGGACAGGAACGGCCGGTCGACATGGACCTTGAAGCCCTTGTCGGTGAGCGCGCTCTTCGCGTCGTCCACGTTGTCGCCCGTGACGTCGGGGACGCTGATCATCCGGGGACCCTTGGAGACCGTCAGTGTGATGGTGTCGCCCTCCTCCGCCCGCGCCCCCTCGGCAGGCGACTGCTTGGCGACCTGTCCGGCGTCCTCGGTGGAGTTGATCCGCTCCGGCGCGACCACGACCTTGAGGTTCTCGTCCTTGAGGTCGGCGCGCGCGTCGTCCAGGGACTCGCCGGTGACATCCGGTACGTCGACCGGGGCGCCCTTCGAGACGACGAGGGCGATCGCGGAGTCGGCGTGCCGCTCCGTGCCGGACCCCGGGTCCGTACGGATCACCTTGCCCCGTCCGACGTCCTCGCTGAACTCCTTGGTGACCATGCCGGACGCCAGCCCCGCCTTCGTCAGGTCCTGCTTGGCCTGTGCGAGCGGCCGGCCCTCGACGCGGGGCACCCGGACGACCCTGGGTCCGCGCGAGATGACCAGGGACACCGCGTCGTTGTCGCGGATGCGGGCGCCCGACGCCGGGCTGCTGCTCATGACCTGGCCGCGGTCGTAGGTGTCGCTGAATTTGCGTTCGGTCCTCTTCACGTCGAGACCGGCGGCCGACAGCCGCGACGTCGCGGTCTTCTCGGGCTGGCCGAGGAGCGAGGGGACCCGGGTGAACTGGCCCGAGTTGATGTACCAGACACCGGCCCCGACGCCCAGCACCAGCAGGACGGCGACGACCGACGCGATGAGACCGCGGCGGGCCCGCCGGCCGCGGCGCACGGGCTGCCGCCCGGGCTCCGGCTCCTCGGCGGCGGGCATCACCAGACGGCTGGTCCGGTTGATCCCCGCTGCGGGCAACGGGCGCCGGATCACATCCGTACGGTCCTCGGAGGAGTCCGCCCCCGGCCGCGCGGCGCCGGTCGCGAGCGCCTGCGGCGGTTCGGCGTCCAGCTCGGCGTCGCTCAGTGCGGCGCGGGCCTCGCGGACCTGGCCGAGCAGCGCCACGGCGTCGTGCGGCCGGTCGCCGGGGTGCCGGGCGGTGGCGCTCGCCACCAGGTCGTCCAGCCGGCCGGCGAGTCCCGGAACGGCGGCGGACGGCGCGGGCACGCCTTCGTTGAGGTGCTGGTAGAGGACCTGTGCGGCGGTGTCGCCGCCGTGCGGTTTGGCGCCGGTCAGCATCTCGTACAGCATCACGCCGCAGGCGTAGACGTCCGCCCGGGTGTCGGCCGTGCCCTGCTCGATCTGCTCGGGGGCCAGGTAGGAGACGGTGCCCAGGATGGTGCCCGTGCTGTTCGTCTCGGTGTCCACGGCCCGGACGAGGCCGAAGTCGGCGACCTTGACCCGGCCGTCGTCCCCGATCAGCACGTTCTCCGGCTTCATGTCGCGGTGGACGAATCCGGCCCGGTGCGCGGCGCCGAGTGCGGCGAGGACCGGCTCCAGGATGTCCAGGGCCGCACGGGGGCACAGCGCGCCCCGCTCGCGCAGGACGTCGCGCAGCGTGCACCCGGCGACGTACTCCATCGCCAGATAGACGTGCGCGCCCTCCGCGCCCTGGTCGAACATGCCGACCACATTGGGGTGGTCGAGCCGTGCGACGGACTTGGCCTCCCGGATGAACCGCTCCACGAACGTGGCGTCGACCGCCAGTGCGGGGTGCATCACCTTGAGGGCGACCACCCGGTCCAGACGGGTGTCGACGGCCCGGTAGACCGTGGCCATGCCACCGACGGCGATGCACGCGTCCACCCGGTAGCGGCCGTCGAGCAGCTGCCCGACGAGCGGGGCTTGCGGGTCACCAAGCGTCGTATCCACGCTGGCGAGTGTACGAGTCGGCGCTGACAGGGCCTAAGCGGTCCTGGCGAATCGGCCGGGACTGAGGCCGAGCTGTGACAGGGCGGGAGGCGGCTGTGGGGGAGGCATCACGCACCTCCCGCCGACCCGCTCGGCCGGCTCCGTGCAAGCGGACACGCCCTAGAACGCGGGCCGCTCCGGATCGAGTGCCGCGCGCCCCGCCTCCGGTGACGACGCCCGGGCGAAGTGCCTCCGGGGGATCCGTCCCGCGCGGTACGCGAGCCGGCCCGCCTCCACGCCCCGCCGCATCGCGGACGCCATCAGCTCCGGTTCCTGCGCGCGCGTCACCGCCGAGGCCAGCATCACGGCCGCGCACCCGAGCTCCATCGCCAGCGCGGCGTCCGAGGCCGTACCGGCCCCCGCGTCGAGGATCACCGGCACGCCCGCCCGCTCCACGATCAGCTGGAAGTTGTGCGGGTTGCGGATGCCGAGGCCCGAGCCGATGGGGGAGCCGAGCGGCATGATCGCCGCGCAGCCCGCCTCCTCAAGGCGCCGGGCCAGCACCGGGTCGTCGTTGGTGTACGGCAGGACCGTGAAACCGTCGTCGACCAGCGTCTCGGCGGCGTCGAGCAGCTCCACCGGGTCGGGCAGCAGGGTGTGCTCGTCCGCCACGACCTCAAGTTTGATCCAGTCGGTGCCCAGCGCCTCGCGGGCCAGGCGCGCGGTCAGGACCGCCTCGCCCGCGGTGAAGCAGCCGGCGGTGTTCGGCAGCACCTTGATGGCGAGCCGGTCGAGCACCGAGAGGACCGAGCCCTGCACCGTCGGGTCGAGGCGGCGCATCGCGACCGTCGTGAGTTCGGTGCCCGACGCGATCAGGGACCTCTCCAGCACATCGAGGCTCGGCGCACCGCCGGTCCCCATGATCAGCCGGGAGGAGAAGACGGTGTCCGCGAGGGTGAGGGGATCGTCTGCCATGTCCGGTTCAGCCTCCTTGGACTGCGGTGAGGATCTCGACGCGGTCGCCGTCGCCGAGCGCGGTGCGGGACCAGCTGCCCCGGGGCACGACGGTCTCGTTGACCGCGGCGGCGACACCCGACGGAGCGCTGGTGAGGCCGGTGACCAGCACATCGAGGGTGGTGCCCGGCGCGATCCTGCGGGGCTCGCCGTTGACCGACACGTCGACCGGCGGCGGGTCCGCGGGAGGTGCGTCCACCGGCGGCACGTTCGTGGGCGTGGGCGGCGTGTTCATGCGGGCTGCTCCTGTCGTACGGGAGAGAAGCGCCGGGGAGTGAAGGCGCGGGCCTCGGCGGGCAGCTCCCCGGTGGTGAGCAGTTCGGCCATCACATCGCCGGTGACGGGGGTGAGCAGCACGCCGTTCCGGAAGTGCCCGGTGGCCAGCAGGAGGCCGGGCAGCGCGGTCGGGCCGAGCAGCGGCGCGTTGTCGGGCGACGCGGGACGCAGTCCCGCGCGCGTCTCGGTGAGCGGGAGTTCGGTGATGCCGGGCACCAGCTCGTGGGCGTCGCGGAGCAGTTCGTACACCCCGCCCGCGGTGACCGTGGTGTCCCAGCCGAGCTCCTCGCTGGTCGCGCCGACCACGAGTTCCCCGTTCTCGCGGGGGACCAGATAGACATCGCTGCCCCGGACGACCGCGCGGACGGTCCGGCTGAGGAACGGCGCGTACACGGGCGGCACCGTCAGCCGCAGGACCTGCCCCTTGACCGGGCGTACCGGCGGAAGCACCGCGTCCGGCACCCCGGCGAGCCGGCCGCTGAGGCTGCCCGCCGCCAGGACCACCCGGTCGGCGGTGAGCGCGACGCCGTCGGCGAGCACGACGCCGGTAGCCCGGCCGCGTTCCACCGTCAGCCGCTCCGCCCAGCCGCGGTGGAAGGTGACCCCGGCCCGCTCGCACGCGGTGAGCAGCGCTTTCGCCAGCCGCCGCGGATCGACCTGGTGGTCGCCGTCCACCCGCAGCCCGCCGCGTACCCCCGGCGCGAGCATCGGTTCGAGGCGCCTGCACTCGCGTCCCGTGAGCCATTCGGACTCCAGGCCCGAGCGGAGCTGGAGCGCGTGCAGCTCCCGCAGACGGGCCCGGTCGTCGAGGTCGAGTGCCACGGCGAGGGTGCCGCAGGCGCGGTAACCCAGCTCCTGCCCCGATGCCTCCTCCAGCTCCGCCGCGAACGCCGGGTAGCGGCGGGCGGACTCCAGATTCAGACCGAGCAGGACCTGCTCGCCGTAGTGCAGTTCCGTGACGGCGGCCAGCATGCCGGCCGCGACCTGTGCGGCGCCGCCGCCCGGCTGCGGGTCGACGACGGCGGTGCGCAGTCCGCGCTGCGCCGACCGCCAGGCCGTGACGAGGCCGATGATCCCGCCACCGATGATCAGTACGTCGGGCAGCGTGTCCGCGCGGTCGGTGCGGTGCGCGTGGTGGTTGGCGTGATGCGCGTGCATGGGCGTCCAGCCCCTCCCTTCGCCGGCATGACCCGGATCAGGTTCGTACGGTCGGAGGCCGTCCAGCCCCCCTCTCAGCCCGGTACGCCCGGACTCCCGCGAGTGGTTCAGCGTGGCCAGCCTAACCCCGGTCCGCGCCGCCCCGTAAGGCGTCCCGGGACGGCCCCCTGTCCTGACGGTGCGTCAGCTGCTTAAGGTGATCGGGTGAGTGAGCCGAGGAACGTCGTCATCGCCGGTGCGGGCATGGCCGGAGTGCAGACCGCTGTCGCCCTGCGGGACCAGGGCTTCACCGGGCCCGTCACGCTGATCGGTGAGGAGTCCCACCAGCCGTACGACAGACCGCCGCTCTCCAAGTCCGTGCTGCTCGGCAAGGCCGAGGGCTCCGCCTTCGACGTCGACTTCGGCGCGCTCGGGGTCGAGCTGCTGCTGGGCTGCGAGGTGACCGGCGTACGCCCGCGGGAACGGGAGCTGGACACCTCGCGCGGCCCCGTCCCGTACGGGTCGCTGGTCGTCGCCACCGGCGCCCACCCGGTCACGCTGCCCGGCAGCGAGGGCGTTCCCGGCGTCCATCTGCTGCGCACGCTCGACGACGCGGGGCGGCTGCGGGCCGTCCTCGCCGACCGGCGGGACGTCGTGGTGGTGGGCGCCGGCTGGATCGGCGCCGAGTTCGCCACGGCCGCACGGGAGGCGGGGTGCGCGGTGACGGTGGTGGAGGCGGCCGGCCGGCCGCTCGTCGGGGCGTTGCCGGCCGAGATCGCGGCGCCCATGGCCGACTGGTACGCCGACAGCGGCGCCGAACTCGTCACCCACGCACGCGTGGCCCGCGTCGAGCCGGGGGCCGTGGTCCTGGAGTCCGGGCGGCGGCTGCCCGCCGCGGCCGTCCTCGTCGGCATCGGGGCCAGGCCCGCGACCGGCTGGCTGGCCGGCTCCGGAATCGCGCTGGGCACCGACGGCTCGGTCACCGCCGACGAGCGGCTGCGCACCTCGGTCGCCGATGTGTACGCGGTCGGCGACTGCGCGTCCTTCCCCTCCCGCCGGTACGGCGAGCGGCTGCTGGTCCACCACTGGGACAACGCCCTCCAGGGGCCGCGCACGGTGGCGGCGGACGTGATCGGCGAGACGCCGCAGGTCTACGACCCGGTGCCGTACTTCTGGTCCGAGCAGTTCGGCCGGTTCGTCCAGTACGCGGGCCACCACGCGGCCGCCGACACCCTGGTCCGGCGCGGCGACCCGTCCGGTCCGGCCTGGTCGGTGTGCTGGCTGCGGGAGGGGCGGCTGGTCGCGGTGCTCGCCGTCGGCAGGCCCCGGGACCTGGCCCAGGGCCGGAAGCTCATCGAGTCGGGAGCCCCGGTGGATCCGGTGCGTACCGCCGATCCGGCCGTGCCGCTCAAGTCGGCGGTACGCCCGGAGACGGGCCGGAGCTGAGCACGCGCCGCCTGAAGGGCTGAGTCCGGGTATCGACTGTCAGTGCGGGATGGCAGGCTTGTCCCGTGACCGAGATTGACGCAAAAACCGATGCTCTCATCCCCGCCTGGCTGCACCTGCCCGACATCGCCGAGATGTTCGACGTCGAGGTGACCCGGGTACGCCAGCTGGTCAGGGACGGCACGCTGATCGCGGTGCGCCGTGGTGAGAACAGGGCGCTCCAGGTGCCCGCCGCCTTCATCGACGGCACCAAAGTGGTCAAGGGCCTCTCCGGGACCCTGACGCTCCTGCGGGACGACGGCTTCAGCGACCAGGAGATGCTGGAGTGGCTCTTCACCCCCGACGAGACCCTGCCCGGCACGCCCGCGCAGGCGCTGAGCGAGAATCGCGGGACGGAGGTGAAGCGCCGGGCCCAGGCGCTCGCCCTCTGACCGGATGGTGACCACCCCGCGGTGTACGGAAGGGGCCCGCAGCCCCGGCCCGTACACCGCGGGTCCGTACCGCCGTTCGTCACCGCCGTTCCTGTACGGCAGCCCATCGCTGTCCACCAGTGCATCAGCTCACCTGTCCATCAGCTCAGCAGTCCATCGCCGTCCCTGGGGGGAATCGCCCGATGTCCACCGCACCCGCACCGCTCTCCGACGCCCGGCTGTATCTCTGCACGGACGCGCGCAGGCGCCAGGGTGACCTGCCCGAGTTCCTGGACGCCGTCCTGTCCCACGGCGTGGACATCGTCCAGCTGCGGGACAAGGGGATGGAGGCGGCCGAAGAGCTCGACCACCTCCAGGTCTTCGCCGACGCCTGCCGCAGGCACGGCAAGCTGCTCGCGGTGAACGACCGGGCGGATGTCGCGCACGCCATCGCGTCCGACGTGTTGCACCTGGGCCAGGGCGACCTGCCGGTCCCCGCCGCCCGTGCGCTGCTCGGCCCCGAGGTGCTGATCGGCCGCTCGACCCACGCCGAGTCCGAGGTGGACGCGGCCGCCGCCGAACCGGGCGTGGACTACTTCTGCACCGGGCCCTGCTGGCCCACCCCGACCAAGCCGGGTCGGCACGCGCCGGGGCTCGGCCTCGTGCGGTACGCGGCGGCGCTCGGCACCTCCCGGCCCTGGTTCGCGATCGGCGGGATCGACGCGGGCAACCTGGACGAGGTGCTGGACGCGGGGGCGCGCCGCGTCGTGGTCGTCCGTGCGATCACCGAGGCGGGCGACCCGGCTGCTGCGGCTGCCGCTCTCGCCGCCCGGGTCCGGGCCCGTACCGGGCAGGAAGCCCGGTAGGGACCGGGAGGCCCCGCCGGGGACCGGCGATCAGCAGGGCCAGGAGGTCCGGCCGGGGTCTGGCAGACGGCCGGCAGGGAAACGGACGTACCGGTTCCGGATAACTGTCCGATGGGTGGACAAGTATCTCGCAAATCGGTCATAAAGTCCCGGCGTGGTTGGGGGAGAGGTAAGCCCTGACTAATCTGCCCGTATGGCCTTCGGTACCTCTTCCACCAGAACCGACCACGCCCGGACCGTGCGCGATCTGCTCGCGACCGGCAGGACGCTGTACTCCTTCGAGTTCTGGGCGCCCAAGACCGAGAAGGGCGAGCGGAACCTCTGGAACGCGCTGCGCCGCGTCGAGTCGGTGGCACCCAGCTTCGTGTCCGTGACCTACGGCGCGGGCGGTTCGTCGCGTGCGGGCACGGTCAGGGCCACCGAGCAGATCGCCTCTGACACCACACTCACCCCGGTCGCGCACCTCACGGCCGTCGACCACTCCGTCGCCCAGCTGCGCAACATCATCGGCCAGTACGCGGACGCCGGGATCCGGAACATCCTCGCTGTCCGCGGTGACCCGCCCGGCGACCCGATGGGCGAGTGGGTCAAGCACCCGGAAGGCGTCATGTACGCCGCCGACCTGGTGCGGCTGATCAAGGAGTCCGGCGACTTCTGCGTCGGCGTCGCGGCCTTCCCCGAGATGCATCCGCGTTCGGAGAACTGGGAGAGCGACATCCGGCACTTCACCGACAAGTGCCGGGCCGGCGCCGACTACGCGATCACCCAGATGTTCTTCGACCCGGAGGACTATCTGCGGATGCGCGAGCGGGTCGTCGCCGCAGGCTGCGACACCCCGGTCATCCCGGAAGTCATGCCGATCACCAATGTGCGGCAGCTGGAGCGGTTCGCCCAGCTCAGCAACGCGCACTTCCCGTCCGGCCTGAAAGAACGCATCCACGCGGTCAAGGACGACCCGGCCGCTGTACGCTCCATTGGCATCGAGTTCGCTACGGAGTTCTGCGCGAAGCTGCTCTCCGAGGATGTTCCTGGACTGCACTTCATCACGCTGAACAACTCCACCGCGACCCTCGAAATCTACGAGAATCTCGGACTGCACAAGCAGTCCTGACCGGTCCATCCGTCCCCCGCACGGGACGATGGCCGCAGAGAGGGGCGTACATGGGCTGGACGGTCCTCTATGTCGGGTTCGGATTCGTCGCGCTGTGGCTGCTGGGCGAGGTGCTGCTGCAGTACAAGGCCCGGCTGCGCTGGCGTCTGCTCGCCTTCACCGGGTTCCTCGGCGTGGTCGTCGGTGTGCTGCTGCACTCCGTACCGGTGATCGTGGTGGGCGCCCTCGCGTTCGCCGTCGGCCAGTTGTACGTCACGCTCTCCTTCCGGCGCGGCTTCTCGACCGGCTGGGCCATGAAGGGCGCACCCCGGGAGAACAAGCGGCGCAGGGCGCGCGGCGGGAACACGGCGAAGGATCCGGTACTCGAAGTCTCGGACCTGGAGTACGAGCAGCCCGGGCAGGACCGGCCGGGCGGCCAGGACCAGGACCTGCTGGACGGCGGCCCGCACGGCGGCCACGAGGGCCCCTTCGCGCAGCACGGCCCGGACCACGACGGCTACGAGCAGGCCGGGTACGGCGGCAGCGGCTACGGGACGGACGACGGGTTCGGCTACCACGGATCCGCCTACCCGCAGCACACCGCGGACTCCGGCACCTCCCCGGAGCCGCAGACCCCCGAGCCCATGGCCGCCGGTGTCTACGCCCCGCAGCCGATGCCCGACGACACCGGCCAGTACGGCATATACAGCGACACGGCGTACGGAACCGCGGCGCAGTACGGCACCGGCTACGACCAGAACGGCCAGTCGTACGACGGCCAGTACGGCTACGGCGGCGAGCAGCAGCAGTACCCCGCCTACTCGGACCCGTACATCGGCGCGGGCCAGTACGGAGCCTCCTACGGGGGCCAGCAGCAGTACACCGATCCGTACGCGGACCAGTACGCCAACGACACCCCGCCCGGCGGGGTCTGGGTCCCGCAGCAGCGCGACACCGAACCGGCGTACGGCTTCCCGCACAACCCGTCGTACGGGGAGCACGCCGACCACCCCGACCACTCCGGGCAGCAGCCGTACCAGAGCGGCCACGACGGCCACAACGAGCAGCAGCGGTACTGAGAGCGGTCGGCGCCCGCCACCGGGTGCGGTACGCCGTGTCCCGGGCGGCGCGGGCGGTGCCGCGCCGTCCGCCGGGTGTTCACCGCGAGCCGCGGAACCCCTCGCCCTCGACGATCAGCCCGGCGGCCAGCGCCCCGGACATGCCGGCGTGGGCGAGCCCGCCGCCCGGGTGCGACCAGCCGCCCGCGCGGTAGAGGCCGGGCAGCGGAGACCTATTGGGGGCGGGCAGCAGCTGCCCGTGCGCACCGGCCAGTGCCGGGCCCGGCACCTCGGGCGAACCCGTTTCCCGAAGCGTGTCGGCGGGGGTCCGTACCTCGCGCCACAGCGTGCGCTCGCGCAGCCCGGGCACGGCCGCCTCCGCTGCTGCCACCACCCGGTCCGCGAACGCTTCGGCCTGGTCGCCGGTGGACCAGTTCTCCGTCCCGCCGACGGTCCCGCGGATGACCGGGACCGTGACCGTCAGCGTCAGGGACTCGTGCCCCGGGCCGGGAACCAGCGCCGGATCGTCGGGGCGCAGCACGGTCACCATCGGCAGGGTGCTCTCCGCCCGGTGCACCACGGTGCGGTGGACGGCGTCCGCCGGCCGGTCACCGCGCAGCGCCAGGCAGACCACGAACCGGCCGGACCCCGCGTCCGTCTCCCGGCGCGGCGCACGGGCCGACGGCAGCGGGGCGCCCGCGACCACGTGGTCGGCGTCGACGCCGCGCCCGTCGGCCAGCTCCAGACCGCAGGCCCGGCCGTCCTTCTCCCGTACGTCCGTGGCCTCGGCCGAGAACACGAACTCGACCTTCCGCGCCAGGCACCGCTCGTACACCGCGTCCGCCAGCGCGCGCATCCCACCGCGTACGTACCAGTTGCCGAAGGTCTGCTCCATGTACGGCAGGACGGCGGCCGACGCCGGGGCGGTCAGCGGATCGAAACCGTGGGACAGGGCGTAACTCGCCAGCAGGGCAGCCAGCCTCGGATCGCGCAGCTCCCTGCTGCCGATCTCGCCGAGCGTGGACGCGCCGCGCCGCAGCAGCCCGGTTCTGAGTGCCGGGTACGGTTCGCGGCCCAGCGGTGCGGGATCGGCGGGCAGCGGCTCTTCGAGGAGCGGGCGCCTGGTCCTGTCCCAGGTCTCCCGGGCCCGGTCGAGGAACGCACCCCAGCGGGCGCCGGCGCCGCCGCCCAGCGCCGCGTCCAGGGCCGCCACGGCCCCTGCACGTGAGGCGTTCGGCAGCAGGACCTCCGTCCCGTCGTCGAAGAGATGGCGGCTCGCCGGGTCCACCTGGACGAGTCCGACGCACTGCTCCAGCGGTTCACGGCCCGTCTTCACGAAGAGGTCGCGGTAGACGGCGGGCAGCTGGAGCAGCCCGGGCCCGGTGTCGAAGGCGAAGCCGTCGCGTGCGAAGCGGCCCACCGCCCCGCCGTGGGTCTCCGTACGTTCGTACACCGTCACCCGGTGGCCTGCCACAGCCAGCCGGGCGGCAGCCGCCATGGCGCCCATCCCGGCGCCGATCACCGCAATCCGTGCCATGGCAGGGACTTTATCGGTGTCCGCACGCCCCCGGTGGCGCACACACGTCTGAGTATCCGTACCTAGAAGCGGAGATGAGTAGTTACGCGGATAGGCTCCCACCTGCGAAGACGGCAGAGTGTGGGGCACGGAAGGGGCGCGGCGCCGGCACTGCCGACACGGGGCGGCGGAACGGCGCGGCTCCCCTGACGAGTACGGGTGTACGGGGGAGTACAGCGGGGGAGTACGGGGGAAGCGCCGCTCAGGAACGGCCCGGGAGACCGGGCGGGGACGGGCGGCGCTCTTTCCTTTCCCGCACTTCCCGCACTTCCCGCTCCTCCCGGCCGTCTCGGTCCTCCGCGCTTTCAGCGTCCGCTGACGCGCCCGTGCAGCAGCCGCGAGAGCGCCGCGTGCACGTCGTCGATCGACCGCTCGCTCTGGAAGGCCTGCCAGTCGAGCGCCGCCACCAGGACCATCCCGACCAGGGCGGCAGCCGTCAGCGGAATGTCGATCTCCTCGCTCAGTTCGCCGCCTTCGACGGCCTCGCGCAGCACGGTCTCGACGACGGCGACGGCCTCCTGGCGTACCACGAGAAGGGTCGACTGCCAGGCCCGGTTGGTACGCCACAGCTCGGCCACGTACAGCTGGGTGAAGGCCGGATAGGCGTCGATGAAACCGAGGCCGGACCTGATCATGGCGTCCAGCGCCTCGACCTTGGTACCGCCCCGCTCGGCCGTCGTGTCGGCAGCGGCCTGGAGCGAGGCGGTGAGCAGACCGACCCCGTGCCGCAGCAGCTCCTCGAAGAGCACGGTCTTGCTCGCGAAGTTGTAGTAGACCGTGCCCTTCGCGACCCCCGCGCGCTCGGCGATCTCCTCCACCGTCGTGGAGGAGAAGCCCTTCTCCGCGATGAGGGTGACAGCCGCCTCGTACAGCTTCTGGCGGGTGGCCTGCCGTCTGGTGCTGGTGTCCATGGGGCCGATTCTCACAGGCTGAGCTCCGGATGCAGGCGCTCCATGGTCCACACCTGCTTGCTCCGCGCCGAGAGCGCGGTCAGCGCCAGCGCGCCCGCGGTGAACGCGAGCAGCACGGCGGAACCGGTCCAGACCGGGGCCAGGCCCCCGCCCGTGATGAGTCTGCGCAGCCCCTCGACCACGTAACTCATCGGCAGATACGGGTGGATGGCGTTGAAGAAGGCCGGGCTCGTCTGCACCGGATAGGTGCCGCCCGCCGACGTCAACTGGAGCATCAGCAGGGCCAGCACCAGGATCCGCCCCGCCGCGCCGAAGCGGGCGTTGAGCCACTGCACGATCGCGGCGAAGCAGCAGGTCACCAGGGCCAGGAAGCCCAGGGTCCCGGCGGCGCGGGCCATCTGCAGACCGATCGCCCAGTGCAGTACGGCCATCAGCGCGGCGGTCTGGAGCACGCCGATCGCGGCCACCGGGAGCCAGCCCGCGAAGGTGATCCGCCACGCCGAGGCGCCCGCGGCGAGCGCGCGCCGGCTGAGCGGCTGGATGAGCATGTACGCCACCATCGCGCCGACCCAGAGCGAGAGCGGGATGAAGTACGGGGCGAAGCCGGTCCCGTAATTGGGCGCCGGGTGCAGCGACTTGGAGGCCAGCTGCACCGGATCCGCCATCACTCCGGTGCGCCGGTCCCGGTCCTGCTTGTCGTAGTCGGGGATCTTGGACACCCCGTCGTGCAGACCGGTGGCGAGGGTGCCCGCGCCGTCGGAGAGTTTGACGATCCCGGTGTGCAGGGTGTGCGCCCCGGTGTTCAGCTTGCCGACGCCGGTGTGCAGCGAGGCGGCACCGGTCCTGGCCGTCGAGAGCCCGGTGTGCAGCTGTGCGGCGCCGCTCGCGACCCGGTGGGCCCCGCTGTCCAGCTCGTTGACCTTGGCCACGGCCGTGTCCAGGTCACCGGCGAGGTCCGGGGCGTGCTCCGCCAGGCTGTCCGCCTGTTTCTGGAGCGTGGCGAGCTGTCCGTCGAGCTTCTTCAGATCGCCGTTCTGCTGCTTGACGAGGTCGTTGACGTCGCCCGCGATCCGCGCCGTATCGGCTGCCGCCTCCTTGGCCTTCTTCAGCTGGGGGCAGGCCGGATCGGGGACGGGCAGGTCCTGGCAGCGCGCCCGGTAGACGCTGTCGAGGTCGGTGGAGGCGGTGGCGGCGCCCTCCGCCGCGACCGGCGCCGCCTTCACCAGCGTGGCGAGGTGGTCCCGGACGACCTGGGTGGAGTCGGAGACCAGCCGGGCCGCGTCACCGATGGACTTGCCGTTGTCCTTGAGGAAGGGGCGGACGGCGCCCGCCGCGCCGTTCACCTTCTTCGCGAGGGTCCGGGTGCCCGCGGCGACCTGCTTGGACCCGGACTGGAGACTCGCGGAGCCCTTGTCGAGCTTCTTGATGCCACCGGCCAGCTTGCCGCTCCCCGCCTTGGCGTCCTTCAGCCCGTCGGCCAGGTCCTTGGACCCCTTCCGCGCCTTGCCCAGGCCCGACGTGAGGTCGGAGGCACCGTCGGCGGCCTTCGCGGTCTGATCGTGCAGACTCGCGAAGGAGAGATAGATGCGGTCCAGGAAGGTGCGGGACGCGTGTGTCGACGCCGAGGCTCTGACTTCGGAGAACACCGTCCGCGAGAGCTGACCGACGATGTAGTTGTTGGCGTCGTCCGTCCGGACCTGGAGGGCGCCGGTCTCGGGGGAGTCGCCTGCACTGGACGCGACCCGCTTGCTGAAGTCGGCCGGCACGGTCAGCGACAGGTAGTACGTGCCGTCCTCGACGCCCTTGCGGGCCCCGGCGGCGCTGGTCTCGTGCCAGTCGAAGACCTTGCTGTCGCGCAGCCCCTCGGTGATGTCGTCGCCCGCCCGGACCTTCTGTCCGGCGGCTTCGGCGCCCCGGTCGTCGTTGACCAGGGCTACGGGTATCCGGTCGAGCCGCCCGTACGGGTCCCAGAACGACCAGAGGTACAGCGCGCCGTAGAGCAGGGGAAGCAGCAGGAGTGCGACGAGGGCGGCGCGCGGGAGCCTGCCCCTGCCGAACCGCTTCAGCTCAAGGGCGGCCAGTCTCGGCGAGCGCATCGGCTGCCCCTTCCTGCGAGTCCTCTGTTGCCTCTGTGGCGTTTGCGGCCGCGGAGTCTGTCGGGCCCTTCGGTTCCTTCGTGTCCTGCGGAGCGGTCCGCCGGGTGGAGACGGTGATCGCACCGTCCGGAGCGCGGCCGCAGACGGCGAGGGTGGTGACACCGCCGGCGGCGACGGAGCGCAGCAGGTCCCAGGCCTCGTCGCGTTCGGGGCCGGAGAGCTTCATATCCGCGTCGTCCACGGCGAGCAGCCGCGGAGCGTCCATCAGGCCGAGCGCCACGGAGAGCCGCAGCGCCTCCAGACGCTCCAGATCCCGCGCCGGGGTCCGGCCCTCCTTGGGCAGGGTGGCGAGATCCAGGCCTGCGGCCTCCAGCGCCGTGTCGATACGGCCCCGGGCCGTCGCGGCACGCTCGGAACGGGGCCGCAGCAGCGCACGGAGTGATCCGCGGTACCTGCGCTGCAGCAGGGCGCGCTCGCGCAGATGCTCCTCGACGGTCAGCGCGGGGTCGAGCTCGTTGACCCCGGGGACCGGGCCGAGCGCGCTGATCCGGCGCACTTCGGCCAGTCGCCCGGGCAGCCGGAGCCCGGCCACCTCGGCATGGCCCTCGCTCGTCCGCATCCGGCCCGTCAGGGCGAGGAGCAGACAGGTGCGCCCGGAGCCCGACGGGCCCTCGACCGCGATGAGCGCGCCCGGCTCCGCCGCGATGCTCACGCCCCGGAACGCCCAGCCGTACGGGCCCTTGAGCCCCAGATCCTCCGCCATGACAGCTGCCCCGTGCGGGCTGTCCACGACACCCTCCCCTGCCTTGCCGATACGAGCCGTGGGTGCACTGTTCGCATCACCTTGTACTGACCGGTCAGTACAAAAAAGTACGCCGTGTACGGGGGTCCTCGCAAAGGCCCAGGTCAGGGCCGATTGTCAGTGGTGGCCCGCACCATGGGCACAGACGGCCACAGTGCCGTCACACGACGACAGGAGGTTCCGTCATGGCCAGCTCGAACGCCGCACCAGCGCACTGGCACCGTGTCACCGCCCCTGCCCCTTCACTTGTCCCCGTGCCCGCGCTCGCCGCGTCCCCCGATCCGTCCCGCTCCACCGGACCCGCGTCACCGGCCCTCTTCACGCCAGCCTCCCCGGCCCCGCCCGCCGGTTCCCCGTCGGCAGGCCCCGCGGGTGACATCCACCCGGTCGCGCGCCGTACGACGGCGCCCGCTGCCGCCCTCGACCTGCTGGCCCAGGCCCGTGCCGGACTGGACGAGGCCGCCGGGCTCGAAGTGCCCAACGAGCGGTACGCGACGGCCCACCTCGCGGCGCTGCGCACCGCAGCCGCGGTCCTCGCCTCGCGGGCCAGGCCCGAGGAAGTACCGCGCCGGAAGGCGGGAGGCGCCCGCCGCAGGAACGCGATCCGTACCGCCTGGGAGCTGCTGCCGGAGCTCGCACCCGAACTGACCGAGTGGAGCGCGCTCTTCGCCTCCGGAGCAGGCCGCAGGGCCAGGGCCGAGGCCGGCATACCGGGCGCGGCGTGCAGCCGTGACGCCGACGATCTGCTCCGCGACGCGGCCATGTTCCTGCGGCTGGTCGAGCGGCTGCTGGCCCTCCAGCCGGTGTTGCCGCAGCCGAGGACGGAGCACCCCCACGCGGGGTGACCAGCGGGACCTTCGAAGGCAATAGGGTGGGAGCCAGTCTTTGCTGTCTACGGCCCGCCGTCCGCGGCGGCACCGCGCCGAGGAGTCAACCGCCGTGTCGGACCAGCTGCGCCCCCGCGCCTCCCTTCGTACCGCCGTGGTGTGGGACGTACTCAAGGACGCTCTCGACCGCCGGGCCGAAGCGACCGGCCGGACCACTCTGGACGTGCTCGACACCGGCGGCGGCACCGGGAACTTCGCGGTGCCCGTCGCCCGGCTCGGCCACCGGGTCACCGTGGTCGACCCCAGCCCCAACGCGCTCTTCGGCCTGGAGCGCAGGGCCGCCGAGGCCGGGGTCGCCGACCAGGTGCGCGGGGTGCAGGGCGATGTGCTCGGTCTGTTCGACGTGGTGGAGCGCGGCGGCTACGACGCGGTGCTCTGCCACGGCGTCCTCGAATACGTGGAGGACCCGGCCGAGGGCATCAGGAACGCGGTGGACGCGCTCCGCCCCTCCGGCGCGCTCAGCCTGCTCGCCGCCGGGCTCGGCGGCGCCGTCCTCGCCAGGGCGCTCGCCGGGCACTTCAGCGAGGCCCGGCAGGCGCTGACGGACCCGGCGGGACGCTGGGGCGACGGGGACCCGGTGCCCCGGCGCTTCACCGCGGAACAGCTCACCGAGCTGGTCACCACGGCCGGTGCGGAGGTCGGCGCGGTGCACGGTGTCCGGGTCTTCGCCGACCTCGTTCCCGGCGTCCTGGTCGACACCGAGCCGGGCGCCCTGGAGGCCCTGCTGAAGCTGGAGGCGGCCGCGGCGGAGCTGTCCGCCTTCCACTCGGTCGCCACCCAGCTGCACGTCCTGGGCGAGAAGCAGGGCTGATCAGCAGTGCAGTCACGCACGGACTGACACACAGGCCCCCCATACGGGGGCTAGTCCCCGTATGATCGGGGTAACCATCCGGCATGACGGTCCGGCCGTCGGGGAATGCACGCCCCGGCAGCTGTGCCTGCATGGCGGCCCGGATGGTGAATTGGCGTAGAGGGCGGGTTTCACGGGGGCGAATCCCTGCCTATTCTGAAAGGGCCGCATCACGGTCGTACCCCGCGACCGACGAGTAGGAGGACTCCGTGCCGCTCTCGGAGCACGAGCAGCGCATGCTCGAGCAGATGGAGCGAGCGCTGTACGCCGAAGATCCCAAGTTCGCGACAGCGCTTGAGGGAAGCGGGCTGCGTACGTACACCCGTCGTCGGGTGTACCAGGCGATCGCTGGCTTTCTGGTGGGTATCGCCCTCCTCATGGCGGGAATGGTCGCTCAGCAGATCTGGATCAGTGTGGTGGGGTTCCTCGTCATGCTCGGCTGTGCGGTGCTCGCGGTCACCGGATGGCGCAAGGCGCCAAAGCCCGGTGAACAGCAACAGGCCGGAGGCCCGGCCCCGGGCCGGCAGGCCAGGAAACACCGTTCGGTGATGAACCGCATCGAGGAGCGGTGGCAGCGCCGCCGCGACGAACAGGGCCACTGACCGGATCGCAGCCCGGACGGACCTCCTTCCGCAGCCCCGGATCACGGGGCGTTCCGGCGAGCCGGTCCGAGCGGGCCCTGCGGCCCCCCGGCCGGCCGGTTCAGCCGCGCTGCCGGGAGGGTCGCAGATCCGCCACCCAGCGGTTCAGTCCCGCACGGCGGCGGGCCCAGCGTTCCGCCGCCCGCTCCCGGCGCCGGGACGCCTCCCACACCACCCGTACGGACGAGCGCGGTGCCAGCACCGCACGGACCCGTGCCGCCCGGCCCGCACCGGCCCGCAGCCCGGCCCGGACCAGCACGACGTCATCGGTAAGACCGCTCACCTCACCGGCCCGGGGCGCGTACAGCACCTGCTCCACCGCCCGGGCGGCCCGGTGCACCGCATCGGCCGCCGGACCCGTCAGCGCGCCGGTCCGTACGATCCGGTCGGCCGACTTGCGCGGGGTCAGCGAATCGTCGGGCCGCACCCCGTAGTCCCACGCCGAGTCGGTGATCTCCCGCCAGGCCGACAGCGTCCGCTCCCCGGCGTCCGCGGGCGTCCGCCCGCCGGACCCCAGCCGCCGGGCCCGTGCCCGGGTCCGCCAGAGCAGCGGCAGCAGGAGCAACAGGAGCACGAGCAGCGCGGCCAGCCCCACGCCCACCACCGTGCCGGGATCCGTGCCCCCGTCGGCCGGCGGTACGCCGCCGCCCTGCGCGACCGCCCCGCAGCCGCTGAGCTTGTGCACCTGCGGCGGGCAGGCGGACGTCGCGGACGGGGCCGTCTCGGGCGCGGCCGATGACGTGGAATCCGGCTGCGCCGGAGAGGCCGGGCCGTCGGACGAGCTGTCCGGCTGGGTGTAGGACGGTACGGACCCCCGGGTGGGCGTCGGCTCGAAGCGCGTCCAGCCCACCCCCTCGAAGTACAGCTCGGGCCAGGCGTGTGCGTCGCGCAGCCCGACCGACATCGTGCCGTCCGGCTGTGCGGTGCCCGGAGTGAAGCCCACCGCGACCCTGGCCGGGATGTGCAGCGTCCTGGCCATCGCCGCCATCGTGAAGGCGAAGTGGACGCAGAAGCCCTGCTTCTGCTTCAGGAAACGCGCGATGGCGGCGGTGCCGGTGCCCGACTGCACCTGGGTGTCGTAGGTGAATCCGCCCTCCGACGCGAACCAGTCCTGCAGCTTCACCGCACGCTGGTAGTCGTTCGTGGCGCCCTTCGTCACCTGGTCCGCGGTGGACTTCACCACGCCGGGCAGTGAGCCGGGCACCTCCGTGTACTCCCGCAGCAGCGCGGCGGACGGCTGCGGGGCCGAAGCCAGCTGCGCCGCCGTCGGCTGGACGACCAGGCTGTCCACGCCGTACTCCGCACCGCGGGTGGTCTGCCCGCGGTCGCCGACGAGCGTCCGCCCGGCCGGCTCGAAGCGCCAGCGGCCCCTGATGTCCACCTTCGTGGCCGGGTAGGGGAGCGGCAGCCAGTTCTGGGCGTACCAGCCGGCCGCCGAGATGTTGGTCCTGACCTGGGTGGTGCCCACATCGGAGCCGAGCCCCTGCGGCCTCGGCAACTCCTTCGGCACATCCGTGATCCGGCGCTCCGACGACTTCCAGGCGGTGCCGTCGAACCGGTCGAGCGAGACGATCCGCAGATACATCCCGTCGGTGTCGACCGCGTTGGTGCGGTAGCGGAGCACCTCGCGGTCGTCGGACTGGGTGAGGCTGTTCTGCAGCGAGACCAGCGGGTTGACCGCGGAGATCGTCCCCCCGCCGCCCCCGGGCCCGGCGCCCCGCCCCGCGCCGCCGAGCAGCCCGGTGTCCATGGCGGGCAGCGCGGCCGGCACCACCAGGGCGAACCCCAGTGCGACCACCCCGATGCGCCGCCCCGTGCGGACCGGCGCCGACGGGCCGCCGCCACCGCTCGCGGGACCACCGGCCCCGCTCCCGCGCGGCGAACCGAAGACCCGTCCCCACTGGGAGAGCCGGTCCTTGCTCTCGGCCAGCAGGAGCAGCAGATAGCCGGAAGCGGCGAGCACGAACCACAGCCAGGCCGCGCCGCTCTGCGAGATGCCGGCCGCCACCGAGTACAGGGCGAGCAGCGGCAGCCCGGCCGGCGCGGCGCTGCGGAACGTCACCGCCAGCGCGTCCACCAGCAGCCCGACCAGCAGCACCCCGCCGAACAGCATCAGCCGGATGCTCGCGGTCGTCGGTGCCGGTATCGAGTACTGCCCTATGTCGTCGGCGCCCGCCCGCAGCATCGCCCCGAAATGCTCCACGGCCTCCGGGCCCGGCACGATGCCGCCGAGCGCCTGGCCGCGCGCGAAGACCACGGTGAGGATCAGCAGCGCGGTCACCGCCTGCGCGGCCACGGTCAGCGGACGCGCCAGCGGAACCCGCCGGGCCAGCGCGCCCACCCCGCTCTGAACGGCCAGCAGCAGTGCGGCCTGAATGATCCACGTGACCGGCTGGACCAGCGGCAGCAGTGCGCACGCGGCCAGCATCGTGGCCGCATAGGCGCACAGCGCCACCCTCGTCCGGCCGCTCATGACCATCCCCCCGCGCCTGTCCCGCTGCCCGCCTCCGCGCCGGCACCCGTGGCCGCCGTACCGCCGTGCCAGGACGCCGCACCCGTACCGCTGCGCTGCTGCCCCGCCTGCCGCCACAGCTCGGCGAGCGCCGCCCCGGGCCCGGCCTCCAGCGCGGTCCAGCCCGCGTCGCGCAGCAGCCGCAGCGTCTTGGTGTCGCGCTCCGCCGCCGCCTCGCCGTGCGCCCGGGCATCGCTGTTCAGTACGAAGGCGACGGCTGCCCCGCTGCGCTGCCGCATCCGGGCCGCGACCGCGGCCTGCTCCTCGTCGAGACTGCCGAAGAAGGCGATCAGAAGTCCTTCGTTCCCGCCGCGCAGCACATCGTACGAGCGGGAGAGGCCGGTCCCGTCGGAGTGGCCTACGACGGCGAGGCTGTCCATCATCAGCCCGGCGGAGTCGGCGGAATCCTGGGTGGACCCGGCGAACCCGCCCGAGCCCTCGCCCGGCACCGAGCTGCCGGTGTCCGTCAGCAGCCGTACCGAGAAGCCCCGTTCGAGTACGTGCACCAGCGCCGAGGCCGCCCCCGACACGGCCCATTCGAAGGCCGAGTCCGGCCCCGCGCCCTGGTAGGCGCCCCGGCGGGTGTCCAGCAACACCGTGCAGCGGGCCCGCTGCGGCTGCTCCTCGCGGCGCACCATCAGCTCGCCGTAGCGGGCGGTGGAGCGCCAGTGCACCCGGCGCAGATCGTCGCCGTGCCGGTAGCCGCGCGGGATCACGTCGTCCTCGCCGGCCAGCGCGAGCGAGCGGTGTCTGCCGTCCCCGTATCCGGCCGCCTCACCGGTCAGCCGGACCGGCGGCAGCGGCTCGGTCCTGGGAATCACGGTCAGGGTGTCGTGCGCGCTGAACGACCTGGTCAGCTCGCACATCCCGAACGGGTCGGTGAGCCGCAGCTGGAGCGGGCCCAGCGGATACCGCCCGCGCAGATCGGAACGGACCCGGTACGACACCTCGCGCCGGCCGCCCGCCTCCACCCGGTCCAGGACGAACCGGGGCCGCGGCCCCAGCACGTACGGCACCCGGTCCTGGAGCATCAGCAGTCCGGTGGGGAGCCGCGAGACGTTGTCCATCCGCAGATGGACGCGGGCCTCCGACCCGGCAGGCACCCGGGCCGGGGCGAGCCGCCTGCTGGCCGCGACCCGGTACCGGGTACGGAACAGCACGGCCACACACACCAGCGGGAGCACCGCCAGCAGGAGCCCCACCCGCAGCAGATCGCTCTGGCCCAGGACATACGCGCAGACCGCCGCGGCGACCCCGGCCGCGATGAACGAGCGGCCCCGTGTGGTGAGCCCCGACAGCGCGGTCCGCAGTCCGCCCCCGTCCTCGTCGGCGGCGGCCGGAGCACCCCCGACGGCCATCACAGCCGCCGGGCGCCGGGCTGCTGGTCGTTGTACGCGGGAACGGGAGTCTGCTGGAGGATCTCCTGGACGACCTGCTCCGCCGTACGGCGGTTCAACTGGGCCTGGGCCGTGGGCAGCAGCCGGTGCGCGAGGACCGCGACGGCCAGTGCCTGGACGTCGTCGGGCAGCGCGTACTCCCGTCCGCTCAGCGCGGCCGCCGCCTTGGCCGCCCGCAGCAGGTGCAGGGTGGCACGCGGCGAAGCGCCGAGTCGGAGGTCCTGGTGACTGCGGGTGGCCGTCACCAGCTGCACCGCGTACCGGCGCACCGCGTCGGCGACGTGCACTCCGCGCACCGCGTCGATGAGTTTCAGGATCTCGTGGGCGTGCGCCACCGGCTGGAGGTCGTCCAGCGGTGAGACACCGCCGTGCACGTCGAGCATCCGGAGCTCGGCTTCGGGGCTCGGATAACCGATGGAGACCCGCGCCATGAACCGGTCGCGCTGCGCCTCGGGGAGCGGGTAGGTGCCCTCCATCTCCACCGGGTTCTGCGTGGCCACCACCATGAACGGACCGGGCAGTTCGTACGTCTGCCCGTCGATGGTGACCTGGCGCTCCTCCATCGATTCGAGCAGCGCCGACTGGGTCTTCGGCGAGGCGCGGTTGATCTCGTCGCCGATCACGATCTGCGCGAAGATCGCCCCGGGCTTGAACTCGAAGTCCCGCCGCTGCTGGTCGAAGATCGAGACCCCGGTGATGTCCGAAGGCAGCAGGTCGGGGGTGAACTGGATGCGCCGCACCGAGCAGTCGATGCTGCGGGCCAGCGCCTTGGCCAGCATGGTCTTGCCGACGCCTGGCACATCCTCGATGAGGAGATGCCCCTCGGCGAGCAGCACGGTCAGCGAAAGCCGTACGACCTCGGGCTTGCCCTCGATCACACCCTCCACCGACCTGCGGATGCGCTCCGCCGTGGTCGTCAGATCCGTGAGGCTCGCTCGATCGTCATAGGTCGTCACCCGGCCCTCCTCGGCCCTACTCCCGCGCTCCTGAGAAGCAGGGGATACCCCATCCACGTGCCGGGGCACTGCGTACGGCCCGGCCCGGCCCCGAACAGCCGACGCCCCGCCCGGAGGGATCCGGACGAGGTGCCGCCCCCGCATTGTTGTTGCCGTTACCGCTTCGTGTCACTCGCCTGTGGACAAGTGGGCGGGACATGTCGCAGGTTGCCGTGATTTCGTCCTGCTCCGGGGGCGCGAACGCCGGCCCGTGAGCTCACTCCTGAGGGTTGCGGCCGGCCGGCTCGATCTCCCGCAGGAGCCCCGACCGCACGTCGAAGACGAAGCCCCGGACATCGTCGGTGTGCAGCAGGAACGGCGAGGTCCGCACCCGCTGCATCGACTGGCGTACGTCCTGGTCGACGTCGCGGAACGACTCCACCGCCCACGGCGGACGCTGACCCACCTCTTCCTCCAGCTCGATCCGGAAGTCCTCGGTGAGGCTCTCCAGACCGCAGCTGGTGTGGTGGATCAGTATCACGCTCCGGGTGCCCAGGGCGCGCTGGCTGATGGTCAGTGACCGGATGACATCGTCGGTGACCACACCGCCCGCGTTGCGGATCGTGTGGCAGTCGCCGAGTTCGAGCCCGAGGGCGGCGTGCAGATCGATCCGGGCGTCCATGCACGCGACCACGGCCACCTGCAGTACGGGCCGGGCGTCCATGCCGGGGTCCTCGAATGCCCCGGCGTACTGCCGGTTGGCCTCGACGAGCCGGTCGGTCACCGTTCCGCCGTCACGTACGGCCAGGTGGGGGCGGGGCGGGGTGGGCTCTGCGGGAGAGTGCGCAGCAGTCGACATGTGTATGACGGTAGCCGCCGCTGATCGAACAGTCCTGCCCAGGGGCCGGAAAACGAGCGTCAACACGGACGGTTGTGACCTAATCCACAGCGGTGATGGCCAGTGACCCGTTCGGGTGAAAACCGGAGCCCGCGGCGCGCTGGGCGGTTGATTGACCGGGGGGACGAGTGGACTAAAGTGGCGCGAAGTGGGAGGCGTGAGCGTCGTCACGTGCGTGCACGGACGTACTCCTCACGGTCACTCACCCCAGACACACCTGCTTGACGGACACATCCCGCACACCCGCGCATGCGCGGCGTACGTACGGCCCGGCCCTCTCCCGCTCGCCGGCCGGCCGACGCCTTTCCCGGCGCCGGCGGACCGTCCCCTTCCGAGCGGGCGGGGACCCGGCAGTACGTCCGCCCGCGCCGTACCTGAGAGGGCGCATGACCCAGTCCCGACATGTCCCGGTGATGCTCCAGCGATGCCTGGACCTGTTGGCCCCGGCCCTCGCCCAGCCCGGTGCGGTCGTCGTCGACTGCACCCTCGGCCTCGGCGGCCACAGCGAGGCGCTGCTGTCGACCTTCCCGGCGGCCCGGCTGATCGCACTCGACCGGGACAAGGAAGCCCTGCGGCTCTCCGCCGAGCGGCTCGCGCCGTTCGGCGACCGCGCCACCCTGGTGCACGCCGTCTACGACGAACTGCCCGAGGTCCTGGACCGGCTGGAGGTCCCGCGCGTACAGGGAGTCCTCTTCGACCTCGGCGTCTCGTCGATGCAGCTGGACGAGGCGGACCGCGGTTTCGCCTACGCCCAGGACGCCCCGCTCGACATGAGGATGGACCAGACGACCGGTATGGGCGCGGCCGAGGTGCTCAACACCTATCCGCCCGGCGAACTCGTCCGGATCCTGCGCGCGTACGGCGAGGAGAAGCAGGCCAAGCGGATCGTCTCCGCCGTCGTGCGGGAGCGGGAGAAGGAACCCTTCACCAACAGCGCCCGGCTGGTCGAGCTGATCCGTGACTCACTGCCGCAGGCCGCCAAGCGCACCGGCGGCAATCCCGCCAAACGCACCTTCCAGGCCCTGCGCATCGAGGTCAACGGCGAACTCACCGTGCTGGAGCGGGCCGTTCCGGCCGCCGTGCAGGCCCTCGCCGTGGGCGGGCGGATCGCCGTCCTCTCGTACCACTCGCTGGAGGACCGGCTGGTCAAACAGGTCTTCGCGGCAGGCGCGGCCAACACGGCGCCGGCCGGCCTGCCGGTGGTGCCCGAGCGCTACCAGCCACGGCTCAAGCTCCTCACCCGCGGTGCGGAACTCCCTGCGGAGGAGGAGGTCGCGGACAACCGGCGCGCGGCGCCCGCCCGGCTGCGGGGTGCGCAGCGCATCCGCGAGGAGGCTCTGTGAGCAAGCAGCCGAGACAGCTGAAGGGCCGCGCCGCGCGCCTGGCCGCGCTGATGCCCGCCGGGCCCGGCCGGGCGGCCCGGATGCCCTTCGTACTGCTGGTCGTCGTGCTGCTCGGCGGCGGCCTGATCACGCTCCTGCTGCTCAACTCGGCGCTGAACGAAGGTTCCTTCAAGCTCAGCAAGGACCAGAAGCGGATCACCGAGCTGACCGACGAGGAGCAGGCACTGCAGCGGGACGTCGACGACCGCTCCGCGCCCGGTGCGCTGGCGAAGCGGGCCCGCGAACTCGGCATGGTGCCGGGCGGCGGCCCCGCCTTCCTCGACCCGGACGGCAGAGTTCTGGGCCGGGCCGCCGAGTCCACGGCGCAGCCCGCACCGCCGCCGCCCCCGGCCGGGCCCAAGCCGTCCGCCACCCCTTCGGCACCGGCCGCGACCCCGTCGGGCAGCGCCCCGGCCGTCCCGGGCGGCGCCCCCTCCGTGCCATCCGCGCCGGCGGGCACGCCAGCAGCGCCGACCCCGACCCCCGGCAGGTGACGCAGTGCCGTCCAAGGAACCCCCGCGCCGCCGTGTACCGGGCCCCGCCCGCCCGGCCCGGCCCGCCGCGCGAACCGCGCGTCCGGCACAGCGCCGTCCGCGGCCCGCACGGCAGCCCCGGAAGCTGCGGCTCGGCAGCCCGCGCCCCCGGCTGCGGCTCGTCACCCTCGGCCTGACGCTCGTGATGGCGGTCTTCGTCGTACGGCTGCTTCAGGTCCAGGCCGTCGACGCCAGCGCCTACACGGCCAAGGCGGACAAGAACCGCTATCTGAGCCACACGCTGACCGCCGAGCGCGGGGAGATCACCGACCGCAGCGGCGTGGCCCTGGCCGCCAGTGTCGACGCGTACGACATCACGGCCGACCCCACGATGTTCAGCCGGGCCCAGAGCCACGCGACCGACGCCCCCGAGCAGGCGGGCGCGCTGCTCGCACCGATCCTCGGGCAGGACGCCGAGGCGATCGCGAGGAAGCTCAGGACGCCCGACACCCGTTACGTGCTGCTGGCGAGCCGGCAGACCCCGCAGGTCTGGAACCAGATCAAGGACCTGAAGAACGTCTTCGCGCAGAAGGCCTCCGCGGACAAGGCCAAGGGCGGCAAGGGCGCCGACGTGATCGCCGGGGTCTTCCAGGAGCCGAGCACCAAACGCGTGTACCCGAACGGCGATCTCGCCGCCGGGGTGCTCGGCTGGGTCAACTCGGCCGGCCAGGGCGCCGGCGGGCTCGAATCCTCGCTGAACAAGGAGCTGGCGGGCAAGGACGGCAAGATCACCTACGCCCAGTCGGGCGGCCGTACGGTGCCGACGGCCGGGGCCAGCGAGAAGCCGGCCGTCCCGGGCTCGGACGTAGAACTGACCCTGGACCGCGACATCCAGTGGGCCGCGCAGAGCGCCATCGCCGCCCAGGTCAAGGAGTCCAAGGCGGACCGCGGCTATGTCGTCGTGCAGGACACCAGGAGTGGTCAGGTCCTCGCCATGGCCAACGCGCCCGGCTTCGACCCCAACGACCTGACCCACGCCGACCCCTCGGCGCTCGGCAACGCCGCGGTCCAGGACGCCTACGAGCCGGGCTCCGTCAGCAAGATCATGTCCATGGCCGCCATCATCCAGCAGGGGGTGGCCACGCCGACCACCCATGTGACCGTCCCCAACCGGCTGCACCGCGGGGACCGGCTCTTCAAGGACGACGTCGACCACGACACCTGGTCGCTGACGCTCAACGGCGTACTGGCCAAGTCCAGCAACATCGGCACCATCGAGGCCGCGGGCCAGCTCGGCAGGACCCAGCCCGAGGCCAACAGGATCCTGTACTCCTATCTGCACAAGTTCGGCATCGGCAGCCCCACCGGTGTCGGTTTCCCCGGCGAGACCTCGGGGATCCTGGCCAAGCCGCAGGACTGGTCGACGTCCCAGCAGTACACGATCCCGTTCGGTCAGGGGCTCTCGCTCAACGCGCTGCAGGCGGCCTCCGTGTACTCCACGATCGCCAACGGCGGCGTACGGGTGGAGCCGTCGCTGATCAGCGGCACCAAGGGCCCCGACGGCCGCTTCACCCCGTCGCCCGCGCCGAAGAGGACCCGGGTCGTGAGCGAGCGGACGGCCAGGACGGTCTCCCGGATGCTGGAGTCGGTCGTCAGCGACGTGGAGGGCACCGGCGTCTCCGCCCGTATCCCCGGCTACCGGGTCGCGGGCAAGACCGGAACGGCCAACCGGGTGGATCCGAAGACGGGCCGCTACAGCGGATACACCGCCTCCTTCGCGGGCTTCGCCCCCGCCGACAAACCCCGGGTCACCGTCTACTGCGCCATCCAGAACCCGACCAGCGGAAGCCACTTCGGCGGCTCCACCTGCGGCAACGTCTACAAGAAAGTCATGGAGTTCGCCCTCAAGTCCCTCCAGGCCCCACCGACAGGCCAGAAGGCCGACCCGCTGCCGGTCACCTTCGGCCCCCACCAGTGACTCAGGAAGCATCAGTGACGACCATCACCCCGGAGCCGGGGAACCGGAACACCCCCGGACCCTCACTTCGCGGGGAGCCCGGTGCGCCCGGTACGCTCACCGCCGTGCCACACGCTGATCAGTACCAAATCGCCCAGAAAGACCCTTCTGTGACCTATCCGGGAGCACCCCGTCCGGCCGAGGTCCGACCGACCCCCCTGGGGGAACTGGCAGGACGACTGGGCATCGCGTCACCTGGTGCCGCTGAGGTCACCGGCATCACCCACGACTCCCGGGCGGTGCGCCCCGGAGACCTGTACGCCGCACTCCCGGGCGCCCGGCTGCACGGTGCCGACTTCGTCGAGCAGGCGGCCGGCCTGGGGGCCGCCGCGGTGCTCACGGACCCCACGGGCACCGAACGGGCCGAGGCCACCGGGCTTCCCGTGCTGACCGTCCCCGACCCGCGGGCCGTGATGGGCGAGCTGGCCACGGAGATCTACGGCCACCCCGGCCGCGACCTCCTCCAGATCGGCATCACGGGCACGTCCGGCAAGACCACCACCGCCTATCTGGTCGAGGGCGGCATCCGGGCGGCCGGGCACCTCAGCGGCCTGATCGGCACGGTCGAGATGCGGATCGGCGACGAGCGCATCAAGTCCGAGCGCACCACGCCCGAAGCCACCGACCTCCAGGCGCTGTTCGCGGTCATGCGCGAGCGCGGGGTCGACACGGTCGCCATGGAGGTCTCCAGCCACGCGCTGGTGCTCGGCCGGGTCGACGGCTGTGTCTTCGACGTCGCGGTCTTCAACAACCTCAGCCCGGAGCACATGGAGTTCCACTCCGGGATGGAGGACTACTTCCAGGCCAAGGCGCAGCTGTTCACCCCGCTGCGCAGCAGGGTCGGCGTCGTCAACTACGACGACGAGTACGGCCGCAGGCTCGTCGACGAGGCGACCGTCCCCATCACCACCTTCTCGGCCGAGGGGCATCCGGACGCCGACTGGCGGGCCGAGGACGTCGAAGTCGCCCTGTTCACCAGCACCTTCACCGCCGTCGGCCCGAAGGGGGAGCGCATCGCGGCCACCTCGCCGCTGGCCGGCCCCTTCAACGTGGCCAACACCCTCGCCGCGATCGTCACCCTCGCCGTCGCGGGCACCGACCCGCAGACGGCGGCCGACGGCATCGCGGCCGTCCCCGGGGTGCCGGGCCGGCTGGAGCGGGTGGACGCCGGACAGCCGTATCTCGCCGTCGTCGACTACGCGCACAAGACGGACGCCGTCGAGTCGGTGCTGCGCGCTCTGCGCAAGGTCACCGAGGGCAGTCTGCACATCGTGCTCGGCTGCGGCGGCGACCGCGACCAGACCAAGCGCGGCCCGATGGGCGCGGCGGCGGCCCGCCTCGCCGACACCGCCGTACTGACCTCCGACAACCCGCGTGGCGAGGACCCCCTCGCGATCCTCGCCGCGATGATCGCCGGCGCCGCCGAGGTGCCGGTCCACGAGCGCGGCGACGTCCTGATCGACTCGGACCGGGCGGCGGCCATCGCCGCGGCCGTGGTCCGCGCCCGCCCCGGCGACACCGTGCTGGTCGCGGGCAAGGGCCATGAGCAGGGCCAGGACATCGCCGGAGTGGTACGCCCCTTCGACGACCGCCAGGTCCTCCGCGCAGCAATCGAGCGCGCAGCAATCGAGAACAACAGTCAGGGATGACCAAGTGATCACCCTCTCCCTCGCCGAGATCGCCGACATCATCGGCGGGCAGCCGCACGACATACCGGATCCGTCCGTCCTGGTCACCGGTCCTGTCGTCACCGACTCCCGCGCGGTGCGGCCCGGCAGTCTCTTCGTCGCGTTCGCCGGTGAACGCGTCGACGGCCACGACTACGCGCGGAGCTCCGCCGAAGCGGGGGCGGTGGCCGTGCTGGCCACCCGGCCCGTCGGCGTACCGGCCCTCGTGGTGCCCGACGTGACCGCCGCGCTCGGGACGCTCGCGCGTACCGTCGTGGAGCGCCTGGGCACCGAAGTCGTCGCACTCACCGGTTCCGCAGGCAAGACGTCGACCAAGGACCTGATCGCCCAGATCCTGGAGCGCAAGGGCCCGACGGTCTACCCGGAGGGCAATCTGAACAACGAGATCGGCCTGCCGCTCACCGCGCTGCGGGCCGACGAGAACACCCGTTACCTGGTCCTCGAAATGGGCGCGCGCTACATCGGCGACATCCGCTACCTCACCGGCCTGGTGCCGCCGAAGACCGGTCTCGTCCTGAACGTCGGGACCGCGCACATCGGGGAGTTCGGCGGCCGCGAGCAGATCGCGCAGGCCAAGGGCGAGATGGTCGAGTCGCTTCCGGAGCACGGCGTCGCCGTGCTCAACGCCGACGACCCCCTCGTACGGGCCATGTCCGTCCGTACCAAGGCGCGTGTCCTGCTCTTCGGAGAGGCGGATGAAGCGGACGTACGTGCCGAGAAGGTCCGCCTGACCGACACCGGGCAGGCCGCATTTACGCTGCACACACCCACCGGGTGCAGCGATGTGACCTTGCGCCTGTACGGTGAGCACCACGTGTCGAACGCGCTCGCCGCGGCCGCCGTCGCACATGAGTTGGGCATGTCCGCAGACGAGATCGCAACGGCGCTCTCCGAGGCTGGCTCGCTCTCCCGCTGGCGCATGGAGGTCACCGAGCGTCCGGACGGTGTGACGGTTGTCAACGACGCCTACAACGCCAACCCCGAATCCATGCGAGCCGCGCTGCGTGCGCTGGCGGCCATGGGCAAGGCCTCACAGGCAAAGGGGGGACGCACGTGGGCGGTGCTCGGTCAGATGGCCGAGCTCGGAGACGAGTCACTCGCCGAGCACGACGCGGTCGGACGGCTGGCCGTCCGGCTCAACGTGAGCAAGCTCGTGGCAGTCGGGGGCATGGAAGCGTCCTGGCTGCAACTGGGCGCCTATAACGAGGGTTCGTGGGGTGAGGAGTCGGTGCACGTGTCCGACGCGCAGGCGGCCGTCGACCTGTTGCGCAGTCAACTGCGTGAGGGAGACGTCGTGCTGGTGAAGGCGTCCAGGTCGGTGGGGTTGGAGCAGGTGGCGTACGCCTTGCTCGACGGTGGTACCGAGGGCGAGGTCGCCGCCCGATGAAGCAGATTCTCTTCTCGGGAGTCATCGGACTCTTCCTGACCCTGGTCGGCACACCGCTGCTGATCAAGCTGCTCGCCCGCAAGGGGTACGGGCAGTTCATCCGGGACGACGGACCGCGCGGCCACCACGGCAAGCGCGGTACCCCGACCATGGGTGGTATCGCCTTCATCCTGGCCACGGTCATCGCGTACCTCGCCACCAAGCTGATCACCGGCGACCCGATGACGTTCTCGGGTGTGCTGGTGCTCTTCCTGATGACGGGGATGGGCCTGGTCGGGTTCCTCGACGACTACATCAAGATCGTCAAGCAGCGCTCGCTGGGTCTGCGGGCCAAGGCGAAGATGGCGGGCCAGCTAATCGTCGGCATCGCCTTCGCGGTCCTGGCCCTGATGTTCAAGGACTCCCAGGGCCAGACCCCGGCCTCCACCAAGCTGTCCTTCGTCACGGACTTCGGCTGGTCGATCGGCCCGGTGCTCTTCGTCGTCTGGGCGCTGTTCATGATCCTGGCCATGTCGAACGGGGTGAACCTCACCGACGGCCTCGACGGTCTCGCCACCGGCGCCTCCGTGATGGTCTTCGGCGCGTACACCTTCATCGGCGTCTGGCAGTTCCAGGAGTCCTGCGCCAACGCGGCGACCCTGACCAACCCCAGCGCCTGCTTCGAGGTCAGGGACCCACTCGACCTGGCAGTCGTCGCATCGGCGCTGATGGGCGCCTGCTTCGGCTTCCTGTGGTGGAACACGTCGCCCGCCAAGATCTTCATGGGCGACACCGGGTCGCTGGCACTGGGCGGCGCGCTCGCCGGGCTCGCCATCTGCTCCCGCACCGAGTTCCTGATGGCCATCCTCGGCGGCCTCTTCGTCCTGATCACCATGTCCGTCGTGATCCAGGTCGGCTCGTTCAAGATGACCGGCAAGCGCGTCTTCAAGATGGCACCGCTCCAGCACCACTTCGAACTCAAGGGGTGGTCCGAAGTCCTTGTCGTGGTCCGCTTCTGGATCATCCAGGGCATGTGCGTGATCGTCGGCCTCGGGCTCTTCTACGCGGGCTGGGCGGCCGCCAAGTGATCTGGCAGGGCAAGCGCGTCACCGTTGCGGGCATGGGTGTCTCCGGACTTCCGGCGGCGCGCGCCCTGCACGGCCTCGGCGCCGAGGTCACCGTCGTCAACGAGGGCGCCGACGAGCGCGCCCGCGCCCAGGCCGCCGAACTCACCGCGCTCGGCATCACGGTGCGCCTCGGCGACGGGGCAACCCTGCCGGACGGTACCGAGCTGGTTGTCACCGCGCCCGGCTGGCGGCCCGACAAGCCGCTCTTCCAGGCGGCGTCCGAGGCGGGCGTACCGGTCTGGGGCGACGTCGAACTCGCCTGGCGGCTGCGGCGTCCGGGCGCCGCGCCCTGGCTCGCGGTCACCGGCACCAACGGCAAGACCACGACCGTACTGATGCTCGCCTCGATCCTGCGCGCCGCCGGGCTGCGCACCGAGGCCGTCGGCAACATCGGCGTCTCGCTCCTGGACGCCGTCCTCGGCGACGAGGACGGCGAGAAGTACGACGTGCTGGCCGTGGAGCTCTCCAGCTACCAGCTGCACTGGGCGCCCAGCCTGCGCGTCCACTCGGCGGCCGTGCTCAACCTGGCCCCCGACCACCTCGACTGGCACGGCTCCATGGCGGCGTACGCGGCCGACAAGGGCCGGGTCTACGAGGGCAACACCGTCGCCTGCGTCTACAACGCCGCGGACCCGGCCACCGAGGAACTGGTCCGTGCCGCGGACGTGGAGGAGGGCTGCCGGGCCATCGGCTTCACCCTCGGTACACCGGGGCCCTCCCAGCTCGGCGTGGTCGACGGGATCCTGGTCGACCGGGCCTTCGTGGCCGACCGCCAGAAGCAGGCCCAGGAGCTGGCCGAGGTCGGCGACGTCACCCCGCCGGCCCCGCACAACATCGCCAACGCCCTCGCGGCGGCCGCGCTGGCCCGCGCGTACGGCGTGGCACCGGCCGCCGTACGGGACGGGCTCCGGGCCTTCCGGCCGGATCCGCACCGCATCGAGAAGGTGGCCGACGTCGCGGGTGTCGCGTACATCGACGACTCCAAGGCCACCAACACCCATGCCACCGAAGCCTCCCTGGCCGCCTACGATCCGATCGTCTGGATCGCGGGCGGCCTCGCCAAGGGCGCGAGCTTCGACGAGCTGGTCGGCGGGGCCGCGAAGCGGCTGCGGGGCGTCGTACTGATCGGCGCCGAGCGGGCGCTCATCGCCGAAGCCCTGGCGCGACACGCCCCGGAAGTACCGGTGGTCGACCTCGACCGGACCGACACTGGGGCCATGTCGGCGGCGGTCCGGGAGGCGGCACGGCTCGCCCGGCCGGGGGACACGGTCCTGCTGGCTCCGGCCTGTGCCTCCATGGACATGTTCGCCAACTACAACAAGCGTGGCGAGGCATTCGCCGACGCGGTACGCGAGTTGGCCGCCGAGAGCGGCTAGGAGCGTGTCTCCTGGCCGGCCGTACGGCCCCGCGCCGGGACCCGGCGGACGCCGGGCACGAGTGGAGGGGACAGGCATGCCGGTCAAGGACAGAGGCGGGCGTGGCGGTACGGGGACGGCGCGCCGCCCGTCCGCGGTCCGGCGCGGCTCCGGACCGCTCGGCGCGGGCGGCAGCCAGCTGCGCCGCACCTACGAGCAGGCGCGGAGCACCCTGGACCGCCCTCTGACGGCCTACTACCTGCTGGTGGGCTCCGCCCTCCTGATCACGGTGCTCGGCCTGGTGATGGTCTACTCCGCCTCGATGATCAAGGCGCTCGAAATCTCCGAGCCCGGCTCGTACTTCTTCCGCAAACAGCTCTTCGCCGCAGTGCTCGGCGGAGGTCTCGCGCTCGTTGCGACCCGGATGCCGGTGAAGCTGCACCGGGCCTTCGCCTACCCGATGCTCGCGGGCACCGTCTTCCTGATGGTCCTCGTCCAGGTGCCGGGGATAGGGCGTTCGGTCAACGGCAACCAGAACTGGATCTCGCTGGGCGGCCCCTTCATGCTCCAGCCGAGCGAGTTCGGCAAGCTCGCCCTGATCCTCTGGGGAGCCGACCTGCTCGCCCGCAAGCAGGAGAAGAAGCTGCTCACGCAGTGGAAGCACATGCTCGTACCGCTCGTCCCCGTCGCCTTCATGCTGCTCGGACTGATCATGCTCGGCGGCGACATGGGTACGGCGATCATCCTCACCGCGATTCTCTTCGGGCTGCTGTGGCTGGCGGGGGCTCCCACCCGGATGTTCGCGATGGTGCTCGGTATCGCCGCGGTCATGACCGTGCTGCTGATCGAGACCAGCCCGAACCGGATGGGCAGGCTCGCCTGCATCGGTGCGACCGACCCGGGCCCGCAGGACCAGTGCTGGCAGGCGGTGCACGGAATCTACGCGCTCGCGTCCGGCGGCTGGTTCGGATCCGGACTGGGTGCGAGTGTGGAGAAATGGGGCCAACTCCCGGAGCCCCACACCGACTTCATCTTCGCCGTCACCGGTGAGGAACTGGGTCTTGCGGGGACTCTGTCGGTACTCGGCCTCTTCGCGGCTCTAGGCTATGCGGGTATCCGCGTGGCCGGACGCACGGAGGACCCCTTCGTGAGGTACGCAGCGGGAGGTGTGACCACCTGGATCACGGTCCAGTCCGTGATCAACATCGGTGCGGTGCTCGGTCTGCTGCCGATCGCCGGTGTCCCGCTCCCGCTGTTCTCCTACGGGGGCTCCGCCCTGCTGCCGACCATGTTCGCCGTCGGGCTGCTGATCGCCTTTGCGCGGTCGGACCCCGCAGCGAGAACGGCTCTGGCCTTGCGGAGGCCCGGGGTGAGATGGAAGTCGATGAGACGGCGCGTCAAGAAGCGTCCGTCCGGAGAGCGGTGAATTTCGGTGCATGTCGTACTCGCCGGCGGGGGGACCGCCGGCCACATCGAGCCGGCGCTCGCCCTTGCGGATGCCCTGCGCAGGCAGGACCCGGCCGTGGGCATCACGGCCCTCGGCACGGAGCGCGGACTCGAAACCCGCCTCGTGCCCGAACGGGGCTACGAGTTGGGGCTGATCCCCGCCGTACCGCTGCCCCGCAGGCCCACCCCCGAACTGATCACCGTTCCCGGGCGGCTGCGCGGGACGATCAAGGCCGCCGAGCAGATCCTGGAGCGGACCAGGGCCGACTGCGTCGTCGGCTTCGGCGGCTACGTGGCGCTGCCCGGCTACCTCGCGGCCAAGCGGCTCGGGGTGCCGATCATCGTGCACGAGGCCAACGCCAGGCCGGGGCTCGCCAACAAGATCGGCTCCCGGTACGCGGCCGCCGTGGCCGTCTCCACCCCGGACAGCAAGCTCCGCGGGGCCCGCTACATCGGCATCCCGCTGCGCCGCACCATCGCCGTCCTCGACCGGGCCAGGGTCCGTCCCGAGGCGCGTGCCGCCTTCGGTCTCGACCCCAATCTGCCGACGCTGCTGGTCTCCGGCGGCTCCCAGGGGGCCCGCCGCCTCAACGAGGTGGTCCAGCAGGTCGCCCCGGTGCTCCAGCGCTCCGGGATCCAGATCCTGCACGTGGTCGGCCCGAAGAACGAACTGCCGCGTGTCGACAACATGCCCGGAATGCCGCCCTACCTCCCGGTACCGTACGTGGACCGGATGGACCTCGCGTACGCCGCGGCCGACATGATGCTCTGCCGCGCGGGCGCGATGACCGTGGCCGAACTCTCCGCCGTCGGGCTGCCCGCCGCCTATGTGCCGTTGCCGATCGGCAACGGTGAACAGCGGCTCAACGCCCAGCCGGTGGTCAACGCGGGCGGTGGCCTGCTGGTGGACGACGCCCAGCTGACCCCCGAGTGGGTGCAGGGCAACGTCCTGCCGGTACTCGCCGATCCGCACCGGCTGTTCGAGATGTCCCGCGCAGCCGCCGAGTTCGGCCGCCGGGACGCCGACGACCTGCTCGTCGGCATGGTGTACGAGGCGATTGCGGCGCGCCGCCAGGCGTGACCGCCCGAAGGAGCGAGCGTGGCCGGACCGACGACCGCACAGCGCGGTGAGCGCAATCCAGCGGCGGAGTCCGGCCGCGGCCGCTCCGGGCGGCAGGGGAAGCCCCCCGGCCGTCTCCGGCCGCGCGGCAGGCTGCTGGTGATCGTGGTGCCGGCCGTTCTGTTGCTTCTGCTGGGTGGCGTCATCTGGGCGCTCTACGGCTCTTCGTGGCTGCGGGTGGAACATATTCGGACCACGGGGGTGCGGGTTCTGACCCCGGACGAGGTGGAGTCGGCCGCGGCCGTTCCGATCGGCGATCCGTTGATTTCTGTCGATACGGATGCGATGGAGAACCGGCTTCGGAAGAAATTGCCCCGAATCGACTCGGTCGTTGTCTCACGTTCCTGGCCGCACGGCATCAGTCTGAAAGTGACGGAGCGAAAGCCGGTACTGCTCATGAAGTCGGGCGGTAAGTTCACAGAAGTGGACGCGAAGGGCGTGCGTTTCGCCACAGTGGAAAGCGCTCCCCGAAGAGTTCCGGTACTCGAATTGACGGCTGGTCAGTCACCCAGCCTCCGCCGCTTCGGCGCGGACCGGCTGCGGGTCGAGGCGGTCCGGGTGGCCGGAGAACTTCCGTCCGCTGTCGCCCGGGACACCCTGTTCGTCCGGGTCAGTTCATATGACTCCATCTCGTTGGAGCTGACCGGGCACCGCACGGTGGCCTGGGGGAGCAGCGAGTCCGGCGCGGCGAAGGCGCGCGCGCTCATCGCGCTGACGAAAGCCGCTCCCAAGGCGGCGCACTTCGACGTGAGCGCCCCCACTGCCCCTGCGGCGTCGGGGAGTTGACGCGCATCCTCGCTGGCCAGCACCCTGGTTGGTCAGCGCAACGGCTGATCACATAGGGTGAAAAGAAAAACGGGAGGTTCGGCGTGTTCATTGAACGTGCGCCACTTGTCGACTTAGTGTCCTGTTCGGAGAGTCCAAGGAGCAGACACACTGGTAACCCTGAACTTCACAGTTAGGGTTCGGGTCGGCGTTCGGACCGTCCCATCGGCATCCGTCGTCGCGACGCGGCAAGCGCGCAGCGACGACACGTAACTCGAGGCGAGAGGCCTTCGACGTGGCAGCACCGCAGAACTACCTCGCAGTCATCAAGGTCATCGGTGTCGGCGGCGGTGGTGTCAATGCCATCAACCGAATGATCGAGGTCGGCCTCAAGGGCGTCGAGTTCATCGCGATCAACACCGACGCACAGGCCCTGTTGATGAGCGACGCCGACGTCAAGCTCGACGTCGGCCGTGAACTGACCCGCGGCCTCGGCGCCGGGGCGAACCCGGCAGTCGGGCGCAAGGCGGCAGAGGACCACCGTGAGGAGATCGAGGAGGTCCTCAAGGGGGCCGACATGGTCTTCGTCACCGCAGGAGAAGGCGGCGGCACCGGCACCGGCGGCGCACCCGTCGTCGCCAACATCGCCCGTTCGCTGGGCGCACTCACCATCGGCGTGGTCACCCGTCCCTTCACCTTCGAGGGCCGGCGCCGCGCCAATCAGGCGGAGGACGGCATCGCCGAACTCCGCGAAGAGGTCGACACCCTCATCGTCATCCCCAACGACCGCCTGCTGTCCATCTCGGACCGCCAGGTCAGCGTGCTGGACGCGTTCAAGTCGGCGGACCAGGTCCTGCTGTCGGGTGTCCAGGGCATCACCGATCTGATCACCACACCGGGTCTGATCAACCTCGACTTCGCCGACGTCAAGTCCGTGATGTCCGAGGCCGGATCGGCGCTCATGGGGATCGGCTCGGCACGCGGCGACGACCGCGCGGTGGCCGCTGCCGAGATGGCGATCTCCTCGCCACTGCTCGAAGCGTCCATCGACGGCGCACGCGGGGTGCTGCTCTCGATCTCCGGCGGTTCGGACCTCGGTCTCTTCGAGATCAACGAGGCCGCGCAGCTGGTCAGCGAGGCCGCCCACCCCGAGGCCAACATCATCTTCGGCGCCGTCATCGATGACGCGCTCGGCGACGAGGTACGGGTGACGGTCATCGCGGCGGGCTTCGACGGCGGACAGCCGCCGACCCGCCGGGAGAGCGCCATCGGTTCCGGCTCCGCCAAGCGTGAGGAGCCCGTGCCGGTGCGGGCCACCGAGGCACCCCGTTCGCTCGGCGGTCTCGGTGCGGTCACCCAGCGCGAGGAGACTCCGGTTCCGGTCGAGACGGAGCGTGCGAACGAGGCCCCGGCGGCGCCGGTCGCCCCGCCGCAGGTCCCGCCGGCCCGTCCCTACCAGGACAGCCAGGCCGAAGAGCTGGACGTACCGGACTTCTTGAAGTGATGCGGCGTCCCATAACCGCGTGCGGCACCGAGATGTCTACGAACGGCGCGCACTTCGCTTTCACCGACAGGTGGGGCGGGGTGAGCGCCGTTCCGTACGAGGAGCTCAACCTCGGCGGAGCGGTCGGTGACGACCCGGCCGCGGTCGTGACGAACCGTGAACTCGCCGCGCGCGCACTGGGCATCGACCCGGCACGGGTCGTCTGGATGAACCAGGTGCACGGGCGCGAGGTCGCCGTGGTCGACGGCCCCTGGGCACAGACACGCGGCGACGGTGCGGAGATCCCGGCCACCGATGCCGTCGTGACGGCCCGCCGGGGAGTGCCGCTGGCGGTACTCACCGCCGACTGCGTCCCCGTACTGCTCGCCGACCCGGTCGCGGGGGTCGTGGCCGCCGCTCACGCGGGCCGTCCCGGACTGGTCGCCGGGGTCGTCCCGGCCGCGGTCGGTGCGATGGTCTCGCTCGGCGCCGACCCCGCACGGATCACGGCCCGCACGGGCCCGGCCGTCTGCGGCCGCTGCTATGAAGTGCCCGCCGACATGCGGGCCGAGGTCGCGCGGACCGTTCCCGAAGCCTGGTCGGAGACGAGCTGGTCCACTCCGGCGGTGGACGTCACCGCCGGAGTGCTCGCCCAGTTGTCGGCGCTCGGCGTCGCTGACCGGCGGCACTCGCCGGTCTGCACTCTGGAATCGACCGACCATTTCTCCTACCGTCGCGACCGCACCACTGGGCGGCTCGCCGGATATGTCTGGCTGGACTGATAGGGCATGACGGACCGTAAGCGCGAACTCACCGCAAACCTGGCCCGCGTCGAGGAACGGATCGCCTCCGCCTGCGCGTCCGCCGGCCGCGAGCGGGACGAGGTGACCCTGATCGTGGTCACCAAGACGTATCCCGCGAGCGATGTGCGACTTCTCTCGGAACTCGGCGTACGGCAGGTCGCGGAGAACCGCGACCAGGACGCGGCACCCAAGGCCGCTGAATGTGCGGATCTGACACTCTCCTGGCACTTTGTCGGTCAACTCCAGACCAACAAGGTCCGTTCTGTGGCGAGTTATGCCGATGTCGTGCAGTCGGTGGACCGGGCCAAACTTGTTACATCTCTCTCAGCCGCCGCCGTCCGGGCGGACCGTGAACTGGGGTGCCTGGTCCAGGTCGCACTCGACGCGGAGGCCGGCGGGCGCGGGGAGCGCGGGGGCGTCGCGCCCGACGGAGTCGGCGAGTTGGCCGATGCGGTGGCCGCCGCGCCAGGGCTCCGGCTCGACGGGTTGATGACCGTCGCACCACTGGCCGGACCCTATGCGGGACGGCAACAAGCGGCATTCGAGCGGCTGATGGAAATCTCATCCGGCCTGCGCGTGACCCATCCTGCTGCCAACATGGTGTCAGCAGGGATGAGTGCGGATCTCGAAGAGGCGGTGAAGGCGGGTGCGACACATGTCCGCGTCGGCACTGCGGTACTCGGCGTCCGTCCCCCGCTCGGGTAACGTCGCGAAGCAAGTCGGACCACAGCAGAAAATATGGTCATTCCCGCCGATCGGCGGGCAGACCCAGTGGATCGCGGGCACTTGGTGACGCTGCGAAATTGGCACAAGGGCGATCCACCACAGAGCGGAGGACTCAGAGCATGGCCGGCGCGATGCGCAAGATGGCGGTCTACCTCGGCCTCGTGGAGGACGATGGGTACGACGGCCCGGGGTTCGACCCCGACGACGAGTTCGAACCCGAGCCCGAGCCCGAGAGGGACCGACGGCGACACCAACCTCCGCATCAGTTGCACCAGTCCCAGCAGGACGAACCGGTGCGAATGGTGCAACCGCCCGCCCAGCGCGAGCCTGTTGCGCTACCGGCGGAAAGCGGACGACCCGCCCGAATCGCCCCCGTGGCGTCCATCACACCTGAACGCCCGAGTATGGAGAAGAACGCCCCGGTGATCATGCCCAAGGTTGTGTCCGAGCGGGAGCCCTACCGCATCACCACGCTGCACCCCCGGACCTACAACGAGGCCCGTACCATCGGGGAACACTTCCGTGAGGGCACTCCGGTGATCATGAATCTGACCGAGATGGATGACACGGACGCGAAGCGACTTGTCGACTTTGCCGCAGGACTTGTCTTCGGTCTGCATGGCAGCATTGAGCGGGTGACGCAGAAGGTGTTCCTGTTGTCGCCTGCTAACGTCGATGTCACGGCGGAGGACAAGGCCCGTATCGCAGAGGGCGGTTTCTTCAACCAGAGCTGAGACGAGACACCGGGTACAACCCCGGCCGGGAGGCCGGAAGACGAGAGCGTCAGGGGAGAGGGAAGCGTTAGATGGGCATCGCATTGGATGTGGTCTACATCGCGCTGATGTGTTTCCTCATCGTGTTGATCTTCCGGCTTGTCATGGACTACGTCTTCCAGTTCGCCCGTTCATGGCAACCTGGCAAGGCGATGGTGGTCGTTCTGGAGGCCACTTACACTGTCACCGATCCACCGCTCAAGCTTCTGCGGCGGTTCATTCCGCCGCTGCGTCTCGGGGGCGTGGCACTCGACCTGTCCTTCTTCGTTCTGATGATCATCGTCTACATCCTGATCAACATTGTGAGCCAGGTGTGAACGATTCGGTCCTGCCGACTGCCGACGACTACGTAGAGGTGAAGAAGAGATGCCGCTGACCCCCGAGGACGTGCGGAACAAACAGTTCACGACCGTCCGCCTCCGAGAAGGCTATGACGAGGACGAGGTCGATGCCTTCCTCGACGAGGTCGAAGCCGAACTGACGCGATTGCTCCGCGAGAACGAGGACCTGCGCGCCAAGCTGGCAGCCGCCACGCGTGCCGCCGCGCAGAATCAGCAGCAGGGCATGCGCAAGCCGCCCGAGCAGCAGGACGGCCGCGGCGGTCCGAACGCTCCGGTGCCCGCCGCCATATCCGGTCCACCGCAGGGCCAGCAGCAGCCGCAGATGGGTCCGCCCCAACTGCCGGGCGGTCAGCCGCAGCTGCCTGCAGGTCCTGGCGGTCACGGCCCCGGTCCCCAGGGCCAGCACGGCCCGGGTCCCCAGGGTCAGCACGGCCCCGGTCCGCAGGGCCAGCACGGTCCGGGTCCGCAGGGTCAGCACGGCCCCGGTCCCATGGGCCAGCAGGGTCCGATGGGTGGCCAGGGCCAGCTCGGCCCGGGTCCCATGGGCCAGCAGGGTCCGATGGGTCAGGGCCCGATGGGCCAGCAGGGTCCGATGGGTGGTCAGGGGCAGCTCGCCCAGGGACCCATGGGCGGTCCGATGGGCGGCCACGGCGGTCCCCCGCAGATGCAGCAGCAGGGCCCCGGCGGAGACAGCGCTGCCCGTGTGCTCTCGCTCGCGCAGCAGACGGCCGACCAGGCGATCGCGGAGGCCCGTTCCGAGGCCAACAAGATCGTCGGCGAGGCGCGGAGCCGTGCCGAGGGTCTGGAGCGGGACGCTCGCGCCAAGGCCGACGCACTGGAGCGGGACGCTCAGGAGAAGCACCGCGTGGCGATGGGCTCCCTGGAGTCCGCCCGCGCGACGCTGGAGCGCAAGGTCGAGGATCTGCGTGGCTTCGAGCGTGAGTACCGGACCAGGCTGAAGTCCTACCTGGAGAGCCAGCTGCGTCAGCTGGAGACCCAGGCGGACGACTCGCTCGCCCCACCGCGGACCCCGGCGACCGCTTCGCTGCCGCCGTCGCCCTCGATGGCTCCGGCCGGCGCGGGCGCTATGGGACACACGCAGCACGGCATGGGCGGTGGCAACCAGTCCATGGGCAGCCAGCCGTCGATGGGCGGCGCTCCGTCGTACGGCGGTCAGCAGCAGATGTCACCGGCGATGACTCAGCCGATGGCGCCGGTGCGGCCGCAGGCTCCGCAGCCGATGCAGCAGGCGCCGTCGCCCATGCGCGGGTTCCTGATCGACGAGGACGACAACTGACGGTGAGTGCGTTGAGCGCTTGACGGTCGGCAGACTGAGGGCCGGGCCCCGGGGTTTCCCCGGGGCCCGGCCCTTTTGTGCGGTGTGGGTGGTTATGGGGGGTGGCTGGCGGGGTGGGGTGGGTGCGTCCGGTGGGTGCGGGTGGGTGGCGCCCGCGGCGGGCCTGTTCCCCTCCCCGCCCCTTCGCGTAACCGGGGCTCCGCCCCGGGCCCCGCTCCTCACACGCCGGAGAGGCTGTATTCCGGAACGGGCCGGACCGTGCGCAGGGGGAGAAGCCCGATGGGCCCGGCCGGGAATTCCCCGGCCGGGCCCATCGGTGGAGTCCGGCTGTTACGCCTCTGTCCTGTGGAGGCGGAACGTCAGCGCGAGGCCCTCGTCCGTGAACGCCTCGCCGTACGCCCCCGTGTCTGCGTCGCCCTCCGCGTAGTCCAGGGCCAGGACCTCGTCCGCGATCAGACCCGCGTGTTCGGCCAGGGCGTCCCTGGTCTCCGGGGCGGTGCTGGACCAGCGGACCGCGATGCGGTCCGCGACGTCCAGGCCGCTGTTCTTGCGGGCCTCCTGGATCAGGCGGATGGCGTCGCGCGCCAGCCCCGCCCTGCGCAGCTCCGGGGTGATCTCCAGGTCCAGGGCCACCGTCGCGCCCGAGTCGGACGCCACCGACCAGCCCTCGCGCGGAGTCTCGGTGATGATCACCTCGTCGGGGGAGAGCGTGACCGTCTCGCCTTCGACCGTCACCGATGCCGTGCCCTCGCGCAGCGCGAGCGAGAGCGCTGCCGCGTCGGCCCCGGCCACCGCCTTGGCCACTGCCTGGACGCCCTTGCCGAAACGCTTGCCCAGCGCCCGGAAGTTGGCCTTGGCCGTGGTGTCCACCAGCGAGCCGCCGACCTCGGAGAGCGAGGCCAGGGACGAGACGTTCAGCTCCTCGGTGATCTGGGCGCGGAGTTCGGGCGTCAGTGACTCGAACCCGGCCGCGGCGACCAGCGCGCGGGAGAGCGGCTGGCGGGTCTTGACGCCCGACTCGGCGCGCGTCGCGCGGCCCAGCTCCACCAGACGGCGCACCAGCGCCATCTGCTGCGAGAGCTGCGGGTCGATGGCCGCCAGGTCCGCCTTCGGCCAGCTGGAGAGGTGTACCGACTCGGGGGCGTCCGGCGTGACCGGGGTGACCATGTCCTGCCAGACCCGCTCGGTGATGAACGGGGTGAGCGGCGCCATCAGCCCGGTGACCGTCTCGATGACCTCGTGCAGGGTGCGCAGCGCCGCCGCGTCGCCCTGCCAGAAGCGCCGGCGTGAACGGCGCACGTACCAGTTCGACAGGTCGTCGACGAAGGCGGACAGCAGCTTGCCGGCCCGCTGGGTGTCGTACGTGTCCAGCGACTGGGTGACCTGGTCCACCAGTGCGTGGAGTTCGCTGAGCAGCCAGCGGTCCAGGACCGTGCGGTCGGCGGGCGCCGGATCGGAGGCCGAAGGGGCCCAGCCAGACGTACGGGCGTACAGGGCTTGGAAGGCCACCGTGTTCCAGTACGTGAGGAGGGTCTTGCGGACGACCTCCTGAATCGTGCCGTGGCCGACCCGGCGGGCCGCCCAGGGGGAGCCGCCGGCCGCCATGAACCAGCGCACCGCGTCCGCCCCGTGCTGGTCCATCAGCGGGATCGGGTCGAGGGTGTTGCCCAGGTGCTTGGACATCTTCCGGCCGTCCTCGGCGAGGATGTGGCCCAGGCAGACGACGTTCTCGTAACTCGACCTGTCGAAGACCAGCGTGCCGACCGCCATCAGCGTGTAGAACCACCCGCGCGTCTGGTCGATGGCCTCGGAGATGAACTGCGCCGGGTAGCGCCGCTCGAAGAGCTCCTTGTTCCGGTACGGGTAGCCGTACTGCGCGAACGGCATCGAACCCGAGTCGTACCAGGCGTCGATGACCTCCGGGACCCGGGTCGCGGTCTTCTCGCACTGCGGGCAGGGGAAGGTGACCTCGTCGATGTACGGGCGGTGCGGGTCGAGGTCCGACTGGTCGGTGCCCGTCAGATCGGTCAGCTCGGCGAGCGAGCCGATGACCGTGAGGTGGTCGTCCTCGCAGCGCCAGATCGGCAGCGGGGTGCCCCAGTAGCGGTTGCGGGAGAGCGCCCAGTCCACGTTGTTGTTCAGCCAGTCGCCGAAGCGGCCCTGCTTGACCGAGTCCGGGAACCAGTTGGTCTTCTCGTTCTCCCGGAGCATCGCGTCCTTGACCGCGGTGGTCCTGATGTACCAGGACGGCTGCGCGTAGTAGAGGAGCGCGGTGTGGCAGCGCCAGCAGTGCGGGTAGCTGTGCTCGTACGGGACGTGCCGGAAGAGTGCGCCGCGGGCCTGGAGGTCGGCGACCAGCGTCTCGTCGGCCTTCTTGAAGAAGACACCGCCGACGAGCGGGACGTCCTCCTCGAACGTGCCGTCGGGGCGGACCGGGTTGACGACCGGCAGGCCGTACGCCCGGCACACCTTGAGGTCGTCCGCACCGAAGGCGGGGGACTGGTGGACCAGTCCGGTGCCGTCCTCCGTGGTCACGTACTCGGCGTTGACGACGTAGTGCGCCTCGGCCGGGAAGTCGATCAGGGCGAACGGGCGCTGGTAGGTCCAGCGCTCCATCTCGGCGCCGGTGAACCGCTCGCCCGTGGTCTCCCAGCCCTCGCCGAGCGCCTTGCCGAGGAGCGGCTCCGCGACGACCAGCTTCTCCGTGCCGTCGGTCGCGACGACGTAGCTGACGTCGGGGTGCGCGGCGACAGCCGTGTTGGAGACCAGCGTCCAGGGGGTGGTCGTCCACACCAGCATCGAGGCTTCGCCGGCCAGGGGCCCCGAGGTGAGGGGGAAGCGTACGAAGACCGAGGGGTCGACGACCGTCTCGTACCCCTGGGCCAGCTCGTGGTCCGAGAGGCCGGTGCCGCACCGCGGACACCAGGGGGCGACGCGGTGGTCCTGGACCAGCAGGTCCTTGTTGAAGATCTCCTTCAGCGACCACCAGACGCTCTCGACGTAGGACGGGTCCATCGTCCGGTACGCGTTGTCGAGGTCGACCCAGTAGCCCATCCGGGTGGTCAGCTCGGCGAAGGCGTCGGTGTGCCGGGTCACCGAGGCGCGGCACTTGTCGTTGAAGGCGGCGATGCCGTACGCCTCGATGTCCTTCTTGCCGTCGAAGCCGAGCTCCTTCTCGACGGCAAGCTCGACAGGCAGACCGTGGCAGTCCCAGCCCGCCTTCCGGGGCACGTGATAGCCCCGCATCGTGCGGAAGCGCGGGAAGACGTCCTTGAAGACACGGGCTTCGATGTGGTGCGCGCCCGGCATGCCGTTGGCGGTCGGCGGCCCTTCGTAGAACACCCACTCGGGGCGTCCTTCGGACTGCTCCAGACTCTTCGAGAAGACCTGTGCCTCGCGCCAGAAGTCGAGCACGGCGTGCTCAAGGGCGGGCAGGTCGACCTGGGCGGGCACCTGGCGGTACAGGGGCGGTGTCATCGAACTCCTCCAACGGACGTTTCTCTCTCCGTCGGAGGGACGAGAGCCCAGTCGCTCCCGCGGTACCACCCTCCTTGGCCCCGGCGGTCGTGCCGTGGCCCCCTCATTGGGGTCGCGGTGCCGGTTCTACTCGCCCCGTCCGGTCGCTCAGGGGCTTTCTTCCGACGGCTCAGGGATGATCTTCACGCCGTGCCTGCCTCCGGGCTCACACCGTCCCCGGATCGCTCGTGGCCGCCTGCGCCGCTACTCGTCCCGTCCATGCCTTCCGCTGGTGCCAGTGTACGGGGCCTCCCGGGCGGGCTCCGACCGGTTTTCCGGCGGGCGCTCCCGGCTGCCTCACTGACCCGAATGGCCATACGCGGCCGTGCGGAATACCGGGACTCCCGGTTGGCGGATTACCGGGCGGGGAGCTGGGCACAACGCTTGCAGGCTCGGCTTGTCCCGGACGTGAGGAGGGCTGAACCGGCGGCGTGCCCCGTTGCCGCGCGACTGGTGTCGATTTATCGTCCCAGCAGACTCGCGAGCAAGATCACAATATGTGAAGGGGCCGCGGCCATGGTGGCGAAAAAGACCGCCGGATCAAGATCGGCGTCCACAGAATCCACTGGGGCGACGGCCGGGGACGCGGCAGGCGAGCACGGAGCCGCCGCGGACGGGACCGTCGCCGGGAAACCCACCGCGAAGAAGGCCGCGGCGGCGAAGAAGACCGCAGCCAAGAAGGCGGGCGCCAAGAAGGCACCCGCGAAGAAGACCGCAGCCAAGAAGGCGGGCGCCGGGAAGGCGGCCGCGAAGAAGGCCGCGTCCAGTACGTCACCGGGCCACCGGGCGCCGGGCAGCACGGCCGCGACCGCGGCCCAGGGGGCGGCCGAGGCCGCGGAACAGACGGGAGCCAAGACGGTGGTTGCGAAGAAGAGCGCTGGAGGCAGCGCGGCGGCAGGCAAGCGCGCCGCCTCCCCCGTGCCCAAGGCCCGGGTCGCCGCGCCCGTGGCCCCGGGGGAGCTGCCCGTACGGCCCGGTGAGGATCCCTGGACCCCGGAGGAGGTCGCGGACGCGCGGGCCGGGCTGCAGAGCGAGGACCTGCGGCTGGGAGCCGAGATCGCGGCGGCCGAGACGGCTCTCGCCGGGCTGATGCGGGACTCCGGCGACGGCGCGGGTGACGACCAGGCCGACACCGGCACCAAGAACATCACCCGGGAGAGCGAGCTGGCGCTCGCGGCCAATGCCCGGGAGATGCTGGAGCAGACCGAGCGGGCGCTGGAGCGGCTCGACGCGGGGACGTACGGGCTCTGCGAGAACTGCGGCAACCCGATCGGCAAGGCGCGGATGCAGGCCTTCCCGCGCGCCACCCTCTGCGTCGAGTGCAAGCAGAAACAGGAGCGCAGGTACTGAGAGCTTCCGGGACGGTGTGTCGTACCCTCGTCCTCAGTCAGGTACTAGGGCGAGGGAATCACGTGGCAGAGGCGGAGCGCATCATCGGTACGCCGGACATTCCCGAGTCGGCGGGGGACGCACCGGAGCAGTCGCCCGAGGAGGAGACCTCCGCGGCCCCCGGGACACGGGGCGCGGACGGGCCTGCCCCGGACGGGGAGAGCTCCGAGGAGCGGCCCCGGGGCAAGCGCAGGCTCACGGTGCTCTTCGTCGTCGCCGTCCTCGCCTATCTGCTCGATCTGGTGAGCAAGACGATCGTGGTGGCCAAGCTGGAGCACCATGCCCCGGTCAAGGTGATCGGTGATCTGCTGCAGTTCGACGCGATCCGGAACGCGGGCGCCGCCTTCGGGCTCGGGTCGGCGTACACCGTGATCTTCACCATTGTCGCGGCGTCCGTGATCGTGGTCATCGTCCGGCTGGCCCGGAAGCTCTACAGCGCACCCTGGGCGGTCGCGCTCGGCCTGCTGCTCGGTGGCGCGCTGGGCAATCTGACCGACCGGATCTTCCGCTCGCCCAGCGCCTTCCAGGGCGAGGTCGTCGACTTCATCAGGCCCGCGCACTTCGCGGTGTTCAACCTCGCCGACTCCGCGATCGTCTGCGGCGGCATCCTGATCGTGCTGCTTTCGTTCAAGGGCCTCGACCCCGACGGGACCGTCCACAAGGACTGACGGCCCGGGCGGCTCTCCGGGCAAGGCATACTCGACGGGTGAGTACCGTTCCCGAGATCCGCACCCTGCCCGTTCCCGACGGCCTGGAGGGTGAGCGTGTCGACGCCGCCATCTCCCGTATGTTCGGGTTTTCTCGCACCAAGGCGGCCGACCTCGCCGCCTCCGGAAAGGTGCAGGTCGACGGGTCAGTGGTCGGAAAGTCCGAGCGGGTCCACGGCGGCGCCTGGCTGGAGGTCGAGATGCCCGCGGCCGCGGCCCCCGTGCAGATCGTCGCCGAGCCCGTCGAGGGCATGGAGATCGTCCATGACGACGACGACATCGTGGTGATCCTCAAGCCCGTCGGTGTCGCCGCGCACCCCAGCCCCGGCTGGACCGGCACCACCGTCATCGGCGGTCTCGCCGCTGCCGGGTACCGCATCTCCACCTCGGGCGCGGCCGAGCGCCAGGGCATCGTGCACCGGCTGGACGTGGGCACGTCCGGGCTGATGGTGGTGGCCAAGTCGGAGCGTGCGTACACCCTGCTCAAGCAGCAGTTCCGGGAGCGCACGGTCGACAAGCGCTACCACGCGCTCGTACAGGGCCACCCGGACCCGATGAGCGGCACGATCGACGCCCCCATCGGGCGCCACCCCAACCACGACTACAAGTGGGCGGTGACGGCCGAGGGCAAGCCGTCCGTCACGCACTACGACCTGATCGAGGCGTTCCGGGCGGCCTCGCTGCTGGACATCAAGCTGGAGACCGGGCGCACGCACCAGATCCGGGTGCACATGTCCGCCCACCGCCACCCCTGTGTGGGCGACATCACCTACGGCGCCGACCCGACCATGGCGAAGCGGCTCGGTCTGACGCGGCAGTGGCTGCACGCGATGAGCCTGGGCTTCGAGCACCCGTCGGACGGGCAGTGGGTCCAGTTCCGGAGCGAGTACCCGGAAGACCTGCGGAACGCGCTGGAGGCGATCCGGGCGGAGAGCGAGCAGCGATGACCGGCGGGTACGAGGTCCGGGTGGTCGCCGACCAGGCCGGTCTCGACGCCTGCTTCGCCGTCCGCAGGGACGTCTTCGTGACCGAGCAGGGCGTGCCGCCCGAGCTGGAGTACGACGCGTACGACGCCGCCGACGACACGGTCACCGTGCACCTGCTGGCCGCCGACGCGGACGGGCCGCTGGGGACCGGGCGGCTGCTGCTGCCCGCCGCCGGTCCGGGGCGCGGTGTGGACGAGCCGGGCGTCGGCTCGCTCGGCCGGCTCGCCGTCGCCGCTGCCGCACGCGGCAGGGGCGTGGGCGTCGCGCTGGTCCGGGCGATCGAGGACGAGTCCCGTGAGCGCGGGCTGACCGCGGTCGATCTGCATGCGCAGACCCATGCGCTGGGTTTCTACGAGCGCCTCGGGTACGTGGCGTACGGACCCGAGTTCCCGGATGCGGGTATCCCGCACCGGGCGATGCGCCGTGCTGTCGGGGATGCGGCGCCGGGCAGCGGCCCGGAGGCCTAGGACCGCTTGCTGCCGGCGCCGCTCCCTGACCGGGTGTCAGGACCGGGTGCGGGTCAGGACGGCAGTCCCCACGGCTCGGCCGGACCGTTCGCCGGTACGTCCCTGGGCCCCCGCGACCCGCGAGCGCCGCGCGGGGTGACCACGGCCGTCGCGCCGCGCGCCAGCCGCACCGTGATCCGGCCGGGCCCCGCCCCGTGCCAGGACAGCGGACGCCCGTGCTCGTCCCGTACGTCCACCGCGCCGGAGATCCCGTGGTCGAGTGTCAGTGGTTCGCCCGCCTCGCTCCTGATCCGTATCCAGCGGGTGGTTCCGCCCGCGCGGTCCGCGTCCACGAGGAAGGCGCCCTCGGTGCGCAGGGAGGCGAACGACGCGTCCGCCCACCGTTCCGACACCGACGGGAAGACCTTCAGCACCCCGCCGTCGCCCTGCACCGCCATGTCGAGCATCGACTGGACCGCCGCCAGGGGGGATTCGAGTGCGAGGTTCTTGCCCTCGCGGTACATCGTGTTGGGCGTCAGCTGACAGTCCGCCACCGTGTTCCCGTCGGTGAAGAGGGTCAGCTGGTCCAGGGCCTTCTCTGGCTCGCCCATCACGGAGTACATGGATGACGAGGTGGCGTAGCTGTAGCCGTGCCAGGCGCTCTGCATGCTCGTCCAGTGCGCCAGCGAACGCCGCATCACGTCCCGGTCGCCCGGCCGGTCCCAGTTCCGTTCGCGCAGCGGATAGAGCCAGAGCAGATGGGAGTGGTGGCGGTGCGAGTCCGCCAGGGGCACGTCCTTGCCGATCATCACCCCGTCCGCCGGGTCCTCGGCGTACGGCGTGAGCCGCGCCGCGATGTCCCGCCACTGCCGCGCCCCGGGGTCGTCGACGCGCAGCAGCCGGGCCGACTCGATGAGCGTACGGACGCCCCAGCGGATCAGCGAGAGGTCGTAGGTGCAGTCCGCCGCGTTGGCGTACTCGGGGGAGCGGGTGGTCAGCAGGTGCAGCTTGCCGTCGCCGCCCTCGTGCAGGAACTGGGCGTAGAAGTTGATCGCCTTCGCGAGGATCGGATACACCACGTCGCGCAGGGTGGCGAGGTCCATCGAGTGCCGGTAGGAGAGCCAGACGTTGTGCAGCGCCCAGGTGAGATTGCCGAAGTTGTCGGAGATGTGGCCGGAGCCGGGGACCCCTACGTCGTAGGTGTCGCCCGCCCGCAGCTGCCAGTCGGACGGGTGGCCGAGCGCGTAGTTGCGGCCGTCGCGGTACGCGGCCGGCACGGACGTCGACAGGTTCTTCTCGAAGCGGTGGAACGTCCGGGTCACCGAGTCGAGTTCGGGGTGGTTGGTGCCGTTGACGGCGGGCATCCCGATCTGGACGTTGAGGTTCCACCACACCGCCGTCCAGCTGTTCCCGACCTCCGGGTACCAGGGTCCCCACTCGGACAGCGTCGGGCCCTGGGCGCGGGTGGTCGAGGCCAGTTTGTAGAGCTGGAGGATGTAGAACGCCTGGAGCCGCTTGTCCGGTACGGAGAAGAAGCTGCGCCGGTAGTAGGCGTGCCACCACTCCCGGTGCCGGGCGACCAGCCGGTCGGGACCGGTGGCCAGGGCCCGGTCCACCGCCCGTACGGCGTCCGCGGTCGCCCGCCGTACATCGCCTGGGAAGTGGTAGACCAGCTGCGCGGCCAGCAGCCGCCCGGTCCCCTCGCGCTGCTCCCGCCAGGCCGTCGTCCAGCCGCCGCCCGCAAGGAGCGGCTGTTCGACGAAGCCCGCGCCGACCCGCGGGTCCGGGTTGGGCGTGTAGTCGGCCGGCTTGTCGATGAGCCGGGTACTGGCCGCCTGGAGCCACTGGAAGGACCAGGCAGCGGACTCCTCGCCCGCGCTCGGCCGGGTCGATACCAGCAGCGCGCCCGTATCGTTCTGGACGAGCGCGGAGAAGGTGAGGGAGCCGCGGGTGGTGGTGAGTGTGCCGCGCAGCTCCGCGTCGTAGGGATCGAGCGTCCAGTCGACCGCGGTGATCTCCCCGGCCAGGGTGAGGGTGAAGTACCCGACGGGCAGCCGGGAGTAGCCCGTGCCGCCGCGCCACTGGCCGCGCTGGTCCTGCACCTGGGTGTGGCTGATCATCAGCTTCAGGGTGTTCCCCGCTGTGCCCCGGTAGAGCTGCGCGCCCAGGTAGCCGTTGGCGAGGAACGGGGCGTCCTGCCAGCCGGCCGGCAGCCGGCGCCACTTCATGGCGGCGGCACGTACCGTCCGTTCGTACACATCGGGGCTGTGGGACGCGGGCCGGCCGTCGCCGGGTGCGGCCCAGGCGGTGCGGGACCCGGCCAGCCAGAGTGCGGCGGTCGCACCCGCCGCCGTACCGGCGAAGCGTCTGCGGGAGAGTTCATGCACGGTGGTGACTCCTGTTCCCTGCGTGGTCCGGTGCTGTCGGGGCCGGTGCCGTGGTGTCCGGTGCCGTGGTGTCCGGCGGCCGGTGTGCGGACCGAAAGATCCGATCGTCGACGGTGCGGAAGGCCGCTCCGGGACGCGGCGGGCGTAATCGCTCCAGCGGGACCCGGTCGTCGGCTCGACGGCGCTGCGCGGAGGGCATATGAGCTCCAGTCAGGTATGTGTCGACAGTTCTTGTCCCTGAATCCATGCACCCTGCATAGTGCCCGTGCCTCCACCGCACGGGAAGACCTCCGACGCCATAGACATCGGATGAAAGATGAGGTGTGGCGAGTGCGGAGCTGGAACGGGCGGGGCTATTGGGCCGATACGCGCGCATTGCATGGCACGCTTGAGCCACTGATCGTCAAGGTTTCGGCTGCGACGCCGACGCAGATCCCGACAGCCCCGGAGGGCACCCCGTGGACCAACTGGCACTGCTGCTCCTGCTGTTGATCGGGGCGGTGGTCTCCGTACCGATCGGTGAGCGGCTCGGGCTGCCCGCCCCGGTCCTGATGACGCTCGGCGGGATCTGCCTCGCCCTGCTGCCCTTCGTACCGAATGTCGACATCCCCTCGGACTTCATCCTCCCGCTGGTGCTGCCGCCCCTGCTGTACGCGGCCGTACAACGCACCTCCTGGCGGCAGTTCACGGCCAATTTCCGGCCGATCCTGCTGCTCGCCGTGGCGCTGGTCTTCGTGACGACGGCCGCGGTGGCCGCCGTCGCGAGCGCGATCGTGCCGGGCCTGCCGATCGCCGCGGCCGTGGCGCTGGGCGCGCTGGTGGCGCCGCCCGATCCGGTGGCGGCGACCGCCGTCGCGGGCGCGCTCGGGCTGCCCCGGCGGCTGGTCTCGATCCTGGAGGGCGAAGGGCTGTTCAACGACGTGACGGCGATCGTGCTCTACCACGTGGCGATCGCCGCCGCCGTCACCGGAACGTTCTCCTGGCCGGTCGCGGCAGGACAGTTGGTGCTCTCCGCCGTGGTGGCCGTCGTGGTGGGTCTCGCCCTCGGCTGGGCCACCAACAAGCTGATGGGGCTGCTGGGCGACACCACCCTGCAGATCGGCCTGACCCTGCTGGTGCCCTTCCTCAGCTATGTGCTGGCCGAGGAGCTGATGGGGTCGGGCGTGCTGGCCGTGCTCACGTCCGCGCTGTTCCTCGCCGAACACACCGCCGACGCCGACGACGTACGCGGCCGGCTTGAGGGCAACGCCTTCTGGGAAATCGTCGACACCCTCGTCACCGGCGTGACCTTCGGCCTCATCGGACTCGAACTGCACGTGGTGTTCGGCACCGCCGGAGGGCATCTGGCCGAGATGATCGGCTGGGGCGCGGCGGCCGTCGGAGTGGTCGTCGGACTGCGCCTGCTGTGGCTGCTGCCCGCCACCTGGCTGGCGAAGAGACTGCACACCCTGCGGGACTACGACGAGGAGATCCCCACCAGCTGGCGCGAGACCGTCATCATGTGGTGGTCCGGGATGCGCGGGGTCGCCTCGGTCGCGCTCGCCCTCGCCATCCCGATGACCAAGGACGACGGCAGCCCCTTTCCGGCGCGCAGCGAGATGGTCTTCATCGCCTTCGCCGTGGTCATGGTCACCCTGGTCTTCCAGGGGCTGACACTGCCCTGGCTGGTGAAGAAGCTGGGTGTCCGCGCGGACGCCGGTGCCGAGCGCGAACTCGAACGGAGCCTGGCGGTACGGGCGGCCAAGGCCGCCAGGCACCGGCTCAAGGAGATCCAGAACGTCGAGGAGCTGCCCGAGGACGTCATGGAGCGGCTGGCCCGCGGGGCGTTCGAGATCGGCGTCAGGATCAGCCCCGACATGGTCGACGAAGAACGGCACGCCGCTTACCTGAAGCGGGCCGAGCGGCTCAAGACCGTCCAGCGGATCCAGCGGGAGATGATGTCGGCGGCCCGCCATGAAGTGCTCTCCGCGCGCAACGAGCCCGGCGCCGACCCGGAGATCGTCGACCGGGTGCTGCGCCACCTGGATGTGCGCAGCCTGCGGTAGAGCCCCTGGGCAGGGCCTCGTCCGGGATCGGTCCCTCAGCCCCGGCCGGTCCGGGGAGCGGGGTCGTGCTTGAACAGATCCGGTCCCCAGTCGTTCTTCGCCAGCTCGGCCGGCGCCGTCGAGATCCGCGGCAGGGCGTACGGATGCTCGTCCCGCAGCCAGGCGATCAGCTGCTCCCGCACCGCACACCGCACGGTCCAGATGTCGTCCGCGTCCCTCGCGGTGACCACGGCCCGCACCTGGATCGTGCTCGGTGAGGTGTCCGTGACGGCCAGCGACCAGTTCCTCCCGTCCCACGACGGGATCTCGGGCAGGATCTGCCGCAGCTTCTCACGCATCTGCGGGACCGGCGTCGAGTGGTCGAGCTCGAAGAAGACCGTGCCGGACATCTGCGCACCACCGCGCGACCAGTTCTCGAACGGCTTGCTGGTGAAGTACGAGACCGGCATGGTGATCCGGCGCTCGTCCCAGGTGCGCACCGCGAGGAAGGTCAGCGTGATCTCCTCGACGGTGCCCCACTCACCGTCCACGACCACCGTGTCCCCGATGCGGACCATGTCGCCGAAGGCGATCTGCAGCCCGGCGAAGAGGTTGCCCAGGGTGGACTGGGCGGCGACACCGGCGACGATGCCGAGGACACCGGCGGAGGCCAGCAGCGAGGTGCCCGCGGTACGCATCGCGGGGAAGGTCAGCAGCATCGCCGCGACGGCCACCGTCCCGACGATCGCCGTCACCACCCGCTGGATGAGCGTGACCTGCGTGCGGACCCGGCGGAGCCTGGCCGGATCACGGGTGGTCGCCGCGTAGCGGGCGTACGAGGAGTCGACGATCGCGGCGGCGATGCGCAGGGCCAGCCAGGCCGTGGAGCCGATCAGGACCAGGGTGAGGAGCTGCCCGATCGCGGTGTCGTGGTGCTTGACCGGACTCAGCCGCACCTGGTGGTAGCTGCCGCGCAGCAACGCCGTGATCAGCACCAGCTGCAGCGGCACCCGGCAGCGCCGGAGCAGGCCCCAGAGCGGGGTCTCGTGGTGGCGCGCGTCCGTTCTCCTGAGCGCACGGTCGACCAGCCAGCCCACCGCGAGCGTCAGCACCACCGAACCGCCGATGACGATCAGGGGCCGCACTACGCTCTCCACGCCTCCGGCCGCAACTGGCACCATGGCCACGTGAACATCATCCTTTTCCATTCGACCTACGGTTTGCGGCCGGCCGTTCATGCGGCGGCCGACCGGCTGCGGGCAGCCGGTCATCACGTGCTGGTGCCCGATCTTTTCGACGGTATTACTTTCGGGACCGTCGAGGAGGGCATGGCCTTCAAGGAGGAACTCGGCTCCGAGGAGCTCCTCAAGCGCGCGGTGACGGCCGCGGCTCCCCACTCGGACGAGGGCCTGGTCTACGCCGGGTTCTCACTCGGCGGTTCCCTCGCGCAGAATCTGGCCATCGCCGATGAGAAGGCGCGCGGACTGCTGCTTCTGCACGGGACGTCCGACATCGCCGACGACGCGTCGGTGGACGAGCTGCCCGTACAGCTGCATGTCGCCGACCCCGACCCGTTCGAGCCGCACGACTGGCTGAACGCCTGGTATCTGCGGATGCAGCGGATCGGGGCCGATGTGGAGGTGCACCGCTACGCGGGCGCGGGCCACCTCTACACCGACCCCGAGCTGCCCGACTACGACGCCGAGTCGGCCGAGCGGACCTGGCGGGTCGCACTCGGCTTCCTCGAAACGCTGTAGCGGTCTGGTCTGCTGTCCGGTCAGGCCTTGAGAGCCTTGTCCAGCGCGGTGTTGAAGTCGGCGACGGTCATGGGCGCGTTGTCACTGCCCGGGGTGGTCAGCTTCTTGCCGTCCATCTTGAGGGTGGGCGTGCCCGTGACCCCGCTCTTGTCGAACTTCGCGGACATCTTCATCGCCCACGCGTCATAGGTGCCGTCGTTGACCGCCTTCTGGAAGGCCTTGTTGTCCTTCAGCTCGGGCACGGTCTGCGCGATCTTGATGAGGTACGAGTCGTCCTTGAAGGTGTCCGTGGTCTCGTCGGGGTGCCACTTCGTGGAGTACATCGCGGTCTTGTAGTGCTCGAATGCGGTGGGGCTCACATTGAGCGCGGCGCCCAGCGCGCTCAGGCCGTTCTTCGAGCCCTCGCCGCCGTTGTTGTCGATGAACGTGGCCCCGATGTACTGGATCTTGAACTTGCCCGCGTCCAGGTCCTTCTGGACCGTCGGCCCGACCGTCTGGTCGAACGTCGCGCAGATCGGGCAGCGCGGGTCCTCGTACATCTGCAGCGTCTTCTTGGCGGACGCCTTGCCGACGGTGACCGTGGTGCCGTCCGTGCCCGTGGTGTTCTTCGGCGCGACGACCTTGTCGCTCTTCGCGGCCTCCCACTGGGAGGGCTTGTTCAGCTGCATCACGCCGTAACCGACGCCCGCGGCTATCGCGAGGACGACGACGATGGACCCGGCGACGACGACCTGCCGGCGCGTCTTGTCCTTCTTCGCCTGGCGCTCGCGCTCGGCGCGCAGCCGCTCGCGGGCAGCTGCCTTGTTGGACTGGTTGTTGCGTGCGCTCATGGTGGTGTTCTCCGTGCGGTACGTGATCGGGCAGGGCGGAACTGCGTACTAGCTCAGGACAGGAGCCGGGTACGGAGGTCCGCGCAGTCCCACGGAGTGCACGAGGAGCAGGGTGCGCGAGGTGCGCGGCCGGTGCAGGGGAAGCGCGCCGTCGCGCAGCGAGGTGCGGACCGCGCCGGCGACGGCCACCGCGACGAGCAGCGGCCGGAAGGCGAGCGCGCCGACCGAGCGGGCCACCGAGGCCAGCGCGCTCTCGCCGCGCCGCAGCCAGAGCGCGGCCAGCAGCCCGACGGCCACGTGCGCGCCGAGCAGCAGCCAGGGCAGCGCAGGGGCCGGTGAGTCGAGCAGTGCCACCGCGTCCTTGCCGGGGCCGGTCACGGAGGCCAGCGGGGTGCCGACCTGGCCGCCGCAGAGCACGTCCACCCCGACCGAGCGCAGCGCGCCCGCGACGGGACCGCCCGACGGGCCGTAACAGACGTGCTGGCCGGCGGTGAAGACGGTGTCGGCGGCGAGTTCGAGCGGAATGAGCACGCCCGCTATCGCTCCGAAACCCCGCTCGCGGCCGGCCAGCGCAAAGGCCACGGTGAACACGGCGGCGGCGAGCGCCGCCACGGTGAACGGCGGCAGCGGGACCCGCGAGAGGAGCACATGGGACGCAGCGGAGAGGGTCACGACCAGCGCTGTGAAAAGCGCCGCGCGAACCGCTCTGAGCTGCGTCCCTGATATGTCCATCGGCCCCGAGTGTGCCATGGGCGCCGGTAAGAGACCCTTAAAGGTTCCTGAGTCTAGAGACCGGGGATCCGGCCATTGCGGAACAATTCCACGAATATCGAGTGGTCGCGCCGGGTCTGTGCCCCGTACGCGTGCGCGAAGTCCACCAGCATCTTGGCGAAGCCGTCCTCGTCGGCCGCGATGGCCGCGTCGATGGCGCGCTCCGTCGAGAACGGCACCAGGGAGTGGCCGCTCTCGACGTCCGCCGCCGCGTGCATGGTGGCCGTGGCCCGCCCGAGGTCGGCGACGACCGCCGCGATCTCCTCGGGGTCGTCCAGGTCCGACCAGTCGAGATCGACCGCGTACGGCGAGACCTCCGCCACCAGCTGCCCGGCCCCGTCCAGCTCGGTCCAGCCGAGCCACGGGTCGGCGTGCGCCTGGAGGGCGCGCTGCGAGATCACCGTGCGGTGGCCCTCGTGCCGGAAGTACCCGCGGACCGCCGGATCCGTGATGTGCCGGGAGACCGCCGGGGTCTGCCCCTGCTTCATGTAGATGATCACGTCGTTCTCCAGGGCGTCGCTGTGGCCCTCCAGGAGGATGTTGTACGAGGGCAGCCCGGCCGAGCCGATGCCGATGCCTCTGCGGCCCACCACGTCCTTCACCCGGTACGACTCGGGGCGGCCCAGGCTCTCCTCCGGCAGCGTCTCCAGATAGCCGTCGAAGGCGGCGAGGATCTTGTACCGCGTCGCGGCGTCGAGCTCGACCGAGCTGCTGTCGGCGGTGAAGCGGCGCTCGTGGTCGCGGATCTCCGTCATGGAGTCGAGGAGGGCGAATCTGGTGCGCGCTCTGGCCGCGCGCAGCGCGCCGAGCAGCGGTCCCTCCGCCGTGTCCAGCGTGAACGGCGGCACGTCGTCGTCCTGCGCGCCGGACGCCAGGACCCGGATGCGCTCGCGGTAGGCGGCGGCATAGGTCTCCACCAGACCGGTGATCTGGTCGTCGCTGAGCGCCTTGGCGTGGCCGAGCAGCGCCAGCGAGGCCGCGAAGCGCTGGACGTCCCAGGTGAACGGGCCCACGTACGCCTCGTCGAAGTCGTTCACATTGAAGATCAGCCGGCCGTTGGCGTCCATGTAGGTGCCGAAGTTCTCCGCGTGCAGATCGCCGTGCACCCAGACCCGGCCGGTCCGCTCGTCCAGATACGGTCCGCCCTCCGCGCTCTCGCCCAGGTCCTGGTAGAAGAGGCAGGCCGCGCCCCGGTAGAAGGCGAAGGCCGAGGCCGCCATCTTCCGGAACTTGACCCGGAAGGCCGCCGGATCGGCGGCCAGCAGCTCGCCGAACGCGGTGCCGAAAACGGCGAGGATCTGCTCGCCGCGCTCCTCGGAGCTGGACTGCGGGACCGACATCGCGTGTGCCTCCAGGTGCATGACATATGGGACAGCTGTTCCAACGGGCTCAACGCACGGAGCCACCCGGGAGTGCCCCGCGGCTGTCAGTGCGCCGACGTAGACTTCCACGCTGTTCCCCACTCGTCCCAGGAGGCACCCCCGTGGCCAAGACGCCGTTCACGCACCTTCACGTCCACACGCAGTACTCCATGCTGGACGGTGCCGCGCGGCTCAAGGACATGTTCAACGCCTGCAACGAGATGGGCATGTCGCACATCGCCATGTCCGACCACGGCAACCTCCACGGGGCGTACGACTTCTTCCACTCGGCGCAGAAGGCGGGCGTGACGCCGATCATCGGCATCGAGGCGTACGTCGCCCCGGAATCCCGGCGGAACAAGCGCAAGGTCAAGTGGGGCCAGCCGCATCAGAAGCGCGACGACGTGTCCGGTTCGGGTGGTTATACGCACAAGACGATCTGGGCGGCGAACAGCACGGGCCTGCACAACCTCTTCAAGCTGTCGTCGGACGCGTACGCCGAGGGCTGGCTGCAGAAGTGGCCGCGCATGGACAAGGAGACGATCTCCCAGTGGTCGGAGGGGCTGATCGCGTCCACCGGCTGTCCGTCGGGCGAGGTGCAGACCCGGCTGCGGCTCGGGCAGTTCGACGAGGCGGTGCAGGCGGCGTCCGACTACAAGGACATCTTCGGTGAGGGCCGGTACTTCCTGGAGCTGATGGACCACGGCATCGAGATCGAACGCCGGGTCCGCGACGGCCTGGTGGAGATCGGCCAGAAGCTCGGCATCCCGCCGCTGGTGACGAACGACTCGCACTACACCTACGCGCACGAGGCGAGCGCGCACGACGCCCTGCTCTGCATCCAGACCGGCAAGAACCTCTCGGACCCGGACCGCTTCCGCTTCGACGGCACCGGCTACTACCTCAAGACGACCGACGAGATGTACGCCATCGACTCCTCGGACGCCTGGCAGCAGGGGTGTGCCAACACCCTCCTGGTCGCGGAGCAGATCGACACCTCCGGCATGTTCGAGAAGCGCGACCTGATGCCGAAGTTCGACATCCCGGACGGCTACACCGAGATCACCTGGTTCCAGGAAGAGGTCCGGGTCGGCATGGAGCGCCGGTACCCGGGGGGTGTCCCCGAAGACCGCCAGAAGCAGGCGGAGTACGAGATGGACATCATCATCCAGATGGGGTTCCCGGGGTACTTCCTCGTCGTCGCCGACTTCATCATGTGGGCCAAGAACAACGGCATCGCGGTCGGCCCCGGCCGTGGCTCGGCGGCCGGCTCGATCGTCTCGTACGCCATGGGCATCACCGACCTCGACCCGATCACGCACGGGCTGATCTTCGAGCGGTTCCTCAACCCCGAGCGCGTCTCCATGCCCGACGTCGACATCGACTTCGACGAACGCAGGCGCGTCGAGGTGATCCGGTACGTGACCGAGAAGTACGGCGCCGACAAGGTCGCCATGATCGGCACGTACGGAAAGATCAAGGCCAAGAACGCGATCAAGGACTCCGCGCGGGTGCTGGGCTACCCGTACGCGATGGGCGACCGCCTCACCAAGGCGATGCCCGCGGACGTCCTCGGCAAGGGGATCGACCTCAGCGGCATCACCGACCCGAAGCACCCCCGCTACAGCGAGGCGGGCGAGATCCGGGGGATGTACGAGAACGAACCGGACGTGAAGAAGGTCATCGACACCGCCACCGGTGTCGAGGGCCTGGTCCGGCAGATGGGTGTGCACGCGGCCGGCGTGATCATGTCCAGCGAGCCCATCGTCGACCACGCCCCGGTCTGGGTCAGGCACACGGACAACGTCACCATCACGCAGTGGGACTACCCGCAGTGCGAGTCGCTCGGCCTGCTGAAGATGGACTTCCTGGGCCTGCGCAACCTGACGATCATGGACGACGCCGTCAAGATGGTGAAGGCCAACAAGGGCATCGACCTGGAGATGCTGGCCCTCCCGCTGGACGACCCCAAGACCTTCGAGCTGCTCTGCCGCGGTGACACGCTCGGGGTGTTCCAGTTCGACGGCGGCCCGATGCGCTCCCTGCTGCGCCAGATGCAGCCCGACAACTTCGAGGACATTTCCGCCGTCTCGGCCCTGTACCGGCCGGGCCCGATGGGCATGAACTCGCACACGAACTACGCGGAGCGCAAGAACAACCGCCAGGAGATCACCCCGATCCACCCGGAGCTGGAGGAGCCGCTCAAGGAGGTCCTCGGTCTCACCTACGGCCTGATCGTGTACCAGGAGCAGGTGCAGAAGGCCGCCCAGATCGTCGCCGGCTACACGCTCGGCGAGGCCGACATCCTGCGCCGCGTGATGGGCAAGAAGAAGGCCGACGAGCTCGCGAAGAACTTCGTGCTCTTCGAGGCCGGGGCCAAGAAGGAAGGCTTCTCGGACGCGGCGATCAAGGCGCTCTGGGACGTCCTGGTGCCGTTCGCCGGGTACGCGTTCAACAAGGCGCACTCCTCCGCGTACGGCCTGGTCACCTACTGGACCGCGTACCTCAAGGCCAACTACCCGGCCGAGTACATGGCGGCGCTGCTCACCTCCGTGCGCGACGACAAGGACAAGTCGGCGATCTACCTCAACGAGTGCCGCCGCATGGGCATCAAGGTGCTGCCGCCGAACGTCAACGAGTCCGAGTCCAACTTCGCCGCCCAGGGCGACGACGTGATCCTCTTCGGCCTCTCCGCGGTGCGCAACGTCGGTACCAACGTGGTGGAGTCGATCATCCGCTCCCGCAAGGCCAAGGGGAAGTACAGCTCCTTCCCCGACTACCTCGACAAGGTCGAGGCCGTCGCCTGCAACAAGCGCACCACCGAATCGCTCATCAAGGCGGGCGCCTTCGACGAGATGGGGCACACCCGCAAGGGCCTCACCGCGCACTTCGAGCCGATGATCGACAACGTGGTAGCGGTCAAGCGCAAGGAGGCCGAGGGGCAGTTCGACCTCTTCGGCGGCGGCGAGGAGGACAGCTCCGAGCCGGGCTTCGGACTGGACGTGGAGTTCTCCGACATCGAGTGGGAGAAGTCGTATCTGCTCGCGCAGGAGCGGGAGATGCTCGGCCTCTACGTCTCCGACCACCCGCTCTTCGGCCTGGAGCACGTGCTCTCGGACAAGAGCGACGCCGCCATCGCCCAGCTGACCGGCGGGGAGCACTCGGACGGCGCGGTGGTCACCATCGGTGGCATCATCTCGGGCCTCCAGCGCAAGATGACCAAGCAGGGGAACGCCTGGGCCATCGCGACCGTCGAGGACCTCGCGGGCACCATCGAGTGCATGTTCTTCCCGGCCACCTACCAACTGGTCTCGACCCAGCTGGTGGAGGACACCGTGGTGTTCGTCAAGGGCCGGCTCGACAAGCGCGAGGACATCCCGCGGCTCGTCGCGATGGAACTCCAGGTCCCCGACCTGTCGTCCGCCGGGACCAACGCCCCGGTGACGATCACCATCCCGACCGTGAAGGTCACCCCGCCGATGGTCAGCAGGCTCGGTGAGATCCTCTCCCACCACCGGGGCAACTCCGAGGTGCGGATCAAGCTCCAGGGCTCCCGCAAGACCACGGTGCTCCGGCTCGACCGGCACCGGGTGCAGCCCGACCCGGCGCTCTTCGGGGATCTGAAGGTGCTGCTCGGCCCGTCCTGCCTGGCGGGCTGACCGGCCCGGCGGCCAGGGGAGCCGGGAGTCGGCTGATGGAGGGGCGCGCCGTGCACGGCGCGCCCCTCGAACATCGTTACGGCGAAGATCAGTTGTGACGTCAGTTGTGGCCGAAGCGCTTCTGGTGCTTGCGCGCGACATCGGACGGGCTGCCCGGTATCGACTGCGGCTGGGACTGATTCTGCGACTCGAACGAGCCGGACCGGTCGTCCTGGCCGCCGGTCTCGGCGGCGGACGAGCGGTCCTGCTGACTGTCGTGCTTATGACGGTTCTTGTGCTTGGCCATGGTGATGCCTCCTTGAGGGGGACTAGGGGCCAGGGCCGCGACCAGATTCACATATCGCACAGACTGCCGCATTTTGGATCATTACCGTGCGTAATGAGGCCTTGTCCCACGCCACTTCGGACCAACTTCGCGCTGCGCCACGCCGATGATCGAGTTCCGGCCGTTAACCCTCGTGCGGTCGGGCAGACTCGAAGGAAACCCGAAGTACTTCCCCTTCTCCCGAGGTACCCGAAAGAGGGTGGATCGCGTGGACCGCTGCGTCGTCCTGGTGGACGCCGGATACCTGCTGGGCGCCGCCGCGAGTCTCCTCGCGGGAGAACCTGCGCGCTCGCGCATCACTGTCGACCACGCGGCGCTCATCCAGGGCCTGCGCGAGCGCGCCGAGGGTGACACGGAGCAGCCGCTGCTGCGGATCTACTGGTTCGACGGAGCGCCCGACCGGGTCCCGCAGCCCGAACACCGCAGGCTGCGGGTGATGCCCCGGGTGACCGTCCGGCTGGGCGCGCTGACCAGGAGCGACGGCCGCTGGGCGCAGAAGGGCGTCGATGCCGCGATGCACGCGGAGCTGACCGAACTGGCCAGAAATCGCGCCTGTTCGGACATCGTGCTGGTCACCGGCGACGGCGACCTGCTGCCCGGCCTGATGTCCGCGAAGGAGCACGGCGTCGCCGTACACCTGTGGGCCGTGCAGGCGGCCGACGGGGACTACAACCAGTCCGAGGACCTGGTCGCCGAGGCCGACGAACGCCGGGTGCTGGACCGGGCCTGGATCACCAAGGCCGTACGGGCCAAGGAGACCGGCGGGGTCTGCGCGCCCGCGCCCGCCCCCCGTCCGGAGATCGCCGCGATCCTCTCCGCCCCGCTGCCCGAGTCGGCGCTCGCCGCGTCGGCCGAGCGGGCGGCGCAGGCCGCGGCCGTGCACAACGGCGCGTCGGCGGGCCCGGCCACCGAGCAGCCCACCGAGGAGGAACGGGCCCACGCGGCGGCCAAGGCCGGTGTGCCCACGCCCAAGGACCTCGCGGGCCTGCGCGGCCCCGGAGCGCAGCCCGCCCAGCACCCGGCGAACCAGCACCCGGCGAACGCGACGCTGCGCTGGTCGTCGGAGCGCGGCTGGATCGAGCGCCCGGGCGGCCAGGCCGGTGAGCCCGCGGAGACGGCCACCCTGCCGACGCTCGCCCAGCTCACCACCGCGGAGCAGCGGTGGGCGGACCGCGAGGAGGACATCACCACGGTCGGCGGTGACCCCTTCGAGGTGGGACAGGTCTTCGCCAGGCGGTGGATGGAGCGGCTGCCGGACCCCGGCCAGGTGCAGAAGCTGTCGGCGATGTACCCGCGGATCCCGCACCGGATCGACGGTGAGCTGCTGCGGTACGCGGCCCGGTTCGGGCTGCTCGCCCACAAGGACGACCAGATCGACGAGCACGACCGGTACGCGATCAGGGCCGGGTTCTGGCGCGAGATCGACGTACGGGCCGCGGAGCACGCTCCCGCGGGGGAGCAGTCCGGGCGCTGACGCGTGCCGGCGGGCGCCGCCGGAAGCGGGCCCGGGCGGCCCCGGCGCCCTTCCGGGCCGTCCAACCCCGTAGGCTCGTCCCTCGTGAGTACGGGCAATGTGTGCGTGGTGCGCGAGCTGGTGAAGACGTACCCGGCCGCGCGCGGCAGACGGGGGGCTCCCGCCACGCCCGAGGTGCGGGCCACCGACGGGATCTCCCTGACCGTGCGCCGCGGCGAGATCTTCGGGCTGCTCGGACCCAACGGCGCGGGCAAGTCCACCCTCGTGCGCCAGCTCACCGGGCTGATGCGGCCGGACTCGGGCCGGGTCGAGGTGCTCGGCCACGATCTCGTACGCCACCCCGAACGCGCCGCGCGGCTGCTCGGCTACCTGGGCCAGGAGTCCACCGCACTCGACGAACTGACCGTCGCCCTGGCCGCGGAGACCACCGGCCGGCTGCGCGGTCTCTCCGTGCCGGACGCGCGCCGGGAACGGGACGCCGTACTGGAGGAGCTGGGGATCACCGAGCTCGCCGGGCGGCCGCTCAGGAAACTCTCCGGCGGTCAGCGCCGCCTCGCCTGTTTCGCCGCGACGCTCGTCGGGGACCGCTCGCTGCTCGTGCTGGACGAGCCCACCACCGGGATGGACCCCGTCGCACGGCGCGCGGTGTGGGCCGCGGTCGACCGGCGGCGGGCCGAGCGCGGTGCGACGGTCCTGCTGGTCACGCACAACGTCATCGAGGCCGAGACCGTGCTGGACCGGGTCGCCGTCATCGAACGCGGCCGGGTGATCGCCTGCGACACCCCGGCAGGACTGAAGGCCCAGGTCGCGGGCGAGGTCCGGGTCGAGCTGGTCTGGCGGGAGCGGGCGCCGCTCGACATCCCGGAGGTCGCCGTGCTGCGCGAGTCGGCGCAGGAGTCCGGGCGCCGCTGGGTGCTGCGGCTGGCGCCCGACGAGGCGCGGGCCGCCGTCGCCGCGGTGACCGGCGGGCCCGCCTTCACCGCACTCGACGACTTCACGCTGTCCACACCGAGCCTGGAGGACGTGTACATGGCGCTGGGCGGCCGTACCAAGGGACTGGTGAAGGCGTGAGCGCAGTGGTCTCCGCACAGTCGCAGCCCTACCCGGGGATCCCGGCGCGCGACGAGCCGCGTCCCCCTCACGACTCCGGTGCCGTCGACGCCGGCCCGGCCACCGAGGCCGAGCCGCTCGCGCCGCGCGCCCGGCTGCTGCCCGCGCTCGCCGCGGTCTACCGGGCGCAGTTGTCGCGGGCCCGGGTAGCACGCATTCCGCTGCTCTTCGTGGCGACGTTCCAGTCCGTCGGGATCATGATCCTGATGCGCGGGGTCGTCGACGGCGGAGACGAGGCCCGCGCCGTGGTGGCGGGTTCGACCGTCCTGGTCGTGGCGTTCGTCGCGCTCAATCTGCTCGCGCAGTACTTCGGGCAGCTGCGCGCCAGCGGCGGACTCGACCACTACGCCACCCTGCCGGTGCCGCCCGCGTCGGTGGTGCTGGGGACGGCCGGGGCGTACGCCTCCTTCACGGTGCCCGGCACGGTCGTCACCGCGGTCGCCGGTTCGGTGCTCTTCCAGCTGCCGCTGGCGCACCTGTGGGTGCTCGCCGCCGTCGTCCCGCTCGCGGGAGCGGCGCTCGCCGGACTCGGCGCGGCGCTCGGGCTGCTCGCGCCGCGCCAGGAGCTGGCCACCCTGCTCGGGCAGCTCGGGATGTCCGCGGCGCTGCTGCTGGGCGTGCTCCCGGCCGACCGGCTGCCGGAGCCGATCGCGTACGCCCGGGACCTGCTGCCGTCCACCTACGGGGTGGAGGCGCTGGCCCGTACCTTCGGCGACCACCCCGACTGGGCGGCGGTCGGCGCCGACCTCGCTGTGTGCGCGGCGGTGGGGGTCGTCTCGCTGGCCGTGGCGACCTGGGCCTACCGGCGGGCGGCGGTCCGGTGAGGCGGCACACAGGCCCGCCTGGCACGATGGCAGAGTGACCGCGCCACTGACACCTCCGCACCAGCCGCCGCCGAACGACGACCCGTGGCAGAAGGGTCCTTCGGGAGCCACCCCCTGGCCGGGCCCCGGCCGGAACGGGGACGAGGGCCCCGGACTCCGGGCCGAGCTGGTACAGGCCGCCGTCGTCGCGGTCGTGGTGGCGGTCCTGGGCGTCCTGCTCGGCCTGCTGTGGATGTGGCTCGCGCCGCACGTTCCGCTGATCTCCGACGGCAAGGCCGTCTACCTCAAGGACTCCGAGGGCGAGCAGGCGATCGGCGGGGACGGCACGTTCGCGCTGCTCGGACTGGCGTTCGGCGTGGTGAGCGCGGCCGCCGTCTTCCTCTTCCGCAAGCGCGGCGGGGTGCCGCTGGTCCTCGCCCTCGCGGTCGGCGGCCTGCTCGGATCGCTGCTGGCCTGGCGCGTCGGGATCTGGCTCGGCCCGTCGCAGGACGTGGTCGCCGCCGCGAAGCACGCGGGCAAGGGCGTCACCTTCGACGCACCGCTGAAACTGGCCGCGAAGGGCGCGCTGCTCGCGTGGCCGGTGGCGGCGATGATCGTGCACCTGGGCGTGACCGCGGTGTTCGGGCCGCGGGACCCGGAGCCGGAGTGGACCCCGCCGTCCCCGCCCTCTCCGCTGCCCCCGCTGCCGTACGAGGACCCCGCTCCGGGGCAGCCGGGCGGGCCGCGGCACTAGCGCCGCGTCAGGCGGCCCGCCCCACCGCGGCCAGCAACGCCCCGGTGAGCCCGGCCAGGTCCGCCGGGGACAGTTCCACCTCCAGGCCCCTGCGCCCCGCCGATACGCAGATCGTCCCGTGCGCCGACGCCGAGGCGTCCAGCACCGTGCGCAGGCGCTTGCGCTGGCCCAGGGGGGAGATGCCGCCCAGGACGTACCCCGTGGTGCGTTCCGCCACGGCCGGGTCCGCCATGGTGGCGCGCTTGCCGCCGACCGCGGCGGCCAGCGCCTTGAGGTCCAGGCTGCCCGCGACCGGGACGACGGCCACGGTCAGTTCGCCGTCCACATCGGCCACCAGTGTCTTGAAGACCCGGTCGGGAGTGACCCCGAGGGCCTCGGCGGCCTCCCCTCCGTAGGAGGCGGCGGCCGGGTCGTGCTCGTACGCGTGCAGGGTGTACGCCGTGCCCGCCGCGGTCAGTGCCGCCGTGGCGGGCGTGCCGCCCGACTGCTGCTGCTTCTTCGCCTTCTTCGCCACCGGGCGCTCCTCGGGTCCGGTCGGGGCCTGACTGCCGGCCCGGGGTCAGTTGAGGTGGGTCGGGGCCCGGGTCAGGTCCGTGGCGGGCAGCGACGGCAGGTGCCGGATCACCGCGGTCTCCGACCGCAGCAGCTTCAGCTCCTCGCGCAGCCGGGTCGCGATGTCCGGCGCTTCGAGCAGCTTCTGCTTGGCGGGTACGTCGAGCACGGTCGCCGCCGCGACCAGGTACGAGACCACCGAGGGCTCGTCGGGAAGCTCGGCCCCGGTGGTGAGCGAGCGTTCGCGCGCACCGGCCAGCCGCTTCTGGTAGGCGCGGAAGGCGCGCAGTACCCCCTCGGCGAGGGCGCCCGCGTCCTCGCCCGTGTCCTCGGGCAGCTCTTCGACCTCGGCGGTCAGATACGGGCCGCTCGCGTCCAGCGAGTGGATCCGCACCCGTGCCGTGCCGGTGGCCAGGACCTCGAAGCTGCCGTCGTCGCGCTCCCGGATCGTCGCCGCGTCCGCGATGCAGCCGATGCCGTGCAGGGCGGTCGCCGGGTCGTCGCCGAAACCGGCGGCCGGGCCCGGCTCGGGGGGCGGGGCGCCGCTGGGCAGTCCGGGCAGCGTGGGCGCGGCTTCGGAGCCGTCGCGGATGGCGACGACGGCGAAGCGGCGTGGCTCAACCTCGTCGTCCACCTTGAGCAGGTCGCGCATCATGGCGCGATAACGCTCCTCGAAGATGTTCAGAGGCAGCACGAGGCCCGGGAACAGCACCGAGTTCAGCGGGAAGAGAGGGAGGCGCGCGGTGGTCACAGCGGTCAAGCGTAATGGCCGCGGCCGCGGGTGCGCCCCGTCCCGTCCCGCCGCACACCCCCGGCAGCCGCCAGCAGGCGTGCCGAGCCGCGCAGTTCGATGAACCGGCCCAGCGGATCGTCACTCAGCCGGGCCCACGGGAACGAGGTCACGTCCGGGCCGATCAGCCGGAACTGCTCCAGCGCCTCGGACCACCTCTCCCGGCTGATCAGCACGTACGCCAGCAGATTCCGGATCTCCGCGGGCAGCGCGTCGCCCGGCCCGTACCCGGCGGACAGCTCGATGGCACGGTCCGCGGCCCCGTCGATCCGCGCACGGACGGCGGCGGGCTGTCCGCCGCCGGCGAGGTAGGCGAACGCGGCCCGTACGGGAAGAGCCCGCACCAGCGATCCGGGCGGTGCGTCGTCGGCGGCCTGTTCCGCGAAGTCGAAGCACTCGCGGTGCGAGCCGTGCCACTGCGCCGACAGGTACCGCAGGGCCGCCACATGGCAGCCGTAGTGCCAGGGGGAGCGGCGCAGCGCCTGCTCCCAGAGGCTCTCGAAGGCGGTGTGCGCGGCGTGCACACCACGGGCGTGGTCCAGGGCTATGCGCCACGGCACGGGGTCGCGGGGGGCACCGGCGGCCGCCGCGTCGACCAGCGGGGCGATCTCCCGCAGCAGTTCGGCCCGGGCGGGGGAGTCCCAGGCCCTGAGGACCGCGAGGCCGGCCGTGAGGAGCAGCGCGTCGGGATCGTGGGGTGAGGCGGAGAGCCAGCCGGTCAGCCATTCGTCCCTGCTCAGGGCGAAGGCGGCGAGCCGGGTCAGGTGGCGGTCACGGTCCTCCCACCCGGCCGTGGCGCGCGTGGCGGCCAGCAGCACGGCCGCCGGCCCGTGGTCGCCCTCGGCCGCCGCGACGAGCACGGGCGCCAGCCGGGTGTCGGGGACGTCGAGCAGTACCTCGTCGTCGCGGTGGTGGTCGGCCTGCCCGGCGGCAGGCCGGCGCTGCGGGCGGCGCGCCGTCCCGGTCAGGGTGCGCAGGGACCGCAGGGGCATGGTGCGCAGGGAGGGCAGGGAAGTCATCAGAGACATGGTGCGGACCATTGAAAACCGCAGGTGAGGAGGGCGCCAGGGGCAGGACGTGAAGCTTTCGTATCGGGGCGATGGTTGTACGCCGAGTGGTCAAGGAGCGGTAAAGAGGTATCGGGGCGGACCGGACTTCCCGGGCAAGGCCTTCCGGGTGGGGCTTCATCCGGGGTGCCCTTTCCGGGCGCGGGCCCCGTCCGTCAGCCCCGTCCGTCGGACCTCTCCGTCGGACCGTTTCCGTCGGACCCCGTCCGTCAGCTCCGGCGCAGCAGACGCGTCGCACCCGTCGCGACCGTCGTGGCCAGGATCCAGCCGAGCACGATCAGCGCGGCGGCCGCCCACTGCCAGCCGCCGTACAGCTTCCAGTAGCCGTCCTGGCCGAGGTTGATCACCGGGATCAGCAGGTCCAGGGCGTAGAGCGCCGCGTTCCACTGCGGATGCCCGTCCGGGCTGATCGGCTCCGGGCGGTAGCGCGAGAACGCGACGGTTCCCGCTGCCCACAGCACCGCCATCCAGAGCGCGGCCCGGCCCGGCCGGTAGCCGTACGCCACCGTCCAGTCCTGGAGGTAGCCCCACACCTTGGCGGCCAGCGGCAGCGTCTCGCGGCGCCTGCGCTGCTTCGCCAGCAGCACTTCGCGGGCGTCCGCGTCCTCGCCGCTGTTGCGCAGCACCGACGCCAGCCGTTCGTACGGCTCCGGCGCGTACTCCGGAGTCGCCGCCGTCACCCACTCCAGCCGCTGCTCCAGCGGGAAGTGGCCGACCGGGATGAGGTTCTCGTAGCTGAAGCCGCCCATCGCCAGACCGCCGGGGCCCGGCCAACTCGTCGACATGTCGACCAGGTTGACCACCTTGGCACCCGACAGCACCACCCGGCCCTGCTCGGGGGGGTCCCCGAGGAAGCGCAGTTCGGGGGTCTGGATGCGGCGCAGCGACAGCTCCTGGTCGCTGTGCATACGGAACTTCGCGCTCCGCAGGTCCACCGCGTCCCCGAACCGTCCGTCGTCCAGCCGTATCCCGCCGACGCACTCGAACGACTGGAGCCGCGTCCCGTACGGCGGGGTCGGCCCGGTGCCGTACGGGGGAGTGGTGCCACCGCCGTCCGGTGCCACCCCGGCCGCCGACAGGTAGAGCGTGCGCTCCACCGAGAGCTGCGGCGCGTTCAGCGCCCGCCTGCCGTCCGGATTGAGCAGCCGGCTGCCGTTGAAGCTCAGCGAGACCCCGATCCGTGCCGAGCGCAGACTCACCTCGCCGTGCGACTCGATCATCTCGGCCTGCAGGTCCTGTGCCACGTACAGCCCGTCGGCCGCGATGGAGCGGCCCTTGCGGTCCGGGTGCACCACGATCATGTTGATCAGCAGATCCGTGCCGATCTGCGCGTCGGTGAGCCGGATGCCGCCCGCCACCTGGCAGCGCGGCAGATGCAGATCCCCCTCGGTGTGCAGCCGGGCCGCCTCCAGGCGCGGCATCGCGCAGCCGACCATCCTGACCGTGGTGACCCGGCACTCGGGCAGCAGCACCTCGTCCTCGAACCGGCAGCCGGTCAGCTCCACGTACGGCGTGACCGTGCCGCCCGCGAGATCCAGCGCGCCGGTGATCTGCACCCCGGTCAGCTTCAGCGAGGAGACCCGGCCCGCCAGCGCCGGCGGCCCGCTGAGCAGCAGCAGGGCCACCACGCGCGCGCGGACCGTGCGCTCGGGGCCCCAGGTCCTGGCCGAGAGCGGATTGTCCATGACGGGGTTGCGGGTGCGCAGATCGTACGTACTGCCGTTGCGGAAGGCCTCCCACATGCCCAGCTCGGCGACGGTCAGCCAGTCGGGCGCATGCTCGTCGTGCTGCGCCTCTGTCACTGCCGCCCCTCCCTGCCCACGAGTGATGGAGTGAACGCTAGCGGTCACCGCCAGAGGGCCGGTTGTGTATCAGCCACTGATACGGGCGACCGGAGGCCGTAACCGGTCTGAGAGAATTGGGGTCATGATCTCCCGAATCGATCTGCGCGGCGACGCCCTCCCCGAGGGCGGCGCCCTGCGCGACCTGCTGCCCCGTGCCGACTTCGACGTACAGGCCGCCCTGGAAAAGGTGCGGCCGATCTGCGAGGACGTGCACCATCGCGGCGACGCGGCGCTCATCGAGTACGCGGAGAAGTTCGACGGTGTGCGGCTGGCGCAGGTGCGGGTGCCCGCGGCCGCCCTCACCGACGCCCTGGCCGGGCTCGACCCGGCCGTGCGGGCAGCGCTGGAGGAGTCGGTCAGGCGCGCCAGGCTGGTCCACCGCGCCCAGCGGCGCGCCGAACACACCACCCAGGTCGTCCCCGGCGGCAAGGTGACCGAGAAGTGGGTACCGGTCGAGCGTGTCGGGCTGTACGCGCCGGGCGGACGCTCCGTCTACCCCTCCTCCGTGGTCATGAACGTGGTCCCCGCCCAGGAGGCCGGGGTCGAGTCGATCGCCCTCGCGTCCCCGGGGCAGAGGGAGTTCGGCGGCCTGCCGCACCCGACGATTCTGGCCGCCTGCGCGCTGCTCGGCATCGACGAGGTGTACGCGGCGGGCGGCGCCACCGCCGTCGCGATGTTCGCCCACGGCACCGAGTCCTGCCCCCCGGTCAACATGGTCACGGGGCCCGGCAACATCTGGGTCGCGGCGGCCAAGCGGTACTTCACCGGCCGGATCGGCATCGACGCCGAGGCGGGTCCCACCGAGATCGCCGTCCTCGCCGACGCCACCGCCGACCCGGCGCACGTCGCGGCCGACCTGATCAGCCAGGCAGAGCACGACCCGATGGCCGCCGCCGTCCTCGTCACCGACTCGGCGGAGCTGGCCGACGCGGTCGAGAAGGAACTGGCCCCGCAGGTCGCCGCCACCAAGCACGTCACCGACCGGATCGTGCCCGCGCTGGAGGGCAAGCAGTCCGCGATCGTTCTCGTCGACTCGGTCGAGGACGGCCTCAGGGTCGTGGACGCGTACGGCGCCGAGCACCTGGAGATCCAGACCGCCGACGCCGCAGCGGTCGCCGCCCGGGTCCGCAACGCCGGAGCCGTCTTCGTCGGCCCCTGGGCCCCGGTCTCCCTCGGGGACTACTGCGCCGGGTCCAACCACGTGCTGCCCACCGGCGGCTGCGCCTGCCACTCCTCCGGCCTCTCGGTCCAGTCGTTCCTGCGCGGCATCCACATCGTCGACTACACCCGGGACGCGCTGGCCGAGGTCACCCACCACGTGGTGACGCTCGCCGAGGCCGAGGACCTGCCCGCGCACGGCGCCGCCCTCAAGGCGAGGTTCGGATGGCAGGTGCCCACCGCATGACCGGCATCGACGACCTGCCCGTACGGGACGAACTGCGCGGCAAGTCCCCCTACGGGGCGCCCCAACTGGACGTCCCCGTACGGCTGAACACCAACGAGAACCCGTACCCGCTGCCCGAGGCACTGGTCGACCGGATCACCGAGCGGGTACGCGAGGCGGCCCGCACGCTCAACCGCTACCCCGACCGCGAGGCCGTCGAGCTCCGCACCGAGCTGGCCCGCTACCTCACCAGGACGGCCGGGCACACGGTCACGACGGCCAACGTCTGGGCGGCGAACGGCTCCAACGAGGTCATCCAGCAGCTGCTCCAGACCTTCGGCGGCCCCGGCCGCACGGCCATCGGCTTCGAACCCTCGTACTCGATGCACGCCCTCATCGCCCGCGGCACCGGCACCGGCTGGATCTCCGGACCCCGCAACGAGGACTTCACCATCGACGTCGCGGCGGCCGAGCGCTCCATCGCCGAGAACCGGCCGGACGTCGTCTTCATCACCTCGCCCAACAACCCCACCGGTACCGCGGTCGATGCCGGGACCGTCCTCGCGCTGTACGACGCGGCACAGGCGGCGGGGCCCTCGATGGTCGTGGTGGACGAGGCGTACGGCGAGTTCAGCCACGCGCCCTCGCTGCTCCCGCTGATCGAGGGCCGCCCCCGCCTGGTCCTCTCCCGGACCATGTCCAAGGCGTTCGGCGCGGCCGGGCTGCGGCTCGGCTACCTCGCGGCGGACCCGGCCGTGGTCGACGCCGTCCAGCTCGTCCGGCTGCCGTACCACCTGTCGTCCGTCACCCAGGCCACCGCGCTCGCCGCCCTGGAGCACACGGATACCCTGTTGCGGTACGTCGAGCAGCTGAAGGCCGAGCGCGACAGGCTCGTCGGCGAGCTGCGCTCCATCGGATACGACGTGACGCAGTCCGATGCCAACTTCATCCAGTTCGGCCGCTTCCGGGACGCCCAGGCTGCCTGGCGGGCGATCCTCGACCGCGGTGTCCTGATCAGGGACAACGGGGTCCCCGGATGGCTGCGGGTCTCCGTGGGCACTCCGGCCGAGAACGACGCGTTCCTCGAAGCGGCACGCGCACTGCACAAGGAGATCACCGCATGACTCGCGTGGGCCGCATCGGACGGGTGGAACGCACCACCAAGGAGACCTCGGTCGTGGTCGAGATCAATCTCGACGGCACCGGCAAGGTCGACGTGTCGACAGGGGTCGGCTTCTACGACCACATGCTCGACCAGCTGGGCCGCCACGGCCTCTTCGACCTCACGGTCAAGACGGACGGCGACCTGCACATCGACTCGCACCACACCATCGAGGACACCGCCCTGGCGATCGGCGCCGCCTTCAAGCAGGCGCTCGGCGACAAGGTGGGCATCTACCGGTTCGGCAACTGCACGGTGCCGCTGGACGAGTCGCTCGCCCAGGTCACCGTCGACCTCTCGGGCCGCCCCTACCTGGTGCACACCGAGCCGGAGAACATGGCACCGATGATCGGCGAGTACGACACGACGATGACCCGGCACATCCTGGAGTCGTTCGTCGCGCAGGCCCAGATCGCGCTGCACGTCCACGTGCCGTACGGGCGCAACGCCCACCACATCGTGGAGTGCCAGTTCAAGGCCCTGGCCCGAGCGCTGCGTTACGCGTCCGAGCACGACCCGCGGGCAGCGGGCATTCTTCCTTCGACCAAGGGCGCGCTGTAAGCATGACTGGCCTCAACACCATCCTCATCGTCGTCGGCCTCTTCCTGGCCGGCGGTGTCTACTCCTTCGCCAAGCAGAAGATGCCCGCGAGCCTCATCGTGCTGCTCTCCATCGGAGCCGTGATGTGCCTGGCGGCGGGTGTGATGCGTATCCAGGGAATCTGGACATGACCGACCGCAAGAAGGTCGTGGTCCTCGACTACGGCTTCGGCAACGTCCGCTCCGCCGAACGCGCGCTCGCGCACGCCGGAGCGGAGGTCGAGATCACCCGTGACTTCGACCGCGCCATGAACGCCGAAGGACTCCTCGTCCCCGGCGTCGGTGCCTTCTCCGCCTGCATGAAGGGGCTCAAGGAGGCCCGCGGCGACTGGATCGTCGGCCGCAGGCTGGCCGGCGGCCGACCGGTCATGGGGATCTGTGTCGGGATGCAGATTTTGTTCGAGCGCGGCATCGAGCACGGCGTGGAGACCGAGGGCCTCGACGAGTGGCCCGGCACGGTCGGCCCGCTCAAGGCCGACGTCGTCCCGCACATGGGGTGGAACACCGTGGAAGCCCCGGCGGACACCGAGCTCTTCGCCGGGCTCGACGCCGGGGCGCGCTTCTACTTCGTGCACTCCTACGCGGCGCACGACTGGTCGCTCGAAGTCACCAACGCCAACATCCGTGCCCCGCGCGTCACCTGGGCCACGCACGGCGAGCGCTTCGTCGCGGCCGTCGAGAACGGCGCCCTGTCGGCCACCCAGTTCCACCCCGAGAAGTCCGGCGACGCCGGCGCCCAGCTGCTGACCAACTGGATCGGAACCCTCTGATGTCCGCCTTGCAGAAGAAGCTCGAACTCCTCCCCGCCGTCGACGTCCGGGACGGCCAGGCGGTCCGCCTCGTCCACGGCGAGTCCGGCTCCGAGACCTCCTACGGCTCCCCGCTGGAGGCAGCGCTCGCCTGGCAGCGGTCGGGCGCCGAGTGGCTGCACCTGGTCGACCTCGACGCCGCCTTCGGCACCGGCGACAACCGGAAGCTGATCTCCGAGGTCACCTCGGCGATGGACATCAAGGTCGAACTCTCCGGCGGCATCCGCGACGACGCCTCCCTGGCCGCCGCGCTCGCCACCGGCTGTACCCGGGTCAACCTCGGCACCGCGGCGCTGGAGACCCCCGAGTGGGTCGCGAAGATCATCGCCGAGCACGGCGACAAGATCGCGGTCGGCCTCGACGTACGCGGTACGACCCTGCGGGGCCGCGGCTGGACCCGTGACGGCGGCGACCTCTACGAGACGCTCGCCCGCCTCGACTCCGAGGGCTGCGGCCGCTACGTGGTCACCGACATCGCCAAGGACGGCACCCTCCAGGGCCCCAACCTGGAGCTCCTGAAGAACGTCTGCGCGGCCACGGACAAGCCCGTCGTCGCCTCCGGCGGCGTCTCCTCGCTCGACGACCTGCGGGCCATCTCCTCGCTCGTCCCCTCGGGTGTCGAGGGCGCCATCGTCGGCAAGGCGCTGTACGCCAAGGCGTTCACCCTGGAAGAGGCCCTCGAAGCGGTAGCGGTGGCGGCATGAGCGAAGGCGCCACGGACGACGGCGTACGCCGTATCGCCTCCGGCGGCCCGTGGGAGGAGTCCATCGGCTGCTCCCGCGCCGTGGAGCTCCCCAGCGGCCTGGTGCTGGTCGCCGGCTGCACCGCCATGGCCAACGGCCGGATCGCGGAGGGCGGACCGTACGAACAGGCCGTCACCGCCTTCGGTGTCGCCGTCGACGCGCTCAGGGAGCTCGGCCTCGGCGCCGAGCACGTGGTCCGCACCCGGATGTACGTCACGCACGCCCGCGACGTGGACGACGTCGGCCGCGCCCACAAGGAGCGGTTCGGCGCGGTGCGCCCCGCCGCGTCAATGATCATCGTCTCCGGTTTCGTCGACCCCAGCCTGGTCGTCGAGGTCGAGGTGGAGGCGTACCGCAGGGAGCGCGCATGACACTCGCCGTACGGGTCATTCCCTGCCTGGACGTGGACAACGGCCGCGTCGTCAAGGGCGTCAACTTCCAGAACCTCCGGGACGCGGGCGACCCCGTCGAGATGGCCAGGCTCTACGACGCCGAGGGCGCCGACGAGCTGACCTTCCTCGACATCACCGCCTCGTCCGGCAACCGCGAGACGACGTACGACGTGGTGCGCCGTACCGCCGAGCAGGTCTTCATCCCGCTCACGGTCGGCGGCGGCGTCCGCACCACCGAGGACGTCGACAAGCTGCTGCGGGCCGGCGCGGACAAGGTCGGCGTGAACACCGCGGCCATCGCCCGCCCGGAACTCATCAGCGAGATCGCCGAGCGCTTCGGGCGCCAGGTGCTCGTCCTCTCGGTCGACGCGCGCCGCACCGCCGACGGCACCTTCGAGGTCACCACGCACGGCGGCCGCCGGGGCACCGGGATCGATGCCGTCGAGTGGGCGCACCGGGCGGCCGAGCTCGGGGCGGGCGAGATCCTGCTCAACTCCATGGACGCCGACGGCACCAGGGACGGCTACGACACCGAGATGATCGCGGCGGTACGCGCACACGTCACCGTCCCGGTCATCGCGAGCGGCGGCGCGGGCGCCCTGGGGCACTTCCCTCCGGCCGTCGGCGCGGGCGCCGACGCGGTGCTCGCCGCATCGGTCTTCCACTTCGGTGACCTGCGGATCTCCCAGGTCAAGGACGAGCTGAGGCAGGCCGGTCACCCGGTCAGGTAGCGCCGCAGGCCCGGTCGGCCGCCTCCCCCAGGGGCCGCCGGCCGGCCGCTCACATGCCGAGCCTGGCCTCGATCGCCCTGGCCGAGGCCTCCGGGTCCCCGTCGACCTCCACCTTCGCCGCGTCCTGCCGCCCGAAGGCGAACATCGTCAGCTCGCCCGGCTCCCCGGTGACCGTCACCACCGGCGTGCCGCGGTGCGCGACCGCGGTCTGACCGTCCGGCCGCCGCAGCACGAGACCCACCGGAGCCTTGCGCCCCATCAGCCTGGCCGCCTTCTCCAGCCGCCGCCACAGAGCCTCGGCGAACACCGGGTCCACCTCGCGGGGCGACCAGTCGGGCTGCGCCCGGCGGACGTCCTCGGCGTGCACGAAGAACTCGACGGCGTTGGCGCCCTCGTCCACCTGCTTGAGCGAGTACGGGGAGAACTTGGGCGGCCCCGTACGGATCAGCTGGATCAGCTCCTCGTACGGCTTCGCGGCGAATTCGCCCTGGACCCGGTCGAGACGCCCCTTGAGCGCGCCGATCATGATCCCGCCCGCCGCGTCGAGCCGCCGCTCGCGTACCACCACATGGGCGGCGAGATCGCGGGTCTTCCAGCCCTCGCAGAGCGTCGGGGCGCCGGGACCCGCCGCCTCCAACAGGTCGGCGAGGAGAAGTCGTTCGCGCTTGGCATGGGTCGACATGCCCGCCAGCGTACGGCCGCGCGCGCCGTTCCGCCCAGTGGACTGTGGTGGGCGGCCGGGTCTGCCGGGCCTCGCGCGGGCGGCACAATGGACCCATGAGCAGCACGCCCAGCACACCGCAGTCCAGCAGTCTCGACCCCGCCATCGCCGCGCGCCTCAAGCGCAGCGCGGACGGCCTGGTGCCGGCCATCGCCCAGCAGTACGACACCGGCGAGGTACTGATGCTCGGCTGGATGGACGACGAGGCCCTGCACCGCACCCTCACCACCGGCCGCTGCACGTACTGGTCGCGCAGCCGCCGGGAGTACTGGGTCAAGGGCGACACGTCCGGGCACGTGCAGCACGTCAAGTCGGTCGCCCTCGACTGCGACGCCGACACGGTCCTGGTGAAGGTGGACCAGGTCGGCGCGGCCTGCCACACGGGTGAGCGGACCTGCTTCGACGCGGACATCCTGCTCGGCTGAGACGGCGGTCGCGCTGATCAGGGGCCCGGCCGCGGCCCCTAGACTTCCGCCATGGACCTGGAGACCTTCCGCAAGCTCGCCGCCGACCGCCGCGTCATCCCCGTCAGCCGCACCCTCCTCGCCGACGGAGACACCCCGGTGGGTCTCTACCGGAAGCTCGCCGCCGAGCGCCCGGGCACCTTCCTCCTGGAGTCCGCCGAGAACGGGCGCACCTGGTCCCGCTACTCCTTCATCGGCGTACGGTCCGCCGCCACCCTCACCGAGCGCGACGGCGCCACCCACTGGGAGGGCGCCCCGCCGGTCGGCGTGCCGGTCGACGGCGACCCGCTGCAGGCACTGCGCGCCACCGTCGAGGCGCTGCACACCCCGCGCGACCTCGCGGGCGGCCTGCCGCCCTTCACCGGCGGCATGGTCGGCTACCTCGGCTACGACATCGTGCGCCGTCTCGAAAAGGTCGGACCCGGCGAGCGGGACGACCTGAAGCTTCCCGAGCTGACCATGCTGCTCACCTCGGACCTCGCCGTGCTCGACCACTGGGCGGGCACGGTCATGCTGATCGCCAACGCGATCAACCACAACGACCTCGACACCGGCGTCGACGAGGCGTACGCCGACGCCGTGGCCCGGCTCGACGCCATGGAGGCCGACCTCACGCGTCCCGCCGGGACCGCGCCCGCCGTGCTGCCCGCGTCCGAGCTTCCCGAGTACACCGCGCTCTGGGGCGGCAAGGACTACCAGGACGTGGTCGAGGACATCAAGGAGCGCATCAGGGCGGGGGAGGCCTTCCAGGTCGTGCCGTCCCAGCGTTTCGAGACCGCCTGCACGGCGAGCGCGCTGGACGTCTACCGGGTACTGCGCGCCACCAACCCCTCGCCGTACATGTACCTCTTCCGCTTCGACGGCTTCGACGTCGTCGGCTCCAGCCCCGAGGCGCTGGTCAAGGTCGAGGACGGGCGCGCCATGGTGCACCCCATCGCCGGGACCCGGCACCGCGGAGCGACCCCCCGCGAGGACCAGGAACTCGCCGACGAGCTGCTCGCCGACCCGAAGGAGCGCGCCGAGCACCTGATGCTGGTCGACCTCGGACGCAACGACCTCGGGCGGGTCTGTGAGCCGGGCTCCGTCGAGGTCGTCGACTTCATGTCGGTCGAGAAGTACTCCCACGTCATGCACATCGTGTCCACCGTGACGGGCCGGGTCGCCGAGGGGCGCACCGCCTTCGACGTCCTCACCTCGTGCTTCCCCGCCGGCACGCTCTCCGGCGCTCCCAAGCCGCGCGCGCTGCAGATCATCGACGAGCTGGAGCCCACCCGGCGCGGGCTCTACGGGGGCTGCGTCGGCTACCTCGACTTCGCGGGCGACTCCGACACCGCCATCGCCATCCGCACGGCGCTGCTGCGCGACGGCACCGCCTATGTCCAGGCCGGGGCGGGCGTGGTCGCCGATTCCGATCCGGTCTCCGAGGACAACGAGTGCCGCAACAAGGCGGCCGCCGTACTCCGCGCCGTCGGTTCGGCCAACCGCCTCACCCGGCCTTCGGGGCATAGGGGATAGTGGAGGGCGTGAGTGCCGTACCCCAGCCCCGATCCGAAGCAGGACCGGCCGCAGCCTCCCCGGGCAGCCGCCGCAGTCTTGCCACCGCTCTGCTACTCGGCGCAGTCGGCGCTGCCGTCGTCCTCCTCGCCTCCGGGCAGACCTGGGCCCGGGGCAACGCCCCGGTCGGCGGCGGCGCCCTGCCGCTGACGGCCGACGGAGGCGATGTCACCGGGGTGCCCACGGCCCTCGCGATCGTCGGTCTCGCCGCTCTCGTCGCCGTCTTCGCGGTGCGCAGCGCGGGCCGCCTCTTCGTCTCCGCGCTGCTCGCGCTCTGCGGGGCGGGCGCGGCCGTGGCAGCCGTCGCCGGAGCGAGCGACAGCTCGGCCCTGGACGAGAAGGCGGCCACCACCGCCGGGAACACCGCCACCACCATCGAGGCGCTCTCGCACACGGCCTGGCCCTACGTGGCCGCGTTCGGCAGCCTGCTGATCCTCTTCGCCGGCCTGCTCGCCCTCCGCTACGGCAAGCAGTGGCCCACCATGTCCAGCCGGTACGAGCGCGACGGCACCCCGCGGCCGCGCAGGCCGCGCACGGCTCCGGACCCGGAGCGCCCCGAGGAGATCTGGAAGGCGCTCGACCGCGGCGAGGACCCCACGCGGGGAGCGTGACGGACAGCTCACCCCCCAGCTCATCCCCCGGCGCGGCGGTGCGCGACAATGGGCGTGAGCTTCCGGCGCCCGGCCGGGCCACGGCCGGGACGGGCGACCGAGGAACATTCGGCCCGGACAGGGCCTGGACACACAGCAACGAGGAGCAACTCATGGCGGGCACCAGCCACGGACACACCCCGGCCGCCTGGACCGGCGTCATCATCGCCTTCATCGGCTTCTGCGTCTCGGGCGCCTTCATGGTGATGGCCAGCCCGGTCGGGGTCGTCGTCGGACTCGTCGTCGTGGTTCTCGGCGGCGTCGTCGGGCTCGGCATGAAGGCCGCGGGTCTCGGCATGCCGAAGGAGTCCGAGGCCTTCATCCAGGCCAGGGCCCGGGCCGCCCAGGCGCAGGCGCACTGACGGCCCTCCCCGCGAGCACCGTCCTGCGGGCGCAGTCCGGCAACCCGGGCTGCGCCTTCTCCTATGAGCTGCGCCTTCCCGTACGAACAGGGAGAATCGCCGAGTGGACCCCAACGCGGCCCCTGCCGCTCTCCGTGCCCCGGCCCCTGCCCAGCAGCCGGCCTGGCCCCCGGCTCCCGGACACCCCGGACCCGCGGCCCCGGAGCCGCTCGTACGCAGGCTGCTCGTACCGGCCGGCACGCTGGCCGCGGTCGCCGCCGCCTTCACCTATGTCGGGGCGGTCGACCCCAATCACCCCGGTCACTACCCGGTCTGCCCGCTGTACGCGGTCACCGGCATCTACTGCCCGGGCTGCGGCGGTCTGCGCAGTGCCCACGCCGTCGCCCACGGCGACTTCGTGGCGGCCCTCGGTGACAACGCGCTCGCTGTCGTCGGGTACGGCGTCTTCGCCGTGGTCATGGTGGTGTGGCTGATTCGCGCCGTACGGGGTCGGTCCGCGCGATTCACGATCCGGCCGGCCCTCTGGTGGGGGATCGGCGCCGTCGCCCTGGTCTTCAGCGTGCTGCGCAACCTCCCCATGGGGTCCTTCCTGGCGCCGTGAGTGTCCACGGACCGGAACTCGCACCGGCCGGATGCGGGGTGCCGGGTCTTCTGCGGATACCATCGCCATGGCTGATCCTGATCCATCCACACGTCCCGGAAGGGGGCCGCTCGCGTGAGTGTGCTCGACGAGATCATCGAAGGCGTACGCGCCGACCTCGCGGAGCGGCAGGCGAGCGTCAGCCTCGACGAGCTCAAGGACCGCGCCGCGAAGGCTCCCCAGGCCAAGGACGGCGTCGCCGCGCTGCGCGGTGACAGCGTGAAGGTCATCTGCGAGGTCAAGCGCTCCAGCCCCTCGAAGGGCGCGCTGGCCGCCATCGCCGACCCCGCCGCGCTCGCCGCCGACTACGAGGCGGGCGGCGCGTCCGTCATCTCCGTGCTGACCGAGCAGCGCCGCTTCGGCGGATCGCTGGCCGACCTGGAGGCCGTCCGCGCCAAGGTCGACATCCCGGTCCTGCGCAAGGACTTCATCGTCACCGCGTACCAGCTCTGGGAGGCGCGCGCGTACGGCGCCGACCTGGTGCTCCTGATCGTCGCGGCCCTGGAGCAGGAGGCGCTCGTCTCGCTGATCGAGCGCGCCGAGTCCATCGGGCTGACCCCGCTGGTCGAGGTCCACGACGAGGACGAGGCCGAGCGCGCGGTCGCCGCCGGAGCCCGGATCATCGGGGTCAACGCACGGAACCTCAAGGACCTCAAGGTCGACCGCGGCACGTTCGAGCGCGTCGCCCCCGAGATCCCCTCGCACGTGGTCAAGGTCGCCGAGTCCGGTGTCCGCGGCCCGCACGACCTGATCGCCTACGCCAACGAGGGCGCCGACGCCGTGCTGGTCGGCGAGTCCCTGGTCACCGGCCGCGACCCGAAGGGGGCCGTCGCCGACCTGGTCGCCGCCGGCGCCCACCCGGCGCTGCGCCACGGACGGGACTGACCCGGCATGGCCATCGCCCGTCTCTCGCGTGGGTGCAAGCCCCGCGGCTGCCGTGCGCCCGCACGGCGGGTGCACGGGCGACGGGTGCGCTACCACATCGGCTCCGAGCCCGGCCAGATCAACGGCATGCGATGGCGCCGCTGAGCGGACAGCTCAGCAACGCCACTCACCTCCTGCGTACCACCCCTTACGTACCTGCGGAGATCACGCATGTCTTCAGAGTTCTTCATCCCGGATCCGGACGGCCGGATCCCCAGCGCCGAGGGCTACTTCGGCGAGTTCGGCGGCAAGTTCATCCCCGAGGCGCTCGTCGCCGCGGTGGACGAGGTCGCCGTCGAGTACGACAAGGCCAAGGCCGACCCGGCCTTCGCGGCCGAGCTCAACGACCTCATGGTCAACTACACCGGCCGGCCGAGCGCCCTCACCGAGGTGCCGCGGTTCGCCGAACACGCCGGTGGCGTGCGGATGTTCCTCAAGCGCGAGGACCTCAACCACACCGGCTCCCACAAGATCAACAACGTCCTCGGCCAGGCCCTGCTGACCAAGCGCATGGGCAAGACCCGGGTCATCGCCGAGACCGGGGCCGGTCAGCACGGCGTCGCCACGGCGACCGCCTGTGCCCTGTTCGGTCTCGAATGCACCATCTACATGGGCGAGATCGACACCGAGCGCCAGGCGCTCAACGTCGCCAGGATGCGGATGCTCGGCGCGGAGGTCGTCGCCGTGAAGTCCGGCAGCCGCACCCTCAAGGACGCCATCAACGAGGCGTTCCGCGACTGGGTCGCCAATGTGGACCGCACGCACTACCTCTTCGGTACGGTCGCCGGACCGCACCCCTTCCCCGCGATGGTGCGTGACTTCCACCGGGTGATCGGCGTCGAGGCGCGGCGGCAGATCCTGGAGCGCGCGGGCCGGCTCCCCGACGCCGTCGCCGCGTGCGTGGGCGGCGGCTCCAACGCCATCGGGCTCTTCCACGCGTTCATCCCGGACACCTCGGTGCGGCTGGTCGGCTTCGAGCCCGCAGGACACGGCATCGCGACCGGCGAGCACGCGGCCACGCTCTCCGCCGGCGAGCCGGGGATCCTGCACGGCTCCCGTTCGTACGTACTCCAGGACGAGGAGGGCCAGATCACCGAGCCGTACTCGATCTCGGCCGGGCTCGACTACCCGGGCATCGGCCCGGAGCACGCCTATCTGAAGGACGTCGGACGGGGCGAGTACCGCGCGGTGACCGACGACGAGGCGATGCAGGCGCTGCGGCTGCTGTCGCGCACCGAGGGCATCATCCCGGCCATCGAGTCGGCGCACGCGCTGGCCGGTGCGCTGGACCTCGGCAAGGAGCTGGGCAAGGACGGGCTGATCGTGGTCAACCTGTCCGGCCGCGGTGACAAGGACATGGACACGGCTGCCCGTTACTTCGGGCTGTACGACGTGGATGCGGAGGTGGCGGCCAAGTGAGCGGAAACAGCGGGCACGGCGGCAACACAGAGCTCCTGAGTTCGGTCCTGGCCGGGGCGAAGGCCGAGGACCGGGCGGCGCTCATCGCGTACCTCCCGGCCGGTTTCCCCACGGTCGACGGCGGTATCGCGGCGGTGAAGGCCGTCATCGAGGGCGGCGCCGACATCGTCGAGGTGGGGCTGCCGCACAGCGACCCGGTCCTCGACGGACCGGTCATCCAGACCGCCGACGACATCGCGCTCAAGGGCGGGGTGAAGATCGCCGACGTCCTGCGCACGGTGCGCGAGGGGTACGAGGCCACCGGCGCGCCCATCCTCGTCATGACGTACTGGAACCCCGTCGACCGGTACGGCGTCGAGAGGTTCACCGCCGAACTGGCCGAGGCGGGCGGCGCCGGGTGCATCCTGCCCGACCTGCCGGTCCAGGAGTCCGCGCTGTGGCGCGAGCACGCGGAGAAGCACGGTCTCGCGACCGTCTTCGTCGTCGCGCCGAGCAGCAGGGACGAACGGCTGGCGACGATCACCGCGGCCGGGTCCGGCTTCGTCTACGCGGCCTCGCTGATGGGGGTCACCGGCACCAGGAACTCCGTGGGCGAGCAGGCGCAGGAGCTCGTACGGCGCACCCGCGCCACCACCGAGCTGCCGGTGTGCGTGGGGCTCGGGGTCTCCAACGCCGAACAGGCCGCCGAGGTCGCGGGATTCGCCGACGGGGTGATCGTCGGTTCCGCGTTCGTCAAGCGGATGCTCGACGCGGAGAACGGCGCAGCCGGTCTGGAGGCCGTCCGCGAACTGGCGGGCGACCTGGCCAAGGGCGTACGCCGAAGCTGACGCCGTCGCTCGTACGGGTGGAACTGGGACCGGGGAGGCACGCTCGTGCCTCCCCGGTTCGTTGCTGCGGGTGTGAGCGAGAAGAACCGAGACGCGAAGAGGGCCGCCCGAGAGCGGCTCGTCGAAGAGCGCGAGAAGCAGAAGGCCCGTGACCGGCGCAAGCGCGGAATGATCGTCGGCGGCTCCGTGGTGGGGGTGCTGGCGCTGGCCGCGGTGATCGGAGTGGTCGCGGCCAACACCGGCAAGGACAGCGGCGGTTCCAGCGCGAACAGCCCCCTCACCGTGCCGAGTGGTGCGACGGGGAAGGACAGCCTGGCGGTGCCGGTGGGCGCGAGCGACGCACCGTCCACGCTCACCGTCTGGGAGGACTTCCGCTGCCCGGCCTGCGGCCAGTTCGAGAACGGCTTCCGCAGCACCGTCCACGAGCTGGAGAAGTCCGGCCGGCTGAAGGTCGAGTACCACATCGCCACGCTCATCGACAGCAACATGGGCGGCACGGGCTCGCTGCGCGCGGCCAACGCGGCCGCCTGCGCGCAGGACGAGAGGAAGTTCCCCGCCTACCACGACGTGCTCTACGAGAACCAGCCCGAGGAGACCCAGGACCCCTATGCGCAGAACAGCAAGCTGATCGAGCTGGCGGGGAAGGTCAAGGGGCTGAGGACGGCCGCCTTCACTTCCTGTGTGAACAGCGGGAAGCACGACAGCTGGGTGAAGCGCTCGAACGCGGCCTTCCAGAAGGGCGGCTTCAGCGGTACCCCGACCGTCGAACTCAACGGCCAGTCGGTCTTCCCCAAGAAGGGGAACGAGCAGATCTCGCCCGCCAATCTGAAGAAGTGGGTGACCGAGGCCAACCAGGGCAAGAAGGCGGGCACGGTCTCACCGGCGCCCGCGGCCTGAGCCCACCGGGAGCGGGCCTTGTTACGCATACGTTGCCGGGCGGGTGGTCCGACGGCCCGCCCGGCCATGTAGCGTCTGCGGTGCCATGAACCTTGCCTTCATCCCCAGTCCGTCGACCGGCGTGATCCATCTCGGACCGATCCCGCTGCGCGGCTACGCGTTCTGCATCATCATCGGTGTCTTCGTCGCCGTCTGGTACGGCAACAAGCGCTGGGTCGCCCGGGGCGGCAGCGCGGGCACCGTGGCCGACATCGCGGTCTGGGCCGTGCCCTTCGGCCTGGTCGGCGGGCGGCTCTACCACGTCATCACCGACTACGAGCTGTACTTCAGCAGTGGCCGGGACTGGGTCGACGCCTTCAAGATCTGGGAAGGCGGCCTGGGTATCTGGGGCGCGGTCGCGCTCGGCGCGGTCGGCGCCTGGATCGGCTGCCGCCGCCGCGGGATCCCGCTCCCCGCATGGGCCGACACACTGGCTCCGGGCCTCGCCTTCGCCCAGGCCATCGGCCGCTGGGGCAACTGGTTCAACCAGGAGCTGTACGGCAAGCCGACCGATCTGCCCTGGGCGCTGAAGATCAGCGAAGGCACCGACAGGGTCGCCGGGACGTACCACCCGACCTTCCTCTACGAGTCGCTCTGGTGCGTCGGCGTCGGCCTCCTCGTCATCTGGGCGGACCGCCGCTTCACGCTCGGCCACGGGCGGGCGTTCGCGCTGTATGTCGCTTCGTACTGCGTGGGCCGCGCCTGGATCGAGCACATGCGGGTCGACTACGCGCACCACATCCTGGGGCTGCGGCTCAACGACTGGACCGCGCTGATCATGTTCCTGCTCGCCGTGACGTACTTGGTCGTCTCGTCGAAGCTGCGGCCGGGCCGTGAGGAGACCGTCGAGCCCGCCACCGTCGGGGCCGCCGCCGTCGATGCGGCCGAGGACGCCCAGGGCGGAGAAACCCGGGACGCCGACGGCGAGGACACCGACGGTCACGCGGGTCCCGACGCACACGACGAGGCAGCCGGGACGGCGGAGCCGGACGGAGTCAAGGCGGAAGCGCAGGCCGAGAAGGGCTGACCGGCACGGGAGGCGTCAGCGCTGGTACCGGTCGAGGACCCGCTGGCCGTCGCCGGTGAGCTCGGAGCGCAGCGAGTTCAGACCGATCGAGCCGTTGTAGTACTCCTGGAAGGCAGGGGTGGCGATCTTGTCCTTCCATTCCGCGTAGCCCCGCACCCCGAGTGCGGGGGAGGGGACCAGGTCGCCGGACATCCGACTGCCGGTACGCCAGCCGTTCTCGGGGGTGCGCAGTGCCGGGTCCTTCAGCGCCGAGCGGCTGCTCGGCAGCAGCCAGTCGCCGAGGGCGAGGCGCGCGGCGTTCTTGCCCTGGGTGAGGAACGAGACGAAGTCGACCGCCGCCTGCTTGTGCCGGGAGTCCTGCGCGACCGAGAGGGTCTGCGGGACGACCCCCTGCGAGCTGCCACCCGGTCCGCTCCCCGCGGGCATCGGCAGCACGGTCCAGCCGAAGCCCTTCGGCGCCTGCTGCTGGACCTGCTGCCGGAAGGAGAAGTTCAGCGGCACCATGGCGTACCGGCCCGCGAAGAAGCCCGGCAGGGTGTCCGAACCGCCCATGCCCAGACTGCTCCTGGGGGCGGTGTGGTCCTGGTTGATCTGCCGGTTGATGACCTGGGACACCGCCGAGTCGGCGGCGTCGAAGCTCACCTTGTTCTTGCCGCCCGTCTTCTTGAAGATCTGTCCGCCGGTGGACGCGGAGCTGTTGACGGACTGGCTCACCGGCTCCTTCATCGACCAGGCGACTCCGTACCGTTGCGTCCTTCCGCCCGCTCCCCGCACCGTGAGCTTCTTGGCGGCCTGCTCGAACTCCGGCCAGCTCCAGGGGCGTTCGGCGGTCGGGATCCGTACACCGGACGCCCTGAGCAGCCTGGTGGCGGCGACCATCACGCGCGGCTCCTGGAGGAACGGCACGCCGTAGACCCCCTTGCCGAAGGTGGTCATGGACCACGACTGGCGCGGGATGTCCTTCTTCAGCGATGTGGGCAGCATCCCGCGCAGGTCGGCGAGGTAGCCGCCGTACGCGAAGTCGGTGAGGTCCGACGCGTCGTCATGGATGATGTCCGGCGCCCGGCCGCCCTCGAAGGAGGTGAGCAGCTGGTCGTGGATCCCGTCCCAGCTGCCCTGCACATATCTGACGTGGACATCGGGGTGCTGTCCGTTCCACTGCGCGACCAGCGCCTTGTTGGCGGCCACCGAGTCCTTCTGCCAGGCCAGGCTGAGGAACTGGAGTGTGACACGGCCCGAGGAGTCGTCGCTCTTCCCCTGGCCGCAGCCGGTGACGAGGACGAGCCCGGCAGCGGCGGCCAGCGCCGTCACCGCGGTACGGATCCGGGTGCGCATCAGCCCTTCACCGCCCCTGCGAGCATGCCGCCGACCAGTCTGCGCTGGAGCAGCGCGAAGAAGAGCAGGCTGGGGAGGGTGGCGATGACGGAGGCCGCGGCGAGCGGCCCCAGGTCGGCGACGCCTTCGGCGCCGATGAAACGGGTGAGGATCACGGACATCGTCTGGTTCTCCGGGGACTTGAGCAGTACGAGGGCGAAGAAGAACTCGTTCCAGGCGGTGACGAAGGTGAACATCGCGGTGGCGACCAGCCCCGGGGTGAGCAGCGGCAGGACCACACTGACCAGGGTCCGCAGCCGTCCCGCGCCGTCGACGGCCGCGGCCTCCTCCAGCGTGGCCGGCACGGCCTTGACGTACCCCTGGAGCATCCAGAGCGAGAACGGCAGGTTCCAGACCACGTACACCCCGGTCAGGCCGGCGAGCGAGTCGATCAGGTGCAGGTTCTTCAGCACCAGGAACAGCGGGATGATGACGAGTACGAACGGGAACATCTGGCTGACCAGCACCCAGCCGTTGGCCACCGTGGACATCCGGCTGCGGAAGCGGACCAGGACATACGCGGCGGGCACCGCGAGCACCACCGAGATCACCGTCGCGCCGCCCGCCACGATCAGGCTGTTGAGCGCGGAGTGCAGCAGCGGCTGCGCGTCGAAGGCGGCTCTGAAGTTGTCCAGGGTCGGATGCCGGGGGAGCCAGGTGGGGCTGATCGATCCCAGTTCACGGGGGGACTTGAACGCGGTGGACACCAGCCACACCAGCGGGAACGCGAGGAAGACCAGGTAGCACAGGAGGGCCAGGTACTGACCGGTGCGGCCGGCCGTCCGCCGGACGCGGATCCGTGCGGGGACGCTCATGCCGCCTCCTCCTTGAGCTTCTTGCGCAGGAACGCGGTGAGGAGGACGGCGATGAGGGCCACCATCACCAGGCCCATCGCGGCCGCGTAGCCGAACTGGCCGTAGGTGAAGGCCTCTTCGTACGAGAAGAGCATCGGCAGCCGGGTCCTACCGCCGGGGCCTCCCTGTGTCAGTACATAGACCAGGCCGAACGAGTTGAAGTTCCAGATGAAGTTCAGCGCGGTCACGGCGGCGGCCACCGGTCCGAGGGCCGGCCAGGTCACGGTGGTGAAGCGGCGCCACAGGCCGGCGCCGTCGAGCTGTGCGGCCTCCTTCAGTTCCACCGGCACGTTCTGCAGCCCGGCCAGCAGCACCACGGTGGTCTGCGGCATCCCAGCCCACACGCCGACCACGATGACGGCCGGGAGCGCGACCGGGAGGCTGGTCAGCCAGTCGACGTTGTCGCTGATCAGGTGCAGCTGCGTCAGTGTCCTGTTGAGAATGCCCGCGTCCGGGTGGTACACGAGGCGCCACATGATCCCGACGACCACCTCGGGCATGGCCCAGGGGACCAGCGCGAGCGTGCGCGCCAGCCAGCGGAGGCGCAGGTTCTCGTTGAGCAGCAGGGCAAGTCCCAGCGCCATCGCGAACTGCAGCGCGGTGACACTGACGGCCCAGACGACGCCGGTCCTGAACGACTCCCAGAACAGCGTGTCGTGCAGCAGGTCGGCGAAGTTGGCGAACCCGGTGAACCGGGTCGGCGTCGTGCGCCCGGCCTGTGCGTCGGTGAAGGCGAGCGAGAAGCCGTACAGCAGCGGACCCACGCTGAGCACCAGGATCGGGATCAGGGCGGGCGCCAGCAGGAACCAGGCTCCCCGGTCCAGACCGAGCGCCCGCTTGCGCTGGTCGGGGGTGCGGGGCGGTGGGGCGCCGCGGTGGCCCACGGCGTCTTTGCCACGGGCTGCGGTGAGACTCATACGGACCTCGGGTTCTCCGGGCCGGTCGCCGGCGCGGTGGAGGCGCGGAGCAGGGACCGCCGCGAGCTCGCCCTCCACGACCGCGTCGGTGGGGACGGACGCGATGGACACCCCGGGCGCTCGGCGAAACGTTTACAGATAGTGCGAACCCGTCTCCGGGGCGTCAACGCGCCTGTCGTGTGATCCATGTCTCCATGGTCTTTCGGGGAGATCGCATCCGGGCTGGTCCCGGCCCTCCGCACCCCTGGTAAGTACGGCCTTCCTTGCTGGCGGAGGCCATTTTTCGTGCGTACTTTCGAGTGTGTTCCCGGGTCGCTGTGCGGCGTGGGGGTGCTGACGAAAAGAGAGGGCGGGGACCGATGTCCATCATGGAGAACGAGGCGGCGCTGCACGAGGCGCACCGCGACAACCACACCCACCGGGATGTCAATGGCGGCTGGCTGCGCCCTGCCGTCTTCGGTGCGATGGACGGACTGGTCTCCAACCTCGCGCTGATGACCGGGGTCGCGGGCGGCGACGTCTCGCACCGCACCATCGTGATCACCGGGCTGGTGGGACTGGCGGCCGGAGCCTTCTCGATGGCTGCGGGCGAGTACACCTCGGTCGCCTCGCAGCGCGAGCTCGTACAGGCCGAACTCGAAGTCGAGCGGGGGGAGTTGCGCAAGCACCCGCTGGACGAGATGAAGGAGCTCGCAGCGCTCTACGTATCGCGCGGGGTGGAGCCCGGGCTGGCGGCCGCGGTCGCCGAACAGCTCTCCCGGGACCCCGAGCAGGCACTGGAGATCCATGCCAGGGAGGAGCTGGGCATCGACCCGGACGACCTTCCTTCCCCGCTGGTCGCCGCGGTGTCGTCCTTCGGCGCCTTCGCGCTGGGTGCGCTGCTCCCGCTGCTGCCGTACCTCCTCGGCGCCACCGCGCTCTGGCCGGCCCTGCTGCTGGCGCTGATCGGGCTCTTCGGCTGCGGCGCCGTGGTGGCGCGGGTCACCGCACGCTCCTGGTGGTACAGCGGGCTCCGGCAGCTGGCGCTGGGCGGGGCGGCGGCCGGGATCACCTACGCGCTCGGCACGCTGTTCGGTACCGCGGTGGGCTGACGGGCTGAAGGGGTGGCCTTCGGCGCGACGGAGTGAGACATTATGCGTCCCGCATCATAGGTATCGGTTACCGGGCGGTTTCGAGCCCCGGACCACCGGGCATAAGCGGGGAACGCCGCAGGCAACGTCGCCTGCTCCGTTCCGGGCCCACGGACGCTGACTCCGGCCGTGTCGCCCCCGCTTCCACCGCTCTGCGGTGTCCGCATGCTGGAATGAAACATCCGCTTTTCGAGAAGCATTCCATCATGTAACCTGCTCGAAATTTCGCAGAGGGCCAACGTCGTCCCTATGCACTTGCATATGCCACGACGACGACGGGAGAGCCGATGCGCATCCACGCCTGGTCGCCCATGGAGGGTCGCCCCGCCCCGCAGGGGATGTACGACCCCAGCAACGAACACGATGCCTGCGGTGTCGGGTTCGTGGCCACTCTTACCGGCGTGGCCAGCCACGAGCTGGTCGAGCAGGCGCTGACCGTACTGCGCAATCTCGAACACCGCGGCGCCACCGGATCCGAGCCGGACTCCGGCGACGGCGCCGGAATCCTGCTCCAGGTACCCGATGCCTTCCTGCGTGAGGCCACCGCATTCGAGCTTCCCGAAGCGGGCGCGTACGCCGTCGGCATCGGCTTCCTGCCGCTCGACGACAGCCCCGCCGCCGTCTCCCGGATAGAGGCGCTGGCCGCCGAGGAAGGCCTCACCGTCCTCGGCTGGCGCGACGTCCCGGTGACCCCGGACCTGCTGGGCAGCCTGGCCCGCGCCACCATGCCCGAGTTCCGCCAGCTCTTCGTCGCCGACGCGGCGGACGGCCAGGACGCCCCCGCGACGGGCATCGCGCTCGACCGCAAGGCATTCGTCCTGCGCAAGCGCGCCGAGCGCGAGGCCGGTGTCTACTTCCCCTCGCTCTCCGCCCGCACGATCGTCTACAAGGGCATGCTCACGACGGGCCAGCTGGAACCGTTCTTCCCGGACCTCTCCGACCGCCGCTTCGCCACCGCCGTCGCGCTGGTGCACTCGCGCTTCTCGACGAACACCTTCCCGAGCTGGCCGCTCGCCCACCCGTACCGCTTCGTCGCGCACAACGGCGAGATCAACACGGTCAAGGGCAACCGCAACTGGATGAAGGCCCGCGAGTCCCAGCTCGCGTCCGACCTCTTCGGACCGCAGAAGCTGGACCGGATCTTCCCCCTCTGCACCCCCGACGCCTCGGACTCCGCCTCGTTCGACGAGGTCCTGGAGCTCCTGCACCTCGGCGGCCGCTCGCTCCCGCACTCCGTGCTGATGATGGTCCCCGAGGCGTGGGAGAACCACGAGTCGATGGACCCGGCACGCCGGGCCTTCTACCAGTACCACGCGACGATGATGGAGCCCTGGGACGGCCCCGCCTGCGTCACCTTCACCGACGGCACGCAGGTCGGCGCGGTCCTCGACCGCAACGGTCTGCGCCCCGGCCGGTACTGGGTGACCGACGACGGCCTCGTCGTCCTCTCGTCCGAGGTCGGCGTCCTGGACATCGACCCCGCGAAGGTCGTCCGCAAGGGCCGCCTGCAGCCCGGCCGGATGTTCCTCGTGGACACCGCCGAGCACCGCATCATCGAGGACGACGAGATCAAGGCCGGCCTCGCCGCCGAGCAGCCGTACGAGGAGTGGCTGGAGAGCGGTGAGATCGAGCTCGAGGACCTCCCCGAGCGCGAGCACATCGTGCACACCCACGCCTCGGTCACCCGCCGCCAGCAGACCTTCGGCTACACTGAGGAGGAGCTGCGCGTCATCCTCGCGCCCATGGCCCGCACCTCGGGCGAGCCGCTCGGCTCGATGGGCACGGACTCGCCGATCGCCGCGCTCTCCGCGCGCCCCAGGCTGCTCTTCGACTACTTCACCCAGCTCTTCGCCCAGGTCACCAACCCGCCGCTGGACGCCATCCGCGAGGAGCTCGTCACCTCGCTGCGCTCCACGCTCGGGCCCGCGGGCAACATCCTGGAGCCCACCGCGGCCGCCTGCCGCAGCGTGACGCTGCCGTTCCCGGTGATCGACAACGACGAGCTGGCCAAGCTCATACACATCAACGCCGACGGCGACATGCCGGGGATGAAGGCCGCGACGCTCGCCGGCCTCTACCGGGTCGGCGGTGGCGGCGAGGCGCTGGCCGCCCGGCTGAAGGACATCTGCGACGAGACCGACGCGGCCATCGAGGCCGGTGCCCGGCTGATCGTCCTCTCCGACCGGCACTCCGACGCCGAGCACGCCCCGATCCCGTCGCTGCTGCTCACCTCGGCCGTCCACCACCACCTCATCCGCACCAAGCAGCGCACTCAGGTGGGGCTGCTCGTCGAGGCCGGTGACGTCCGCGAGGTGCACCACGTCGCGCTGCTCATCGGGTACGGCGCCGCCGCCGTCAACCCGTACCTCGCCATGGAGTCCGTCGAGGACCTGGTCCGCGCCGGCACCTTCATCGAGGGCCTGGAGCCCGAGCAGGCCATCCGCAACCTGATCTACGCCCTCGGCAAGGGCGTCCTGAAGGTCATGTCCAAGATGGGCATCTCGACCGTGGCCTCCTACCGGGGCGCGCAGGTCTTCGAGGCCGTCGGCCTCGACCAGTCCTTCGTCGACACGTACTTCAACGGCACCGCGACCAAGATCGGCGGCGCCGGACTCGACGTCGTCGCCACCGAGGTCGCCGCCCGCCACGCCAAGGCGTATCCCGCGTCCGGCATCTCCGCCTCGCACCGCAAGCTGGAGATCGGCGGCGAGTACCAGTGGCGCCGTGAGGGCGAGCCGCACCTCTTCGACCCGGACACGGTCTTCCGCCTCCAGCACGCGGCGCGCTCCGGCCGGTACGACATCTTCAAGAAGTACACGGACCGGGTGAACGAGCAGTCCGAGCGGCTGATGACGCTCCGCGGCCTGTTCGGCTTCGCCTCCGGCCGCGAGTCCATCCCGCTCGACGAGGTCGAGCCCGCGTCCGAGATCGTCAAGCGCTTCTCCACCGGCGCCATGTCGTACGGCTCCATCTCCAAGGAGGCGCACGAGACCCTCGCCATCGCCATGAACCAGCTGGGCGGCAAGTCCAACACCGGTGAGGGCGGCGAGGACGCGGACCGGCTGTACGACCCGGCGCGCCGCTCGTCCATCAAGCAGGTCGCGTCCGGCCGCTTCGGTGTGACCAGCGAGTACCTGGTCAACGCGGACGACATCCAGATCAAGATGGCGCAGGGCGCGAAGCCCGGCGAGGGCGGCCAGCTGCCCGGCCACAAGGTCTACCCGTGGGTCGCCAAGACGCGTCACTCGACGCCGGGCGTCGGCCTCATCTCGCCGCCGCCGCACCACGACATCTACTCCATCGAGGATCTCGCCCAGCTGATCCACGACCTGAAGAACGCCAACCCGGCGGCCCGCATCCACGTGAAGCTGGTCTCCGAGGTCGGTGTCGGCACGGTCGCCGCGGGCGTCTCCAAGGCGCACGCGGACGTCGTCCTCATCTCCGGCCACGACGGTGGCACGGGCGCGTCCCCGCTCACCTCGCTGAAGCACGCGGGCGGCCCCTGGGAGCTCGGCCTCGCCGAGACCCAGCAGACGCTGCTGCTCAACGGCCTGCGCGACCGCATCGTCGTACAGACCGACGGTCAGCTCAAGACCGGCCGCGACGTCATCATCGCCGCGCTCCTCGGCGCCGAGGAGTTCGGTTTCGCGACCGCGCCACTCGTCGTCTCGGGCTGCGTCATGATGCGCGTCTGTCACCTGGACACCTGCCCGGTCGGCATCGCCACCCAGAACCCGGTGCTGCGCGAGCGCTTCTCCGGCAAGGCCGAGTACATCGTGAACTTCTTCCGGTTCATCGCCGAAGAGGTCCGCGAACTCCTCGCCGAGCTGGGCTTCCGTACGCTGGAGGAGGCCGTCGGTCACGCCGAGCTGCTCGACACCGAGCGCGCCGTGAACCACTGGAAGGCGCAGGGGCTCGACCTCAACCCGCTCTTCCACGTCCCGGAGCTGCCCGAGGGCGCGGCACGCCACCGCACCGCCGTACAGGACCACGGCCTGGAGAAGGCGCTCGACAACCAGCTGATCAAGCTGGCCGCCGACGCGCTGGACGCCGACTCCGCGGAGGCCGCCCAGCCGGTCCGCGCGCAGATCGCCATCCGGAACATCAACCGGACGGTCGGCACCATGCTCGGCCACGAGGTGACGAAGAAGTTCGGTGGCGCGGGCCTGCCCGACGACACCATCGACATCACCTTCACCGGCTCCGCTGGCCAGTCCTTCGGCGCCTTCGCCCCGCGCGGGGTGACACTCCGGCTGGAGGGCGACGCCAACGACTACGTCGGCAAGGGCCTCTCCGGCGGCCGGGTCGTCGTCCGCCCGGACCGCGGCGCCGAGCACCTCGCCGAGTACTCCACCATCGCGGGCAACACCATCGCCTACGGCGCGACCGGCGGCGAGCTGTTCCTGCGCGGCCGCACCGGCGAGCGGTTCTGCGTCCGCAACTCCGGCGCGACGGTCGTCTCGGAAGGCGTGGGCGACCACGGCTGCGAGTACATGACCGGCGGCCACGCCGTGGTCATCGGCGAGACCGGGCGGAACTTCGCCGCCGGTATGTCGGGCGGTGTCGCCTACGTCATCGACCTGGACCGCGACAACGTCAACGCCGGCAACATCGGCGCGGTCGAGCCCGTCGACGACTCCGACAAGCAGTGGCTGCACGACGTCGTGCGCCGCCACCAGGAGGAGACCGGCTCCACCGTGGCCGAGAAGCTGCTGGCCGACTGGGACACCGCGGCCGCCCGCTTCAGCAAGATCATCCCGACCACCTACAAGGCAGTGCTCGCCGCCAAGGACGCCGCTGAGCTGGCAGGTCTCTCCGAGAACGAGACCACCGAGAAGATGATGGAGGCGGCGACCAATGGCTGACCCCAAGGGCTTTCTGACAACGGGCCGCGAGGTCGCGCAGACCCGCCCCGTCGAGGAGCGGGTGAAGGACTGGAACGAGGTCTACGTTCCCGGATCCCTGCTGCCGATCATCAGCAAGCAGGCCGGCCGCTGCATGGACTGCGGCATCCCGTTCTGCCACAACGGCTGTCCGCTGGGGAACCTCATCCCCGAGTGGAACGACTACGCGTACCGCGAGGACTGGTCGGCGGCCTCCGAGCGGCTGCACGCCACCAACAACTTCCCGGAGTTCACCGGACGCCTCTGCCCGGCGCCCTGCGAGTCGGCGTGTGTCCTCGGCATCAACCAGCCCGCCGTCACCATCAAGAACGTCGAAGTCTCGATCATCGACAAGGCGTGGGACAGCGGCGACGTCACCCCGCAGCCGCCCGAGCGGCTCTCCGGCAAGACGGTGGCGGTCATCGGCTCCGGCCCGGCGGGTCTCGCCGCCGCCCAGCAGCTGACCCGTGCCGGGCACACGGTCGCCGTCTACGAGCGCGCGGACCGCATCGGGGGACTGCTCCGGTACGGCATCCCCGCGTTCAAGATGGAGAAGTCCCACATCAACCGGCGCATCGAGCAGATGCGCGCGGAAGGCACCAAGTTCCGCACCGAGACGGAGATCGGCCGCGACATCGACGCGGCGAAGCTCCGCCGCAGGTACGACGCGGTGGTCATCGCGGCCGGCGCGACGGTCTCCCGGGACCTGCCCGTACCGGGCCGCGAGCTGAACGGCATCCACTTCGCGATGGAGTACCTGCCGCTCGCCAACAAGGTGCAGGAGGGTGACCTCACGGTGGCCCCGATCACCGCCGAGGGCAAGCACGTCGTGGTCATCGGCGGCGGCGACACCGGCGCCGACTGCGTGGGCACCGCGCACCGCCAGGGCGCCGCCTCGGTCACCCAGCTGGAGATCATGCCCCGCCCCGGTGACGAGCGGAATCCGAGCCAGCCCTGGCCGACCTTCCCGATGCTCTACAAGGTCACCTCCGCGCACGAGGAGGGCGGCGAGCGCGTCTACGCCGTCTCGACCACGCACTTCGAGGGCTCCGCGCCCGAGGAGGGGGAGACGGTCGGGAACGTCACGTACCTGCACCTCGCCGAGGTGGAGTTCAAGGACGGCAAGCTGGAGCAGAAGCCGGGCACCGAGCGGCGTATCCCCGCCGAGCTCGTCACCCTGGCCATGGGCTTCACCGGCACCGACCAGGCCAACGGCCTCGTCCAGCAGTTCGGCCTGGAGCTCGACGCCCGCGGGAACATCGCCCGTGATGCCGACTTCGCGACCAATGTTCCCGGCGTGTACGTTGCAGGTGACGCGGGCCGCGGCCAGTCGCTGATCGTCTGGGCGATCGCCGAGGGCCGCTCGGCGGCGCGCGGCGTGGACCGTTTCCTCACGGGCGCCAGCGAGCTGCACGCCCCGATCAAGCCGACGGACCGGGCACTGACGGTCTGACGGCCCCACAAGAACGTCCCGCACAATGGGGTGCGGAACTGAACGCGGCGCCTGCCTTGTCCCCGACCGGACACTGGGTGGGCGCCGTGGCGCGTCCGGCCTCCGGGCGGCGGACGACGACAGGGCGGGCGAGGGAGTGGACCAGCGGGTGAAGCGGATGGATCAGCGGGCGGACCGGGGCGCGGACCGGCGGGCACAGGCGGTGCGGGCGTGACGGTACGGATACTGCGGGCCGCCGGGCGGACCGCCGCGCCCTGGAAGAACGGCGGCGGGGTCACCCGTGAGATCGCGGCCGCGCCGGACGGCGCCGGGATGGACACCTTCGCCTGGCGGGTGAGCCTGGCCGATGTCGGTGCCGACGGGCCGTTCTCCGTCTTCCCCGGGGTCACCAGGGTGCTGACGGTGGCGGACGGCGCGGGGATGGAGCTGACGCCCGGGGGAGTCCCGCTGCGGGCGGACGAGCGGTTCGTGCCGCACCGCTTCGCCGGTGACGTGGCGACGCACGGACGGCTGCTCGACGGCCCCGTCGTGAACTTCAACGTGATGTACCGCGAGGCGCTCACCGAAGCGCTCACCTCGGTCGTACGCGGCAGACTCACCGTCGGCGTCCCGCCGGACGCCACCGTGCTGGCCGTCGTACTGGACGGGACCGCGGTCCTGGAGGACTCGGGCGCCGCCCTGGGGCGTTTCGACGCGGCGATGGTGACCGGCGAGTCACCCGGTGTGCTGCGGGCCGACGGCCGCACGGCTCTCGTCACCCTGCGGAGCAGGCCGCGGACCGGGCCAGGGAGCAGCTGAATTCCCTTGCGCCGCAGGGGGGTTGAGGCATGATGCGATCATGACTTCCTTCGTGCGCCATGTGACGGTCGACTGCGCCGACGCCTATGGGCTCGGCAGCTTCTGGGCCAAGGTCCTCGACATCCCGCTCACCGACGACGACCGGCCCGGTGACCCCGAGGCGCTGATCCAGGCCACCGGATTCGGGCTGCTCTTCATCCAGGTACCCGAGCCCAAGCAGATCAAGAACCGCTTGCATCTGGACCTCCAGCCGACGGACCGCACCCGCGAGGAGGAGGTCGAGCGGCTGCTGGCGCTCGGCGCCACACTCGTCGAGGACCACCGCAGGCCCGACGGCCGGGGGTGGGCGACGCTGGCCGACATCGAGGGCAACGAGTTCTGTGTCGAGCGGAGCACCGCCGAGCGGTCCAGGGGCTGACCTGCCGCGCTCCGCCTGCCGTGCAGTGGACGACGCGGTGGCCGGCCTGTCCTGCCTGCCCGCCCGTCCCGCGTGCAGCCTGTCCTGCGTCCTGCCCGCCTCGCCCTCCGCTCAGTGGCGGACCAGGCAGAAGGGGTGCCCCGCGGGGTCGGCGTAGATGCGCCAGCCCGGTGCGCTGTCGTCGAGCAGATGGGCGCCCGCGTCGAGCACCTCGACCTCCGCCCGGTCGAGGTCGGGCACGCCGAAGTCCAGGTGGAACTGCTGGGGCCTGGTCGGGTCCGGCCAGGCCGGCGCGCGGTGGTTCTCGGCGCGCTGGAAGGCCAGCACGAGACCGGACGCGGTGTGCAGCGTGGACCAGTCGGAGCTGAGCGACCAGCGGGGGTCGGGCCGGTCGACGGTGCCGCCGAGGACCGACCGGTAGAACGCGGCCAGGTCTGCGGGGTCGGGGCAGTCCAGCACTATGCACTGCAATTCGGCGATCATGCCCGGAATCCTAGGCTGCGGGCCGGCGCGCCCCGGAGGGGGAGGGGCGTCCCGGCCGCCCCGGGCGCGGGTGAACGTCAATCGAACAGTGCCGGGACTCCTTCATCCGTCCGGTTCACGGTCCGGGGACCGATCTGCCTTCCGCCGGCTTCCCGGGCGTTCCCGTGCACCGGGGCAACTGCTCTTCCGGCCCAGGCGAGTTGACCGCCCGTGGCGATCCGCCCGGGGCGGAACCACCGGTCGGAGGGGTGAACGGAGATCATTCGTGACCCGGTGCGTCCAGACATCCGGGCGACAAGCGTGCTAGGCTGACCTTGTTGCAGTTTTGGTACCCATGAACTTTATGTGCGCCTGACGGGAATGCTCCGACAGGCGCATTATTGTTTTCCGGCTTTCTCCGGATGGGGTTCAATGCGGCGACGCGGAATTCGTAAAGTGCGAATTTCCGGCACTGCACCTGTTGAGGAGAATGTTATGGCCACCGGTACCGTGAAGTGGTTCAACTCGGAAAAGGGCTTCGGCTTCATCGAGCAGGACGGCGGCGGCGCCGACGTCTTCGCCCACTACTCGAACATCGCCACCCAGGGCTTCCGTGAGCTCCAGGAGGGCCAGAAGGTCTCCTTCGACGTCACGCAGGGCCAGAAGGGCCCGCAGGCGGAGAACATCGTCCCGGCCTAATTGTCGGACGCGTACCTCGCTGACCGGGGCCCGCACCTCCAAGGTGCGGGTCCCGGTTTGTGCTGTCCTACATCCGGCAGGAAGGCTTGAACCGCATGACCCGCTCCGCTGAACGCCCGGCACGCCCCGCACGCACCAGTCCGCCGAGGGGCCGAGGCAAGGCCCCCGCAAAGTCTCCGGCCCGCAAGGCAGCTCCCAGGCCTGCCGAATTCACGCTGCCGGACACCATCACCCCCGCGCTGCCCGCCGTCGAGGCCTTCGCCGAGCTGGACATGCCCGCCGCACTCCTGAAGACCCTCGCGGCCCAGGGTGTGACCGACCCCTTCCCGATCCAGGCAGCGACCCTGCCGAACTCCCTCGCGGGCCGCGACCTGCTGGGCCGCGGCCGCACCGGCTCCGGCAAGACGCTCGCGTTCGGGCTCGCGATGCTGGCCCGTGTCGCGGGCCGCCGGGCCGAGCCGAAGGCGCCGCTTGCTCTCGTGCTGGTGCCCACGCGCGAGCTCGCGCAGCAGGTCACCGACGCGCTGACGCCGTACGCCACCTCGGTCCAGCTGCGGCTGACCACCGTCGTCGGCGGGATGTCGATCTCCAAGCAGTCCGGGGCGCTGCGGCGCGGCGCCGAGGTGCTGGTCGCCACCCCGGGACGGCTCAAGGACCTCATCGAGCGCGGCGACTGCCGCCTCGACCAGGTCGGCATCACCGTGCTCGACGAGGCCGACCAGATGGCCGACATGGGGTTCATGCCGCAGGTCACCGCCCTGCTCAAGCAGGTCGAGCCCGGCGGTCAGCGGATGCTGTTCTCGGCGACCCTGGACAAGAACATCGACCGGCTGGTCAAGATGTTCCTGACCGACCCGGTCGTGCACTCGGTGGACCCGTCGGCGGGCGCGGTGACCACGATGGACCACCACGTGCTCTACGTCGCCGACGAGACCGACAAGAAGGCCGTCACCACGCGCATCGCGGCCCGCGACGGCCGGGTGATCCTCTTCCTGGACACCAAGCGGTCCGTCGACCGCCTGGTGAAGCGGCTGCTCGCCAGCGGTGTACGGGCGGGCGGGCTGCACGGCGGCCGCTCCCAGCCGCAGCGCAACCGCACCCTCGACCAGTTCAAGAACGGCCAGGTCACCGCGTTGGTCGCGACCAACGTCGCGGCGCGCGGCATCCACATCGACGACCTCGACCTGGTCGTGAACGTGGACCCGCCCACCGACCACAAGGACTACGTCCACCGCGGCGGCCGCACGGCGCGGGCCGGCGAGTCGGGCAGCGTCGTCACGCTCGTGCTCCCGGAGCAGAAGCGCGAGATGACCCGCCTGATGTCGGACGCGGGCATCACGCCCAGGACCGCCCGGGTCAGGTCGAGCGACGAAGAGCTGACCCGGATCACCGGGGCGCAGGAGCCCTCCGGCGTGGCGATCGTCATCGACGTACCGCAGCAGGCCACCGCACCGCAGCGGCGTTCCAGGCCCGGCAGGCCCGCGACCGGGGCTGTCGCCCCGTCCGGGCAGGGCCGCGGGGGCCGCGGCCGACGTGGTGGCCAGGGCCGTGGAGGTCAGGGTCAGGGCGGCGGCCAGGGTGGTCAGGGCCGTGGCGGCGCCGGCCGTGGTGCCGGCGGCGGCGGTCAGAGCCGTGGCGGCCAGGGCGGCCGCAGGGCCGCTGCCTGACGTACGGCAGTGTGTGACCGGGCCCCTCCGCGGAGCGGGCCCGGCGCCAGGCCCCCGACCCGCGGAACGCGCTAGGTGTCGCAGTCGAGGACCGTGTGGCAGAGCCCGCAGCGTGCCCGCACCCGGCCCCTGACCGGTACCCGGATCCGCTGATGGCAGGTCGGGCAGGCGAAACTGACGCGCGGTCCGTCCGCCGTCTGCTCGAAGGCGTACGGCAGGCCCGGAGGGGTACGCCCGCCGTGTTCCAGCGCGGACCTGCGGTGCTTCGCATAGGCCCGCCGCCCGGCCCAGCCCGCCGCGGTCAGCGGCGGGCGGCTGCCGTCCTGAGCGGCCCGGGCACGCCCCTTGGTGTAGGCCGTGTACGCCTGCGGACTGGTGAACCAGATCGACGGGTCCTCGTCGAAGAGCAGCGCCCGCTTGGCCAGGACGTACCCGAACTCCTCCGGGGTGAGATAGCCGAGCTTCTGGCTGGACAGCTTGTCCTCCCGGAAGGCGTCCAGCAGCAGCCAGCCCGCCCCGAGATAGGTCGTCGCGGTGTCGGTGAGGATCTCGTTGTCCCGGGTCCCCGCGAAGCCGAGGCCGAGCCGGTGCAACAGCACGTGCATGACCTCATGGGCGAGAGCTGCCCCGATGTCGCCCCGGTGAGTACGGAAGCGGTCGTTCAGCTCGATGAAGTACTCCGGCCCTGCGGTCAGTTCGACCGCCGCCGCGTGCTCCATCTCGCGGAAGCCGACAATCATCCGGGCCTCGGGCAGCCGCAGGTGGTGGACCAGCGCACGGGCCACCCGCTGGGCGCCCAGATGCAGATCGTCCAGGTCGGTGAAGGCGACATCGGCGGGGGCGACGCTCGGCGCGTAGCTGAGGACGCCGTCGTACGAGAGGCGCCTGTGGAGCGCCGTGATCGCCGCCTGCACGGTCTCCAGATGCGGAAAGCCGTGTACGACCTCGCTGTCGTCCGTCACGCATCCACTCTACGGCCGGGCGGAAACCCCGGACAGCGGCCATTGTCGTGGGAGGAGCCCTTTCCGGACGATGGGACCAGGTCCTGTCCGGACAGGGCTTGAGGACCCCTCAGCCCCCACGAGAGGAAGCCCGTTGAACCAGCCAGTGCGCACCATCGGACGATGCGCGGCCATCGGCGCCGCCGTACTCGCCGTCCTCAGCCTCCAGCCCGCCCCGGCCTCGGCCACCGCCCCCGAACCCGTCGTCGGAGGCACCCGGGTGGCGGAGGGTCAGTACCCCTTTATGGTGCATCTCTCCCAGGGATGCGGCGGCGCCCTCTACGCCAAGGACATCGTCCTCACCGCGGCCCACTGCGTGTCCGGCTCCGGGGCCAACACCTCGATCACCGCCACCGCGGGCTCCGTCGACCTCCAGAGCCCGCAAGCCGTCCACATCAAGTCCACCCAGGTCGTCCAGGCCCCCGGTTACGACGGCAAGGGCAAGGACTGGGCGCTGGTCAAACTGGCCACGCCCTTCGACCTGCCGACCCTGCCCACCGTCACCAGTACGGCGTACGACAAGGGAACCTTCACCATCGCGGGCTGGGGCTCGACGAGCGAGGACGGCGCCCAGCAGCGCTATCTGCGGCAGGCGACCGTCCCGTACGTGTCCGACGCGCAGTGCGGGGAGGCGTACGGAACGCAGTTCAACGCCGGTGACGAGATCTGCGCCGGAGACGTCGACAAGGGCGGCGTCGACACCTGCCAGGGCGACTCGGGTGGCCCGATGTTCCGCAAGGACGACCAGGGCGCCTGGATCCAGGTCGGCATCGTGAGCTACGGCCAGGGCTGCGCCGAGCCGGGCTACCCGGGTGTGTACAGCCAGGTGTCCGCCCTCTCGGCGGACATCAAGTCGGCCGCGGCCGCGCTGCACTGAGGCCGTGTCGGGCGCCCGGCGCACGAGCCGGGTAAAAGGCCGGTCAAGCCGGTCGGACGAAGGGGCGCGGGCCCCGGGCAAAGCGCCGGATTTCGCTTTAGTCCAAGACCTGTCCCTCCTTTGTCCATAGGCTCACACGCCCCGCCCCTCCATCGTGACGTGCACGGATGATCGTCGCGATGGAGGAGCGAGCGTGCACGAAGAAGACCGAGGGCCCAGCCGCAGGACCGTTGTGGCCGCCACCGCGCTGGCCGGTGTCGGCGCGGCATTCGCCACCCCGTCCGCCTTCGCGGCGGACGCAGCGACCACGGGCTCCGGGACCGCCGGCGGAGCCGGGGCCGTCCTGCGTTCCGAAGCCCTCGACGTACGCGTCGACCGCGGCTTCCCGCGCATCGTGTCGTACACCGACCGCCGGACGGGCGCGCTGCTGCACGGGCAGGAGGACCCCGTCACCTCGGTGCTGATCGACGGGACCGCGCACACCCCGAAAGTGACGTCCAGGCCGGGCCGGGACCGGATCGCGTACACCCTCGCCTTCGACGGCGGGACCGAGATCCGGGTCGAGATCCGGGTCGACGGATGGCAGACCGACTGGCGGGTCACCCGCATCGCGGACACCGCGGCGCTGCGCGTCGGGACGCTGGAGATCCCCGCACTCGCCTTCCTCTCCGTACGCAGCGACCAGCCCGGTGCCACCCTGCTGGCCGCCAAGCTCGACCTGGACAAGGCCAAGAGCGGCGACACCCTGGTGAAGGTCACGCCGGACAGCGCGGCGGACGCGGCGCCGGCCGGCTGTGCGTACGCCGTGGTGGCGCACGACGGGCTCGGCGGGGCCGTCGAGACCAACACGGTCTACGACAAGCCGGCCGACACCCCGGGCGCCACCTGGGAGAACGGCCGGATGTGGCGGCAGACCGTCAAGAAGGACGGCTACGTCAAGGCGCAGCTGGCGTGCGGCCAGTGGACCCACCGCGCGGACACCTCGCCGGTCGACGCCACCGAGCCGCTGCCGTACGCGACCGTCATCGTCACCCGGGACCGCAACGGCGACGGCGTGGTCGACTGGCAGGACGCTGCCATCGCCTTCCGCGACGTCATGGTGACCCCGCTCGGCGCGGACGACACCCATCTTCGGGTCGTCCCGCACATCCCGTTCAACTTCGCCTCGCAGGCCACCAACCCGTTCCTCGCGACGCTCGACAACGTCAAGCGGATCTCGCTCGCCACGGACGGGCTGCGCCAGTACACGCTGCTCAAGGGGTACCAGTCGGAGGGCCACGACTCAGCCCACCCCGACTACGCGGGCAACTACAACGAGCGGGCCGGCGGTCTCGCCGACATGAACACCCTCGTCAAGGAGGGCAGCAAGTGGAACAGCGACTTCAGCGTGCACGTCAACGCCACCGAGTCGTATCCCGTCGCCCACGCCTTCTCCGAGAAGCTCGTCGACAAGACCGACAAGCAGTGGGACTGGCTCGACCAGTCCTACCGCATCGACTCCCGGCGTGACCTCGTCTCGGGCGACATCATCAAGCGGCTCAAGGACCTGCGCGACGACGCGCATCCCGCGCTCAACGCCATCTACTTCGACGTCTTCCGTGAGTCCGGCTGGAACGGCGACCGGCTCCAGCGCGCTCTGCGCGAGCAGGGCTGGACGGTCAGCAGCGAGTGGGGACACGGCCTGGAGCGCTCCTCGGTCTGGTCGCACTGGGCGAACGAGACCGACTACGGCGCGGACACCTCGCGCGGCATCAACTCGCAGCTGATCCGCTTCATCCGCAACCACCAGAAGGACGTCTTCTCCAACAAGTGGCCCACCCTGCTGGGCGCCGGGCGGATGGGCAACTTCGAGGGCTGGGTCAACAAGACCGACTGGAACGCCTTCTACGACATCATCTGGACCGAGGCGCTGCCCGCGAAGTACCTCCAGGCCTACCCGGTCAAGCGGTGGACCGAGCACGAGATCACCTTCTTCGGCCCCACCGGGACCGTCGTCGGTGACACGGACGGCAACCGCCGCATCACCACCGACGGACGGGTCGTCTACACCGGCGGCAGCTATCTGCTGCCCTGGGAGCCCCGCAGGGCGACCGACCCGGAGAAGCTCTACCACTACAACCCGAAGGGCGGCAGCACCACCTGGCAGCTGCCGCGCGGCTGGTCGCACTCCTCGCGCGTCGCGCTCTACCGGCTCACCGACCAGGGCCGGGTGCACGCCGGTGACCTGGCGGTCCGCTCGGGCAAGGTCACCGTGGACGCCACCGCGGGCCAGCCCTATGTGCTGTACCGCGCACGGGTGGGAGCGCCCGCCGAACCCCGGTGGGGGCAGGGCACCCCGGTGTACGACCCCGGTTTCAACTCCGGCTCTCTGAAGGGCTGGCAGGTCACGCCGGCTGGGGGGCCGGCATCGGTCGTACGCAACACCATCGGCGACTACGAGCTGGTGATCGGAGCCGGAGCGGCCACCACCGTAGGCCAGCGCCTGGGCCGGCTGCCCGCCGGCACCTACGTCGCATCGGTGCAGGTGGAAGTCGGCAAGAAGGCGGGGGAGCAGCGCCGGGCCGCCCTGGAGATCCGGACCGCCGACGGTGTCACCGCCGCCAACTGGACCGACACGTCGTGCGCGGGCAACTACGTCGCGGCCGACCGCAAGCACGAGACCCGCTTCCAGCGGATGTTCACGTACTTCACCGTGCCGGAGAGCGGCGGCCGGGTCGACCTCACGCTGCGGGTGGCGGCGGGCGACGCGCAGGTGCGGTTCGACAACCTGCGGATCGCCGGGGCGAAGCCCACCCGGAAGGCGGGCGCGCTGGCGTTCGAGGACTTCGAGAACGTCCCGCAGGGCTGGGGCGTCTTCGTCAAGGGCGACGCGGGCGGCTCGACCGACCCGCGCACCCACGTCGGGCAGCGGCACGCGCCGTTCACCCAGCGGGGCTGGAACGGCAAGGCCATCGATGACGTCATCGACGGCGGCCAGTCGCTCAAGTCTCGCGGCGAGAACGACGGCCTGGTCTACCGGACCGTCCAGCACACCGTCCGCTTCGAGCCGTCCAAGCGGTACCGGGTCTCCTTCCGGTACGAGAACGACACGGCCGGCCAGTACGCCTGGATCACCGGCGTCGACGAGCCCGCAGCGCGTGAGCTGGACCGCAAGGCACTGCCCGTCGCGACCGAACCGACGCAGCTGAGCTACGAGTTCACCGCGCCGGCCAAGGGCGACGCCTGGGTGGGGCTGCGCAAGGTCGGCGACGACGGCGTCGCGGAGTTCGCCCTCGACGCGTTCGAGGTCCGCGAGGTGTAGGGCCCGCCTGTCCCGGCAGGGGCCGGTCCTCGAACGCGTCGAGGACCGGCCCCTGCCGTCTCCGCCCGGTGGCGGGTCCGGTTCAGCGGAGCGCCAGCCCCGGTTCGCCGCCCTCGGCCGCCGCTCCCGCGAGCTCCAGCACCCACACCTCGTTCTCACCCTCGCGCAGCACCGGGCCCGGTACGAACAGCGAACCCTGCGGCCCGGCCGACCAGTAGCGGCCCAGGCCGAAGCCGTTCACCCAGACGAAGCCCCGCACCCAGCCGGTCAGTTCCAGCGTCGCGTCCCCGGCCCCGGTCACCTCGAACGTCCCCCGGTGCAGCCCCCGGGCCCCGGAATCCGGGCCGCCCGGCGGCACCGCGCGGAACGGCAGCTTCGCGACGGCCGCCGCGTCGTCGAACGCGTCGAGCCGCAGCCCCCGCGCGCGCACCCCGTGCAGATACTGCCGCTCGTGCAGCACCCCGCCCGTCAGGCCCTTCGGCTCACCCAGCCGGGGGCCGTAGTTGACCCGGCCGAGCGACTCCACCCACAGCTCCACGGAGGCGGGACCCGCCACCGGCGCGCCCAGTTCCGTACGCACCCCGTCGACGTACAGCTGCGCCACATCACGCAGTCCGGGCGCGGTCAGCGGGTACGGCTGTCGCGGGCCCGGTATCCGGACGCGGTAGCGGACAAGACCCCGGTCGACATCCAGCTCCTCGAAGGACGGCGGAGCGCCCGTGACCTGCTCGGGCCCGCCCAGCGCGTCCGTCACCTCGCCGAGCGGCACCCACTCCTGGAGCGCGGCCCGGGCGGGCGCCGCCAGCGCGGCGGGCGGCGGCGGCAGTTCCGGCAGCGGCCCGGCCGCGTACTCCGCGAGCACCTCGCGGAACAGCCAGAACTTCTCCGTCGGCCGTCCGTACTCGTCGACCGGCGCACCGTAGTCGTACGAGGTCACGGTCGGCAGCAGCTCACCGTCGTGCAGCTCGCCCGAGCGGTTGGCGCCCGCCCAGCCGGCGAAGTTCGTCCCGCCGTGCGCCATGTACAGATTCACCGACGCGCCGCACTCCAGGATCTCCCGCAGCGCCCGCGCGGCGTCCGCCGGATCCCGTACGACGGGCTCGGCACCCCAGTGGTCGAACCAGCCGCACCAGAACTCCATGCACATCAGCGGCCCCTTCGGCCGGTGCCGGCGCAGCACCTCGAAGCCCTCGCGCGCGCCCGCGCCGAAGTTGGCCGTGGCCAGCACTCCCGGGACCGAACCGCCGGTCAGCATGTGGTCCTCCGGCCCGTCCGATGTGAACAGCGGAACACTCACGCCGAGCGTGCGGAGCAGCCCCGCCATGTGGCGCAGATAGGTCTGGTCGGAGCCGTAGCTGCCGTACTCGTTCTCGACCTGCACCATGATCACCGGGCCGCCCCGGTCGATCTGCCGGGGGACGACCTCGTGCAGGAGGTGGTGGAACCAGCGGTCCACGTGGCGCAGATACTCAGCGTCACGCGTACGCACCCGCGGACCCAGTGCTCCGGTCAGCCAGTGCGGCAGCCCGCCGTTCTCCCACTCGGCGCAGATGTACGGTCCCGGGCGGACGACCGCCCACAGACCGGCCTCGTGCGCCGCGTCCAGGAACCGGCCGAGCGCCTGCACGTCGTGGAAGCGGCCCTGCTGGGGCTCGTGCAGATTCCACGGGACGTATGTCTCCACGGAGTTGAGCCCCATGGCCCGGAGCATGGCCAGCCGGTGCCCCCACTGGTCCTCGTGCACCCGGAAGTAGTGCAGTGCCCCCGACAGCAGCCGGACCGGCCGCCCGTCGATCAGGAAATCCTCGTCACCCACAGTGAAATCAGCCACGTCGACACTCTCACCCCTGGCGGCTGCCCGGTCCATGGACAAAGATCAACGCTCATTGGACGCAACGGAGCACATCGCCATGGCGCGGACACTTCCGTCACGGTCCGCGACGGAAGCGGCAGACCGCACGACACAGCAACAGACCGTACGAGACGGCGACGGAACGCAAGCGAACGCGGTGAACAGCCCGTGATGGATCACGACGCGCCGTACAGGGAGGCCGGAAAAGGGATGTACCACACCTGGATGCGCTATTTCACTCCGAGCCCCGTCCACCACAAGCTCGGCCTCGTCTGTCTCGGAGTGGGCCTCCAGCACGGCACCCTGCCCGCGGTCGGGCCGCGGACGCTCGACCACCATGTCGCCGTCGTCGTCGGCGCGGGCAGCGGCTGGTACCGCGGCGCCGACGGACGCCGTACGGCCGTCACCGCGCCCGCGCTCATCTGGATCACGCCCGGCGTCACCCACCACTACGGAGCCGATCCGGCCACCGGCTGGGACGAGTCCTTCGTCGACTTCACCGGGCCCGCCACCGCCACCTACACCGAACTCGGCTACATCGAACCCGACCGGCCCGTCGTCCCGCTCACCGATGTCGCGGGCGCACGCGCGGCCGTGGGGCGGATCGTCCGCGCCGCGCGCCGCGGAAACCCGCTGCTCGAAGTGGAGAGCGGGGCCGCCGTCCACGAACTGCTCGTCGCGCTGCGCCGCGCCCGCGCCGACACCGACGCCGAAGGTGCCCCCGTCCTCCAGGCGCTCGCCCGCGACGCCTTCCAGCCGCTGACCGTCGCCGAACACGCGGCCCGGCACGGCATGACCCCGGCCGAACTGCGCACCGCGGTACGGCAGGGGGCGGGCTGCAGCCCCAAGGACTACCTGCTGGGGATCCGTCTCGGCCGGGCCAAGGAACTGCTCGCCGCCACCGATCTGCCGGTCGCCGCCGTCGCCCGCAGGGTGGGCTACGACGACCCCGCGTACTTCTCCCGGCTGTTCACCCGCCGGGTCGGGAAAGCCCCCGTCGTCTTCCGCCAGCAGCAGGGACACACCGTCCCCGGCGGCTGGAGTGACCAGATACCGGACCCCGACAACCCGCCGACGATCACGACGTAAGCTCGACGACCATGACCGAGACAGCCCCGTCCGTACAGGCCGAGCTGGACCGCCTGCGCGGGTCCATCGACAACATCGACGCCGCCGTCGTCCACATGCTCGCCGAGCGCTTCAAGGCCACCCAGCAGGTCGGCCTCCTCAAGGCGCGCAACCAGCTCCCGCCCGCCGACCCGGCCCGCGAGGCCCGCCAGATCGCCCGGCTGCGCAGCCTCGCCGAGAGCGCCAGGCTCGACCCGGCCTTCGCCGAGAAGCTGCTCAACTTCATCGTCGCGGAAGTGATCAGACACCACGAACGCATCGCGGAGGGCTCCGCGGACGACAGCTGACCGGAGCCCGCCGGTGGGACGGGGGCCGGCGCCGGCTCTCGTGCCAATCGGCCACGCGGCGCCGGTCCGCGGCTACCGGAGGCGTTCCCGATGGGGCCGAGCTGTGCGTGACATGGGCAATTTATCCATGAATGGGAAGTATCCGCCCCGTCTCGAATGGCGTTGATGCGTTGACTGATCACGTCCGGGTGATCGACTGATCCCGTTCGGTAGGGCGCAGGTTTTGTCAGGTCCATGCTAATTGCTATTGACGTGCGCATGTAGGGGGCAGTTAAGATCGCGCAACTTATGAAGATTCTGTGACTCCGGGGTGGGGACTGTGGAGTCGGTGTGGGCGGGGATGAGTGCAGTGATGAACAAGTGCGGCAGCAGGACGCTGATTGCCACCGTGGTGGCGACGGTTGTCGCGGGGGTGCTCGCGCCTGTGGGGGCCGGAGGTCAGGCGCTCGCCGCGCCGGGGCGAGCTCTCACCGCGTCTGCGGCCACGGGGAGTGCGAAGACGGCGCTGACCGAGCAGGCGGCTGAAGCGAAGGCCGCTGACACAGGTGCGGATGTCGAGATCACCTCGCTGCGTTCGGAGTCGAGTGAGGTCTACGCCACCGCGGACGGGCAGTTGGAGGCGGTCCAGCATGTGCGGCCGGTTCGAGCGCGCGTACGCGGGGCATGGAAGCCCGTCGACAACACGCTGGCCAAAACCGGCGACGGCACGGTTGCTCCCGCTGCCCCAGCCGTTGACATGGCATTCTCCGGCGGCGGCGACACCCCGTTGGTGTCCTTGGAGCGGGCGGGGAAGAAGCTGGCGTACTCCTGGCCGACCTCACTGCCAGCCCCGGCGCTGGAGGGGGACACGGCGACCTACAAGAACGTACTCCCGGACGTGGACCTGCAGCTGCGGGCCGACGTCGACGGCTTTCACCAACTGCTTGTGGTGCGTACCGCTGAGGCCGCGAAGAACCCCGCCCTTGCGGAGCTGAAGCTGGGGGTGGATGCGCCCGGTCTGACCTTGAAGGAGTCGGCCCAGGGCGGTTTGGAAGCGCACGACAACGGCGGGGGCGGTCTGGCCTTCGAGGCGCCGACCCCGCTGATGTGGGATTCGGCCGGCCCGGCTGCCACTCGGAGCGCGAAGGCGCTTACTGCTGAGCCGAGGGCCGGCGCGGCTGAGGCTGAGGGACCGGGAGACGCCTCGAATGTGGCTCCGATCGGTGTGGAAGTGGCAGCGGACGGCAGTGAGCTGCGCCTGACACCGGATCAGGACATGCTGGGCAGCGCGGCTACACACTTCCCGGTGTTCATCGATCCGCAGACCTACACGCCCAAGGCCGGTGCGTGGACGATGGTTTCGCGGTACTGGGCCGACAGCCCGCAGTGGCGGTTCAACGGCGACTCGGACGCGGGCGTGGGTGACTGCGAGTGGAGTTACTGCGCGCCGTACGACGTCAAGCGAGTCTTCTTCCAGATGCCGACTTCTGCCTTCGCTGGCAAGTCCATCCTCAGCGCGACGTTCGTGGCGCACGAAACCCACTCCGCCTCCTGCGACGGCCGGGGGGTGGAGCTGTGGCGCACCAAGGGGATAGGTAAGGCAACGACGTGGAACAACTCGCAGGACGACTGGCTGGACCGTCTTGAGACCCGGGATGTCGCATACGGAGGCGGCACCACGTGCCCGGGCGGTGATGTGGAGTTCAACGCCATCGACGGCGTGAAGTACGCGGCCTCGCACAACGACTCGTCCACGTCCTTCGGCCTGCGCGCCTCCAGCGAGACCGACAAGTTCGGCTGGAAGCGCTTCTCCGACGACGCCTACCTGCGCGTCAAGTACAACAACCCGCCGAAGCAGATCGCCATGTCGCATCTGTCCATGAACCCGGGCGGTATGTGCAAGAAGCCGGAGAACAAGGTTTCCGTGCACACCCGCCCGATGATCCAGGCGACTGACGTCACAGACCCGGACCACGATCAAGTGAGTGTGCAGTTCCAGGCGTACTGGGACACCGGGGACGGCAAGGGCACCGTGGCCCGGTGGACGTCGGCGAAGACGACCCCGAAGAAGTCCGGGTCGAACTTCTCGACCGCCCTGCCTTCGTCGATCCCGAAGAACAAGACCGTCGACTGGGCTGCCCGGGCGATCGACTACGACGCCGGCAAGTACTACAGCTACTCGCCCTGGTCACAGACCGGATCGGCGACTGCCTGCTACTTCATCTACGACCCGGATGCCCCGCCCGGACCGAAGATCAGCTCCGGCGACTACCCGGCCATCAACGACGAGGATCCTGCGGACCCCAGTTACGACGGGGTGGGCCGATACGGCAATTTCACCATGTCCTCCACCGACACCAGCGTCACCAGGTACTGGTTCGGCGTCAACGAGGAACCCTCCGAGGACAACGAAGTACTGACCACAGCCGGCGCCGCCAAGACCGTCAGCTTCCGGCCCACGAAATCGGGAACGAACTTCCTGTACGCCGCCACTCTGGACGCGGCCGGCAACAAGAGCGCGCCGATTCCCTATGAGTTCAAGGTCAAGGCCGGTCAGCCGGCCCGGGCACAGTGGAAGCTGGACGACGCGGCAGGATCCAGCCAGGCGGAGGGAAGTGCGGGAGACCGCACTCTCGCAGTCAACGGCGCCCCCACTCTGGGTGTCGAAGGCGCGGTCGGTGATGCCGTTAGCTTCGACGGGGCACACGACTACCTGCAATCCGACATTCCCACCGTGGTCACCTCAGCCGGATTCTCGGTGTCCGCATGGGTGAAGCTCTCCAAAATGCCGGACGGTGCGGCAGTCATCGCCACCCAACCGGGGAACAACAGCCCCGGCTTCGAGCTCTACTACTCAAAAACGTCCGATCGCTGGGCTTTCGACCAGTACACCGCCGACACTGCCTCGGCGACGCCGGTGCGCGCCATGCAGGCTTCCGGCGGCGGGGTGAAGCCTGATGAATGGGTGCACTTGGCGGGTACCTACAGCACCGCCACCGACCTGCTGAGCCTGTACGTCAACGGCAGCCTGGCCGGGACAGCGGCGTACGCCACACCGTGGGATGCGCATCGCGGCCTGCAGATCGGCGCTGGATCGTACGACGGCAAACCCGCCTCCTACTTTCCGGGCGCCATCGATGACATACGGATTTACGACAAGCCGCTCGCCCCGGCCGACGTCACACAACTGGCGAGCAAGAAGTCGCTCAACGCCGGCCGTCCGGCCCGCGCGGTATTCCCTCTGGACGATTCAGCTGTCGGAGGGGACGGCAAGCCCACCATGGAGCTTCACGGCCAGGCGGATGTGGAAGCTGCCGTCCTCAAGAACGGTGCCGAGCCCGGCGAAGCGGGCGCCTATGGCAAGGCACTGAGTCTGGACGGAGTGGACGACTACGCCACCACTGTTTCTCCGCATGTCAACAATCAGGCCAGTTTCTCCGTTGTCGCCTGGGCGAGGCTCTCAACAAAGCCGACCCACGCAGGGATCGTCGCCACTCAGACCGGCAAGGTGAAGCCCGGGTTCGAGCTCTACTACTCGCCCACCTATGGCTGGTCCTTCAATCAGTACACCGCCGACAGCACTGCCGGGACCCCGGTGCGCGCCTCTCAGGGCGGCACCACGAAGTCGCCGGCCGGTGAGTGGACACAGCTTCTCGGTTCCTATGACGCGGTAACCAACGACCTGCGCCTCTACGTGAATGGCGTGTGGGTCTCCACTGCCAAATTCACGGCCCCCTTCTACGGCGGCGGGCCCGTCCGGATCGGCGCTGGTTCCTACAGCGGGAAACCCGACAGTTTCTTTCCCGGACAGGTCGACGACGTGCAGGTGTACGACCGGGCGCTGTCGGCACCTGAGGCATCGGACCTGTACCGCGCACGTCCGATCGTCGAAGGCCGCTGGAGGCTGGACGGCGCGGCGGGCAGCCCGGCCGTCTCTCCGGACGACCTGCCGACTTCAACCGCCCGGCACCCGCTGACCCTGGGGTCCGGCGCGAGCATCGACACCAGTGGCAGCAACAACTACGTCGGCATCGGCGGTCTGCTTCTGGACGGCACCACCAGCAGCTACGCCGCCACCGCGGCCTCACCGCTGCACACCAACGCCAGTTTCACCGCCAGCACCTGGGTGACGACTCCCGGTCGCCCTGATCACCCAGTGACGGTGATGAGTCAGGCCGGAGCGAAGAACAGCGCATTCACCGTCCGCTACATGCCGGACAAGAAAGACCCGGTGAACGCCGGCGCCTGGCAGCTGGACATGGCAGACACCGACGGCACCACCACGACACACACCGTCGCGGAGCACACCAACTTCCAGGACAACACCTGGACCAACATCACCGTCGTCTACGACGCCTTCACCACCGAAATGCGCCTGTACGTGAACGGAGAGGTACGCCAGACATCGTGCTTGGACGACGATGACGATGGCGTACCCAACGACCCCGCGTGTACGGAGAAGGCCTCCTGGAACTCGGACGTGCATCCCTTTGACGCGTCCCAGGGACTGCAGCTCGGCCGAACCCGGACCGGTGGAAGCTTCGGTGAGTACTGGTCGGGTGGCATCGACGACGTGTGGATGCTTCAGGGCGTTGCCACTGACGAGCAGATCGCCGAGCTCGCCGGCGGAGTCGATCTGGCGACCAACCCCGGCCCCTGATCCGGTGGCAGGCGGCACCTCGCTGTGCGGCCGGCCTGTAGGCCACTCGTAACACCTCGCAGAACCCTCAAGACGTTTCCCAGCACTGTGCCCTGTCGTGGGGCGGGCTGTGTGCGTCGCGCGCAGCCCTGGGCGGGCATGGAGATGGAGCGAAGAATGCCAGCAAGAACACGGACACGGATGCGGCGAAGAATCGGAGTGTCGCTCGCCGCAGCACTCATCGGCACCCTGTTGCAGGGCGCGGTCACCCCCGCAGCCGAGGCCGATGACATGCCGAAGGTCCCCGCCTCGGAGAAAGCACTCAGCGGCCATGGGGTGAAGATGAAACCCCGCCCCACCAAGGGCACTCCCAGAACCCCGGAACAGGCACCCAAACGTGCCTGGCCGAAGGCCACTTCCACCGTGGTCACGCTCCACCCGAAGACCAGGCCGACGGCCGCTCAAGCAACGGGAACGCCGGTCTCCCTGTCCGCACCGGTCGGAGTGAAGAGCGCGAAGACGTCCGGCACCCCGCTCGCGGGTGCGGCAACGGTGCGGGTGCTCGATCACGGGGCGGCCCAGCGCGCCGGCGTCGACGGCATGCTGTTCTCCCTCGCCCGCAAGGCTGGAGCCACTGGTGACGCAGTGGGGCTCACCGTCGACTACAGCGCCTTCGCCCAGGCATACGGCGGTGCGTACGCCGACAGGGTCAAGCTGGTGAAGCTGCCTGCCTGCGCGGCCACCACTCCGAAGAAGAAGGCCTGCACGAACTCCACGCCGGTACCTGCCGTCAACAACCAGAACACACATGTGCTCACCGCCCGTTCAGTGAGTACGAACGACCCGAGTGGCGTCTCCCTCTTCGCGGTCGCAGCCGGAACCTCCAGTGACCACGGCGACTACGGCGCATCATCGCTGTCTCCCTCCGCCGCATGGGACACGAGTCTCAACACAGGTGACTTCTCCTGGTCCTACGACTTGCCGTCCCCCGCGGTACCGGGAGACTTCACTCCGGCCGTCAAGCTCTCCTATTCGTCCAACGCGGTGGACGGACGTACGTCAAACACCAACAACCAGTCGTCGTGGGCCGGGGACGGCTTCTCCCTCTGGTCAGGATCCATCGAGCGCTCTTACAAGCAGTGCGCCGACGATGGAGTGAAGAATGCCGATGGCAAGAAGCCGGGCGACCTGTGCTGGGCCTACGACAACGCGACCCTTTCCTTCAACGGTCACTCCGGCGAACTGATCCCGACCGGTACCGACACGTTCAAGATCAAGGGGGACGACGGGACCAAGGTACAGCGGCTGTACGGATCCAGTACCGACGTACGGGACAACGGAGCCCGTAAGGACGAGTACTGGGTGGTCACTACTCCCGACGGGTCGCGGTACTACTTCGGCTACAACAAACTGCCGGGCTGGTCTGCCGGTGACGAGACCACTGATTCGACCTGGACCGTACCTGTCTACGGCAACAACACGGACGAGCCCTGCCACGCGTCGTCGTTCGCGGACTCCTGGTGCCAGCAGGCATGGCGCTGGAATCTCGACTATGCGGTGGACGCGCGCGGGAACGCGATCACCTATTACTACGACAAGGAGACCAACTACTACGCCCGCAACTTGAAGGCCGCTGATGAGACGGTCTACGACCGTGGTGGCAGTCTGGACCGGATCGAATACGGACTGACGTCCTCGACGGTATACAGCAAAAAGCCCCTTGCCCGGGTCGACTTCGACTCGGCCGAACGCTGCGTACCGGAGACGGGTGTCACATGCGAAGCGTCAACGATCGGTGACAAGTCCTTCTACTGGTACGACACTCCGTGGGACTTGAACTGCAAGTCCGGAGCGGACTGTACCAAGTCTGTCTCTCCCAGCTTCTGGAGCCGTAAACGCCTGGCCGGAGTGACCACCCAGGTCCTCAAGCCGGACAGCACCGGGTACTCCGACATCGACTCCTGGGACTTCGAGCACGGCTGGGGAATGGCGGACACCGACTATCAGCTCGAGCTGAAGTCCATACAGCACACCGGAAAGTCGGCCGCCTCAAGCATTACCCTCCCCAAGGTCACGTTTACCTACGATCAGCGAGCCAACCGGCTCGACGTTCCCGGCGACGACACGTCACCGTTCATCAAGGAGCGCCTTTCCACTGTCGTAGACGAATCGGGAGGACAGCTGGACGTTACCTACTCCACCGCTGCGTGCGACGCGGATCACCTTCCCGTACCCGAGTCGAACACCTCACGCTGTTATCCCGTCTACTACACCAAGCCAGGTGCTGAGGACCCGACTAGACAGTGGTTCAACAAATATGTGGTTGACGCCGTCACTCAGACCGATCGCACTCAGTCGTCGCCGGACATGGTCACCCGCTACTCCTACCTGGACGGCGCTGCCTGGCATTACGACGACGATGACGGGCTGACCAAGGAGAAGTACAAAACCTGGTCCAGCTGGCGAGGGTACGGCCATGTCAGAGTGCAGACGGGCGGTCAGGATCCTGTCGGCATGAAGTCCCAGGCCGATCACTATTTCCTTCGTGGCATGGACGGAGACAAGGACTCTCTCTCCTCCAGTACGACCAAGTCGGTGACTGTCCCGGACGACAACGGCGGCACGATCACCGACCACGCCTCCGCAGCGGGATTCGAGTACAAGACCGAGCAGTACAGCGGTCCTGGCGGCAAGGTCCTGACCAAGTCGGTCAATACTCCGTGGCACTTTGAGACGGCCAAGCGGGTCCGGGACTGGGGCACCACCACCGCCAACCTGACCGGCACGCTGCACACGTGGTCGTGGACGTCACTGGACAACGGCGCGGGCAGCAAGTGGCGGAAGACCTATGTTTCCTACAGTCACGAGAAGACCGCAGGACGCATCACTCAGGCGCACGACGCCGGTGACAGTTCCATCGCGAGCGACGACACCTGCACGCGCACGACGTACGTCGACAACACCAAGCAGTGGATCCTCAACCTGCCGACGAGAGTCGAAGTCGTAACCAAGGCCTGCACCGACACCCCCGATCGGTCCAAGGATGTCGTCTCCGACGTCCGCACCGCCTATGACGGACAGGCGTACGGTGCGGCCCCGACCAAGGGCGACGCGACACACGTCGCCATTCTGAAGTCCCACGACGGCACCACCGCTACGTACACCGAGTCGGGCGCCACCTACGACACGCAGAGCGGCCGGATTCTCACAGCGACCGACATCACCGGCACGGTCACTGCCACGGAATCAACCGCTCCGGTGCGTACCAACCGTACTGATGGCCACACCACTACGACGGCGTATACGCCGGCCAGCGGCTTCCCGACGGAAATCACCGTGACCGGGCCGCCTGCCACACCGGGCAACGCCGCCACAGCGCAGTCGTCGACGACCACCTACGACACCCTGCGCGGTTCGCCTCTCACCGTTCTTGACACGAATCGCAAACGAACGGACACGACGTACGACTCCCTCGGACGCCGGCTCAGGATCTGGCTGCCCGACCGGTCCAAGGCAAACAGCGACATCCCGAACTACGAGTTCGTCTACGGCATCTCCGACAAGAACGCCGTATCCGTTGCCACGAAGACTCTCAAGAGCGACAGCGCACAACAGACCTCTTACACGCTCTATGACGGGTCCCTGCGTCCCCGGCAGGTGCAAGCTCCTGGACCTGGTGGCGGACGGCTGGTCAGTGACACTTTCTACGACGAGCGTGGGCTGACGGCCAAGACCTTCGCCCCGTACTACAACACCCAGGCACCGGCAGCGGCCCTCCTGAAGCTCGACGACGCGCTCGCCGTCGAGACCCAGGAGTGGAACACCTACGACGGCCTCGGCCGTGCCACCAGATCACAGGAAGTGGCCGGCAACAGTGATGGCGGCAAGGTGCTCGCCACCACCAGCACCACCTACGGCGGCGACCGCACGACCGTCACCCCGCCGCAAGGGGCCACTCCCACCACAACCGTGACCGACGCACGGGGCAGAACCACCGATCTGCTCCAGTACCACGCCACCAACCCCGCGGGTGTGGCAGATACGACCCACTACGCATACACACCCACGGGCAAACTGGCGAAGGTCACCGATCCGGCGGGCAACGAGTGGACGTACACGTACGACCAGCGCGGTAACCAGATCACAGCCCACGACCCGGACAAGGGCGTCACGAGCTCGCATTACGACGACCGTGACCAGATCGTCTCGGTAAGTGACGATCGGGTGTCCGCGAACGGCGATCCCCATCAGACCATCACGCATCTCTACGACGGTCTGGGCAGGGAGACCGAGACCCACGACGGGAGCGCGACAGGGCCCGTTCTGACCAAGCACACGTGGGATCCCGCAGGAGCCAAGGGGCAGCTCGCCTCCACGACCCGGTACGTCGGAGGAGCGGGCGGAGACGCCTACACCACCACGTACAACATCTACGACACGCTCTATCGACCGAACCGGGTGACCACGACCATTCCCTCCGTCAAGGGGGAAGAGGCTCTGGCCGGGGCGTACCAGAACAACATCAAGTACAACGCCAACGGCACAGTTCAGTCCACGGGCTATCCCGCGGCAGGTTCTCTCGCCGCGGACGCCCTCACGCCGGCCTATGACGACGTGCTGCGGCCCACGACCCTGTCCGGCAGCGGCGGGACCGGCTACATCAGCGGTACCACCTACAGCTACACGGGTAAGCCTCTGCAGTTCACCTATCAGAGCGGTGGCAAGAAGACCCAGGCGACCAATACCTACCAATGGGGCACCCAGCGTCTGGAAAATGCACGTGTCGACCGGGAGGACGTTCCCGGCACCGACAAGTCCTCCACCTACGGATACGACGACGCAGGCAATGTCCAGTCCATCAGCGACGTATCTCGTGACGGTACCGACAATCAGTGCTTCCAGTACGACTACCTCAACCGTCTGACCGAGGCCTGGGCCCAGAGCACAAGGACCTGCGGAGCCCCCGGTGGATCCGTTCTGGGCGGACCGGCACCGTACTGGCAGTCGTACACCTACGACCTCACCGGCAACCGTAAAACCGAGACGCTCCACGACCAGAGCGGTGACCCTTCCAAGGACACCCACCGCACTTACTCGTACCCCGATGCGAAATCCCCGCAGCCTCACACCCTGAGCGGAATCACAGCCGGCGGACCGGAAGGTGCCGCTACCACGGACTACACCTACGACCCCACCGGCAACACCGCTTCCCGCACCGAAGGTGCGACCAAGCAGAGCATGACCTGGGACGCCGAAGGGCACCTCGCGAAAGTCGTCCAGAAAGATGGCAGCGGAACAAAGACGCTCGGGTCCTACGTCTACGACGCAGACGGAAACCGCCTGATCGCACGCACCCCCACCGGCACCACCCTCTATCTCGGTGCCACAGAACTCACCCTTGCCGTGGGCGCGACGAAGGCCAAGGCCACTCGCTACTACGACCTCGGCGGTGGTAACCAGGCGGTTCGCACCGACGACAACAAACTCACCTTCCTCATCGGGGACCATCACGGCACCTCCGAACTCGCCATCGGTGCAGCCGACCTGTCCATGCGTCAGCGTCGCTCCACCCCCTTCGGCTCGGCCCGCGGAGCCCAGCCTGCCGGCTGGCCTGGAACGAAGGGCATTGTCGGAGGTACGAAGGACGCAGACACCGGCCTGACCCACCTCGGGGCCCGTGAATATGACCCCACCACTGGACGCTTCATCAGCGTCGACCCCCTGCTCGATCCCAGCGACCCGCAGTCTCTCAACGGATACAGCTATTCCCATAACACCCCTGTATCCAATAGTGACCCCACCGGCCTGAGTGACCCGGGCGGAACTGTCTGCGGCATCACCTTCCCTTGCCAGGTAGGAGATAGATGGGCGAATGGCAAGGGACCTGTAAAAGACAACTCGACACCTGTCGCGACGCCCATTACGCGCCCTGGGGACTGGGAAAATGAGGGATCAAATGCGGCGGACTTCGACCATGACGGCTATATAAATGTTTACCCGCTGGTGAAGGTGCGTGCCACCTGGAAACCGAATGTCGCGAAAGCATTCATCGCAATTTTCTACGACCGGATGGAAAGTCTGTGTCACGGGCTGGGGGGCCTTGATTGCGAGGTTGAACACCCTGACGAATATGCGATTTCGGTGAATGCGGCCTTCGCATGCCAAGCCACCAGGTGCCCCGATAGCAAGACAATGTTCAGCAAAGTAATCAAGGCCGGCATGAAGGAGGTGTTTGCGTTCGGGCCAGGAGAGGGGAGAATCGAGGGCGGAAAAGGGAAGCGAGCCGGCAGAGCGAAATTTGGATGTGGGCAGTGCTTCTTGGCCGACACTCGTGTCCTCATGGCCGACGGGGAAAAGAAGAAAATTGAAGACGTCAAGGTTGGGGATGAGGTAGAAGCCACCGATCCTGAAACGGGTAAATCCGGTCACCGGAAGGTGACCCGCCTCATCGTCACTAATGACGACAAACGCTTCAACACTCTTTCCATCGCTACAAAAAGCGGTACGGAAAAGATCACCGCCACCTATGAGCATCCCTTCTGGTCCCCCTCTGAAGGGCGCTGGACCGGGACGGCCAAGCTGAAGCGGGGTATGACCCTGCTGACGGACGACGGCAGCAGAGTCACGGTCACGGCCAACCACCCCTTCGTCAAGCACGCGAGGACCTATAACCTTACGGTCGAGGGGCTCCATACGTACTATGTACTCGCTGGTCAGACGCCGGTACTCGTTCACAACAGCGGAGGCCACACCCCAGATGACGGGATGGTCACTGTAGGCCGTTGGATGTCTGCGGCAGAACATCAGGCGATGGCGGAGACAGGAATGGTTCAGCGTGGCGGGGGTGGTTTCACCTACGTCGTGTACCCGGCAAGCCGAGACGCATACATATCGGCACGCCCGGGATCCGTGTACGCAGAATTCGATGTGCCGAAATCTTCGCTAATTCCCGGCGGCAGGCCGGGGGACTTTAAGATGTCAGATTCTGACACCATCTTTGCTCGCCTGTCACAGAAGAAGGGGAACCCTGTTCCTCAACTTCCCGAGGCGAAGAACATCAAGCTGGGAGGATGGGGATGTCCCTAGGTAGTGCGTTGCTGGACCGGGCTCAGGAATGGATCCGGCAGGAAATCTGCAAGGCGGAAGCCCTGAGGGATATTTCAGAGATTGAAACATCCCTAAATGGGGGTGAACTGGCGTCGGTGAGCTGGATCCTTGATGGCGGTAACTTCATGGCCCAGGTTGTGCTGTGGGATACCGGGGAATTCGAGGAAGATCTAGTGAACGCGGAGACGGGTCAAGTTCGGACGCGGAGCGGCCGCCTGGCGTCGCCAGGCGATCTTGAATCCTGCCTTGCGACTTCCCGTGATTGGGTTCTCCAGGACCTTTGAGGATTCGCCAGGAAGTGTGCGTTCGCAAATATGAAGCCCCGCCAGGCAGTGCCGGGCGGGGCTTCAGCGTGCCGTGACGGCAGTAGTTGACGGCAACGTCAGCGGACGGGGGCTGCGCAGAGCGGCGGTTCCTTGCCGTCGTCAGGCCGGTTTCCGGTGTCGGCGGGAGCGCGGAGGGCGAGTCCGAGGAGGTCGATGGCGTCGCGCTGGAGGCGGAGTCGGACGTGGGCGTAGACGGTGGCGGTGACGCCGATGTGAGCGTGCCCCAACAGCTCCTTGATCACAACGAGTTCCACTCCCTGTTCCAGGAGGAGGGTGGCCGTCGAGTGGCGGAGGTCGTGGAAGCGGATGCGGCGGAGCCCGGCCTGTCGGAGCAGGATGTTGAAGTGCCGGGTGAGGGTGGACCCTTCGATCGGGGCGCCGTCGGGGCGGGTGAAGACGTAGCCGCTGTTCTCCCAGCCCGTCCCCACCGCCTCACGTTCCTGGAGTTGCCGGTCGCGGTGCTCTTCGAGGGAGCGCCGGCATGGCGTCGGCAGGACAATGCGCCGCTCCGAGCTCTTGGTCTTGGTCGGGAGGGCGGTCAGGCCGCCGGAGGAGGTGCGCTGGAGAGTACGTCTGATGCTGGCGGTTCCGCCGGCCAGGTCGAGATCTTCCCAGCGCAGGCCGAGGAGTTCGCCCTTGCGGAGCCCGGTATGCAGGGCGAGCTCGAACAGCGGCTGCAACCGGTGACCGCTCGTCGCGGCCAAGAACGTACGCGCTTCGTCGGCGGTGAGGGGTTCGAAGCGGCGGGGCCGGGGTGTGCCGGTGCGGACGTTGCGGGCGACGTTGCGCGGGATCTCCTCCTCGCGTACGGCGTGCTCCAGGGCGGACTTGAGAACGGAATGCACGTAGGCCAAGGTCAGCGGTGAGAGCCGCCTTGCGCAGCACTTTCCGGCAGCGCAGCACAGGGGCTCATCGCGGGCGGTGTCTAGGCCGCGCGCGCAGCATTGGCAGGTGGTGCGGAGCTGGTTGAGCCAGGTGCGGACGTCCTTGGCGGTGAGCTTGGCGAGCTTCTTCCGTCCGAGGCCGGGGATGAGGTAGAGCCGGGTGACGGCGGTGTAGCGGGTGTGGGTGTTCTCGCGGAGTTGGTGGACGGCGACAGCGTCGAGCCAGTACGTCAGGTACGCGGCCAGGCTGCCCTGCGCGGAGGGCGCGGGGATGCCGCGGTTGCTGGCGGCGATCTTCTCGGTGAGCTTGGCGAGGGCGTCTTTGCGGGTGGCGCCATAGACGCGGATGCGCTTGCGGGTGTTGCCGGGGGCGAGGACGTATCCGGCGGCTTCCCAGCGGCTGTCCTTGCGCTGGTAGACGGTTCCGTCGCCGTTGGCACGGACGCGGCGAGAGGCTGGGGTGTCGCGGGATGTGGTCATCAGGCGGAGTCCTGTTCGAGGCGGGTGTGGATGAAGTCGGTGAGGGCGTGGGTGGGAATGCGGCGGGCGCGGCCGAGGGTGATCGAGGCGAGTTGCCCGGTGCGGAGCAGGTCGTAGACGGCGGAGCGGCCGAGCTGGAGGCGGCCCATGACCTGGGGCACCGTGAGCAGATCCAGCGCCGGTGCCGCCTCCGCGTGGAGGCCAGCGAGCGGGGGCGAGGTCATCAACAGCCCCCTTCGGCCGCGAACTGCCGTTCCAGTTCCTTGCGGTGCCATATGTGGGCTGCGAGGAGTGCGCCGCCGGGGCTGTAGCCCGAGCCGAGGTAGTCCCAGCGACCGACGACGAGCGTGGTCGTCGGGTCGAGGTCGGGCAGGCCGGCGTGGACGCGGGCCTGTTCGGTGCGCCAGGAGCGGCGGGTTTCGCGCAGCGCGCCCAGGGTGGTGGAGTAGCTGCGGGACTTGGTGGAGAAGTGGCCCCGGAAGCCGAGCATGTGCGCCCACTTCCGGAGCTTGATGTGGGCGAACTCCGGCAACCTGCCCAGCTCCAAGCAGGTGCGGATCATCTGCCGGATGTGCCGGGCGACGGGGAGCCGGGTCAGCGGGCGGGCCTGTCCGGTCCCGTCGCACGCGGTGCACGGGAGCGGCGTTCCGTGGGGCAGGAGGGTGGCGCCGCGTCCCTGGCAGGGGCGGCAGAACAGGGCCCGGTCGAGGGTGCCGGAGGCGTCGGCGGACTTGGTGGCGTACTTGGCCACGTAGGCGGCCACCGCCTGGTCGGTGAGTTCGCTGTCGGTGCCGAAGGCGGCGATCTCGCGTACGTCGAACTGCTGGCCCCAGGAGAGTTCGCGTTCCCCGATCGCGTCCGAGGTGACCGAGATGCGGGCGCGTGGTGCGGCGGAGCGGATGGCGTCGGTGAGTACGGAGGCGGTGGCGTAGGACGTTGGGGGCTGGGTGTTGCCGTCCGGGCCGTCGAGGCGGATCACGGCGTGGAAGTGGACCAGGCCGCGCTTCTGGTACTCGGCGACCTTGGCGAAGGACACCCGAAACACTGCGCGGGCGGCCATCTGCGTTATGCCGAGCCGGGTGGCGAGCTCCCGCCGCAGGTAGATCGCGAAGCGGGCCCACAAGGCTCCGGCGTGGGCGTTGACGGTGGTGGTCTGTCCGGTCAGGCGGACGGGTTCGGCGCAGCCGCCGAGGCGTTCGATCTGCTGCTGCGCGCGGTCGAAGTCGGGTGATTGACCAGGTGGAGCAGGTCCCGTACGGCGGGGCTTGCCACGTGGCGCAGGTCCAGGGTGACCATTCGGGTCGTATCCCTTCTGTTCGGGTGGGTGGCCCCGAGCAGCAACCAGCCGAACTGGAAGGCGTGTTGGTGCTGCTCGGGGCATGGCGAACCAGGCCCAGGGGCGGGCGTGGGTTCAGCGAGGGAGATGCGGCCGGTGGGGGCCGGTGCTCAGAGCTGGGCGAGTGCGGTGGTGGCCACCGGCAGGGCGATGCCCATGCGTGTGCCCAGGTGGGCGGTGATCGGTGTTCTGTGTGCCACCGCCCTCCAGGCGGCCAAGGCCCTGGGAGAAGATGTGCACGCACTCTGGCCGGCGCTCCGCCAGGCCCGCCCCGCCCGCGCCATCAGCCCCGAACTGGTCGCGCTCTACCAGCAGCGGGCCGACATCCCGTCTCGACGTTCACCGACCTCTTGACCCAGGCCCGGGAACGGATCGACATCCTCGTCTACGCGGCCATCTTCCTCCACGAGGCATACCCACGGCTGAACGAACTCCTCAGCGAACGCGCCGCCGAAGGCTGCACCGTCCGCATCGCGATCGGGGACCCCGACAGCAACAACGTCCAAGCCCGCGGCCAGGAGGAGCGGTTCGGCCACGGCATCGAATCCCGCTGCCGCCTCGCACTCATGCACTACAAGCCGCTCGCCGACACCCCCGGCATCGAAGTCCGCACCCACGCAACCACGCTCTACAACTCCCTCTACCGGGCCGACGACCAGCAACTCGTCAACGCACACGTCTGGGGTGTCAACGCCTACGCCGCCCCTGTATGGCACCTTCGCCGACACCAAGAGAGCGGCATGTTCGACACCTACGCCGACAGCTTCGACGCCGTGTGGACGACAGCAACCCCCGTACAACAGGAAGGCTGACCGTGGCCCGCACCGAGTACTACGACGACCCGAGCGCGCCCAAGCCGAACAGCATGGTCGTCGCCGCTTCCGCCGTCGTCACCGACGACCACGGGCGCATCTTCCTCCAGCGCCGTCGCGACAACGACCTCTGGGCACTGCCCGGAGGCGGCATGGACCTCACCGACTCGCTGCCAGGCACGGCCGTCCGCGAGGTCAAGGAAGAAACCGGCCTCGACGTCGAGATCACCGGCCTGGTCGGCACCTACACCGACCCGAAACACATCATCGCCTACACCGACGGCGAGGTCCGGCGACAGTTCAACGTCTGCTTCACCGCCCGCATCACCGGCGGCCGGCTGGAGATCTCCGACGAGTCCACCGAACTCCGGTATGTACCGCCGGACGAGATCGAGCAGTTGCCGATGCACCACACCCAACGACTCAGGCTCCAGCACTTCCTGGAACAGCGCGAGAAGCCGTACCTGGGCTGAACCGCCTGATGGCAGTAGCGACGGCAACAACCCCGCACAACCACGGACACCCACGCACTTCACCGGACCAGCAAACCGCACTTGACCTGCGAAAAAGCAGGTCGAAGGCTTCGCGTAGCACACGTACTGTGTGCTGGCGGGCGGGACGCCGGTCCTGGTTCATAACTCCAGTGGCTGTCTCACGATGTCGTCAGCGATTGGCGAGGACTCATCGCTCGTGAAAGCTGCTCAGCAGGCGGGGAAGAATCAGAAGGTCCAGGGCGACTTGGACAGTCTGTTCCAGCAGCTGTCGCGCGGAAACATGAATCCTGGGCTCGGGAGTAAGGCATTGGCTGGAACGGATGTTACCTATGCGCGAGGAAGGAACGGCGGTCGCCTGTTCTTTCGGAACGTCGATGGTGGGATTCAGGTCGTTGGGAAATCAGACAAGGCGAACGAATCCAAGGTGATTGCGAGGATGAATCAGCTCTATGGCCAATGACCCTCTCTACCGCGTAGAGAACCCTCAGTTCAGCGCGCTCTTCATGTTGGGCGCAGAGGACGACAAGGAAACCATCGAGAATGTGGACGCAGAACTCGGCCTTCCGGATGGGACGCGATGGAGCGCCACATTCATGACACTGCGTGCGATCGGGCAGGTGATGAGTCGGTGGCGGGATACTGGAGAATGCTCCGGCGGGGCATATTTCCAGTGCCCCGATCTTGTGATAATTCCGGAGGGTGGTCTGGCGGCGATGTTGGATTCGTTCAAGGGGATTGTCGAGTCAGGTGGACCTGAAGGGGTTTTGCAATTCCTGGGTGAAAGCTAACTCGCCTATAGGTGCTCTCGCGGAATGAAGCAGGACGCCCTTTCTCCGTAAGCCGGAGAAAGGGCGTCCTGTTGTTTGACGGCAATGGTGGGTGGCAACGTCAGCGGACGACGGCTGCGGTGGGCGGGTCGTCCGGGGCATCAGTCGTGTCAAGGATGCTGCCAAGGGTGTCGATGGCCTAGCGCTGAAGGCGGAGGCGTACGTGGGCGTAGACGCCGATGTGGGCGTGGCCGAGGAGTTCCTTGATCACGACGAGTTCGACGCCCTGTTCCGGAAGAGGGTGGCTGCTGAGTGCCGGAGATCATGGAACCGGATCGGCCGGAGTCCCGCGCATGGAGGAGGAGGCGAAAGCGGTGGGTGAGGTTGGTGAGGCCGAGTGGCCCGCCCTTCGGGGTGGGCGGTGAAGATGACCCCGTTGTCCGTCCAGCCCGTTCCGGCTGCCTGGCGCTCTTCCTCCTGCCGTTCCTGGTGGGTCTTGAGAGAGTTGAGGCATTCCGTGGGGAGGGCGAGTCCAGGTAGCACATAGCGCCTGCGGCCGAACGGCCCCACCCGCACCCCCGCCACCCCCTGTGACCGCCCCGCCACACCCCCGTACCGAACCAGCCACACCCCGTACCGCCCCCGCCCACGACCCGCACCGAACCCCGTACCGACCCGCCCCGCCCGCAGTACCCGAGACCCCGTGCGCGGTGTCGACGGCGTACGGCACGATGGGCTCATGTCCGTACTGACGCGCGACGAAGCGCAGCTCCGAGCCCAGCTCCTCGATGTCCAGCGGTACACGATCGACCTCGATCTGACGCAGGGCGACGACACCTTCGACTCCCGCACCGTCATCGGCTTCACCGCGCGTGCGGCCGGAGACACCTTTGTCGAGCTCAAGCCCGCCGAGCTGCGCTCCGTGACCCTCGACGGACAGCCCATCGACCCCGGGACGCTCTCCGGGAACCGGCTCCCGCTCACCGGCATCGCGGCCGGTGAGCACGAGCTGCGGATCGACGCCGTCATGCGCTACTCGCACACCGGCGAGGGCATGCACCGGTTCACCGACCCCACCGACGGCGAGACCTACGTCTACACCCAGCTGTTCATGGAGGACGTCCAGCGGGTGTTCGCCGCGTTCGACCAGCCGGACCTCAAAGCCGTCTTCGAACTCGGCGTCACCGCACCCGACGGCTGGACCGTCCTCGCCAACGCCGTCACCCGGCCGACCGGCGGTGGCCACTGGCAGGCCGCGCCCACCGCGCTCATCTCCACCTACCTCGTCGCCGTCGCCGCGGGCCCCTGGCACTCCGTGACCACCGAGCACGCCGGGCTCCCCTTCGGACTGCACTGCCGCCGCTCGCTCGCACCCCACCTCGACGCGGACGCCGAGGAGATCTTCGAGATCACCCGCGCCTGCTACGACCGCTACCACGAGAAGTTCGACGAGCCGTACCCGTTCGACTCGTACGACCAGGCGTTCGTTCCGGAGTTCAACGCCGGAGCGATGGAGAACCCGGGCCTCGTCACCTTCCGCGACGAGTTCATCTACCGCTCCGCCGTGACCGACACCGAGCGGCAGACCCGCGGCATGGTCATCGCCCACGAGATGGCCCACATGTGGTTCGGCGACCTCGTCACCCTCCAGTGGTGGGACGACATCTGGCTCAACGAGTCGTTCGCCGAGTACATGGGCTACCAGACCCTCGCCGAAGCCACCCGCTTCACCGGCGCCTGGGTGGACTTCGCCATCGCCCGCAAGAGCTGGGGGTACGACGCCGACCAGCGCCCCTCCACCCACCCGGTCGCCCCCGACCCGGCCCTCGTCCCGGACACCGCGTCCGCGATGCTCAACTTCGACGGGATCTCGTACGCCAAGGGCGCCTCCGCGCTGCGCCAGCTCGTCGCCTGGCTCGGCGAGAAAGACTTCCTCGCCGGCATCAACGTCCACTTCGCCCGGCACCGCTTCGGCAACGCCACCCTCGCCGACTTCATCGACAATCTGGCCTCCGCCACCGACCGTGACGTCCACGGCTGGGCCGCACAGTGGCTGGGCACCACCGGCGTCGACACCCTCACCCCCACCGTCACCGAGACCGACAGCGACTGGTCGTTCGCCGTCGCCCGCACCGGCAGCCGCCCGCACCTCATCGCCGTCGGCGCCTACGACCACGACCCGGTCGACCCCACCCACCTCGTCCTGCGCGAACGCTTCGAAATCGACGTCCCCGCCGAGGGCGAGGCCGCGAGGACCTTCCAGGGCCGCCGCCCCGACCTGCTCCTCCTCAACGACGGCGACCTCACCTACGCCAAGGTCCGCCTCGACGCCGCCTCCTGGGAGACCGTCGTACGTGCGCTCTCCGGCCTCCCCGACCCGCTGACCCGCGCCGTCGTCTGGAACGCCGCGCGCGACATGGTCCGCGACGGCGAACTGCCCCCGGCCGCCTACCTGGACGCCGCGCTCGCCCACCTCCCGCACGAGTCGGACCTCGCCCTCGTCCAGGGCGTCCTCGTCTTCGCCGCCACCCAGATCGCCGACCGCTACCTGCCGCCCGCCGACCGGCCCGCCGCACTCGCCACGATCAGCACGATCTGCCGCGCGCTCATCCGCCGCACCGAGGACGGGAACAACCCCGGACTGCGCCTCATCGCCGTCCGCCACTTCATCGACGCGGCCACCCAGCCCGACGGCATCCAGGCCTGGCTCGCCGACGGCAGCGTCCCCGGCGGGCCCGAACTCGACCCCGAGCTGCGCTGGCGCATCCTCCAGCGTCTCGCCGCCCTCGGCGCCGCCGAGGAGAGCGCCATCGACGCCGAACTCGACCGGGACATCAGCGCCACCGGACAGGAGGGCGCCGCCCGCTGCCGGGCCGCGCTGCCCGCACCGGAGGCCAAGGACGCCGCCTGGCAGCGGATGTTCACCTCCGACGACCTCTCCAACTACTTGTTCACCGCCACCGCCCGCGGCTTCTGGCAGCCCGAGCAGAGCGCACTCGTCGCGGAGTACGCGGAGCGCTACTACGAGGACGCCGTCGCCCTCGCCGGCCGCCGGGGCCCCGCCATCGCCGAGGCGGCGGGACGGTACGCCTTCCCCGCGTACGAGATCACCGCCGAGGCCCTCGCCCGCGGCGAAGCCTGTCTGCGCGACACCGAGATGATCCCTGCCCTGCGCCGCAAGCTCGCCGACCAGCTCGACGACCTGCGGCGCGCCCTGGAGGTCCGCGGGGCATGACCTGCGGTGCGGGCCGGCCGCCCCTTGTACCACCGGCGGAGGCCCCAACTTCCCCCCGCACCAGGGCAATACCACTTTCGGGTTGAGCTCGTTGTGCTCTTCGGGCGCGCCGCCTGTCCCCCGTACAGGCTGGGGCGACAGCCCCCAGCGCACCGAAGGACACCCGTATGAGCACGCCGCCCCTCGCCGGAGGGGCCGCAGGGCCGAGCGCCCTGCGGCCCCTCGTCGGTGCCGTCCTCGACGCGCTGCACGACGGGGCCGCCGACCGGCTCGGCCCCCTGCCGCCCGGCGGCCCGCACACCGTCGCCGCACGGGTACGGGCCACGGCCCACCCCGTACTGCCCGACACCGGAACCGGCGCCGAAGAGGCCCTGCGCACCCTGGTCCACGCCCTCACCGAAGGCGCCGCCGACCCGGCGGACCCCGGCTGCGCCGCCCATCTGCACTGCCCGCCGCTGGCCGTCGCCGCAGCCGCCGACCTCGCCGTCTCCGTCCTCAACCCCTCGATGGACTCCTGGGACCAGGCACCCGCCGCCTCCGAGCTGGAAGCCCTCGTCACCCGCGCCATCGCCGCCGAGATCTACCCGGCGGGCGACGCTCTGATCACCACCGGCGGCAGCGAGTCCAACCAGCTCGCGCTGCTGCTCGCCCGGGAACGCCACGGCGCCGTACGGATCGTCTGCGGTGCCAACGCCCACCACTCGCTGCACCGTGCCGCCTGGCTGCTCGGCCTCCCCGAACCCCTCACCGTTCCGTCGCCCTCCGGGGTCATCGACCTCGCCGCGCTCGACGAAGCCCTCACCGCGACCCACGGTCCGGTCCTGGTCGTGGCCACCGCCGGCACCACCGACGCGGGACTCATCGACCCGCTCCCCGAGATCGCCGACCTCTGTGACCGGTACGGCGCCGAACTGCACATCGACGCCGCATACGGCGGACCGCTCCTCTTCAGCGACCTGCACCGGCCCCTGCTCGCCGGGCTCGAACGCGCCGACTCGGTAACCATCGACCTGCACAAACTCGGCTGGCAGCCGGTCGCGGCAGGCATCCTCGCCGTCCCCGGCCCCGCCGCCCTGGACGCCCTCACCCACCAGGCCGACTACCTCAACGCCGACGACGACACCGAAGCGGGCCTCCCCGACCTCCTCGGCCGCTCCCTGCGGACCACCCGGCGGCCCGACGTGTTCAAGATCGCCGTCACACTCCGCGCCCTCGGCAGGACCGGCCTCGCCGCCCTCGTCGACCGCACCTGCGCCATCGCCGGAGAACTCGCCGGCCTCGTCGAGGCCCATCCCGGCCTGGAGCTCTACGACCGGCCGACCATCTCCACCGTGCTCTTCCGCCCCACCGGAGCGGACGACGCGACCGTGGCCGCCATCCGCCGCACCCTCCTCGCCGAAGGCCACGCCGTCCTCGGCCGGGCCCGCGCCGACAACCGCCTCTGGCTGAAAGCCACCCTGCTCAACCCCCACGCCACCACCGGTGACCTGGAAGCTCTCCTCAAACTCCTGGAAGGCAGTACGCCCCGATGACGGACCACCAGCCTCCCGTAGACCAGCCCCACGACCTGGTGGGGGTCGGCATCGGACCGTTCAACCTCTCCCTCGCGGCGCTCGCCCACCCCCTCACCGAGCTCTCCACCGCCTTCTACGAACAGCGTCCCGCCTTCCACTGGCACCCCGGGCTGCTGATCGAGGACGCCACCCTCCAAGTCCCCTTCCTCGCCGACCTGGTGACGCTGGCGGAGCCCGCCAGCCCCTGGTCGTTCCTCAGCTACCTCAAGGAGCGCGAGCGGCTCTACCCCTTCTACTTCGCCGAGCACTTCCACATCAGGCGCACCGAGTACGACGCCTACTGCCGCTGGGTGAGTGAGAGCCTGCCCGGACTCCACTTCGGCCACCAGGTCGACGCCATCCGCTGGAACGCCGAACACGCCCTCTTCGAGGTCGACTTCACCAAACTCGACGCCGACGGAGAAGCCGAGGCACTCGGCCGCGCGCACACCCGCAACCTGGCACTCGGCGTCGGCACGGAGCCGTACATCCCGGAAACCCTCAAGCCGCTCGCTGAAGCACCGTCGGTGCCCGTCGTGCACTCGTCCGACTACCTCGCCAGCCGCGAACGGCTGCTCACCGCCGGGCACATCACCGTCATCGGCGCGGGCCAGTCCGGCGCCGAGATCTTCCTCGACCTGCTCCGGGCCCGCCCCGCAGGCCACGAGAGGATCACCTGGCTCGCCCGCACCGAGGCATTCGCCCCCATGGAGTACTCCAAGCTCGGCCTGGAGCACTTCACCCCCGACTACACCCGCTACTTCCACCGGCTGCCCGAGTCCGCCCGCGACTCCCTCGCCCCGCAGCAGTGGCAGCTGCACAAGGGCATCGACGCCGACACCATCGCGGCCATCCACGGCGAGCTCTACCGCCGCACCCAGCACGGCGGCTGGCCCGACGCCGTCCTCACCCCGGGTGTCACCGTCCGCACCGCGGGACGCGTCGCCACCACCAAGGTCGAACTCCACCTCGAACACGCCCGGCAGGGCTCCCGCTCCCGCCTCACCACCGACGCCGTGGTCCTCGCCACCGGCTACCGGGAGCGCCCGCTCGACGGAATGCTCGCCGGCCTCGACCCCTACATGCGGCGGGACGCGTCCGAGCGCCCCCGCATCGACGACCAGTACCGGCTGCTCCTCGACCCCGCCGTCACCGGCTCCGTGTACGTACAGAACGCCGAACGCCACACCCACGGCGTCGGCGCCCCCGACCTCGGCCTCGCCGCCTGGCGCAGCGCGACGATCCTCAACTCCCTCACCGGGAAGGACCCCTACCCGCTGCCCCGGCGCACCGCGTTCACCAGCTTCGGCCTCGACCGCGAACACGCCCTGCCCCCGCAGCGCCGTACCGCTCTCGTCCCCCTGGGCGAGCGCAGCTGACCGCGGTTGAGCGCGCACCGGCTCCGGCCGGACCGGCCCACCCGGTCCGGCCGGACCCCGCGTACTAGAAGACCGGGGTGCCGTCCCGTGTCAGCTTCCAGTCGACCGAAGCGAACTCCGACGCGTCCACCGTCCCCTTCGCCTGCACCCACGCGATGATCGTGTTCCGGATCTCGTCCGAATTGGCCCACAGCTGCTTGGCGGCCGGCACGTGCGGGAAGTTCCCGCCGCCGCTCGCCCGGTAGTTGTTCACCGCGAGCACGAACTGCGCCGCCGGATCGATCGCCTTGCCGCCGAAGGACAGCTTCGCGATCCGCGAACCGGCCGCCTTGGCGATGTCGATCTCGTACGTCAGACCCGACACCGCGTCGTAGTTGTAGTCCGGAGTGTCGTCCGCGTTCGTCAGCTTCGACGTGTCCACCGGGCCGCCCGCCGGCGTCTGTACGTAGTAGCGTGCCGAGAACTCCAGATAGTCCTTGATCTGCGCGCCCGTCACCAGCCGTGCTTCCAGCGTGTTCTCGAACGGGTAGAGCCCTGCCGCGTCCTTGATCGTCACGTTCCCGGCGGGAATCTGCGCCGTACGCGAGAAACACGACGCCTGCGAGAGCACCGGCAGCGCCGCGTACTCACCGCCGGCCAGCGCCGCCTTCACCGTGTCGGTCTGGACGGCGTTGATCAGATCGATGATCGGTTCGTCCTTCCAGGGCGCGTCCGCCGTGGTCATCGCGGCGGCAGACGTCCCGATCACCTGGTTGACGTACGCCACGACCTTCTTGTGCTCGTCCGTCAGCAGCTTCACCAGCTTCGGGTCCTCGGCCGCGGTATTGGAGTTCAGCACCCGGGCACCGGCCTTCTCGACCGTCCAGCGTCCCTTCTCCCACACCAGGTCGAAGTCGAAGACCGTGAGCCGCTCGCCCCACATCAGCGGCTCCGAGAGGACGACCTGCTTCCCGGTCTTCTTGTTCGCCACGAACTTCTCGGGGATCTCGACATGCGCGTGGCCCACCAGGATCGCGTCGATCCCCGGAACCTGCTCGGCGACCAGACCGGCCGCGTTCTCCACGTACGGGAGCTGGTCGCCGTACGAGGATGTGCCGCTGGCCCCCGAGTGCGCCGCGACGATCACCACGTCGGCACCCATGGAACGCAGCCGCGGGACGTACTTCGCGGCCTGCTCCTCAAGCCCCGGAAACACCATCTTTCCCTGGACATTCGCCTTGTCCCAGAGGGCGATGCCCGGGTTCGTCAGCCCGAGAACCGCGACCTTCACGTCCCGGCCGTGCGGAGTGCGGAGCGTCCTGAAGACGTACGGGGCGAACGCGGGCTTCAGCGTCTTCGCGTCCAGGGCGTTGGCGCCCAGCAGCGGGAAGCGGCACTGCTCCTCGAACTTGCGCAGCACCGGAATGCCGTAGTTGAACTCGTGGTTGCCCAGTGCCGCCGCGTCGTAGCCGATGTGGTTCATCGCCTGCGCCATCGGGTGCACCGGCCCGTGCTTCGCCGTGATCGGGTCGATCTTGGCGTAGTAGTAGGACAGTTGGGTGCCCTGGATGGTGTCACCCGCGTCGATCATCAGGGTGTTGTGGCGGCCCTTCTCCTCGCGGATCCCGTTGACCAGCGTCGAGATCTTCGCCAGGCCGACGTCGTTGTGCGCGGCGTCGTCGAACTCCTTGTCCGTGAAGTAGTCCCAGTTGAAGAGATTGCCGTGCAGGTCGGTCGTCCCCATCACGGTGAACGAGTACCGCCGCTGCGGACGGCCGTGACCGTGGCCATGGCCGCGCCCCTGCGCGTCGGCGGGCACTGCCGTGCCTCCGGCGATGGCCACACCGGCGCCGGCGGCGGCCGAAGTACCCAGGAACGTCCTACGATTGAGCGGCATTTCGTCTCCCTATTCACGTACACAACGCGCGTAGATGCGGACTGCGACCATGCACAACGCGCGTAGATTCTGACCCAGGAGGTATGCGGTGCAACACCCCCCGCAGGTTTCGATCTGGTGACCGCCGACTGTCGTACCGGGGTGCGAGAGTGGGAACCATGACCGACGAAGTCCAGCACCCCGCAGCCCCCTACGGCACCCCCGGCACCCCCCGCGTCGCCGTCCGCGGCGAGGCGACCCTCGAAGTGGAGCCCGAGACCGCCACCCTCGCCGTCACAGCGAGCGCCCGCGGCAAGGACCGGCGGGCGGCGCTCCAGGACCTCACCCGGCGCAACACCGCCATCCTCGAACTCGCCAGGGGATACGGCGGAGCCGTCGAGAAGCTGGAGAGCGGCGCGCTCTCCGTCAGCCCCGAACTGGCCCAGCACGGCCGGGGCGAGAAGGTCCGCGCCTACTTCGGCCACGTCCGGATCACCGTCGTGCTGAACGACTTCACCGCACTCGGCGAGCTCACCTCCCGCCTCGCCGACCTGGAACTGACCCGCGTCGACGGGCCGTGGTGGGCGCTGCGCCCCGGATCGCCCGCACACCGCGACGCCCGCCGGCAGGCCGTGCGGGACGCCGTGACCCGCGCCCGTGAGTACGCCGAGGCGCTCGGCGCCGAGCTGTCCGCCCTCGTCGAGCTCTCCGACCCCGGCGCGGAGGGCGCGCGGCCGCCCGCCCCAGGGTTCGCCGGCAGCCGCATGTTCGGTTCGCCGGGGGCGGCGCCCGGTGCGTCGGACGATGCGCCCGTCATCGACCTCGAACCCCAGCGCCAGACCGTTTACGCACAGGTGAACGCCCGTTTCACCATGTCACCGCCCGCGCTCTGAGGCCGCGTGCCGGGAGGCTTGTCCCTGCCGGTACGCACCTGCCGGCTCGCCCCTGACAGCCCGCCCCTGACAGCTCGGCCCTGATGCTCCCGGGGTTTCCCTCATTCCGCGTCCGGGGCATCGGAATTGCTCATCAGAGCGCACCCGCGCACAATTCAACAGTTGTCAATAGCCTTTCAAGGAAAGGTGGTTGAGTAGTCATGTGTGACCCATCACTTACCCATCGGTAAGGCATACGCTCGAACCATGCGCCGAGCAAAGATCGTTTGTACCCTGGGCCCCGCGACCGACTCGTACGACCAGATCAAGGCACTGGTCGAGGCCGGAATGGACATGGCCCGATTCAATCTCAGTCACGGCAGCTACGCCGAGCACGAGCAGCGTTTCCACCGGGTACGCAAGGCGGCCGAGGAGACCGGGCGCAGTGTCGGTATCCTCGCGGATCTTCAAGGTCCGAAGATTCGCCTGGGCCGCTTCGCCGAGGGCCCCGTACTCCTTGAACGCGGTGACGAGTTCACCATCACCGTCGCTCCCGGCGCCCGGGGCGACCGGAGCAGCTGCGGCACCACCTACGACGGCCTCGCCGGGGACGTGACCACCGGCGAGCGCATCCTCGTCGACGACGGCAAGGTGGCCCTCGAAGTCACCTCGGTCGAGGGCCCCCGCGTCCACACCATGGTGGTGGAGGGCGGCATGGTCTCCGACCACAAGGGGCTCAACCTCCCCGGTGTCGCGGTGTCGGTCCCCGCGATGTCCGAGAAGGACGCCGAGGACCTTCGCTGGGCGCTGCGGACCGGTGCCGACATCATCGCGCTCTCCTTCGTGCGCAGCGGCCGGGACGTCGACGAGGTCCACCGGATCATGGCGGAGGAGGGGCGCAGGCTCCCCGTCATCGCCAAGATCGAGAAGCCGCAGGCCGTGGAGAACATCGACGGGATCGTCGCGGCCTTCGACGGCATCATGGTCGCCCGCGGCGACCTCGGCGTCGAGATGCCGCTCGAACAGGTGCCCATCGTCCAGAAACGCGCCGTGAAGCTGGCCAAGCGCAACGCCAAGCCCGTCATCGTCGCGACCCAGATGCTCGACTCGATGATCGACAACTCCCGGCCCACCCGAGCCGAGGCATCGGACGTCGCCAACGCGGTCATCGACGGCACCGACGCCGTGATGCTCTCCGGCGAGACCAGCGTCGGCAAGTACCCGGTGGAGACGGTGCGGACGATGGGCCGCATCGTCGAGGCCGCCGAGGAGGACATCCTCGCCCTGGGCCTGCCCCCGCTGAGCGACCGCAACAAGCCCCGCACCCAGGGCGGCGCCGTCGCCCGTGCCGCCGCCGAGATGGGCGACTTCCTCGGCGCGAAGCTGCTCGTGGCCTTCACCCAGTCCGGCGACACCGCGAAGCGGCTCTCGCGCTACCGCTCACCGATCCCGTTGCTGGCCTTCACCCCGGACCCGGCGACCCGCGCCCAGCTCACCCTGAGCTGGGGTGTCGAGACCTATCTCGGACCGCACGTGGACTCCACGGACGAGATGGTGGCCCAGGTCGACGAACAGCTCCTGAAGGCGGGCCGCTGCCGGAAGGGCGACATCGTCGTGATCACCGCGGGCTCCCCGCCCGGCGTCGCGGGCTCCACCAATCTTGTCCGCGTCCACCATGTCGGAGAGGACGACTCCCCGAAGTAGCAGATCGGAATGTGGCGCGCACGGGGGGTGTTCATGAGGGCGGCGGGTGCGCGCTCGGCGACCGAAATGTCGTATGGCTTCGATGCGGGCGCCACCAGCCAACTGTCCCGCGCGGCATGCCTGCACGCCTGTTCGTTCGGCCACATCGCGGTTGTTCACGCCCTGCCGGAGCAGAGCGGGCGTTTCGTCCCGTATCGAAGGGCTGCGCTCCTCCGTGCCCGGAGCGTCACGGGAGGCATTACTGCGAGCGGTGGCATCGAAGGAGCATTCACCGGGACGGTTGAAGATCGTGTTACCAGTCACAGACCTTGGAACCGAAGGGAAAGTGCCCCGAGTCGGATTCGAACCGACGCTGGATGGGTTTTGAATCCATGGCCTCTACCGCTGGGCTACCGGGGCTCCTTCAAAACGAAGGAAGGTAAGGACCCTCCGCGCCACAACCATACCGCAGCTAGGTAGGCTCTTGGGAGCTGCACCTGCCCCATAACGAGGAGCCCCCCGTGACCGCCCCCGAGTCGCCCCAGCCCGTCGCCGACGACGACAAGTCGCACGTCCCGCCGCTGACGACCCGTGTCGTCATCGCCGAGGACGAGGCCCTCATCCGTCTCGACCTCAAAGAGATGCTCGAAGAAGAGGGCTACGCGGTCGTCGGCGAAGCCGGTGACGGTCAGCGGGCCATCGAGCTGGCCCGGGAACACCGGCCCGACCTGGTGATCCTCGATGTGAAGATGCCCGTTCTGGACGGGATCTCCGCCGCCGAGAAGATCACCGAGGAGTCCATCGCCCCGGTACTGATGCTGACCGCGTTCTCGCAGCGCGACCTCGTGGAGCGGGCCCGGGACGCCGGAGCGATGGCGTATCTGGTGAAGCCGTTCTCCAAGAGCGACGTGGTGCCCGCCATCGAGATGGCCGTGTCCCGCTTCACCGAGCTGAAGGCCCTGGAGCAGGAGGTCGCGGACCTCTCGCAGCGGCTGGAGACGCGGAAGCTGGTGGACCGGGCCAAGTCGGTGCTGCAGACGCAGTACGGACTGACCGAGCCCGCCGCTTTCCGGTGGATCCAGAAGACGTCGATGGACCGCCGGATGTCGATGCAGCAGGTCGCCGAGGCGGTCATCGAGGACGCCGAGGAGAAGAAGGCGGCCAAGGAGCAGTAGCTCCGCGGTGGGTTCCGGCCCGAGGTACGACGGGGACAGCCGGACGGCCCGCCCCGGCCCGCCCCACCCCGGCCGGGCAGGGTCCCCGGCGCCTCCCGCCTCCTGGTCGGGCCGGTCAGCCCGCGGAGCCGTTGGGGGAGACGTCGCGCAGCAGGCAGGTGAGCCGGGCCGTGCAGACCCGCTTGTCCTGTTCGTCGGTGATGACGATCTCGTAGGTCGCGGTGGAGCGGCCGCGGTGGACCGGGGTGGCCACTCCGGTGACCAGTCCGCTGCGGGCGCCGCGGTGATGGGTGCAGTTGAGGTCGACGCCGACGGCGAGCTTGGACGGGCCGCCGTGCAGCATCGAGCCGATGGAGCCGAGGGTCTCGGCGAGTACGGCGGAGGCGCCGCCGTGCAGCAGGCCGTACGGCTGGGTGTTGCCCTCGACCGGCATGGTGCCGACGACGCGGTCGGCGGCGGCCTCGATGATCCGCACGTCCATCCGCTCGCCGAGGTGGCCGGCGGAGAACAGCCCGGGCAGGTCGACGCCGAGTACGGCGTACTCGTCGATGACCTCTTGAGGGAACTTCACGGTGGTCTGCTCGCCCATGGTGGTCAGGCTCCGATCGTCGTGGCGGCTGCCGGCCGCGGACCTCCGGAGGGTCCGCCGCCCGGTGGCTTGAGCGAACGCTTAGGCCGGGCCGGATTGTTCCAGACGGACCACCACGGACTTGCTCACGGGGGTGTTGCTGACGTCGGCGGTAGCGTCCAGCGGGACCAGGACGTTCGTCTCCGGGTAGTACGCGGCGGCGCAGCCGCGGGCGGTCGGGTAGTGCACCACCCGGAATCCGGGAGCGCGCCGCTCGACGCCGTCCTTCCACTCGCTGACCAGATCGGTGTACGAGCCCTCGGCGAGGCCGAGCTCACGGGCGTCGTCCGGGTTGACCAGGACGACGCGGCGGCCGCCCTTGATGCCGCGGTAGCGGTCGTCGAGGCCGTAGATCGTGGTGTTGTACTGGTCGTGCGAGCGCATGGTCTGCAGCAGCAGCCGGCCCTCGGGGAGCTCCGGGTACTCGACGGGCGCGGCGGTGAAGTTCGCCTTGCCGGTGGCCGTGGGGAAGCGGCGCTCGTCACGCGGGGCGTGCGGGAGGGAGAAGCCGCCGGGTGCGGCGATGCGGGTGTTGAAGTCCTCGAATCCCGGCACGACGCGCGAGATCCGGTCCCGGATCGTGGCGTAGTCCTTCTCGAACTCCTCCCAGCCGATGGCGGATCCGGCGCCGAGGACCGCCCGTGCCATCCGGGCGACGATGGCCGGCTCGGAGAGGAGCCGCGGGCCCGCGGGGGTGAGGTTGCCCCGGGAGGCGTGGACCAGCCCCATGGAGTCCTCGACCGTCACGAACTGCTTTCCGCTCGCCTGGACGTCCTTGTCGGTGCGCCCCAGGGTGGGGAGGATCAGGGCGCGGGTGCCGGTGACGGTGTGCGAGCGGTTCAGTTTGGTCGACACCTGCACGGTGAGGGAGGCCCGCCGCATGGCCGCCTCGGTCACATCGGTGTCCGGTGTCGCGCCGACGAAGTTGCCGCCCATGGCGAAGAAGACCTTCGCCTTGCCGTCGCGCAGCGCCTCGATGGCGCGGACGACGTCGAAGCCGTGGTGGCGGGGCGAGGTGATCCCGAATTCCTTGTCCAGGGCGTCGAGGAAGGCGGGAGCGGGCCGCTCGAAGATGCCCATGGTGCGGTCGCCCTGGACGTTGGAGTGCCCGCGGACGGGGCAGACACCGGCGCCGGGGCGGCCGATGTTCCCGCGCAGCAGCAGGAAGTTGACGACTTCGCGGATGGTGGGCACCGCGTGCTTGTGCTGGGTGAGGCCCATGGCCCAGCAGACGATGGTCCGCTTGGAGGCGAGGATCAGCGCGAGGGCCTGCTCGATGTCCGTACGGGAGAGGCCGGTGGCGGTGAGTGTCGCGTCCCAGTCGGCGGCGCGTGCGGTGGCCGCGAACTCCTCGTACCCATGGGTGTGTTCGCGTACGAAGAGCTCGTCGGTCGCGCCCTCGGTCTCGATGATCAGTTTGTTCAGGAGGCGGAAGAGCGCCTGGTCGCCGCCGATACGGATCTGCAGGAAGAGGTCGGTGAGTGCCGCTCCCCTGATCATGCCCTGCGGGGTCTGCGGGTTCTTGAAGCGCTCCAGGCCCGCCTCGGGCAGCGGGTTCACCGAGATGATCTTCGCGCCCGCGGTCTTGGCCTTCTCCAGCGCGGAGAGCATGCGCGGATGGTTGGTGCCCGGGTTCTGCCCGGCGACGATGATCAGGTCCGCCTGGTGCATGTCGTCGAGGGAGACGCTGCCCTTGCCGACGCCGATCGTCTCCGAGAGCGCCGAGCCGGAGGACTCGTGGCACATGTTGGAGCAGTCGGGCAGGTTGTTGGTGCCGTAGGCGCGGGCGAAGAGCTGGAGCAGGAACGCTGCTTCGTTGCTGGTGCGGCCCGAGGTGTAGAAGAGCGCCTCGTCGGGGGAGTCCAGCGCGCGCAGCTCCTCGGCGATGATCTCGAAGGCGCGCTCCCAGCTGACCGGCTCGTACCGGTCGCCGCCCTCGGGCAGGAGCATCGGCTCGGTGATCCGGCCCTGCTGTCCCAGCCAGTAGCCGCTGCGCGAGGCGAGATCGGCCACGGGGTGGGCGGCGAAGAAGGCGGGCGTGACCCGGCGCAGCGTCGCCTCCTCGGCGACGGCCTTGGCGCCGTTCTCGCAGAATTCCGCGGTGTGCCGCTTGTCGCCCTCCGGCCAGGCGCAGCCGGGGCAGTCGAAGCCGTCTTTCTGATTGACCTTGAGCAGGGTCCGCGCGGTCCGCACGACGCCCATCTGCTGCTGTGCCATCTGCAGCGTGTGGCCGATGGCGGGCAGCCCGGCGGCGGCGTGCTTGGGGGCCGCGACCTGCGGCGCGTCCTGGACCGGGTCACCTGCGGGCGGCTTGGCAGCCATGGCGCTCTCCTTCGAGCGGGCGGATCCGACGTACAGCTCCGATCCTGTCACGCGCCACTGACAGCCTCCCCGGTGAGGTGTCCGGAGGTCTGGATTGTCAGTGCTCCGTGGCAGGATCGGACCCGTGGCAAAGACAGCATCGAAGCAGACCGCAGACACCCGCCCCCGCCTGCTCCTCATGGACGGGCACTCTCTGGCGTACCGGGCGTTCTTCGCGCTGCCCGCGGAGAATTTCACGACCGCGAGCGGTCAGACGACGAATGCCGTCTACGGCTTCGCGTCGATGCTGGCGAACACGTTGCGTGATGAGGCGCCCACCCACTTCGCGGTGGCCTTCGACGTCTCCCGCAAGACCTGGCGTGCGGAGGAGTTCCCCGAGTACAAGGCGAACCGTTCGAAGACGCCGGACGAGTTCAAGGGCCAGGTCGAGCTGATCGGCGAGGTGCTGGACACGATGCGGGTGGACCGCTTCGCGATCGAGGGCTTCGAGGCGGACGACGTCATCGCGACGCTGGCCACCCAGGCCGAGGCGGACGGTTTCGAGGTGCTGATCGTCACGGGTGACCGGGACTCGTTCCAGCTGATCTCCGACCACGTCACCGTGCTGTACCCGACCAAGGGCGTCTCGGAGCTGACCCGCTTCACACCCGAGAAGGTCGAGGAGAAGTACGGGCTGACCCCGCAGCAGTACCCGGACTTCGCGGCGCTTCGCGGCGACCCGTCGGACAACCTTCCGGGCATCCCCGGGGTCGGCGAGAAGACGGCCGCGAAGTGGATCAACCAGTTCGGTTCGTTCGCCGAGCTGGTGGAGCGCGCCGACGAGGTCAAGGGCAAGGCCGGGCAGAATTTCCGCGACCACCTGGAGTCGGTGCGGCTCAACCGCCGGCTCACCGAGATGGTCCGTGACGTCGAGCTGCCGAAGGGCCCGGCGGACCTGGAGCGCGCCGCGTACGACCGGGAGGCGTTCGCGCACGTGCTGGATGTGCTGGAGATCCGGAACCCGAGCCTGCGCGAGCGGTTGCTGGCCGTCGACCCGGGCGCGGCGGACGAAGCCCCGCAGGCCCCGGCCGCCGGAGTGGAGCTGGACGGCTCCGTGCTGGCTTCCGGGGAGCTGGCACCCTGGCTGGCCGAGCACGGCGGGCAGCCGCTGGGCATGGCCACCGTCGAGAGCTGGGCGCTGGGCACCGGCAGTGTCCGCGAGATCGCGCTCGCCGCGGCGGAGGGGCCTGCCGCCTGGTTCGACACGACCCAGCTGGACGAGGCCGACGAGCAGGCCTTCGCCGCCTGGATCGCGGACCCGGAGAGCCCCAAGGTCATGCACAACGCGAAGAACGCGATGCGGGTCTTCCCCGAGCACGGGTGGAGCGTCGAGGGCGTCGCGATGGACACCGCGCTCGCCGCCTATCTGGTGAAGCCGGGTCGGCGTTCCTTCGCACTGGAGCCCCTGGCCGTGGAGTATCTGGGCCGGGAGCTCGCCCCGGCTGCCTCGGCCGACGGCCAGCTCGCCTTCGGTACGGACGAGCAGGCCGAGGCCGAGTCCCTGATGACCCAGGCCCGCGCCGTGCTCGACCTCGGCGACGCGTTCGGCGAGCGGCTGGAGGAAGTCGGCGCCGCCGGGCTGCTGCACGACGTGGAGCTGCCGACGTCGATCCTGCTGGCCCGGCTGGAACGGCACGGCATCGCCGCCGACCGCGCCCATCTGGAGGGGATGGAGCAGCAGTTCGCCGGCGCGGTGCAGCAGGCGGTGAAGGAGGCGCACGCGGCGGTCGGCCACGAGTTCAACCTCGGCTCGCCCAAGCAGCTTCAGGAGGTTTTCTTCACCGAGCTGGGTCTGCCCAAGACGAAGAAGACCAAGACCGGGTACACGACGGACGCGGACGCACTGGCCTGGCTGGCCGCGCAGACCGAGCACGACCTGCCGGTGATCATGCTGCGCCACCGGGAGCAGGCCAAGCTGCGGGTGACCGTCGAGGGCCTGATCAAGATGGTGGCGGCGGACGGCCGGATCCACACCACCTTCAACCAGACGGTGGCGGCGACCGGGCGGCTGTCGTCCACCGACCCGAACCTGCAGAACATCCCGGTGCGTACGGACGAGGGCCGGGCCATCCGCAGGGGCTTCGTCGTCGGCGAGGGGTACGAATCCCTGATGACCGCCGACTACAGCCAGATCGAACTGCGGGTGATGGCGCACCTGTCGGAGGACGCCGGGCTGATCGAGGCGTTCACCTCGGGCGAGGATCTGCACACCACGGTCGCCTCCCAGGTGTTCGGGGTGGAGAAGTCCGCCGTCGACCCGGAGATGCGGCGCAAGATCAAGGCGATGTCGTACGGACTCGCCTACGGGCTCTCGGCGTTCGGACTCTCCCAGCAGCTGAACATCGAGGCCGGCGAGGCGCGCGGATTGATGGACACCTTCTTCGAGCGGTTCGGCGGGGTGCGGGACTATCTGCAGCGCGTCGTCGAGGAGGCCCGCGCCACCGGGTACACCCAGACGATGCTGGGCCGCCGCCGCTATCTGCCCGATCTCAACAGCGACAACCGTCAGCGCAGGGAGATGGCTGAGCGGATGGCGCTCAACGCGCCCATCCAGGGCACCGCCGCGGACATCGTCAAGGTCGCGATGCTGAAGGTGGACCGGGCACTGACCGAGGCCGGGCTGGCCTCGCGGATGCTGCTCCAGGTCCACGACGAAATCGTGCTGGAGATCGCCTCAGGCGAGCGCAAGCAGGTGGAGGAGATCCTCCGCAGGGAGATGGCGGCCGCGGCGGAGCTGCGCGCACCGCTCGATGTGTCGGTCGGCGTCGGCGCGGACTGGGAGTCCGCCGCGCACTGAGGTGTGGGGACAGGCACCGCCCCGGGAGGGTGGCCCGGGGGGTGCCGGGGGCGCTGGCTCGGGGCGGCAGCGGGCGGCACCGGATTCCGCCGAACGGCGCCGGACTCCGCCGGGCTCCTGCGGTGTCCCGACGGGGCTCCGGCCCGTGCACCGCCCCAGAGAGACGCCGGACGGACCAGAGCTGAAGAATCGGTGAAAAACGGTCAGCGACCGGTGTTGCGGGGGCGGTAGTTGTCGTAGTGTCACCGGAGTCTCGCGCTGGGGAGCGCGATCAGCCGACGGGGAGGGACTACATCCATGGCACCGCACTTCAGCAGCCGGTTGCGCAAGGGGGCGACGGCGACCACGGTGGCCGCGCTCGCGGTGGCGGCGATGACCGCTTCGCAGGCGCCGGACGCCATGGGCAGCCAGTCCCCGGAGAACAGCCGGCAGGCCGCTGACGCGGCGCCCCCGGCCGGTACCCCGGTGAGCGGCGACTCCCCGTACTTCACCGACCTCCCCCCGCTGAACACCCCCGCCAAGCCGGCGACTCCCGTCACCACTCCGGCCGGATCGGCGGCGTCGGGCATACCGGCCTCGGTGCTCGCCGCCTACCGGAAGGCGGAGCAGACCGTCGCGGGTACCGACCCCGGCTGCCATCTGCCGTGGCAACTGCTCGCGGCGATCGGCAAGGTCGAGTCTGGTCAGGCGCGCGGCGGACGGGTGGACACCGAGGGCACCACGCTCAGCCCCATCCTGGGCCCCGTGCTCAACGGCGCGGGCTTCGCCAACATCTCCGACACCGACAACGGGCAGTACGACGGCGACGCGACACACGACCGCGCGGTCGGCCCGATGCAGTTCATCCCCTCCACCTGGGCCACCTGGGGACAGGACGGAAACGGCGACGGCAAGAAGGACCCCAACAACGTCTTCGACGCGTCGCTCGCCACCGGCCGCTATCTCTGCGCCGACGAACGCGATGTCGCCGTGCAGCACGATCTCGACCAGGCGATCCTGGGCTACAACCACTCGCAGGAGTATCTGAGCACGGTCCTGTCCTGGTTCGAGTTCTACAAGAAGGGCACCCACGACGTCCCGGACGGCACGGGTGTGCTGCCCGCCGGTACCGGACCCGACGGCCAGGGCTTCGGCGGCCAGGAACACAGCGGCGGAATCGTCAACACCCCCGCTCACGGCGGCAATTCGCCCCGGCACGGCTCGACGCCGTCCCCGTTCCCGTCCACGGTGGCCAGGCCCAGCCCCAGGCCGACGAAGTCCGGCACCGGGACGATCTCCCCGGTGCCGAGCCCCAGCAAGAGCGGAAAGCCCTCGCCCTCCCCGAGCCCTTCGGGCAGCCCGAGCGGTTCGCCGTCACCCTCGCCGAGCGGCTCCGGCTGCCCGACCCCCTCGCCGTCGGACAGCGCGAGCCCGAGCCCGTCACCGTCCCCCTCGGGTTCGGGAAAGCCGTCCCCGTCGCCCACCCCGTCCCCGTCCGGCAGCGCGAGCGGTTCGCCCTCGCCGTCGCCCACCCAGAGCAGCCCGTCGCCCTGCGCCACCGGCTGACGAAGCGGCGCCCACCCGTCGCCGGACGGTGCGAGCCGTCCGCCCCGGCGGGGCGCAGGTCCGTCCGGCCGAGCCACTGAGCCCGGCCGCACACCGAAAGCGGTGTGCGGCCGGGCTCAGTCGTGCCCGCCCGGATCCGGCGCGGGCATCAGGTCCGTGCAACGTGTTCTCATCTCGCCGCCGCGTTGCTACGGTGCCCCATCCCTGACGATGCATCAGATCCCATAGGAGGCCGTGCATGCGCGCCCTCATCGCCGCAGCCATCGGGCTGGCCGTGGCCTTCGCCCTCGTCCTCACCATCGCGGCGGTCGGCTCACCCACCGGCAAGACCTCACCCAAACCGCTGCTCACCACCGTCCCCGGCCCCAAGAGCCAGTAGGCCCCAAGACCCAGTAGGAGGACGGCCATGCGCCGTAAAGCCAGTCTGGTGCTGCTCGCCTTCGCGGTCTTCTGCGCCGCCATGTCCCCGCTGCTGCGCTGGTACGCCTTCCCCCGGCTGGCGAAGATCCCGGCCAACCAGTACCAGGAGGAAGTCCTCCAGGCGAAGCCCGCGACCCTCCTCGACTACGGCACCATGCAGGCCAAGAAGGTCCCTCAGGTGACCATCGTGCAGACACTCCGGGGCAACGTGGCCGAATCCAACCGCATCGAGCAGAGCGCGGGGCGCGACGTCGTCGTCTGGGACTCGCTGTCCTATGTCGCCGGACCCGACGGCAAGATGGTGTCCGAGATCCCCGAGCGCTACATCTTCGACGCGCACACCCAGGCACCGGTCCACGCGACCGGCGAGATGGTCGACGGCACCCCGGTCAGCCGGGAGGGCATCGAGTTCAAGTGGCCCTTCCTCACCCAGAAGCGCGACTACGAGTACTTCGACGCGCAGACCCGGACCTCGTCCCCGATCCACTACCGGGGCACGGTGAAGTTCCACGGCCTCGACGTCTACTACTTCGAGCAGACCATCCCCTGGACCAAGGTGTCGCTGCCCACGAAGATGCCGGTCAAGGGCATCACCCCGGAATCCGTCGCGAAGACCGGCACCACACGCTGGTACTCCACCAAGCGGATGTTCTGGGTCGACCCCGTCACCGGCGCCCCCGTCAACGGCGAGGAGATCCACAAGGAGGAGCTGCGCGGCGGCACCCTGCTGGGCGGCCGGGCGAAGGTCACCGCGTTCGCCGGGGACGTGAAGATGCGCCCGGACTACGTCAATTACACGGTCAACCTGGTCAAGTCGAACCGGCTGCTCGTGCTGCTGCTCACCTCGTATCTGCCCTGGGGCTTCCTGGGCCTCGGCAGCTGCCTGCTCGCCCTCGCCCTCTGGCTGGAGGCGCGCAGCCGTCGGCCGGGGGAGCCCGACCGGCCGGACGCCCGGCTGCCCGACCCCGAACCGGTCATCGCCTGACATCCGTAACAGACACCCGGCCGCGGCAGCCGAACGGGCAGCGGTCCGGCAGCCGGACAGGCGGCACTCCGGCCGGAGGCGGACCGGGCCGTCCCCTACCCGCGGTTCTGGCGTGCCTTCGTGTACCGCGTCGGTGCCGCGTCCGAAGGGTCCTCCGGCCACGGGTGCCGGGGGTAGCGCCCGCGCAGTTCGGCCCGCACCGACCGGTAGCCCTCCCGCCAGAACGACGCCAGATCGGCCGTCACCGCGGCGGGCCGCCCCGCCGGGGACAGCAGGTGCACCAGGACCGGCACACCCGCCACGGCCGGGGTCTCGGCGAGACCGAACATCTCCTGGAGCTTCACCGCGAGCACCGGCTGCGCCCCGCCGTAGTCCAGCCGGATCCGGGACCCGCTCGGCACCTCGTACCGCTCGGGCGCCAGCTCGTCCAGCCGCGCCGCCTCGCCGGTCGCCCAGGGCAGCAGCCTGCCGAGCGCCTGCCCGGCCTCGATCCGCGTCAGGTCGCTCCGCCGCCGCGCCCTGGACAGCTCGGGCTCCAGCCACTCGTCGGTCCGCGCCAGCAGCGCCTCCTCCGAAACGTCCGGCCAGCCGCCGCCCAGTTCCCGGTGCAGAAAGGCGAGCCGCTGCCGCAACTCCCGTGCGTGCGGGGTCCAGCGCAGCAGCCCGAGCCCCTCCCGCCGCAGCCCGTCGAGGAGCGCCTCCCGTACGAGGGCGGGCGGCGGGCTCTTCAGCGCCCGTACCGCCAGCTCGACCGCGCCCAGCCGTTCCACGCGCCGGGCCAGCACGTCACCGTCCGCCCAGCGGACCTCGTCGGCGGTGCTGAGCAGATGTCCCGCGGCCAGCCGTGCGGTGTCCTCGTCGACGACGGCGGCGAGCCGTACCCGTGCCGAAGCGGCGGTCGCCGGGCGGTCGGCCACCGCGACCGCGATCCACGGCGCACTACGCAGCCGTGACCCGGCCGCCGTCTCCGCCCCGGTCCCCGACACCATCAGGAACGCGCCCTCGCCCCGGGCTCTTGCCACCCGTTCCGGGAAGGCGAGGGCGGCCACGAGACCCGCCACCGAGTCCTCGCTGTCAGCACCGCTGCCGTGACCGCCGGCACCGGCGCCGTCCCGCGCACTCCGCCCGGCCCGTGCGCCGTCCACCCCCGACACCAGCCTGCGGACCTCCTGGCGCCAGCGGCCCGCGTAGCCGTCGCCCCCCGTGCGTGCGGCGCGCCAGGCGGCGGTGAGATCGTCCCCGTACTCCCTGGGCGGCTCCTCGCTGAGCAGCGCCACCACCTCCGCCGCCCGGCGTGCGCCGACCTCGCGTGCGCCGTCGAGGAGCGCCCGCGCAAGCCGGGGGTGCAGTCCGAGCCGTGCCATCCGTGCGCCCCGGCCGGTGGCCCGGCCGTCCGCGTCCACCGCCCCGATCGCGGCCAGCACGTCGCGCGCCGCGCCCATCGCCCCGGCGGGCGGCGGGTCGAGCAGGGCGAGGCCGGCGGCCGACGGATCGCCCCAGCAGGCCGTCTGGAGGGCGAACGCGGCCAGATCGGCGACCTTGATCTCCGGGGAGGGGAAGCGGGTGAGCCGGGTGTCCTCGGCCTCCGTCCAGCAGCGGTAGACGGTGCCGGGGGCCTCCCGGCCCGCCCGTCCCGCGCGCTGCCGGGACGCGGCCTGCGAGACCCGTACGGTCGTGAGCGCGCTCAGGCCCCGCGCATGGTCCATGCGCGGCTCGCGCGCCAGCCCGGCGTCCACCACCACCCGTACCCCCGGAACGGTCAGCGACGACTCGGCCACCGACGTCGCGAGCACCACCCGGCGGCCGGCCGAACCCGCGAGCACCGCGTCCTGCACGGCGGCGGGCGCGCGCCCGTGCACCTGGAGCACGTCGACATCCAGACCGGTCAACTGCCCGGCCACCCTGGTGATTTCACCGACCCCCGGCAGGAAACAGAGCACATCGCCGGTCCGCTCGGCCAGCGCCCGCCGCACGACCGAGGCGACATGCGTGAGCAGGGCGGGGTCCACCCGCATCCCGTGCGGCGGCCGCACCGGCCGGACGGGCGGCGCCCACACGGTCTCCACCGGGTGCGAGACGCCGTGCGCCTCCACCACGGGTGCGTCCCCGAGCAGCCGTGCCCACCCCTGGGCATCGGTCGTCGCCGAGGCCGCCACCAGACGCAGCTCCGGCCGGAGCGCGGCCCGCACGTCGAGGAGGAAGGCGGCGACCGTGTCCGCGTCGAGATGGCGCTCGTGGCATTCGTCGAGCATGACCACATCCACCCCGGCCAGCTCCTGGTCGCGCTGGAGCCGCTGGAGCAGAACCCCGGTGGTGAGGACCTCCACCACGGTGTCCGGCCCCACGGCCCGCTCGCCGCGCACGGTGAACCCGACCCGCCCGCCCGGCTCCTCGCCCAGCAGCCACGCCATCCGCCGGGCGGCGGCCCGGGCGGCGATCCGGCGCGGCTCGGCGACGATCACCTTCCGCACCGGGCCCTCCCCGGCCGCACCACCGACGAGCCCCGCCAGCACCAGCGGCACCAGCGTGGTCTTGCCGGTGCCGGGCGGCGCGCAGAGCACGGCGGTCCCGTGCGTGTCGAGGGCCCGTTCGAGGGCGGGCACGGCGGTACGGACGGGAAGCACGTCGAGCGCGCCGGTACGGATCACCCGGTCAGTCTCGTACGTCGTCCCGCACGCAGACGAAAATCGCCGAGCCGGGAATCAGCCTGCCCCGCAGCGGGGACCAGCCGCCCCACTCCGACGTGTTCCACTCGGGCCACTGCGGCTCGACCAGATCGGCCAGCCGGAAGCCGCCCGCCAGCACGTCCCGCACCCGGTCCCCGAGGGTGCGGTGGTGCTCGACGTACACCGCGTTCCCCTGCTCGTCCTGCTCGACGTACGGGGTGCGGTCGAAGTAGGAGGACGTGGCCGTGAGGCCCTCGGGCCCCGGCTCGTCGGGGAACGCCCAGCGGATCGGGTGTGTGACGGAGAAGATCCAGCGGCCGCCGGGCCGCAGCACCCGGTGCACCTCGCGGAACACCTTCACCGGGTCCGCGACGAACGGCACGGCGCCGTACGCGGAACAGGCGAGGTCGAAGGAGCCGTCGCGGAACGGCAGGACCGATGCGTCGGCCGCCACCAGCGGGACCGCGGCCGCGCCGGGCCTGTTCTCGCCGATCCGCAGCGCGTGCTGGAGCTGCCGGTGGGAGACGTCGAGGGCCACCGGGCGTGCGCCCTGGGCGGCCAGCCAGCGCGAGCACTGCGCGGCTCCGGCGCCGATCTCCAGGACGTCCAGTCCCCTGAGCCCCTCGGCCGGGCCGAGCAGCTCGGCCTCCACCTCGTCGAGGCCCTCGGGCCCCCAGACGAAACGGTCGTCGCCCAGGAAGGAGCCGTGCTCGGTCTGGTACTCGTCGGCGTTGCGGTCCCACCAGCCCCGGTTGGCCCGGCTGCTCTCGGTGTCCCCGGCGTCACGGCGCGTCGCCTCGGGTTCGTACTCGTACTCTTCGTTCATCGTGCCAGTCTGTATCGTCGGCAGCGGCGGCAGTGCCGGTGCCCGGCACCGGCAGAACGGCACCGGGGCCGATGTGGCCTCGTGCAACTGAAGTTGTGCCGGGATTGGTGCGATCCGCCCCGGGTGTGCGCCTTCGCGCATTGACCGTGTCCGGCCGTCCCCGTATGCTACAAGTTGCGCTGCGAGCCTGCGCTCCTCAGACCTAGCAGGCTGCGCTTGCATCTGTTGCATGTCCCCTCGGTTATCGAGGCGCCACCGATGTGTTCGGCAACGAGCACGGAATACCGGATCGGCGCTTCCTGGGCTGTCCGGCGTCTGCAGAGGCGATACGGGCTCCCGGCGTAGCAGTACCTACGACTTCAATGTCCGTACCGGAGCCCTTTCCCACATGACGAGCAGCACCGAGACCACCGCCACCACGCCGCAGGTTGCGGTCAACGACATCGGCGACGCGGACGCGTTCCTCGCGGCGATCGACGAGACGATCAAGTACTTCAACGATGGCGACATCGTTGACGGCGTCATCGTCAAGGTTGACCGGGACGAGGTCCTCCTCGACATCGGTTATAAGACCGAAGGCGTCATTCCGAGCCGCGAGCTCTCGATCAAGCACGACGTCGACCCCAATGAGGTCGTCAAGGTCGGCGACGAGATCGAGGCCCTGGTTCTCCAGAAGGAGGACAAGGAAGGCCGCCTGATCCTCTCGAAGAAGCGCGCTCAGTACGAGCGTGCCTGGGGCACCATCGAGAAGATCAAGGAAGAAGACGGAATCGTCACCGGCACCGTCATCGAGGTCGTCAAGGGTGGTCTCATCCTCGACATCGGCCTCCGTGGCTTCCTGCCGGCCTCCCTGGTCGAGATGCGTCGTGTCCGCGACCTCCAGCCCTACGTGGGCAAGGAGCTCGAGGCCAAGATCATCGAGCTGGACAAGAACCGCAACAACGTGGTCCTGTCCCGCCGTGCCTGGCTTGAGCAGACCCAGTCCGAGGTTCGCCAGACGTTCCTCACGACCCTGCAGAAGGGTCAGGTCCGCTCCGGCGTCGTCTCCTCGATCGTCAACTTCGGTGCCTTCGTGGACCTGGGTGGCGTCGACGGTCTCGTGCACGTCTCCGAGCTCTCCTGGAAGCACATCGACCACCCCTCCGAGGTTGTCGAGGTCGGCCAGGAAGTCACCGTCGAGGTTCTCGACGTGGACATGGACCGCGAGCGTGTCTCCCTGTCGCTCAAGGCGACGCAGGAAGACCCGTGGCAGCAGTTCGCCCGTACGCACCAGATCGGTCAGGTCGTCCCGGGCAAGGTCACGAAGCTCGTTCCGTTCGGTGCGTTCGTGCGCGTCGACGAGGGCATCGAGGGCCTGGTCCACATCTCCGAGCTGGCCGAGCGCCACGTGGAGATCCCGGAGCAGGTCGTCCAGGTCAACGACGAGATCTTCGTCAAGGTCATCGACATCGACCTTGAGCGCCGCCGCATCAGCCTCTCGCTGAAGCAGGCCAACGAGTCCTTCGGTTCGGACCCGGCCTCGGTCGAGTTCGACCCGACGCTGTACGGCATGGCCGCGTCGTACGACGACCAGGGGAACTACATCTACCCCGAGGGCTTCGACCCCGAGACCAACGACTGGCTCGAGGGCTTCGACACCCAGCGCGAGGCTTGGGAAGGCCAGTACGCCGAGGCGCAGACGCGCTTCGAGCAGCACCAGGCCCAGGTCATCAAGTCCCGCGAGGCCGACGAGGCCGCTGCTGCCGAGGGCGCTGCCGCTCCGGCCGCGGCCAGCGGTGGCAACGCGGGTGCGGGTGCCTCGGGCGGTTCGTACTCCTCGGAGTCGGACGACAACTCCGGCGCCCTGGCGTCGGACGAGGCCCTGGCCGCCCTGCGCGAGAAGCTGGCCGGTGGCCAGAGCTGACGCTCAGGTCCCAGCTGGTGCATAGCTGAAGTCGAGGCCCGCTCCCTTCGGGGGGCGGGCCTCACTCATGTCCGCACGGGCCCGGGTCCGTGCGCAAGGCGTGGCGGCGGGGAATGCGCGGGCCGTGCGGGGCGTTCTCCCCGGTGAACACGAGGAGGAGCGGTAATCGTGCTTGATCCGCAAGAGTTGTACGCATGGGAGCCGAAGGGCCTGGCAGTCGTCGATGTGGCGCTCGCCCAGGAGTCGGCCGGACTGGTCATGCTCTATCACTTCGACGGGTACATCGACGCGGGCGAGACCGGCGACCAGATCGTCGAGGGTCTGCTGGACACGCTGCCCCACGAGCTGGTCGCCAGTTTCGACCACGACCGGCTCGTGGACTACCGCGCGCGCCGCCCCCTGCTGACCTTCAAGCGCGACCAGTGGACGGACTACGAGACCCCGACGCTCGACGTGCGCCTGGTCCAGGACGCCACGGGTGCGCCCTTCCTGCTGCTCTCGGGCCCCGAGCCCGATGTCGAGTGGGAGCGGTTCGCGGCCGCGGTCGAGCAGATCGTCGACCGGCTCGGCGTGCGGATCTCGGTGAACTTCCACGGGATCCCGATGGGGGTGCCGCACACCCGCCCGGTCGGGATCACCCCGCACGGCAACCGCACGGATCTGATGCCCGGGCACAAGTCGCCGTTCGACGAGGCGCAGGTGCCGGGCAGCGCGGAGTCGCTGGTGGAGTTCCGGCTCGCGCAGTCGGGGCACGACGTGCTCGGTGTGGCCGCCCATGTGCCGCACTACGTCGCGCGGTCCTCGTACCCCGACGCGGCGCTGACCGCCCTTGAGGCCGTCACCGCGGCGACCGGTCTGGTCCTGCCGAGCGTCGCGCACGCGCTGCGCACCGAGGCGCAGCGCACTCAGGACGAGATCGAGCGCCAGATCGGCGAGGGCGACGAGGAACTGACCGCCCTGGTCCAGGGACTTGAGCACCAGTACGACGCGCTGGCCGGATCGGAGACCCGTGGCAATCTGGTCGCCGAGGCGGTCGAACTGCCGTCGGCGGACGAGATCGGCCGCGAATTCGAACGCTTCCTCGCGGAGCGGGAGGGAGACGCCTGATGCCCCGCCGGAAGACCCCGGCGGACAGGCTCTAGGCTCCTGGCCATGCTGAAAGTGGGATTGACCGGTGGAATCGGCGCCGGCAAGAGCGAAGTGTCCCGGCTGCTCGTCAGTTACGGAGCGGTGCTGATCGACGCCGACCGGATCGCCCGCGAGGTGGTGGAACCGGGAACTCCGGGGCTGGCAGCCGTGGTCGAGGCGTTCGGTGAGTCCGTACTCGCCGGGGACGGCAGCCTTAACCGGCCCGCTCTCGGTTCGGTCGTCTTCGCCGACCCGGACCGCCTGGCGACGCTGAACGCGATCGTCCACCCGCTCGTCGGAGCCCGCTCCGCCGAACTGGAGGGCCTGGCGGACGCGGACTCGGTCGTCATCCACGACGTACCGCTGCTCACCGAGAACGGTCTCGCCCCGCTCTACGACCTGGTGGTCGTGGTGGACGCGTCGCCGCAGACGCAGCTGGACCGGCTGGTACGGCTGCGCGGAATGCAGGAGTCCGAGGCCCGCGCCCGGATGGCAGCCCAGGCCACCAGGGAGCAGCGCCGCGAGATCGCCGACATCCTGATCGACAACGACGGCCCGCTGGACGCCCTGGAGCCGCAGGTGCGCACGGTCTGGGCACAGCTGACGGAGCGGGCCGGGCGCTGATCGTCCGGGCGACCGAGAAGAAAGGCCAGCACCGATGTCCCACAGCACACCCGAGACCCACGTCATCGACTACCGCGCGGCCGAACAGCTGCTGGACGCCCGCGACCCACGAGGCGCCGTGAAACTGCTGGACGAAGTCATCGCGGCTCACCCGGAGCACACCGCGGCGCGCCTGCTGCGCGCCCGGGCGTTCTTCGCCGCCGCGCAACTCCGCCCGGCCGAGCTGGAATTCCAGCTGGTGCTGGAGCGGGAGCCGGACAACGCCTTCGCGCACTTCGCCCTGGCCCGGACCTTCGAGCGGGCCGGCCGCCCCGAACAGGCAAGGCGCCACTTCAGGTTGGCCGCCGCGCTCGACCCGCAGCCCGAATATCTGCGGGCCGCGCGGTTCGACTCCGAGGACTGACTCCGGGGACCGGGGCGGGAGTTCCGGACGGTGGCGGGAACGGCGGCCGGGGCACGTTCGTTCTGTACGGCATGAGCATCCGGATGCGCGAGGGATACGAGGGCACGGGGCCGGGAGCGAGAACGCCCGACGGGTGCTCCGTCGAGCTCTACAAGCGGCTCCCCGTCGGGGGCGAACCGGATGTCGTCGCGGCGGCGGTCCCGGCCGGAGCGAGCATCCTCGAACTGGGCAGCGGCGCGGGCCGGGTCACCCGCCCGCTGGCCCAACGGGGCTTCAGGGTGACAGCGGTGGACGAGTCACCCGGCATGCTGGAGCAGATCGAGGGCACCGGGGGCGTCCGCACGGTGTGCAGTCCGATCGAGGAACTGGACACCGGCGAGCGCTACGACGTGGTGATGCTGGCGTCCTATCTGGTGCACGCGGGCGATCCGCGGGTGCGCCACGGGCTGCTGCGCACCTGCCGCCGTCACGTGAAGGACGACGGGTGTGTGCTGATACAGCGCGAGGGCCTCGACTGGCACACGGACGTACCGAGGGAGCGGCGCAACAGCGCGGGCGGGATCGTCCGGATCAGATCCGCGACCCCGGTCGGTGACGGTGTGGACGCGATGCTCTGCGAGTACGAGTACCCGGACGCGACGTGGACGCAGACGTTCCTGTCGCGCCCGCTGAGCCACGAGGAGTTCGAGCGGCACCTGGGCGAGGCCGGGCTCGTCGTGGACAGCTTCCTCACGGAGGACGGCACGTGGGTCCGGGCACTGCCCGCACGGTGAGTACCGGATGCCCGGGGTGCGGGCGGCTGCCCGCGGGCGCTCCGACGGCCGGCGCGCCGCTGTCAGTGGACCAGGGTGTAGCTGCGCCAGGCCACGAGCGGTGGCGTCACCGTGTTCGTCATCGTGGTCGCGTTGTACACCGAGGGCTTTCCGGTGCACCCGGCGCCCGGGTACAGCCACATGTCGATCAGCGTCTTGTTGGCGACGGACGCGGCGCCCCCGCGCGGCAGCGGATGGCAGCCGCTCACGGACGGATTCGAGACGGTGACGACCTTCGAATCCGGTGTGGTGTACGAGATCGTGCCGACCGCCGTGCGGCTGAGACCGGAACACCCGGCTACGGCGAACGGCAGGAGCACTGCGCCGGCGATGAAGCCGAGGCGCCGGTGATCGGACATGCGCGGTCCCGTCTGTACGGAGAGTCACTGGTGGGAGCAACCCTGCCCGCTTCCGGACCCCGCGGCATCCGGTGCTGGGCCGCGCGGGGGACGGCGCTCAGTCCACGACGGCGGTCGCGGTGATCTCGACCAGCTGGCCCGGATACCCCAGGCAGCCGACCCCGAGCAGAGTCGAGGTGTGCGGCCCTGCGCCGAGACCGGAGGCCCGGACGACCTGCCAGACGCCGGACAGCGTTTCCGGGGTATCGGCGACCACGTACACGGTGGTGGCGACGACCAGGGAGAGGCCGCTTCCGATCGCCCGCAGCGCCTCCTCCAGATTGGCGAGAACCTGTTCGGTCTGCAGCAGCGGATCGCCGGGCCCGACCAGCTTTCCCGCTGCGTCGAGGGGTACCGATCCGGCCATGAAGGCGAGCTGCTGTCCGGCTTCGACCACGGCCGCATGCGCGTAGCCGGGCGGCGGGAAGAGTGTCGGGACCGTGCTGTGCCGGGCCATCCTGGCCGCCTTTCACCCGACATGAGGAGCCGGGACCTTTACGGGAAGGTCGTGGGACGGTACCAGGGGGGAGGGGCCCGGCACCTCTCCTTTCCGGCCGGGCTCCGCCGAGCGGGCCGTCCGGACCCCGCCGGTGAACGCATGCTTTCCACCGAGCCGTTGGGACCGAAGTGAAGAGTGGAGATCTGAACCAGATGGAACCGGTGTGCATGACGCGTCAGGGCGCCGTCCGCGGTCGGATGGACGACGCAGGGGTGGCATCCTTCCTCGGAATCCCTTACGCGGCGCCGCCGTTCGGACCGCGCCGGTTCCGTGCGCCCGCGCCGCCCGCACCGTGGCAGGGTGTGCGGGAAGCACATGTCCACGGTCCGACCGCGCCCAGAGCGCCGTACGCGCCCCCCTTCGACGTCCTGATCCCCGAGGACCTCGGCAACGAAGGCGAGAACTGTCTCAACCTCAGTGTCTGGACGCCCGAGCCGGGGCCCAACGGTGGCCTCCCGGTCATGGTGTGGCTCCACGGAGGGGCGTTCTCGAACGGCTCGGGGTCGGCTTCCGCCTACGACGGCAGAGCGTTCGCCCGCGACGGCGTGGTCTGTGTGACGGTCAACTACCGGCTGGGCTCCGACGGTTTCCTGAGCCTGGAGGGCGCCCCCGACAACCGCGGGCTGCTCGATCAGATCGCGGCCCTGGAATGGGTGCACGAGAACATCGCCTCCTTCGGCGGTGCCCCCGACCGGGTCACGGTCTTCGGGGAGTCGGCCGGTGCGATGAGCATCGGCATGCTGCTGGGGATGGAGCCGGCCCGCGGGCTGTTCCGGCGGGCCGTTCTGCAGAGCGGGGGCGCGCATCACTTCCTGCGCCCCCGCTCCGCCCAGCTGATCGCCGCGCACCTCGCCGAGCGGCTCGGCGTCGCTCCCGTCGCCACGGAATTCGCCGCTCTGCCGCTCGCCACGCTGCTCGGGGCGCAGGCGGAGCTGCGCGCGGAGATCGGGCGCCGTCCCGATCCGGAGCTGTGGGGAGACGCCGCGCTCAATGCGATGCCCTTCGAGCCGGTCGCTCCCGGACTCACCCTGCCCGGCCCGGACTGCGGTGTCGACCTGCTCGTCGGCAGCAACCAGGAGGAGAACCGCCTCTTCATGGTCCCGACCGGGCGGATGGACGCGATCACGGAGGAGCGGCTGCGGCTGGCCGCGACGGCGTACGGACTCGACCCGGACCGGGCCCTCGCCGTCTACCGCTCGGGGCGCGAGCAGGCGAGCCCGGGCGAGCTCTTCGACGCGCTGGCGACCGACTGGTTCTACCGGATTCCCGCCCTCCGCCTGGCCGAGGCCGTACCCGGTTCGCACGTGTACGAATTCGCCTGGCGCTCACCGCAGTTCGACGGTGGACTCGGCGCCTGCCACGCCTCCGAGCTGGGCTTCGTCTTCGACAATCTGCACGACCCCACGTATCGCCCGATGCTCGGGAGCCACCCGCCCCAGGCGCTGGCCGACACGGTGCACGGAGCCTGGGTGGCCTTCGCGGAGACCGGGGACCCGGGCTGGCCGGCGTACGGACCGGCCGAGCGCACCACGATGATCTTCGCCGACGCGTCAGGCCCCGTCCGTGATCCGCGTCCCGCGGAGCGCGCCTTGTGGGAAGGGGTGCGCTGAGCCGGTCCCCGCCGCCTCCGCCAGCCACCTGCCGACCTTGCCGGCGGTCGGCTGTCGGACCCCGCACCTACACTCGCAGAGAGACGGAAGCAGGGTGGAAAGGCAGGTGAGCGGGGTGCGCCGGACAGCGGAGACACAAGGGGAGACCGGGGCCGGGCCCGCGGCGCTCACCCGGCAGGCGGCGGTTTTCCTGCCCGCCGCCCTGCCCCGCGAAGGCCGGTTCGCCTTCTGGGATCCGGCAGCGGGACAGGTGCCGGCCGCCGGCTCCGAGGAACTCGTGGTCGTACAGCGGCACGGTACGGCGGCCCGTCGCCGTACCGTGCCAGCTGTTCTGCTGCCCGTCACCGAGGCGCTGCCGCTGCTGGCCGCCGCGCGGCACTCCCCGGTCGCCCACCCCGCCGCCCGCTGCTGGGGCGCGGCGGCGTTGCATGCCCTTCAACTGGCCGCCCGGGGGCGGTTCCTGCCCGGACTGACCACCGATGACCACGACGCCTGGCGGGCCGGGCCGCTCGACGCGGAGGACGTCGCACATCTGCGTGCGGTGGCCGCCGCCATGCCGCCCGAGGCGTACGCCGTCCCGCTCCCCGGCCGCACACCCCTGGAGCTCCCGGAGCCCGAAGGGCTGATCCGGTCGTTCTACGACGCCGTCGCCGACGCCCTGCCGCGCACCCCGGCCGCACCGCACGCGGCCGGGCCCGTCTACGCAGCCCGCGCACCCCAGCGGCTGCCGGGGCTGCGCGAGTGGGCGGCCGAGGTGGCGGCAGGGGCGGACGCGGGCGTACAGGTCTCGCTCCGGCTCGACCTCTCCGGCTACGAGCTGTTCGACCGCGCCGACGACGTGGCCACCCCGGCGGACGGCGCGGCCGGTGACACCGCCGCCGGTGACACCGGGGCGGCCGGTCGTGCCGCGGCACGGGAGCGGCGGGCCGCCGCGGCCGTCGTCCAGGTGCACAGCCTCGCCGACCCGACGCTGGTGGCCGACGCGGGACGGCTCTGGGCCGGTGACGGCGACGAGCACTTCGGGCCGCGGGTACGGATCGACGCCGTACTGGCGCTGCGGCGCGCCGCGCGGGTATGGCCCCCGCTGGCCGGGCTCCTGGAGCGGCCCGTGCCCGACGTACTGCCGTTGTCCGAGGACGAGTTGTACGAGCTGCTCGGCCCGGCCGCCGCACGGCTCGCCGCGGCGGGCGTCGTCGTGCACTGGCCGCGGGACCTGGTCCGGTCGCTGTCCGCCGCCGCGGTCGTCAGACCCGCGCCCGGCTCGGCCACGGACGGCACCTCGTTCTTCGACGCGGAACAGCTCTTCGCCTTCAGCTGGCAGCTGGCCGTCGGCGACGACCGGCTGACCGAATCGGAGATGGACCTCCTGGCCGAGGCGCACCGCCCGATCGTGCGCCTGCGCGACCAGTGGGTCGTCGTCGACCCGGCCCTCGTACGGAAGGCACGCAAGCGGGAGCTGGGGCTCCTCGCACCGGTGGACGCGCTGTCGGTGGCACTGACCGGCAGCGCCGACGTGGACGGTGAGACGGTCGAGGCTGTCCCGGTCGGCGCGCTCGCGACCCTGCACTCCAGACTCACGTCCGACACGGCGCCGTTGCCACAGCCCGCCGGACTGGAGGCCACGCTCCGCGATTACCAGCTGCGCGGTCTGGGCTGGCTCGATCTGATGACCTCGCTCGGCCTCGGCGGCTGCCTCGCCGACGACATGGGCCTCGGCAAGACGATCACGCTCATCGCCCTCCATCTGCACCGCGCCCGCGCCGAACCCACGCTGGTCGTCTGCCCCGCCTCGCTGCTCGGGAACTGGCAGCGCGAGATCACCCGCTTCGCCCCGGGCGTGCCCGTCCGCCGTTTCCACGGCACCGACCGCTCACTGGCCGGCACCGACGGCGGCTTCGTCCTCACGACGTACGGGACGATGCGGACCAGCGCCGCCGAACTGGCCGGGCACCCCTGGGGCATGGTCGTCGCCGACGAGGCACAGCACATCAAGAACCCCAACGCGGCGACGGCGAAGGCCCTGCGCACCATCCCCGCCCCGGCGCGGGTCGCCCTCACCGGCACCCCCGTCGAGAACAACCTCTCCGAACTGTGGGCGCTCCTCGACTGGACGACCCCCGGGCTCCTCGGACCGCTCAAGACGTTCCGCGCCCGCCACGCGAGGATCGTCGAGAACGGCGAGGAGGACGGCGCGGTCGAGCGGCTGGCCCGGCTCGTCAGGCCGTTCCTCCTGCGCCGCAAGAAGTCCGACCCCGGTATCGCCCCCGAGCTTCCGCCCAAGACGGAGACCGACCACCCCGTCCCGCTCACCAGGGAGCAGGCATCGCTCTACCAGGCGGTCGTCCGCGAGTCGATGGCGGTCATCGAAGCCGGTGAGGGCTTCGGCCGGCGCGCCCAGATCATGAAGCTGCTCACCGCGCTCAAGCAGATCTGCAACCACCCCGCGCAGTATCTGAAGGAGGGCCCCTCCCGCCTCGCCGGACGCTCGGGCAAGCTCGCCCTCCTCGACGAACTCCTCGACACCATCCTCGCGGAGGGCGGTTCCGGCGGCGCGGTCCTGGTCTTCACCCAGTACGTGGCGATGGCCCGGCTGCTCTCCGAACACCTCACCGCACGCGGCATCCCCTCGCAGCTCCTGCACGGAGGGACGCCCGTGGCCCGGCGCGAGGAGATGGTGGACCGCTTCCAGGCCGGCGAGTGCCCGGTCTTCCTGCTCTCCCTCAAGGCGGCGGGGACCGGGCTGAACCTCACCAGAGCCGGTCACGTCATCCACTACGACCGCTGGTGGAACCCGGCCGTCGAGGAACAGGCGACGGACCGCGCGTACCGCATCGGCCAGACTCAGCCGGTGCAGGTCCACCGGCTGATCACGGAGGGCACCGTGGAGGACCGGATCGCCGAGATGCTGACGGCCAAGCGCGCGCTGGCCGACGCGGTGCTCGGCTCCGGTGAGAGCGCCCTCACCGAGCTGGGCGACGCGGAGCTCGCGGACCTGGTGTCCTTGCGGAGGCCCTCATGAGCAGCTGGTGGGGGAACGCCTGGGTGGCCGCCCTGGAAGCGCTGTCGCTCGACCCGGGACGGCTCGAACGGGGCAGGAGTTACGCCGACGCCGGCCATGTCGCCGCGGTGAACGTCGCACCGGGCCGCATCCTCGCCTACGTGCACGGGAGCCGCCCGCGCCCCTACCGGGCGGAGCTGCGGCTGCGCACGCTCTCCGGCGCCGACTGGGACCACTTCCTGGAAGTGGCCGCCGCCCAGCCGGGCCACATCGCCGCGCTGCTCGACAAGGACATGCCCCACTCGCTGGTCGACGCGGCGGCCGAGGCCGGTGTCGCCCTGCTCCCGGCGCCGGGCGATCTCGTTCCGTCCTGCACCTGCCCCGACAGCGGCCGCCCCTGCAAGCATGCTGCCGCCCTCTGCTACGAGACGGCCCGCCTCCTCGACTCCGATCCGTTCGTCCTGCTCCTGATGCGAGGGAGGAGCGAGCGTGAACTCCTCGACGAACTGGCCCGGCGCAACGCGGCCAATGCCGCACGGGAGCAGCCCACCGCGCCGCCCGCCCCCGGAGTCCCCGCACGGGAAGCGCTCACCCCGCGGTTCCTGCCGCCTCTTCCCCCGCCCCTGCCCGTCGGGCCGTATCCGGGCCGCCCGCCCGCCTACCCCGAGGCACCCGGGGCTCCCGACCCGTCGGCTCTCGACGACCTCGCCACCGACGCCGCGGCGCGCGCCCACACCCTGCTCACCACCGGCGCCGACCCCGTCAGCGGCCTCACCCCCTGGCAGGACGCGGTCCGGCTGGCAGCGGCCCGCCCCACCGCCGGACTGACCGCCACCACCCGCACTCTCTACCGCGCTCTCGCGTCGGCAACCGGCCGTACCCCCACGGACCTGGCGCGGGCCGTCGCCGCCTGGCGGCAGGGCGGCGCCGAGGGCCTGGCCGTACTCGAAACGCCGTGGGACCCGCCCGCCGGCCCCTTCGACCGGGCCCGCGCCGCCCTGGCCGCCGCCGGGCTGCCGCGCTTCCAGCCCTCGCGCAACCGGCTGACCGTGCCGGGCGGCGCCCTCCAGCTCCGCTTCGGCCGGGACAACCGCTGGTACGCCTACGAATCCGACCCGGGCAGGGACGACTGGTGGCCGCGGGACACCCCGGACGCCGACCCGGTGGAGGCACTCCGGCGCTAACCTCGAAGGGCGCCAGTCTGAGAGGCCCGCGGAACGGCTCGGCCCACGGACCGACTCGGCTCGCGGAACGGCTCACTCGACGGCTCACGGAACAGCTAACGGAACAACTCAAGGGGGCACGGTGGACGCGGAGTTGACGGCGCTGGTGACGGCGGGGGCGACCACGCTCGTACAGCAGATGGCGACCGACGCGTGGTCGCGCACGCGGGACCGGGTGGCTGCCTTCCTGGCCCGCCGCAGCAGCGCGGACCCCTCGGCGGTCGCGGCCGAACTGGACGCGGCCCGCGCCGAACTGGCGACGGCCCGGCAGGACGGCGACGAGGAGACCGCCGCCGATGTGCAGGGGGAGTGGCGGCTGCGGATGCGGCGCGCCCTGGTGGCCGACCCGGACGCCGCAGCGGAACTGCGCGCGCTGCTCGGCGAGTTGACGCCACCGGTGACGGCCCCGCAGATCGGCAGCGTCAGCAACAGCTTCAGCGGGGTCGCCCACAACAGCACCGTGATCCAGGCCGGGAGCATCGGCAGTACGGACTCCGGCGGCCGGCGCTGAGGGGCACCGTGCGCAACCGGTACCGGCGGGGTGGCGCCCCGCCGGTGCCGGCCGTCAGCGCAGTTCGAGGACCCGGACCCCGTACGGCTCCAGCGTGACCTCCGGCGACTCCGTCCCCGTCCCGAGGTCGAAGAGCCTGCCCCCGCCCGGCCGTACGGTCAGCGTGTCCTGCGACTGGCTGACCAGCCAGACGAAGCGCCGGCCGTCCTCATGGACCAGCACATCGGCGCTGACGTACGGGGTGTCCACCGTCACCGGGCGGGCCACCCCCGCGACCTCCGCCAGGGCCTCGTACAGCCGGTGCGTCTGCTCGGGGTTGATGCGTGCGGTGCGGGCGGCCATGTGCTCCAGCGGGTAGGTGGCCAGCACGGTCCTGCCCGCTCCCGTCTCGTTCACCAGCAGCGCGGGCCGACCGTGCGCGTCGGTCGCGACCACGCGTGCGTCCACCGGTACGACGGGCAGGTAGGCGGTGCTGTCCTCGTTCCCCGCGACCGGGAAACGCAGCGTCTCACCGGCCTTCAGCGGGCCGAAGTCCTCGGTGAAGGTCAGGTCGAGGACCGTGTCCTCGACCGGCTCGGCGACCCCGTACGACAGCTGGTGCTCCACCCCGAAGAGCCCGTCCAGGTCGTGGAACCAGGGCCCCCGGGTCGCCGGGTGCTCGCCCGAGCAGAACGACAGATAGACGGTCGCTCCCTCGCGGGCCCGCCGCTCCAGGTCCCGCCGGGTCCGGGTCGTCAGCTGACGGGTCGAGGGCAGCAGATACAACTGGACGTCATCGGCGAGCCCGTCCGCCTCCCGTACGAACCCGACCGGCAGATCGGCGCCGTGCGCCGAGACGTACCCCTGGTGCAGCGAGGAGAAGATCAACGGACGGTCCGCGGGCCGGCTGTAGGGGTAGCCGCGCTCCAGAAACGCGGGGACGACCAGTGCGGCACCGGCGTCCGAGCGCCGGCAACGGGCGAAGTCCACCTGGCCGAGCACCGTGGCGAAGGCCGCGAGTTCCCGCAGCGGCTCCTTCGGGCGCCCCTCGCCGTCCGTGATGCCGAAGTGCATCTCGAAGGGGTGGTGGTCGTACGGCGACTGGTCCCACAGATCGTCGTAGTCGGTGTTGTTCCAGGCCATCCAGCCCGTCGCCCCGCCCAGCAGCGAATTGTGCAGCGTCTGGCGGTAGTACACGCCCGCGTTGCGCGCCGACACGGTGTCCGTGGAGAGGCCGAACTCCTCCAGGACCACCGGCTGCCCGGTCACGGCGGCCAGTTCGCACTCGAAGGCCGCCCGGTAGTGCTGGCGGACCGTGTCGGTGTCCGAGCGGTAGACGTGCGGCCCGACGAAATCGACGTACTCGGCGGTCTCGCGCAGCGAGAAGCCGTTGTCGCGCCCGGTCACCTCCTGCCCCCAGGCGCCGTCGCCGAGCGAGACCGGCTGGGTGCCGCCCGCCGCCCGCACCGCGTTGCACATCGACTGCGCCCATGCCGTCACCACGTCCGACGACGGCGGGTCGACCTGGTAGATCCGCCCGTACCCCGGCATCTCATTGGTGATCAGCCACCCGGTGACGGCGGCGTGATCCTTGAAGCGCCGGGTCATCTCGCTCGCGAACCAGGCCTGCCGGCCGACCATCCACACGTCCTCGTACAGATCGCGTCCCGCACGCCAGACCGGGTCCCAGTTCTCACCGGACATGTGGCCGACGATGAAGGTCGGGACCGTGCCCATCCCGTACTCGCTGTGCGCGTCCAGGAAGTCCCGGAAGCGGTCGCACAGTTCCTCGTCGATCCGGTGCGGTTCCGGGTGGAAGTCCGGCCAGTAGAAGAACGAGCGGGTCATGTTGAGCCCGTGCTCGCGCAGCACGGCGAGCTCCTCGCGCACCACACCGGGGTCGTAGTCGCGCCACATCAGGGGGCCGCCGGTGCGGGACCAGAAGTTGGCGCCGAGCCAGGGCAGAACGGCCGGGTCGTGGGTGAGCTGGGCGCTGTGGCGCTGCATGTTTCGTGCTCCAGAGAATCAGACGGGACCGGTCGACTCGCGGACGACGAGCCGGGGTTGTCCGGTGAGGGGTTCAGGGGGTACGTCCTCGCCGCACTGCGCGAGCAGCGCCCGGGCGGCAGCCGCGCCGGCCCGCTGGACGTACTGGTCGACGGTGGTCAGCCGGGGGTGGATCCAGCTGCCGACCGGCAGGTTGTCGTAGCCGACCACGGAGAGCTGGGCGGGCACGGAGAGGCCCGCGCGCTGCGCGGTGCCGATGCCGCACACCGCCATCGAGTCGTTGGCGAAGGCGATGGCGGTGGGCCGCGGGTCCAGGGCGAGCAGCCGCTCGGTGGCCGCGGTGGCCGCCGCCTCGGTGAAGTCGGTGTGGAGGACCGAGACGGGGGACAGGCCCGCCGCGGCCAGGGTCTCCTCGAAGACCCGCTGCCGGAATCGGGTGTGCAGCAGCCCGGTCGGCCCGGTGACATAGGCGATGCGCCGGTGCCCCAGGTCCAGCAGGTGGCGGACCGCCTCGCTGACCCCGCTGCCGTGCGCCGTGCCCAGCAGGACCGCGGGCAGCCCGAGCCGTTCGAGCAGCGGCGGCCGCGGATCGTCGGCCCGGTGCTCGGTCAGCACCGCCCCGTCGACCCGGCCCTCGGCGGCGAGTCGCTCGTACAGCGCGGTCTCCTCGCGCACATCGCCGGCCAGATGCAGCAGCAGCCCGTATCCGCGCGGCGACAGCTCGCTCTCCAGACCGGTGATCAGCTCGGAGAAGTGCAGGTCGGTGCCGAGGACGTCGGTGGGGCGGCGGACGACCATCGCGACCGTGTGCGTACGGGCCCGGCGCAGGGCGCTCGCGGACGCGCTCGGTGACCAGCCGAGCCGCCCGGCCGTCTCCAGGACGCGGCGCCGGGTGGACTCGGAGATCCGGCCGGTGTTGTTGAAGACCTTGGACACGGCCGCCGTGGAGACCCCGGCCTCCGCGGCGACGTCCTTGATCGTGGGCCGGGGACCGGCCGCCGTACCCGGACTCACATCTTCACCGCGCCACTGACCAGGGCCTGCTGCATCCGCTTCTGCAGCAGCGTGTACATGATCCAGACCGGTACGAGGGTGAGGATCGTCCCGGCCGTGAGGATGCCGTAGTCGGTACCGATCTGCGATTTGAGGGTGGGCAGGGCGACCTGGATGGTCCGCAGGTCCGGGTCCGGGCCGATGATGATCAGGGAGTACAGGTACTCGTTCCAGAAGGTCAGGAAGTTCAGCAGCAGCACCGTCGCGATGCCGGGCATGCACATCGGGGTGTAGATGTGCCGCAGCACGCCGAAGGTCGAGGCGCCGTCGATCCGCGCGGCCTCTTCCATCTCGGGCGGGATGGTGCGCATGAACTGGATGAGGATCACCACCGACAGCGGCATCGCGGTGGCGGGCAGGAACAGCACCATGAACAGCCGGGTGTGGAAGAGCCCGGTGGCCGCGGAGAGCAGGAAGGTCGGGAACAGGGCGGCGAAGGTGGGGATGAGGAACCCGAGCGAGAAGATCCTCTCGATGGCGGCGCCGACCCGGCCCCGCGCCCGGGCCAGCGAGAACGCCGCGGGTATGGCGAGGCCCAGGGTCAGGGCCAGCGAGAACACCGTCACGATCCCGGAGTTGAGGATCGCCATCCCCAGATCGGCGCTCTCGAAGGCGGTACGGAAGTTCCCGAACCCGAGCGAGGTCGGCGGGGCGAGCGGGTGGGCGAAGATGGCCTCGTTGGACTTGAACGCCGACGCCAGGAAGTAGTAGAGCGGGACGGCGAGCAGCACGGCGTAGGCCCACACCAGGATGTGCGCGGGGAGCCAGGACTTTCTGAACTTCATGGTGGCCATGGGGTCGGGCTCCGATCAGTAGCTCTGGCGGAAGGCGCGGCGGATGGCGAGCAGTCCGGCGAGCCCCGCCAGGAAGAGGACCACACCGACGGCCTGGCTGTAGCCGAGGTCGCTCTCCATGAAGGCCTTCTCGTAGACGAGGAAGGACAGCGTGGTCGAGGAGTTGGCGGGACCGCCCTGGGTCAGCAGCAGCACCTGCTGCGCCGAGCCGAAGAGCGTCCAGAGGAACTGGAGCATCGTGACGACGCCCACGTACTCCTTGATGACCGGGAAGTGGATGCGCCACATGGCGCGCCAGTGCCCGGCGCCGTCCAGCTGCGCGGCCTCGCCGATCTCCTCGGGCACGCTGTCGAGCCGCGCGGCGAACAGGACCGCGGTGAAGCCGATTCCGGCCCAGACGTCCAGGGCGATCAGGCAGTAGAGCGCGGTGTCGGGGTTGGCGAGCCAGGCGTCGGTCACCGATCCGAGGCCGACGGACTTGAGGGCGCCGTTGACCAGACCGTCCGGGGAGAGGGCGGCGTAGAAGACCATGGCCTTGGCCGGGGTGGAGATGAGCCCGGGGACGAACAGCAGATAGCGGATCACCCGGTGGCCGGGCGGTTTCTGGGCGACGTAGTACCCGACCATGTAGGCGCAGACGATCATCACCGGAAGCGCGATGACCATTTGCAGGCCGGTGTTGCGCACCGCCTGCCAGAAAACCGGATCGTCGAACAGGGCACGGAAGTTGTCGACGCCTGCGAAGGACGTCGGCTGGAGCATGCCGGGCCAGTGCAGGGCGGCGATCACGAAGATCGCGACCATCGGTCCGACCATGAAGACCAGGTACCAGACGAGGGCGGGCAGCGCGAGGACCATGGTGCGCGGACCGTGCTGCTTCCGCCGGGTGCCGGCGGGCGGGACTGCCTGCCGGGAGGCGGGCCTGACGGACGAGGTCATCGTCATGGGGTTGCCTCCTCAGGCGTTGCGGTACGCGCCCTGGAGCGCGGAGAGAATACGGCGGGAGCTGACGCCCGGTGTGAAGGCGGTGCTGGTGGCCTGGATCATCGGCTGGACGGCCGACGGCGGTACGTAGAGGTCGGGCAGCACGACCTGGCTGACACCGGAGCCGAGTTGCTGGGCCTTGGCGACGAGCGGGAACTGGTCGCTCAGGGTGTCCGTCCGCACCGCCATGTCCCGGCCGCCCTCCTTGATGAACCGGCTGACGACCTCCGGCCGGTACATGAAGCGGACGAACTTCTCGACGGTCTCGATCTTCTTGGTGCCGTTGGGACTGACCCAGAACCCGGAGACGGTGAAGGTCCGCAGGATGGTCGGCCTGTCGTGCACGGCGCCGGGCGGCAGCGGCCAGCCGCCGACGTCCGTATGGCTGGCAACGTTGTCAGGAACGCGGGCGAGTGCGGAGGACATCGCGGACTGCATGGCGGCGGCCTCGGTGTTGAACTGCGTGGTCATCGAGTCGGTGGTGAGCCCCTGGGCCTTGTCGGTGAAGACCCCGGCGTCCCTCAGCTCGACGAAGTACTCGATGCCTTCCCGCGCCCCCTTGATCCCGCTGAAGTCACCGGTGGCGTAGAGCTTCTTCGCCTGGTCGGCGGTGAGGAACGACTGGATGATCTGGGCGAGGAGCTTCTGCCCGGTCCAGTCGTTGCCGCCGATGGTGACGGGGGCGGTGCCCTTGGCGCGCAGCTTCCTCGCCGCGGCGATCAGCGCGTCCCCGGTGAGCGGGATGTCCTCGACACCGGCCTTGCGCATCAGACCGCGGTTGAAGGCGACCGGCCAGTTGCTCGCGATGTACGGAAGGGCACGGAGCCGGCCCTTCTCGTCGGTCCATTCGGTGAGCGCGGCGGGCAGGATGCGCTTGCGCAGGTCCCAGTCGTCCAGATAGCCGTTCACGGTCACCGTGGCGCCGAGTTCGGTCCAGGAGACGGTCTTGTCATAGAGGTTGACCATGACGACGTCGGCCTCTTTGTGCGCCAGCCGCGAGGTCTCGTAGACCTGCCCCAGCTCGTCCCCGTTGATCAGGCTCTTGACCTTGAGCCCCGGGTTCTCCTTGCGGAACATGTCGAGAACGGCCCGGAAGGTCGCGGAGCCGGGCGCGGTGCCGCCCAGCGAACTGTGGATGACCAGGGTGTCGGGATCGGACTCGTCCCCTCCGAGCATCCCGCACCCGGACAGCCCGGGCACGGCGACACCGGCGGCGACGGCCGCACCCGCGGAGATGAATCCACGGCGATTCAGCATGGAACGCACGGCGTGCGGCCTCCTACGGGGGAGCAGGGGAGTGAGGAACCTGGGAGGTGGTTAATCGATATACCTGCGAGGTGGGAGCACCGTATGAGGCCATGGGGGCGCGGTCAACCCCCCGTTGCACATGGTGAACGGGGGCGGTGGGGACCGGGGAAACCGGGCCCTCGTCCGGCCGGTGTCAGGGGCTGGTGAGGATGACCAGTTGCCGGGTCGCGCGGGTCATCGCGACATAGCGGTCGACCGCTCCTTTGATGCCCTCGCCGAACGCCTCCGGGTCGACGAGGACGACCAGATCGAACTCGAGCCCCTTCGCGAGCTCCGGGGTCAGCGACCGGACGCGGGACGTCGCCCGGAACCCGGGATCGCCGATCACGCAGGCGATCCCGTCGGTATGCGCGGCGAGCCAGGCGTCGACGATCGCGTGCACGTCCGCAGCAGATCCGTGGGCGACGGGGATCCCGGTGCTGCGGACGGAGACCGGCACATTGGCGTCCGGGAGCGCGGCCCTGATGACCGGCTCGGCTTCCGCCATGATTTCTTCCGGTGTCCGGTAGTTGACGCTCAGGGAGGCCAGGTTGATCCGGTCGAGCCCGGCCCGCTCAAGCCGTTCCCGCCACGACTCCGTGAACCCGTGCCGTGCCTGGGCGCGGTCTCCGACGACGGTGAAGCTCCGGGACGGACACCGGAGCAGCAGCATCTGCCACTCCGCGTCGGTCAGCTCCTGCGCTTCGTCCACGACGACGTGTGCGAACGGCCCGGCGAGCAGATCCGGTTCGCCGCCGGGCTGTGCGGCCCCATCGACCAGGCTGTCCTTGATGTCCTGTCCGTGCAGCATCGTCAGCACACCTTCACCGTCGTCGTCCGACTGGAGCAGGGTGTCGACGACCTTGGCCATCTGTTCGCGTTCGGCGGCGACCGAGGCGTGGTGCCGGCGCTTGCGCCGCGACGCCTCCGGGTCACCGAGTCGCTGCCGTGCCGCGTCCAGGAGCGGCAGGTCGGACACCGTCCAGGCGCGGGCGTCCTCGCGCTGTAGCCGCTGCACGTCATCGGGGCCGAGCCAGGGGGCACACATCCGCAGGTAGGCGGGCACCGACCACAGGTCTCCGACCAGGTCAGCCGCTTCGAGCAGCGGCCACGCGCGGCTGAACGCGGCCAGCAGCTCCCGGTCGTGCAGCAGCGACGTGCGGAGCAGGCCTGCCGGGGCGTCTTCGTCGTGCTTGTCCACCAGAATCGTGAGCAGTTCCTCCCAGACCTGGTCGCGCGCCTCGTTGTGCGGAGTACCGGGCTCTGCCGCTTCGAACGCCGCGGCCCAGTCACCGGCGCTCAGCCAGATGTCGGACCAGTGGGTCGTGACCGTCATGCCCCGGGCGGGCGGCTCCTCGTAGAACCTGACGGCCGTCTCGACCGCCTTCACCAGGTCCGCCGACGACTTCAGAAGGGCCACGCCCTGGTCGGCCTCGGTAGCGGCTGAGGCTCCCTCGGTGACGAGGTCCCGCAGGGTGCAGGTCTGTACGCCCTCCTCGCCGAGGCTGGGGAGGACGTCGGCGACGTACCCCAGGTACGGCTGGTGCGGACCGACGAACAGCACGCCGCCCCGGTGGTGGCCCAGGTGCGGATCGGAGTAGAGAAGGTACGCGGAGCGGTGCAGAGCGACGACGGTCTTTCCGGTGCCCGGGCCGCCGTCGACGACGAGAGCGCCGCGGGATCCCGCGCGGATGATGGCGTCCTGGTCGGCCTGGATGGTGCCGAGCACGTCGCGCATCCGCGGTGACCGGTTGCTGCCCAGGCTCGCGATGAAGGCGGACTGGTCGTCGAGCGCGGCGTGCCCGGCGAACCTGTCCGGGGTGAACACCTCGTCCCAGTAGTCGCTGATCCGGCCACCCGTCCAGCGATACCGGCGGCGGCTCGCCAGACCCATCGGGTTGGCATGGGTGGCTCCGAAGAACGGCTCAGCCGCGGGAGAACGCCAGTCGATCAGCAGCCTGCGGCCCGCGCTGTCCTTGAGGCCGAGGCGCCCGACGTACACGGGCTCGTGGCTGTCCTCGCCGACCATGTGCCCGAGGCACAGGTCCAGGCCGAAGCGGCGCAGTGTGCGCAGGCGGGCGGTCAGCCGGTGGATCTCCATGTCCCGGTCCATCGCCTGCCGTCCGACGCCGCCGGGTGCCCTGCGCTCGGCATCGAGGCGGGCGGACAGCTCGGCGATCGACCGGTCCAGGCACTCCGCGATAGCCGCGAAGTGCTGCTCATCGCCCCCGACCAGCGACGGGTCGGCCTTGAGGGAGAGGCGGTCGGGAAGGTCGAACGCTCTGGTGGTCAGCGGGTTCATGTGAGGGGCTCCGATCTGAGGTCGCTTGCAGCCGCTGCGCGCAGCAGGGCTTCCGGACCGGTGTGACGAACGTGGTGGCCACCGCGGCGGCACTGCTCCGCCGGACGCGGATTCCGCCGAACGCGGATACTGGGTCCTTCGGTCTGGGGTTGTTCGTTCTGGGGTGTTCGTTCCGGGGTTCACGCGGACATGGGCGGCATTTCTCGGCTGCCCATGCCGAGCAGCAGTTCAGCGACCACGGTCGCCCCGTCGGTGCGGACCGTGCTCATCCAGGTCCCACAGCATCCGGTTGTCGGTCACGTCCTGCAGGAACGGCCGGCCCGGATACGCCAGTGCGGGTGCTGCGGCGACGGCAGGGTGAGCTGCTGGAAGTGAGGGGCACGGAGCGGATGCCCAGCTTCTCGGCCACCGACCGCGCACCGGCCGCGGCCGGCGTCACACCGGTCGCCGCCAGCACATCGCATGCCTCGGCCACCGGGGTGACCGCGCCGAACCGGGAGACGATCAACTGGGGCGCGCGCCGGGGCAGAGATGAGGGCCGCGGGGTCCGGGCCGTCAGCGCCCGCGCCCACCGGCCGACCGGCACCAGCGGCACGCCGACACCGGCCAACCGCTCGGCGCACTAGTCGTCCGGCGGCGCACACACCCGTACCTCCGAGCCGAGGGCGCGCAACCGCACCGCGAGCCCCACCAGCGGTTCGACGTCCCCGCGCGACCCATACGTCGTCAACAGCACGCGCACTTCGCGACTCGCATTCCCGTAGATCCTGGTTCGGCCGACGATTCTGCGGTACGGAGGGGGCCTTGCCGCAAGCCCCCCAGTGCGCTATAAGTTAAAAGTGGCAAGGAGTGGGAACTCTCCTTGCTTTTTATTTTGTCTTCTGCCGCCCGGTCCGGACGGCAGACCTTTTCGCGAACTCCTGGCGAAGTGGCATCAGCGCTTTCTGGTCGCCCTTACTTGTCGGTGCAAGTCCGTACGCCAACCCGGAGCCTCTTTCCCCCCGGCCGGCGCTATCAGCACGGTTGCGGTCGAGCAGAGCCTCGCCCACCGCCTCACAACGACTTCGACCAGTTGGTCAGAGTGGTGAAGTCCCTCTCCCGCAAGCCGTGTCGGGGCCGGATCCGTAGAAGCAGCGACGGCGCGTCATGGTGAGTCGTGACATGAGCCGTGTCCAGGTCCGTGATCATGTCGTCCACCCAGGCGAAGGGGCGGCCCGCCGCCCACTCCAGAAGCGGGCGCGTCTTCCAGAAGAGGCCGTCGGGGTCCTTGGCGAAGAGCTCGGGCCATTCGATGACCGGTAGCGCGTGCGGCAGGCCGATGACCGGGCCGATCATCTCGTTCGCCTCGTGCATCCAGGTGGTCGCCCACACGAGTTCGAAGGGGAGAGCCGTGAGGCGGGCGCCGTGCTCCGGATGCAGGCGGACGCATAGGCCGCGGCGGTGGGCCCGGGAACCCGGGGTCTGGCGCGCGAGCCAGTTCGCCGGGTGGAGGCGGTGGGCCGTGTAGCCGCGCAGGCGAGCGAGCCGGGCGCTGTACGGGTTGAGGGGGCCATCCACGTCGATGAGGAGCAGCGGGCGATCCGTCATGCCACGTTACTTCCCCTCGCGAGGGGCCCCAATGTCTGTGGCTCTGCATACAGTTGATACGTGGTCGAAGAGACGCGGAACAGCGTGAGCGGGCAGGCCGACGTGAGGACGGTCGTTCAGGCCGGAAGTATGGGGGAGGTCCACTTTCATGAGAGTGCGGATACGGGTCCTGAGATCGCCGCGTTCCAGCTTCCGCCCGGCGCCGGCCACTTCGTCAACCGGGACGACGAACAGGCCTCTGTGATCAGGGCGGTTCACGAGCGCAGAGAGGCAGGCGCAGAGGCCCGCAGGGTCACTGCGGAGCGGCCGCTCGTCGTAGCGGTCCGCGGGCTGCGCGGTGTCGGCAAGACGGCGCTCGGAGTGCGGCTCGCGCGGGGGCTGGCGGAGGAATTCCCTGATGCCCTGAGGTTCGTCGACCTCGACGACCACCGCAGGGACGGAGGCGTCGACACGGCGGAGGTGCTGGGGGAACTGCTCCGCTCGCTCGGGGTGCGGCCGGACTGGGTGGAGCCGGCGTACGCGGGGCGCCGCAGTCAGTACTGGGCCCGCACCCAGGGCAGACGCCTGGTCCTGGTGGTGGACAACGTCCGGTTCGGGCTGGAACTCGATCAGCTGATGCCCGCATCGGCGGACTCCGTCGTGATCGCCATCAGCCAGGGCCGGCTGGACGACCTGAAGGGCGGCGCCGACCTGGAGATCCCCCTCGGGCCGCTCGGCGACGAGCACGCCGTACAGCTGCTGCGCGGAATCGCCGACGACCCGCGCTTCTCCACCGAGCCGGCGGCTGCCGAGGCCCTGGCCCGGGCGTGCGGGGGCCTGCCCGCCGCGCTGGAGGTCGCGGGTGAGTGGCTGCGCAAGCACCGTAGGAGGAGACTCCTGCGGCTGGTCGCCCAGCTGACCGACGAGCTGGCGGAGAGGGGCCTTCCCATGGTCGAAGCCGTCTGGGACGCGGCGTACGGGGATCTCGGGCCGGACGCCGCCCGGCTGTACCGGCTGCTCACGGTGCACCCCGGCCCGTATCTCGCGCCGGAGGCCGTCACCGCGCTGTTCGGCGAGGGTGCGGATGCCGCTGAGGACGCCCTGGAGGAGCTGGAGCGCGCCAGTCTGCTGCTGCCGGGGCGCGGCGGCCGCCCGGCGATGCACGATCTGCTCCGGGCCCACGCGGTGCGCTGCGCCCGGCGGGACGGCGGAGAGGCCGGGGCCGCCGAGGCACGTGTGCGGGTCGTCCGCTGGTATCTGCGCCAGGCCCAGCGGGCGGACGAACTGGCCGCAGGACCGCGCATGAAGTTCGCCGACGCGGTGCCCGCCATCGAGGGGGCACCGGATGTGGAGTTCGGATCGGGCAAGCAGCACGCTCTGCGGTGGCTGGAGAGCGAACGGCTCGCCCTGTACGGATGCGTCCGCGCCGCCTACACGTACGGGATGGACACGGAGGCCTGGGCTCTCTGCGAACCCTTGTGGACGCATTTCCTCGATCACGCGCACTACGGCGAGGTGACCGAGGCATTCCGCACGGGCCGGGACGCCGCTCAGCGAGCCGGGAACATCGCCGCCCTGGTGCGGATGCGCTGCCAACTGGCCCGCCCGCTGTGGGAACAGGAGCGGTACGAGGAGGCGGAGACCGAGGTGGGGCTCGCGGTGAGCGGCGCCCGGGTGCTCGGTGGCGAGTTGACCGACAACGAGCTGAAACTGTGGCCGTCCGCACTGGAGTTCCGTGGCAAGGTCCGTTCCGTGCGAGGGGACTGGGCGGGCGCCGTGCCGGACTTCGAGGAGTCCCGGCAGATCCACACCCGGATCAAGAACCCGTACGGAGTGCTGCTCCAGACCCACCTGCTGGGCCAGGCCGCCGCGGCCCTGGGCGAACTGGACAGGGCGGCAACGCTGTTGGCGCAGGCCCACGGGATGGCCCGGGAGCAACGGCGCGAACGAATGACCGCCCGGACCGGCTTCGAGCTGGGCCGGGTGCTGCAGGGGCTCGCGCGCCGGGAGGAGGCCGCCGAACTGTACGCAGCCGCCCTGGCCGGGGCTCGTGGGCGTGGCTCAGGGCGGGACGAAGTGCGGATCCTGGAGGCGCTCGCCTCACTGGCGGCGGACTGCGGCGATGAGGGGACGGCGTCGGAGCACCGGGCGTCGGCCCGGGCGATCCGCGAGCGGGAGGGTGGCCTTCCGGACACCGGCACCGACAGCCCGTCCTGATCCGGCCGGATTCATCTTGCCCTGCCCTGCCTTGCCCAGGCGCGGCGGGGCAAGGCACGCCCACCCGATCCTGCTGGGCGGCGGCTACAGCTCGTAGGCCGCCTCGTCCTCACCGGCGGGAGCCAGGTGTGTGCGGTACGTCCGGCCCGCCACCTGGCAGCGCAGGGTGACCGGAGCGCCGGGGTGCGGGTTGTCGCTCAGCCAGGCGTGCACACCGGAGAGAACGGCGGCCGGATCTGTCCGTACGACGGTCCCTTCGGCGGGGGACCCCTCGATGCGGACGGTGAGCAGCGGCATCTGCGCCCTGCGGAGCAGCCAGCGGGAGGCGGAGAGTTCGACCGCGGCCGTTCGGCGCCCCGGGTGGTCGGCGAGCGTGCGCGCGGTCCAGCCTGCTGCCGTCCAGGTGACCGAGTGCGGCGCGATCCGCTCCGGCCGGGTGGTGCGGCGGCGGAACAACAGCGCCGCGCTCCGGGACTGGGGGACGGTGGCGCGTTCCGGCTCGACCGCGAGGTGGTGGGCCGGGAGTTCGGTGTGGGCGGGGCGGCGCTCGACGCTGATGTCCGCTCCGTGGACCTCCGTCCGCACGGCGAAGGCCGCCGGGGTGCTCGGGGCGGGAGTGGGCGGCGGAAGGGGGCGGGCGTTGATCGCGGCCGTCGGGGGAGCGAGGCCCAGCAGTGCGTAGAGCTCGGTGCGCAGCCGGTCCAGGGCCCTGCCCCGTTCGGCGAAGGCCGGCGCGGCCAGGACGCGGACCGCTTGCGGGGAGTGGGCTGCCAGCACCGGTTCCAGGTCGGCTGCCGTGTCCAGGACCGTTGCCCGGGAGAGGAGTTCGGCCATCGGCGTGCCGGGGATCAGTTCGCTGCCGCCGTCGCACCCCGCCGCCATCGGGATGCCCAGCGCCGCCGCGTACAGTGCCGTCGAACCGTGGTCGGTGATGACGCCGTCGGCCGCCACGAGGACCGAGGCCCACTCTTCGTACGGTCGCGCCAGGAGCATTCCTGATGCGAGCGCGGGGGCGAGGGCCTGCCGCAGGTCGTACGCGCCCGTCCTGCTGTGCTCGTTGGGATGCAGGATCAGCGCCAACTGGTAGGTGTCGCAGTCGAGGTGGGCGGCCAGCTCGGCGGGCAGTTCCGGCCGGCGCTCCAGCAGGGACTCCGGCCCCCAGGTCGAGGTCAGGGCGATGAGCCTGCGGTCTCCGGTCCCCAGGGCGGCGCGATAGGCGTCACGGCGCGGCAGTGATGCGAGCATGCGGTCCAGCACGGGGTCTCCGACCACGGTCGCGCGGGCTGCCGCCGCCGGGCAGCGGGCCGCGAGCCGTGCGATCTGGCCGGGGTGGGCGAGCCCGTGCAGATCGGCCAGCGGCCGGCCGTCGCGCAGCAGCCATACGGGGTCGAGCCCGGAGGCCGCATCGGCGGAGCCTTCTCCGGTGAGCGACTTGTTGAAGCCCGCTCCGTGCGGGAGCAGGGCGAGCGGCCCGGTGAGCAGATGCAGATCGCCCTTGGGGCTGGCGGCGACCACCAGGTCGTACGGCTGCCGCAGGGCTTCCGCCCAGGGGACGGTGCGCGCACCCGCGGTCTCTATCGCTGCGAGTGCGTCGACCCCGAAATCGGAGCCGGGGACCAGAGTGAACCTGCGGTGGCCGATTCGCCCGTCGCCGGCGAAGACCGGCGCCACGTCGAGGAGCCGGTGCAGAGCGGTGGCCGAACGCGCAGCGAAGAGGACCGACTTCTGAACTGCCCGCTGCCCGCTGCCCGCTGCCCGCTGCCCGCTGCCCGCTATTGGATCGTTCATCCTAGTCCATGGCCCACTGCCGGTTATGGCGTCTTTGCCATTCTCTTGCGTATGTGACGGCTCGGGCAGTGGCATGCCGAGATTCTACCGGGAGTGCTGCTTCTGTTCCTCGCGCCTTGAACCATGGCAGTAATAATCCCTGGATCCGGGGGAGTTGGCGCTGCTACGTTCCATCCGTGGCGAAACTCAATCAGATCATCGCAGTCGAAAAGGGAATCAAGTCCAGGTCCCACCAGGACCTCACCGCGTCCCAGCAGGGACTGCAGAAGCCGGTCCTGCTGTCGGGGATTTCCCGCACCTACCAGCCGAAGGACGAAGAGGGCGAGCAGTTGCCGCCCGAGTCCACGCGGGTCCAGGTGCAGGCCGAGGATGTGCTGCGGGACACCGCATCCACCCTGACCAGGCTCTTTGATGTCACTGCCACCAAGGACTGGGCGAACTGCTCCGCCCGCGCCGATGTGTTGGTCGACGGGCGTACGCTGCTCACCGCCGTGCCGGTCTCGTATCTGCTTTTCCTGGAGAAACAGCTCACCGACCTCCATACCTTCGCACGGAAGCTGCCGATTCTGGACGCATCCGAATTCTGGGTGCAGGATCCCTCGACGGACGCGTGGAAGACCGAGCCGGTGCGCACGGTCCGTACGAGGAAGGTGCCCCGAAATCACGTCAAGGCCGAGGCGACCGAAAACCATCCGGCGCAGGTCGAGGTGTATTACGAGGATGTGCCGGTCGGCTACTGGACCACGGTGAAGTTCTCCGGTGCGCTGCCTGCCCGCCGGGTCAATGAGCTGGTGGGCAGGATCGAGAAGCTGCAGCAGGCGGTGAAGTTCGCACGAGAGGACGCCAACAGCGCCGACGTCACCGACGAGCACGTGGGCGATGCGGTATTCGGCTATCTCTTCGGGGGCGGGCAGGGGTAGCGTCAGAGACTCCCCGGCCGCTTCAGTGCGGCCCGGGGTGCGCGAGGAGCGCAAGCTGAAACTGAAGTTCGTCGTGATGAAGCGGCATGAGCCGCGTTCCATCTCAGACTCTCGCTCCAGACTCAGCATTCGCCGCTCATCTCCGGTCCGACCGGGCACGGGCTTGGTCGTCGGTTGCCGGTTCGACCCCGGCCCGCCCCTCTTCCGTGGGGCGGTAGCTCAATGGCAGAGCGCGACGACGTAACAGCTGACCTGTGTCCTCAAGCGCGCCGGAGTGTGCAGTGGGGCGGCATCATCAGGGCCCGGGGGTTGGACATACCTTCGGGCCCGCTCCATGCCTCCGTGCACACTTGGCAGTTCACGGCTCCTGCTCCTCGGTACTCTTCGGCCCCTTACTCTGCGACTACTCTTCGACAGCAAGCACCGTTCCGTACGCGCCGAAGCCGGCGATCACCAGACCGTCCCGGAACGTCAGCACCTCATAGACCCGCCCTCCGATCTGGTTCCGGTAGTCGATCACGAGCGAGTCCACCCCCGCCCGTACGTCCATGACCTCGAAGTGCAGATCGGGGATACGGGCGAGCCCCGTCCGCCAGTACGCCCGCAGCTCGGCCTTGCCGTGAACGGTCCCCGACGCGTCACCGTTGAAGCGCGCGATCATCGGTGAACTGAAGGTCACATCCTCGTGGTAGTGCGCGAGAACGCGCTCCAGGTCGTGCGAGTTCCAGTGCTCCTGCCACTCCGCGGCGAACTTCTGCGCGAATTCCAGATCCATGCGGCCGATCGTAGAGGCCGGTCCGGTGATGATGGACGCGTGCGACTCGAAGCGATCTCCTGGAAACGGCTGACCGACGCTCTGGTCCGGAGCGCCGACGAACTGAAGGCCGCGGACGGCGGTCCCTGGCCCAAGATCGCGGTGGACGGTGCGCCCGCCGCCCCCACCGGAGAGCTGGCTGCCGCTGTCGCCGAGGGGCTGCGGCTCCGCGGCCGGTCCGTCCACGTCGTCAGTACGCAGGGCTTCCTGCGTCCGGCCTCACTGCGGTACGAGTACGGGAAGCGTGATCCGGACGCGTACTACAGCGGTTGGTTCGACACCGGGGCGCTCTGGCGAGAGGTCTTCGGGCCGCTGGAGGCGGGTGGCGGTGGACGTGTACTGACCGACCTCTGGGACCCGTCGACCGACCGGGCCACCCGCAGCCCGTATCAGCAACTGGCGGATGGAGCTGTGCTCATCGTGCACGGGCCGTTGCTCTTCGGACACTGGTTTCCCTTCGATCTGAGCGTCCATCTGCGGCTTTCGCCGGGCGCACTCCAGCGCCGTACCGATACGGACGACCAGTGGATGCTGTCCGCCTTCCAGCGGTACGAGGAGGAGGTCGCCCCGGCGGAGACCGCGGATGTTGTCGTACGGGCGGACCATCCGGACCATCTCGCCTGGAGCGGACCACCGGTCTGAGAACAGGCGGGCGCTCTGCTACACGAGGCGCTTTATCTCGCCCCGGACCCGGTAGAAACCACCCGACGAGGAGTGCAGGGCGTCCACCACATAACGTGCGCCCGCCTGGCGTATCCCCCGGGGGAACTGCACGTGCCACGTCGGCTCATAGCCGTCGGACACCACCTGTACCCGCAGCCGGCCCCCGACCTGGACGCACTCCACGACGATCCCGGCGCCCGGCGCGGCAAGCGCGCTCACCGTGGCCACGTCCGCCGTCGGCGTGTAGGTGGGCAGGGCCGCGGCCTGCTTGACATCCACGGCGACCGGCAGGCTTCCGCCCTGCGCCGCGGTGATCGCCGCCTCACTGGCGTCGATGCAGGCCAGTGAGCCGTCGGTGGTGACGATGTAGAGCTTCTCGTCGTGGTACTGCATGGACAGCGCCGAACCGCCGCCCGTTCCCAGCTTCCACAACCGGGTGCCGTCCGAGGCGAAGCAGTAGACGGAGGAGGCCAGGTCACCCGCGAAGACGTACTCTCCGCCGGCGGATGTCGCACAGGAGTACACGGCCGCGTCGCACTGGTACCGCGCTTCGCTGCGGCCGGTCGCCTTGGAGAGCCGCTCCACGACCTGACGTCCGGTGCCCGCGTACACCGACGTCTCCTCCTGCCAGCCGAAGAGCACCCCGCCGAAAGTGTCCGTGTGCCACAACTCGCCGCTGCCGTCCGCCGCGTACGCCGTCACGCCGTGCGTGTGCCCGTGGTAGACCGCATGGTCGTCGGCACGCACCATCCAGGCGTTGGTGCCCTTGGAGCGGCGTGACCACTGGAACTCGTCCTCGTGGTCGATGACCGTGAGGCCGCCGTTGTGGTCCGACACGTTCAGCACGCCCTCGTGGATGTCCAGCCAGAAGATGTCCACGTCCTCGGCGATCTCGTAGGCGGCGAAGGGCACCTTGGACGACAGGTCGTACACCTTGCCGTCGTCGCAGCCCGCGTAGATCCAGAAGTCGTCGGCAACCAGGCACTTGACCCCGTCGGGCAGGGAGAACCTGGCCAGCACCTCGCCGTCGTGGCCCAGCGTGTACACGTCGCCGCGCTGATTGCCCACCCAGCAGTGGTCCTCGTCGATATGGATTCCGAACGCCGAAGTGCCGGTACGGAAGCGCCAGAGGACGGGCGCGGTGGCCCGTGCCGTCGAGGGTGCGGAGGTGACCTGACGGCGGGTCACCGCCCGGGCCGCCCGCTGCCCCCGCACCGCGGGCGCGTATCCCTTCCGGATCTTCTCTCCGACCTTCTTCGCCGCGGCCGCCTGCGCCTTGGCAGTGGTCGGGAAGGCCGAGACCTGGCGCTGGCCGTCCGCGCCGATCCGGCCGTACCGCACGGACACCGCTGTCCCGCTGACGGTCACTTCGTAGAACTTGTGCGCTCCGGCGCCCTCCTGGGACAGTTCCAGATACGTCGTCTCTCCCGACCCGCCAGCGGCCACAGCACACCCCTCCCCAAGGACCGGCCCGTCCGGCCGGTCTCCACTGACTCCAAGCTAGAGGGCACCACTGACAATCGGCTCGGCTCGCCAGGTCAGGCCCTGCGGCCCGGCGGGCTGCTCCTGCTGTCCACCCGCCGCTTCGGCCAACTGCGCCGGGAACAGCCGCAGTCCACCCCGCCGCAGGTCAGGGACGGGACGGCAGAAGACCGCACCATCACCTTCCAGCTGTGGGACTGGCACCCGGACGGCGAACGCTACGACCTGGAGCACTTCCAGCTGCTGCCCGGGGACGGTACGTGGGTGACACGTACCAGGCATGCCACCCACTGGGCTCTGACGCAGGCCGAGGCGGCCGGTTTCGCTGCGACCGCGGGGTTCACGGAGACCAGCCGGCATGAGCCTGTGGACACCGGATTCTTCCAGCCCGTCCTGGTCGCTAAGGTTGCCCGCCATGACGACAAATGATCAGACACCCGCCTCCTTCGCCGTGCACATACCGGATGCAGACCTGGAGCCCGAACCGCTCGACCCCGGGCAGATCGTGTCCGGGGACCCGGTGGTCACCGGAAAGGTCCTGTGGGAGTCCGCGGACGGCACGCAGCTGCGCGGTATCTGGCAGATCACGCCCGGAGTGGTGACCGACACGGAGGCCGACGAACTGTTCGTGGTCGTCAGCGGGCGGGCGACCGTCGTGGTGGAGGGTGGCGAGACGCTGCGGATCGGCCCCGGCGACGGGTGTGTGCTGCGGGAGGGCGACCGTACGACCTGGACCGTCCACGAGACGCTGCGCAAGGCCTACCACATCAGTCTCTGAGGCATCTGACGCCCCTGCGACTGCTGACCTGAGGTCCCGTCCCGGAGGCCGGGCCACGGGCCCGTCGGCCGCTGTGGCCCCACGAGGGGTGGGAGTGCCGGGCCCGGGGCCACACGGGCCGACGGGGAACGCTCAGAACAGGGGCTGCGGCAGCACCCCCTCCAGCGCCAGGAGCTGCCGCTTCGTCTCCGGGCCTCCGCCGAATCCGCCCAGGCCGCCGTCGCTCTCCACCACCCGGTGGCAGGGCACGACGACGGGCAGCGGGTTCGACGCCATCGCGACGCCCACCGCCTGCGCCGCACGCGGCTGTCCCACGCGGTGGGCCAGGTCGCCGTACCCCACGACCGACCCGTACGGCACGCCGGCCGCCAGTTCACGCAGTACCCGGCGGTTGAACCCGGTGGTCAGCGTCCAGTCCAGCGGCAGGGTGAAGCTCCGCAGGCCGCCGTCGAAATAGGCGGCCAGCTGGCGTATGGGCTCGGCCAGCCGCGCCGATTCCGGCGCCTCGACGGGCGCGGCCGCGAAGCGTGCGGCCAGCCGCTCCAGCGCCCTGCGGCGCACCGCGGGAACGGCGTGGAAGCCCACGCTGACCAGCCCTCTGCTGCTCGCGGCCAGCAGCAGCGGACCGATGTCGCTCGCGACCGTGGTCCACTCGATCTCGATGACCTGCGTTCCGTTCTCCACGGCCCCACCGTACGGCGGCCCACCGACAGCCCGGCCGGACGGCGAACGGACCCGGTTGTCAGTGGGTGGTCGTACGGTGGTTGCATGCGGCCCGTTTCCAAGATCGAACGCACGGTGGCGCCTTTCGAGGTCGTCAGTCCCTACCAGCCCAGCGGTGACCAGCCGACGGCCATCGCAGAGCTCGACAAGCGTATCCGTGCAGGTGAGAAGGATGTCGTCCTGCTCGGCGCGACCGGCACCGGCAAGTCGGCCACCACCGCCTGGATGATCGAGAAGCTTCAGCGCCCCACGCTGGTGATGGCGCCGAACAAGACACTCGCCGCCCAGCTGGCGAACGAGTTCCGCGAGCTGCTCCCCAACAACGCCGTCGAGTACTTCGTCTCGTACTACGACTACTACCAGCCCGAGGCGTACGTCCCGCAGTCCGATACGTACATCGAGAAGGACTCCTCGATCAATGAGGAGGTCGAGCGCCTGCGCCACTCCGCGACGAACTCGCTGCTGACCCGCCGCGACGTGGTCGTGGTCGCCTCGGTCTCCTGTATCTACGGCCTCGGTACGCCGCAGGAGTACGTGGACCGGATGGTGTCCCTCAAGGTCGGCCAGGAACTGGACCGGGACGAGCTGCTGCGGCGATTTGTCGACATCCAGTACACGCGCAATGACGTGGCGTTCACCCGGGGCACCTTCCGGGTCCGCGGCGACACCATCGAGATCTTCCCGGTGTACGAGGAGCTCGCCGTCCGCATCGAGATGTTCGGCGACGAGATCGAGGCGCTCTCGACGCTGCACCCGCTCACCGGCGAGATCATCAGCGAGGACGAGTCCCTCTACATCTTCCCGGCGACCCACTACGTGGCGGGCCCGGAGCGCATGGAGAAGGCGGTCAACGGCATCGAGAAGGAGCTGGAGGAGCGGCTCGCGGAGCTGGACAAGCAGGGCAAGATGCTGGAGTCCCAGCGGCTGCGCATGCGCACCACCTACGACCTGGAGATGCTGCGCCAGATCGGCAGCTGCTCCGGCGTCGAGAACTACTCGATGCACTTCGACGGCCGCGACCCCGGCACGGCGCCCAACACCCTCCTCGACTACTTCCCCGAGGACTTCCTCCTCGTCCTGGACGAGTCACACGTCACCGTTCCGCAGATCGGCGCGATGTACGAGGGTGACGCCTCCCGTAAGCGCACCCTGGTCGACCACGGCTTCCGGCTGCCCTCCGCCCTGGACAACAGGCCGCTGAAGTGGGAGGAGTTCCAGAAGCGGATCGGCCAGACCGTCTACCTCTCCGCCACACCGGGCAAATACGAACTCTCCCGGGGCGACGGCTTCGTGGAGCAGATCATCCGCCCCACCGGGCTGGTCGACCCCGAGGTCGTCGTCAAGCCCACCGAGGGCCAGATCGACGACCTGGTCCACGAGATCCGTATGCGTACGGAGAAGGACGAGCGGGTCCTGGTCACCACCCTCACCAAGAAGATGGCCGAGGACCTGACCGACTACTTCCTCAACCTGGGCATCCAGGTGCGCTATCTACACAGCGACGTGGACACGCTGCGCCGTATCGAGCTGCTCCGCGAGCTGCGGGCCGGGGAGTACGACGTACTGGTCGGCATCAACCTGCTGCGTGAGGGGCTCGACCTGCCCGAGGTGTCGCTGGTCGCCATCCTCGACGCCGACAAGGAAGGCTTCCTCCGGTCGGGCACGTCGCTGATCCAGACGATCGGCCGCGCGGCGCGCAACGTCTCCGGGCAGGTCCACATGTACGCGGACCGGGTCACTCCGGCGATGGAGAAGGCCATCGAGGAGACCAACCGCCGCCGCGAGAAGCAGGTCGCGTACAACAAGGAGCGCGGGCTCGACCCGCAGCCGCTGCGCAAGAAGATCAACGACATCGTCGCGACGATCGCTCGCGAGGAGGTCGACACCGAGCAGCTGCTCGGCACGGGCTACCGCAAGCCGAAGGACGGGAAGCAGCCGAAGGCTCCGGTGCCCGCGCTCGGCGGTGCGGCCGCGAAGGGCGGCAAGGGTGCGAAGACGGGGAGGGCGGTCCCGACCGACCGCCCCGCCGAGGAACTGGCCGGAATCATCGAGGAGATGACCGAGCGGATGCGCGCCGCCGCCGCGGACCTGCAGTTCGAGGTGGCCGCCCGGCTCCGTGACGAAGTCGGTGAGATGAAGAAGGAGCTGCGCCAGATGAAGGAGGGCGGGCTGGCCTGACCCTGTTGTTGCAAGAACGACACAAAAAAGCCCTGGCCCTCCTGCGGCGTCCGCGCGACTGCGTAGGGTGCGGGGAAAACGTGGGGAAACAGGAAGAAGGGACAGCGCGTGACGGCCAATTTTGCCAAAGGCCCTGGCGTCAATCTGACCAAGGGGCAGGCCATCAGCCTGCAGAAGAACGACGGGGGCACCCTGACCGCGGTGCGGATGGGGCTCGGCTGGCAGGCGGCGCCGCGCCGTGGGCTGTTCGGCTCCCGCACCCGGGAGATCGACCTCGACGCGTCGGCGGTGCTGTTCGCCGACAAGCAGCCGGTGGACGTGGTGTTCTTCCGCCACCTCGTCAGCGACGACGGCTCGGTGCAGCACACCGGTGACAACCTGGTCGGCGGCGCGGGTCAGGGTGGCGACGACGAGGCGATCCTTGTCGACCTCGCGCGGGTCCCCGTCCACATCGACCAGATCGTCTTCACGGTGAACTCCTTCACCGGCCAGACGTTCCAGGAGGTGCAGAACGCCTTCTGCCGCATCGTCGACGAGACCAACGGTGAAGAGCTCGCCCGTTACACGCTCGACGGCGGAGGCCAGTTCACGGCCCAGATCATGGCAAAGGTGCACCGTTCGGGCGGCGGCTGGCAGATGACGGCCATCGGCAACCCTGCCAACGGCCGCACGTTCCAGGACCTGATGCCGGCGATCCTGCCGCACCTGTAGTCAACCCGGACAGGGCCTGGTCACCACCCGGCGCCCTCGAAGAGTGCGCGAACAGTTCCCGGCGGCGCGATGCTGCCGGGAACTGGCTGTTCCGGCAGACGGAACCGCGAGCTGACGACCAACTGCACCGCGACGAGGGGACACGCGCGATGACGGCCGAGCTGGTCCGGGGGCAGAATCAACCCCTGCCCATGGACCGACTGGAAATCCGGGTCTCGGCCGGGAAGCCGGTGCTCGCCGGTGCGACGCTCAGCGACGTGCAGGGCAAGGTCCGCGGTGCGGAGTGGGTCGCCCACCCCGGGTCTCCGCGGCTGCCCGGCCTCGAAGTGGCCCGGCAGGCGGCTGCGGACCACCGGCTCGTGGTGGATCTGAATGCGCTGCCGGAGGCTGTGCACCGGGTGAGCGTCCTGCTTGCTCTGCCCACCGGCACCGGCGGTCCCACCTCGTTCGCCTCCGTCGCCGCGCCCTTCACCGCTGTCACCGGGCCGACCGGTGCGGACGTCGTCAGCTACAGCATCACCGGACTGGGCACCGAGTCGGCCGTCGTCGCCCTGGAGCTCTACCGCAGGCAGGGGGCCTGGAAGGTCCGCGCTGTCGGCCAGGGGTACGCGGGCGGGCTCGCCGACCTGCTCGGTGACCAGGGGCTGCCGGGCGCCCGGGACCTCGCGGACGAGATCCAGGCCGCGGCCGTCGGCGGCGCGGCCCGCTCGGTGGCGCCCGCCTCGCCGCGTACCCCACAGGGCGACCGGGTACGGCCCGGCCCGGGTGCCGGCGGCCCACCGCGCGACGACCGTCCTGACGTCCCTGCGGCACCCTCGCGGCAGTTCGTGGGCGACGAGGCGCCGAGCGCCCCCGGAGCCGGCGGTTCCGGGGGCGGCCCCGTCGACTACACGCACCCGCGCCGGAAGCGCCCCACGCGCCCGGCGCCGGCCCCGGCTGTCCCCAGCCCCCGGCCCGGCGAGCGGCCCCGGCCCGTCGCGGGTGACGCCACCGGCTGGTCCATGGAGGAGCGCCTGTACAACCAGGTCTGGGGCATGTTCGAGGACCTGGCCCGCACGGCGGCCGCCTACCGCAGCGCTGTCGATTTCGCCGACTCGCGGCTGGAGCGCGAGATCGACGCGGCGCTCTCCGACCCCCGCAGCCGTACCGGACCCACGGGCAGCGAAGCCCGGCGGCAGGCGCAGGAGAAGCGGGACGGGCTGACCGCTCAGGCAAGAGAAGTGCTCGACCGGGACCTCGACCAGCTCATCGCCGAGTCCCGGGTGGTCGAGCCGGCCCTGGCCCCCGCCTTCGCCCGCTGGGACCACCCGGTCTGGCACGGGTACCGGGTCCCGGTGGAGGCTCCGCTGGCGCTGCGCCTCGGTGATCTGCACCTGCCGGTCCGCCCCGAGCTGCACATTCCGATGCTGGTGCGGCTGCCGCTCGAGCGCGGCCTCTGGGTCGACAGCGGCCGTCCCGGATCCGGGGCAGAACTGGACTCCGCCGCGCTGCGCAGGCGCGCCATGGACACCGCCGTCGCCCACGCCGCCCGTCTGCTGGCCGTCCACCCGGCGGGGGAGTTCACCGTGCAGGTGATCGATCCGGCGGGCGCGGGCGCCGGGCCGCTGGCTCCGCTGACCGGGTCCGGGGTGCTCGACGCGCCACCGGCGGCCGGCGCGCAGGGGGTGGCCGACGTACTCGCCCGGCTGGTGCGGCGGGTGGATCTGGTGCAGATGGCGGTTCGCGGGGGTGCGGCCGACTCCCTTCCGCCGGATCTGGACACGGCCGGGCAGCTGCTGATCGTCAATGACTTCCCGCACGGTTTCGATGACCGAGCCCTCACACACCTGCGTTATCTGGCCGACGAGGGGCCCGCGGTCGGTGTCCATCTGCTGATGGTCGCCGACCGGGAGGACGCCCGGGAGTACGGTCCGGTGCTCGATCCGCTGTGGCGTTCGCTTCTGCGCATCACTCCGGTGCCGGACGACCACCTCGCCGACCCCTGGGTCGGGCATGCCTGGACGTTCGAGCCGTCACTGCCGCCGCCGGGCAGTGAGGTGCTGCGGTACGTACTGGACCAGGTCGCCGCTGCCCGCCGGTCCTGACCCCGATCGGCCCCCAGCTCTTCCGGCTCTCCCGGATCGTCGGCGTCTCCCATTCTCCAACTCGGCTGACCTGCGAGTTTGAATTACCCTTTACCAATCCCTTTACCTTTACTTGGTACTCCCTGTACTGTTCTTGGTGCGGAGGGGAGTACTCCCCAAGTGCGGCGCACCCGTCAGTACGGACCTGCAAGGTCCCGGGGCGCCGGCCCGAGGTGCCGGTCCGTCCGGTGCGGGTGGAGGAGACCTCCGGCAGCGACGACGCTGATCAAGTAGCCGTAGCAATCGCCGGAGGCGTGATGGACGTTTCACTGACCCTGTGGGCGCTGACCATTCTTGGTCTGGGTGCCCTCATCGCGGTCGACTTCGTGATCGGGCGCAAGCCCCATGACGTATCGGTCAAGGAGGCCGGCGTCTGGACCGTGGTCTGGATCGCTCTGGCCGCCCTCTTCGGCCTCGGACTGCTGCTCTTCGGCAGTGGCCAGGCGTCCGGCGAGTTCTTCGCCGGTTTCATCACCGAGAAGTCGCTGAGCGTCGACAACCTCTTCGTCTTCATCCTGATCATGGCGAAGTTCTCGGTGCCGTCCCACCTCCAGCAGCGGGTGCTGCTGTTCGGTGTCCTGATAGCCCTGGTGCTGCGTGCCGTCTTCATCGCGGCGGGTGCGGCGATCATCGCCGGCTTCTCCTGGGTCTTCTTCCTCTTCGGCGCGTTCCTGATCTACACCGCGTGGAAGCTCATCAAGGAAGCGCGGTCGGACGACGAGGAAGAGGAGTTCGAGGAGAACCGCCTCCTCAAGTCGGTCGAGCGGCGTCTCGGTGTGGCCGACCGCTACCACGGCACCAAGCTCTTCATCCAGCAGAACGGCAAGCGGATCATGACGCCGCTGATGGTCGTGATGCTCGCCATCGGCACCACCGACGTGCTGTTCGCGATGGACTCCATCCCCGCGATCTTCGGCCTCACCAAGGACCCGTACATCGTCTTCACGGCCAACGCCTTCGCCCTCATGGGGCTGCGCCAGCTGTACTTCCTCATAGGCGGCCTGCTGAAGAAGCTGGTGCACCTCAGCTACGGGCTGTCGGTCATCCTCGGGTTCATCGGCGTCAAGCTGCTGCTGCACGCGCTGCACGAGTCGGGGGTGCCCGTTCCGGAGATCTCCATCCCCGTTTCGCTGGCGGTCATCTGCGGCGTGCTGATCATCACCACGGTGACCAGCCTCCTCGCCAACAGGAAGCAGGCGGCGGCGGAGGCAGCCGAGGCGTCGGACAAGGACAGCATCGGCGCCTGACGGCCAAGGTGATCCGGGGAAAGACGGGGGAGACGTACGGGTACGGGTCGCTCACCAGCCGCGGGCGCGCCACTCCGCGAGGTGCGGGCGCTCGTCGCCCAGCGTGGTGTCGTGGCCGTGCCCCGGATAGACCCAGCTCTCGTCGGAGAGCGGGTCGAAGAGCTTCTCCTCGACACCGTCGAGCAGGCTGGTGAAGGCCTTTGGGTCGTCGTGGGTGTTCCCGACGCCGCCCGGGAAGAGGCAGTCACCGGTGAAGATGTGCGGGTGGCCGTGCGGGTCGTCGTAGATGAGCGCGATCGAGCCCGGGGTGTGACCGATCAGCCGGCGGGCCATGAGCCCGACCCGGCCCACCCAGATCGTGTCGCCGTCCTCCACGGGGACGTCGGTGGCGACCGGGATGCCACCGGCGTCGTACCGCCCCGCGTAGGTACGGGCACCCGTTGCGTCCACCACGTCCTGCAAGGACTGCCAGTGGTCGCCGTGGCGGTGGGTGGTGATCACCGAGGTGATGGAGTCGGCGCCGATCAGCTGCAGCAGCGTCGGGGTGTCGTTCGCCGCGTCGATCAGCAACTGCGCACCGGACTCCCGGCAGCGCAGCAGATACGCGTTGTTGTTCATCGGACCCACTGCGACCTTGGAGATCATCAGTGCTGTCAGCTCGTGTACGTCCGCCGCGCCGCCGACCTTCACCACTCCGCTGTACGTCATGGTGCCGAGTCTAGGTCCAGGGGCGTACGCCGGACCCCGGGACCGGAGCACGGATCGCGAACGGCCCTCTAGAGTCCGGGAAGTACCGGCAGCGCGCCACCGCCCGGGACCGTCAGCACCTTGCCGTCACCGCGGCCCGAGAGCCAGCCCAGCAGGGCTGGGGCAGGTCCGGTCACACCGGCCACCGCGGGATCGGCGGCGAAGCGGTCCCGCAGGAATGCGATCTCCCGCTCGGTGAACTCCGCGGACAGGTCCTCCAGCTCGTAACCGATACCGAGATCGACGTGGTGCAGCTCCATCTCGGCCCATCGCCGGAAGGGGACGCGGGAGGCCGTGTCGGTGACGCCGTTGCGGAGGGTCACGGTGCGGGACCAGTCCGCGGGAAGCGCCGTGCGCTCGCGGAACCGGGCCGCGCTCTCGCGCAGATCGGCCAGCTGTACGGCGAGCGGGCGGTGTGCGTCGCGCTCGATGTCGGCGTCGCGGACCTCGGCGGAGGCGTACATCGGCAGTCCGGCGAGAACATTTCCGATCGCGTCGGCGTTACGGGAGAGATGGGCGAGGACGTGACCGCGGGACCAGCCGGGAAGCCGTGACGGTTCCGCGGCCGCGGCGTTGTCCAGTCCGGCAACCGCGGCCAGGAGCCGTTCGGTCGCCTCGTCCACGGATTTCAGGTCGCGCGCGTGATCGATCATGCAGCTGACGATAGGCCCCTCCACTCCTTCGAGTGAAGCTGTTTACCGATGGCCGTAATTCGAATGCGCGTGCTATAGGCTCGTGAGAGACATCCAACAAGCCATCTTCCGACATCGCTGAGGCGCCCCCCATACCCTGGGAAGGGGGCTCCGCCCCTGCTTCTTCTCTCAGAAAGGTGCGGACCGGCGTGGCCGACCGTCTCATCGTTCGTGGCGCTCGCGAGCACAACCTCAAAAACGTCTCGATCGACCTCCCGCGTGACTCCCTGATCGTCTTCACCGGGCTCTCCGGATCGGGTAAGTCCTCCCTCGCGTTCGACACGATCTTCGCCGAGGGGCAGCGCCGCTATGTCGAGTCGCTCTCCTCGTACGCCCGGCAGTTCCTCGGGCAGATGGACAAGCCCGATGTGGACTTCATCGAGGGTCTGTCCCCCGCTGTCTCCATCGACCAGAAGTCGACCTCGCGCAACCCGCGCTCGACGGTCGGCACCATCACCGAGGTCTACGACTACCTGCGTCTGCTCTTCGCGCGCATCGGCAAGCCGCACTGCCCCCAGTGCGGCCGGCCCATCTCGCGCCAGTCCCCGCAGGCCATCGTCGACAAGGTCCTCGAACTGCCCGAGGGCAGCCGCTTCCAGGTGCTCTCGCCGCTCGTGCGGGAGCGCAAGGGTGAATTCGTCGACCTCTTCTCCGACCTTCAGACCAAGGGGTACAGCCGTGCCCGGGTGGACGGCGAGACGATCCAGCTCTCCGAGCCGCCCAAGCTGAAGAAGCAGGAGAAGCACACCATCGAGGTGGTCATCGACCGCCTCACGGTCAAGGACAGCGCCAAGCGCCGCCTCACCGACTCGGTGGAGACCGCCCTCGGGCTGGCCGGCGGCATGGTCATCCTGGACTTCGTCGACCTGCCCGCGGACGACCCCGAGCGTGAGCGGATGTACTCCGAGCACCTCTACTGCGCGTACGACGACCTGTCCTTCGAGGAGCTGGAGCCGCGCTCCTTCTCGTTCAACTCGCCCTTCGGCGCCTGCCCCGACTGCACCGGCATCGGGACGCGGATGGAGGTCGACCCCGAGCTGATCATCCCGGACGAGGACAAGTCACTCGACGAGGGTGCGATCTCTCCGTGGTCGCTCGGCCACACCAAGGAGTACTTCGCCCGGCTGGTCGGCGCGCTCTCCGAGGAGCTCGGATTCCGGACGGACATTCCCTGGGCCGGGCTCCCGCAGCGCGCGAAGAAGGCCCTGCTGCACGGCCACAAGACCCAGATCGAGGTCCGCTACCGGAACAGGTACGGGCGCGAGCGCGCCTACACGACGTCCTTCGAAGGCGTGGTGCCCTTCGTCAAGCGGCGGCACTCGGAGGCCGAGAGCGACTCCAGCCGGGAGCGCTTCGAGGGCTACATGCGCGAGGTGCCCTGCCCGACCTGTGAGGGCACCCGGCTGAAGCCGATCGTCCTCGCGGTCACCGTGATGGAGAAGTCCATCGCCGAGGTCGCCGCGATGTCGATCAGCGAGTGCGCGGACTTCCTGGGCCGGCTGAAGCTCAACGCCCGCGACAAGAAGATCGCCGAGCGGGTGCTCAAGGAGGTCAACGAACGGCTGAAGTTCCTGGTCGACGTCGGTCTCGACTACCTCTCGCTCAACCGCGCGGCGGGCACGCTCTCCGGCGGCGAGGCGCAGCGCATCAGGCTGGCCACCCAGATCGGTTCCGGCCTGGTCGGGGTGCTGTACGTGCTGGACGAGCCGTCCATCGGCCTGCACCAGCGCGACAACCACCGCCTCATCGAGACGCTCATCCGGCTGCGTGACATGGGCAACACCCTGATCGTCGTCGAACACGACGAGGACACCATCAAGGTCGCCGACTGGGTCGTGGACATCGGCCCCGGCGCGGGTGAGCACGGCGGCAAGGTCGTGCACTCCGGGTCGCTGAAGGACCTCCTTACCAACAAGGAGTCCCTGACCGGCCAGTACCTGGCGGGCAAGAAGGCCATCCCGATCCCGGACCTGCGCAGGCCCGTGGACCCGGGGCGGCAGCTGACGGTGCACGGTGCCCGGGAGAACAACCTCCAGGACATCGACGTGTCCTTCCCGCTGGGGGTGCTGACCGCGGTCACCGGTGTCTCCGGATCCGGCAAGTCGACCCTGGTCAACGACATCCTCTACACACACCTGGCGCGCGAGCTCAACGGCGCTCGTACGGTGCCGGGCCGGCACACCCGGGTCGACGGCGACGACCTGGTCGACAAGGTCGTACACGTCGACCAGTCGCCCATCGGCCGCACCCCCCGGTCCAACCCGGCGACGTACACCGGGGTCTTCGACCATGTGCGCCGGCTCTTCGCCGAAACGATGGAGGCCAAGGTCCGGGGCTATCTGCCGGGACGCTTCTCCTTCAACGTCAAGGGCGGCCGCTGCGAGAACTGCTCGGGCGACGGCACGATCAAGATCGAGATGAACTTCCTGCCGGATGTGTACGTCCCGTGCGAGGTCTGCCACGGCGCGCGCTACAACCGGGAGACCCTTGAGGTCCACTACAAGGGCAAGTCCATCGCGGAGGTCCTGGACATGCCGATCGAGGAGGGCCTGGACTTCTTCGAGGCCGTCCCGACGATCGCGCGTCACCTGCGCACGCTCAACGAGGTGGGCCTCGGGTATGTCAGGCTCGGGCAGTCCGCGCCGACGCTGTCGGGCGGTGAGGCACAGCGGGTGAAGCTGGCGAGCGAGCTCCAGAAGCGCTCCACCGGCCGCACCGTCTACGTCCTGGACGAGCCGACGACGGGCCTGCACTTCGAGGACATCAGCAAGCTCATCAACGTGCTGTCGGGCCTGGTCGACAAGGGCAACACGGTCATCGTCATCGAGCACAACCTGGATGTCGTCAAGACTGCGGACTGGGTTGTCGACATGGGGCCCGAGGGCGGCAACGGGGGTGGCCTGGTCATCGCGGAGGGCACTCCGGAGCAGGTCGCCGGGGTCCCGGCCAGCCACACCGGGAAGTTCCTCCGGGACATCCTGGACGGCGACCGGATCAGCGACGCGGCCCTGTCCGGGAAGGCGCCGGCGAAGAAGGCCGCTGTGAAGAAGACAGCGGCCAAGAAGACAGCGGCCAAGAAGGCGGCGGTGGAGAAGCCGGCGCCGAAGGGCACTGCGGCGAAGGGAAGCACGGCGAAGAAGGCGGCGGCGAAGAAGGCGACGCGAACACGCCGCGCTTCGTGACGGCGACGGTGACCGTGCCGGTGGCTGAGCCGGGAGCCATGGCGCTTTGACGGGGCCGGGGTCGTGACCGGGTACGGGCCGACGACGGCGCACGGCCCTGTGGCCGTGCGCCCGGGCCCGGGTCCGCCCGTGGTGTTCTCTGCCACGGCGGCCCCGGCCGGTGGGGCATCCGGTCCGGAGGTCAGGCCAGCTCTCCCGCGTACGGCGGCTGGGCGCCCGTACGTGAGCAGGTCACCGCGGCCGCCCGGGCCGCGAAGCCCAGGACCTGGGCCCAGTCGTCGCCGGACAGTGCGGCCGTCGCCGCCGCCGACAGTGCGTCCCGCTCCGCGAGGCCGTGCAGCAGCGCCGCATTGACCGTGTCGCCCGCGCCGATGGTGTCCACCACGTCGACCGCCTCGCCGGGGACCGCGTACGCGCCGCCCGCCCTGGTCCGTACGGTCAGGCCGTCACCGCCGTGTGTGACCACCACCGCCTCCGGCCCCGCGGCCAGCCACTCCTCCGGGGAACCGCCGAGCCACTGGGCGTCCTCCTCCGACAGTTTCAGGAGGGTGACGTCGGGCAGCCAGCCCCGGAACCGCTTCCGGTAGGCGTCCCCGTCCCGGATCAGCCCCGCCCTGATGTTCGGGTCGAGCAGGGTGAACACCCCGCGCGCCGATTCCCGCCGGAGCAGTGCCTCGTACGCGCTAGCGCCCGGTTCGAGGACCAGCGAACAGGTGCCCAGGGACAAGGCCCGTACCTCGGAGGGCAGTTGCTCCGGGAGTTCGAAGAGCCGGTCCGCGCTGCCCTCGGCGTAGAAGCCGTATCCCGCGGAACCGTCGGCGCCCAGCGCCGCCACCGCGAGTGTCGTCGGCTCCGGGCCGCGCTGCACCAGGGAGAGGTCCACCCCGGCTGCCCGCAGTCCGCCGAGCAGTGCCTCTCCGAAGCCGTCGGTGGACACCCGTGAGCAGAAGCCCACCCGGGCGCCGAGCCGCCCGAGGGCGACGGCCGTGTTGTAGGGCCCGCCGCCCAGCCGTGGCAGCAGTGCGGGCAGCGGCTCACCGGGCGCGGCGGCGTTCTGCGGCACCAGGTCGATCAGGGACTCTCCGGCGACGGTGATCACAGATCCCGAACGTAGCCGAAGTTCCCGGGCCCGTAAACGCCCCAAACACCGCCTGCGATGGCGGAGATCTCCACCGGTATGGTCGGTTCCGTCGCCGATGCCTGCTGAACCGTGGAGCCTCCCATGTCCGGTCTGCCCCCCGCCCGCCGTTCCGTCCTCATGGGAGCCGCCCTGGCGGGCGCCGCCGGGCTCGGGCTCACCGCCTGTTCGGGCGGCGGCAGCAGCACCTCGTCGGGCCCTGACAAGCCCGTCGACCTCGGTGCGGCGGACGCCGTGCCGGTCGGCGGGGTCAAGTACTACCGGGACCAGTTCCTGCTCGTGAGCCGGCCGAGCGCCGACGAGTACAAGGCGCTCTGGTCACGGTGCACCCACCAGAACTGCCCGCTGCAGAAGATCGAGGGCAAGGTCGGCATCTGCCCCTGCCACGGCAGCCGGTTCGACGTCACGACCGGCAAGGTGCTGCAGGGCCCCGCCGGCCGCCCGCTCGCCGACGTGCCGGTCAAGGTGGTGGGCGGAAAGCTGATCGCGGGCCCCGACAAGAAGGCCTGACGCCGCCCGCGGTGACTCCGCGCTGTCAGTCACCGCCAGTAGGGTGGGAGACATGGCAGACCCCTCCAGTTACCGCCCCAAGCCGGGACAGATCCCCGACTCCCCGGGGGTCTACAAATTCCGCGACGAGCACCACCGGGTGATCTACGTCGGGAAGGCGAAGAGCCTGCGCCCGCGCCTGTCCTCGTACTTCCAGGACCTCGCGAATCTCCACCCGCGCACCCGCACGATGGTCACCACGGCCGCGTCCGTGGAGTGGACGGTGGTCTCCACCGAGGTCGAGGCGCTCCAGCTCGAATATTCCTGGATCAAGGAATTCGACCCCCGTTTCAACGTCAAGTACCGCGACGACAAGAGCTATCCGTCCCTCGCGGTGACGCTGAACGAGAAGTTCCCCCGGGTACAGGTGATGCGCGGACCCAAGAAGAAGGGCGTGCGCTACTTCGGTCCCTACGGCCATGCCTGGGCCATCCGCGAGACCGTCGACCTGATGCTCCGCGTCTTCCCCGTACGCACCTGCTCCGCCGGGGTGTTCAAACGCTCCGCGCAGATCGGCCGCCCCTGCCTGCTCGGCTACATCGGCAAGTGCTCGGCGCCCTGTGTCGGCCGTGTCACCCCCGAGGAGCACCGCGAACTCGCCGAGGAGTTCTGCGACTTCATGGCCGGCCGCACCGGCGCGTACATACGCCGTATCGAGCAGGAGATGCGGGACGCGGCCGAGGAGATGGAGTACGAGAAGGCGGCCAGGCTCCGCGACGACATAGAGGCGCTCAAGCGTGCCCTGGAGAAGAACGCGGTCGTCTTCAACGACGCCACCGACGCCGACCTGATCGCGGTCGCGGAGGACGAGCTGGAGGCCGCCGTCCAGATCTTCCACGTCCGGGGCGGCCGGGTCCGCGGCCAGCGCGGCTGGGTGACCGACAAGGTCGAGGCCGTGGAGACCTCCGGTCTCGTCGAGCACGCGCTCCAGCAGCTGTACGGCGACGAGAAGGGCGAGGGCGTGCCCAAGGAGGTGCTGGTCCCGGCCCTGCCGGAGCAGGCCGACGCCGTCACCCAGTGGCTCACGGACCGCCGTGGTTCGCATGTCTCGCTGCGCATCCCGCAGCGCGGTGACAAGAAGGACCTGATGGCGACCGTCCAGCGCAATGCCCAGCAGGCGCTGGTCCTGCACAAGACGAAGCGCGCGTCCGACCTGACCACCCGGTCCCGGGCCCTGGAGGAGATCGCCGCCGCGCTCGGCCTCGACAGCGCGCCGCTGCGGATCGAGTGCTACGACATCTCGCACCTCCAGGGCGACGACGTGGTGGCCTCGATGGTGGTCTTCGAGGACGGGCTGGTCCGCAAGGGGGAGTACCGCCGCTTCCAGATCAAGGGGTTCGAGGGCCAGGACGACGTCCGGTCCATGCACGAGGTGATCACCCGGCGCTTCCGGCGGTATCTCCAGGAGAAGGAGCGGACGGGGGAGTGGACCGAGGAGCAGACCGCCGAGGCCGTCGAGGAGGACGGACGGCCCAAGCGGTTCGCCTACCCGCCCCAGCTCGTGGTGGTCGACGGGGGCCAGCCCCAGGTGGCGGCCGCGAAGCGCGCTCTGGACGAGCTGGGCATCGACGACGTCGCCGTGTGCGGTCTGGCCAAGCGGCTGGAGGAGGTCTGGCTCCCGGGGGACGACGACCCGGTGGTCCTGCCCCGGTCCAGCGAGGGGCTCTACCTCCTCCAGCGGGTGCGTGACGAGGCCCACCGCTTCGCCATCACCTACCAGCGCGCCAAGCGGGCCAAGCGCTTCAGGGCGGGGCCGCTGGACTCCGTAGCCGGTCTGGGCGAGACCAGGAAACAGGCCCTGATCAAGCACTTCGGCTCGGTCAAGAAGCTGAGACAGGCCACAATCGAACAGATCTGCGAAGTGCCCGGCATAGGCCGCAGGACGGCCGAGTCGGTGGCCGCGGCGCTCGCACAGGCGGCCCCGGCCGCACCTGCCGTGAACACGGCAACAGGAGAGATCATGGAAGACGACGGGGGCGACACACATGAGTGACGAGCAGGAACGGGACGGAGCACAGGTGAGTACGGGCAGTGCGGGAGCGGGTACACCGGCCGAGACCACAGAGGCGGCCATCCCGGAGCTGGTGATCATCTCCGGGATGTCCGGCGCCGGGCGTTCCACCGCGGCGAAGTGCCTGGAGGACCTGGGCTGGTTCGTGGTCGACAACCTGCCGCCCGCCCTGATCCCCACGATGGTGGAGCTCGGCGCCCGCTCGCAGGGCAATGTCGCCCGTATCGCCGTGGTCGTCGACGTCCGCGGCCGCCGCTTCTTCGACAACCTGCGCCAGTCCCTCGCGGACCTGGCCGCCAAGCAGGTCACCCGGCGGATCGTCTTCCTGGAATCCTCCGACGACGCCCTGGTGCGCCGCTTCGAATCCGTCCGCAGACCGCACCCGCTCCAGGGGGACGGCCGGATCACCGACGGCATCGCAGCCGAGCGTGACCTGCTGCGCGAGCTGCGCGGTGACGCCGACCTGGTGATCGACACCTCCAGCCTCAACGTGCACGAGCTGCGGGCCAAGATGGACGCCCAGTTCGCCGGCGACGAGGAGCCCGAGCTGCGGGCGACCGTGATGTCCTTCGGCTACAAGTACGGACTCCCGGTCGACGCGGACCTCGTCGTCGACTGCCGCTTCCTGCCCAACCCGCACTGGGTCCCCGAGCTGCGCCCCTTCACCGGCCTCAACGAGGAGGTGTCCGCGTACGTCTTCAACCAGCCGGGTGCCAAGGAGTTCCTCGACCAGTACAGCGAACTGCTCCAGATCATCGCCACCGGCTACCGGCGCGAGGGCAAGCGGTACGTGACCATCGCCGTCGGCTGTACCGGCGGCAAGCACCGCTCGGTGGCGATGTCCGAGAAGCTCGCCGCCCGGCTGGCGTCGGAAGGGATCGAGACGGTGCTCGTCCACCGCGACATGGGGCGCGAGTGACAGGCCGCAGCACCGCCAAGCCGCGGCGGGTACGGCTGGTACCGGGCCGGATCAGGCGCGGCACCCAGCCGAAGGTCGTCGCGCTGGGCGGCGGGATGGGGCTCTCCGCCTCGCTCGCCGCGCTGCGCCGCATCACCGGGGACCTGACCGCCGTGGTCACCGTCGCCGACGACGGCGGCTCCAGCGGCCGGCTCCGCGAGGAGCTGGGCGTGCTGCCGCCCGGGGATCTGCGCAAGGCGCTCGCCGCGCTCTGCGGGGACGACGACTGGGGGCAGACCTGGGCCCGTGTCATCCAGCACCGCTTCCAGTCCAAGGGCGAGCTGCACGAGCACGCGGTCGGCAATCTGCTGATCGTCGCCCTGTGGGAGCAGCTCGGCGACCATGTGCAGGCGCTCGACCTGGTCGGCAAGCTGCTCGGCGCGCACGGCAGAGTGCTGCCGATGTCCGCGGTGCCGCTGGAGCTCCAGGCGCTCGTACGCGGCCACGATCCGGACCGCCCCGACGACATCGACACGGTCCGCGGCCAGGCCACGGTCGCGCTCACCCCGGGCGAGGTGCAGTCCGTGCACCTCGTGCCGAACGACCCGCCGGCCGTCCCGGAGGCCGTCGCCGCGGTCCTCGACGCGGACTGGGTGGTGCTCGGCCCCGGCTCCTGGTTCTCCTCGGTGATCCCGCACCTGCTGGTGCCCGAACTGCTCGACGCACTGGTCGAGACGAAGGCCCGCAAGGTGCTCTCGCTCAATCTCGCACCGCAACCCGGTGAAACCGATGGCTTCTCACCGCAGCGTCATTTGGAGGTTTTGGCCCGACACGCCCCTAAACTCGCCCTGGACGTGGTGCTTGCCGACGAGGCCGCCGTGCCCGACCGCGCGAGTCTCGCCGAAGCCGCCAAAGGGCTCGGTGCGGCGGTCGAGCTGGCGCCCGTGGCCTCGCCCGATGGCTCCCCTACGCATGACAGGGAGCTGCTGGCCGCCGCGTACGACCGTATTTTTCGGATGCATGGAAGGATCGGCCCATGGCGATGACGGCAGCGGTGAAGGACGAAGTCTCCCGGCTCCCCGTCACCCGGACCTGCTGCAGGAAGGCGGAGGTTTCGGCGATTCTTCGGTTCGCCGGCGGGCTGCACCTGGTGAGCGGGCGGATTGTGATCGAGGCGGAGCTGGACACCGCCATGGCGGCACGCCGGCTCAAGCGGGACATTCTGGAGATCTTCGGGCACAACTCCGAACTGATCGTGATGGCCCCCGGCGGGCTGCGCAGAGGCAGCCGCTACGTCGTACGCGTCGTGGCGGGAGGCGACCAGCTGGCACGCCAGACCGGCCTGGTCGACGGCCGCGGCCGCCCGATCCGCGGTCTGCCCCCGCAGGTGGTCTCGGGGGCCACCTGTGATGCCGAGGCGGCCTGGCGCGGTGCCTTCCTGGCACACGGCTCGCTCACCGAGCCCGGTCGCTCCTCCTCACTGGAGGTGACCTGCCCCGGACCCGAGGCGGCGCTCGCCCTGGTGGGCGCGGCACGCAGGCTCCAGATCGCCTCGAAGGCCCGTGAGGTCCGCGGTGTGGACCGGGTCGTCGTCCGGGACGGGGACGCGATCGGCGCCCTGCTCACCCGGCTCGGCGCACACGAGTCCGTGCTGGCCTGGGAGGAGCGGCGGATGCGCCGTGAGGTCCGCGCCACCGCCAACCGCCTCGCCAACTTCGACGACGCCAACCTCCGCCGCTCGGCACGGGCCGCGGTCGCCGCCGGGGCCCGGGTGGGCCGCGCACTGGAGATCCTCGCCGACGAGGTGCCCGAGCACCTCGCGGCGGCCGGCCGGCTGCGCATGGAGCACAAGCAGGCGTCGCTGGAGGAGCTCGGCGCGCTCGCCGACCCGCCGCTCACCAAGGACGCCGTCGCGGGCCGGATCCGCCGGCTGCTCGCCATGGCCGACAAGCGGGCACAGGATCTGGGGATTCCCGGTACCGAGTCCACGCTTTCCGAGGAGATGGACGACAGCCTCGTCGGCTGAGCACCGGCGGAATCCGGCGGAATCCCGCGCCGTATTCCCGCGCCCCCGCATTCACCCGGTGTTCAACCCGACGGTGCCGGTGCCCATATGGGTACCGGCACCGTCGTATGAGCCCGCGAATGTACTGGTGGGTACGGGTGTCCGTACCGCATGTGAAATTCCGTACGGTCCTGTTCGATATGACCCTGGGGGCTTTCGAGAGGTAGGGTCGGAGGCGGTCGGGGACATCCCATACATCTCGCCGTGGCGTCGAAACCCGGCGTACCAACGAGGAGATCGAGTTCGTGACGATCCGCGTAGGCATCAACGGCTTTGGCCGCATCGGTCGTAACTACTTCCGCGCGCTGCTGGAGCAGGGTGCTGACATCGAGATCGTGGCTGTCAACGACCTGGGTGACACCGCGACCACCGCGCATCTGCTGAAGTACGACACGATTCTGGGCCGTCTCAAGGCCGAGGTCACGCACACCGCAGACACCATCACCGTTGACGGCCACACCATCAAGGTGCTGTCCGAGCGCAACCCGGCCGACATCCCCTGGGGTCAGCTGGGCGTCGACATCGTGATCGAGTCGACCGGCTTCTTCACGAAGAAGGCCGATGCCGAGAAGCACATCGCCGGCGGCGCCAAGAAGGTCCTCATCTCGGCTCCGGCCAAGGGTGAGGACATCACCATCGTGATGGGCGTCAACCAGGACAAGTACGACGCGGCGAAGCACAACGTCATCTCCAACGCCTCCTGCACCACCAACTGTGTGGCGCCGATGGCCAAGGTTCTCCTGGAGAACTTCGGCATCGTCAAGGGCATGATGACGACGGTCCACGCGTACACCAACGACCAGCGCATCCTGGACTACCCGCACTCGGACCTGCGCCGCGCCCGCGCCGCCGCCGAGAACATCATTCCGACCACCACGGGTGCCGCCAAGGCCACCGCGCTGGTCATCCCGGAGCTCGAGGGCAAGCTCGACGGCATCGCGATGCGCGTCCCGGTCCCGACCGGCTCCGTGACCGACCTGGTCATCGAGCTGGAGCGCGAGGTCACCAAGGACGAGGTCAACGCCGCGTTCCAGAAGGCCTCCGAGGGCCAGCTCAAGGGCCTCCTCGACTACACCGAGGACCCGATCGTCTCCTCGGACATCGTCAACTGGCCGGCGTCCTGCACCTTCGACTCCTCCCTGACCATGGTCCAGGGCAAGAGCGTCAAGGTCATCGGCTGGTACGACAACGAGTGGGGCTACTCCAACCGACTGGTCGACCTGACCGTCTTCGTCGGCAACCAGCTCTGATCACGGGCCGGTAGGCACCTCGAATGTGAGCACGGGGCCCGGACTGCGCGACGAAGCGCGGTCCGGGCCCCGTGGCCTGTCCAGATCGTCCAAGGAGTCCAGGAACCCATGAAGACCATCGACGAACTTCTCGCTGAAGGGGTCGCGGGCAAGCGGGTATTCGTCCGCGCCGACCTCAATGTGCCGCTCTCCGGCACCACCATCACCGACGACGGCCGGATCCGTGCCGTCCAGCCGACGGTGGCCAAGCTCGCGGAGGCCGGCGCCCGTGTCGTCGTCGCCTCGCACCTGGGCCGCCCGAAGGGCGCCCCGGACCCGGCGTTCTCGCTCGCTCCCGCGGCGGCCCGCCTCGGCGAACTCCTCGGCGCCGACGTCGCGTTCGCGACCGACACGGTCGGTGAGTCCGCGAAGGCCACGGTCGCCGCCCTCACCGACGGCCAGGTCGCCGTCATCGAGAACCTCCGCTTCAACGCCGGTGAGACCTCGAAGGACGACGCCGAGCGCGGCGCCTTCGCCGACCGGCTCGCCGAGCTGGCCGATGTCTACGTCGGCGACGGCTTCGGCGCCGTGCACCGCAAGCACGCCTCGGTCTACGACCTCCCCGCGCGCCTGCCGCATGCCGCCGGCTACCTCATCGCCACCGAGGTCGCCGTCCTCAAGAAGCTGACGTCCGACGTCAAGCGCCCGTACGCCGTGATCCTGGGCGGCGCCAAGGTCTCCGACAAGCTCGGCGTCATCGACCACCTGCTGGAGCGGGCCGACCGCATCCTCATCGGCGGCGGCATGGCGTACACCTTCCTCAAGGCCCAGGGCCACGAGGTCGGCAGCTCGCTCCTCCAGGAGGACCAGATCCCGGTGGTCCGCGAATACCTGGAGCGCGCCAAGGCCAAGGGCGTGGAGTTCGTGCTCCCGGTCGACGTCGTGGTCTCCGCGGAGTTCCCCGACCTCAAGGCCAAGGCTCCGACGCACCCCGAGACGGTCCCCGCGGACGCGATCCCGGCCGGGAAGATGGGTCTGGACAACGGCCCCGAGACCAACAAGCTCTACGCATCGAAGCTCGCCGACGCGGCCACCGTCTTCTGGAACGGCCCGATGGGCGTCTTCGAGCACCCCGACTACGCCGACGGCACCCGCGCCGTCGCGCAGGCCCTCCTCGACAGCCCGGCCTTCACGGTCGTCGGCGGCGGTGACTCCGCCGCCGCGGTACGCATCCTGGGCTTCGACGAGAACAAGTTCGGACACATCTCGACCGGTGGCGGCGCCAGCCTCGAATACCTCGAAGGCAAGACGCTTCCCGGCCTCGCCGCACTGGAGAACTGACAAACCTCATGACAAATCAGAGCACCCGCACCCCGCTGATGGCGGGCAACTGGAAGATGAACCTCAACCACCTCGAGGCCATCGCGCACGTCCAGAAGCTCTCCTTCGCGCTCGCCGACAAGGACTACGACGCGGTCGAGGTGGCGGTCCTGCCGCCCTTCGTGGACCTGCGTTCCGTCCAGACCCTGGTCGACGGCGACAAGCTGAAGATCAAGTACGGCGCCCAGGACATCTCGGCGCACGACTCCGGCGCGTACACCGGTGAGGTCTCCGGGCCGATGCTGGCCAAGCTGAAGTGCGCCTATGTGGCCGTCGGGCACAGCGAGCGCCGCCAGTACCACGCCGAGACCGACGAGGTCTGCAACGCCAAGGTCAAGGCGGCCTACAAGCACGGCATCACCCCGATCCTCTGTGTCGGCGAGGGCCTGGACGTCCGCAAGGCCGGCCAGCAGGTCGAGTACACGCTGGGCCAGCTCGACGGCGGGCTCAAGGACATCCCGGCCGACGAGGCCGAGTCGATCGTGATCGCGTACGAGCCGGTCTGGGCCATCGGCACCGGCGAGGTCGCCACTCCCGAGGACGCCCAGGAGGTCTGCGGGGCGATCCGCGGCCGGCTGGCCGAGCTGTACTCGCAGGAGCTGGCCGACAAGGTCCGCATCCAGTACGGCGGCTCCGTCAAGTCCGGCAACGTGGCCGCGATCATGGCGCAGCCCGACGTGGACGGTGCGCTCATCGGCGGCGCCGCCCTCGACGCCGACGAGTTCGTCAAGATCGTCCGGTTCCGCGACCAGTGAGTATGCGCTAGCGCGGATCCGTCGTACCCTTGCGGGGCCGAGACGGCTGGCAGCAGCCGTCCGGCCCCTTCGTCCGTTTTGAGTTCCGAGGAAGTTGGTCCAGCCGTGATTCTGGGGTTCTCGATCGCCCTGATCGTCTTCAGCCTGCTGCTGATGCTGCTGGTGCTGATGCACAAGGGGAAGGGCGGCGGCCTCTCCGACATGTTCGGTGGCGGCATGCAGTCGTCCGTCGGTGGCTCCTCGGTCGCCGAGCGCAACCTCGACCGCATCACCGTGGTGCTCGGCCTCTGCTGGTTCGCGTGCATCGTCGTACTCGGCCTGCTGATGAAGCTGAAGAACTGACTGTCTGTATCCACGTTCTCTCCGCGTGTTGCCCGCGTTTCGGTGCGGGGGTGTAACTCCAATCACTGGACGCGCGTTGGGCCTTACGTAGACTGGGGCATCTTCGAGCACCATCACGCAGGGAGTTACGACCGTGGCAAGTGGCAACGCGATCCGGGGAAGCCGGGTCGGAGCGGGGCCGATGGGGGAGGCCGAACGGGGCGAGTCCGCCCCGCGCCTCCGCATCTCCTTCTGGTGCTCGAACGGGCACGAGACGCAGCCTAGCTTCGCCCACGACGCGCAGGTTCCCGAGACCTGGGACTGCCCGCGCTGTGGGTTCCCGGCCGGTCAGGACAGCGACAACCCCCCGGACCCGCCGCGCACCGAGCCGTACAAGACGCACCTTGCCTACGTGCGCGAGCGCCGCAGCGACGAGGACGGCGAGGCGATCCTCGCCGAGGCCCTCGCGAAGCTGCGGGGCGAGATCTAGAGTGTGAATTCCGGCCGGAACCCCTTCGGGTGTCCGGCCGGACTGCGTAGAGCTCCCGTCCGGCCGTGGTGGGGACCGCCCGTGAGCCGGGGGCGGTGGTCGCGGCACTCGTCCGCCGGATCAATTAGGTTGGACGGGCAGCGGGGCATGTACGCAGGTACGAGAAGAATGGACTGATGTCCGAGATGAACGCAGAAGGCCGTACCAGGCTCAACCAGATGCCCGAGTGGACCGCTCTGGGCAAGCACCGGGAGCAGCTGGGCGACACGCGTCTGCGGGAGCTGTTCGACCGGGACCCGGAGCGAGGGCGCACCTACACCCTCCGGGCGGGCGATCTGTATCTCGACTACTCCAAGCACCTGGTGACCGGTGAGACGCTCGGCCTGCTCCGTGAGCTGGCCGCCGCCGCCGGGGTGGCCGGGCTGCGTGACGCGATGTTCCGCGGCGAGAAGATCAACACCACCGAGGACCGCGCGGTGCTGCACACCGCGCTCCGCGCCCCGCGCGGAGCGGTCGTCGAGGTGGACGGGGAGAACGTCGTGCCCGCCGTGCACGCCGTGCTCGACAAGATGGCCGCCTTCTCGGAGAAGGTCAGGTCGGGGGAGTGGACCGGACACACCGGCAAACCCGTCAAGAACGTCGTCAACATCGGCATCGGCGGCTCGGACCTGGGCCCGGCGATGGCGTACGAGGCGCTCCGCTCCTTCACCGACCGCGGGCTGACGGTCCGTTTCGTGTCGAACGTCGACGGGGCCGATCTGCACGAGGCCGTAAGGGACTTGGACCCGGCGGAGACGCTCTTCATCATCGCCTCCAAGACCTTCACCACCATCGAGACCATCACCAACGCGACCTCCGCGCGCAATTGGCTGCTGACGAATCTGCGGGCCGGCCAGGACGCCGTGGCCAAGCACTTCGTGGCGCTGTCCACGAACGCGGAGAAGGTCGAGGACTTCGGTATCGACACGGCCAACATGTTCGAGTTCTGGGACTGGGTCGGCGGCCGGTACTCCTACGACTCGGCGATCGGCCTCTCGCTGATGATCGCGATCGGCCCGGAGCGCTTCCGGGAGATGCTCGACGGCTTCCACCTGATCGACGAGCACTTCCGCACCGCGCCGCCCGAGGAGAACATCCCGCTCCTGCTCGGCCTGCTGGGCGTCTGGTACGGCGCGTTCTTCGACGCCCAGTCGCACGCCGTGCTGCCGTACTCGCACTACCTCTCCAAGTTCACGGCGTACCTCCAGCAGCTGGACATGGAGTCCAACGGCAAGTCCGTGGACCGTGAGGGCCGTCCGGTCGACTGGCAGACGGGTCCGGTGGTCTGGGGGACGCCCGGCACCAACGGCCAGCACGCGTACTACCAGTTGCTCCACCAGGGCACCAAGGTGGTCCCGGCCGACTTCATCGGCTTCGCCAAGCCCGTCGATGACCTGACCTCGGGTCTGAAGGCCCAGCACGACCTCCTGATGGCGAACTTCTTCGCCCAGACCCAGGCCCTGGCGTTCGGCAAGACGCCCGACGAGGTACGGGCGGAGGGTGTCGCCGAGGAGCTGGTCCCGCACAAGACGTTCCGCGGCAACCACCCGACGTCCACGATCCTCGCCGACGCGCTCACCCCGTCCGTCCTGGGGCAGCTGATCGCGCTCTACGAGCACAAGGTCTTCGTCCAGGGCGCCATCTGGAACATCGACTCCTTCGACCAGTGGGGCGTCGAGCTCGGCAAGGTGCTCGCCAAGAAGATCGAGTCGGTCCTGACCGGCGGCAGGGGCGGAGCGGACCTCGACAGCTCCACCGCCACGCTGGTCGACACCTACCGGGCGCTGCGGGCCAAGCAGTAGCGGTAAGGGGACAAAGGCAGACCGGCCCGCACTCCCTGCGGGGAGGCGGGCCGGTCCTTTCTGTCGCGTGCCGGGCGGTCAGGCGGTGGCCGGCGGGTAGAGCTGCGGCGGCAGCTGCGAAGCGGCCGCCGTGTCCAGCAGCCACAGCGTCCTGCCGCGACCCCGGGCGCCCGCTGCCGGGGCCTGGATCTCTCCGGCCCCGGACAGGGCGAGAGCCGCGGCCCCCGCCTTGTCCTCGCCCGCCGCGAGCAGCCACACCTCGCGTGCCGCCCGGATCGCGGGCAGCGTCAGGGACAGCCGCACGGGCGGCGGCTTGGGCGCGCCGTGCACACCGACGACGGTGCGTACGGACTCCCGTACGGCCGGCAGCTCGGGGAAGAGCGAGGCCACGTGCGCGTCCGGGCCCACACCCAGCATCAGCACGTCGAACGCCGGCACGTCGCCGTGGTCCTCGGGACCCGCCGCGGCGGCCAGCTCCGCCGCGTACGCCGCGGCTGCCGCCTCCACATCGCTGCCGTACGGACCGTCCGAGGCGGCCATGGCGTGCACCCGCTCGGGGGCCACGCCCACCGAGTCGAGCAGCGCGGCCCGCGCCTGGGTGACGTTCCGCTCGGGATCGCCCTCCGGCAGGAAGCGTTCGTCGCCCCACCACAGGTCGATCCGCGACCAGTCGACGGCGTCCCGCGCGGGCGCCTCGGCGAGGGCCGCGAGCAGCCCGTTGCCGTTGCGCCCGCCGGTGAGCACCACCGAAGCGGAACCACGGGCGGCCTGGGCGTCCACGATCTTCGTGATCAGCCGGGCCGCCGCGGTGTGGGCCATCAGCTCCTTGTCGCGGTGGACGACGAGCTGCGGCGCACTCACTTCGACGCCGCCTTCTTTGCGGGTGCCTTCTTCGCGGCGGGGGCGGCCTTGGCGGGCTCGTCCGCCGCGTCCCCGGATCCGTTGCCGGATCCGTCGCCGGCCTCCTTCGGCGAGGCCGTGACCAGCCGGTCCACGCCGTACTTCAGCGAAGCCGCGTACGTGTCGTCCGGGTCGAGCCTGCGCAGCTCCTCGGCGAGCAGCTCCGAGGTCTCCCGGCGCTTCAGCGCCACCGCGCGGTCCGGCTGTCCCTCCATGCAGAGCGTGGCCAGCGAACCGTCGGGGCGGTCCAGCACGATCTCGCCGTGGTCCGTCTGCATCCGTACGGCCGTCAGACCCGGGCCGGACGAGATGGAACGGGTCACCGGTACGTCGAGCCGGTCGGCGAGCCACATCGCGAGCAGTTCGCAGCTCGGGTTGAACTCCTCGCCCTCCACCTCGGCGCCCTTCACCCGGCTCGGCACCTGGTCCAGGGCGGCGGCGAGCATCGAGCGCCAGGGGGTGATGCGCGACCACGCCAGGTCGGTGTCGCCCGGTGTGTAGGCGGCGGCGCGGCCCGAGAGCTCCGCGATGGGGTGTTCGGCCGCGTACGAGTCGGTGACACGGCGCTGGCCCAGCGCACCGAGCGGGTCCTTGGCGGGGTCGAGCGGCGCGTTCACCGGCCACCAGACCACCACGGGGGCGTCCGGCAGCAGCAGCGGCAGCACCACCGACTGGGCGTGGTGCAGCACCTCGCCGTACATCCGCAGGACGACGGTCTCGCCGCTGCCCGCGTCCGTGCCCACCCGGATCTCCGCGTCGAGCCGGGCCGTGGCCCGGTCGCGCGGGGAGCGGGAGACCCGCTTGACGACCACGAGGGTGCGCGAGGGGTGCTCGCGGGAGGCGTCGTTGGCCGCCTTGAGCGCGTCGTAGGCGTTCTCCTCGTCGGTCACGATGACGAGGGTCAGCACCATGCCGACGGCGGGGGTGCCGACGGCGCGGCGGCCCTCCACCAGTGCCTTGTTGACCTTGCTGGCTGTGGTTTCCGTCAGATCGATTTTCATGGCCGACGCCAGCTCCGTCCTTCTCGTGCGAGCATTTCGTCCGCCTCGGCCGGTCCCCAGGTGCCCGACTCGTACTGCGCGGGCTTTCCGTGGGTGTCCCAGTACTCCTCGATCGGGTCGAGGATCCGCCAGGACTGCTCGACCTCCTCCAGGCGCGGGAAGAGGTTCGAGTCGCCGAGCAGCACATCGAGGATGAGCCGCTCGTACGCCTCCGGGCTGGACTCGGTGAAGGACTCGCCGTACGCGAAGTCCATCGACACGTCCCGGATCTCCATCGAGGTGCCGGGCACCTTGGAGCCGAACCGCATGGTGATGCCCTCGTCGGGCTGGACGCGGATGACGATCGCGTTCTGGCCCAGCTCCTCCGTCGCCGTGTGGTCGAAGGGGGAGTGCGGGGCACGCTGGAATACCACGGCGATCTCGGTGACGCGGCGGCCCAGGCGCTTGCCGGTGCGGAGATAGAAGGGGACACCCGCCCAGCGGCGGTTGTCGATCTCCAGCCGCACCGCGGCGTAGGTGTCGGTCGTCGACTTGGGGTCGATGCCGTCTTCCTGGAGGTAGCCGACCGCCTGCTCGCCGCCCTGCCAGCCCGCGGCGTACTGACCGCGCACGGTCTCCTGGCCGAGGTCCTTGGGCAGCCTGACGGCGCCCAGCACCTTGGTCTTCTCGGCCACCAGCGCGTGGGCGTCGAAGGAGGCGGGCTCCTCCATCGCGGTCAGCGCGAGCAGCTGGAGCAGGTGGTTCTGGATGACGTCACGGGCGGCGCCGATGCCGTCGTAGTACCCGGCCCGGCCGCCGATCCCGATGTCCTCGGCCATGGTGATCTGGACATGGTCGACGTACGACCGGTTCCAGATCGGCTCGAAGAGGGTGTTGGCGAAGCGGAGCGCCAGGATGTTCTGGACGGTCTCCTTGCCGAGGTAGTGGTCGATCCGGAAGACCTCGTGCGGCGGGAAGACCTCGTGCACGACCTTGTTGAGCTCCTGTGCGCTCTTCAGGTCGTGGCCGAACGGCTTCTCGATGACCGCACGGCGCCAGGAGCCGTTCTGCTGGTCGGCGAGCCCGTGCTTCTTGAGCTGCTGGACGACCTTGGGGAAGAACTTGGGCGGGACCGAGAGGTAGAAGGCGAAGTTGCCTCCGGTGCCCTGCTGCTTGTCCAGCTCCTCGATCGTCGCCTTGAGGGTGGCGAACGCCGCGTCGTCGTCGAAGTCGCCCTGGACGAAGCGCATGCCCTGGATGAGCTGCTGCCAGACCTCCTCACGGAACGGCGTCCGCGCGTGCTCCTTGACGGAGTCGTGGACGACCTGGGCGAAGTCCTCGTCCTCCCAGTCGCGGCGCGCGAACCCGATGAGCGAGAAGCCCGGTGGCAGCAGGCCGCGATTGGCCAGGTCGTAGACAGCGGGCATCAGCTTTTTACGGGACAAATCACCCGTGACGCCAAAAATGACCAGGCCCGACGGCCCCGCGATACGCGGGAGCCGTCGGTCCGCAGCGTCACGCAGCGGGTTGCTGCTTGACAAGGTTTCAGCCCTCCGAAGGGGCGAGGCGCTCGAGCTCTGCCTCAGTGGACTTGAGCAGGTCGTTCCAGGAGGTCGCGAACTTCTCGACTCCCTCGTCCTCCAGGACCTGTACGACGTCGTCGTACGAGATCCCGAGCTTCTCCACGGCATCGAGCGCGGCGCGGGCCTGCTCGTAGGTGCCGGAAACCGTGTTGCCGGTGACCTCGCCATGGTCGGCGGTGGCGTCGAGCGTCGCCTCCGGCATGGTGTTCACCGTGTTGGGCGCCACCAGGTCCACGACGTACATCGTGTCCCGGTACGCCGGGTCCTTGACGCCGGTCGACGCCCACAGCGGGCGCTGCTTGTTGGCGTGCGCCTTGTCGAGGGCGGCCCAGCGGTCGGAGGAGAAGACCTCCTCGTACGCCTGGTACGCGAGGCGCGCGTTGGCCACGGCGGCCTTGCCCTTGGCGGCCTTGGCCTCGTCGGTGCCCAGGGCGTCCAGCCGCTTGTCGATCTCGGTGTCCACGCGGGACACGAAGAAGGAGGCGACCGAGTGGATCTTGGAGAGGTCCAGGCCGGCGGCCTTGGCCTTCTCCAGGCCCGCCAGGTAGGCGTCCATGACCGCGAGGTAGCGCTCCAGCGAGAAGATCAGCGTGACGTTGACGCTGATGCCCCGGCCGATGGTCTCGGTGATGGCCGGCAGGCCGGCCTTGGTCGCCGGGATCTTGATGAGCGTGTTCGGGCGGTCCACCAGCCAGGCGAGCTGCCTGGCCTCGGCGGCGGTGGCCCTGGTGTTGTGGGCGAGGCGCGGGTCGACCTCGATCGAGACCCGGCCGTCCTGGCCGTCCGTCGCGTCGAAGACCGGGCGCAGGATGTCGGCGGCGTCACGGACGTCCGCCGTCGTGATCATGCGGACAGCCTCCTCGACGGTGACCCTGCGGGCCGCGAGGTCGGTGAGCTGCGTGTCGTAGCCGTCGCCCTGGGAGATCGCCTTCTGGAAGATCGACGGGTTGGTGGTGACACCCACCACGTGCTGCTGGTCGATCAGCTCGGCGAGGTTGCCGGATGTGATGCGCTTGCGCGAAAGGTCGTCGAGCCAGATCGCGACGCCTTCGTCGGAGAGGCGCTTGAGTGCGTCTGTCATGGGAATTGCATCTCCTACTTGTTTGTATATGAGCGTCAGCGCGCTGCGGCTTCGAGCGATTCCCTGGCGGCGTCGGCGACGGCCTCGGCGGTGAAGCCGAACTCGCGGAAGAGCAGCTTGCCGTCGGCGGACGCACCGAAGTGCTCCAGCGACACGATCCGTCCCGCGTCACCGACGAAGCGGTGCCAGGTCAGACCGATACCGGCCTCGACGGCCACCCTCGCCCTGACGGACGGCGGAAGCACCGAGTCGCGGTACGCCTGGTCCTGCTCCTCGAACCACTCGACGCACGGCATCGAGACCACCCGGGTCGGAACACCCGCGGCCTGGAGCTGCTCACGCGCCTCCACGGCCAGCTGGACCTCGGAGCCGGTACCGATCAGGACGACCTCGGGCGTGCCGCCCTCGGCCTCGAACAGTACGTAGCCGCCCTTGGCCACGCCCTCGTTCGCCTCGTACACCGGCACACCCTGGCGGGTCAGCGCGAAGCCGTGCGGGGCTCCCTTGCCGAACACCTTGGTGTAGCGCTCAAGGACCTCGCGCCAGGCGATGACCGTCTCGTTGGCGTCCGCCGGGCGGATCAGGTTCAGACCCGGAATGGCGCGCAGGGCGGCCAGGTGCTCCACCGGCTGGTGGGTCGGGCCGTCCTCGCCGACGCCGACCGAGTCGTGCGTCCACACGTAGGTCACCGGCAGGTGCATCAGCGCCGAGAGCCGGACGGCGTTGCGCATGTAGTCGGAGAACACCAGGAAGGTGCCGCCGTAGATGCGGGTGTTGCCGTGCAGCGCGATGCCGTTCATCTCCGCGGCCATGGCGTGCTCGCGGATCCCGAAGTGGACCGTGCGGCCGTACGGGTCGGCGCCCGGCAGCGGGTTGCCCTCGGGCAGGAACGACGACGTCTTGTCGATCGTCGTGTTGTTCGACCCGGCGAGGTCGGCCGAGCCGCCCCACAGCTCCGGGATGGCACCGCCCAGCGCTTCGAGCACCTTGCCGGAAGCGGCGCGGGTGGCGATGGAGGCGCCGGCCTCGAAGGCGGGAAGCTCCTTCGTCCAGCCCTCGGGCAGCTCGCCCGCCCTGACCCGGTCGAACCGGGCGGCGTGCTCCGGGTTGGCGGTGCGCCAGGCGGCGAAGCCCTTCTCCCAGACGGCCTTGGCCTCACGGCCGCGGTCACCCAGGGCGCGGGTGTGCGCCAGGACCTCGTCCGACACGTCGAAGGAATTCTCGGGGTCGAAGCCGAGGATCTTCTTGGTCGCGGCGACCTCTTCGTCGCCGAGCGCCGAGCCGTGCGCGGCGCCGGTGTTCTGGGCGTGCGGGGCGGGCCAGGCGATGATCGAGCGCATCGCGATGAACGACGGGCGCCCGGTCTCGGCCTTGGCCGCCTGGAGCGCCGCGTACAGGGCGTCCGGGTCGAGGTCGCCGTTCGCCTTCGGCGCCACACGCTGCACGTGCCAGCCGTACGCCTCGTAGCGCGCGCAGGTGTCCTCGGACACCGCGGTCTCGGTGTCGCCCTCGATCGAGATGTGGTTGTCGTCCCACAGCAGCACGAGGTTGCCGAGCTTCTGGTGGCCCGCGAGCGACGACGCCTCGGACGAGATGCCCTCCTGGAGGCAGCCGTCGCCGGCGATCGCGTAGATGAAGTGGTCGAACGGGGAGGTGCCGGGGGCCGCCTCCGGGTCGAAGAGACCGCGCTCGTAGCGGGCGGCCATGGCCATGCCCACCGCGTTGGCGACACCCTGGCCCAGCGGGCCGGTGGTGGTCTCCACGCCGGAGGTGTGCCCGTACTCCGGGTGTCCGGGGGTCTTCGAGCCCCAGGTGCGGAACGCCTCGAGGTCCGCCAGCTCCAGACCGAAACCGGCCAGGTAGAGCTGGGTGTAGAGGGTCAGCGACGAGTGGCCGGCCGAGAGGACGAACCGGTCACGCCCGGTCCACTCGGGGTCCGCCGGGTCGTGCCGCATCACCTTCTGGAAGAGGGTGTACGCGGCCGGGGCCAGGCTCATGGCCGTACCGGGATGGCCGTTGCCGACCTTCTGTACGGCGTCCGCGGCCAGCACGCGGGCGGTGTCGACGGCCCGCTGGTCCAATTCGGTCCACGCGAGTTCAGTGGTGGTCGGCTTGGTACTCACCCTGGGTCAGGGCTCCTCTCCAGATATGTAATCCCGGTTACGTTCGGTGCACCGGGCGTTGTCGAGCCTACCCCCGCCACAACGCCCGTCTTTTCGAGTTCCCGCCGGTTGCAGACAGACACTTCTCAGGGTGCGGGCGCGACTGCCGATCCGCCCGTCGAAGAGCGCACCTCCGCTCGTAAGAGCCGCCCTTTCCGCCCGGAACGACGGGCCCAACACGACCGCACCCCCGGGGATGGTGACGTATGGGCAACGTCTAGAGTGGCGTGGTACGCGCAAGTCTTTACCGGCCCTTCACGGCTGGAACTTGCTGGGAAATTCTCTGTCAGGGGTGTACGTGACGGCCGTCGAGTCCCGACCCGCAGGGGTCGTCCTGACTCCCAGCCCGGGGGCCCATCGGCCATTCGGGGCCCGCGTCAAGGCTTTTGTGGCGCTGACCAAGCCGCGGATCATCGAACTGCTGCTGATCACCACCGTTCCGGTGATGTTCCTCGCGAAGCAGGGCGTACCCAATCTGTGGCTGGTCCTGGCGACCTGCTTCGGCGGTTATCTCTCCGCCGGCGGTGCCAACGCGTTCAACATGTACATCGACCGCGACATCGACGCGCTGATGGACCGCACGTCGCAGCGTCCACTGGTCACCGGCATGGTCTCGCCGCGCGAGTGCCTGGTCTTCGCCTTCGCGCTGGCCACCTTCTCCACGCTCTGGTTCGGGCTGCTGGTCAACTGGCTCTCGGCGGCGCTCTCACTGGGCGCGCTCCTCTTCTACGTCGTCGTCTACACGATGATCCTCAAGCGCCGGACCTCGCAGAACATCGTCTGGGGCGGCATCGCGGGCTGCATGCCGGTACTCATCGGCTGGTCCTCGGTCACGGACTCCATGTCGTGGGCCCCGGTCATCCTCTTCCTGGTGATGTTCTTCTGGACACCGCCGCACTACTGGCCGCTGTCGATGCGCGTCAAGGACGACTACGCCCGCGTCGGGGTCCCGATGCTGCCGGTCATCGCCACCAACCAGGTCGTGGCCAAGCAGATCGTCATCTACAGCTGGGCGATGGTCGTGGTCTCGCTGCTGCTGACCCCGCTCGGCTACACGGGCTGGTTCTACACGGTGGTGGCCGTGCTGGCCGGCGCCTTCTGGCTGCGCGAGGCACACGCGCTGCGGAGCCGGGCCAGGAACGGGGTGACGGGCGCCAAGCTCAAGGAGATGCGGCTCTTCCACTGGTCCATCACCTATGTCTCGCTCCTCTTCGTGGCCGTCGCGGTGGATCCCTTCCTGCGATAGCCCCGCGGTATCTCCCGCCCCCCTGCGTCACGCGACGGGCAGGTGCAGTGGTTCACGCCACTGGACCTGCCCGTCGCGCGTGTCGCTACCCGCTAGTAGCATGCGGCCATGGCAGACACGCAGGTTGACGAGAAGCGGGACGCCGGAGCCGACCGGAAGACGGCCAGGCTCGCCCGGCAGATCCAGGCCTTCGGCCGGGAGCACGGCGGCGCGGAGGCGCAGCTCGCGTACATCGGTGAGCGCGGGGCCCGCATCGTGCTGGTGGGCGAGGACGGCGGCTGGGGAGACCTGGTGGCACCGTCGTACGCCATGGCGCAGAGCGCGGCCGAGCAGGCGGGCGTCACCGTCCACGAGTCCTTCGACGGCGATCTCGCGGCCAAGGTCCGCACCGGTCCCTACGAGTGGAAGCGGATGGCCGGTATCCAGCTCGGCGGCTCCCGGGCCGGTGCCGAAGGCTGAGGGCAACACCTGGGGGCGGGTTTCCCCGTTAGGGCTGGAGGAGAACAGCCCGAAGCGGAGGCCCGGATGATCGAGACACCCTGCCTGGTGGATCAGTACTGCCACGGCGTGCTCCGCACCGAGCTCGGTCTCGGGACCTTCGAGGCGCACCTCGGCAGGACCCCCGGGCCGCCCGCCCCCGGCACCACCTTCTTCGACACCCAGACCGGCTTCGCCGTACGCCGCTGGTGCCCGCCGCTGCTCGGTCTGGAACCGCACTGCGCGCCCGCGCGCTACCTCGCCCGCCGCCGGGAACTCGGCGTGCTGGAGGTGGGCAGACGGCTGCTGCGCTCCAGCGGGATCACCACCTATCTGGTGGACACCGGGCTGCCCGGCGACCTCACGGGCCCCGCCGAGATCGCGGCGGCCGGCGGCGCCGAGGCCCATGAGATCGTCCGGCTCGAACTCCTCGCCGAGCAGGTCGCCGACACCTCGGGCACCGTCGATTCCTTCCTCGCGAACGTCGCTGAGGCGGTGCACGGAGCGGCGGGCTCCGCCGTGGCCTTCAGCTCGGTCGCCCCGGTGCGGCTCGGACTCACCCTGGCGCCCGACCCGCCGGGCGCCGGCGAGGTGCGCGGCGCCGCGGGGCGCTGGCTGGCCGACCGCCGGGTCGGCGGCAGCCTCACCGATCCGGTGCTGCTGCGCCATCTGCTGTGGAACGCCGTCGCGTCCGGCCGTCCGCTCCAGCTGCACATCGGGGCGGGCGACCCGCTGCTGCTGACGGACTTCATCGTCGCGGCCACCGGGCTCGGCACCGATCTGGTGCTGCTGCACGGCTACCCGTACCACCGGCAGGCCGCACAGCTGGCGAGCGTCCATCCGCATGTGTACGCGGATCTGGGCCCGGCCCTGGCGCACACGGGGGCGCGGGCCGCCGTCGTCCTCGCGGAGATCCTGGAGCTCGCGCCCTTCGGGAAGCTGCTGTACTCCAGCGGTGCCCAGGAGCTCCCCGAACTGCACGTGGTGCGTGCGCGGGTGTTCCAGGAGGCGCTGGCCCGCACGCTGGGCGGCTGGGTCGACGAGGGTGCCTGGTCGCACACGGACGCGACACGGGTCGCCGGAATGATCGCGGCGGGCAACGCCCGCCGCGTCTACGGCCTCGAAGGCCCGGACAGGCCCTAGACGGCCGTGAGCGCCGTGTCCTCGGACTGCGCCGGGATCCCCGCACCGGTGAACGGCCGTTCGCGGAGCGAGAGCAGCACCCGCATCACACCGATCCACACCAGCGACGCGCCGAACATGTGCAGCCCGACGAGGATCTCCGGGGTGTGGGTGAAGTACTGGACGTAGCCGATCACACCCTGGCCCATCAGGATCAGGAAGAGGTCGCGGGCCCGGTGGAGCGGCCCGGCGGGCGCGTCCACGGCCTTGAGCACGAACCAGAGCGCCGCGGTGAGCGCCACCACGACCCAGGCGAAGTCGGCGTGCAGCTGCGCGATCATCGACCAGTCGACCGGGATGCGCTCCACCTCGCTGGAGTCGCCCGCGTGGCGTCCCGCTCCCGAGACGACCGTACCGATCGCGATCAGGGCGCCCGCCGCCACGACGAGCAGCGACGTCAGCTGGACGACCGCCTTGCCCACCAGGGGCCTCGGCGTCTCGTCGCCCTCGCGGACGCGCTGCCAGGTCAGCACGGCGACCGTGATCAGCGCGGTGGACAGGAGGAAGTGCGCGGCCACCGTGTACGGGTTGAGGCCGACCAGTACCACGATGCCGCCCAGCACCGCGTTGCCCATGACCACCCAGAACTGGGCCCAGCCGAGCCGGGTCACCGAGCGCCGCCACGGCTTCGCCGAGCGGGCCGCGATGATCGCCCAGCCGACCGCCGCGCACAGCACGTACGTGAGCATCCGGTTGGAGAACTCGATGGCGCCGTGGATGCCCATCTCGCTGGTCGCGGTGAGGCTCTGGTCGGTGCACTTGGGCCAGGTCGGGCAGCCGAGCCCGGAGCTGGTCAGCCTGACCGCGCCCCCGGTGACGACGATGACGACCGACATCACCAGGGCGGCGAGCGCGGCGCGCCGGACGGTCCGGGGGTCCGGAGTCCAGCGGTCGGCGATGAAGGCGAGTGGATTGCGCACGGCGCCGAAGGCTTCGGCGAGGGTCAGTTTCGGCACGGGGACATCGTAGGCCGGGCGCTTGTGCCTACTTTCACGAGGGGGCGCTTTCCCGCCGGACCGGGCGAACCGGACCCCAGCCGGGCCGCGTCCTCCCTCCGGTTACTCCCAGCGGAAGTACCGGGCGGCCGCGCCGAGGCCGAGCACCGCCCACACCGCGACGATCCCCAGGTCGGCCCACGGCATCGAAGCGCCGTGCTGCAGGACGTCCCGCAGGCCGTCCGAGAGCGCCGAGACCGGCAGCAGCTCCAGTACGGACCTGACACCGCCGGGGAACTTGTCCATCGGGACGATCACCCCGCCGCCGACGAGCAGCAGCAGGAAGACCAGGTTGGCCGCGGCCAGTGTGGCTTCCGCCTTGAGCGTCCCCGCCATCAGCAGGCCCAGACCCGAGAAGGCGGCCGTACCCAGGACGAGCAGCAGCAGGACGGCGAGCGGACTGCCGTGCGGCGACCAGCCGAGCAGGAGGGCGATCACGGTCAGCAGGACGATCTGCAGGACCTCGGTCACGATCACGGACAGGGTCTTGGACGTCATCAGCGCCCAGCGGGGGAGCGGGGAGGCACCGAGCCGCTTGAGCACCCCGTACCTGCGCTCGAAGCCGGTCGCGATGGCCTGCCCGGTGAAGGCGGTGGACATCACGGCGAGCGCCAGGATGCCCGGAGCCAGGAAGGCCACCGATTTGCCCGCCCCGGTGTCGACGATGTCGACCGCGGAGAAGAGGACCAGCAGCAGCGACGGGATGATCACGGTCAGCAGCAGCTGCTCGCCGTTGCGCAGCAGCATCTTCGTCTCGAAGGCGGTCTGCGCGGCGATCATGCGCGACAGCGGGGCCGCGCCCGGCCGGGGGGTGTACGTACCGGCGCTCATGCGCGCAGCTCCTTGCCGGTCAGTTCCAGGAAGACGTCTTCGAGGGTGTGGCGCTCCACCGAGATGCGGTCGGGCATCACTCCGTGCTGGGCGCACCAGGAGGTGACGGTGGCGAGCAGCTGGGGGTCGACCGTACCGGTGATCCGGTAGCTGCCCGGGGTCAGCTCGGTGGCCGCAGACCCGTCCGGGAGCGCCTTCAGCAGTGAGCCGACGTCGAGTCCGGGCCGTCCGCCGAAGCGCAGGGTGTTCTCGGCGCCGCCGCGGCAGAGCTCCTCGGGGGTGCCGTGTGCGACGGCCCGGCCCGCGTCGATGATCGCCACCGCGTCGGCGAGCTGCTCGGCCTCGTCCATGAAGTGGGTGGTGAGCACGGTCGTCACCCCGTCCGCACGCAGCTCCCGTACGAGATCCCAGGTGGACCTGCGGGCCTGCGGGTCGAGGCCGGCGGTCGGCTCGTCCAGGAAGACCAGCTCGGGGCGGCCCACGACGGCCATCGCGAGGGCGAGCCGCTGCTGCTGCCCGCCGGAGAGCCTGCGGTACGTCGTACGGCCGCAGCTCTCCAGGCCGAGCCGCTCGATCAGCGCGCCGACATCGAGCGGGTGCGCGTGCAGTTTCGCCATGTGGCGGAGCATCTCGTCGGCGCGGGCGCCGGAGTAGACGCCGCCGGACTGGAGCATCACCCCGATCCGGGGGCGCAGCCCGGCCGCGTCGGCCACCGGGTCGAGACCCAGCACCCGGACGGTGCCGGCGTCGGCGCGGCGGTATCCCTCGCAGGTCTCGACGGTGGTGGTCTTGCCTGCGCCGTTGGGCCCGAGTACGGCGGTGACGGTGCCCGTGCCGACCGTGAGGTCCAGGCCGTCCACAGCGGTCTTGGCGCCGTACCGCTTGACGAGGCCGCGGACCTCAACGGCGGGATCTGTACTCATACGGGGGAGTCTACGAAGCGGACGGGTCGCGGATCCTTCAGGGGGCGGAGGCCATGGGGGAACAGACATCCGGCCTGTTTAGGTGACCCTAAGTGATCGAGGCCACCGCTGGAGTTCCCGATCTTCACTTGTCGCGGGCCGGTGAATTACGCAACAATGGCGTTGTGAAAAACGTCGGCGAGGCTCCAGTCGGAAAGACTGCGCAGGAGGAACTCGCGACCGGTGAGCGGTCCACCCGCAACCGGGTCGCGCGCTCCATCCTGGACCACGGCCCGTCCACCGTCACCGAACTGGCGGGGCGTCTCGGGCTCACCGCGGCGGCGGTCCGCCGCCACCTCGACGCCCTGGTCACCGACGACGTGGTCGCCGCCCGCGAGCAGCGGGTGTACGGCGCCAGGACCCGGGGCCGTCCCGCCAAGGTCTTCGCGCTCACCGACTGCGGCCGCGACGCCTTCGACCAGTCCTACGACCAGCTCGCCGCCGACGCCCTGCGCTGGATCGCCCAGCGCTCCGGTGACGACGAGGTCATGGCGTTCGCCCGCGACCGGCTCGCCACGCAGGCGGAGACGTACCGCGAGGCCGTCGACGCCGCGGCGCCGGAGAACCGCGCCGAGGCTCTGGCCAAGGCGTTGACCACCGACGGGTACGCTGCTACGGCGCGAAGCGCCCCGGTCGGCGAGCAGCTCTGCCAGCACCACTGCCCGGTGGCCCATGTCGCCGAACAGTTCCCGCAGCTCTGCGAGGCGGAGACCGAGGTCTTCTCCCGCCTGCTCGGGACCCATGTCCAGCGTCTGGCCACCATCGCCCACGGCGACGGTGTGTGCACGACGTTCATTCCCAAGACCACCCATCAGACCACCGATTCAGCATCCGCCAGTACGGCCGGGAGGAACCCCGCATGACTCTCCCCACGGAGACTGCCCACCCCGAACTCGAGGGCCTGGGTACGTACGAATTCGGCTGGGCCGACTCCGACGTGGCAGGCGCCGCAGCCAAGCGGGGTCTGTCCGAAGCTGTCGTCCGCGACATCTCGGCGAAGAAGAACGAGCCCGAGTGGATGCTGAAGCTGCGTCTCAAGGGCCTCAAGCTCTTCGGCAAGAAGCCCATGCCCAGCTGGGGCTCCGACCTCTCGGGCATCGACTTCGAGAACATCAAGTACTTCGTGCGGTCCACCGAGAAGCAGGCGGAGTCCTGGGAGGACCTGCCGGAGGACATCAAGAAGACGTACGACAAGCTCGGCATCCCGGAGGCGGAGAAGCAGCGCCTCGTCGCGGGTGTCGCCGCCCAGTACGAGTCCGAGGTCGTGTACCACCAGATCAACGAGGAGCTGGAGGCGCAGGGTGTCATCTTCATGGACACCGACACCGCGCTGAAGGAGCACCCCGAGCTCTTCCAGGAGTACTTCGGCACGGTCATCCCGGTCGGCGACAACAAGTTCGCCTCGCTGAACTCGGCCGTGTGGTCCGGCGGTTCCTTCATCTACGTGCCGAAGGGCGTGCACGTCGAGATCCCGCTCCAGGCCTACTTCCGTATCAACACGGAGAACATGGGCCAGTTCGAGCGGACGCTGATCATCGTCGACGAGGACGCCTACGTCCACTACGTCGAGGGCTGTACCGCCCCGATCTACTCCTCCGACTCGCTGCACAGCGCCGTCGTCGAGATCATCGTGAAGAAGGGCGGCCGCTGCCGCTACACGACGATCCAGAACTGGTCGAACAACGTCTACAACCTCGTCACCAAGCGTGCCGTGGCGTACGAGGGCGCGACCATGGAGTGGGTCGACGGCAACATCGGCTCCAAGGTGACCATGAAGTACCCGGCCGTCTACCTGATGGGCGAGCACGCCAAGGGCGAGACGCTGTCGATCGCCTTCGCGGGCGAGGGCCAGCACCAGGACGCCGGCGCCAAGATGGTCCACATGGCCCCCAACACCTCCTCCAACATCGTCTCCAAGTCGGTGGCGCGAGGCGGCGGCCGTACCTCCTACCGCGGTCTGATCGAGATCGGTGAGGGCGCCGCGGGCTCCAAGTCCAACGTCCTCTGCGACGCCCTGCTCGTCGACACGGTCTCCCGCTCGGACACGTACCCCTATGTGGACGTCCGTGAGGACGACGTGTCCATGGGCCACGAGGCGACCGTCTCCAAGGTCTCCGACGACCAGCTCTTCTACCTGATGAGCCGCGGTATGACGGAGTTCGAGGCGATGGCGATGATCGTGCGCGGCTTCGTCGAGCCGATCGCCAAGGAGCTCCCCATGGAGTACGCCCTGGAGCTCAACCGGCTGATCGAGCTGCAGATGGAGGGCTCGGTCGGCTAGCAGCTGCCTGGCAGCTGTCAGCCCCGCCCCCTCGCCCGACCCCGACGTATCCATCAGAAAGCGAGCACGACGACAGCCATGGCTGAGGCTCAGAATTCTCCGACGGGTTCCACCACCGCCGGGTCCATCGCGGTGGCTGCCGAGTCCACCGTCGCCACCCGTATGAGTGCACCGCCGTCCTTCGACGTGGCGGACTTCCCGGTCCCTCACGGCCGTGAGGAGGAGTGGCGGTTCACCCCGCTGGAGCGGCTCAAGGGCCTGCACGACGGCACCGCCGTCGCGACCGGCTCCGGCGTCGAGATCGAGGTGTCCGCCCCCGAGGGCGTCCGCGTCGAGACCGTCGGCCGTGACGACGCGCGCATCGGCCGGGCCGGCACCCCGGTCGACCGGGTCGCCGCCCAGGCGTACTCCTCCTTCGAGAAGGCCTCGGTCGTCTCGGTGCCCAAGGAGACCGTGCTCAGTGAGCCGATCCGGATCGCCGTGCGCGGCGCCGGCGGCGTCGCCTACGGCCACCAGGTCATCGAGCTCGGGGCCTTCGCCGAAGCCCTCGTGGTCATCGACCACACCGGCGACGCGGTGCTCGCCGCCAACGTCGACTACATCCTGGGTGACGGTGCGAAGCTGACCGTCGTCTCCGTCCAGGACTGGGAGCCCGGCGCCGTGCACGTGGCGCAGCACAACGCGCTGGTGGGCAGGGACGCCTCGCTCAAGTCGGTCGTGGTCACCTTCGGCGGCGACGTCGTACGCCTCCACCCGCGGGTGCAGTACGCGGGCCCCGGCGGTGAGGCCGAGCTCCTCGGGCTCTACTTCACCGACCACGGCCAGCACCAGGAGCACCGCCTCCTCGTCGACCACAACGCGCCGCACTGCAAGTCGAACGTGGCCTACAAGGGCGCGCTCCAGGGCCAGGACGCGCACGCCGTCTGGATCGGCGACGTCCTGATCAGGGCCGCCGCCGAGGGCACCGACTCGTACGAGCTCAACCGCAACCTCGTCCTCACCGACGGCGCGCGGGTCGACTCGGTCCCGAACCTGGAGATCGAGACCGGCGAGATCGCCGGCGCGGGCCACGCGTCGGCCACGGGCCGCTTCGACGACTCGCAGCTCTTCTACCTGCAGTCGCGCGGAATCCCGGAGTCCGAGGCCCGCCGGCTGGTGGTCCGCGGCTTCTTCGCCGAGCTGGTCCAGCAGATCGGTCTGCCGGACGTCGAGGAGCGCCTGCTCGCCAAGATCGACGCCGAGCTGCAGGCAGCCGTCTGATGGCCGCCTTCGTCAGGGCCTGTGCGCTGAGCGAGCTGGAGGACGACACCCCGAAGCGGGTGGAGCTCGACGGCACGCCGGTGTCCGTGGTCCGCACGGAAGGGGAGGTGTTCGCGATCAACGACATCTGCTCGCACGCGAACGTCTCCCTCTCCGAGGGGGAGGTCGAGGACTGCACCATCGAGTGCTGGCTGCACGGTTCCAGCTTCGACCTCCGTACCGGCAAGCCGTCCGGCCTTCCCGCGACGCGCCCCGTCCCCGTTTACCCCGTAAAGATCGAAGGGGACGATGTGCTCGTCTCCGTATCCCAGGAGTCCTGAGTCACCCATGGCAACGCTTGAAATCCGCGACCTGCACGTCTCCGTCGAAACCGAGAACGGTACGAAGGAGATCCTCAAGGGCGTCGACCTGACCGTGAAGCAGGGCGAGACCCACGCCATCATGGGCCCGAACGGCTCCGGCAAGTCGACGCTGGCGTACTCCCTCGCGGGGCACCCCAAGTACACGATCACCAGCGGCACCGTCACCCTCGACGGTGAGGACGTGCTGGAGATGACCGTCGACGAGCGGGCCCGCGCCGGTGTCTTCCTCGCCATGCAGTACCCCGTCGAGGTCCCCGGCGTCTCCGTCTCCAACTTCCTGCGTACGTCGGCCACCGCCATCCGCGGCGAGGCGCCGAAGCTCCGTACCTGGGTGAAGGAGGTCAAGACGGCCATGGAGACCCTCCAGATGGACCCGGCCTTCGCCGAGCGCAACGTCAACGAGGGCTTCTCCGGCGGTGAGAAGAAGCGCCACGAGATCCTCCAGCTGGAGCTGCTCAAGCCGAAGATCGCCATCCTCGACGAGACGGACTCCGGTCTGGACGTCGACGCGCTGCGCCAGGTCTCCGACGGCGTCAACCGCGTCCGTGAGGGCGGCGAGGTCGGCACCCTGCTGATCACCCACTACACGCGCATCCTGCGCTACATCAAGCCCGACTTCGTGCACGTCTTCGCGAACGGCCGGATCGCCGAGTCCGGTGGCCCGGAGCTCGCCGACAAGCTGGAGAACGAGGGCTACGAGGCCTACACGAAGGTTGGCACCGTGAGCGGAGCGAACCCGGAGGAGGACGTCGCGTGACACAGCTGCCGGGCCTCCTGGACACCGACGCGATCCGCAAGGACTTCCCCCTGCTGGATCGTGTGGTCCACGACGGGAAGAAGATCGTTTACCTGGACAACGCGGCGACCTCGCAGAAGCCGCGCCAGGTACTCGACGCGCTGAACGAGTACTACGAGCAGCACAACGCCAACGTCCACCGCGGCGTGCACGTGCTCGCGGAGGAGGCCACGGCGCTGTACGAGGGTGCCCGCGACAAGGTCGCCGCCTTCATCAACGCGCCGAGCCGCGACGAGGTGATCTTCACCAAGAACGCCTCCGAGTCGCTCAACCTCGTGGCCAACATGCTCGGCTGGGCCGACGAGCCGTACCGCGTCGACCACGAGACCGAGATCGTCATCACGGAGATGGAGCACCACTCCAACATCGTGCCGTGGCAGCTGCTCTCGCAGCGCACCGGCGCGAAGCTGAAGTGGTTCGGCCTCACCGACGACGGCCGCCTCGACCTGTCCAACGTCGAGGAGATCATCACCGAGAAGACGAAGATCGTCTCCTTCACGCTGGTCTCCAACCTGATGGGCACGGTCAACCCGGTCGAGGCGATCATCCGGCGCGCCCAGGAGGTCGGTGCGCTGGTCTGCATCGACGCCTCCCAGGCGGCACCGCACATGGTGCTGGACGTGCAGGCGCTGCAGGCCGACTTCGTGGCCTTCACCGGCCACAAGATGGTCGGCCCCACCGGGATCGGCGTCCTCTGGGGCCGTCAGGAGCTCCTGGAGGACCTTCCGCCGTTCCTCGGCGGCGGCGAGATGATCGAGACCGTGTCGATGCACTCCTCGACGTACGCCCCCGCGCCGCACAAGTTCGAGGCCGGTACGCCCCCGATCGCCCAGGCCGTCGGCCTCGGCGCGGCCGTGGACTACCTCTCGTCGATCGGCATGGACAAGATCGCCGCGCATGAGCACGCGCTCACCGAGTACGCGATGAAGCGTCTCGCCGAGATCCCGGACCTGCGGTTCATCGGACCGTCCACGGCCCTGGACCGCGGAGCGACGATCTCCTTCACGCTGGGTGACATCCACCCGCACGACGTGGGTCAGGTCCTCGACGAGGAGGGCATCGCGGTCCGGGTCGGCCATCACTGCGCGCGGCCGGTCTGCCTGCGGTACGGAATTCCTGCGACCACGCGAGCGTCGTTCTATCTGTACTCCACGCCCGAAGAGGTCGACGCGCTGGCGGACGGGCTGGAGCACGTACGGAATTTCTTCGGCTAGGACAGGGCTTGGGGCCTCGCAGGCCCGGCCATATGGACGAGGACATCGGGTAGGGACTGGATCGTGAAGCTGGATTCGATGTACCAGGAAGTGATCCTGGACCACTACAAGCACCCGCACGGGCGCGGTCTCCGTGACGGCGATGCCGAGGTGCACCACGTCAATCCGACGTGCGGCGACGAGATCACGCTGCGTGTGCGGTACGAGGGCGACCGCATCGCGGACGTGTCGTACGAGGGCCAGGGCTGTTCCATCAGCCAGGCCAGCGCGTCCGTGCTGAACGAACTGCTGGTCGGCAAGGAGCTGGGCGACGCCCAGAAGATCCAGTCGACCTTCCTGGAGCTGATGCAGTCCAGGGGGCAGATCGAGCCGGACGACGCGATGGAGGAGGTGCTGGAGGACGCCGTCGCGTTCGCCGGTGTCTCGAAGTACCCGGCGCGCGTCAAGTGCGCGCTGCTGAGCTGGATGGCGTGGAAGGACGCGACGGCGCAGGCGCTGTCCGAAGGGAAGACCGCATGAGCGACAACGAGACCGCCCTGATCAAGCCGGCCTCCGAGGAGGAGGTCCGCGAGGCGCTGTACGACGTCGTCGACCCCGAGCTGGGAATCGACGTGGTCAACCTCGGCCTGATCTACGGCATTCACGTGGACGACGGCAACATCGCCACGCTGGACATGACACTGACGTCCGCGGCCTGCCCGCTGACCGATGTCATCGAGGACCAGGCGAAGTCGGCCACCGAGGGCATCGTCAACGAGCTGAAGATCAACTGGGTCTGGATGCCGCCGTGGGGCCCGGACAAGATCACCGACGACGGCCGTGAGCAGCTGCGCGCGCTCGGCTTCAACGTCTGACCGGTCCTGCCCGGCCGCCCTCAGGCCGGCCGTGACTCTTCCCGTACGGCCCCGGTGCTCCGCGCACCGGGGCCGTATTGTGCTGTTCGCCTTCCGTACGTACGGTGTGCGCGCCCCGTTGGCGCGGAGACCGGAGCCTTCTCGTCGACGACGTCCCCCACCGCGATCCCCCACGACGAGAGGGTTCCCGTGCAGATCCCCGTACAGATTCCCGCGCAGATCTCCGCCATCCTGTCCCGCCGCTCGTTCCGCCCGAGGACCGCCGGTGCGGTCGCCGCCGCGAGCGGGCTGGTCTCGCTGGCCCTCACCGGGCTCAACGCCCCGGCGCACGCGGCGAGTTACGGCACCCCCACGGTCTCCCTCTCGGCCGCCTATCTCTCCGGCGCGGTCGGCGCCACCGGTGACCCCGCCGTCACCGTCACCGTGGGGCAGAGCGGGGCGGACGCCTCGGCGCTCACCGTGGCCGCATCGGCCAGTTCCACGTCCTCCGTCGCCGGGACCGGCGACGTCTCCGTCACCGGCACGGGCGCCACCCGCCGGGTCACGGTCGGCGCCCGCGCGCAGGGCTACACCGACCTCACCCTCAAGGTCACCGGTCTCGGCGGCAAGAGCGCCACCAAGACCCTGCACTACGCCGCGTCGGCCGCGGTCCAGCACAGCGCGGACACCCGCTACTTCACCGGCTCGTCCGACGCGTCGGCCGCCGTCCCGGTCGGCGGCGGCTATGTGGTGGTGGCCGACGACGAGTCCAACACCCTCCGGCTGTACGACGGTTCGACGTCCGGGGCGCCCGTGCGGACCTGGGACTTCAGTGACGATCTCGGGGTCAAGAAGGAGGTCGACATCGAGGGCGCGGCCCGGGTCGGCGACACGGTCTACTGGACGGGCTCGCTGGGCAACAACAAGGACGGCGAGTACAAGTCCGACCGCAACCGGATCTTCACCACGAAGGTCACCGGCTCGGGAGCCGCCACCCAGCTGGCCTTCGGCGGCTCGTACGCGAAGCTCCGTGACGACCTGGTCGCCTGGGACCAAGCCAACGGCGACCGCTACGGATTCGCCGCGGGCACCAAGGACGGCCAGGTGCCCAAGCAGATTGACGGATTCAACATCGAGGGGCTGGAGTTCGCGCCCGGTTCGTCCACCACGGCCTACCTCGGCTTCCGCGCCCCGCTGGTGCCGCCGGAGAACGGCGGCAAGGCGCTGATCGTGCCGGTCACCAACATCGACAAGGTCATCACCGGCAAGAAGGCCGCCTTCGGCACGCCGATCGAGCTGGACCTCGGAGGGCTCGCCATCCGGGACATCCGGAAGAACGCGGCCGACCAGTACCTGATCGTCGCCGGTTCCTGGGCCGCCGACGACAACTCCGATCCGTACGCCCTCTACTCCTGGGACGGTGCCGCCGGGCACGCCCCCGTGAAGCGGGCCGACCTGCCGACCAGCGACCCGGGGGGCTGGGAGGCCGTGGTGGACGTCCCCGACCTGAACGCGGCCGGGGCGCGCGCCCAGCTGATCACCGACGACGGCTCCGCCGACCTCTACGGGGACGGCACGGAGGCGAAGGACCTCACCCACGACGAGTGGAAGAAGTCCCGCGCCACCTGGTTCACCGTGGGGAAGTGACGTCCGGCGGGTCCTGCGCGGCGGTCTCTCCGGCCGCCGCCTCGATGAGCACCGGGCCCAGGTCCTCCTGGCGCATCCGCCGGTCCACGTACAGCAGTCCGGTCACCAGCTGAGGGAAGGTCACCGACACGATCTGGCTGAGCGTCTGGCCCAGCATGGAGAGCGCCAGATAGCCGGTGGCACCGGTCAGCAGCTGGGCCGTGCTCGGGCCGGCGGCGGTGTCCAGGTGGAGCATCGAGCTGTTGAACATCCCCACCATCGTGAAGGGGAGCTGGATGAACGAGCCCGCAGTGGAGCCGATCACCAGGGCCAGCAGCGAGATGCCGCAGACCCGCCACCAGGCGCCCCGTACCAGCCGGGCCGAGCGGCGCAGCGCGCCGACCGGCCCCTGACGCTCGAACACCACGGCGGCCGGGCCCAGGCTGAGGAGCACCCACAGCCACACGGCCGGCGGCAGCAGGGCCAGCCCGCCGACCACGCCCACCACGATCGCCACGGCCGGGTTGTGCGCGCCGACCGCGGCGACGACGACGGCGACCGACGCTCCCGCGATCAGCAGCAGGGGCACAAGGACGATCAGTCCGCTCAGCAGGACGGTGCCGATCACCGGGAACACCCGTGACCAGGCCCGCCGCCAGACGGCCCGGAAGGTCGTCGGCCGGCCGAGCACGGCCTCCCGCAGCACGGTGGCGCACGTGGCGTGGACGAGGGCCGTGCACACCATGCTCAGCAGGCCGGCGGCGAGCAGCACCGCGGAGAACCCCAGCACCACGGGACCGGCCTGGTCCCAGGTGACGTCGGAGGCCTCCGGCGCGTGGACGATCCCGTGGATCCGGCCGGAGAGCGACGCGTAGAGGATCGCGAGAGCCACCCCGATGATCGCGGCGGCGCCGCCGTACACCGCCGCCGCCATGCCGAGCAGTTGCTTCCAGTAGCGGCCGACCGTGGAGACCGCGCCGTTCAGGATGTCGCTGAGCTGCAAGGGCTGCAGGGGTATCACGCCCGGCTTGGGCGCCTGGGGCGGCTGCGGGGCGCCCCATCCCGGCGGGCCCCACCCCGGAGGCCCCCCGTACGGCGGACCTCCGTACGCCCCTGCCCACCCCTGATCCTGTGCCACCGCTCACTCCGTCCCCCGTGCGTCACCCGCCCGGATCCGCGTACTGGATTCTGCCGGACGGCACACCGTAGCCGGTCGCTGATGTGTACGGTCGTACGCATGCCCTACGTACTGCTTGCCGCGGCCATCGCCGCAGAGGTCGGCGGGACCACCGCCATGAAGTACAGCGACGGATTCAGCCGGTTGTGGCCCTCGCTGGCGACGGCGGCCGGGTACGTACTCGCCTTCGTCCTGCTCGCCCAGGTGCTCAAGTCCCTTTCGGTGGGGACCGCGTACGCGATCTGGGCCGGCACCGGCACCGCCGCCGTCGCGGCCATCGGCATGGTCTTCCTGGGGGAGTCGATGAGCGTGGCGAAGCTCGGCGGCATCGCCCTGGTCATCGGCGGGGTCGTGCTGCTCAATCTGGGCGGCTCGCACTGATGGCCCGGCGCTACGACCCGGACCGCCGCGACCGGATCATCGACGCCGCGATCCGGGTCGTAGCCGACCACGGAATCTCCGGGCTGAGCCACCGATCGGTCGCCGCCGAGGCCGATGTGCCGCTCGGCTCGACGACGTACCACTTCGCCACGCTCGACGAACTGCTGGTCGCCGCGTTGCGGAAGGTCAGCGACGAACCGCAGACCGCCGTCGAGGGGTGGGCGCGGGCGCTCGCCGGGCCGGGCGAAGGGCTGGCCGGCCGGCTCACCACGCTGCTCGGACGGCTCGTCGCGGGGGACCGGAGTCGGGTGCGGCTGGAGTACGAGCTGTATCTCGCCGCGCTGCGCCGCGAGGCGCTGCGGCCCGTCGCGGCGGAGTGGCTGGACTCCTTCGTGGAGGTCGTCCGGGCCCAGGTCGGCGGTGACGCCGCGACGGCCCGCGCGCTGGTGGCCCTGATCGACGGGCTGCTGATCCAACTCCTTCTGACGGGAAGGGCGTTCGACCCGGATGAGGTACGGGAGGCGCTGGTGCGGATCATCGGCGGCCGGGACGTCCCGGCCGCCGGGCCACCCGGACCCTGATGGCCCGGGCCAGGATCATGCGGCCCCCCGATCAGCCGGGTGAACAGCACTGCGGGTCAATACACCTGGGTCGACGGGGTGGCCGACCGCTGAGACCGGTTCGCCGGTGCGGCGTCCTGCCGGTTAGGTTTTGGGCATGACCGACACGCTCTCGCAGACCCCTGACCGCTCCACCGGCGCCGTGGCCGCCGGACTTGCCACGATCACCGCCGACGGCACCGTTCTCGACACCTGGTTCCCGGCGCCCGAGCTCACCGCCGACCCCGGCCCCGCGGGCACCGAGCGGCTCTCCGCCGAGCGCGCCGCGGAGCTGCTGGGCGAGGCCGCCCCGAAGGCCGTGGGCCCCGACCCGCGCCGTGGCGTCGAGGTCGTCGCCGTCCGTACGGTCATCGCCTCGCTCGACGACAAGCCGCTGGACGCGCACGACGCCTATCTGCGCCTGCACCTGCTCTCGCACCGGCTGGTCCAGCCGCACGGCCAGAGCCTGGACGGGATGTTCGGCCTGCTCGCCAACGTCGCCTGGACCTCGCTGGGCCCGGTCGCCGTGAACGACATCGAGAAGGTGCGGCTGAACGCCCGCGCCGAGAGCCTGCACCTCCAGGTCACCTCGATCGACAAGTTCCCGCGGATGACGGACTACGTCGTGCCCAAGGGCGTCCGGATCGCCGACGCCGACCGGGTTCGGCTCGGCGCGCACCTCGCCGAGGGCACGACCGTCATGCACGAGGGCTTCGTCAACTTCAACGCGGGCACGCTCGGCACCTCCATGGTCGAGGGCCGGATCTCGGCGGGCGTCGTGGTCGGCGACGGCTCCGACATCGGCGGCGGCGCCTCCACCATGGGTACTCTCTCCGGCGGCGGCAACGTCCGTATCACCATCGGTGAGCGCTGCCTCGTCGGCGCCGAGGCGGGTGTCGGGATCGCGCTCGGCGACGAATGCGTCGTCGAGGCCGGCCTCTACGTCACCGCGGGGACCCGGGTCACGATGCCCGACGGGCAGGTCGTCAAGGCCCGTGAGCTCTCCGGCGCCTCGAACATCCTCTTCCGCCGCAACTCGGTCACCGGCACGGTGGAGGCCCGTCCGAACAACGCGGTCTGGGGCGGCCTCAACGAGATCCTGCACCACCACAACTGACACGCCCTGCCCCGCCGCCGCCCGGTGCCGGTCTCACCCGGCGGCGGGCAGCTCCGCGTACGCCCTCCGCAGCCCGTCGACCGCATCGCGGCCGGCGGGTGCAGCGGCTCACGGACCGGCCCCGTGCCGGCTCGACGGTGTGCCGGGTCGAGGCGCTGCCCACCCCCCGCCACGATGTGCGCCCGGTCGCCGACTGCCTCCGCGGCCGCCCGTACTTCTTCGACCGGATGCGCACCACGGCTGAACGGTCTCTGCCCGAAGCTTGAGCTACGGATCAGTAGCCCCCGCCGCTGCTGGAACTGCTCGAAGGCGAACTGCTGGAGCTGCTCGACGGTGAGCTGCTGGCCTTCGGCTGGGCGGTGACCTTCTTGCCGTCGGGGCTCAGGACGTACCACTTGGCGCCGAACTGGGTGAGGCCCTGGCCGTTGAGATCGCCGGGCTTGCGGTCACCCAGGTACGTGTAGAGCGGGTGGCCCTTGTAGGTGACCTGCTTGGCGCCCCCGCTGCGGAGCGACGTCCCCAGCAGCTTCGTCTGCACCCCGCTGTCCGCGGTCGGCTTGTCCTTGGCCAGCAGCGGCGGCCACGCCTTGGCGCAGGCACCCGAGCAGGTCGACTTGGTGGTCTTGTCCGCCTCGAAGAGGTAGAGCGTCCGGCCCTTGCCGGTGACGAGGATCTTGCCCAGCGGGGTTTTCCTGACCATGACCGTCTTCATCGCGGTCATGGCCGACGGGCTGCTCGACGCCGTCATGCTGCTGGACGGCGAGGAGCCGGCCCCGCTGTCCTGTGCCTTCGATCCGCTCGCGCCGGAACAGCCGCTGACCGCCGCGGCGAAAAGGCCGACCGCAGCTACGGCGGCCGCTGTACTGGTAGTGCTCCTCATGGGTGCTCCTCCGGTCGGCCGCCGGACGGGCGGCGCTGGTGGCCGGCCCGGAGCGGGCCGCCGGATCCACTGGACCGCGAGTCCCGGCGGCGGGCCACCCGGAAGAGCCGTCCGGAGTACGGTCCCGGAGGCCCGGGAGCCCGGCGACTGCTACGAGGCGCCCGGAGCGTCCGCCCGCCGGGTCTGCTCCGGAGCGCGCCTGCGCCTGCGCCACAGCACCAGGGGCACGGCACCCATCAGACCGGCCGCGGCGGGGGCCGACGCCGCGGCGGCGCTGAGACCGGGCTGGCCGAAGGTGGCGGGGACCGGCAGGTTGTTCAGCCGGTTGAGCGGCCAGGCGATGACCTCGGCACGCCCCACGACGTCCTTCACCGGGACGGAGCCGCCGCCCTTCTTGTCCTGGTGGTAGCGGGAGTCCTCCGAGTACTGCCGGTGGTCGCCCATGACCCAGAGGTGGTTCTTGGGCACCTTGATCTTGAACTGGCTCTGCGGGTCCGTGCTGCACGGGGTGTTGCCGGCGAAGACGTACGGCTCCTTGAGGGCCTTGCCGTTCACCTTCACCGGTCCCGTGCCCTTGCACTCCACGGTGTCGCCGCCGACCCCGATGACCCGCTTGATCAGATCCCTCTCATTGGCGGACGGCATCAGCCCGATGAAGCTCAGCCCCTTCTGGACGGGGTTGGGCTTGCTGACCGGCTCGTCCCCCAGCCAGCCGTCCGGGTCGTGGAAGACGACGACCTCGCCGCGGTGCGGCTCCGCGCCGAACCACGGGGTCAGCTTGTCGACCAGCACACGGTCGCCGGTCTGCAGCGTGTTCTGCATGGAGTCCGACGGGATGGAGAACGCCTGCAGCAGGAACGTCTTGATCAGCAGCGCGAGCACCAGCGCGATGACGACGAGCAGCGGCAGCTCCTTCCACAAGGAACGCTGCGTGCTCCTGGTGGTCCTGCCGTGCCCCGGGTCCCGCGCGTCCGACGCGTCGCTCTCCTGGCCTGACTCCGTGCCGACCGTCACATCGCCCACCCTCACCGCATCCGGGACCTCGCATTTCACCCAGATCTTCGCACGCATCCCGCTCTGCCCGGCTCACGCCTTTATCCCGGGCACATCCGGCTCCGGCCTCCGGGGCCGACGGGCGGGGCCGGCCCGGAGCCGGAGCTCCGGGCCGGGGGTGCGGGCCGGGGGTGCGGTACGGCACCCCCGGCCCGCACCCCCGGCCGCGGTGGCCACTGCCCGGGACGGTCACAGCACGGACGGTCGGGCACCGACGGCCGTGCTACGGACGGAAGCGCAGCACGCTCGGGTCGTGGTCGCTGTTCTGGTCGGCGAACTCGGCGTTGATGTGGACGATGTCCAGCTGGTAGTCGCGGACCGACGGGCTCACCAGGATCTGGTCCAGGATCTGCGAGTTTCCCTCGAAGACGTAGGAGTACCGCTCGTTCGCCGGCAGGGAGTACGCCGTCGCCGACAGCGCCTTCCCGCCGGTGAGGATCTTCGCGGTGTCGGAGAACTCGAAGTCGTTGAGGTCGCCGAGCACGACGACCTCGGCGTCGGGCTGCACCGACCGGATCTTCTTCACGAACGCGTTCACGGCCTTGGCCTGCTCGTGGCGGGCCGTCTCCGAGCTGCGCGCCGGGGGCTGGTACTGCGAGTCGATCGCCTGGTCGCCGCCCTTCGACGCGAAGTGGTTGGCGACCAGGAAGACCTTCCTGCCCTGGAAGGTGAACTCCCCGGCGAGCGGCTTGCGGCTGTCCTTCCAGGCGGGGTTGGCGGGGTCGACGCGGCCCGGCGAGTAGGTCAGCGCGGCCCTGCCGCCCTGGGAGGTGACGCCGGTGGCGTTGGTGGCGGTGCCGCCCGGGCGGCTGGTGAAGCCGACGCGGTCCGGGTTGTAGAGGTAGCCCTGGCGGATGTTGCCGCCGGGTTCTCCGCCGTCCGCCTGGTCGACCGGGTCGATGGAGCGCCACGCGTAGTGCGGGCCGCCCGCCGCCACGATCGCGTCGATGAACTTGCCGACGGTCACATCGGACGCCACGACGCCGTCGTTCTTCGCGCCGTCGTTGTCCTGGATCTCCTCGACGGCCACGATGTCGGGGGACGAGAGGTGGTCCACGATCCCGGCCGCCAGCTTGTCGAACTTGCTCTGCGGGTCGGTCGGATCCAGGTTCTCCACGTTGTACGTGGCGACGGCCAGCTCGTCCTTCCGCTGCTTGCGGGTGACCTCCGGCTTGGTCCGGCCCGCCTTGACGGTGCCCAGCTGCCGGGCGGCCACCGTGTACGTACCGGCGAACTGGTTGTAGTCCAGCGGACCCTCGGTCGTACCGGTCAGCGAGTCACCGACATTCGCCACCGGGAAGGACCCGGCGGTGGCGGGAGCGAGGGACTGGACCATCAGCCGGCCGGTGTTCTGCGAGGAGTACCCGTTGTAGAGGGTGCCGCCGCGAGGCGTGGGGCGCTCGTCCGGCTTCACGGTGACCCACAGCTCCCCGTAGGAGTCGGTCGCGCCGGTGACGCGTGAGGTGCCGATCCGGACGTTCATGCCCTCCAGGGACTCGTAGCGGTCGAGGGCGTACTTCGTCGGCCGCAGGGTGAGGCCGTTGATGCTGCCGCCCGCCGCCTTGTCACCCGCCGGGGCGAACGTGCCGGGCACGTCACGGGAGTTGATGACGGTCGCGGCAGGCAGCGGGTTGCCCGACGAGACGACGGTCACGGACGGCTTGCCGATCTCGGTGACCGACTGGTTCCCGGAGGCGGCGCCGCCCGGTATGTATTCGTCGACCGTGCCGGAGACGGTGACCGCGTCACCCACGGCCACGGTCGGTGCGGAGCCGGTGAAGACGAAGACGCCCTCACTGGTCGCCGGGTCGGCGTCCGGGTGCGGGTCCTGGAACCAGAAGCCCTTGGAACCCGACGTCCGTACACCTGTCACGATGCCGGGCACACCGGCCACCGCCTTCCCGGCCAGCGGGGAGAGGCGGGTACTGCCCTGGACGTCGTGGATCCTGACCCCGGCTGCACCGGCCGAGGCGGGAGTGACGGCGAGCAGCCCGGCCGCCAGCGCGGCCGAGACGACGGCGGTGACGGCGGCCGGTTTGGTACGGGCGAAAGAAGGGAGAGCGCGCATCTACAGAACTCCGGAGGTGAGGGTGGAGCGGAGCGGGGCTACGTTCTACGCGCGTCAATCTCTTGTGTGGGGAGGGGAGTTGTCAAGGGTCCCGAGGTGGACGATGGCTGACGGGTACATGAACCAGGTTGCATGGGTCGAAATGCGTCTACGCTGGGGCGCCCGAACCGTATGCCCGAAGACCGCGCACTGTCGCCGGTCGGTCTCAGCCCCGAGGAGAACCACCGATGTCCGGAGACCGCCCCACTCTGCCGCCGGTGCGGCTGAACTCCGAAGCGGAACTCGCACGTGATGCGCTGGCCGCGCCCCTCCTCACCCGGGCCGTCCGGCTGGCGCGCTGGGCCGGGCCCGGCACGCGGGTCGGCGCGGGGGGCGAGCTGGTCGACGAGCAGCTGCCCGCGGCCGCGAAGGAGCTCGGTCTCGGCGCGGACGAGGACGGCGCAGCCCTGGCGAGCGAGGCGTGGCGGCTCGCCGTGGACACCGGCCTGGTCGACGTCGTCGACGCCGAGGACGCCGAAAACGCCGAGAGCGGGGACGGCGAGGGCACGGCGGCGCCCGGCGAGAACCTGGCGCTGATCACGTCGGGCAGCCCCCAGGAGATCCTGGCGCTGTGGCTCGACGGACTGGAGACCGTGCACGCCGACGCCATCGCCCCGCAGTTCGACGACTTCGCCGACCTGGTGGGCGACGACGGCGAGATCGACTTCGAGAAGCTGGAGTGGGACCCCGAGGCGGAGGCGGAGTTCCTCGACGGAGTTCTGGGGAACCTCTATCTGCTCACCGTGACGGAGACCGGCGCCCAGGACGCCCCGGTGCCGCTCCCCGCGCTGGCCGCCTCGATGATCGTCCCCGACGACATGGGCGAGCCCACGGACGACGTGCTGGAGCAGGTGTCGGAGGCGATGATGCGCCTGGACGACCAGTTCAGCCTGCTCGAACCGATCGGCCTGGTCGAGTACCACCCGGTCGACGAGGCCCTGCTGGCCGAGGAGGCGGAGTACGCGGAGGGACAGGGGGGCCCGGAGCGGCCGGTGGACGACGAGGACGTCTCCCGGTACGGCATGGTGCGGCTCACCCCGCTGGGTCTTTACGGCATCCGGGCCCGGATGCTGGATGCCGGCGTCGACGCGCCCGCCGTCGGTGAGCTCGCGGACAAGGACGCCGGCGCCCTCCTCGACGCCCTCGCGAACTTCCCCGAGGGGGCCGCCCGCGCCGAGACTGTTCTGTGGCTCAACGGACGTGAACCGGCCGCCGCCGCGAAGGAGTTGCTGTCCGCCGCACGGGGCGAGGACCGGAGCGCGCCGCTGCGCAGGCTGCACTGCCAGCAGGCGCTCTCGCTGGTGGCCGACGACGCGGCGGAGCGCGAGGTCCGCGAGGTGCTCGACGACGCGCAGCTCGGCGGGCTCGCCCGGGTCTGGCTGGCCGAGCGGGGCGCGGCCGACGTGCCCGCGCCTCCGGATTCGATGATCTTCTGGCTGGCGATCGACACGCTGGCCGCACAGCTGGACGCGGAGGGCGAGGTCGAGGAGCTGCAGGGACTCGTGGAGGGGCTGACCGGACAGCACAGCGGCTTCTTCGAGGCGGCCTGGAGGGTGGACCACCCGGCGACGGCCGAGGTGCTGGAGGCGATGGGGCAGCTGCACCCGGACAGGAAGGCGGCGAAGGACGCCCGCAAGGCGGCCTTCAAGGCGAGGTCGCGGGCCTGAGGCGGTCCACGCGGGCCTTGAGGCGGCCGGCCCCGCTGCCGGGCCGCCCCTGGGCCTGCGGCCGCGCCCGGGGGCGCGCCTGCGTGCGTTCCGGGGCGCGCACGCAGGCGTGAGGGGCGGGCGCGCGCCGCGGCGGGTGACACCGGCGCCCGCAGGCCTGCGCGCCTGCCGGCCTGTGCGGCCCGCGCCTGCCGGCCTGTGCGGCCCCGGTCCGCAGGGCTCCCGGCCTGTCCGGACCGCCGCCCCGGCTCCGTCCGGCCTTTTCGTCGGCCGGGGGCGTCCTCAAGTCCGCAGGTAGGAAGCCCCGTTGAGGTCCAGCACGGTGCCCGACGACCACTCTGCGGCCGGTGAGGCCAGCCACAGCACCGCGGCCGCGATCTCCTCGGGCGAGGCCACCCGGCCGAACGGGGACTGCGCCCGGATCGCCTCACCCTCGGCGCCGCTCAGCCGGTCCGCCACCCGCTCTGTTTCGAAGAAGCCGGGGGCGACCGACGCGACCCCGATTCCGTACGGTGCGAGGGAGACGGCCAGCGACTGGCCGAGCGCGTGCACGGCCGCCTTGGTCGCGCCGTACGCCGGGTGATCGGGCTCCCCGCGGAACGCCCCGCGCGAGCCGATGTTCACGATCCGGCCGCCGTTCCCCGCGTCGATCATGCGGTGCCCGGCGAGATGGCTGAGATGCGCGGTGGCGAGCAGATTGACGCTGACATGCTGCTGCCAGACGGCCACCCACTCCTCGTACGGAGTCCCGGGCAGCGGGTGACGGTCGTTCACGGCGGCGTTGTTCACCAGGACGTCGATGCCGCCCAGCCCGTCGGCCGCGAGCCCGGCGACTTCGGCGGCCACCGCCGGGTCCGACAGGTCGCCGCCCACCAGCACGTGGCCGGACCCCGGGAGCGCCGCGAGCGTGTGCCGGGCGTCGTCCTGCCTGGTCCCGTAGTGCACAGCAACCCGGTCCCCGTTGGCGGCGAAGGCGTGGGCGATGGCACGGCCCAGGCCTCGGGAGGCACCAGTGATGAGCACACGACGGTTGGTTGCCGAGAATTTCATCCCCTGATCATCGCAGGGAAAATCCTCGCGGGGAATCCCTGCCCAGGGCCGTGCGGCGGGACAGACATGGCGTGAGGAGGTCTCGCGGGCGCATACTGAGAGCAATGACTAAGTCAGCCGGATCCCGGCGCCACCTGCCCTCCAGTCCCTTCAACCGCCCGGCCCAGGCCGCCGCACCCATCGAGATCTTCGATGTGGGCGACCGTGTTTCGCATGATCAGTTCGGGCTCGGAAGAGTCATCGGAATCGAGGGCGACAACGACGCTGTGCTCATCGACTTCTCAGGGCGTCAGGGGAGGATCCTCAGCCCTTACGCCAAGCTGACCAAGCTCTGAGTCCGGCGAGGACAGGTCAGCGAGGTCAGTCAGGGAACGGCCGTCGGCCCTCGGCCACGAGGGCGGCGTGAGGTGACCCGGTGGAATGCCGGGTCACCTTTCCGTATGGGACCACCGGGACGGAGCGTCCCGGTGCGTCGGGCGACATTGACGACAGTGCCGGTGATAGCGACCATGAAGCAGGCAGTGGCGATGACGGCGGGGACGGCACCGGGTTGCCGCGACCGGGACCCGGCGGCGGGCAACGGGGCGACGGACGGCCGGGACGTGCTCAACCCCCGGTGAGCAGGCAGCGCTCAGTGCCCGGGAAGTGAGCGGGGGAGCATCTCCGTTTACTGCCCATACGATCCATACGACACGGAGACGTCCCCGGTTCGCAAGGAGCAGCTGATGCCGAAGCCGATGCGGGCCGATGCGCGCCGCAACTACGAACGCCTCCTGAAGGAGGCGGCTCTGGCATTCGCCGAGCGCGGGGTGGACGCATCGCTGGACGACATCGCGAAGCGCGCGGGTGTCGGCTCGGGCACGCTCTACCGGCACTTCCCCACGCGACAGGACCTCCTCGAAGGGGTCTACGTCGACAGCATCGACGAACTCGCCGACCAGGCGGTCGAGTTCGGCGCGTCGGCCCGGGCGCCGGGCGAGGCGCTGGCCGACTGGCTGCAGAAGCTGGCGGAGCAGATGATCCACCTGCGTGGCCTCAAGACGCTGCTCGGTGCGGCGATGGCCGACGGCAGCACCCCGGTGATCTCGGACTGCAGCGGCCGGCTCATGGACGCGGCGGCCGACCTGCTCACGGCCGCGCAGAAGGCGGGTGCGGCGCGCGCCGACCTGGAGACCGCGGAGGTGCTGCGGCTGACCCACGCGGTGGCCACGGCGGCCGAGCTGGGTGCGGGCGGGACGCCCGATGTGCGCCGCTATCTGTCGCTGATGATCGAGGGGATCGGCGGCGGGGACCGGCGGACGATGTCCCTGTGAGCCGGGTCGGCCCGATGGGCTCGGAACCCGAGGAACTGCCCGGGGTCACGGCCGGGGCGGGGGAGGGGTCGGGGACGGTGGACGGGGCCGGATCGGAGGATGCGGGCCGGGTGGTGCTGTGCCGGATGTGCGGCAGGCCGCTGACGGGCCTGGCCTCACGGCGCACCGGTCTGGGCCCGGCCTGCGACGCGAAACTGCATCCGGCGGGTCCGGATATCCGGACCCGCAGGCACGGGGTCGATCAGGAGCCGATTCCCGGCCTGGACTTTCCCGGCCTGGACTGACGGCACTGGTCGATACGTCCGTCGTCCGCGTGTGCTTCTGGGTCTGCTTCTGGGGCTGCGTCGCTACGTCCGAGTGACCGGACGGCGACCGGCGGTCTAGGCCGCGGGCTCGATCCCGCCCTGTATCGCGGCGGCCCACTCCAGCAGCAGGATTTCGTAGTCCTCCGATGGCCACTCGGCGCCCGTCGTCTGGGCATCGACGAGCCTGCGGATGGCGTCGTTGGCCTGGGAGGCGGAAGGGGTGGTGGACATACGAACAAGGCTACGGCCTGCCACTGACAGTTAACCCTCATCTGCGCGTGGTATCGGTCACGTGTTCCGGGTAAGGGCGTGTTGTCCGTCACTCGTACCCGGCGGTAGGGCGTTCGACGGCCTTAACGCGCCTTTATGGGGACGGAGTTCGGGCCTGCGGGGTTGCCTCCCGGAGGTGCGACGCGGGTCACTCCGGACGCTGTGCGCGCACGCCGGCCGGGGTCTCGTGCGGCGCGTCGCGCGGCAGGGTTTCGAGCTTCGCGCGGCCGTCCCGGACCGCGTGGCCGAGTGCGAGGCTGCCGTCGACGACGGCGATACACGTGTCCGCGTCGAGGGTGAGCCGGATGTCGGGGCGCTCGGCGGGGCCGTCGCCGTAGAGCGGCTCACCGCCGTCGGTGCGGACGTGGAAGACGCCCTCGTCCATCCGGACCTCGACCACCCCGGCGCCGAGGTCCGCCAGGTGCCGGGCCAGCGGAATCGCGAACCAGTGCGCGCGCAGGGCGTCCGTCGGCCGCCGCTCGGCCAGTGCGGGAGTGCCCCAGTCGGCCAGCGCGGTGAGGACGGGCAGGAGCGTTGCCCCCCGCGGGGTGAGTTCGTACACGGACGCGGGTGCGGGCGGCGGTAGCCTGCGCCGGGTCGCCAGCCCCTCACGCTCCATGTCCTTGAGCCGTGAGGCGAGCACATCGGTGCTGACGCCCGGCAGGTCGGCGTGGAGGTCGGTGTAGCGGCGGGGGCCCGCCAGGAGTTCGCGGACGATCAGCAGGGTCCAGCGGTCTCCGACGGCGTCGAGCGCGCGGGCGGCGGCGCAGTACTGGTCGTAACTTCGGCGTGGCATGCACCGCAGTCTAGACAGAAAGTTGGACTTACCAAGCTGCTGCTTGGTAAAACCAAGTGAAGCAAGTGAGACCTGGGAGGGCCACGGCATGGAGTTCCGCCAGTCGAACAAATTGAGTGAGGTCTGCTACGAGATCCGGGGCCCGGTGATCGACCATGCCAACGCACTGGAGGAGGCCGGGCACAGCGTGCTGCGCATGAACACCGGCAACCCGGCGCTCTTCGGTTTCGAGGCGCCGGAGGAGATCGTCCAGGACATGATCAGGATGCTGCCCCAGGCGCACGGCTACACGGACTCGCGGGGCATCCTCTCGGCGCGGCGCGCCGTCGCCCAGCGCTATCAGGCGCTCGGGCTGCCCGACGTCACCGTCGATGACGTCTTCCTCGGCAACGGCGTCTCCGAACTCATCTCGATGGCGGTCCAGGCGCTCCTTGAGGACGGGGACGAGGTCCTCGTCCCGGCGCCCGACTTCCCGCTCTGGACGGCCGTCACCACGCTGGCCGGCGGGCGGGCTGTGCACTATCTGTGCGACGAGTCGGCGGACTGGTACCCGGACCTCGACGACATGGCGTCGAAGATCACCGACCGCACCAAGGCCGTGGTGATCATCAACCCCAACAACCCCACCGGAGCGGTGTATCCGCGCGAGATCGTCGAGGGCATCCTCGATCTCGCCCGCCGCCACGGCCTGATGGTCTTCGCCGACGAGATCTACGACCAGATCGTCTACGACGACGCCGTCCACCACTCGGCGGCCGCCCTCGCGCCCGACCTGGTCGTCCTCACCTTCAGCGGTCTGTCCAAGTCGTACCGGGTGGCCGGCTTCCGGTCCGGCTGGCTGGTCGTCACCGGGCCCAAGCAGCACGCGAAGAGCTATCTGGAGGGGCTGATGATGCTCGCCTCCATGCGGCTGTGTGCCAACGCCCCCGCCCAGTACGCCATCCAGGCCGCGCTGGGCGGCCGCCAGTCCATCAAGGATCTGACGGCGCCCGGCGGCCGCCTGCACGAGCAGCGCAACAGGGCGTGGGAGAAGCTCAACGAGATCCCGGGCGTCTCCTGTGTGAAGCCGAAGGGCGCGCTCTACGCGTTCCCCCGGCTCGACCCGAAGGTCCACCGGATCCATGACGACGAGAAGTTCGTCCTGGACCTGTTGCTCCGCGAGAAGATCCAGGTGGTGCAGGGCACCGGCTTCAACTGGCCGCGCCCCGACCACTTCCGGATCCTGACGCTGCCGCAGGCCGACGACCTGGACGCGGCGATCAGCCGTATCGGGCGCTTCCTGGCCGGATACCGCCAGTGACGCCGGGGCGGGGCCGCCACTTGTCCCCCGGGCCGCTCGCCGCAGTCGGTGCCCGGGGCCGCCGCCCCCGCCCCGCGTCCCGCGCCGTTACAGTGCCTGCCCCGCGGGTTTGACCATGCCCCGGACGGTGCGGGACTTGACGAAGTCGCCCACCGCCGTCATCTCCCACTCGCCCGAGAACTGCTTGATCAGCTTGGCCATCAGCACCCCGGTCCGCGGCTCGGTGCCGGTCAGGTCGAACCGGACCAGCTCCTCCCCGCTCGCCGCGTCGATCAGCCGGCAGTACGCCTTGCCCACCTCGGTGAACTTCTGGCCGGTGAAGGAGTTGACCGTGAACACGAGGGCGGACACCTCGGCGGGGATTCTGCCGAGGTCGACCACGATCACCTCGTCGTCACCCGCGCCCTCGCCGGTGAGGTTGTCGCCGGAGTGCTTGACCGCGCCGTCGAGGATCGCGAGCTTGCCGAAGTAGCAGCTGTCGATGTGGTTGCGCTGCGGGCCGAAGGCCATGACCGAGGCATCGAGGTCGATGTCCTTGCCACGGAAGGCGGGCTCCCACCCGAGGCCCATCTTCACCCGGGACAGCAGCGGCTTTCCGCCCTTGACCAGCGAGACCGTCTGGTTCTTCTGGAGGCTGACCCGGCCCTTGTCCAGGTTGATCCGCCCGGTGCCGGCGGGCGGGGCCGACGGCGCGGCGGGCGGGGCCGCCGGGGCCGCGACGGCCACCCGGGGGTCGGCCGGCGGCGTGGCCGGCACCGGTGGAGCCGCCAATGGGGCTGTTGCGGGGACGGGGGCCGGTGCGGCCACGGGGGCGGCAGGCTCCTCGACCGACACCCCGAAGTCCGTCGCGATCCCGGCCAGGCCGTTCGCGTACCCCTGGCCCACGGCGCGTACCTTCCACGCGCCGTTGCGCAGGTAGATCTCCACGATGACCAGCGCTGTCTCGGCGCCCAGCCGGGGCGGGGTGAAGGAGGCCAGGACGCTGCCGTCCTCGGTGGAGCGGACGGTGGCCGTCGGCTCGATGCCCTGGAACGTCTGGCCCGCCGCGTCCGGGCTCGCGGTGATCACGATCCTGTCGATGCCCGCGGGGACGGCGGCCGTGTCCACCACGATCGCGTCCGGCGCCGAGCCGCCGCCGGAGCGGTGGCTGACGCCGGGCCCCGACGGCTGGTTGTAGAAGATGAAGTCGTCGTCCGAGCGCACCTTGCCGTCGACGGTGAGCAGCAGGCCCGACACGTCGAGCCGCACCGGAGCTGCCACGTCCACCGCGACGCGGGAGATCGGAAGCGGGATGTTCGAGCCTGGGGTCATTGCGGTCATGTCCGGAGGAACGAGCGGCGGGGCTTTACGGTTCCTTGAATCTTTTCCCGGCCCCGTGCGCCCCGCCCGCTGCTCCCTCCGGCGCCCGGTCACTTCCCCGGCAGCACCACGATCTTCCGGCCGATGCCCGCCTTGAAGCGGTCGAGCGCCGCCGGATAACTCTCCAGCGGCAGCCGGTCGCTGATGAAGACCGCCGGGTCCAGCACCCCGGCGGCGAACAGCTCGGCGGCCCGCTCATAACTGTGCAGTACCGCCATCGAACCGGTGATCGTGATCTCCTGGTTGTAGATCCGGTACGGGTCGATCGTCGCCCGTGTCGCGTAGTCGGCGACGCCGAACTGCAGATAGGTCCCGGCCTTCGCCACCCGTCCCAGACCGTCCTGGATCGCGGCCGCGTTGCCGGTCGCGTCGATGACGACGTCCCAGCCCTGCCCCGCCCGGTCCAGCTCGTCCGCGCCGCCCGCCGCCGCCGAACAGCCCAGACCGCGGGCGGTGGTCAGCCGTTCCGCGTTGATGTCGACCATGTCCACGCTGGCGGCGCCGGTCCGCTTGGCCAGCTCCAGCATCATCAGCCCCATCGTCCCCGAGCCGTAGATGAGCACGTGCGAGCCGAGCCTGCTGTTCAGTACGTCGTAGCCGCGTACCGCGCAGGAGAGCGGTTCGATCAGGGCCGCGTCCTCGGTCCGGACGTGCTCGGGCAGTTTCACGCAGTTGGCGGCGGGTGCCACGGCGTACTCGGCGGCGCCGCCCGCCGTGGTCACCCCGATCGCCGCCCACCTCTCGCACATGTTGTTGTGGCCGAGACGGCAGTAGCGGCACTCGAAGCAGTACAGGGACGGGTCGACGGCCACCCGGTCACCCGTGGCCAGTGAGGTGACCTCGGAGCCCAGCGCCACGACCGTGCCCGCGAACTCATGGCCGGGCACCACCGGCAGGGTGGGCGCGAACTCGCCCTGGAGGATGTGCAGATCCGTGCCGCACAGCCCGCAGGCGGCCACCTCGACGATCACGTCGCGCGGACCGGGGGTGGGGTCGGGCACCTCCCCGTACCCGACCTTGCCGACGGCTTCGATGATGGCGGCCTTCATTTCACGGCTCCCAGCGAGAGGCCCTGGACCAGCTTGTCCTGGGCGGCGAACCCCGCGGCGAGCACCGGCAGGGAGATGACGAGCGACGCGGCGCACACCTTCGCCAGGAACAGGCCCTGGCTGGTGATGAACGTCGTCAGGAAGACGGGCGCGGTCTCGGCGACGACGCCTGTGAGCACCCGGGCGAAGAGCAGTTCGTTCCAGCTGAAGATGAAGCAGATCAGCGCGGTCGCGGCGATTCCGGGCGCGGAGATCGGGGCCACGATCCGGGTGAGGATCACCGGCAGCCGGGCTCCGTCGACCCGCGCCGCCTCGATGACCGCGACCGGCACCTCGGCCAGGAAGGACTGCATCATCCACACCGCGATCGGCAGGTTCATCGAGGTGTAGAGGATGACCAGCATCCAGATGTTGTCGAGCATCCCGGTGTTCTTCGCGAACAGGTAGATCGGCAGAAGACCGGCCACCACCGGCAGCATCTTCGTGGAGAGGAAGAAGAAGAGAACGTCCGTCCACTTCTTCACCGGCCGGATGGAGAGCGCGTACGCGGCGGGCAGCGCGAGCACCAGCACACAGAGCGTCGAGACGACCGAGGCCACGGCCGAGTTGGCCAGCGCGGGCCAGGGGCTCTGGCCGCCGCCCGCGCCGAAGAACTCCCGGTAGCCGTCGAGGGTGAGCGAGGCGGCGAGCGACGGCGGGTTGGTGGCCGCGTCGGCCTCCGCGTGGAAGGAGGTCAGCGCCATCCAGGCGATCGGCAGGAAGAAGAGGATCCCGGCCAGCCAGGCCAGCAGGCCCAGCAGCGTGCCCCCGGTACGGGCGGCGCCCCGGGGCGCCGTCGTGTCTGCGGACTTCATGCGCGTGATGCCTCCTCGCTGAAGAGGGACGAGACCACGCGGAGCGCGAAGGTCGCGATGATGATCGTGCCGATGACGACCAGGACCCCGGCGGCGGACGCGAGACCGTTCTCGTGCGCCTGGTAGAAGGCCTGGTAGACGGTGTACGGAAGGTTCGCCGTGCCCAGGCCGCCCGAGGTGATGGTGAAGACGGCGTCGAAGTTCTGCACGATGTAGATCGAGCCGAGCAGCGCGCCCAGTTCCAGATAGCGCCGCAGATGGGGCAGCGTCAGATGACGGAAGATCTGCCAGGCGCCCGCGCCGTCGATCCGTGCCGCCTCGATGAGCTCCGGTGAGCGGCTCTGCAGCCCGGCCAGCAGGATCAGCATCATGAACGGCGTCCACTGCCAGATCAGCGACGCCTCCACCGCCAGCAGCGGGGTGTTCGACACCCAGTCGGGCTGCGGTGCGCTGCCGCCCCCCACCCAGTGCAGCAGACCGTTGAAGAGCCCGTACTCCGGGTTGTAGAGCACATGCTTCCAGAGCAGCGCGGCCGCCACCGGGACCAGCAGGAACGGCGCGATCAGCAGCGTACGGACGAACCCCCGGCCTGTGAAGCGGCGGTCGAGCAGCAGCGCCAGGACGAGTCCGAGCACCAGGCTGACGAGGACCACCGCGACCGTCAGCAGCACCGTGGTGAGGACCGACTTGCGCAGGTCCGGGTCGGTGAGCACATCGGAGTAGTTGGCGAATCCGGTGAAGCGCCGCGCCTTCGGATAGAGCGCGTTCCAGTTGAAGAAGGAGATCACCACGGTTGCCACGAAGGGCAGTTGGGTGACCACGATCATGAAGATCAGGGCGGGCAGCAGTGGGGCCCGGGTGGCCCAGGCGCGCAGCCGGTTGCCCGGCGGGGCCGTGGGGCCGGGAGGGGACACCGCGCGGGGCGCGGACGGAGCGGTGGTCGCTGTCATCGTCCCTCGTACTCCTTCGCGATCTTCGCGGCGAGCCGCTGGGAGGCGGCGATGGCCGAATCGACGGACTTGCGCCCGGCGATGGCCGCGCTGATCTCCTGGGAGACCTTGGTGCCGAGGTCCGTGAACTCGGGGATGCCGACGAACTGGATACCGGGCGCGGGGCGCGGCTGCACCCCCGGGTTGCCGGGCCGGGCGCTTCTGATGGCGTTGAGCGTGACGTCCCCGAAGGCGGCGGACGCCTTGCGGTAGGACGGGTCGGTGTAGGTGGACGCGCGCTTGCCGGCCGGGGCGTCGGACCAGCCGGTCTCCTTGCCGACGAGCTGTTCGTACTGCTTGCCCGACGCCCAGGAGATGAACTTCCAGGCCTTGTCGGGGTTGCGGGAGGTCTTCTGGATGCCCCAGGCCCAGGTGTAGAGCCACCCGGAGTTGTCCGTCTTCTCCACCGGCGCGGGTGCGTAGCCGATCTTGCCCTTGACCGGGGACTTGGCCGACTCCAGCGATCCGGCGGCCGAGGTGGCGTCGTACCACATGGCGGTCTTGGACTGGGTGAGGTCGTTGAGGCACTCGGCGAACCCGGACTGGGCTGCCCCCGACTCCCCGTGCTCGCGGACCAGTTGTACGTAGAAGTTCACCGCCTCCTTGAAGGCGGGGGAGTCGAGCCGGGCCTTCCAGTCCTTGTCGAACCAGGTCCCGCCGAAGGTGTTCACCACGGTCGTCAGCGGGGCGATCAGCTCCCCCCAGCCGGGCAGACCACGCAGGCAGATGCCCTTCATCCCCGGTTTCGCGCCGTCCGCCTTGGCGGCGAGCGCGGCGACCTGCTGCCAGGTGGGGTGGGCCGGCATGGTCAGATGCTTCTGCGCGAAGACGTCCTTGCGGTACATCAGCATGGACGACTCGCCGTAGAAGGGCTCACCGTAGAGCTTCTTGTCGTCCCCGGTGAGGGACTGCCGCAGCGCGGGCAGGATGTCCTTCTGGTCGAAGCCGGTGTCCTTGGCCGTGTACGGGCCGAGGTCGTGCAGCCAGCCGTTCCTGGCGTAGATCGGGATCTCGTAGTTGCTCAGCGTCGCGACGTCGTACTGGCCCGCCTGGTTGGCGAAGTCCTGGCTGATCTTGTCGCGAACGTCGTTCTCGGGCAGCACGGTGAAGTTCACCTTGATGCCGGTCTCGCGGGTGAAGTGGGCCGCGGTGAGCTTCTGCAACTCCGTCATCTGCGGGTTGTTGACCATCAGCACATTGATCGAGTCCCCGCCGGACCCGCTTCCTCCGGCGCCGGTCCAGCAGCCGGACAGGCTGATGAGCAGCGCCCCCGATGCGGCCTGCGCGAGCAGTGCGCGCGGCCTCCGTCGGATCGGGCTTCGCATGGATCGCTCCTCGGGTGGTTGGGGCTCGGACCGGCCGGTGGAGAGGGGAGGGCTCGGACCGGCCGGTGGGGGGGGGAGAGAGAGGGCTCAGACCCGGATGACCTGCGGTCCCAGCAGGGAGTAGCGGTGGGCCTCGGGTGCGGGCAGCAGCGTGCTGGTGACGATGGCTTCGAAGTCGGTGACGTCGGCGAACCGGCAGAAGCTCGACGCGCCGAACTTCGTGTGGTTCCCGGCGAACACCCGGCGCCTGGCGGCCCGGACGGCCTGCGCCTTGACCTCGCCGACCGCCGGATCGGGGGTGGTCAGACCGTGTTCCCGGGAGATCCCGTTCGCACCGATGAAGGCCAGGTCGATGACGAACCCGGACAGCATCCGCGTCGTCCAGTGGTCGACGGTGGCCAGGGTGCCCGAGCGCAGCCGGCCGCCCAGCAGCAGGACGGTCGTCCGCTCGGCGAGCGCCAGCGCCCCCGCCGTCACCAGGGAAGCGGTGACCACGGTCAGCGGACGGTCGTGCGGCAGGCACTCGGCGATCAGCTGCGGGGTGAACCCCTCATCGATGAAGACCGTCTCGGCGTCGCCGAGCAGCTGCGCCGCGGCCTCGGCGATCCGCCGCTTCTCCGGTACGTGCATCGTCGTCCGGAAGTCCAGCGTCGTCTCGAAGCCCGCGCTCTCCACCGGATAGGCGCCGCCGTGCGTACGCCGGACCAGCCCGTGGTCCTCCAGTGCGCGCAGATCGCGGCGCACCGTCTCCTTGGCCACGCCGAGCTGTGCGGACAGTTCGGTGACATCGACCGAGCCCGCCTTCCGGGCGGACCGGACGATCTCCCGCCGGCGCTGCTCCGCGCTCACTGACACTGGCTCTCCTCGGCTCTTCGCTTGCTGTGAGGAGAGTTGTACAGCCGTCCGGATCATGTGAACAGGGCAGGAACGGGCCTGATCCTGCCCGTTCCTGCCCGTATCCGGCAAGGGTGATACCCGGCCCCACCTGGGGTGGTGTGCCCGTCCGGGCACGGCGAAGGCCCGTCCGGTGTGCCGGACGGGCCCGTTCACTGCCCGGATGCGGGCGCCCGCGGTGCGGCGGGCCGGCGCGGGCCGGTCAGCGGGGCCAGATCGGCGGGTCGGTGAGGAACGGCCCGCCGAGGTGGGAGTGGGCCGGGTTCGCCGGGTCGAGCTCGCCCTGTTCGGCGATGAGCTGCGCCGCGTACGGCTCGGAGTCGTCCTGCGGCTCGTACCCCAGCGCCCGCGCCGACGCGAGGTCCCACCAGATGCGGGTGTTGGCCGACGATCCGTAAACGACCGAGTGTCCGACGCCGTCGGCGGTCAGGGCCGCGTGGAAGAGCCGGGCGCCGTCCCGCGGGCTCATCCAGACCGAGAGCATCCGTACCGAGGACGGCTCGGGGAAGCAGGAGCCGATCCGTACGGACACCGTCTCCTGGCCGAACTTGTCCCAGTACAGCTGGGCCAGGTCCTCGCCGAAGCACTTGGAGAGCCCGTAGTACGTGTCCGGCCTGCGCGGGGTGTCGACGGGGATCAACGTGCCCGGGGCGGCGGGGACTTCGCTCCCCGGGCTCGGGGTGTAGCCCACCGCGTGGTTGGAGGAGGCGAAGACGATGCGTCCGGTCCCCGCCGCGCGGGCCGCCTCGTAGAGGTTGTACGTGCCTTCGATGTTGGCCCGGAGGATCTTGTCGAAGGACGACTCCAGGGAGATGCCGGCGAGATGGATGACGGCGTCGACACCCCGCACCGCCTCGTGCAGCGCCTCCTTGTCGGCCAGGTCCGCGGTGATCGCCGAGGGCTCGCCCTCGACCGGTACGGCGTCGAAGAGGCGCAGCTCGTAGCCGTACGCGGGCAGCAGGCCCCGCATCAGGGTGCCGAGGCCTCCGGCGGCTCCGGTGAGCAGGACGGTGCGGGGAGCGGACATGAGCGGGTCTCTCCTCGGTGAATCGGAACCGGCCGACCGCGATAACGGACCCGCGGCGGCGGAACTGCGACGACGGACCGGCAACGGACGGACCGGCGGCGGACCTGCCACGACGGATCTGTCCATGGATGACATTCACATGCATGGACAAGTTAAGGAGCCTCGCCGGGCTCCGTCAAGTGTCGCGCGGAGCTGCGGATTCTGCTTCTGTGGTGGCGTTTCTCGTCTTGACCACCCCTGCCTCGCTGCCTTAGCGTGGCGAAGTTCAGAAATATAGACACTGATCAGAACTGTGCACGACTGGATGCCCCAGGGAGCGCCCGTGTCCTCAGCCCCGCTCGCCGGCCGACTCGATGGTCTGCTGTTCTTCCCCGTGACTGCGTACGGGCCGGACGGCGCCGTCGACCTCGATGCCTTCCGCGCGCATGTGCGCAGCGGCATCGACTCCGGTGCGGCCGCGGTCTTCGCCTGCTGCGGCACGGGTGAGTTCCACGCGCTCTCGCCGGAGGAGTTCGGCGCGGTCGTCGCCGCCGCGGTCGAGGTGAGCGAGGGCCGGGTGCCCGTCGTGGCCGGGACCGGATACGGCACGGCGCTCGCCGTCCAGTTCGCGAGGACCGCACAGCAGGCGGGCGCCGACGGGCTGCTCGCCATGCCGCCGTACCTCGTCACCGCGGGTCAGGACGGGCTGGTCCGCCACTACACGGCGCTCGCGGCGGCCACGACGCTCGACATCATCGTCTACCAGCGCGACAACGCGGTGTTCACTCCCGAGACGGTCGTGGCACTCGCACAGGTCGACGGAATCATCGGGCTCAAGGACGGGCACGGCGACCTCGACCTGATGCAGCGCATCATCAGCGCGGTCCGCACCGAGCTGCCCGGCCGGGACTTCCTCTACTTCAACGGGCTGCCCACCGCCGAACTCACCGCGCTCTCCTACCGCGCCGTCGGTGTCACGCTCTACTCGTCAGCCGTCTTCTGCTTCGCCCCGGACATCGCGCTCGCCTTCCACCGCGCACTGCGCTCCGGCGACGACGCGACGGCGAACCGGCTGCTCGACGCCTTCTACCGCCCGCTCGTCGAACTGCGCAACCAGCGCCGCGGATACGCGGTGTCGCTGATCAAGGCAGGGGTCCGGCTCGGCGGCCTTGACGTCGGCGAGGTCCGTCCCCCGCTCGGTGAGCCTTCCGCCGAGCACACCGGACAGCTCGCCGCCATCATCGAGCGGGGCCGCGCGGCCCTGGCCGTCCCCGCGGGACAGGGGGGCCGGGCGTGAAGGCCTCGGCCTTCCTCTACCCCTGGGACATCGTCGGCGACCCGGAAGCACCGGCCCGTATCGCCGGCCTCGGTGTCCAGCAGGTCACCCTTGCCTCCGCCTACCACTCGACCCGCGCCCTGACGCCGCGTCACCCCCGGCACCGGATCGTCACCGCCGGACACGCGTCCGTGCTCTACCCGCCGTCCCCGGAGCGGTGGGCCGGGCGGGAGCTGCGCCCGTACGCTGCCGGGTCCTGGGCCCCCACCCCCGATCCGTACGGCGAGGCCGCCGCCGCGCTGGCCGCCGCCGGCCTCGACGTCCACACCTGGGTGGTCCTGGCGCACAACTCCCGTCTGGGCACCGAGCACCCCGGCACTTCGGTGGTCAACGCCTACGGCGACCGCTACCCCTGGGCGCCCTGCATCGCCCAGCCCGCCACCCGTGCCTACCTCACCGATCTGGCGGTGGAGGCCGCGGTGCGACCCGGAGCGCGCGGCACCGAGCTGGAGTCGCTCGGCTGGTACGGCCTCGCCCATCTGCACGCCCACGACAAGATCGCCGGAGTGGGGCTCGGCGACGCGGGCCAGTACCTGATGTCGCTCTGCTTCTGTCCGGCCTGCGCGGAAGGGTACGGCGGACTCGGCCTGGACGCCGATGAGCTGAGCGCGGCCGTGCGCCGGGCACTGGAGCCGGGGTGGTCCACCGGGTCGTCCGGAGCGGACAGCTCCGCGATCGAGAAGCAGCTCGGGACCGATGTCGCCGCCGCCGTGCTGCAGTGGCGCACCCGGACAGCCCGGACACTTCAGGAACGCGCCGTCGCCGCGGTGCGGGCCGCGGCGCCCCCCGGCTTCCAGGTGCTGCTGCACGCCGACCCGGCCGTCCACCACTGCGGTGCGAACGCGGGCGTCGACCCCGAGCACATCCTCGGCGTCGCCGACGGTGTGGTCGTCCCCTGCACCGGCGGCCCCACCCTGCTGGCCCCCTTCGCCGTGCACCGCACGGCCCGCACGGTGCTCGCGGCCAACCTCACCGTCGTCTCCGGCATGGGCGGCAGCCCGGCCAGCCTGGCGGAGGGCGCGGCCCGCGCCGCGGGATTCGGAGCGACCGAACTGCGGCTGTACCACGCCGGGCTGGCGTCCGACCCCGATCTCGCGCTCGTACGGGCGGCGCTGTCCTGACCCCGGAGCCCGTTCACCCCTGCCCGCCTCACCCCTCTTGTCTCACCCCTGCTCGTCCCGCACCCGGTACACATGGGGGGTCGTGGTGGTGAGTGCGGAGAAGCCCAGCCGCTGGAGGATCGGGCGGCTGTCGTCGGACGCGTCGACCTGGAGGAGACGGACGCCGCGTGCGGCAGCGATCCCCGTGCGGTGGGCGACCAGGGCCCGGTAGATGCCCCGGCCGCGCCAGGCCGGAGCCGTCCCGCCGCCCCAGAGACTGGCGAACCCGGTGCCCGGATGGAACTCCATCCGCGCCGCGCAGACCGGTTCGTCACCGGCCATCGCCACCATCGCGACCATCGAATCCGGGTCATCGGCCAGCCGGGTCAGCACCTGGTGGTGGATCCGAGACCCGTCCTCACCGAACGCCGCCTCGTGCGCGCGGGTCATGAGAGCCACCCCGGCGGCATCGGTCACGGGCCGGAGCTCCACTCCCTCGGGCAGTCGCACCCCGGTCGGCAGCTGCCGCACCTCGGCGACCATCAGGGTCTCCGGCGGCCCGGGCGTGAATCCGGCCGCCACGAGCCGTTCCGCCAGGTCGGCCGGGCGGTCGTGGGCGTACAGCTTCCACTCGAACTCACGGTGCAGTGCGGTGAAATGCCGTACCTCCCCGGCGATGGCCGCATCCGCGCCGGCCGCGTCGAGGCCCGACCAGACGACGCCGTTCCAGCTGTCCGCGTCCGGGCCGGTCTGCCGCACGACGTCACCGACGCGCTCGACCACGCTGCCGGGCCCCTCCGGTGGCGCGTCCCGCCGCATGCGTAGGTCGAACGCCACCCGTACCGCTTCGAGGTCCATGCGGTCACTCAATATCCGGGCCCCGCGGGCCGCAACCGGGTTTCTCCGCAACAGATCCGCAAAGAGTCTTGTGAAGTCCATGTGATGCGCGTAGACAACCAGTGACCTGCAGTCCGTCACCACCAGAACCGGAGCACACGCGCATGCCCTCCAGACTCGCCAGGATCTCCGCCTGTACGGTCGCCCTCGCCGCGGCCGGCAGCGCCCTCTACGGCATCGGCGTCGCCACCGCCGACAACTCCGTGCCGCGGACGGACCGGGAGATCCCGAACGTCACCAAGGTCGAAGACAGCATCAACGCCTACTACGGCGGTACGGCCGACGCTTCGGGCGCCTACCAGGCGTCCCCGAAGAGCAACTACGCCAAGCAGGTCGGAGGCATCGAGGCACGGGCGAAGCGGCAGATAGCCGAGGCCGCCCACCGCACGAGCCACGGCCGCAGGCCCGCCATCGTGCTGGACGTGGACGACACGACGCTGCTCACGTACGACTGGGAGAAGAAGAACGGCTTCGCCTACAACGCGACCGCCTTCAACGACTACGTCCAGAGCGCGCGGTCGATCGCGGTCTTCGGCATGCCCGACGTCGTCAACTACGCGGCGAAGAAGGGCGTCACCGTCTTCTTCCTGACCGGACGTGACGAGTCGCAGCGCACCGCTTCGGCCACCAACCTCACCCGGGCCGGCTACCAGGTGCCGGTGGACAGGTCCCACTTCTACCTCAAGGACCCGGCCGCCGCCCCGTCCTATCTGAGCTGCGCGAAGCCCAAGTGGACGTGCAGCACGGTCCAGTTCAAGGCCGGGACCAGGAAGCACATCGAGTCTCTCGGCTACAGCATCGTCGCCAATTTCGGGGATCAGTACTCCGACCTCAGCGGCGGTTACGCCGACAAGACGTACAAGATCCCGAACCCGATGTACTTCCTGCCGTGACCGGCCCGGCCCGGCGCCCCCGCGAGGCGCGGCGCCGGGCCGGACCCGCCTGCCCGGTCGGGCCGGCGGGGCGGGAGCCGGCCGCCGTCCCGTGACCGGCCGGCTACTTCAGCGCCGCCGCCATCATCTTCTGGGCGACGGGCCCCGCGAGGCCGTTGCCGCTCACCTCCGCACGGGCCGCGTCCGAGTCCTCGACGAGCACCGCGACCGCCACCTCCTTGCCGGTCGACTTGTCCTTCGCGTACGACGTGAACCAGGCGTACGGCGCCTTGTCGTTGTTCACACCGTGCTGGGCCGTGCCGGTCTTGCCGCCCACCACGGCGCCGGGGACCTTCGCGCTCGAACCCGTACCCTGCTCGACGACCGTCTGCATCGCACTCTGCAGCTGGGCCGCCGTGGACGACGAGACGATCCGCTTGGACGGCTCCTTCTCGTAGGACTGGAGGGTGTTGCCGTCGCCGTCCGTCACCTTGGAGACCATGTGGGGGTCGGCCATCACCCCGCCGTTCGCCAGGGCGGACGTCACCATCGCCATCTGGAGCGGGGTGGCCGTCACGTCGAACTGGCCGATGCCGCTCAGGGCCGTCTCCGCCTTGTTCATGCCCGAGGGGTAGTTGCTCGCCGTCGCGCGCACCGGCATGTCCTGCTTGGCGTCGTTGAAACCGAACTTCTCCGCCATCGCCTTCACCTTGGCCTGGCCCAGGTCGTCGGCCACCTTGGCGAAGACCGTGTTGCAGGAGTACTCCAGGGCGGCGCGGAGCGTCGCGTTCTTGCAGGGGTCCGCGGCGCTCTCGTTCCCGAGGTCCGTGGACGTGCCGGGGAGCCGGTACGGGTCGGGGCTGTCGGTCTTCTCGTCGATCGACGAGAAGAGCCCGTCCTCCAGCGCCGCCGACGCGACCACCAGCTTGAAGGTCGATCCCGGGGGCAGCGGCTGGCGCAGCGCCCGGTTCAGCATCGGCTGGTTCTTGTCGGTGGTCAGCTGCTTCCAGGCGTCGCCGTCCGTCGTACCGCTGATCTTCGACGGGTCGTAGGACGGTGTGGAGACCATCCCCAGGATCTCGCCGGTCTTCGGATCGATGGCGACGGCGGCGCCCTTCTTGCTGCCGAGCGCTTCGTACCCCGCCTTCTGCACCGAGGGGTCGATCGTCGTCAGGACGTCACCGGGGGCGGTCTGCTTGCCGGTGAACGCGTCGACCGGGTTCTTCAGCCGGCTGTCCGTTCCGTCCAGGACATCGCTGTAGATCCCTTCGAGCTGCGTCGATCCGTACGCCTGTGAGCTGTACCCGGTCACGGCCGAGTACAGGTCTCCGTCGGTGTACGTACGCCGGTAGGCGAGGTCGCCGCCGTCCGTCTTCTTCGAACCGGTGACCGACCTGCCTCCCACGATGATGTCGCCGAGCGGCTTGGCGTACTGCGCGATGGCGGTACGCCGGTTGTCCTTGTTGTTCGCGAGGGCCTGGCTCTCGTACGCCTGCACCCAGGTCGCCCGCCCGAGCAGGGCGAGGACCAGGAGCAGGCAGAAGACCGAGGCACGCCTGATTGTCTTGTTCATCCCGTATGAGGACGAGCGGGACGGGCGGAGCCGTTCCCCTCCGGCTGATTTCTCAGCGATCTCTCATCTGCCGGTCCGCGGCGCGGACCGCTCTCAGAGCCTGCGGGTGGCGAGGGTCAGCCGGTCGCGGGCGTCGAAGAGCGCGTCCTTGACCATCTGCTCATGGGCCGGGGTGAGCCGGGCCACCGGCACCGAGCAGCTGATCGCGTCGCGGGCCGGGGTCCGGTACGGGATCGCCACGCCGAAGCAGCGGAGCCCCAGCGTGTTCTCCTCGCGGTCCACGGCGTACCCCTGCTCGCGGACGAGACGCAGCTCCTCGATGAGCTTCTCGCGGTCGGTGATGGTGTGCTCGGTCAGCTGCGGCAGGGTCTCCGGCAGCATCTTGCGGACCTGCTCGTCGCTGTGGGTGGCGAGCAGCGCCTTGCCCAGCGAGGTCGAGTGCGCGGGCAGCCTGCGGCCGACCCGGGTGAACGGGCGCAGATAGTGCTGCGACTGCCGGGTGGCCAGATAGACGACGTTCGTCCCGTCGAGGCGGGCGAGGTGGATGGTCTCCGTCGTGTCGTCGGAGAGCCGGTCCAGGGTGGTGCGGGCCGCGGCGACGACCTCGTCTCCGTCGATGTACGACGTGCCGACGAGCAGGGCGCGTACGCCGATGCCGTACCGCGTGCCGGTCGCGTCGGTCTCCACCCAGCCCAGCTCCACCAGCGTGCGCAGCAGCATGTAGAGACTGGACTTGGGGTAGCCGACCGCCTCCTGGACGGCTGCGAGCGAGTGCATGCCGGGGCGCCCGGCGAAGTACTCGAGCAACTCGACCGTCCGCACCGCGGACTTGACCTGCGCCCCACCTGCTGTCTCGGCAGCCGACATTCGACCTTGCCCCTCTTGTCAATGTTGAACGCGCGTCATTAGAGTTCCAGGAGAATTCATCATCAGGAACTTTGTTCAGAATACCGAACAACTTTACCGAACAACTCGTTGTGCGGCAGTGGTTTGCGGCAGTGGATCTGGAAGGACGTTCGCGGTGGCAGCAACACCAGTCTGGAGTGTCGACCCCCGAACCGGGAAGCAGCGCGAGCAGGTCGCGCTGGAGGCCACGACGGGTGAAGTGGACCAGGTGGTCCGCGCCGCCCACGCCGCACGCGCGTCGCTCGCCGACCGTAGAGTACGGGCAGCGCTGCTGCGCGCCGCCGCCGACCTGCTCGACGAGGCCGGGCCGCACGTCATCGAGGCCGCCGACGCCGAGACGGCGCTCGGCCCCGGCCGGCTCACCGGTGAACTCGCCCGCACCACAGCGCAGTTCCGGGCGTTCGCCGACGTGATCGACGAGGGTTCCTTCCTCGACATCCGCATCGACCACCCGGACGCGGGGGCGACCCCGCCCCGGCCCGATCTCCGCCGGTACAAGCTGCCCCTGGGCGTCGTCGCGGTGTACGCGGCGAGCAACTTCCCGCTGGCCTTCTCGGTGCCGGGCGGCGACACCGCGAGCGCGCTCGCGGCCGGCTGCCCGGTCGTCGTCAAGGCGCACCCCGACCACCCCGCCACGTCGGAGCTGTGCGCCTCCGTGCTGCACCGGGCCGCCGAGCAGGTCGGCCTCGACCCCGCGGTGGTCTCCGTGGTGCACGGCTTCGACGCCGGAGTGGCACTCGTCAAGCACCCGCTGGTCGCCGCGGCCGGTTTCACCGGCTCGGTACGCGGCGGCCGCGCCCTCTTCGACGCGGCTGCCGCCCGGCCGGTCCCGATCCCCTTCCACGGCGAGCTGGGCTCGCTCAACCCGGTCGTCGTGACGGAGGCCGCGGCGGCCGAGCGTGCCGAGGAGATCGGCGCGGGGCTCGCGGGCTCCGTCACACTCGGCACCGGACAGTTCTGCGTGAAGCCCGGCTTCGTGCTCGCACCCACCGGCCCCGCGGGCGACGCCCTGGTCAAGGCGCTGACCGCCGCGGTCAGCGACAGCGAGGCCGGTGTCCTCCTCGACCACCGGATGCGGGACAACTTCCTGACGGGTGTACGCGAACGGGCCGCCCTGACCGGCGTCGACGTCCCGGTCACCCCCGGGGCGGGCGGCGAGCACACCGTCAGCGCGGGGTTCCTGACCCTGCCCGCCGCGCTGCTCGCCGCGGACGGCGAGCACGATCTGCTCCTGGAGGAGTGCTTCGGCCCGGTCACGGTCGTCGCCCGCTACGACTCGACCGACGAGGTCACCGCCGTGCTCTCCCGGCTGCCGGGCAATCTGACGGCGACCCTCCAGGTCTCCGCCGCCGAGGCCGCGGGCGAGGGCGCCGCGGCCGCCCTGCTCGACGAGCTCACCCCGCTCGCCGGACGGGTCCTGGTCAACGGCTGGCCCACCGGGGTCGCGGTCGCACCCGCCCAGCACCACGGCGGCCCCTACCCGGCCACCACCTCCACCTCCACCTCGGTCGGCGGCACCGCCGTCGAGCGCTGGCTGCGCCCGGTCGCGTACCAGAGCACGCCCGACCCACTGCTCCCGCCGGAACTGCGCGAGGCCAACCCGCTGGGCCTGCCCCGCCGTATCAACGGCCAGCCCGAGTGACCCGGCTGCCCGAGCTGCCCTTCCCGCTGCTTCCGGAGGGCCCGCAGGCCCCCTGGTCGTACGAGGACGGGGCGCTCTCGGTGCGCGCCGGGGCGCGCGAGGACCTGTTCGTGCCCCCGGCGGGCGACTCGCTGGACCCGGCGTCGGACGCGCCCAGGCTGCTCGGCACGCCACCGCCCGGTGACTTCCAGCTGATCGCCCGGGTGGCGGTCGGCTTCGTCGGCGCCGGGGACGCGGGCGCGCTGTACCTGGAGACCGGCGCACGGGAGTGGGCCAAGCTCTGCTTCGAACTCTCCCCGGACACCCCCACCGTCTGCTCGGTCGTGACCAGGGGGTACTCCGACGACGTCAACTCCTCGGTGGTGGAGGGCGGCAGCGTCTGGCTGCGGATCAGCCGGACCGGAAAGGCGTTCGCCTTCCACGCGTCGGCCGACGGCGAGCGCTGGACGTTCGTCCGGGTCTTCGCACTCGGCGACGCCGGCGCGGCGGCCGGCGCCCGGATCGGCTTCCTCGCCCAGTGCCCCGCCGCGGGCGGCTGCGCGGTGACGTTCGACTCCGTCGCCTACCGGGACCACGCGCCCCGGGGACTCCGCGACGGAAGCTGACGGGGCTGACGGCGGCCGACGGTGGAGGGGCCGGGCGGGGGCAGCGCCCGCCCGGTCCCGCCGCCGTTTTCAGCCGTCCTGCAACCGCGTGGTGATCAGCCGGCGTCCATCCCCGCATGACATCCGTTGCTGTGATCCGCCCGGCCCGCCCGGAGGACATCGACGCCATCGCCGCATTCCACGCGGCGGCCCGTGCCACGTACTACGAAGGCCGGATACCGGTCGAGGAGTACGCGAGCCCCGAGGTGCACGCACAGGTGCGGGACGGCTGGGTCCGCGCGGTGGACCGGCAGGACGGCGGGGTGCTCTGCGCCGAGGTCTCGGACATCGTCACCGCGGTCGCCTCGTTCCGGGTGATCGACGGGTCCATGACCCTCACGCAGTTCCACGTCGACCCGCCGAGCTGGAGCCGGGGGATCGGGAGCGCCCTGCACGACGCGGTGGTGGCCGCCTGGCAGCGGGACGCGGTGCCGGGAGCCCGGCTCGAAGTGTACGAACACAACCTGCGCGCCCAGCGGTTCTACGCCCGCCACGGCTGGCTGCCGGACGAGTCGGCGGTCAGCGACCCCGACAGCGCACACCTCTCCCTGCGGCTGGAGGTCCCGGCTGCCCCGGCCCGGAGCTGAGGGCCGGGGCGAGCGCCGGGCCCGGCGCACCCCGCTCCGGCGCACCCGAACCCGGGCTCCGGGTTCCGCGCGAACGACGGGGGCGGCCGCGCCGTCCGGCCGTCCCCGTCGTTCCGCTGTCTCCGAGGGGCTATTCGGTGACGTGCACCGCGCCCGACGGGCAGAGCATGCCGGCCTCGCGGGCCCCGGCACGGGCCTCGTCGCCGGGATCGGCGGTCAGCACCGTCACCACACCGTCGTCGTCCTGGTCGAAGACGCCGGGCGCCGTCATCGCGCACAGGCCCGCTCCCACGCAGACCTCCCGGTCGGCCGTCACGCGCATGGCTGCTCCTTTCGCCGCGGTCACCAGGTGACCGGGAGTTCGTTGACGCCCTGGATCGTCGTACCCGGGCGCAGTGTCAAACGGTCCACCGGGACCGCCAGCCGCAGGTTCGGCAGCCGGTCGAACAACGCCGTCAGGATGACCTCCAGTTCGAGCCGGGCCAGGTTCTGGCCGAGACACTGGTGTACGCCGTAGCCGAACGCCAGGTGGTGGCGGGCCTCGCGGCGTACGTCGAAGGTGTCCGGGTCGGCGAAGACCGAACCGTCCCGGTTGGCTATGGAGTTGGTGACGATGACGCCTTCGCCCGCCCGGATGCACTGCCCGTCGATCTCGATGTCGGCCGTGGCGAGCCGCGCCCCGGCGATGTCCGCGATCGCCAGATAACGCAGCAGCTCCTCCACCGCGCCCGGCACGAGCGACGGGTCGGCGCGCAACGCGGCGTACTGGTCGGGGTGTTCGAGCAGGGTGATGACGCTGAGCGAAGTCATCGACGCGGTCGTCTCGTGGCCGGCCACCAGCAGCAGGATGGCGGTCGACACCAGTTCCTCGCGGTCGATCGTGCCCTTCTCCAGCTGCTCCGTGACCAGGGTGCTCAGCAGGCCCGGCCCGGGCTTGCCGCGCAGGGAGTCCACCAGGCCGCCCAGGTAGTCCTCCAGTTCGTCGCGGGCGGCACGCGTCCCCGCCGCGTCCGGGGACTGGATCAGCCGCCTGCTGGCGTCCTGGAAGAAGTCGTGCTCTTCGTAGGGCACGCCGAGGAGCTGGCAGATCACCATGGACGGCACGGGGAGTGCGAACTGGCTGACGAGGTCGGCGGGCGGCCCGGAGGCGATCATCTCGTCCAGGAAGCCGTGCACGATCTGCTCGACGTCGGCGCGCATGCCCTTGATGCGCCGGACGGTGAACTCGCTGATGGTCATGCGGCGCTTCGGCCCGTGCTCGGGCGGGTCCAGGCCGATGAAAGCGGGCCGGCGGTCCCGGAAGCTCACCACCCGCTCGGACGTCGCGGGGAAGGCGAGGTCTGTCCGGTCGGACGACAGCCGGGGATCGGCCAGCAGCTTCCGCGCCGTGTCGTACCCGGTCGCCAGCCAGACCTGCCGCCCGTCGTAGAGAGTGACCCGCTGCAGCGACCCGTCCTGTCCTCGGAGGTCGTTGTACTGGTCGGGCAGGCGGTAGGGGCAGGTGCGGTCGCTGGGAAAGGCGGGGGCGCCTGAAGGGGGCGTCGTAACGGTCTCGGTCATCGTTCCCTCGATGTGCTCGACGCTTAAAGAACGGTCAGTTCTCTAAACTGAGGCTAGGCTGACGCACGCGAGGTCCACAACGGGTGTTCAACAAATGGCTGGGAGTCATGCCTCCAACCAACGGGGACGTGCCGGACCGATCGGCCGGCGACCATCGCAGAAATCCGCGCCGCCGGGGCGAGGAGCTGGAGAAGGCCATCCTGACGGCGACCGTCGAGGAACTCGCCGAGGCCGGTTACGCCGGACTGACGATGGAGCGGGTGGCGGCGCGGGCCCGTACCGGCAAGGCCACCCTGTACCGCCGGTGGCCGGGACGTGCCGAACTCGTCGTCGACGCCTGTGCGGCCTCCCGTCTGTCCGACGCGGATCTGCCCGATACCGGCGCTCTGCGCACCGATGTCATGGCCGCGCTGCGGCAGCTCTCCGCCCGGCTGGCCACCTCGCACGGCGACATCCTCCGCGGCCTGCTGACCGAGGCCATGCACGATCCCGAGTTCGCCCGGCTGGTCCGCGAGCGGGTCCACAGCGCCGGCCCCGGGCCGATCCAGAGTGTCCTGTGGCGTGCTGTCACGCGTGGCGAGATCGAGCCGTGGATCCCCGCGTCACGGCGCGCGACCGTGGCGGTCGATCTGCTCCGCAACCACTTCCTGCTCTTCGGGGCCCCGGTCCCGGAGGCCGTCATCACCGAGATCGTCGACGACGTCTACCTCCCGCTCCTCCTCGCCCCACCGAGTGCCCCGCCGGACAGCCCCCCGGCCCCGCCGCCGAACGGCACGGACAGGGACGGGTAGCCGGATCCGAGGGCGCTTCGTGAGCGCTGTCGTGAGCGCCGCGAGCGCACTCGATCACGCGAGCGTGAAGTCCCCGGGGCGCGACCCCGGGTCACGGCAACGGGCGGGTGAGCCACACCACTTCACCGCTGTCTTCCGTGGAGACGTGATCCCGCTCGAACCGGAGCTTCTCCAGGACGCGGAGCGACGGCGTGTTCCAGGTGCCGACGGTCGCCCAGAGCCGTTTCCGCCCGGTCGCCACAGCGGCATCGAGCACCGCGCCGGCCGCCTCGGTGGCGTAGCCGCGCCCCTGCGCGTGCTGGAACAACTCGTACGCGATTTCGGGCTCCTCCAGGGTGGAGCGGCCGATGATCAGCCCGCAATAGCCGATGAAATCGCCTTCGGCACGGCGCTGGACGGGCAACAGGGCGATCCCCGTTGTCGCCGTCGCGGTGAGCAGCTTCGTGATGGACGTCCGGGCGTGCTCGACCGTGGGCGTCCCTTTGCCGCGTTCGGTGAGGAGGGCGCGGAACTCGGCGGCGTCCGACTCGGCCCACGGCCGCAGTATCAACCGCTCGGTCTCCAGGTGGAACGACATCGTCTCGTACGTAGCCATGCCCCCACCCTGCCCCACCGGTCACCGGCCACCGCGAGCCGCCCCGGACCCCGGACCCCGGGGGCCGGGGCCGCCGGGAATGAGCCGGTCCGCGGGCATGTTCACCTGGGTGCGCGGGGAGCCTCCTGCGCCGTACGCCCCCTGGAGAGATGAAGAACATGCGCGTCGAGATCTGGAGCGACATCGCCTGCCCCTGGTGCTATGTGGGCAAGGCCCGGTTCGAGAAGGCCCTCGCCGGCTTCCCGCACCGTGACCAGGTCGAGGTGGTGCACCGCTCCTTCGAGCTCGACCCGGGGCGGGCGAAGGGCGACGCCACGCCCGTCATCGGGATGCTCAGCAAGAAGTACGGGATGAGCCCGCAGCAGGCGCAGGAGGCCGAGAACAACATCGCCGCCAACGCCGGTGCCGAAGGGCTCGGCTACCGCACGGAGGGCCGTGACCACGGGAACACCTTCGACATGCACCGGCTGCTGCACCTCGCCAAGGAGCAGGGGCGCCAGGACGAGCTGATCGGGCTGTTCTACCGGGCGAACTTCGCCGACGAGCGGTCCGTCTTCGACGGTGACGCGTATCTGGTGGAGCTGGCCGTGGAGGCCGGGCTCGACGCCGACGCGGTACGCGCGGTGCTCGCCGACCCCTCCGCCTACGCCGACGACGTACGGGCCGACGAGCGCGAGGCGGCCGAGCTCGGCGCGAACGGCGTGCCGTTCTTCGTCCTGGACCGGGCCTTCGGCGTGTCCGGCGCCCAGCCCGCCGAGGTCTTCACCCAGGCGCTGGGCCAGGCCTGGGACGCCAAGCCCCGGCCGGCGATGGTCAGCGGTGACGGTGAGGTCTGCGGTCCCGACGGATGCGAGGTCCCGGCGGCGGGGGACCGGGCCTGATCGTCCGGTTCGGCCGCCCGGAGGTCACCCCCCGCCGAGCGCCTGCGCCGCGTCGTGGAAGGCGCGGCGCACCGCTGCGATGCCGTCCCCCTCCCTGCTGGGATGCACCCGGTTCGTGAGCAGCACCGCGTACCGTCCGGTCGCCGGGTCGACCCAGAGGCTCGTGCCGGTGAACCCCGTGTGCCCGTACGAAGCGGGCCCGAAGGAGTCGCCGACGGGGGAGCCGGCCCGGTCCTGGCCCTGCCAGGCGAGCCCCCTGCGCAGCGCCAGGCGGTCCGTGCGGGCCGCTGTCATCAGGGCGAACGTCGCGGGGCGCAGCAGTTCCCGGCCCCCGCCCGCCAGTGACCTGCCCAGTCGCTCCATGTCTCCCAGCGACGCGAACAGACCCGCGTGGGCGGCCACCCCGCCGAGCACCGCGGCGTTCTCGTCGTGCACCTCGCCGGTCACCACCCGGCCGCGCCACGGGCAGTCCTCGGTGGACACCGCGCGCGTCCGGCCCGCCGGGCCCGGGATGAAACCGGTGTCCGCCATCCCCAGGGGCGCGCAGACCAGTTCCGCCACCAGTCGGTCCAGGGGGCGCCCGGTGGCGGCCTCCGCGATCAGCCCGAGGAGGATGAAGCCCTGCGAGGAGTACTGGACGCGGGTGCCGGGCGGGGCGGTCGGCGGCAGCTTCCGTACCGCGTCCAGCAGCGTCGCCCGCGTCGGGTTCTCCCGGTAGAGCGGCACCCCTCCGGGCAGCCCCGAGGTGTGTGTGAGCAGGTGGTGGAGCGTCAGCCCCGCCTTGTCGCCGCCCCGGTACTCCGGCAGATGGGTGCCGACGGTGTCATCGAGCGCCAGGGTGCCTGTATCGGCCAGGGCCATCACCGCGAGGCCCGCGACCGGCTTCGTCACCGATGCGAGATCCCACAGCTCACTGCCGTCGAGTTCAGGGCCCGTCCAGCTCCTGGTGCCGGTCCAGCCCCGGTCCAGCGGGCCTTCGGCGGTGCCCACCGACCAGGCGGCCGCCGAGTACACCCGGCGCTCCCGCCCGGCGGTGAGCAGCGCGGCCGGCCGGCCGGTGCCCGCCGCGCTCACGTCCGGCCCCCGTCCCGCGCCGCCGTACCTCCGACGACGCCGAGCGCGGGCCCGCTGCTGCCGAGGCCGGCCGAGACGGTGCGGGCCGCCGCGCGCACCATCGGTCCGAACAACTCGGCGCTCTCCGGATCCAGGGTGAACGTCAGCCCGGAGACGCCGATCGCGCCCACCACCCGCCCGTCCCCGTCCGTCACCGGTGCGGCCACCGCGCGGACGTCCTGCTCGTGGTACTCGTCGTCGACCGCGTAGCCGCGCACCGCCGTACGGCGCAACTCGGCCCGGATCGCGCCGGGTTCGGTGGGGGTACGGGAGGTGCGCGCGGTGAGCGGAGTCTCGTCGAGCACCGCGCCCACCTCCGCATCCGGCAGCACGGACAGCATCGCGAGACCCGCCGCGGTGCAGTACAGCGGGGTCTCGCCGCCGGGCCGGGTGCTCATCCGGTAGCCGCGCACCGGTTCCGACTGCTCCAGGTGTACGGCGGCGCCCCGGTGCCGTACCGCGTAGTACGCGAGCAGGCCCGTGCGGGTGCGCAGATCGGCCAGCGCCGGGCGGACCAGCCGGAGGTCGTCCCCGGTGTCCAGCGCGGCCGCGGCCAGGCCGAGCAGCCGGGGCCCCGCGCGGTAACTGCCGCCCTCCGCGGGCTGGGCGAAGCCGTACTCGGCCATGGTCCGCAGATGGCGGTGGACCGTCGGTTTGGTGAGCCCGGTGCGCCGCGCGATCTCGCCCAGCCGGTGCGGGCCGCCCGCCTGTACCAGTGCCTCCAGTACCTCCATCGCTTTGTCGACGGGGCCCTTCCCGGGCTCCTGCTCGCTCGATCGGGTGTTGACCGTGTTCGGCATGACGCCTAGCTTAACGCCATCGCATTCCATCTTCCGGAACGGAAGTGTTGTTCAATGGAACGAATACGTCAGAGGTGGGCCGTGGACCGCAGCCACCCGTCCCGCCGCGACGTGGTGCGGCTCGGCGGTCTGCTCGTCCCGGCCCTTGCCGCCCCGGCTCTCCTGACGGGGTGCGGCGCCAACCCCGCGAGCAGCGCCGGCAATGTCCTGCGGGTTTCGCAGCCCAGCGACGCCACGACCATGGACCCGCAGAAACAGGGCGACATGGTGTCGATGAACGCCCTGATCAACATGTTCGACACGCTCACCACCCGCGGCCGCGACAACAAGCTCCACCCGCGCCTCGCGCTCTCCTGGACGGCCCGCTCCGCACACACCTGGCGGTTCCGGCTGCGCCCCGGCGTGGCGTTCCACAACGGCGAGCCCTGCGACGCGGCCGCCGTGAAGTTCAGCATCGAGCGGCTGCTCGACCCGGCGACCAAGTCGCCCATCGTCGAGCTGCGTTACGTGAAGAGTGTGAGCGTCGTCGACCGCCTCACCGTGGATGTGCACACCACGCTGCACGACCCGATCCTGCCCGACAAGCTCTCCCTGTTCGGCGGGGTGGTCGTCCCGCCGCGCTACATCGCCCGGGCCGGGGACGAGGGATTCGCGAACCACCCCGTCGGCACCGGCCCGTTCACCTTCGTCAGCTGGCAGCGCGACCACCAGCTGCGGATGCGGGCCAACACCGAACACTGGCAGGGCAGGCCGAGCGTGGACGAACTGGTCTTCAGCCCGGCGCCCAACCCCTCCTCCTCGCTGGCCGCACTCCAGAGCGGCGGCGTCGACCTCGTCACCGGACTGACCCCCGACGCCGCGCAGCAGCTGGAGGGGTACCCCGGGGTGACGCTGGACAGCTACCCCGGCATCCGCACCTCGTACCTCTCGCTCAACACCCTGGACGGCGGCCCGCTGGGCGACCACCGGGTGCGGCAGGCGCTCAACCACGCGATCGACGTGCCGCTGCTCATCAAGGCGGTGCTGGGCGGCAAGGCACGTGAGGTCCCCGCGATGATCCCGCGCGGCGCCTTCGGCTTCGACCCGTCCGTCACACCCTTCACCCGCTCGGCGTCCAGGGCCCGAGCGCTGCTCGCCGAGGCCGGTTACCCGCACGGCTTCTCCACCACGCTCACCGCGTCCAACGTCGACTCCAATGTCGCCGAAGCGCTGTCGGGACTCCTCGCCGAGGCCGGGGTGCACGCCCGCGTCGCCCTCCTCGACCCCGGTACGTACGCGGCCCGGCTCACCTCCGACGACCACGGCGCGCTCGGTCCGATGTACCTGGCCGCGAGCACCGTCTGGACCCTCGACGGCGAGAGCATGCTCCAGTCCGTCGTACGCAGCGACCGCAGGCAGAGCCGCTGGCACTCCAAGGAGGCGGACCGGCTCATCGACACCGAGGAACTCGGCGTCGACCCCGCCGGACGCGCCCGCGCCTTCTCCGACCTCCAGCGGCTGATGCGCGAGCAGGCGCCCTTCGTCTTCCTCTACCAGCTCGACAACATCCTCGCCCGCAACGCACGGCCCCGCTGGAAACCGGGCGCCGCGGGCTCGCTGGCCATGCAGAACGCGGAGGTCACGGTATGAGCGACCTGTCCCTCCGGGAACCGGACACGTCGGAACCGGACGGTACGCCGGCCACCCCGGCCCGGACCGCCCGCGACCGGACCCGACTGCTGCGCGGCGTCCTGGTCCGGCTCGGCACCGCGCTGCTCGTCCTGCTGTGCACGGCGACCGTCTCGTTCTTCCTGGTCCGGCTCTCCGGCGACCCCGTCAAACAGCTCCTCCCGCCGGACGCCACCGCCCACCAGGAGACCGTGCTGCGCGCGAGCCTCGGCCTGAACCGGCCGCTGTTCACCCAGTACCTGGACTTCCTGTGGGGGCTGCCCCGCCTCGACTTCGGCAACTCCCTCTTCTACAACGAGCCGGTCAGGACCGTGCTGGCCGACCGGCTGCCCGCCACCCTCCAACTCGCGGGCGCCGCACTGGTGGTGACCCTGGTCGTCGCGGTGCCCGCCGGGATCTTCGCGGCCATGCGCCGCGGCCGGGCCTGCGACCGCGGAGTGATGACCGGGGTGCTGCTCGGGCAGTCCACGCCGCCCTTCTGGGTCGGCATCCTGCTGATCCTCGTCTTCGCGGTGGGGCTGCACGTCCTTCCGGCGTCCGGATACGGCACCTTCGCCAACCTCGTCCTGCCCTCGGTCACCCTCGCCGTCTACTCCGTCGCGGTGGTGGCGCGGCTGCTGCGGTCCTCACTGATCGACGTGCTCTCCTCCGACCACATCCGGACCGCCAGGGCCAAGGGGTTCGGCCCGGTCGAGGTGGTGCTCAGACACGGGCTGCGCAATGCCTCGCTGCCCGTGATCACGGTGGTCGGGCTCGAAGTGGGCAGCCTGCTCGGCGGCGCGATCCTCACCGAACAGGTCTTCTCCTGGCCCGGCGTGGGACAGCTGACCATCGAGGCCATCTCCAAACGGGATTTCCCGCTGGTCCAGGCCACCGTCCTCTTCTTCGCCGCCACCTTCGTCGTGGTGAACCTGCTGGTGGACCTCTCCTACAGCTTCCTCGACCCGAGGGTGAGGTCATCCCGATGAGTCCGCTGCCTCCGACCACCACCACCCCGCCGGCCACCCGCCCCACCGCTCGGGGCGGCGGCCCCGGATCCGCCGCGCTGCGGGCCCTGCTGCGCAACCGGCTCGCCGTCGCCGCCCTGGCCGTACTCGCGGTCATGCTGATCGCCGCCGTGTTCGCCCCGCTCATCGCCCCCTGCGACCCGAACGCGCAGAACCTGCTGTTGCGGCTCCGGCCGCCCGCCTGGCAGCACGGCGGCAGCAGCGCCCACCTCCTCGGCACCGACCAGCTCGGCCGGGACATGCTGTCCCGGGTCGTCTACGGCACCCGGGTCTCGCTCCTGGTCGGCGCGGGCGCCGCGCTCCTCGCCGGAGTCATCGGCACGGCCGCCGGCCTCGCATCCGGGTACTTCGGAGGCTGGACCGACCGCGTACTGATGCGGCTGGCCGACGTCCAGCTCGCCTTCCCGGCGATCCTGCTGGCGCTGGCCATCGTCGGCTTCCTCGGCTCCGGCCTCTGGTACGTGATCCTCGTGCTCGGCTTCACCGGCTGGGTCTCCTACGCCCGCGTCGTCCGCTCCGAGGTCATGTCGCTGCGCTCCCGCGACTTCATCACCGAGGCACGGGCCATCGGCGTCACGGACGCCGCCATCATGCGCCGCCATCTGCTGCCCAACGTGATGGCGCCCCTCGCCACCATCGGCACCCTGCACGTCGCCGCCGCCATCGTCGCGGAGGCGTCCTTGAGCTACCTCGGCCTCGGGGTCCCCAAGGAGACCGTCACCTGGGGCTCGATGCTCTCCGACGGACAGCTCTACCTGGGCACCTCCTGGTGGCTCGCCGTCTTCCCGGGAGCCGCCCTGATGGTCACCTCGCTCGCTGTCAACATCACCGGCGACGCCCTGCGCGACGTCGCGGACCCGAAGGCGTACCGCCGATGAAAGCCAGTCAGGCGGAGCCGCTGCTCCGCATCAGCGACCTCAGCGTCGACTTCCGGCTCGAAAGCTCCACCGTGCACGCCGTACGGGGCGTCTCCCTGGAGGTCGCCGCGGGCGAGACGCTCGCCGTGGTCGGGGAGTCCGGCAGTGGGAAGACGGCCACCGCCCTCTCCGTGCTGCGCCTCAACCCGGCTCCGCTCTGCGTCTACAGCGGCGGCGAGATCCTCTTCGACGGCCAGGACCTGCTCGCGCTCTCCGAGAAGGAACTCGGGCGGATCAGGGGACATGACATCGCCATGGTCTTCCAGGACCCGGTGACCAGCCTCGACCCGCTCCAACGCGTCGGCAGCCAGGTCGCCGAAGTGCTCCGGCACCACCAGGGGCTGTCCCGGGCCCGCGCCGGGGAGGCCGCCGTCGCGGCACTGGACGAGGTCGGCATCCCCGACCCGGAACGCCGCTACCGGCAGTACCCGCACGAGCTCTCCGGCGGGCTGCGCCAGCGCGTGATGATCGCGACCGCGCTGGTGGGCAGGCCGCGGGTGCTCATCGCCGACGAGCCGACCACCGCGCTGGACGTCACCGTGCAGCGGCAGATCCTCGACCTCCTCGTCGAGCTCCGGCAACGGCACGGCATGGCCGTCGTCCTCATCACCCACGACCTCGGCGTGGTGGCCGAGACCGCCGACCGGGTCGCCGTCATGAACCACGGCAGGGTCGTGGAGACCGGTGGCGTCCTGGACGTCTTCGCCCACCCGGCGGACGACTACACCCGCCGACTCCTGGACGCGACCCCTCGATTGGAGCCGGCATGACATCCGGAACCGGCCCGGCACAGCCCGGCACAGACCCCGGCCCGGGCGCCGGTGCGGAGCCCGCACCGCGCCCCGGACAAGGCCGTCCACTGCTCGAACTCGACTCTCTCCGGAAGGAGTTCGGCAGCAGGCCGGTGAGCGTGGCGGTGGACGACGTGTCGCTGACGGTGTACGAGGGCGAGACGCTGGCCCTGGTCGGCGAATCGGGGTGCGGCAAGACCACGCTGACCAGGCTGCTGCTGCGGCTCGTCGAACCCACCGCCGGGAGCGTGCGGTTCGCGGGGCAGGACCTCGGCACACTCAGCTCCGCCCAGCTGCGGGCCGTCCGGCGTGAGATGCAGGTCGTCCTGCAGGACCCCTACTCCAGCATGAACCCGCGGATGCGGATCGCCGACATCGTGGCGGAACCCCTGGTCACCCACGATCCGGCCGCGCGCGGCCGGCGTGGCCGGGCCCGCACCAGGGAGCGCGTCGGCGATCTCCTGGAGGCGGTCGGTCTGGACGCGGGCATCCAGGACCGCTATCCGCACGAGTTCTCCGGCGGCCAGCGCCAGCGCGTCTCGATCGCCCGCGCACTCGCCATCGAACCCCGGCTCGTGGTGCTCGACGAACCCACCAGCGCCCTGGACGTCTCGGTGCAGGCGAGGATCCTGGATCTGCTCGCGGAGCTCCAGCAGCGCCTCGGCCTGACGTATGTCTTCGTCTCGCACAACCTGGCCGTCGTGCGCCAGGTGGCCGACCGGGTCGCCGTGATGCGCCGGGGCGCCCTGGTGGAGGTCGGCGACGCCGCCGATGTGTTCCGGCGCCCCCGGCACGAGTACACCCGCCGGCTCCTCGACGCGGTGCCGGACCCGGACCCGCGCACCGCACGCCGGACGGCCGGGCCGCGGGACGGCGCGGCAGGGACGGGCCCGCGATGACCGGGACCGCCGCGGCGCCCGCCACCGTACGCACGGACCTCCCGGGCCCGGCCGTCACGCGCGGCGCTGCCCTACAGGTACGACAGAACGAGACCGGCCCCGCCCAGCAGCGCCACATCGTCCACGGCCGCCGCGCCGACCAGCACCCTCGGCTGTTCGGCGGCGCCCGACGCCCCGTCGGCGCTGTCGGCGCGCAGCCGTTCCTCGATCAGCGTCCGGAACCGCTCGCCGCCCTCCCGTGCCTCGCCGTGCAGCACGAAGAGTCCGGGGGCGAAGAGCTGCTGCACATTGACCAGGCCCAGGGCCAGGTTCCGCGCGTACTCCTCGACCACCCGGCGGGCCGGCCCGTCCGTCCGCTCCACCAGCCCGGCCAGCGAAACCCGGTCGCCGAGCCCGGCCGCCCGGGCGCGCTCCCGCAGCCAGCGGGTCGTGGCCACGGTCTTCCAGCAGCCGCGACGGCCGCAGGTGCACGGATCACCGCTGGCCGACACGGTCATATGGGCGCCGCTGCGGCCACCCGGCGGGGCCAGCACCTCACCGTCGTAGAGGATGCCCACGCCCAGCACCCCGCCCGTCGAGACCGATGCGAAGGTACGCCGTCCGCGGCCCGCACCGAACCAGCGGTCGCCGAGCACCTGGAGCCTGGCCCGGTGCTCGACCCGCACCCGCAGCCCGGTCAGCGCGCCCAGCCGTGCCGCCACCGGATAGCCGTGCAGTCCGGGGACGTCGTTGACCTCGGTGATCAGGCCCGCGCCCGGGTCGACGAGCCCGGCGGCGGCCACCCCTACCCCGTCCGGGTCATGACCGGCGAAGACCCGGGCCGCCCCGGCGAGCGCTGCGTCGATGTCGCGCGGTGTCGCCGCGCCCGCGTCGTACGTGGTCTCCGCCCGTTCCAGCACGGCGCCCGACATCGTCAGGACGGCCGCCGTGATCCGGCCGGGCACCAGCTCGACCGCGCCGAGCGTCCGCCGGGCGCCGGACGCGAGGGGGGCCGGAGCGGGCTCGGGCACCAACCGCAACGGAGAACGTCTCTGCACCATGCGCCGACTCTGCCACGGCGGAGTTTCGAGGAGGTAGCGCTGTGAGCCAACTGCAACCGACGACCGGACAGACCCGGCTGACCGAACTGACCTGGGGCGAGGTGCGCGCCGCCGGCGAGCACGGCATCGCCCTGCTGCCCATCGGGTCCCAGGAACAGCATGCCGGTCATCTGCCGATGGGCACCGACACCCTGCTCGCCGAGGCGGTGATCGACCGGGCGGGCGCCCTGCTCGACCGGGAAGGGGACGTTCCGGAACTGGTCCGGCTCCCTGCCCTGCCGTTCGGGCACAGCCCGCACCATCTGTTCGCCGCCGCCGTCTCGCTCTCCGCCGCCACTCTGGGCGCGGTCCTGGACGACATCCTGGACTCGCTCGTGACCAGCGGATACCGCCGGATCATGGTGGTGAACGGACACGGCGGCAATGACGAGATCATGCGCCTCGCCGTGAAGCGGTTCGCGCTGCGCTCCGAGGTGACGGTCGCCGCCTGCTCGTACTGGACCGTCACCTCCGGTGCGGACGACGGGGGCAGGCCCGGGATCACCCCCGGCCACGCCGGGTGGTTCGAGACCTCGCTGATGCTGGCGGCCCATCCGCGTCTCGTCCGCACACCGGTACCGGCGCGCCCGCCCGTCGAGCCCCCACCGCTCTTCGACAACCCGCCGTACCCGGGGCTGACCGTGGAGCGCCACGGCGAGTGGGAGCGGGTCGGCGGTTCGACCGACGATGCGTCCGGCGCCGAGGCGGAGAGCGGCGCCCGGCTGCTCGACGACCGGGCCGCCGGGCTGGCCCGCGCGATCCGCGCGTTCGACGCGGCGTCCCGCTGAACCACTGAGCCACCGCAGCACTGAACCGAGCCGGACCCGAGGAGAGACAGAGAGAGATATGAAGATCACCGATGTCGACGTATGGGTTGTGAACCTTCCGCTGGTCAACCCGTTCACCAGCTCGTTCGAGACCAAGACGGGGGAGACCCGCACGGTGGTGCGGATCCGTACCGACACGGGTGTCGACGGCTGGGGCGAGACGATGTGGGGCCGCCCGGTCGCGGCGATCGTCGAAGCGCTCGCCGCCGACCTGATCGGCACCAGCCCGTTCGCGCTGGAGAGCTTCCACCGCAAACAGCACATGGTGCCCTTCTTCCACGGCTATCTGGGCTACGCGGCCATCGCCGCCCTGGACGTGGCCTGCTGGGACGCGATGGGCAAGGCGACCGGGCAGTCGGTCACCGACCTGCTGGGCGGGCCGGTGCGCGACGAGGTCCCGATCACCGCGCTGGTGACCCGCGCCGACGCGCCCGGGGTGGGCGCCGACGGGCTGCCGCAGGCGCTGGCCGAGCACACCGCACGGGTCGTGGCCGAGGGCGGCTTCGACGCGGTCAAGCTCAAGGGCACCAGGGACGTCGCCGGTGACGTCGCCATTCTGCGGGCGGTCCGCGGGGCCCTGCCCCGGGTGGACCTGCGGGTCGACCCGAACGCGGCCTGGTCGGTCCCCGACTCGGTGCGCGCCGGGATCGCCCTGGAGGAACTCGACCTGGAGTACCTGGAGGACCCCTGTGTGGGCATCGAGGGCATGAGCCAGGTGCACGCCAAGGTCCGGATCCCGCTGTGCACCAATATGTGTGTCGTCCGTTTCGAGGAGTTTGCCCCGGCGATGCGGCTGAACGCCGTCGACGTGATCCACGGCGACGTCTACAAGTGGGGCGGAATCGCCGCGACCAAGGCGCTCGCCGCCCACTGCGAGACGTTCGGGCTCGGGATGAATCTGCACAGCGGCGGCGAGCTGGGCATCGCGACCGCGGCACATCTGGCGGTCGTGTCCAGCACACCGGTGCTCTCACGGGCGATCGACAGCATGTACTACCTGCACGCCGACGACATCATCGAGCCGCTGCACCTCGAAGGCGGCCGGCTGCGGGTGCCCACCGGACCCGGCCTGGGCGTGAGCGTGGACGAGGAGAAACTGCGCCACTTCGCCGGTGTCAACGAGAGGGAAGGGGACCTGACCGGATGAGCACGCCACCAGGACAGCGGGGGGAGCGGGCCGGCAGGCGGGCGGTACGCAGTGCGCACGCGCCCCGGCCCGCCGGGGCCTACAGCCAGGGCGTGCCGGCCGGAGGGTTTCTGTACACGGCCGGGTTCGGCCCGCAGGACCCGGCGACCGGGGAACCGCCCGGCACGGTCGGACAGCAGACCGCCCAGGCGCTGCGCAACGTCCGGGCGGTGCTCGCCGAGCGCGGGCTGACCCTGGACGACGCCGTCAAGGTGACCGTGCATCTGGCCGATCTGCACCGGGATTTCGCCGCCTTCGACGCGGCGTACGGCGAGTTCTTCACCGCCCCGTACCCGGTGCGCACCACGGTGGGCTCCGAGCTCATGGACATCCTGGTCGAAATCGATGTGGTGGCGTACGCCGGTGCATGAACGAGTCCCGCACAGGAGGGAGAACGCGCAGGTCAGGTCCGCTCCATAAGCGCTGCTTTGTGGTGTCCGAGATTTCCGCGCCATGGACGGAGACCGGCCGGGGCCGCAGAGTGGACTCCATGGAGACCTTGGCAGGCGCCGAGTTCGCGCCCGAGATGACGTATCTGAACACCGCGAGCAGCGGACTGCTCCCGGCCCGCACCGTCGCCGCGATGCACACCGCGGTGACGAGGGCGGCCGCGGGCAGGCCGACCGACATGTTCGCCGATGTGGAGGCGTCCCGCGCCTCCTTCGCCCGGATCGCGGGGGTCCCGGTCTCCCGCGTCGCGGCCGGGGCATCCGTCGCCGTCTTCACCGGGCTGATCGCCACGTCGCTCCCCGAGGGCGCCGAAGTACTGGTCGCCGAGGACGATTTCAGCTCGGTGGTGAACCCCTTCGTGGTGCGTGCCGATCTCAAGGTGCGTTTCGCGCCACTGGAGTCGCTGGCCGAAGCGGTCCGTCCGGGCACCGCGCTCGTCGCGGTGAGCGCGGTGCAGTCGGCCGACGGCCGGATCGCCGACCTCGACGCGATCCGGGCCGCGGCCCGTGCCCACGGGGCCCGCACCCTGGTGGACGCGTCGCAGTCGGCGGGATGGCTCCCGCTCGACGCGGCCGGGGACGACTACACCGTGGCCGTCGCCTTCAAATGGCTGACCTGCCCGCGCGGCGTCGCCTTCCTGGTCGTCCCCGAGGACCTGGGCGGGCTGACGCCGGTCTTCGCCGGATGGGTCGCGGGGGAGGAGCCCTGGAACAGCTGCTACGGGCCGGTGGGTGAACTGGCCCACTCCGCGCGGCGGTTCGACGAGAGCCCGAGTCTCTTCTCGTACGCCGGAGCCCGGCGGTCCCTCGCCCTGATCGAGGAGATCGGGCCCGCGGCGGTCCAGCGCCACGACGCCGCGCTCGCCGACCGCTTCCGGGCGGGGCTCGACCGGATCGGGCAGCGCGTCGTCGCGGCTCCCGGCTCGGCGATCGTCGCGGCCCCGGGGCTGGGCCACCGCCGTGACGAGCTCAGCCGGGCGGGTGTCGAACTCTCCGACCGCGCGGGCAATCTGCGCGCCGCCTTCCACCTCTACAACTCGGCCGCCGACGTCGACCGGCTCCTCGACGCGCTCTCCGGCTGAGCCGGGGAGGCACCGGTATACGCGGGAGGGGGACGGCACCGTGTGCCGTCCCCCTCCCGCGTATCTCAGATCACTTCACCGGAGTGAAGTCCCGCGCCCCGATGAACTCGGGCCGCCGGATCGGAGCCGCGAAGGGCTCCACCGCTGCGTTGTCCACACTGTTGAACACGATGAAGACATTGCTGCGGGCGTACGGAGTGATGTTGTCACCCGAACCGTGCATGCAGTTGCAGTCGAACCAGGTGGCCGAACCGGCCCGGCCGGTGAAGAGCTTGATGCCGTGCTCGTCCGCCATCCGCGTCAGCGCCGCGTCCGACGGGATGCCCGCGTCCTGCATCTGGAGCGACCGCTTGTAGTTGTCCTTCGGCGTCCTGCCCGCGCACCCCAGGAAGTGCTGGTGCGAGCCGGGCATGATCATCAAGCCGCCGTTGGTGTCGAAGTTCTCGGTCAGCGCGACCGAGACGGACACGGTCCGCATGTTCGCCAGACCGTCCTCGGCGTGCCACGTCTCGAAGTCCGAGTGCCAGTAGAAGCCACTGGCGCCGAACCCCGGCTTGACGTTGATCCGGGACTGGTGGACGTAGACGTCCGACCCCAGGATCTGCCGGGCCCGGTCCAGCAGCCGCTCGTCCCGCACCAGCCGCGCGAAGACCTCGCTGAGCTTGTGCACCTCGAAGACCGACCGTACGTCCTGAGACTTCGGCTCGATGATGGAGCGCTCATCGGCGCGGACGACCGGGTCGGCTACCAGCCGGTCCAGTTCCGCACGGTAGAGGGCCACTTCATCGTCCGTGAGCAACTCGCCCACGGTGAGGAACCCGTCCCGCTCGAAGCCCTGGAGCTCCGGCTGGGAAATCGGGCCCGCCGCGCCGGGCTGCGACCAGACCACCGGATCCTGGCGGGGGGTGGTCACTTCACTCGCACCACGGGTGGGATAGAGATCCGCCCGGATGTTGGACAGTACTTCGGTCATGGCTGTTCAGACCTCCTCGGTCAGCAGCGGGTAAACGCCGTTCTCATCGTGGTCCTCCCGTCCGGTGACCGGAGGGTTGAAGACGCAGACGCAGTGGAAATCGGTCTTCGGGCGCAGAGTGTGCTTCTCGTGCCCGTTCAAGAGGTACATGGTGCCGGGCTCGATCCAGTGGACCTCGCCGGTGTCGTCGTTGGTGAGCTCGGCCTCGCCCTTGGTGCAGAGCACGGCCTCGATGTGGTTGGCGTACCACATCGACGTCTCGGTCCCCGCGTACAGGATGGTCTCGTGCAGGGAGAAGCCGACCTTCTCCTTGGCGAGCACGATGCGCTTGCTCTCCCAGGTCCCCGACTTGGACTTGATGTGCCGGTCGGTTCCCTCGACGTCCTTGAACGATCGGACAATCACTGTGACGTGTGCCTTTCTCTGTGTTGCGGGTCGCTGCGCGGCGGATGCGCCGCGCGTCAGGCGGTCTCGCGGACGGCGCGGGCCAGGATGCTCAGGCCCTCGTCGAGTTCTTCGGAGGAAACGGTCAGCGGCGGCAGCAGCTTGACGACCTCGCTCTCCGGACCCGAGGTCTCCAGGAGCAGCCCGAGGTCGAAGGCGCGGCGGCAGACGGCCGTGGCGCGCGGCTTGTCCTCGAACTCGATGCCCCAGACGAGGCCGCGGCCGCGGAAGCTCACGCCCGCGCCGTCGTTCTCCTCGACGAGGGCCAGCAGCGCGCGCTCGACCTGCTCGCCGCGGGCCAGCGTCTGCTTCTCCATCTGGCCGTCGGCCCAGTACGTCTCAAGGGTCGCGGTGGCGGTGACGAACGCCGGGTTGTTGCCGCGGAAGGTGCCGTTGTGCTCGCCCGGCTCCCACACGTCGAGCTCGCCCTTGAAGAGGCAGAGCGACATGGGCAGTCCGTAGCCGCTGATGGACTTGGACAGGGTGACGATGTCGGGGGTGATGCCCGCTTCCTCGAAGGAGAAGAAGCCACCGGTCCGGCCGCAGCCCATCTGGATGTCGTCGACGATCAGCAGCATGTCCTGGCGGTGGCAGAGATCCTGGAGCGCGCGGAGCCACTCGGCGCGCGCCACGTTGATGCCACCCTCGCCCTGGACCGTCTCGACGATCACGGCGGCGGGCTTGTTGAGACCGGATCCCCGGTCCTCCAGCAGGCGCTCGAACCAGAGGAAGTCCGGGATCTGGCCGTCGAAGTAGTTGTCGAACGGCATCGGCGTGCCGTGCACCAGCGGAATACCGGCGCCGGCCCGCTTGAAGGCGTTGCCGGTCACGGCGAGCGAGCCGAGCGACATGCCGTGGAAGGCGTTGGTGAACGAGACGACGGACTCGCGGCCCTTGACCTTGCGGGCCAGCTTCAGCGCCGACTCGACGGCGTTGGTGCCTGTCGGGCCCGGGAACATCACCTTGTACGGCAGGTCACGCGGGCGCAGGATCACGTTCTGGAAGGACTCCAGGAAGGCCCGTTTCGCCGTGGTGGCCATGTCAAGGCCGTGGGTGATGCCATCACGCTCGATGTAGTCGATCAGCGCGCGTTTGAGCACCGGGTTGTTGTGGCCGTAGTTGAGCGATCCGGCACCGGCGAAGAAGTCGAGGTAGGTGTGGCCGTCCTCGTCATGGAGGTAGCTGCCCTGGGCACGGTCGAACACGGCCGGCCAGCTGCGGCAGTAACTGCGCACCTCCGACTCAAGAGTCTCGAAGACACTCAGGGCGGGCGGGGTGATGGTCACAGCAAGTCTCCTGGGGTGAGGGATGTCAGTCAGGCCGAGATGGGGCTGATGCGGTACAGCACTTCCGGCTGGTGCGTCCCTTCGGGGAACATTTCGCCGTCGAAGAGCACTTCACGTTCCACTGCTGCCCCATGCCGCTTTGCGAACGAGCGGAACAGGCGGTCGGACGCGGTGTTGTCCGGCGAAATGGTGGTTTCGAGCTCCCGAACCACTCCCCTGGCGGTGACCTTGGCGGTCAGCCCGTCCAGCAGCACACCGGCGAGGCCCTGGCCGCGGTATGCCTGGTCGACGGCCACCTGCCAGACGACGAGGGCTTCGGGGCGGTCCGGGCGCACGTATCCGGTGACGAAGCCGATGGGGGCACCGGTCGTGTCACGCGCCACCACAGAGGTCGCTGCGAAGTCGCGAAACCACAGCAGGTAGCTGTACGAGGAGTTGAGGTCCAGTACCTCGGAGTCGCGGGCGATACGCCAGATCGCGGCCCCGTCCTCCACTCGTGGGGTGTCGATCTCGTGGAATTCGCTACGGGCACGTACAAGGTCTTCTTGCGCGGCGGTCATGTAAGGGAATTTACCCAGCAAATTCAAAAAATGCATTCTGGCGCGGGGTTGGCCAAAAGTGCAGTCCGTGTTACCGCGCGGGCGCGGGTCGGAGCCCGCCCGGTCGCGAATATGGCTGATTTGTCCCGGAATTACCGGGCAAACCGCCCGACCTGTGGGGTCGGTCACATGTGTGTAACCTTCGTGACGCGTGTCCGAAACCCGCTGGTCGGGCTGTTGAGAATCCTGCGTTTAGGGTCCGGGAAAGCGGGCAGAAGAAAACGGAGCGCTGTACTGGTAAAAGCCGGAATTCTGCATTCTGCAATTCTTTCATTAGGTGGGCTGTGTGCTGCCCGGGCACCGGGCAGCACACAGCCCACCGCCGTGCGGGGCCGCCGGCTCAGCCGCGCTGCCAGGCCGCCGACACCGCACCGCGCGCGGCCTCCAGATCCACGGGAGCGCCCGAACCGCCCAGCGCCGCATCGCTCAGCGCGGCACCCAGTGCCGCGAGCGAGGAGTGCACCACACCCTGGGTGGCGTCCGGACCGTAGTGGTTGATCCGCAGCATCTCCCCGGCCAGCGCCCCGCCGCCCGCGATCAGCGGCAGTGTCGGGTCGGCCGCCAGGGCCTGCGCGACCAGCTCCGACGCGTCGACCCCGGCCGGGGTGCGGAGCGTGGTGGCCACCGGGGCCGCGTCCCGGGCCTCGTGCACGAACGGCGCCAGTCCGCCGCCGAGGGCGAGCGCGCCGGCCCGGGTGGCCGCCGCGGCCCGTGCGTGCCGGTCCATCACGGCCGCGGCGCCCTCCGACTCGATCCGCTCCAGACAGGCCCCCAGCGCCAGCATCTCCAGCTGGGCGGGGGCGTGCGGCAGGGCGGTGCGGCCCGCGTCGATCCAGCGCTCCTTCCAGTCGAGCAGCGACAGGTACGAGCGGCGCGGAGCCTGCGGGTTCTCCGCGAACCGCTGCCAGGCCCGCTCGCTCACGGAGACGGCCGAGACCCCGGCGGGGCCGCCCATCGCCTTCTGCCCGCCGATCACGCAGAGGTCCACCCCCCAGGCGTCCGGCAGCAGCGGCTCCGCGCCCACCGACGCGACCGCGTCCAGCATGAAGAGCGCTCCGTGCGCCCGGACCGCCTCACCGATCTCCGCGACCGGGTTGGTGTTGCCGGTCGCGGCCTCCGCGTGGACCAGGGACACGAAGTCGATCTCCGGGCGGGCGGCGAGCGCCTCGCGCACCTGGGCAGCGGTGACCGCGGTGTGGAACGGCACGGCCAGGTCGACCACGGTGACCCCGCAGTCGCGCAGCCAGTTGCCGAAGGTCTGGCCGTACGGCCCGGTGATCACATTGAGCGCGGTGGAGCCCGGCCGCGCACCGGAGCGGATGCATCCCTCCAGCGGCAGCAGCGCCTCCCCCTGCATGATCACGACATCCTGCCGGGTGCCGAGCAGCGAGGCCGTCTGCCGCTCGATCGCGGCGAAGTGCGCGGGGGTGAGCGGGGCGAGGTCAAGGAAGGGGTGCGTCACTGTGGTGCTCTCTTCGCGAGTTCGTTCGGGCTGCCGGTCCGATGGTACTGAGCGGGCTCCGAGGCCCCTCCCGCCCTGCGCCGTACCGTCGTTAGGCTCGCCGCATGAGCGATCACGCGGTGCTGCATGTGAAGGGGCGGGTGCTGGTCGGGCCCGACGACGTCAGGGACGAGCTGTGGGTGGTCGGGGGGCGGATCACCTACGTACGCCCGGCCGCGGAGGCCGTCACGGTGCGGGGGTGGGCGCTGCCCGGTCTGGTCGACGCGCACTGCCACGTCGGGCTCGACGCGCGCGGGGCGGTCGACGAAGCCACCGCCGAGAAGCAGGCGCTCGGCGAGCGGGAGGCCGGGGCGTTGCTGCTGCGGGACGCGGGGTCGCCCTCCGACACCCGGTGGATCGACGCCCGCGCCGACCTCCCGAAGATCATCCGGGCGGGCCGCCACATCGCGCGCACCCGCCGCTACATCCGGAACTACGCCCATGAGATCGAGCCGGGGGACCTCGTCGAGTACGTCGCCAGGGAGGCCCGGAACGGCGACGGCTGGGTCAAGCTCGTCGGCGACTGGATCGACCGGGACACCGGGGACCTGTCCGCCTGCTGGCCGCGCGGGGAGGTGGAGGCGGCGATCGCCGAGGCGCACCGGCTCGGTGCCAGGGTCACCGCGCACTGCTTCGCCGAGGACTCGCTGCGCGATCTCGTGGAGGCCGGGATCGACTGCGTCGAGCACGCCACCGGGCTCACCGACGAGACCATTCCGCTCTTCGCCGAGCGGGGGGTCGCGATCGTACCGACGCTGGTGAACATCGCGACCTTCCCGCTGCTCGCCGCCGGCGGCGACGCCAAGTACCCGCGCTGGTCTGCGCATATGAGGCGGCTGCACGAGCGGCGCTACGACACCGTCCGCTCCGCCTACGACGCGGGTGTCCCGGTCTACGTCGGGACGGACGCGGGCGGGTCGCTGCCGCACGGCCTGGTCGCCGAGGAGGCGGCGGAGCTGGTGAAGGCGGGCATCCCGGTGTCCGACGTGCTGTCGGCGGCGTCCTGGGGCGCCCGCGAGTGGCTGGGCAGGCCGGGGCTCGCGGAGGGCGCGCCCGCGGACCTCGTGGTGTACACGGAGGACCCGCGCGAGGACGTGCGGGTGCTGGGCGCCCCGCACCGGGTGATCCTCGAAGGCCGTCAGGTGGGGTGAGGGGAGGGAGGGGGGCGCGGGCCGATCGCGTTGACGCCCTGTGTCGCGCGGGGTTGACCGGGCGTGACGTGAGGGCTCCGGTACTCGTTGAGGCACCTGGTGCGCGCCCTGCGAGTCCACCGGCGCACGACCTCGGAGGCAGCGCTCGGCAGTGAAACGAGGGGTTCAGGGGAACTCCCGTGCCTGGGGATTCGAATGCGGACGCGGAAACGCCACTTTGGAGTGAACTCACGTCAGGTCGCTGACCGTTCACCCACAGTGCGTAAAGATTCCGGTGTCTCGGTCGCCGGCGCACCCACGAAGTCCCCGTGGAACCGCGCCCCCGGCGACGTCATGTCTCTTGTGGGGGTTCCACCGCCTTGAACAGCAACACCTTCCGTATGCCCGCACGCCGTACGGCCACCGTCCTCGTGGCCGCCGCGCTGACCGCGGGCCCCGCGGCGCTCCTCGCCGCGGCACCCGCGCAGGCGACCACCGGCAGCGACGGAAAGGCGAGTGCTGTCGTGCTCCGTACCGGGCTCGATGTCTCGCTGCTCAACAAGACCGTCGACGTACCGCTCACGGTCGCGCTCAACGAGGTGCACGCACCGGCGAGCGCGGACAAGACCGCGCTGACCGCGAAGCTGGACGGCGTCGACCAGGGCCGCACGTTCAGCCTGCTGCGCGCCGACGTCGCCACCGCCCGTGCGACGGCCGACCGGCACAAGGCCGAGGGGTACGCCAACATCGCCCGCGCGTCGGTCCATGTCCCCGGGCTGCCGCTGCTGTCGCTGATCGAGGTCGAGAAGGTCACGTCGAAGGCGGTCTGCGAGGCCGGTGCGCGGCCGCACGCGGAGTCGAACGTACTCGGCCACGTGACCGTGCTCGGCAAGAGGATCACGCTCACCGCCGGTGGCACGACGCAGGTCCACGTGCCCGCCGTCGGTGACATCACCCTCGACCTCTCGAAGACCAGCACGACGTCCCGTACGGCGGCTGCCACCGCGTTGCAGCTCAAGGTGTCGGTCAACCCCCTGAAGCTGAACGTCGCCGATGTCCGGGGCGAGGTCACCCTCGCGCAGGCGACCTGCGAGTCGCCGAAGGCGGCCCCGCCGAGCCACCACGGCGGCGGCCACCCGGCGCAGCCCACCCCGGCCCCCGGGGTCAAGGAGCAGACCGTGGCCCACCCGAAGCCCGTGACCGCGCCGGAGAAGGAACACCTCGCGGAGACCGGGGGCAGCTCCGTGACTCCGTACATCGCGGGAGGCGCGGCGGCCCTGGTGCTGGCCGGCGGCGGTGCGCTCGCGGTGGCCCGCGGACGGAGCCGCAACAAGGCCTGACCCGCAGGGGAGCCCGGGCCGCACGGGGGGTGTGGCCCGAGGGGGGGGAAGCAGGGGGGAGCGGGGGCAGGGGAAAAGGGGAGGGGCAGGGGGCAGGGGGGGACAGGCGGGGGCCGCATCAGAGTGCGGCCCCCGCCCGGCCGTCCGGAGGTCAGCCGGAGATTCCGGTCAGCGCCTGGTCGAGCGCTTGCAGGAATCGGTTGGTCGTCGCGCGGTCGCGCACCGCGAGCCGCAGCCACTCGGGCCCGAGCCCTGGAAAGGTGTCACCGCGGCGGGCCGCGAAGCCCAGCCTCCGCAGCCGCTCCCGCACCTCGTCGGCGCGCTCCATCCGGACCAGTACGAACGGGCCCTCGGCCGGCTCGACCGCCCGTACCTCGTCGAACTCCGCGAGACCGGCCAGCAGATGGGCGCGGTCCGCGGCGATGGCGTGCGCGGCGAGCGCGGCCTCGGCGAGCGCGGGGGCCGCCGAGCACGCCTCGGCCGCGGCCAGCGCCGGGGTGGACACCGGCCACAGCGGCTGCGCCCGCGCCAGCAGCTCCACGGTCTCCGGCTCGGCCAGCACATAGCCGATCCGCAGCCCCGCGAGCCCCCAGGTCTTGGTGAGGCTGCGCAGGACGATCAGGCCGGGCACATCGGTACGGCCCGCCAGCGACTCGCGCTCGTCGGGCACCGCGTCCATGAACGCCTCGTCCACCACCAGCGTCCGGCCCGGCGCCGCCAGCGCGGCCAGCGTCCCCGCCGGATGCAGTACGGACGTCGGGTTGGTCGGATTGCCGGCCACCACCAGGTCCGCCGTGCCGGGGACGGCCGCCGGGTCCAGCCGGAAACCGTCCTCCGCACGCAGCAGGACCCGCCGCACCGTGTGCCCGGCGTCGCGCAGCGCCGCCTCCGGCTCGGTGAACTGCGGATGCACGACGACCGGTCTGCGCACCGCAAGGGCGCGGGCGATCAGTACGAAGGCCTCGGCGGCGCCGGCCGTCAGCAGGACCCGTTCGACCGGCAGCCCGTGCCGGGCGGCCACCGCGGCCCGGGCCGCCCGGCCGTCGGGATACGCGGCCAGGCCGCCGAGCGACCCCGCTATGTGGTCCCTGAGCCAGGGCGGGGGAGTGCCCGCCCTGACATTGACCGCGAGGTCGGTGAGGCCGCCGGGGCCGCAGTCCCGCACCTCCGCGTCGCCGTGGTGCCGGAGATCGTGGACGTCAGTGTGTGTGCGCATGACTGCCATCGTGGTGAAGGTGGTGTCCGCCGTCATCAGGGTGGACGTGGGGCTGTTGTGGAAGTCCCGGGCGCGCCGTCCCGGCGGGCGGTGCCGTCCGGTGGGCGGGGTCCGGGCCGGGCGGTCCCGGGGTGCCCCGTCGCACCACGGCGCAGGTCGCCATCGCCGGCCGGCCGTACGGCGCCGACTTGCGCTTCGGGACGAGCAGTTCGCCGCCTCCCGCGAGCGCGGCGGCCTCCGCGACCGACGGGGTGCCGACCGCGGCCCGCGACGTGTCCGACGGGTGGGGCACCTCGATCCGGGCGAGCGCGGCGGCGCTGTACGGGCGCAGCGGCACCCCCAGCCGTACGGCCGCGGCGACCAGCCCCGGCTCACCGGCCCTGCTGTCCACGGTCGTCAGCTCGGCGACATCGAGCGGCGAAAGACCGGCGTCCCGCAGGGCGCCCTCGATCAGCCCGAGCACCTCGCCGGCGCGGACCCCCCGGGAGGCCCCGACGCCCACGACGAGCGGGGCCGCCGGATGCTCCGCCGCACGCGCCGGGCCGGGGCCGACAGCGGTCATGGGGGCGGCTTCCTCTCCGACGGGTTCAGACGTTGACATGCGGGACCGGGGTGTTATGGGCTAGGCAGGGCCCATGGCGGTCTTCGTCGCGCTCGGCGCGTTCCTGATGACGCTGGTCGGCGGCTGGACGGCCCAGCGGGTCACCGACAAGCGTCACTTGGTGCTGGGCCTGGCGGGCGGTCTGATGCTCGGGGTGGTCGGTCTCGACCTGCTGCCGGAGGCGCTGCGCGCTGCGGGCGGTGAGGTCTTCGGCGTTCCCGCCGCGCTGCTGCTGTTCGTCGGCGGGTTCCTCGTCGCCCACCTGGTGGAGCGGCTGCTCGCGGTGCGCCAGGCGGCGCACGGCGCCTCGGAGGAACGGGTGCCCCAGGTCGGTCTGACGGCGGCGGCCGCGATGGTCGGCCACAGCCTGATGGACGGCGTCGCGATCGGCGCCGCCTTCCAGGTGGGCGACGGGATGGGCGCCGCCGTGGCCGTCGCGGTGGTCACCCACGACTTCGCGGACGGCTTCAACACGTACACCCTGACCAGCTTGTACGGGAACGCACGGCGCAAGGCGATCGTCATGCTGGTCGCCGACGCGCTGGCCCCCGTGGTGGGCGCGGCGTCGACCCTGCTGTTCACTCTTCCGGAGCAGCCGCTCGGCTGCTATCTCGGCTTCTTCGGCGGTGTCCTGCTCTATCTCGCCGCCGCCGAGATCCTCCCCGAGGCCCACCACGACCACCCGGCCCGCTCCACGCTGCTCTGCACCGTGGCCGGGGTGGCGTTCATCTGGGTGGTGGTGGGCCTCGCGGGCTGAGCGCCGGCGGCCGTGTCCCGCGCCGGGGGCCCGCCTGCTCATCCCGCGCACCGGTCCAGGAACCTGCGGGCGACCGCGGGCTGCGCGGCCCAGTGTGTGTGCAGATAGCTCGCGTGCACACCCTGCTGGACGAACCCCTCGACCCGGCGCTCCGGCTGGTGCACACCCCACGCGGGCACCGCACCCGCGCCGGGCTCCAGGACCGTGCGGTGGAACTCGTGGGCGCGCAGCCGGGTACCGGCCCGCGCCAGCGAGCTGTCCGACACGGCCACCGCGTCCCGGTAGCCGAGCGTCAGCCGCTCCGACATCCGGGCCTCGGCGTCCAGCACGCCGCACATCGGATGCCCGTCGAGCGAGCGCGACAGATACAACAGCCCGGCGCACTCGGCGGCGACCGGCGCGCCGGATGCCGCCAGCTCCGCGACGGCCCCGCGCAGCGGCTCGTTGGCGGACAGCTCCGGTCCGTACACCTCGGGGAAGCCGCCCCCGATGACGAGCGCGCCGGTGCCCTCGGGGAGCCGCTCGTCGTGGAGCGGGTCGAAGCCGACGACATCGGCGCCCGCGGCGGTGAGAAGTTCCGTGTGCTCGGTGTACGAGAAGGAGAACGCGGCCCCTCCCGCGACGGCGACGACGGGGCGCGCACGGCGGGCCTTCCCGCCGCCCGGGGCCGCCTGGTCACCCCCGGCAGTCCCGTCGCCGGACCCCACGGCAAGCGCCTCCCGAGGGTCCCACGCCCCGGCGTCCAGCGGCGGCGCGCTCCGCGCCAGCGCCAGTACCGCCTCCAGATCGCACCCCGCGCGCACCTGCTCCGCCATCGCCGCGACCGCGCCCACCGCGTCGGGCCGCCGCTCCGCCACCGGCACCAGGCCCAGGTGCCGGGACGGGGTCTGGGCCTGCCCGGTACGCCGGAGCACCCCGAGCACCGGCACCCCCGACTCGTCCAGCGCCTCCCGGAGCAGCACCTCGTGCCGGTCGGAGCCCACCTTGTTCAGGATCACCCCGCCGATCCGCACCCGCGGGTCCCAGGAGGCGAACCCGTGCACCAGCGCGGCCACCGACCGGGACTGCGACGACGCGTCGACCACCAGCACCACCGGCGCCCGCAGCACCTTCGCGATCTGCGCGGTGGACGCCAGCTCGCCCTGCCCGGCCGCCCCGTCGTACAGACCCATCACCCCCTCGACGACCGCCAGATCCGCGCCGGCCGCACCGTGTGCGAAGAGCGGCCCGATCAGCTCCGTACCGCACAGGTACGCGTCGAGGTTGCGCCCGGGGCGGCCGGTCGCCAGCGCGTGGTAGCCGGGGTCGATGTAGTCGGGCCCCACCTTGTGCGGCGACACGGCGAGGCCGCGCCCGGCGAACGCGGCCATCAGCCCGGTGGCGACCGTGGTCTTGCCGCTGCCCGACGAGGGCGCGGCTATGACGAGTCTGGCTACCACTCGATGCCCCTCTGCCCCTTCTGCCCCGCGTCCATCGGATGCTTGACCTTGGACATGTCGGTCACCAGGTCGGCGAAGTCGAGCAGCGGCTGCGGCGCGTTCCGCCCGGTGATCACCACGTGCTGGGTGCCGGGCCGGTCCCGCAGTACGGATACCACCTCGTCGGTGTCGACCCACCCCCAGTGCATCGGGTACGCGAACTCGTCGAGCACGACCAGCCGGTAGCTCTCCGCCGCCAGATCGCGCTTGACCTGCTCCCAGCCCTCACGGGCGGCTTCCTCGCTCGACTCGATGTCCCGCTGGACCCAGGACCACCCCTCGCCCATCTTGTGCCAGGCGACGGTCCCGCCCTCACCGCTGTCACCGAGCACCTTCAGGGCCCGCTCCTCGCCGACCTTCCACTTGGCGGACTTCACGAACTGGAACACCCCGATGGGCCAGCCCTGATTCCAGCCGCGCAGCGCGAGCCCGAAGGCCGCGGTCGACTTCCCCTTCCCGATGCCGGTGTGCACCATGGTCAGCGGCCGGTTGCGGCGCTGCCGGGTGGTGAGCCCGTCCTCGGGCACGGTGGTCGGCTGTCCCTGCGGCATTACGCTGCCCTCCTCGGCGAACTGCTCTGTACGTCCTTCACAACGTCCTTCACCAGCCCCGCGATGCTCTCGGCCCGCAGCTCGTCCAGCGTCACGGCGGTACCGCCGAGCCGCTGCGCCAGCTCCCCGGCGAGCCCCAGCCTGACCGGCCCCGCCTCGCAGTCCACGACGACCGACGCGACGCCCTCGGCCTCGTGCAGCCGCGCCGCACGCGCCGCCAGCGCGACCGGATCGGGGCCGCCCGTGGCCCGGCCGTCGGTGACGACCACAAGCAGCGGCCTGCGCGAGGGGTCCCGCATCCGCTCGACCCGCAGCACCTCATGGGCCTTCAGCAGCCCGGCCGCCACCGGGGTGCGCCCGCCGGTCGGCAGCGTGTCGAGCCGGGCCGCCGCGGCGTCCACCGACGACGTCGGCGGCAGCGCGATCTCCGCGTCCTTCCCGCGGAAGGTCACCAGACCGACCTTGTCCCTCCGCTGGTACGCGTCGAGCAGCAGCGAGAGCACGGCGCCCTTCACCGCGCTCATCCGCTGCCGGGCCGCCATCGATCCGGAGGCGTCCACCACGAAGAGCACCAGATTGCCCTCGCGCCCCTCGCGGGTGGCCTGCCGCAGATCGTCCCTGCGCACCACGAGCCCGCGGCCCGAGCGCCCGCGTGCCCGCTGATGCGGCGCGGCGGCCTGGACCGTCGCCGCCAGATGCAGCTTGGTGAGCGCACCCTGCGGCCGGCGTGAACCGGTGGTGCGGCCGTGCTCGGTCCGCGCCCTGGAACGGCGCCCCGCGGCGCCCTCGCCGAGGCCCGGCACGCTCAGCATCCGGGTACGGAAGGGTTCCGCCGCCTTCGCGGCTGCCTGCTGCCCGCCGCCACCCCGTGCGGTGGACCCGTCTGCCTCCGGCTGCGCGGGCGTGTCGGACCCGTCCGCCGCGGGCTCCTGCTGCTGCGGCGTGTCGCCCGGACCGCCGTCCCCGTCGCGCTGCGGCGGCAGCCCGCCACCGCCGCCACCGTCCGGATCGGGGTCGTCGTCGTTGCCGTCGGTCCCGCCGTCGTCCTGCCCGGCGGACTCCTTCAGCGTGTCGTCGAGCTTGTCCTCGTCGAGCCCCGGCGCGTCGAACGGATTGCGCCTGCGGCGGTGCGGCAGGGCCAGCAGCGCCGCCTGCCGTACATCGTCGGCGGTGACGTCCGAACGCCCCGCCCAGGCGGCCAGCGCCGTCGCGGTACGCGCCATCACGATGTCCGCGCGCATCCCGTCCACCTCGAAGGCGGCGCAGGTCGCGGCGATCTGCCGCAGTGCCGGGTCGCCCAGCCGTACCGAGGGCAGCAGCGCCCGCGCGGCCACGATGCGGGCCCGCAGCTCGCTCTCCTCGTCCGCCCAGCGGGCGGCGAACCCGGCGGGGTCGTCGTCGTACGCGAGCCTCCTGCGCACCACCTCGACCCGCTGATCCGGGTCGCGCGACGCGGCGACCTCGACGGTCAGCCCGAAGCGGTCCAGCAACTGCGGCCGCAGCTCGCCCTCTTCGGGGTTCATCGTCCCGACGAGCAGGAACCGCGCGGCGTGCCGTACGGAGACGCCCTCGCGCTCCACGTACGAGGCGCCCATCGCGGCGGCGTCGAGCAGCAGGTCCACCAAGTGGTCGTGCAGCAGGTTGACTTCGTCGACGTAGAGGATCCCGCGGTGCGCGTCGGCGAGCAGCCCCGGCTCGAAAGCCTTCACGCCCTCGGCCAGCGCGCGTTCGATGTCCAGCGCGCCGACCAGCCGGTCCTCCGAAGCGCCGACGGGCAGTTCGACCATGCGCGCGTCGCGCGACACGCCGTCGGTGCCCTCGTGCGGGCCGTCCGGACACGCCGGGTCGGGTGCGCCGGGGTCGCACGAGAAGCGGCACCCGGAGACCACCGGGACCCCGGGCAGCAGCGCGGACAGGGCCCGCACCGCCGTACTCTTCGCGGTCCCCTTCTCGCCGCGCACGAGTACGCCGCCGACAGCCGGGCTGACCGCGTTGAGCAGCAGCCCGAGACGCAGGTCGTCCATGCCCACGACAGCGGTGAACGGGTAGGGCGTGGTCACTTCGGGATCACTCCTTCAGATGCTCGGGTGACAGGTTCGGTAACGGGCGGGGGCGCGGGGGGCCGGCGGGACGCTCCCGGTCGGAGGGGGCCCGTGGCCCCGGCCGCTCTCACGGCGCTCCGGGCGGAACGAAGGGGAGTCCGGCCGGAGCGCCCGACTCGATGAGCGAGAGCAGCCCGTCGGTGTCCGCGTGCTCCTCGATGAGGTCGCCGAGCCGGTCCAGCTGCTCCTCACGGAGCATGCCGAAGCTGGTGTCGGGCGCCGGTACGAAGCGGCGGCCCGCGACGGCGGCGACCTCCCGCAGGAAGGCCCGGCGGAAACCGTCGCTCTCCAGCGAGCCGTGCCAGTGGGTGCCCCACACGGAACCGGTGCGGCAGCCGTCCAGGAAAGGGGTGCCGCCCAGCACCTCCGCGACCCCGTGGTGGATCTCGTACCCCTCGACGGGCTCCCCGAGCGCCTCGCCGACGGGCCGCGCCAGGGTCTTCTCCACGGCGAACCGCACCCGGACGGGCAGCAGTCCGAGCCCGGCCACGGCCCCGGCACGCGATTCGACCGTGTCGTCGATGTGCTCGCCCAGCAGCTGGAAACCGCCGCAGACGCCCAGCACCGGACGGCCTTCGGCGGCCCGCCGGGCCAGCGCGTCCGCGAGCCCGCGCTCCCGCAGCCACTCCAGCGCGCGCACGGTGCCGCGCGTCCCCGGCACGATCACCAGGTCCGCGTCGGCCAGCTCCTCCGCACGGTCCACGAACCGCACCACGACGCCCGGTTCGGCCGCCAGCGCGTCCACATCCGTGAAGTTCGACATCAGCGGCACGGCGCACACGGCGACCCGCAGCACGTCCTCCCCGTACGGAGCGGCCACGGCGGACTCGCGCACCGTGCCCCGCATCGACACCCGCAGCCCGTCCTCCTCGTCGATGCCCAGACCGTGTGCGAACGGCAGGACACCGTAGGTCCGCCGCCCGGTCAGCCCGTACAGCATGTCGAGCCCCGGTTCGAGCAGGGACACGTCGCCGCGGAACTTGTTGACCAGGTACCCGGCGACGAGCGACTGGTCCTCGGCGCTCAGCAGCGCCGTCGTACCGAAGAACGACGCGAAGACACCGCCCCGGTCGATGTCGCCGACGACGACCACCGGGAACCGCGCGGCGCGCGCGATGCCCATGTTGACGATGTCGGTGCGCCGCAGATTGATCTCGGCCGGACTCCCCGCCCCCTCGCAGATCACCGCGTCATACATGCCCCGGAGCTGGTCCAGACAGTCCGTCACCGTGCCGAGCAGCGATTCCTGGCGGCCGCCGTGGTAGCCGCGGGCGCTCATCTCGCCCACCGGCTTCCCCATCAGCACGACCTGGCTCGACCGGTCGCTCCCCGGCTTGAGCAGCACCGGGTTCATCAGCGCCGTGGGCTCGACCCGCGCCGCCTGCGCCTGCATCGCCTGGGCCCGCCCGATCTCCGCGCCCTCGCGGGTGACGAACGAATTGAGCGACATGTTCTGCGCCTTGAAGGGGGCGACCTTCACACCCTGGCGCACCAGCCACCGGCAGATGCCCGCCGTGACCACGCTCTTCCCCGCGTCCGACGTGGTTCCGGCCACCAGTAGTCCGCCACTCATCCGCGCACCTTCCTCACCACGAGAGCTGCCGCGAGCGCCAGCAGGGACACCCGGCGCGACAGCCGCACCGCGCGCTCGATGTCGCCGGCGGCAACGGGCCGGCCGCCGGCGTTCAGTACCGCCCGGTGCTCGACCCGGCCGCCGTACGCGAGGGTGCCGCCGAGCCGTACGCCCAGCGCGCCCGCGAACGAGGCCTCCACCGGGCCCGCGTTGGGGCTCGGGTGGCCGCCCGCGTCCGACCGCCAGGCCCGCAGGGCGCCGCGCGGGTCCTCGCCCGCGAGCACCGCGAGTACGGCGGTGAGCCGGGCGCCCGGCCAGCCGGCCAGGTCGTCGAGCCGGGCGGATGCCCAGCCGTACCGCAGATGACGGGGGGACTTGTGGCCGACCATCGCGTCCAGGGTGTTCACCGCCCGGAACCCGGCGAGACCGGGCACCCCGGCCAGGGCGCCCCAGACCAGTGCGCCCACCACCGCGTCGGAGGTGTTCTCGGCCACGGACTCCACGACGGCCCGCGCGATCTGCTGCGCGTCGAGCGCCTGCGGATCGCGTCCGCACAGATGCGGCAGCCGCTCCCTGGCCGCCTCGACGTCTCCCGCGGCCAGCGCGTCGCCCACCGCGCGGGCCTCACGCCCCAGCGAAGTGCCGCCGACGACGGCCCAGGTGGCGGCGGCGGTCAGCGCGACACCCGCCGCGGGCCGGCCGCGTACGGCACGTCCGGCCAGTACGGCGGCGCCCGTCGCGCCCCCGGCGCAGACCGCGGTGTGCAGGGCGCCCCACCCGCGGTGGTCGCGCCAGAGCCGGCGCTCGACGGCGGCGGCGGCCCGCCCGAAGGCGGCGACGGGGTGCCCGCGCCGGGGGTCGGCGAAGAGGAGGTCTGCCAGGAGGCCCGTGGTGGCGCCGTACACGAAGACACGCTCGGCACGCATGGGTCAGCAGCCCGGTATGCCTCGGCGGGCCCGTTCAGCAGCCGTACTCGGAGCGTCGGGCGGTTCGGGCAGCAGGCGGCCGCGCATGGCGTAGTCCTCACTCAGGGTGTCCGCGCCCTGGTTCGACGTGACCGGCGGTGAGAGTTCCTGGCTCCCGGGGTGCGACCCCCGGTGACAGTGGCGGGACCGCGCCGGATTCGCACCGGACTTCCTCTCCTGCCGCCGTATTGGCCCCGGAAGTCCACCACGGTCGGCGAACACCCGTCAACTCACCCTTGACCTGCGACGGGGCCGTGTGCGGAGCCCCACACGGGCCGCTCACACGGGCCGCCCGCCCGGCGGCCGTTGGCGGGCCGCCGGGCGGGCGGGGTGACGCGGTCGGTGGTGCGGGGCGGCGTGGTGGTCAGGCGACGATCAGATAGATCCCGTACGCCACGGCCGCCGCGCAGAGCGCGAAGCAGGCGTACGAACCGGCCCGCGCGGCCGGCGCCGGGCCCCGGCCCGCACCGGCAGGTGTCGCGGCGGCGGGTGCGGTGGCGCTGCCTGCCTCCGGCGCGGGCCTCCGCGCGAGGCCCACCACGCCGAGGGTGAACAGGCCCACCAGTCCGACGGTGGCCACGAGGCTGACGCCGAAGACGGTGCCGAGTGCTGCCCAGTCGATGTCCATGCTGCGGTGTCCTTCTCCTTCAGACCGTGGCGGGCCGGGTGGGCTCCGGTGCGGCGCCGACCGGTGCGGGGATGGTGGTGCGGAGACCGTCGGAGACCGCGCCGGCCGGCGGCGGCGGGGTGACGGCCGCGACGGCCGCGGTCACCACACCCGGGGGCTCGTCCGACCCGGCAGGATCGTCGGGGGTGACACTGTGCTGGCCCACCGGCCTGCGGCGGGAGAGCGACCAGATGACACCGGAGCCCGCGATCAGCAGGACGGCGACCGCGCCGATGCCCCAGGGGCCGCGGCCGGTCAGATACTCGGCGCCCGCGCCGACGATCGCGGCGGCGGGCAGGGTCAGGCACCAGGCGACGAACATCCGGGTCGCGGTGGACCAGCGGACTACCCCGCCCTTGCGGCCGACGCCCGCGCCCATCACGGCGCCCGAGCAGACCTGGGTGGTGGAGAGCGAGAAGCCGAGGTGCGAGGAGGCCAGGATCACGGTCGCCGCACCGGTCTGGGCGGCGAAGCCCTGCTGCGGCCGCAGCTCCGTGAGCCCCTTGCCCATGGTCTTGATGATGCGCCAGCCGCCCAGGTAGGTGCCCAGCGCGATGGCGGTGCCCGCGGAGACGATGACCCACAGGGGCGGGTTCGATCCGGGTGCGATGACATGGCCGGTCACCAGGGCGAGGGTGATGACGCCCATGGTCTTCTGCGCGTCGTTGGTGCCGTGGGCGAGCGAGACCAGACCGGCGGACGCGATCTGACCGGCCCGGTAGCCCCTGGCGGCTGACTTCTCGTCCGTACGGCGGCCGATCCGGTACGTCAGCCTGGTCGCCAGCAGGGCCGCGACTCCGGCGACGACGGGCGCGGCGACCGCGGGGAGCAGAACCTTGGTGATGACGACATCGCCGTTGACACCGGACGAGCCGACCGACATCAGCGTGGCTCCGATGAGCCCGCCGAAGAGTGCGTGGGAGGAACTGGACGGCAGGCCGAGCAGCCAGGTCAGCAGGTTCCAGAGGATGGCACCGACGAGTGCCGCGAAGATCACTTCTGTGGTGATGCCCTGTTCATTGATGATCCCGCCGGAGATCGTCCTGGCGACCTCGACGGACAGGAAAGCCCCGACAAGGTTGAGCGCGGCGGACATGGCCACCGCGGTCTTCGGTTTGAGAGCGCCGGTCGAGATGGTGGTCGCCATCGCGTTGGCCGTGTCGTGGAAACCGTTCGTGAAGTCGAACACGAGAGCGGTAATGATCACGATCCCAAGGAGCAGGGTCAAGTGTTCCATTTACCTGGGCAATCGTTCGAGGTCATTGACGAGATGAACGTAGGCAACCTGGGTGAACGGAAGATGAACTGGGCCGGGCGCTGTGGTGACCCTGCCCGGAGGCCTCTGTTCCGCTCCCCGCGGGCCGCTGCCCCGGCGGCCTGCCGGGGCGCCCGGGCGCCTGGCATCATCGCGTGGACGGGCGCAGGTGCCCGGAGCGGCACAGCGGGCAGACGTGCGGCGAGGCAGACGTGATGGGGGCAGACGTGATGGGGGAGACGCCGGTGGCGCCCGAGGAGACCGATCCGCTCGCGAGAGCCTGGCACGAGCTCGTCGCCACCGCCCGCAGGACCGCTTCCGAAGGGCTGGTCGTGGGCACATCGGGCAATGTCTCGGTGCGCTGCGGCGACCTGGTCCTGGTCACCCCCAGCGGCGTGCCGTACGAGAGGCTCGGCCCGGGCGACACCGTCGCCGTCGACCTGGACGGCCACCAGGTGCTCGGCGAGCTGAAACCGACCAGCGAACTGCCCCTGCACCTGGCCGTCCACCGCGCCACCACCGCCACCGCCGTGGTCCACACCCACGCGGTGCACGCGACGGCGGTCTCCACCCTCGTCCCCGAGCTGCCCGTCGTCCACTACATGGCCGCTGCGCTGGGCGGCCCGGTGCGCGTCGCCCCGTACGCGCTCTACGGAAGCGACGAGCTGGCCGCGAACATGCTCACCGCCCTCGCGGACCGGTCCGGCTGCCTCCTCCAGAACCACGGAACGGTCACCTACGGCAGCTCGCTCGACCAGGCCTATGACCGCACCGCCCAGCTGGAGTGGATGTGCCGGCTCTGGCTGACCGCGTCCGCGCTGCCCGGCCGGGCCCCGTCCCTGCTGTCGCCGGGGCAGCTGGCCGAGGTCACCGAGAAGCTCCGGGGATACGGCCAGCCCGGCTAGGCCCTGTCCGGCCCGGCCCCGTTTGCTCCGGCCGGCTGGCAGCCGGGCCCGCCCCCACCGACACTGGAGGAGTGCGCCCGGCAACCGCGACGGCAATGGCCGTCACCACTCTGATCGGCGTCGGCGCGGCCGCGGCAGCGGCCGGCCGGCTGGCCGCCGACGCCGCGCTCAAGGCGCCGCACGGCCGGGCCCTGCCCGCCGAACCCCGGCTCTCCGTCCACGCCACGGCCCCCGGCCGGGTCACCCTCACCCGGTGCCTGGCCTCGCTGCGCCCCGGTGTGTACGGGCTGGAGGGTCCCGGAGTCCACGCGGTCGTCGGGCCGGTGATCGACGGCGGCTCCGAGACCGCCGACACCGTCGTACGCCGTCTCGACCGGGTCACCTACGGCACACTCGCCCCCGGCACCAAGGCCCGGCTCACCCCGCAGGTGTACGCGGGCGACCCGCGCTCCGCGCTCGGCATCGACCACGCCGACGTGGACATCCCCGGCGAACTCGGCGCCTCGCCGGCCTGGTTCGTGCCCGGACCCCGCCCCACCTGGGTGATCACGGTGCACGGCCTGGGAACCGGCAGGGAGCACCCCCTGAACGTCCTGGGCTTCCTGCACGCCCAGCAGTTCCCGGTCCTCGACATCTCCTACCGGGGGGACACCGGCGCCCCCGCGTACCCGGACGGCCTCGGACACCTCGGCGCGTCCGAGTGGCGCGACCTGGACGCGGCCATCCGCTACGCCGTCCGCTACGGCGCGGAGCGCGTCATCCTGCACGGCTGGTCCACCGGCGCCGCCATGGCCCTGCACGCCGCGGCGGGCTCCGGCATGCGGGACCGCATCAGCGGCCTGGTGCTCGACTCCCCGGTCCTCGACTGGGAGGCCACCGTCGGCGCGCTGGCCTCCGCCCGGCGCACCCCGGCCGTCCTGCTGCCGCTCGCGGTACGGGCGGCCCAGGGGCGTACGGGCATGAACGGCGACCGGCTGCGCGCCGCCGCCGACCCGCGGGCGCTCACCGTACCCACGCTGATCTTCCACGGCCCCGACGACCGGGTGGCCCCCTGGCAGCGCTCGGTCGAACTCGCCGCGGGCAAGCCGTCGTTGGTGGAGCTGCGGACCGTCGCGGGCGCCCCGCACGGGGCCATGTGGAACGCGGATCCCGCCGCCTACGAAGAGGCCATGCGGCGCTTCCTGACCCCGCTCATGTAGGACCTTTCGTTCGGATCGGGCCCGCCGGCCCGCTTCCGTGCGCCCTGCGTCAACCTGTAGCGAGGGGTTCCGTTTGGGCTTTCGGCCCGTCAGAGGCAAGACTGCTCCCCGTGACGTCCCGTAACCCGCGCGACTCCAGACTCCGCCTCGTCCGCCCCCGACCTCTGGTCACGGCCCGCCGTGTCGTGAGCAACCGGCCCATCCGCCCCGCCCCGCGCCCGCCCGCCGGCACCCCGGCCCCGGCGGAGCTGGCCCGCCAGGCCAGGACGGTGCTCGCCGACGCCGTCCGGATCGCCCGCTGGGCGGGGGACGCCCGGCCGGTACAGGGCGGGGCGCTCGCCGCCCCCGCCGCCGAACACGCCGCACGCACCCTCGCGTTGACCCCGGAGGCGGTCCGTGCGGGCTGGGACCGCGCCCGGCTCGCCGGACTCGTCGAACTGCACGGGGACATCGCCCGCCCCGGGTGGCGGCTGCGGGCCTGGGACGGTGACGACAGCGCGGTGCTGCGCGGCTGGGTCGCCCTCTTCGACGCCTGGTCGATCGTCCACCCGGCCGCCGCCGACGTACCGGCCACCGCGGTGGCCGAGGTCGTCGAGGCCGTACCGCAGGTGCTCTCGCTGCTCCAGCTCTCGGCGGGGCCCGTGACCGTACCGGCGCTGCTCGACCTGCTCCAGCAGCGCGTCGCCGAACTGCACGAGGAGCGCTGCGAGGTCCCGTACGGCCCGCAGTCGCAGCCCGAGCCCCCCACGGCGCCGGCCTCGCTCGCCGCGCTGCTCGACTGGGCGCTGCGGGGCCTGGCGGCCGTCGGCGCCCTGACGCTGGCACCCGGCCAGGCGACGCTGACGCCGCTCGGCAACTGGGCGGTCTGGGTCAAGCTGGAGCAGATCTGCGTCGCGGCGCAGAGCCCGGCGGGCAACATCGAGCAGCGCGCCGACGACATGCTGCGCGGCTGCGCGGGGCTGACACCCGGCCCGGCGCGGGCCGAGTACCGCGCCTGGCTGGCCGCCCGCACCGTGGGCAGCGCCGTCACCGAGCTGCTCGGGGTGGCCCGCGGTGAGGACGCGCTGCTGCGCGGTCTCGCCTTCGAGGCGCTGCGGGTGGTGGGAGCCGCCGCGGAAGCGGCGGTACGGGGCGCGGCCGGTGAGACCTCGCTCCGCCCGTACGCGGTGCTCTGGCTGGCGGAGTACGAGGGCGCCGACCCCGAGGACGCCCACGACGCGCTCACCCGTGAAGAGGCGACCTGGCTCTGGGTGGACACCGCCGCCGCCGTCGCCGACCACGGGGAGAGCACCCTGCTGGTCCGCCATCTGGAATCGGCGGTGCAGGGCACGGTTCCGGCCCTGCTCGAAGAGGTACGGGCGGTGGGGCACCCGCGCACCGTGCAGGTGCTGGTGGCGCTGGCGGCCGCCCACCCCGATCCCGCCCTGGCCAAGGCGGTGCGCCGGGCCGCGTTCCAGGTGCACACCGGGGGAGTCTGAGCGGTACGGGCATCGAGGTGCGCCGGGACGGCTGGGACCGGGCCTCCCGGCGCACAGGTGCCGAAGCTCCAGACGTCGCCCTCGGCGTCACACGCCATGCAGTCCCGGGTGCCGTAGTCCTGGTCGGTCGGCGGCAGCAGGACCCCCGCCCCGTGCTCCGCGGCCCTCCGGTGGTGGGCGCCGGTGTTCGAACTTTCCGATTTTTCCTTCTTGTGCGTCGCTCGTTCCCGGTCTGGCACCGGGCACCGGCAGAGTGTCCGCGCGGCACCGTTAGACTGGGCCGCATGGCATTTCTCCTTGTGCATTAGCCGGCGTCGAAGCAACCCTCCGCCTGCCCTTCCGCCGTCCATACCGCCCTGGAGTTTTTCCGTGATCACCGCTTCCGGCATCGAGCTGCGCGCCGGCGCCCGCATCCTCATCGAGTCCGCCTCCTTCCGTATCGCCAAGGGCGACCGCATCGGCCTCGTCGGCCGCAACGGCGCGGGCAAGACCACGCTCACCAAGTGCCTCGCGGGTGAGGGCGTCCCCGCCGGGGGCACCATCACCCGCTCCGGCGAGGTCGGCTACCTCCCGCAGGACCCGCGCACCGGCGACCTCGACGTCCTCGCCAGCGACCGCATCCTCTCCGCCCGTGACCTCGACTCCGTGCTGCGCAAGATGCGGGAGAACGAGGAGCGCATGGCGCACGGCCAGGGCGCGACCCGCGAGAAGGCGATGAAGAAGTACGAGCGCCTGGAGACCGAGTTCCTCACCAAGGGCGGATACGCGGCCGAGGCCGAGGCGGCCACCATCGCCGCCGCGCTCGGACTGCCCGACCGGGTGCTCGGCCAGCCGCTGCACACCCTCTCCGGCGGTCAGCGCCGCCGGGTCGAGCTGGCCAGGATCCTCTTCTCGGACGCCGACACCCTGCTCCTCGACGAGCCCACCAACCACCTCGACGCCGACTCCATCGTCTGGCTGCGCGACTACCTGAAGAACTACCGCGGCGGCTTCATCGTGATCTCCCACGACGTCGAGCTGGTCGAGACGGTGGTCAACAAGGTCTTCTATCTGGACGCCAACCGCACCCAGATCGATGTCTACAACATGGGCTGGAAGCTCTACCAGCAGCAGCGCGAGGCCGACGAGAAGCGCCGCAAGCGCGAGCGCCAGAACGCCGAGAAGAAGGCCGCGTCCCTCAACTCGCAGGCCGACAAGATGCGCGCCAAGGCGACCAAGACCGTCGCCGCGCAGAACATGGCCAAGCGCGCGGACCGGCTGCTCGCCGGCCTCGAAGCCGTGCGGGTCTCCGACAAGGTCGCCAAGCTGCGCTTCCCCGACCCGGCGCCGTGCGGCAGGACCCCGCTGATGGCGGAGGGCCTGTCCAAGTCGTACGGCTCGCTGGAGATCTTCACCGATGTCGACCTCGCGGTCGACAAGGGCTCCCGCGTCGTCATCCTCGGCCTCAACGGCGCGGGCAAGACCACGCTGCTGAAGCTGCTGGCCGGTGCCGAGAAGCCCGACACCGGCGAGGTCATCGAGGGCCACGGGCTGAAGATGGGCTACTACGCCCAGGAGCACGAGACGCTGGACCCCGACCGCTCGGTCCTGGAGAACATGCGCTCCGCCGCGCCCGATCTGGACCTGGTCCAGGTCCGCAAGACGCTCGGCTCGTTCCTCTTCTCGGGCGACGACGTCGACAAGCCGGCCGGGGTCCTCTCCGGTGGTGAGAAGACCCGGCTGGCGCTGGCCACCCTCGTCGTCTCGTCGGCCAATGTGCTCCTGCTCGACGAGCCCACCAACAACCTCGACCCGGCCAGCCGCGAGGAGATCCTCGGCGCGCTCCGCACCTACAAGGGCGCGGTCATCCTCGTCACCCACGACGAGGGCGCGGTGCACGCGCTGGAGCCGGAGCGCATCATCCTGCTGCCCGACGGCGTCGAGGACCTGTGGGGTCCGGACTACGCGGATCTGGTGGCACTGGCCTGATCCGCCGGGCCGGCGCCCGGTCGGCCCGGCTGCTCCCGTGGCCTGATCCGCTCGCTGGTCCGTCGCCTGATCCACTTCGGATGGATCATTCGGCTTACAGGTGATCCTTCATCTGGGTGAGCCGCTCTCATACCACGGCGTGTCCCGCGCCTGCTCCCCGCCCGGCGGGCGCCGCGCGGGCCCGTACCGTGCTCCTTCCTCCGGACCGTCGCTGACCAGCGCCTTCGCGCTCAGCGGCGGTCCGCTGTGCGTCCCGCGGGTGCCGGAATGCCACGCTCCGGTCCGCCCAGTGAGCCGGGACACAGAAATCCCCGTCGCACAGACCTTGCCGAATGGGTGGCCAGGAAGGCCGGTAGGGGTGATCATGAGAGTCCAGAGCGCACTTCCTTGAGGAGGCACGGGTGGCCGAGACTCTGAAGAAGGGCAGCCGGGTTACCGGCGCCGCGCGTGACAAGCTCGCGGCAGACCTGAAGAAGAAATACGACTCCGGTGCGAGCATCCGGGCACTGGCCGAAGAGACCGGTCGCTCCTACGGATTCGTCCACCGGATGCTCAGTGAGTCCGGTGTGACGCTGCGAGGGCGCGGCGGAGCAACGCGAGGCAAGAAGGCGGCCTCGGCCTGACAGGGCCGAGGCCCGGGATTCACCGGTTCGCCACGGTGGCCACCCGGTCGGCCGACAGGCCGGCAGGGTGGTTACTGTGCAGTCACTTAACTGTCTGCACCGAACCGGAGACCCCATGACCTCGCTCGACTACGTGCTCGACAAGGACGGCGTACGGCTGACCGTCGAGGACGCGGTTGCCACGGTGACGCTGGCCAACCCCGCGAAGCGCAACGCCCAGTCTCCCGCTCTGTGGCGGGCGTTGACAGAAGCGGGACGGTCACTGCCGGGCAGTGTCCGCGTCGTGGTGCTGCGCGGTGAGGGCAAGTCCTTCTCCGCGGGCCTGGACCGGCAGGCGTTCACGCCTGAGGGTTTCGACGGTGAGCCGTCCTTCCTCGATCTGGCGCGCGGTGATGACGCCACGCTCGACGCGGCCATCGCCGAGTACCAGGAGGCGTTCACCTGGTGGCGCCGCACCGACCTGATCACGATCGCCGCCGTACAGGGCCATGCGATCGGCGCCGGTTTCCAGCTCGCTCTCGCCTGTGACCTGCGGGTCGTCGCCGAGGACGTGCAGTTCGCCATGCGCGAGACCAGCCTCGGGCTCGTCCCCGACCTCACCGGCACGCATCCGCTGGTGGGGCTCGTCGGTTACGCCCGTGCGCTGGAGATCTGCGCCACCGGCCGGTTCGTGCACGCCGACGAAGCCGTCCGTACGGGCCTGGCGAATCTGGCCGTCCCCGCCGACGAGCTCGACGGAACGGTCACCGACCTGGCGGCCGCGCTGCTCGCCGCCCCCCGCGACGCCGTCATCGAGACCAAGGCACTGCTGCTCGGAGCCGCGGACCGCACCTACGAGGAGCAGCGCACGGCCGAGCGCGCCGGACAGGCCCGCAGGCTGCGTGACCTGGCGGGCCTGTCCGACTGACCGCCGCGGGCGCTCCCGGGCCCTCCCCCTCGCAGGACCTCTTCCTCACGACACCCGGCGTGCGCGGTGCTTCACCGCGCGCAGCTGGACCTCGGCGGGGAACTCGGCCAGCCCGGCCGACTCGCGGGCGTGGGCCAGGGCCCCGGTGGTGAGGTCCGAGAGCGCCGACACCGGCTCCGCGTGCGCCGCGAGGGCCATGCCGACCCGGGCCGCGGGAGAGGTGCGCCGGCCGGTCAGCCGGACCACCGCGCGGCCGACGCCGTGCAGCGACTCGGCCTCGGACGCCAGCGCGTTCTCCAGCGCCCGGCCCCTGAGCCGCGCGCCGTCACCGTCGCCGCTGTCGACCAGCACTTCGGAGAGACGCGAGCGGCGCAGCTGGGCGAGCAGCCACCACAGCGCGAGCAGCACGATGACCGCGAGCGCAGCGATGACCACCGGCCACCACCAGCCGTCGCCGCGCCACTTGGTGCGGCGCGCCGTGCTGAGCAGGACGTCGTGCGGCCCGCTCCAGGGCCACCACGACGGAACGGAGAGATGGAGCCCCGCCGCCAGCACCGCCCCGCCCAGGGCGAGCAGTACCAGCCCGGCGAGGGTGAGCAGCACCCGGTTGACCGTCTTCAGCATCGCGGCGTCACCCCTTCTTGGCCGGACGGCTGACGCGTACGGAGAGCCGGGGGCGCGACGCGAGCCCCAGACCGGTGATCCCCGTCGCCATCGCGTTGTTCAAGTCGGCCCGTACGTCGTCGAGTTCGCGGAAATGCGAGCGCGCGCGCACCTTGACCCTGGAGCGCTTCATCCGGATCCGCACGGACTGCACGCCGGACACCTCCATGGCCCGGTCCCGCAGCACCAGCGCCGCCGCGTCCCGTTCCAGGCCTGCCCTGACCTGCGGGCTGTCGCGCCGCATCGGCAGCAGCGAGCGCAGCCCCGGGGTGAGCGCCAGGATGAGCAGCCAGAGGCCGATGGCCATCACGACCCCGGCGCAGACCTTGATCCAGATGCTGTCGAGGGGGCGTGTCGCCAGATCGTCGGCGACCACACGACGCCAGTGCATCGCGGGCCGCCCGGCCCGGACCGCCGACACGTCGTACAGCAGTACGCCCGCCGCGGCGAGCACCACGAGTGCGAGCAGCGCCGCCGGTGTCCTGCGCCGTGCCCAGAAACGCCTCGCCCGGCCACCCGAACCGGGCACCGGTGCGTACGCCGTGGCGGAGCCAGGACCGCTGGGCCCGGCCGGGTCCTTCTCCAGGACGGGGAGCCGACGGGTGCTGTCGTCCGCTTCGCTCATCGGGTCCTCCCCCCGCCGGAGCCGGTGGTCTGCTCGGAGTGCAGCCGCTCCACCTGTACCGCCACCTCGGGCACCTCCATGCCCGCCAGCGATTCGACCCGCTGGGTCACCCGGCGGCGGACCGCACCGCACTGGGCGCCGATGTCGGACGGATAGCCGAGCTCCAGGCTGACCCGCACCCGCGCGCGGGAGTCCTGCACCGTGACCGTGGCGTGCGGAGCGGTGCCGCCGTCGGGCACCGAGCCGATCGCCTCACGCGCCGCCTGCGCCGCGATCTTCGACACGACCCGGTCGGCGATCCGGGTCGAACCGCGTTCCGCGGGCGCCACCTGAGCGGTCATCGCCGCCCGTCGCCGTGGTCGCGGCCGCGGAAGAAGTCGCCGGCTTCGAGGTCGCCGTCGGCGAACTTGCCCGCGACGAAGCCGATGGCGCCCAGCGCGGCCACCAGAAGAAAGGCTCCGAAGCCGCCGAAGTAGCCGGCGAAGCCAAGTGCCATACCGACCAACAGGCCGACCACAGCCATACTCATCGTGCGCTCCTAAGCCGAAGGTACGGGGTTACTGAAGTCGGGACTCCTGCTCCTCGTCGTCGTCCTCGTCGGGCAGCTTCACATCGCTGACCGCGATATTGACCTCGACGACCTCAAGTCCCGTCATGCGCTCGACCGCCGAGATGACGTTCTCCCGCACCTCGCGGGCGACCTCCGCGATCGACACGCCGTAATCGACGACGATCTCCAGATCGAGAGCCGTCTGGACCTCACCGACCTCGGCCTTCACCCCGCGCGACACGGACTTGGTGCCGCCGGGCACCCGGTCGCGCACCGCACCGAAGGTACGGGAGATACCGCTGCCCATCGCGTGCACGCCCACCACGTCGCGCGCCGCGAGACCGGCGATCTTCTCGACCACACCGTCCGCGATGGTGGTCCGGCCGCGGGAACCGGGGGCACCGCCCCCGCGCTTGGTCACGTCGGGCCTTCCCGGGCCCTGGCCCGCCGGGCCCTTGCCAGAGGTGTCGGACTGGTTCTGCTGCGGGGTCTCACTCATCGCCGTACGTCCCTCTCCGAGCGGTAGCGGATTCTGTGCCCACGGTAGGTGTGCTTTCGCGGTTCCGCGCCGGGAATGCGGCAGGGTGGGGGTATGACGGGTGACGGATCGTGTGGGCACGACGGGTTGGCGCAGGCCGTCCGCAGCAGGCTCGCCCTCGGCAGGCTGCTGCCGCTCGGCGGTGCGCGGGACGGTGCCTGGATCACGGAGGAGGCGGCCGTCGCGGTGCTGCGGCACGCCGGTGGCGGGGTGCCGGGGACCGCGCTCGGGAAGCTGAGGATCGCTCCGGTCGGGACCGCCGCGGCCGCCCGTGCGACGGTTCCGGCCCCGCCGAGCGCCCTGCCCCCAGGGCCGCTCCGGGTCGAGGCGGAGGCCGAGGCGGTGGCCGGGGGAGAGCCGCTCCCGCTGGCCGTGGAGCGGCTGCGGGACGCGCTGTTCGGAGCCTGCTCCGGTGCGCTGGGGCTCGAAGTGGCCGAGGTGGACGTACGGGTGACGGGGCTGCTGGAGGCTCAGCCGAATCCGTCGGCGGTGGTTGGGCCGGACAGGGGAGCCGCCGCCGTACGGGGCCCCGAGGCGGAGGCGGCGGCCGCCGTTCCCGGCGTCGCCCACCTGACCGGTGTGCTGGGGGCAGCCGTACACCGCACCGACGGCCACGTCCGGGTGGAGTTCGCGGTGGCCTCCGGGCAGCGGGCCCTGGATGTGGCGGGGGCGGTGCGGTCGGCGGTGGCCGCCGCGGCCGGTGCGGACCTGCCGGTGGCCGCGCTGGTCACGGCGGTCGAACTGCCCTGACCCGGCCCTTCTGACCCGGCCCGCCGGGCTCACCGGCCGGGCCGGGCGCCGCGGTCAGAATCCGCGCCGGGAGCCGCCGTCGACCGGCACCATGACCCCGGTGAGGTACGAGGCCCCCGGCGACAGTACGAACGCGGCGGTCCTGCCGAACTCCTCGGGCCGCCCGTAGCGCCGCAGCGGAATCCCGGCCTCGCTCCTCGCGCGCGCCGCCTCCGGGTCACCGCCGAGCGTGTCCAGGTGCCGGACCCGGTCCGTGTCGATGCGGCCGGGCAGCAGCCCGACCACCCGGATCCCGCGCGGACCCACCTCGTCGGCGAGCGACTTGGCGAAACCGGCCAGGCCGGGGCGGAGCCCGTTGGAGATCGTCAGGCCCCCGATGGGCTCATGGACCGAGCCGGAGAGCACCAGGCCGATGACGCCTCCGTCGGACAGCTCGGCCGCAGCCGTGCGGGCGAGCCGCACCGCGCCCAGGAAGACGGCCTCGAAGGCCGTCCGCCACTGCTCGTCGGTGTTGTCGGCGGCGGAGCCGGGTGCGGGGCCGCCGACGCTGATGAGGATGCCGTCGAAGCGGCCGAAGTGCTCGCGCGCGGTGGCGACCAGCCGCCCGGCGGTCGCCGGGTCGCTGTTGTCCGCCGCCACCCCGATCACACCGGGACCGAGCTCGGCCGCCGCGGCTCGCGCCGTCTCCTCCTCACGCCCGGTGATGATCACTTTCGCGCCGTCGGCCGCCAGTTCGCGTGCGGAGGCGAACCCCAGCCCCCTGGTGGCCCCGGTGACGACGTAGACGCGGTCCTTCAGTCCAAGATCCATGGCTCTATCCTGCATCCTCCTCGGGCGCCCCCAGCGCCCGGGCCAGTGCGAGAGCGGTGTTCACCAGGCCGACGTGGCTGAACGCCTGCGGGAAGTTGCCGAGCTGGCGCCCGGCCTCCGGGTCGTACTCCTCGGCCAGCAGCCCGACGTCGTTGCGGAGCGCCAGCAGCTTCTCGAAGAGCGCCTCGGCCTCCTTGACCCGTCCGGTCAGGCGCAGCGCGTCGGCCAGCCAGAACGAGCAGACCAGGAACGTCCCCTCGCCGCCCGGCAGGCCGTCCACCGACGGCCCCTCCACGCTGTAGCGGCGCACCAGGCCGTGGTGGCACAGCTCCCGGCGTACCGCGTCGACCGTCCCGGCCACCCGGGGGTCGTCCGGCGGCAGGAAGCCGACCTGGGGGATGAGCAGCGTCGCCGCGTCCAGCTCGGTGGAGCCGTACGACTGGGTGAAGGTGTTGCGCTCCTTGTCGAAGCCCTTCTCGCACACCTCGCGGTGCACCTCGTCGCGCATCCGCCGCCACCGCTCCACGTCCCCGCGCAGCTTCGGCTCGGCCTCCAGGGTGCGGACGGCGCGGTCGGCGGCCACCCAGGCCATCACCTTGGAGTGCACGAAGTGGCGGCGCGGCCCGCGTACTTCCCACAGCCCCTCGTCCGGCTCGCGCCAGCGCGACTCCAGGAAGCCGAGCAGCGCCAGCTGGAGGCTCCAGGCGTGCGGCTCGTTGGCAAGACCCGAGGTGCGGGCCAGGTAGAGCGAGTCGATGACCTCGCCGTACACATCGAGCTGCAGCTGGTTGACGGCTCCGTTCCCGGTACGTACCGGGGCGGAGCCCTCGTGGCCGCGCAGCCATCCCAGCTCCGTCTCGGGCAGCCGCCGCTCGCCCGCGAGCCCGTACATGATCTGCAGGTCACCGGGGCTGCCCGCGACCGCGCGCAGCAGCCAGTCGCGCCACGCCCCGGCCTCGTCCAGATAGCCGCAGGACAGCAGCGCGCCGAGGGTGAGCGTCGAGTCGCGCAGCCAGCAGAACCGGTAGTCCCAGTTGCGGACGCCCCCGATCTCCTCCGGGAGCGAGGTGGTCGGGGCCGCGACGATGCCGCCGGTCGGGCCGAAGGTGAGCGCCTTCAGCGTGATCAGCGAGCGGATCACGGCCTCGCGGTACGGGCCCTGGTACCGGCAGCGCGCCGACCACTCGTGCCAGTCCTCCAGCGCGTGGTCCAGCGACTCGTGCGGGTCCACGAGGGGAGGGCGCGGTTCCTGCGAGGGGTGCCAGGTGAGCACGAAAGCGACTTTCTCGCCCGCGGCGACCGTGAACGACGAGCAGGTGGAGAAGTGCTGGCCCCAGGTCTTCACCTCGGGCTCGCTGCGCAGCCACACCGAGTCCGGGCCGGCCACCGCGACCCGGTGGCCGTCCGAGCGGCGCATCCAGGGGACGACCGAGCCGTAGTCGAAGCGCAGGCGGATGGTGCCCGCCATCTCCACCTGGCCGGTGACGCCCTCCACGATCCGCACGATGTCCGGGGCGGTGTCACGCTGCGGCATGAAGTCGGTGACCTTGACCGTGCCGGTCGCCGTCTCCCAGACCGACTCCAGGACGAGCGACTCGCCCCGGTAGCTCCGCCTGGTGCAGTTGCCTGCTCCGGCCGGTGCGATGCGCCAGTGGCCGTTCTCGTCGTCGCCGAGCAGCGAGGCGAAGCACGCCGCCGAGTCGAAGCGGGGCAGGCACAGCCAGTCGATGGAGCCGTCCCTGCCGACCAGGGCCGCGGTCTGCAGATCGCCGATGAGGGCGTAGTCCTCGATACGTTGGGTCACGGAGTGCCGTCTTCCCGGGAGGGCGTCGGGCTAAGCAGCCGCGGGCACCGGTTCGGGTGTGCTCTCCGACGCGGCCGCGGCGCGTTCGCGCTTCTCGCGGCGGGCGAGGACGACGAATCCGATGGGGACCCCGGCGGTGAAGAGCCACCACTGGACGGCGTACGCCATGTGCGGGCCGATGTCCGAGTGGTCGGGAGCGGGGATCAGCTGGGGCGTGTCGCCCTTGGGCTCGGGCGCGGTCTGCTCGATGTAGCCGCCGAGCACCTTCCTGCCCAGCGCCTTCGCCTGCTCCGTGCTGTTGATCAGCATCACCTGGCGGGGCGGCAGCCCCCGTACGTCCTTGATCCCGCTGTCCCCGGTGGTCTGATCGGCCATCAGCCGACCGGTCACCGTCACCTCGCCCCGGGGGGCGGCCGGGATCCTGGGCAGCGTCGTCTGGCTGCCGTTGTCCGGGATCCAGCCGCGGTTGATCAGTACGGTCCTGCCGTCGTCCAGGACGAAGGGGGACAGGACGTGGTACCCGACGGTGCCGTCGGCCGAGGTTCTGCGCCGGACGACGACCTCGTGCGCGGTGTCGTAGTGGCCGGTCGCCGTCACCTGGCGCCAGTACTGGTCGTACGGCACGGTGTGCCCGGGGGAGGTGAGGTCTCCGACCGGTACGGGTTTCGACTTGAGGTTCTCGCCGATGAGGGTGTTCTGCGCGACCTTGTGCTGGTGGCGGTGCAGTTGCCAGAAGCCCAGCTTGATCATCGTCGGCATCAGGACGAGTGAGACAAGGGCGAGAATCACCCACTGCCGTGTCAACAGGAAGCGGTACACGTCTCTGAAGGTACCCGCCCCGGGGAGCCCTCCGGACGGGGGGTCCCGCCGGAGGGACAGAACCGGGCAGAGTCACACCTTGTCGACGATGCCCTCCTTCCCCTCCGCGCGGGCGCAGTGTCCGCCGCAGTACCACTCACCGTCGACCTCCACGCCCTGCCCGATCACCCGGACACGGCAGTGCTCGCAGATGGGCGCCATGCGGTGGATGGCGCAGGAGAAGCAGTCGAAGACGTGCACCGCGCCCTGCGCGTGCACCTCGAAGGACATGCCGTAGTCGTTTCCGCATACCTCGCAACGTGCCATGCGCCACAGGGTGGGACGCGAGGGCGGCGAGGAGCGAGCGGGCGCCGGGCGAGTCGCCCGCCAATCACCCGTCTGCCGGGGCCGGGGCGACGTCGCGCAGCAGCTGCGTGAAGGCGGCCTCGTCGATGACGGGGGTGCCGAAGGACCTGGCCTTGACCGTCTTGGAGGTGGCCGAGTCCGGGTCGTTGGTGACGAGCAGGCTGGTCAGCCGGGAGAGGCTCGTCGCCACATGCAGCCCGGCCTCGGCGGCCCGGTCCTCCAGCAGCTCGCGGTCGACCGAGGTGTCACCGGAGAACGCCACCCGCATCCCCTGCACCAGCGGCTTCCCCGGCTCGTACCGCCCCGGATTGGGGTAGGGGCAGGCAGGCCGCTTCCTGGCCGGGCGCCAGCCGCTCTGCCGGTACGAGGCCTGGTAGCCGACGCGCGGCGCGGCCGGGGCGTCCGACCACTCGGTGAGCGGCCGGCACTCGAGGAGCGGCAGCCGCACCCCGTCCCTGGCCGCCGCGTGCAGACTCGGGCGGAACGCCTCGGCCAGCACCCGGGCGTCGTCGAGCGCGTGGTGGGCGTGCTCCTGTACGACGCCGAAGTGCGCGGCGAGCGACTCCAGCTTGTGGTTGGGCAGCGGCAGCGCGAGCTCCTTGGAGAGCGCGATGGTGCACAGCCGCTGACGGACCGGGGCGGTGCGCTGTGCGCGGGCGTACTCCCTGGCGATCATCTGCCAGTCGAAGATCGCGTTGTGCGCCACCAGCACGCGTCCGTCGAGCCGTTCGGCGAACTCCGCCGCGATCTCCGGGAAGAGCGGGGCGCCCTCCAGGACATCGCTGGTCAGACCGTGGATCCAGACGGGCCCGGGATCCCGCTCCGGATTGACCAGCGTGTACCAGTGGTCCTCGACCTCGCCCCGGGCGTCCAGCCGGTAGACGGCAGCGGAGATTATCCGGTCGTCGCGTGCGAGGCCGGTGGTCTCCACGTCGACGACCGCGTACCCCTGCGGGTACGCGGCCGGCCACGCTGTCGCTGCTGTCTGGCGGTCGTCGAGCATGGTCACAGAGAATACGGGCCCCTACCGACAACCCGGCAATCCCGGGGGCCGGCCCGCTCGGCCGCCCCCGGTGACCGGCCCTCGCGTCCGGGGCGGCACCGCACGGCTTCCGCTGTGGTGCAAGCGATGTGACGGGGCGTCGGCTCCGGACCGCGCGGTCCGTCCCGTACCGCCGCTCCCGTGCTGTCCGGCTCCTCCGCCCCGCTCCTCCGGGTCTCCGGCCCGTCCCGCCCGGGTGTCCCGCTCGTCCCGTCGCCGCCGGTCCCCGGCCGGCGGGCGGCTCATGGGGGTGCCACGGGCGAGGCCGGTACGGTGTGCGGCTCCCCGGATGAGACTCTGGGCCGATGACGGACTCCTCCCACGACGAACCGCACCACAGCGGTCTCGGCGCGCGCCTCAACTGGCTCCGGGCCGCGGTGCTCGGCGCCAACGACGGTGTGGTGTCGACCGCGGGCATCGTCGTCGGTGTCGCGGGTGCCACCGACTCACGTACCGCGCTGTTCACCGCCGGTCTCTCCGGCCTGCTCGCCGGATCGATGTCGATGGCGGCGGGGGAGTACGTCTCGGTATCCACCCAGCGCGACTCCGAGAAGGCCGCGCTCGCCCTGGAGAAGCGCGAGCTGCGCGAGACCCCGGACGCCGAACTCGACGAGCTGACCCGGCTGCTCAAGGGCAAGGGGCTCTCGGCCGAACTGGCCCGCGAGGCCGCCGAACAGCTCACCGAGCGCGACGCCCTGCGCGCCCATGCCGAGGTCGAGCTGGGTATCGACCCCGACGACCTCACGAGCCCCTGGCACGCGGCGGGCGCCAGCTTCGCCGCCTTCACGGCCGGGGCGCTGCTGCCCCTGCTGGCCATCGTGCTGCCACCGGCCTCGGTCCGGCTGTACATCACGGTGCTCTCGGTCCTGGCGGCGCTCGCCCTGGCGGGCTGGTGGAGCGCCCGGTCCGGCGCCGCACCCGTACGCCCCGCCGTGGTGCGGAACATGGCCGGCGGCGCGCTGGCCATGGCGGTGACCTACGCGGCCGGGGCGCTGCTGGGTGCGGCGGGGGTCTGAGCCGCCGAGGCCGCCCGGGGATCCCCAGTTGCTGTGGGCGCACAGGCGCACGGCTGCTCAGGGGCGGTCAACAACCCGTGCGGAGGGGCCGATTGGCGGAACCCACCAAAACTCGCTGACAGAATGTCTCGCATACTTGTCGGTAACAACATCTAGCCGGGGCCGATCCGGCGGCCGTACCGTGCTGGCATGCCGAACCTGCCCGATGTCGTGCTGTGGTCCATACCGGCCTTCGTCCTGCTCACCGTCGTGGAGATGGCGAGCTACCGGTTCCATCCGGACGAGGACTCCGAGGGGTACGAGACCAGAGATGCCGTCACCAGTATCGGAATGGGCCTGGGCAGCCTGGTCTTCGACTTCCTGTGGAAGATCCCGATCGTCGCGATCTACACCGCGGTGTACGAACTCACCCCGCTGCGCATCCCCGTCCTGTGGTGGACCGTCCCGCTGATGCTGCTCGGCCAGGACTTCTTCTACTACTGGTCCCACCGCGGCCACCACATCGTCCGCATCCTGTGGGCCTGCCACGTCGTGCACCACTCCAGCCGCAAGTTCAACCTCACGACCGCGCTGCGCCAGCCCTGGACGTCGCTGACCGTCTGGCCGTTCTACGTCCCGCTGATCGCCCTCGGCGTGCATCCCGCCGCGCTCGCCTTCTGCTCGTCCGCCAACCTCGTCTACCAGTTCTGGGTGCACACCGAGCGCGTCGGGAAGCTGCCGCGCCCCTTCGAGTACGTGCTCAACACGCCCTCGCACCACCGGGTGCACCACGCGTCCCAGGGCGGCTACCTGGACCGCAACTTCGGCGGGATCCTGATCGTCTGGGACCGGCTGTTCGGGTCCTTCACGCCGGAGACCGTGCAGCCCGTCTTCGGGCTGACCAAGAACATCGGGACCTACAACCCGCTGCGGGTCGCGACCCACGAGTACGCGGCCATCGCCCGGGACGTACGGGCCGCGGCGAGCTGGCGCGAGCGGGCGGGACGGGTCTTCGGCGGACCGGGCTGGCAGCCGGCACCGGTCGCCGGGGCCGTCCTGGACCCGGTGACACCTGCCGCCCCTGCCGTCCCTTCCACAGCCTCCGCCGCCGTCCTTGAGACCCCGTCCGAGCGCATCGCGTGACGCCGGAGCGGGAGCGGGTCGCGCGGCTGCTGCTCCTCGCCTACGCGCTCGCCGCCCTCACCGACCTCTCCGCCCTCCTCGCGCACGGACACACCGCCCAGCTCCTCCACATCGTCGCCAAGCCGCTGCTGATGCCGCTCCTCGCGGCCCTGGTGTACGCCCGGGGCGCGCCCGGGCTGCTGGTCGCGGCACTGCTCCTCGGCTGGGGCGGCGACACCCTGCTGCTGATCGGCGCGGACCCGGCCTTCCTCGCCGGGATGGCGCTGTTCGCCGCCGGGCACGTCTGCTACCTGGTGCTCTTCGGCCGCGGCCGGACGAACCCGTACCTCGGGGCGGGGTACGCGGTCGCCCTGGCCGCCACGGCCGCCGTGCTGCTTCCCGCCCTCCCCGGCGGGCTGCGGATCCCGGTGGCGGGCTACTCGCTGCTGCTCACCGCCATGGCGTACCGGGCGAGCGGTCGTGGCCCGGTGGCCGGGCTCGGCGGGGCGCTCTTCCTGGTCTCCGACACGCTGATCGCCACGGGCATCGCGGACCTGCCGCAGCCGCCTCTGGCCGGGTTCTGGGTGATGGTGACCTATCTGACAGCCCAGTCCCTGCTGGCCGCCGGGGTGATCCGGTACGAGGGCGCCGCGTCTCCCACGTACGGTGACACTCGTACATCTGTCTGATCAGCAAGGATCTGTTCCATGCGTGCCACCGTCATCCACGCCCCTCACGACGTCCGGGTGGAAGAGGTGCCGGACCCCGCGGTCCAGCAGCCCACCGACGTCGTCGTCCGCGTCCTGCGCGCCTGCATCTGCGGCAGTGATCTCTGGGCCTACCGGGGGGTGGCCGCACGCGTCCCCGGGCAGCGCATCGGCCACGAGTTCCTCGGCATCGTCGAGGAGGCGGGCTCCGGCGTGCGGGGCTTCGCCGCCGGTGACCTCGTGGTCGCGCCGTTCGTCTGGTCCGACGGCACGTGCGAGTACTGCGCCGAGGGTCTGACCACCTCCTGCCCGCAGGGCGGCTTCTGGGGTTCGGTCGGCTCCGACGGCGGCCAGGGCGAAGCCGTCAGGGTGCCCTTCGCCGACGGCACGCTGGTCAAGCTTCCGGCCGCCGCCGCGTCCGACGACCGTCTGCTCACCGCGCTGCTCGCGCTCTCCGACGTCATGGGCACCGGCCACCACGCCGCCCTCGGCGCGGGGGTGCGTCCCGGCAGCACCGTCGCCGTCGTCGGTGACGGCGCGGTCGGGCTCTGCGGCGTCCTGGCCGCCAGGCGGCTCGGCGCCGAGCGCATCATCGCCCTCGGCCGCCACCGGATACGCACCGACATCGCCCGCACCTTCGGCGCCACCGACATCGTCGCGGTCCGCGGCGACGAGGCCGTCGCCGCGGTGCGCGAGCTGACCGGCGGCCAGGGCGCGCACGCCGTGATCGAGGCAGTCGGCACCGAGCAGTCGATGGCCACCGCCGTCGCCGTCACCCGGGACGGCGGGGCCATCGGCTACGTCGGGGTCCCGCACGGCAGCGGCACGGGGCTGGACCTGAGCGACATGTTCAACCGCAACATCGCCCTGCGCGGCGGTGTCGCCCCGGTCCGCACCTACATCCCCGAACTGCTCGCCGACGTCCTGGACGGCACCATCGACCCGTCGCCGGTCTTCGACCGGACCGTCGGCCTGGACGAGGTGCCGGACGGCTACCGGGCGATGGACGAGCGCACCGCCCTCAAGGTGCTGGTGAAGTAGGCCCGTCCCGGTGGCCCCTGGCATCCCGGTGGCCCTGGCGGGCCGGGGCTACCGGGTGACCGCGTGCAGGGCGTCGGCCAGGCCCGCCCCGTAGAAGCTGTTGTGCTCCCGGCCGCCCTTGCAGACGGCGTCCGCCTTGCCGTCGCCGTCACCGTCGATGGGATACGGCTCCGGGCAGGCGAGCCGGTCGGCCCCCGCGTACAGCAGTGACTTGACCAGCGCCGGCGAGGCGTGCGGATGCCGGGACTCGATCAGGGCCACGACCCCGGCGACATGCGGAGCCGCCATGGACGTACCGGCCATGTACGCGTAGCCGCCGCCCGGCACCGGGCCGAGGACCGCGCTGCTGGTCGCCGGCGGTTCGGGCGGCTGGTAGGCGGCCGAGTCGCCGCCCGGCGCCGTGATGTCGATGACCCCGAGACCGTAGTTGGAGTAGGAGGCCTTGAGGGTCTTGGCGCCCGTCGCGGACACCGTGACGACGCCCGGCAACTGGGCGGGAATATCGAGGCACGTGGACGGGTCCACGGTGCGGGACACCGCAGTGCCGTCGTCCGGGCTCAGCGGGTCGGTGACCGCGTGCGAGGCGAGGTCGAAGTTCTCGTTGGCCGCGGCGGCGACGTTGACCGTGCCCTTGCGTTCCGCGTACCGCGAGGCGCGGGTGACCGCCTCGACCAGGGCCTTCTGGTCCGGGTCGGCCGTGCAGTTGAAGTACCACGGGTCGGTGAAATAGCTGTTGTTGGTCACATCGGCGCCGTGGTCGGCGGCCCACATGAAGGCGCAGACGATGCCTTCCGTGTAGAAGAACCCGGAGGCCGTGCCGACCTTGATGCCCGACACCTTCACACCGGGCGCGACGCCCGTGATGCCGACGCCGTTCCTCGCTCCCGCGATCTCGCCCGCCACATGCGTACCGTGCGGGCTCTCGTCGGCGGTCGGCCGCCAGGCGCCCTCCGTGGTGTCGGGCCTGCCCGTCGTGCAGTTCGCCGAACCCCCGCGGTCGAAGTTGGGGGCGATGTCCGGGTGGGTGTCGTCGACCCCCGTGTCGATCACCGCGACCGTGACGTCACGGCTGCCGGGCGTCCTCGCGTGGGCCTTGTCCGCCTTGATGGCCCTCATGTCCCACTGGAGCGGCTCCATCGGATCCGCGCCCGGCGCGGCCTCCGCGGCCAGCGCCTTCCGCCGCCGCGCCGTGAGCCGCAGCGGTGTGACGGTGTCCGTCGTGGACGCTGCGGGCAGCGGTGCGGTGCGGGTGGCCCCGGCCGAAACGACCCCCCTGGTCCTGCGGAGGGTCGCCGCGAAGTCCGGGTTCGACGCGTGCGCGACGATCACGCCCACCTTGTCGTACGCCATGACCACCGAACCGCCCGCCCGGGAGACGGCCCGCTTCACCGAGGCCAGGGTGCGGTCGTCGGTCCCGGTGTTCACGACGTAGGACAGGCCGGGACCCGCCCCGGGAGCCGATGAGTACGCGGGGCCGCCGGCGCCCTGCTCGGCTGTTGCCGTGCCCGGCAGGAGGCCGAGCGAGGCGACGAGTGCCAGACCGGCGGGCAGCGCGAGCGCGCGCCACCGCCCGGATCTCAGATGAGCCATGGGTTCTCCACATCATCCGTATCAACCACCCGACTGCGGGCCGCAGTTGGGCGCTATCTGACCAGTGAGGCTGGGGTCCGCCGTCCGCGCCTGTCAATCGATCCGGCAGGAACGGCCGGACGTTGAACCACTCCGCCCCGCGCGCCGTGCCCTTGTCGGAGGCCCCGTAAAGGAGGCCCTCCGGCAGTCCAGCCCGCCGTACGCACGTCGCGAGGAGATTCCGTGGCCACCGATGAACTCCAGCCCCCGGGCGGCACGGGTGCCCGCCCCGGCCTGCCCACGACCGAGTTGTTCACCGAGGTGCAGCAGAGCGCGGAGTTCGGCGAACTGCGCCGCTCCCACCGCTCCTTCGCCTTTCCGCTGACCGTCGGCTTCGTCGCCTGGTACCTGCTGTACGTCCTGCTGTCCAGCTACGCGGGCGGCTTCATGGGCACCAGGCTCTTCGGCAACATCAACGTGGCCCTGGTCCTCGGCCTCGGCCAGTTCCTCACCACGTTCCTCATCGCGTGGTTCTACTCGCGGCATGCCGCGACCCGGCTCGATCCGAAGGGCGCCGCGATCAAGTCCCGTATGGAGGAGCGCTCATGAGCCCCGCAGTCCAGCTCGCCGCAACGGCGACCACCCAGCACCGGCCCCTGATCATCACGCTCTTCGCGGTCTTCGTCGTGGCCACGCTCGTCATCACCGTCTGGGCCGGACGCCAGACCAGGAGCGCCGCCGACTTCTACGCGGGCGGCCGGCAGTTCTCCGCACTGCAGAACGGACTCGCGGTCTCCGGCGACTACATGTCGGCCGCGTCGTTCCTCGGCATCGCGGGCGCCATCGCCCTCTTCGGTTACGACGGCTTCCTCTACTCGATCGGCTTCCTGGTCGCCTGGCTGGTCGCCCTGCTGCTCGTCGCCGAGCCGCTGCGCAATTCCGGCCGCTACACGATGGGCGACGTCCTCGCCTACCGGATGCGCCAGCGCCCCGTCCGCACCGCCGCCGGTGCCTCCACCATCGTCGTCTCGATCTTCTACCTGCTGGCCCAGATGGCGGGCGCGGGCGTCCTGGTCTCGCTGCTGCTCGGCATCACCAGCGACGCCGGGAAGATCGCCATCGTCGCGCTGGTCGGCGTCCTGATGATCGTGTACGTCACGATCGGCGGGATGAAGGGCACCACCTGGGTGCAGATGGTCAAGGCCGTCCTGCTGATCGCCGGAACCATCCTCATCACGTTCCTGATCCTGCTGAAATTCCACTTCAACGTCTCCGACCTGCTGGGCTCGGCCGCGTCGAACAGCGGCAAGGGGAAGGCGTTCCTGGAACCCGGCCTCAAGTACGGCGCTACGGGGACCTCCAAGCTGGACTTCATCTCGCTCGGCATCGCCCTGGTGCTCGGCACCGCGGGCCTGCCGCACATCCTGATCCGCTTCTACACCGTGCCGACCGCCAAGGCCGCCCGCAAGTCGGTGAACTGGGCCATCGGCATCATCGGCGCCTTCTACCTGATGACGATCGTGCTCGGATTCGGCGCCGCGGCCCTGCTCAAGCCCGCCGACATCATCGCGTCCAACCCGGCGGGCAACACGGCGGCCCCGCTCGCGGCCCTGGAGATCGGCGGTGGCGCGGGCTCCACCGGAGGGTCGGTCCTGCTCGCGGTGATCTCGGCGGTCGCCTTCGCCACCATCCTCGCGGTGGTCGCCGGGCTGACCCTGGCCTCCTCGTCGTCGTTCGCGCACGACATCTACGCCAACGTCATCCGTAAGGGGAAGGCCACCGAGAAGGAGGAGATGCGCGCGGCCCGCTGGGCGACCGTGGCCATCGGCGCCGTCGCCATCGTGCTGGGCGCCTTCGCCCGTGATCTGAACGTCGCGGGTCTTGTGGCCCTCGCCTTCGCGGTCGCCGCCTCCGCCAATCTGCCGACCCTGCTCTACAGCCTCTTCTGGAAGAGGTTCACCACCATGGGCGCCCTCTGGTCCATCTACGGGGGGCTCGTCTCCTCCGTGGTGCTCGTGCTCTTCTCGCCGGTCGTCTCGGGGAAGCCCACCTCGATGTTCAAGGGCGTCGACTTCGCCTGGTTCCCGCTGGAGAACCCGGGCCTCATCTCGATCCCCCTGGGATTCCTGCTCGGCTGGCTGGGCTCCCTGCTCTCCAAGGAGGAACCGGACAAGGGCAAGTACGCCGAGCTGGAGGTCAGGTCCCTCACCGGGTTCGGGGCGCACTGACGGCGGCCGGCGCGGGCAGGACGAGGTGACGGGCCGGGGGCCCGGTCGTAGATCCATACGACCGGGCCCCTGCCTGCCTCGTGGTAATCGGCCCCTGTCACTGTCACAGGTGTCGCGTAGGCTCGACGGCGTACGCATTTCCTTTATCGGGGAGGGGGCCCACCGTGCTTATCGACACCTTTGGCCGAGTGGCCACTGACCTTCGAGTGTCACTCACCGACCGCTGCAATCTGCGGTGTACGTACTGCATGCCGGAAGAGGGGCTGCAGTGGCTCGCCAAGCCCGATCTGCTCACGGACGACGAAATCGTCCGGCTGATCCACATCGCCGTGACCGGTCTCGGCATCACCGAGGTCCGCTTCACCGGCGGTGAGCCGCTGCTGCGCCCCGGTCTGGTCGGCATCGTCGAGCGCGTCGCGGCCCTGGAGCCACGCCCCCGGATGTCCCTCACCACCAACGGCATCGGCCTCAAGCGCACCGCCCAGGCCCTGGCGGCCGCCGGCCTCGACCGGGTCAACGTCTCGCTGGACACCCTGCGCCCGGACGTCTTCAAGACCCTCACCCGCAGGGACCGGCACCACGACGTGCTGGAGGGCATGGCCGCGGCCAGCGCCGCCGGACTCACCCCGGTCAAGGTCAACACCGTGCTGATGCCGGGGCTCAACGACGACGAGGCCCCCGACCTGCTGGCCTGGGCCGTGGAGCACGCGTACGAGCTGCGCTTCATCGAGCAGATGCCGCTCGACGCCCAGCACGGCTGGAAGCGCGACGGCATGATCACGGCGGGTGACATCCTCCAGTCGCTGCGCACCCGCTTCACGCTGACCGAGGAGGGCACCGACGAGCGCGGTTCGGCGCCCGCGGAGCGCTGGGTGGTCGACGGCGGACCGCACCGGGTCGGAGTCATCGCCTCGGTGACCCGCCCGTTCTGCGGGGCCTGCGACCGCACCCGGCTCACCGCGGACGGACAGGTGCGCACCTGCCTCTTCGCCCGTGAGGAATCCGACCTGCGGGCCGCGCTCCGCTCCGGGGCGCCGGACGAGGAGATCGCCCGGCGCTGGAAGCTGGCGATGTGGGGCAAGAAGGCCGGATCCGGTCTGGACGACCCGACGTTCCTCCAGCCCGACCGGCCCATGTCGGCGATCGGCGGCTGACGGCCTACCGCGTCCCGCCGGACTGCGTCCCGCCGGTCTGGGCTTCGCCGGACCGCGGTGTCTCGGTCGGTGTCCCGGTCTGTGCCGCGCCGTCCCGCTCCCACTCGGCCAGGGTCACCACGTCCTTGAGGAAGCCGCGCACCCCCAGGAACTGCGACAGGTGTTCCCGGTGTTCCGCACAGGCCAGCCAGGTCTTCCGGCGCTCCGGGGTGTGCAGTTTCGGGTTGTTCCACGCCAGCACCCACACGGCATCGGCCCGGCATCCCTTGGCCGAGCAGACCGGGGCGGGCGGGACCGGGGCGGAACCGGTCGTATCAGGGGAGTTCACACCTCAACCCTAGGCCAACGCATCGCCGTTACGGACGGACGAGGTGCCGGACAAAAGGCGACGCCGAGCAGCCACGGGGGGAGCTGCCCGGCGTCGGTCTGTCGCTCCGACGGGGGATGCGGAGCGCCTGCAAAGTATGTCACGGGCCCATGGGGCTGCGGCACCGGAACTTCATGATTGATCTGAGCTTTTCTTGAGCTTTGACCCCGTGGGGATCCGGCCACGCCTCAGCTCGGCCCCGCCGCCCGGTGCTCACGCTCCGTGGTGGGCTCCTCGTCCGCCGGCTCCGTTCCCGGAACCACGGACGACGGTTCCAGCGGTGGACGGAACGGCGCGGGAACGAACGTCGTGGGGAGCCCCGGAGTGTTCTCGCGGCCCGCGTTCGCGATCACCACGGCCACGTACGGAAGGAAGGCGCCCAGCACCAGGGTCCCGATCGCCACCGGCCGCGCCACGTTCCAGAGAGCCGCGGTCAGAATGACCGCCACGGTGCGCACCGTCATCGAGATGATGTACCGGCGCTGCCGCCCGCGTACGTCCTCCGCGAGCCCCGTCCGGGCGCCCGTGATCCGGAAGACCTCGTCGCCGCTCTGCTTCCGCATCACGCTCCACCACCCGATTCGTGCGCCGGACTCTCCCCGGACCGGACGGCACCACGTTACGCCGACGTTCCGCCGCCGATAAGAGCGGGGCGCGCCCGTACCGCCCGTAACGGGGCCACCGGGGCACGTATGGAGCTGTCCGACATGCGCCGTACGGAGGTTGCGCCGAAACTGGGGCCCATGCGTATCCAGCAGCCGCATCAGGAGGCGACGTGAATTGGTTGTGGGCCATCATCGTGGGGCTGGTGCTCGGTCTGATCGCCAAGGCGATCATCCCGGGGAAGCAGGAGATCCCGCTGTGGCTGACCGTGGTGTTCGGCATCCTGGGCAGCGTGCTGGGCAACTGGGCGGCCACCGGGCTCGGGGTCAACGACACCCGGGGCATCGACTGGATCAGGCATCTGCTCCAGCTGATCGGCGCCGTCATCATCGTCGGCGTGGGTGACAAGCTCTGGACCTCGATCCGGGGAAACAGACACGCCACCTGACACCACACGTGCGTGAGGGGCGGCCGGTTCGTACCGGCCGCCCCTCACCCCTGTGCTACGCGCCCGTGACCTCGACCGCCGCCAGGTTCTTCTTGCCCCGGCGCAGCACCAGCCACCGGCCGTGCAGCAGATCCTGGGCCGCGGGCACCGCGTCCTCGCCCGTGACCTTCACGTTGTTCACGTACGCCCCGCCCTCCTTGACGGCCCGGCGGGCCGCCGACCGGCTCGGCACCAGACCCGTCCCGGCGAGCAGCTCCACGACCGGGACGAGCCCGTCGACCTTGGTGTGCGGCAGCTCGGACAGCGCGGCGCTCAGCGTCGCCTCATCGAGCTCCGCCAGCTCGCCCTGGCCGAACAGCGCCCTGGAGGCCGCGACGACCGCCGCACACTGGTCCGCGCCGTGCACCAGAGCCGTCAGCTCCTCGGCCAGTGAGCGCTGGGCGGCCCGCGCCTGCGGCCGCTCCTCGGTGAGCTGCTCCAGCTCCTCCAGCTCCGCGCGGCTCTTGAAGCTGAGGATGCGGTTGTACGTGGAGACGTCGCGGTCGTCCACGTTCAGCCAGAACTGGTAGAACGCGTACGGCGTGGTCATCTCCGCGTCGAGCCAGACGGCGCCGCCCTCGGACTTGCCGAACTTGGTGCCGTCGGCCTTCACCATCAGCGGGGTGCCCAGCGCGTGCACGGACGCGTCCGGCTCCAGGCGGTGGATCAGGTCGATCCCCGCCGTGAGGTTGCCCCACTGGTCGCTGCCGCCCTGCTGGAGCGTGCAGCCGTACCGCCGGTACAGCTCCAGGAAGTCCATCCCCTGGAGGAGCTGGTAGCTGAACTCCGTGTAGCTGATGCCCTGTTCGGACTCCAGGCGGCGGGCGACCGACTCCTTCGTGAGCATCTTGTTCACCCGGAAGTGCTTGCCGATGTCCCGCAGGAACTCGATCGCGGACAGGCCCGCGGTCCAGTCCAGGTTGTTGACCATCACCGCCGCGTTCTCCCCCTCGAAGGAGAGGAACGGCTCGATCTGGGAGCGCAGCCGGCCCACCCAGTTCGCGATGGTCTCCGGGTCGTTCAGCGTGCGCTCGGCAGTCGGCCGCGGGTCACCGATCTGGCCGGTGGCCCCGCCCACCAGCGCCAGCGGCCGGTGCCCGGCCTGCTGGAGCCTGCGGACGGTGAGGACCTGCACGAGGTGGCCCACGTGCAGGCTCGCCGCCGTCGGGTCGAAGCCGCAATAGAACGTGACGGGACCGTCCGCGAGCGTCTTGCGCAATGCGTCCTCGTCAGTGGAGAGGGCGAAGAGCCCCCGCCACTTCAGCTCGTCGACGATGTCCGTCACGGGTCTCGCGTCTCCTTCGGTGTGGCTGGAAGTACGTCCCAGAGGTTATACGCCCTGGCTGACGGAACTCATATTGAAATCCGGGATGCGCAGGGCGGGCATCGCGGCGCGGGTGAACCAGTCGCCCCACTCGCGCGGCAGGGTCCGCTCCGTACGCCCGGCCTCGGTGGCCCGGGAGAGCAGATCGACGGGCGACTCGTTGAAGCGGAAGTTGTTCACCTCGCCGGTGACCTCGCCGTTCTCCACGAGATAGACGCCGTCCCTGGTCAGCCCGGTCAGCAGCAGGGTGGCCGGGTCGACCTCCCGGATGTACCAGAGGCAGGTCAGCAGCAGCGCGGGCCCGTCGTGCCCCGACGCGGCCACCATCTCCTCCAGGGTGCGGTCCCCGCCGCCCTCCAGGATCAGATTGCCGATGGCGGGCGCCACCGGCAGGCCGGTCAGCTCCGCGCTGTGCCGGGTGGTGACCAGATGCTCCAGCCGCCCTTCGCGCACCCAGTCGGTACGCGAGAGCGGCAGGCCGTTGTCGAAGACCGACGAGTCGTCGCCCGAGGCGTGCGCGAGGACGAAGGGCGCCGACTCCAGACCCGGCTCGGCCGGATCACTGCGCAGGGTCAGCGGAAGCGGGGAGAGCCGGTCGCCCAGCCGGGTCCCGCCGCCGGGCCGGGAGAAGACCGTACGGCCCTCCGCCGCGTCCCGGGCGGCCGACGACCAGAACTGGTAGATCAGCAGATCGGCCACGGCGGTCGGCGGCAGCAGCGTCTCGTACCGCCCGGCGGGCAGCGTGATCCGGCGCTCGGCCCAGCGCAGCCGCTGCGCCAGTTCGGCGTCCAGCGCGGCCGGGTCGACGTCGGTGAAGTCCCGCGTGGCCCGGCCCGCCCAGGCGGAGCGGGACCGGTCGGGGGACTTGGCGTTCAGCTCCAGCGTGCCGTTCGGCTGGTCGTGGCGGAGCCGCAGGCCGGTGGACGTGCCGAGGTAGCTGGAGGTCATCTCGTGACTGGCGAAGCCGTACAGCTCCCGCCCGCCGGACCGCGCGCGGGCGAAGGACTCGCCCAGCGCCGGGGCGAAGGCGTCGAAGACCGCCGACGTCGTCACGGCGGGCGCATCCGTGAAGCCGACGGACGCGGGCACCCCGGTGACCAGGGGCCGGGCGTCCTCGGCGGGGGAGCCGTCGCGGGCGGCCGCCTCGGCGGCCCGGACCAGCGGTTCGAGATCGGCCGCGGTCACCGCCGACCGGGAAACGACTCCGGACGCGGTGCCCTCCTTGCCGTCGACCGTCGCGATGACGGTCAGGGTCCGGCCGCGGGTCACCCCGTTGGTGGTCAGCGCGTTCCCCGCCCAGCGCAGATTGGCGCTCGAATGCTCGTCCGCGATGACGGCGCAGCCGTCCGCGGTGGACAGGGCGAGGGCCCGCTCGACGATCTCGTGCGGCCTGCTGGTGCGGTTCGACGGGGTCATCGCCCGGCCTCCTGCGTGGTGTTCAGGATGTTCACGCCCCGGAAGAGGGCGGACGGGCAGCCGTGCGAGACCGACGCGACCTGGCCCGGCTGGGCCTTGCCGCAGTTGAAGGCGCCGCCCAGCACATACGTCTGCGGGCCGCCGACCTTCTCCATGGAGCCCCAGAAGTCCGTGGTCGTCGCCTGGTAGGCGACATCGCGCAGCTGCCCGGCAAGTTGACCGTTCTTGATGCGATATGCCCTCTGTTGTGTGAATTGAAAGTTGTAGCGCTGCATGTCGATCGACCACGACCGGTCGCCCACCACATAGATCCCGTGCTCGACGCCCCCGATCAGGTCCTCCGTGGAGAGCCCGCCCGGATCCGGCTTGAGCGACACATTGGCCATCCGCTGCACCGGCACATGGCCCGGCGAATCCGCGTACGCACACCCGTTGGACCGGCCGAGCCCCGTCAGCTTCGCGATCCTGCGGTCCAGCTGGTACCCGACCAGCGTGCCGTCCTTGATCAGGTCCCAGGACTGCGCCTCGACACCTTCGTCGTCGAACCCGACCGTGGCCAGGCCGTGTTCGGCGGTCCTGTCGCCCGTCACATTCATCACGGGTGAGCCGTACGCCAGCTTCCCGAGCTGGTCGAACGTGGCGAAGGAGGTTCCCGCGTACGCCGCCTCGTACCCCAGCGCCCGGTCCAGCTCGGTGGCGTGCCCGATCGACTCGTGGATGGTCAGCCAGAGGTTGGACGGGTCCACGACCAGGTCGTACGCCCCCGCCTCGACACCCGGTGCCCGCATCTTCTCGGCGAGCAGCTCCGGGATCCGCTCCAGCTCGGCGTCCCAGTCCCAGCCGGTGCCGGTCAGGTACTCCCAGCCGCGCCCGGCCGGCGGGGCGATGGTGCGCATCGAGTCGAACTCGCCGGTGTCCGCGTCCACCGCCACCGCGGTGAGCTGCGGGTGCAGCCTGACCCGCTGCTGGGTGGTGACGGTGCCGGCGGTGTCCGCGTAGAACTTGTTTTCGAGGACGGTCATCAGTGACGCGTCCGCGTGCGCGACGCCGTCCGCCCGCAGCAGCCGCGCCGACCAGTCGGCCAGCAGCCCGGTCTTCTCCTCGGCGGGTACGGAGAAGGGGTCGGTCTCGTACGAGGAGATCCAGGTCCGGTCCGGGTGCACCGGCTCGTCCGCCAGCTCCACCTTCTCGTCCGACCCGGCCGCCCTGATGACCTTGGCGGAGAGCTTCGCCATCGCGACCGCCTGCCCGGCCACCCGCGCCGCGGCGTCCATCGACAGGTCGACGCCGGAGGCGAACCCCCAGCTGCCGCCGTGCACGACCCGCACGGCGTACCCGAGGTCCGTGGTGTCGGTCGAGCCGGCAGGTCTGGCGTCCCGCAGCCGCCAGGTCGCGCTGCGGACGCGTTCGAAACGGAAGTCGGCGTGGTCGGCGCCGAGCGCGCGGGCGCGGGCGAGCGCCGCGTCGGCCAGGGCGCGCAGCGGCAGAGCCGTGAAGGCTGCGTCGATCGAATGTGGCACGGAGGTCTCCTGTCGTCACGACCGGTCGCTCGCATCATGTCGCGCGGACGCGTGCCGCTGCCAGATGCGTTCTGTAGGGACCCGACAGGGACCACCGTGCGGCGCTGTCGGAGGCCGATTCCTCCGAAGTGGCTCGGGACCGATAGTTTTGCGGGAGTACCACACAGCTATCGAAAGGGTGATCCGTTGAGCCGCTCGGTTCTCGTCACCGGAGGAAACCGGGGCATCGGCCTCGCCATCGCCCGTGCTTTCGTCGACGCAGGCGACAAGGTCGCGATCACGTACCGCTCCGGTGAGCCGTCAGCGCTCGCCGAACAGGGGTTCCTGGCCGTCAAGTGCGACATCACCGACACCGAGCAGGTGGAGCAGGCCTACAAGGAGATCGAGGAGAAGCACGGCCCCGTGGAGGTGCTGGTGGCCAACGCCGGCGTCACCAGGGACCAGTTGCTGATGCGGATGTCCGAGGACGACTTCACCGCCGTACTCGACACCAACCTCACCGGCACCTTCCGGGTCGTGAAGCGGGCCAACCGCGCCATGCTGCGCGCCAAGAAGGGCCGCGTCGTCCTCGTCTCGTCGGTGGTCGGCCTGCTCGGCTCCGCGGGACAGGCGAACTACGCCGCCTCCAAGGCCGGACTGGTCGGCTTCGCCCGCTCCCTCGCCCGTGAGCTCGGCTCCCGCAACATCACTTTCAACGTAGTCGCACCCGGTTTCGTCGACACCGACATGACCAAGGTGCTCACCGACGAGCAGCGCGCGGGCATCGTCTCGCAGGTGCCGCTCGGCCGGTACGCGCAGCCGGAGGAGATCGCCGCGACGGTGCGGTTCCTCGCCTCCGACGACGCGTCGTACATCACTGGAGCCGTCATCCCCGTTGACGGCGGATTGGGCATGGGTCACTGATCACATGAGCGGAATTCTCGACGGCAAGCGCATCCTCATCACGGGTGTGCTGATGGAGTCCTCCATCGCCTTCCATGCCGCCAAAGTGGCCCAGGAGCAGGGTGCCGAAGTCATTCTGACCGCCTTCCCGCGGCCCACCCTCACCGAGCGCATCGCCAAGAAGCTGCCCAGGCCCGCCAAGGTCATCGAGCTCGACGTCACCAGCACCGAGCACCTCGACCGGCTCGCGGACCTGGTCAGGGACGAGCTCGGCTCGCTCGACGGTGTCGTGCACTCCATCGGCTTCGCACCGCAGGACGCGCTCGGCGGCAACTTCCTCAACACCCCGTTCGAGTCGGTCTCCACGGCCATGCACGTCTCGGCGTTCTCGCTGAAGTCGCTGGCCATGGCCTGCCTGCCGCTGATGAGCGAGGGCGGCTCGGTCGTCGGCCTCACCTTCGACGCCCAGTACGCCTGGCCGCAGTACGACTGGATGGGCCCCGCCAAGGCCGCGCTGGAGGCGACCTCCCGCTACCTCGCCCGTGACCTGGGCAAGCAGGACATCCGCTGCAACCTGATCTCCGCGGGCCCCATCGGTTCGATGGCCGCGAAGTCCATCCCGGGCTTCGGGGAGCTCGCGGACGTCTGGAACCACCGCTCGCCGCTCGCCTGGGACATGGCCGACCCCGAGCCGGCCGGCCGCGGCGTCGTCGCGCTGCTCTCGGACTTCTTCCCGAAGACGACCGGCGAGATCATCCACGTCGACGGCGGCGTGCACATGATGGGGGCCTGACCGCCCGCACCGCTCAGGAGGCCGCGCGACCGTCGAGCAGACGGCGCGCGGCTTCCGCGCGTCCGGGGGCGACCCGGATCCGTACCCCGTCGAAGTCCGGGCCGCGGGTCGCGTCCAGGGCCATCCGGGACGTGGTGCCGTCCGCCGTGGACGACGGGTCGAGGGGGCTGCCCGGCAGACCGCCGACCTGGAAGACGTCCCGGTGCGGCTGGAGATGGGTTGCCATCGCCCACAGCACCTGCGCGTCCCGGGTGACGTCCACGTCCTCGTCGACCGCGACCACCGTCTTGAGGTACGGGTCCCAGCCGAGCAGCCCCAGCATGATCTGCCGGGCCTGGCCCGGACGGCTGGCGCGCATCGCCACATACGCGTGGAAGTGCGTGCCCGAGGTCGGATAGTGCAGCGCGGTCACCTCGGGGAAGCGCTCCGTCAGCTTCTGCGCCATCTCCGACTCGCGCGGCACCCGCGCCAGGTTGAGGTGCTCGGCCGTGCTGCCGCCCACCACGTCCAGGAGCAGCGCGTCCCGGCGGCGCAGCACCGTCTCCACGGTCAGCACGTTGTGCGTGGAGCGGTCGGACGAGTATCCGGAGAACTCGCCGAAGGGGCCCTCCTCCGCACGGCGGGCCGGATCGATGAACCCCTCAAGGACCGTCTCGGCGCTCGCCGGAACCCGTATCCCGTACTTCGGAGTGCGTACGACGTCCAGGGGCGCCCCGAAGAGGCCGCCCGCCACTGTCCGTTCGTCGGTGTCCGCGCCCACCCGGGCCGACGCCGCCAGCATGAACAGGGGGTGCGCGCCGATGACCATGGCCACCGGCAGCCGTTCGCCGTGCTCCTGCGCCAGCCGCAGCAGCTGCCACAGATGGCCGCGCGAATGGAGGCTGGTGGCCAGTTCGTTCCGGCTGTGCACCATCGCGCGGTGGTAACTGAGGTTCCCCGAGCGGCCCTCGGCGTACGCCGGTGCCTCCGCCGTGATGATGCCGTTCGTGATGTACGGGCCCCGGTCCGAGGCGAAGTGCCGGATCATCGGGAGCGCGCCCAGGTCCGGTTCCGCCACCACGTCGAGCACCGGCCCCTCCGCCACCACGCGCGGCTCGCACCGGCGGGCCGACGCCGCCTGGTACGCGCGGTGCAGCCCGGCCGTACCGGTGCCGAGCAGGCGGGCGATGCGGCGGCGCGAGGCGAACACATTGGTGACCAGGGGAGTGCCGAGCCCCGCGACGTTCCGGCAGACCACCATCTCGTCCCGGCCGCGGGCGGCCAGCTCCAGGACGAGCGCGGCCACGTCCTCGCCCTCGATCCGCTCCTCGACCGTGAGGACGTCATCCGGGTGACCGGCCGTGTACCGGGTGAGGAAGTCACGCAGATCCTGGGAGGCCGCCCGCGGCTCCGGCTCAGTGGTCACAGCAGACCCCCGCGTGCTGCCCGACCGAGAACAGCTCGCCCCACTCGGGAGCGGCGACCGTCAGACCCAGCAGATCGAGCCCGGTCCTGATCGCCACCCGGGCCCCGTCGTACACCGGCTTGCCCAACTCCCGCTCCAGCAGCGCCGCCACGGGCGCCACCGGCAGCTCCGTGCCCGTGACCACCAGGCACTGGGCGTCCGGCGCGTCGGCGGCCGCCAGTAGTCTCCGTACCCGCGACACCGGCAGTTCGGCGGCCTCCCGCGCGGTGGAAAGGCCGAGCGCGGTCACCGACGCGACCCGGAACCCGGCCGCCAGATAGGTGTCGGCGAGCCGCCCCGCGACCTGTCCGGAGCCCGGCGAGACCAGCGCGAGCGAGGTCAGCCCCCGGCGGGCGAGCAGATCGAGCTGGCCCAGTGTGACGGTCGACGCCGGGACGCCGGCGACCTCCTCGATCCGGCGCGCCACCGCCCGCCCGTGCGCCGCGCCGTGCAGATCGCTCGAACTCCCGCTCCAGACCACGGCGTCGACGCCGGCGTCGGCCAGCAGCGCGGCCGACCGGGTCAGCTCACCGGACTGCGAGGGCGCGATGGCCGGACCGCACAGCACATCGGGCAGGGCGGTGCGGGCGACCGGATGGGCGGCCTCGATCGAGACGGAGCGGCAGATCTGGCCCGACCAGCGCTCGACACCGATGGAGGGGGAGGGGACGAGATGACCGATGCGCCGCATGGCGGCACCTGCTTCCGTACCGGGGACGCCGGGACACCGCGCCCGTGGTGGATGTGCGGAGGGGGGGGTCCGGAACCGCGGCCCTCAGGCGCGCGACGTGCCGGCCGTGTCCAGTGAGGCGTAGGTGTCCGTGAGGCGCAGCCGTGCCTCCTCCTGGTCGCGCGGCGGGGGAGTGGGCTTCAGGCCCAGCAGCTTCGCCACGTTGTTGCCCAGATACCCCTCCAGATGCTCCTCGGAGAGGTTCATGCCCTGGGGCGGCGGGCCGCAGAGGACCTCCAGCTCGCGTGCCCACATGCCCGGTTCGTTGGGCGGCGAGTCCGTGCCGAAGACCAGCTGGTGCTTCTCCATCTGCTGGGCGAACTCCACGATCCGCGACTGGAGCAGCCACCCCGACTCGCCGTACACATTGGGCGAGTCGAGGATCATGTAGAGCGCCTCGAAGCAGTAGACGCCGCCGGTCTGCACGCCGAAGTGCCCGAGGATGAAGTTGACGTTCGGGAACTCGCGGATGATCGGGTAGAACTGCGTCGGGATCGAGTACGGCCCGTCGCCGGTGTGGATCAGGACGAGGATGCCCAGCTCGTCACAGACCCGCAGCACCGGACGGAGCCAGTCCAGCGCCCGGTCGGGCCGGTAGGCATGCATGTTGGCATGCAGCTTGAGCATCTTGTAGCCGTACTCCTTGACGTGGAACTCCAGCTCCTTCGCGCCGTTCTCCGGCCCGAAGCGCGGGTTGTACATGAAGTTCCCGATGAAGCGGTCGGGGTACGTCGTCACCAGCTCGGTGATGTACGCCATGTAGTCGCGGATGCCCTCACGGCCGCCCCGCATCCCGTCCTGCCAGACGCTGTTGCCGGGCGGGGGCATGATGCAGCCGTAGTCGATCCGGCGGGGCTTGCCGTTGATCATGTACGGGCCGTCCATCATGGCCAGGGTCCGCTCACCGGTGAACGGGTCTCCGTCGTGCCGCCATGCCTGGTCCACGACGTTGGTGGGATGCATATGCGTGTCGATGATCAAGGTGCTGTTCCTTCCCTGCTGGTTCTGGTGGTACGTACGCGGTGCGTGCAGAACCGTCGGGGGACCCGGGGGCGGGCCCGCATCACCTCCCTTCGCCGTCGACGAGGTCGCTGTGGATGAGGTCGTCGGGGCGCACCGGCACCCTGGCCAGTGCGAGGCCGGTCGCGTCACGCAGCGCGTTGGCGATGGCCGGGGTCGACGACAGGGTCGGTGGCTCGCCCACTCCGTTCAGGCCGTACGGCGAGTCGGGGTGCGGCAGTTCGAGCAGCTCGATGGGGACCGACGGCATGTCCGCGATCGTCGGGATCAGATAGTCGGTGAACGACGGATTGCGTACCTTGCCGTCCTGGACGTGCAGTTCCTCCATGACCGCGAGCCCGAGGCCCTGCGCGCTGCCGCCCTCTATCTGGCCCTCCACCGCTAGGGGATTCATCGCTCTGCCGACATCCTGGGTGGTGGCCAGCTCGACCACCTTCACCAGGCCGAGTTCGGTGTCGACGTCCACCACCGCCCGGTGGGCGGCGAACGCGAAGGCGATATGGGCGTCGCCCTGACCGCGTTCGGGGTCGATGGGGAAGGTGCGGCGGTGGCGGTACTCGTACTCGGCCTCGACGGGCCCGTCCGCGAGCAGCACCTCCAGGGGCCCGTCGCCGCGGGCTGTCAGCTCCTCCCGTACGGCCTTGCAGGCGCCCTGCACCGCGCCGCCGCTCATCCAGCTGATCCGGGACGCCGACGCCGACCCCGCGTCGCCGACCAGGGTGTCGGCGGGCAGCACCACCACCCGCTCGACGCCCAGCTCGGTCCTGGCGATCTGCGCCTGTACGGTCACGATGCCCTGGCCGCACTCCGCCGCCGCGGTGTGGATCTCGGCGACCGGCTCCCCGTTCGCCAGCGCCAGCCGGACCCGGGCCACCGAGCGGTCGTCGACCCCGCCGGAGAAACCGATGGCCTTGACCCCGATCGCATAGCCGACCCCGCGCCTGACGCCCTCGCCGTGGGTGGTGTTGTTCAGCCCGCCCGGCCGGGCGAACGGGCCCTCACCGGCGGGCGGCAGGGGCCGGGCGCGCAGCCGCTCAAGGAGTTCGGCGGCGGGGGCCGGGCCGTCCACGGCCTGCCCGGTGGGCAGCACCGTCCCGGTCGTCATGGCGTTGCGGATGCGTAACTCCACCGGATCCATGGCGAGTTCACGGGCCAGCCGGTCGAGGTTGGACTCCACCCCGTAGCAGGACTGCACGGCTCCGAAGCCGCGCATCGCCCCGCAGGGCGGGTTGTTGGTGTAGACGCAGTAGCCGTCGATCTCGGCGTGCGGCACGTCGTAGGCACCCGCCGCGAAGTACGAGCCGTTCGCTATGACCACCTGGGAGGTGGAGGTGTAGGCCCCGCCGTCGAAGAGCAGCCGCGCCTTGACGTACACGAGCTTCCCGTCGCGTGTCGCACCGTGCTCGAAGCGCATCCGGGCCGGGTGGCGGTGCACGTGCCCGTAGAAGGACTCCTCGCGGTTGTAACTCATCTTCACCGGACGGCCGGTGTGCAGCGCGAGCATCGCCGCGTGGATCTGCACCGAGACGTCCTCGCGTCCGCCGAAGGCGCCGCCGACCCCGGAGAGCGTCAGCCGCACCTTCTCCGGCGGCAGCCCGAGCGCCGCGCACATCTGGTGCTGGTCGTCGTGAAGCCACTGGGTCGACACATAGACATCGACACCGCCGTCCTCCGCCGGTATCGCCAGACCCGACTCGGGGCCGAGGAACGCCTGGTCCTGCATGCCGACCTCGTACGTCCCCGAGACCACCACATCGGCGAGCCGCCGGGCCTCGGCCATGTCACCGTGCCGGATGCGGACATGCCGTACGACGTTGCCGGACTTCCCGTCGGCCCGCCGCTCATGGACCAGCGGGCCCCCGCCGCCGAGCGCCCGCTCGGGGTCGGTCAGCGGTTCGCGCACCTCGTACCCGACATCGATCAGCCGCAGTGCGCGGCGGGCCGTCTCCGGGTGGTCGGCCGCCACCAGCGCCACCGGCTCACCCTGGTAGCGCACCCGGTCGGCGGCCAGCACCGGCTGGTCCGCGACCTTCATCCCGTACAGCGGCTGCCCCGGGACGTCCTCGTGGGTGAGCACCGCGACCACACCCGGCAGCCGGAGGGCGGCGGTGGTGTCCAGACGCACGATCCGCGCGCTGGGGTGCGGGCTGCGCAGGGTCGCGCCCCACACCATCGCGTCGTCGTGCAGATCCGACGCGTACGCGAAGGCCCCCTGGACCTTCAGCCGGCCGTCGGGCCGCAGGACACTCTCGCCGACTCCCTGCCGGATACCGGTGACGGTACTCACGGACCATCACTTCCCTTCTGCTGTAGGGGCTGCGGTGCGGGACTGCCGCACGGGAGCCGCGGCAAGGACGCGGGGAGCTACGGGCCGACCGGGTGTACGGGCGCGGGCCCGCCGTCCGTACGGTCGGGGCCCGGGGCCACCGCCTGCGACAGCCGGATCCGCAGCCGCCTGATGTGGTCGCGGGCCGCGAGCTCGGCCGCGTCCGGGTCGCCCGACGTCATCGCCTCGAAGATCCGGCGGTGCTCCTCGACGGCGAGCCGGGGGGCCTGGGGGCTGCGCCACAGCGCGTGCAGCGCGAGGTGGGCCTTGCCCTGCACGGTGTCCAGGGCCGCGGTGAGATGGGCGTTGCCCGCGACCTCGCGGATGAGCCGGTGGTAGGCCATGTCCATCTCGGTGTGCGCCTGTTCGTCGTCGCCCGCCGCCACCACCTGTTCGTGCCGCTCCAGGAGGTCGCGCAGTTCGGCGACCCTGGTGGCGTCGAGCCGCTCGGTGGCGAGCCGGGCGGCCAGCCCCTCCATCACCTCGCGGACCACGTACAGCTGGCGCACGTCCTCGACGTCGACCGTGGCGACCACGGCGCCCCGGTGCGCGACGTGGGTGGCCAGACCGTCGTGGATCAGACGCTGCACGGCCTCGCGGACCGGGCTGCGGCTGATGCCCAGCTGGGTGGCGAGTGCCGGTACGGAGAGGGCGTCGCCGGGGCGCAGCCGGTTGGCGAGCACCGCCCCCTTCAGCTCCTCGTAGGCCCGGTCGGCAAGCAGGCTTCCGGCGGCGACCGGGTTCACTGCTCTCTCCGTCGACATGCCCCAACTCCCTCTGCGCCGCTCATGATGCTGACGACGCCTCGTCCGGTGTGCTGGAAATCCCGTTCTCCAGCTGTTCTTCATGTTGCATGTAATCTTCTGGCGGGTCAATGGAGCGTGCAGCCCTCTTCCGGCGCCCCGGCAGCCTGAGATGGTGGAAGAACAGGTTGAGCAGCACAGCCATCAGCGTGCCGAGGATGATGCCGCTCTCGAAGAGTGCATGCAGTTGCCGGTCCGGCATCTGATCGGCGAACTGGGGAAACGCGGTCGGCAGGAAGCCGACGCCCACGCTCGCGGCGACCAGGATCGTGTTGCGCTGGTCGCTCAGGTCGGCCTGGACCAGGATCTGCACCCCGACCACGGCGATCGTCGAGAACAGCACGATCGTCGCGCCGCCCAGCACGGAGTCCGGCATCGCGGACACCACCGCGCCCACCTTCGGCACCACACCCAGCACCATCATGATCACGCCGGACGCCGCGACGATCCACCGGCTCTTCACCCGGGTCAGTCTGATCAGCCCGATGTTCTGCGAATAGACCGTGCTGGGAAAGGAGTTGAGGAGACCGGCCGCCACCGTCGCGAGGCCGTCCGCGCGCAGCGCCCTGGTCACCTGCCTGCCGTCCACCTCGCGGCCGACGATCCGGCCCACCGCGAAGAACTGCCCGATGGACTCCACCGCGATGATGATCATCACCAGCACGATGGAGAGCACCGCGGTCGTCTCGAACCGCGGCGCCCCGTAGTGCAGCGGGGCCGTGATGCCCAGCCACGCGGAGCCGCCGATCCCGGAGAAGTCGGTCTCCCCGGCGAGCGCGGCCACCACTGTGCCGGCGACCAGGCCGAGCAGGACCGCCACCGTGGCCAGAAAACCCCGGGAGAACTTGTGCAGCAGCAGGATCACCAGCAGGGTGACGCCCGCGAGACCCAGATGCACGGGTGAGCCGAAGGTGCGCTGCGAGGGGTCCCCGCCGCCCACCTGCCGGGCCGCCACCGCCAGCAGGGTGATCCCGACGATGGTCACGATGGTGCCGGTGACCAGCGGCGGGAAGAACCTGACCAGCTTGCTGAAGACCGGTGCGATCACGAAGAGGGCGAGCCCGGCGGCGATCACCGCCCCGAAGACGGTCGGCAGTCCGGCCCTCGCCCCGCCCGCGGCCAGTCCCACCGACACGAGCGAGGGCACCGCTGTCGTCGACGTGCCCTGCACCACCGGCAGCCGGATGCCGATCCCGGGCAGCCCGACGGACTGCAGCAGGGTGGCGAGCCCGCACGCCAGCAGTGAGGCGTTGACCAGCATCCCGATGTCCTTGGCCGGCATCCCGATCCCCTGGGCGACCAGGAGCGGCATGACGACGGCACCGGCGTAGAAGGCCAGGACGTGCTGGAGTCCGTAGACGGCCAGCCGCCAGAACGGCGGCACCGCCTCGACCGGGTCCTCGGGCCGGTCCGTACTGCCCTGAACTGCCTTGCGCGACATGTGCGTTCTCCCTCCACCCGCCCGACGGCGGGGGTTGTTCACTGCGCACGTACGGGGGCCGCGGACGGGCAGCCGACAGGGAAATCGGTCGGTCGGTGGTGTGGTCAGTGGTTCCAGGGGCGGGCCAGCGCGCCGAACCCGGCGCGCGCCACGAGCTGTTCGGACCGCTCCTGCGCCTCGGCGAGCAGCGCCTCCTCGTCCACCAGCAGGCAGCGGCCGTCCTCGAAGACGACCCGCCCGTCGACGACGGTCAGCTCCACGTCGGAGCCGCGCGACGCGTACACGAGGGCGGAGACCGTGCGGTGCAGCGGCATCTGGTGCGGGCGGTCCAGGGCGACCACGGCCAGATCCGCGGGCGCACCCGCGGTCAGGACGCCGGCACCCGTACCCGCGTAACGGGCGCCCTCCCGGGTGGCCAGCTCCAGCGCCTCCTCGCAGCGCACGGCGGCCGGGTCGAGGGTGTGCTGACGCTGACCGAGGAGCGTCTGCTTCATCACCTCGAACATGTCCTGGCGGTGCCCGGCGCTCGGCCCGTCGGTGCCGAGCGCGACCACGGCGCCCGCCTCCCGCAGCGCGCGCAGCGGCATCACCCCCGACGCCAGGTAGGCGTTGGACACCGGGTTGTGGGCGACACCGGCCCGCCGCTCGCCGATCCGCCGGATCTCCGAGTCGTCCAGCCACACGGCGTGCGCGAGGGTGGTCCGCTCGTCGAGCAGCCCCTCGGCGGCCAGCCACTCGACCGGCCTGATGCCGTACGCCTCCAGATAGCTCTCCGGGTCCTTCGCCCCCTCGCTGCAGTGCGTGTGCCAGCGCGTCCCGAACTCGGCCGCCAGCGCCGCCGCGCCCCTGACCAGGTCCTGGTCCACGTAGCTGAGGTTGAGGGGGGCCGGCCAGATCTCCACGGTGGAGCCGGGCGGCCGCCGGCGCATGCACTCCCGGGTGATGTCCAGCTCCTCGGCGACGGAGTACCGGAAGAGCGCGGGAGGCAGCCCCCGCGCGCGGGCCACCGCCGTCCGGTGCCCGATCATGCCGCGGGCCACCGCGCCGCGCAGCCCCGCCGATTCGACGGCCCGCGCCACCGCGAGCACGGTCTCCGGGTCGGTGGGCGCGTAGTGGTTGTCGACGACGGTGGTGATGCCCGAGCGGAGCGCCTCCACCGCGCCGAGAGTGGCGGCGACCCTGGCGTCGTCGGGGGTCACGGCTATGGAGTACGGCCACATGAACTCGCACAGCCAGGGCCAGATGGAGAGTCCCTCGCCCAGCCCGCGGGCGAGGGACTGGAAGAGGTGGCTGTGCCCGTCGGTGAACCCGGGTACGACGGCCCGGCCCCGGCAGTCGACCGTACGGGCCGCCTGCCACGCGGCGTCGGTCTCCGCCGCCGGGCCCACCGCCGCGACGCGGTTCCCGGTGATGGCGACCGAGCCCGGTTCGTACACGGACCGCCGGCCGTCCACGGTCACCACCCGCCCGCCCGACAGCAGAAGATCGCACTCCATGGGGGCCTCCAGAGACTCTGTGGCAGCTACGGCATACTCAACATTGCATGTAACATATTCCGACCCCTGGGCATGTCAACCCTTCTCACGTCACTTCCCCCGCCGGGCCCGGCTCTGCCGCCCGAGTCGTGAAACGGGTCAATCCACCGCAGACTGATCAGGCCGGGGCGCACCCCGGCTCTCCCGGGGAGGAGGCACGGGTATGCGTTCGATCCGCTACCGGACAGCGGTCCTGCTCGTGGCCTCGGCCGGAGTGGCGGGGCTCGTCGCCCCCACGAGCGTGCAGGCCGAACCGGCCCCCTTCGGCGCCGGCTGCCTCATATCCGTCAGGGGTTCGCACACGACGGCCACCTGCCACAACAGGTACGTCGGGACCGACCGGGTCGCCCTGCACGTCGAGTGCGCCCGCTGGTGGGACATCGACATGGACAGCGCGCCGGTCGACGTCGGACCGGCGCAGAGCGTGCGGCTCACCGGCCGCTGCTGGAAAGAGATCACCTCGGTCTGGGTGACGCACGGGCGGGCGGACTGAGCTTCTCGGCCGCACCCCTCAAGCAGGGTTGCCCAGGCAGTTGGTGAACGCGTGGCTCGCCGCCTCGGTGGCCGCCAGGTCCGCGTCGCCGTTCCGGATCGCCTCGACCAGCCGGCTGTGGTCCATGTACCCCTCGGGCCGCAGTTCGCGTCCCACATCGTCCCGGAGCCAGTCGCGGAGCAGGTCGCCCAGGTCGGCGTAGAGCTCCGTCAGTACGTCGTTGTGCGAGGCGTTCACGATCGCCAGGTGCAGGGTCGCGTCGGCGGCCACGAACGCCTCCGCGTCACCCGCCTCCCAGGTCCGCTCCCGCTCGGCGAGCAGTGCGGCCAGCTGCTTCACGTCACGCTCGGTGCGCCGGTCGGCGGCCAGCCGGGCGGCCGACGACTCCAGGGTCGAGCGCAGCTCCGCGACGTGCCGGGGGTCGGCCGCCGCGAACCTGCGGTGCATCACCCCGGCCAGCTCACTGGTGGCGGCCACGTAGGTGCCGGAGCCCTGGCGGATGTCCAGCAGCCCGTTGTGCGCGAGGGCGCGCACCGCCTCCCGGACGGTGTTCCGGGCCACCCCCAGCTGCTCGACCAGTTCGGGCTCGGTCGGGATGCGGGCACCGACCGGCCACTCGCCCGAGGTGATCTGGTTCCGCAGTTCGGTGATCACCTGGTCGGCGAGTGCGGAACGCCGGGGAGAGTTCAGCGCCATGGTGCTCCTCGTTCGGGTCGCGCGGCAGGAAACGGGGATTGGACAACCAATCATCCCATGATTCTATGATGTCCTTATGCCAGACGACGAGACGAAGATCCTCGCCCCCGCCGCCGAGCCGCGTGCCGCGGCGGATGCCGCACGTCCGCAGCCCGCCGCGTGGACCGTAAAACTGGTGATGGCCGGCATCGTTCTCGCCGCCGTCAACCTCCGGCCGGCCATCACGAGTCTCGGCGCGCTCCTCGAAGAGGTGCGGGACGGTCTCGGGATGAGCGGCAGCATCGCCGGTGTCCTCACCTCCGTACCGCCGCTCTGCTTCGCGGTCTTCGGTGTCATGTCGCCCCGGCTGGCCCGCCGGTTCGGGCCCGGCGCCGTCGTCTGCGCCGGCATGGTGGCGATCACCGCGGGCCTGGTGATCCGGCCCTTCGCGGGTGGAACGGCCGGTTTCCTGGCCGCCAGTGCGCTGGCCCTGATGGGCATAGCCGTGAGCAACGTGCTGATGCCGGTGATCGTCAAGCGGTACTTCCCGGACCGGGTCGGATCGATGACCGGGCTCTACTCGATGGCCCTCGCCCTGGGCACCGCCCTCGCCGCGGCCCTCACCGTGCCGCTGACCGACGGTCTCGGCGGCAGCTGGCGGCTGGGCCTCGGGGTCTGGGCGGCGCTGGCCGCCGTGGCGATACTGCCCTGGATCGCACTCGTCAAGGACCGCAGCGTCACCGCGGCGAACGCGCCGGACGCAGCCGGGAAGGCTCCGGGCGCCGCCGACCGGGCCTGTTCGCAGGCACCCGCCCGGCGGATCACCAGCAGCCCCACCGCCTGGGCGCTCGCCTGCTTCTTCGGCCTCCAGGCCACCGCCGCGTACATCACGATGGGCTGGATGCCGCAGATCTTCCGCGACGCCGGGGTCTCGGCCGGCACGGCGGGGCTGCTGCTCGCCGTCACGATGGTGATGGGCGTGCCGCTCGCCTTCGTCATCCCGCGCCTGGCGAGCCGGATAAAGAACCAGGGCCCCATCGTCGTCGCCCTGGGCGCCTGCGGGCTCATCGGCTACGCGGGTCTCTATCTGGCCCCGTCCGGCGGTTCCTGGGCCTGGGCGCTGCTGCTCGGCGTCTCCAACTGCTCGTTCCCGCTGGCCCTCACGATGATCGGCATGCGTTCCAGGAGCGGCGCCGGAGTGGTCAGGCTCTCCGCCTTCGCCCAGTCCACCGGCTATCTGATCTCGATTCCCGGACCGCTGCTCGTCGGCGTCCTCTACCAGCACAGCGGCGGCTGGGGGCTGCCCATCGCGCTGATGGCCGGGCTGATGGTGCCGCAGATCGCCGTCGGGATCCTCGCCGGACGGGACCGGACGATCGAGGACGAATCCTGAGATGCGAGACTGACGTCATGCCAGTGCTCGAACCGAATCCCCAGAACGGTCAGAAGAAGCTCCTGCTCGTCCTCGGAGCCATGCTCGCGGTCACGGTGATCGTCGCGATCATCGCCACGCTCGCGTCGCCCTGACTCGATTCCCGGACCCGATTCCCCGGCCCGATTCCCCGGGGGACGGTGGGGTCAGCACCACCATCCCCTAGGGGGCCAGGGTCAGGGTGAAGTGGGTGGGTCACCGGATGGGAGAGCGCCCCCGTACTCCGTAGGTTCAGGTGCATCAGCCACCGCGAACCTCATGGAGGCGGCCATGCCGGCCCGTCCGCACACCACCCGCCCCCACCACGGACCCGCCCAGAGCGGTATCGACGTCCGGCTGCCGTGGTGGGCCATCGCTCTGCCCGCGCTGGCCTTCGCCGTTCTGCTGTTGCTGATCAGCGCACCCGGCCAGGCACACGCGGACACCGGCGGGGCCACCGTCACACATGTGCTGGAGCGGATCCGGCAGAGTCTGCCGAGGTAGCGCCGCCGGGCCACCGTGGCCGAACCCTGTTCACTCGTGCCGGGGGAGCCTCCCAACACCCTGCGCCCGATGGTCCGATCCGTGCGAAGCTGGATTGTATGAGCGCCGTTGTGTCATCCGGGGGAACAACCCCCGGAACCCCCGAGTCCCGCAGGATTGTCCTTCTCCGGCACGCGAAGGCCGACTGGCCCGATGTGGCCGACCACGACCGGCCGCTCGCCGACCGCGGCCGGATGGACGCCGCGGCCGCCGGCAGTTGGCTCGCCTCCCACGCGTCCCATTTCGACCTGGCCCTCTGCTCGACCGCGGTCAGAACGCGCGAGACCTGGAAGCTGGCCGTCCCGGAGCTGGAGGAGCGCCCCCGGACCGTGTACGAGGAGCGGCTGTACGAGGCGTCCCTCGGCGAACTGCTCGCGTTGCTCAATGAGACCCCCGACGACGTCAGCGATGTGCTGGTCATCGGCCACAACCCCGGTACGCACGCACTCGCCGACGCCCTGTCGGGCCGTACCGAGGGGGACGCACTGGCCAGGATGAACCGCAGCGGATTCCCGACCGCGGGAGTGGCGGTCATCGAGTTCAGCGGCCCCTGGAAGTCCGTCGAGCACGGCGTGGGCAAACTGACCGCGTTCTGGTCACCGCACGAGTAGGACCCGCTCGGCACCCCCACGCACGTACCGCCGCCCCGCCCGCCGTACGCGGCAGCGCACCGGCCCGGACCTCCGGGCGGTGCGCTGCGGCGGTCAGACCCCGTCGTCGACGAGGCCGTCCGCGGCCTCGACCTCTTCACGGGTGATGCCCAGCAGATAGAGCACGGTGTCCAGGAACGGCACGTTCACCGCCGTGTCGGCGGCCTTGCGGACCACGGGCTTGGCGTTGAACGCGACACCGAGCCCCGCCGCGTTGAGCATGTCCAGGTCGTTCGCACCGTCCCCGATGGCGACGGTCTGCGCCAGCGGGACGCCCGCCTCCCCGGCGAACCGCCGCAGCAGCCGGGCCTTGCCCGCACGGTCCACGATCTCTCCGACGACCCGCCCGGTGAGCCTGCCGTCGACGATCTCCAGCGTGTTGGCCGAGGCGAAATCGAGGCCGAGCCGCTCCTTGAGGTCGTCGGTGACCTGGGTGAAACCGCCGGACACGACGCCCACTTGGTAGCCGAGCCGCTTCAGCGTACGGATCAGGGTGCGGGCACCGGGGGTGAGCCGTACCTCGGACCGTACTTTGTCGACGACCGAGGCATCGAGGCCCGCGAGCAGCGCCACCCGCGCGTGCAGCGACTGCTCGAAGTCCAGCTCGCCGCGCATCGCGCGCGCCGTCACCTCCGCGACCTCCTGCTCGCACCCCGCGTGCGCGGCGAAGAGCTCGATCACCTCGTCCTGGATGACGGTCGAGTCGACGTCCATCACGACGAGCCGCTGGGCGCGGCGGTGCAGGCCCGCCGAGATCACGGCCACATCCACACCGAGCGCCGACGCCTCTAGGGCGAGCGCCGTACGCAGCGGCTCGGTCTCCACCCCGGACACCGCGAACTCCACTGCGGTCACCGGGTACTTGGCCAGCCGGAAGATACGGTCGATGTTGCCGCCCGTCGAGGTGATGCTGGCCGCTATGGCGGCGGTCGACTCGGCGGTGAGCGGGTTGCCGAGCACGGTCACATGGGAACGACCGCTGCCCCGGGGCCGGTTGTCACCGGTACCGGAGATGATCTCGGCCTCCAGTTTGAGGGACTCGGCCCAGCTGTGCACGGTCGCCCGCAGTTCGCCCGGGGCGGTGCCGCCGGGACCCGGAGCTGTGACGAGGGCGCACAGCACGATCCGGCCACGGGTGACCACCTGCTCGATGTCGACGACATCGACGGCATAGGCGGCGAGGGTATCGAAGAGACCTGCGGTGATCCCGGGACGGTCCTTCCCGAAGATCTTGACGAGAAGAGTCGGGGAGTCCGCGTGGACTGGTGGCTGAGATGCGCTCATGGTGCTCCCACCGTATAGGTCGCGGCCCGGCCGCAGGCAGCCCGTCCCGAGGACCGGACGCCCGTGGCGGGACCGGGCGGGGCGCCCGCCGCGGCAGCTCCCTTTTGTCCCGAACGTCGCCCGGACCTGTGCACCTGCACTCCATTGGTACGCGGTCGTCACACGCCCGGGTTCCCGATACGTGCCTGTGCCTGAAATAGTTCCCCACGATGTTCGCCATCCCTAGACTCCCTGCAACGGGGGTACCTCGGGGGACAATAAGTGGGGCTGGAGTGCCGGAACTCGTAGTTGAACTGAATGGCAGGATCTGGACGCTCGATCCGTCCAGGTCGTACACCCTCGGCCGTGATCCGCAGGGGGACCTGCCGATCGACGACGCCAGGGTCTCGTGGCGACACGCCACTATCAGCTGGGGGGGCCGTGGTTGGGTCATCGAGGACCACGGTTCCACCAACGGCACCTTCGTACAGGGGCAGCGGATCCAGCAGCTGGAGATCGGCCCCGGTTCGGCGGTGCACCTCGGCAACGCGACCGACGGCCCGCTGCTGAGTCTGTCCGCGTCGGCGGCCGCCGCCCAGGCGTCCGCGCCGGCCCAGGCGTCCGCGCCGACGCAGGCCCAGGCACCCGCGCACGCCCCGCAGGCCGCCCAGGCCGCCCAGGCCCAGGGGCCGGCCTACGCACCTGCCCAGCAGCAGGGTGCCCCGGCGGGCTGGGCCCCGGCCCAGCAGCCGCCGCGGAACGCGGCCCCGCAGGGCTGGCAGCAGCCGCAGGGCCAGGTGCCCCAGCAGGGCGGTCGAGCGGACGGGGGCGCGGGGGCCTCGCCGGCGTACGGTGACCGCAGCCCGACCACCTTCCACCAGCTGGCGATGGGCCGGGTGATGCGCATCGGCCGTGCGCTGGAGAACGAACTGGTGGTCTCCGACCTCCAGGTCTCCCGCATCCACGCCGAGTTCGTGGCGACACCGGACGGCCGCTTCGAGATCCGTGACCTCGGATCCCACAACGGCACGTACATCAACGGCCAGCCGATGGCCAAGTCCGGCACGGCCCTGATCGGCCCGAACGACATCGTCGGCGTCGGCCACTCGACCTTCCGGCTGGTCGGCGACCGGCTTGAGGAGTTCGTCGACACCGGCGAGGTCTCCTTCTCCGCCCGACACCTCACGGTGACGGTCGACGGGGGCAAGGACATCCTCAAGGACGTCTCGTTCGGCGTCCCCGAGAAGTCGCTCATCGCGGTCATCGGCCCGTCGGGCTCCGGGAAGTCCACCCTGCTCAAGGCGCTCACCGGTTACCGGCCCGCGAACCGCGGCGATGTCCTCTACGACAACAGGAACCTCTACAAGCAGTTCGCCGAGCTGCGCCAGCGCATCGGACTGGTCCCGCAGGACGACATCCTGCACAAGGAACTCACCGTCCGTAAGGCGATGAAGTACGCGGCCAAGCTGCGCTTCCCCGCCGACACCACCGAGGCGGAGCGCTCGTCGCGCATCGACGAGGTGCTGCGCGAGCTCAAGCTGGACATCCACAAGGAGAAGAGGGTCGCCTCCCTCTCCGGCGGCCAGCGCAAGCGCGTCTCGGTCGCGCTCGAACTGCTGACCAAGCCGTCGCTGATCTTCCTGGACGAGCCGACGTCCGGGCTCGACCCGGGCATGGACCGCGACGTCATGCAGCTGCTGCGCGGCCTCGCCGACGACGGCCGTACGGTCCTCGTCGTCACGCACTCCGTCGCCGAGCTCGCCATCTGCGACAAGCTTCTGGTGATGGCACCCGGCGGCTCGGTCGCGTACTTCGGACCGCCCGAGGAGGCGCTCAACTTCTTCGGTTACAGCAGCTGGGCCGATGTCTTCTCGGCCTTCGAGAACTACCGCGACTACGACTGGGCGGGGCGCTGGCGCGGTTCGCAGCACTACCAGATGTACGCGGCGGACATCGACGCGGTCGCCGTGCAGTCGGTCCAGATGCCGCCCGCCCAGTCGATGAAGCCGCCGAAGCCGCAGGGCTGGGGATCCCAGCTGCTCACCCTGATCCGGCGCTATGTCTCGGTGATCGTCTCCGACCGGGGCTTCATGGCGCTCTCCCTGCTGCTGCCCGCGGTGCTGGGCACGGTCGGTGCGCTGATCCCCGCGGACTACGGACTCGGCTTCGGCCCGCCGGCGGGACACCTCAGCAACGGCGACGGCTCGGTGATCCTGCTGATCCTCGCGGTGGGCGCCTGCTTCGCCGGGGCGGCCAACTCCGTACGAGAACTGATCAAGGAACGGGTGATCTACGAACGTGAACGGGCCACCGGCCTGTCACGTTCCGCCTATCTGATGTCCAAGGTGATCGTGCTCGGCCTGATCACCCTGGTGCAGGGCGCCATCATCGGCGGTATCGGCTTCGGGCTGAAGAAGGCGCCCGCCGAGGGGCTGGTCTTCTCCACCTCCACCCGGCTGGAGATGACCCTGCCGATCATGGCCCTCGGGCTCACCTCGATGATGATCGGCCTGATCATCTCCTCGCTGGTGAAGACCTCCGAGAAGACCATGCCGCTCCTCGTCATGTTCGCCATCACGCAGGTCGTCTTCACGGGCTGTCTCTTCACCCTGAACGGCGCCACGGGGATCAACCAGTTCTCGTTCCTGATGCCCGCCCGCTGGGCGGTCGCCGCCGCGGGTGCCACGGCGTCGCTGAACGTCCTGCTGCCCAACAAGAAGGACCCGACCAGCACGGACCCGCTCTGGGACCACACCCTCGGTACCTGGGTGATGGACATGGGGGTCCTGCTCGCCATCGGCGTGGTCTGCGGCGTCGTGGTGGCGCGGCTGCTGCGCCGCCACGAGCCCGAGGTCATGCGCAAGTAGGGCGGACCGGCGGACCGGAGACCACGCCGAAGGGCGGCACCCGCAGTGGGGTGCCGCCCTTCGGCGTGGCCCGGCCGTGCCCGGCCAGTACGTGATCAGTGCCGGATCAGTAGGCGCTGTTGACGTTGTCGATCGAGCCGTAGTTCGCTGCGGCGTAGTTCGCGGCGGCGGTGATGTTGGCGACCGGGTCGTAGATGTTGGTCGACGTGCCGGCGACGTGGTACGTGTCGAACGTCGGCTGGATGGTCTGGAGCAGACCCTTCGACGGGACACCGTTCTGGGCGTTGATGTCCCAGTTGTTGATGGCCATCGGGTTGCCGCCGGACTCACGCATGATGTTGCGCTGCAGGCCGTCGTACGAGCCGGGGATGCCCTTGGCCTGCATGATGGCCAGCGCGTGGCGGATCCAGCCGTCGAGGTTGTTCGCGTAGACGGGCGTGCGGGCGGCGGAGCGGCTGGCGGCCGCCTTGGCCTCCCGCTCCTTCGCCTTGGCCTTCGCCGCGGCGGCGGCCTTCGCCTTGGCCTTCGCGGCAGCCTCGCTCTTCGCCTTGGCGGCGGCTTCGGCCTTGGCCTTCGCCTTGGCTTCGGCCTTGGCCCTGGCAGCTGCCTTGGCCTTCGCCGCCGCGGCCTTGGCGGCCTTGTCGGCGTGGGTCTGCTGCGTGTGGAGGCTGGCCTCCACGGTCCTGGTCTGCGAGGCGAAGGCCACCGGGGCCGCGTCGATCGACGTGTGGGTCGTCTCGGCGGACGCGTTTCCGGGAACGAGCGTGAAGGCGACGGCTGCGGCGCCGATGGCGGCCACTCCACCGATCGAGTACTTATGGGTCTTGGTCAGCCGACGACGGCCGTGGTGGTTCTCGGTCATGCGGGCGTACCTCTTCGAATAAGCGGAAGTCGCGATGCGCCGGGGGCGGCGGTTGCGCCCCTGGGGCGGCGACGGGAGCAATTCTTAGCGGCCGCAAAATCTTGTGGCAAAGGTGTGACGTACGATCCTGGTTAGTGGCGTGGGGGAGGTCCTGGAGGGCTGGGCGCCCGCGCGTACCCGGTCCAGGAGCCCCTTAAGCATCCACTAGCGAACCTCGTAAGTGACGTGGGTCCTATGTGCGGCGTCACACCGTTCGCACAGGGAATTCACAATGCGTTGCTCTAGCAATGCGGAACGTTAGGTTCCTCATCCGGAAGGATGAGGTGAACGTCCCCGAACTCGTGCCAGAGGTAGAGCGCCCGTACCGCTTCCGCATAGCTGCGCTCCAGCGCGGCCCGCCCCGCGACCGCCTCCAGCATCAGCAGATGCGAGGCCTCCGGCTCGTGCAGCCCGGTCAGCAGTCCGTCCACCGCCCGCACTCCGCGGCCGGGCGTGACCACCAGATCCGTCCACCCCGCCAGCGCCCGCACCACCCCGTCCGGCCCGGCCGCGGTCTCCAGGGCGCGCACCGCCGTCGTCCCCACCGCGACGATCCGCCCGCCGCCCGCCCGCGCCGCGTTGACCAGCCGGGCGGTGGCCGCCGGCACGTCGAACCGTTCGGGACCAGGGGTCTCGTGCGCCTCCGCCGACGCCACCCCGGTATGCAGTACCACCGGCGCGAACTGGACCCCGCGGCTCACCAGCTCCGCGACCAGCCCGGCGGTGAAGGGCCGCGCGGCACTGGGCATCTCCGCCGAACCCGCCCCGTCCGGCGCGGCCAGCGCGAACACCGTCTGATAGGCGGAGAGCGGCTGGTCACGCCGGGTGTACGCGTACCGGATCGGGCGGCCGTGCCGCCCGAGCAGCTCCGGCACCCCGGTCACCGACGGCCGCGCCCACCACAACCGGTCCTCACCGGCGGCCAGCGGCTCCTCCCACACGAGCCGCACGCCCTCGGGCAGCCGCACCACGGACCCCGCCGGGCCGCCCGCGCACCGCCGGGTGCTCCCGCCCGGCACCGGCTCCCGCAGCTCCACCGCCCACCGGCCGTCGTCCCCGCGGGCGGAGAAGTGCACCACGACACGGGCCCCCGCCGGTGCTGTCCCGTCGATCGCGGCGGGCAGCGTCCGTGAGGTGTTCACCACCAGGACGTCTCCCGCCCGCAGCTGTCCCGGCAGCTCCCGGAAGGCGTGGTGGGAGACCGCGGCGCCGCGCGAGACCATCAGCCGCACGTCGTCCCGCCCGCGCCCGCGCTCCTCGGCCGGCACCGTTGCCAGCAGCCCGCCGGGGATCCGCAGCCCCTGCCGCGCGCTCATCGCACCTCACCGGCCAGTGCGGGAGCCGAGTACCGGCCGCTCGCGGGCCGCTCGTCGAGCAGCCGCAGAAACGCCGGGACCACCTCCGACGGAGCGGGCCTCGCCTCCTCGTCACCGGGCACCGCGGCCGCGTACAGATCGGTCCGCATGTCGCCCGGGTCCACCGCCCACACCCGCAGCCCCGGCTCCTCCGCAGCCAGCACCGCCGACAGCTGGTCCAGCGCCGCCTTCGACGCCCCGTACCCGCCCCACGTCGGATACGCCCCGACAGCGGCGTCCGAACTCACCGTGATCACCGCCCCCGCACCGGCCGCCCGCAGCAGCGGCAGCGCCTCCCGCACCAGACCGAGCGCGGCCACCACATTGGTCTCCAGCGCCGACCGCAGCCCGTCGGGCGTCAGCTCCTCCAGGCGTACGAGCGGTTCGGCGCCCAGCGCGCTCGCATTGCTGACCAGCAGATCGAGCCCGCCCAGGCCGTGCGCCGCCGCCACCAGCCGGCTCCGGTGCGCGGCGTCGCAGACATCCCCCGCCACCGCCACGACCCGCGTGCCGTACTCCGCCAGCCCCCGCACGGTCTCGTCCAGGACCTCCCGGTTCCTCGCGTCGACGACCAGATCCCAGCCCCGCTCCGCGAGCCCCGCCGCGAGTGCCCGGCCCAGCCCCTTCGATCCGCCCGTGATGACCGCTACCGCCATGGCACGCCTCTTCCGTCGCGTTCGTTTCCCCGCTTGGTGCCACCAAGGTAGGAACGCACCCCCGCTCCGCGCCTCGTCCGCGGGCCCCGGGGGCCATGGCCCTTTAGGCCTGGTCCCCGCGGCCCGGCGACCTGGTCCCGATGGACCGGGCCGGAGCCGTCCACAGCCCGATACGGCCCGCCCGGACCGCCGGTACGGTGTGGCCATGTCACACAGACCCGCTTCCGGCCTGTCCGCCGTGAGCACCGCCCTGCTCGCCATGAGCAGGCACCTGGAGGTCCGCGACGTCCTCAAGACGATCGTGGTCTCGGCCCGCGAGCTGCTGGACGCCGAGTACGCCGCGCTCGGGGTCCCCGACGACCACGGCGGCTTCGCCCAGTTCGTGGTCGACGGCATCAGCGACGCCCAGTGGAAGGCCATCGGCCCGCTCCCGCGCCAGCACGGCATCCTCGCCGCGATGCTGCACGACGAGAAGCCCCAGCGCCTCGACGACGTACGCCAGGACCCCCGTTTCGGCGGCTGGCCGTCCGCGCACCCCGACATGTCGGACTTCCTGGGCCTGCCCGTCCGCGACGGAGACGAGACGATCGCCGCGCTCTTCCTCGCCAACAAACGGTGCCCCAGGCCCCCCGGCAGCTGCGGATTCACCGAGGAGGACGAGGAACTGCTGACGATCCTCGCCCAGCACGCCGCCATCGCCCTCACCAACGCCCGCCTCTACGAGCGAAGCCGCGAGCTGACCATCGCCGAGGAACGCTCCAGGCTGGCGCACGAGCTCCATGACGCCGTCAGCCAGAAACTGTTCTCCCTGCGGCTGACCGCCCAGGCCGCCGCCACCCTGGTGGACCGCGACCCGGCCCGTGCCAAGGGCGAGCTCCAGCAGGTGGCCGACCTCGCCGCGGAGGCCGCCGACGAACTCCGTGCCGCCGTCGTGGAGCTGCGCCCCGCCGCCCTCGACGAGGACGGCCTGGTCCACACGCTCCGGACGCACATCCAGGTCCTCGACCGCGCCCACACCCCCCACGTCACCTTTCGGAGCGGGCCGCTGCGGGCACTGCCCGCGGCCCAGGAGGAGGCGCTGCTGCGAGTGGCGCAGGAGGCGCTGCACAACGCCCTGCGCCACTCGGGTGCCGGGCGGATCGATGTCGTACTGGACAGAAGCGGACGCGGCGCGGTCCTGCGGGTCACCGACGACGGCGCCGGATTCGATCCGTCGGCCGTCCGGCGGGCCGGCCGGCACCTCGGTCTGGTCTCCATGCGGCACCGGGCGAGCGGCGTCGGGGGCAGGCTCAGGGTGAAATCGGCGCCCGGAGAGGGCGCCACGATCGAGATGGAGGTGCCCGGTGGCTGACACCGCACCCAGGCCGAAGGCGGCCATCCGCGTCCTGCTCGTCGACGACCACCAGGTGGTCAGGCGGGGGCTGCGCACCTTTCTGGAGATCCAGGACGACATCGAGGTCGTGGGTGAGGCGCCGGACGGGGAGCAGGGGGTGGCCGCCGCCGAGGAGCTGCGCCCCGACATCGTCCTGATGGACATCAAGATGCCGGGCATGGACGGCATCGAGGCGCTGCGCAGGCTCAGGGAGCTGGCCAATCCGGCCCGGGTGCTGGTGGTCACCAGCTTCACCGAGCAGCGCACCGTCGTTCCGGCGCTGCGCGCGGGCGCTTCGGGCTATGTGTACAAGGACGTCGACCCGGAGGCGCTGGCCGACGCGATCCGCTCGGTCCACGCCGGGCACGTCCTCCTCCAGCCCGAGGTGGCCGGGGCGCTCCTCTCCCAGGAGCCGGGCGGCGGACAGGGGAGGGGCACCGCGCTCACCGAGCGGGAACGCGAAGTGCTCGGGCTGATCGCCGACGGCCGCTCCAACCGGGAGATCGCCCGGGCGCTGGTCCTCTCCGAGAAGACCGTCAAGACACATGTGTCGAACATCCTGATGAAACTGGACCTCGCCGACCGGACCCAGGCGGCGCTCTGGGCGGTACGGAACGGGGCGGCGGGCTGAGCGGACCGTCAGCGGCCGTACATATTCCGATGTGAGATTCATACCGTCGGGTGTAAGTCACCCACATGGCGTATCCGGATGAACCCTGTGCCGTTCTCCATGCGTGCTGCGGCGCCGGCCGCAGCCAGCTAGGAGGAACCTGAAATGAAGAACCTGAAGAAGGCCGCCACCATCACCCTCGTCGCCGGTGGCGTCCTCGCCGCCGGAGCGGGCGCCGCGTCCGCCGCCTCGCACGCAGCGGGTGCGGCGACCAACTCGCCGGGAGTCGTCTCCGGCAACGTGGTGCAGGCCCCGGTGCACGTCCCGGTGAACGCCGTCGGCAACACCGTCTCCGTCATCGGCGTGCTGAACCCGGCCTTCGCCAACCACGGCCTCAACGGCTGACCGGACAGCGGTCACCGGCCGACCGGCCCCTCGGACACCGCGCCGGGGGGCCGGTCGGCCGCAAGGTCCCCGCGTCGGCCGCGCGGCCCGAGGGCCCTTGTCGGCCGCATCGCTCCCGCACGCGAGGCCCGAGAGCATGAGCGGCCCAGGTCAGCCGCGCCGCTCCCGCTCCTCCACATACGCGTTGTACGCCGCCACCTGCGCCCGCCGGGCCACCCGCTCCACCGGCCGCAGCGCCTCTCCCCGCGCCGCCATCTCCGACGCACTCACCGCGCCGCCCGGCCCGTGCTCGTACGCCACCGAGACCAGCAGTCCGACCCGCCGGGCCAGTTCCAGCACCCGGACCGCACGCGCCGGATACCCGGGCGCGAGCAGCTCCCCGGCCCCCGCCTCGGCCCGGGCCCGGTAGGCGTCGATCGCCGCCTCGGCAGCCGGGCCGCCGCCCGCCACATCGAGACCCGAGAGCACCGCGGTCGCCTCCCGCAGGGCCTCCGCCAGCTCGCGCTCCGCCTCGCCGAGCGAGGGCACATCGGCCGGCGGCGCCTCGCGGACCGGCAGGCAGTGCCAGACCACCTCCCGGTGCAGATCTCCCTCCGGGCCCGCCTCGTACAGCTCGGGCACCAGCCCCAGCGCCACTCCGAATACGGTGACCGCCTCCTCCGCCTCCAGCGCCCGCGCGTTGAACTCCGGCGGCCCGCTGAGGCCCAGCGGGTGTCCCGCTGTGGGCATCGCCACCCGGTAACCGGTCGCGCCGAGCGCTCTCAGCCGCCCCAGAGCGAGCGTGAGCCCGACGGGCCCCTCCTCGCCGGGCAGCCCCTCGATCCGGTGCACAGCGTCCTCACTCACGATGGCGAGTGCGGCGTCATCCGGCGATACATTCCCGGCCAAAAGGGCATTTCCCCATGCGGCCAGCCGTCCTGAGCGTGGTTCCGTGAACATGGACCCAGCGTAGGGACCGGGACCGGGGGCCTCTCGTGCGGATTGGGCCTGGCTCGCGCCGAACGAGAGCCCTAGGCACGGGGCCACTTGTCAGGTGGCGTAAGTTTTCCCTGGGAGCTGCGCCCACAGGCGCACGCGCGAACCGAGACTGCATGGGGAGACAACGCGCTCATGAGCGATGTACTGGAGCTGCTGGACGTATCGGTGGTCCGCGACGGACGTGCTCTGGTGGAAGACGTCTCCTGGGCGGTGAAGGAGGGGGAGCGCTGGGTCATCCTCGGCCCCAACGGCGCGGGCAAGACCACACTCCTCAACATCGCGTCCAGCTACCTCTTCCCGTCCACCGGCACCGCGTCGATCCTCGGTGAGCAGCTCGGCAAGCCCGGTACCGACGTGTTCGAGCTCCGCCCCCGGATCGGCATGGCGGGCGCCGCCATGGCCGAGAAGATGCCCAAGCGGCAGACCGTCCTCCAGGTGGTGCTCACCGCGGCCTACGGCATGACGGCCACCTGGAACGAGGACTACGAGGAGGTCGACGAGCAGCGTGCCCGAGCCTTCCTCGACCGCCTGGGCATGACCGAGTTCCTGGACCGCAAGTTCGGCACCCTCTCCGAGGGCGAGCGCAAGCGCACCCTGATCGCCCGCGCGATGATGACCGACCCCGAACTGCTCCTGCTCGACGAGCCCGCCGCCGGTCTCGACCTCGGCGGCCGCGAGGACCTCGTACGCCGTCTCGGCCGGCTGGCCAAGGATCCGTACGCGCCCTCGATGGTGATGGTGACCCACCACGTCGAGGAGATCGCCCCCGGCTTCACCCACGTCCTGATGATCCGTCAGGGCAAGGTGCTCGCCGCCGGTCCGATGGAGACCGAGCTGAGCTCCCGCAACCTCTCCCTCTGCTTCGGGCTGCCGCTCGTCGTCGAACAGCGCGGCAACCGCTGGACCGCGCAGGGTCTTCCGCTCGGCTGACCGGTTCCGTATCCCCAGGGTCTTTCGTCCGGGCCGAAAGACACCTGCGCCCTGTCCCCGGAGGGGACTGCCGCCCTACCATGACCCCGTGGACATCGAGGCATGGGTGTGGTGGCTGATCGGCGCGGCAGGGCTGGGAATCCCGCTCGTCATCACCGCCATGCCCGAATTCGGGATGCTGGCCGTGGGAGCGGTCGCCGCATCGGCCACCGCCGCCCTCGGCGCCGGCCCGGTGCTCCAGGTCCTCGTCTTCGTGGCCGTGTCCGTCGCGCTCATCGCCGTAGTACGTCCCATCGCCAACCGGCACCGGTCCCAGCGGCCCGAACTGGCCACCGGAATCGATGCGCTGAAGGGCCGTCAGGCCGTCGTCCTGGAACGGGTCGACGGCAGCGGCGGCCGTATCAAGCTCGCCGGGGAGGTCTGGTCGGCGCGGGCCCTCGACGGCGACACCAGTTATCAGCCAGGTCAGCAGGTTGACGTCGTGGAGATCGACGGAGCGACAGCCGTCGTCCTGTGACAGAACCGCACACACGGCAGACCGAGGTCTGCGAAGATCATTCATCGGGAACTGCCGGCAATCGAAGGGCACGGGGAGCACGATGCCATCCGTCATCATCGTTCTGATCATTCTGGTGGTGCTGGTCTTCATCGCCCTGATCAAGACGATCCAGGTGATCCCACAGGCCAGCGCCGCCATCGTCGAACGGTTCGGCCGCTACACACGCACTCTGAACGCCGGGCTGAACATCGTCGTCCCGTTCATCGACTCGATCCGCAACCGGATCGACCTCCGGGAACAGGTCGTGCCCTTCCCGCCGCAACCGGTGATCACGCAGGACAACCTGGTCGTCAACATCGACACGGTCATCTATTACCAGGTGACCGACGCCCGCGCCGCGACCTACGAAGTGGCCAGCTACATCCAGGCGATCGAGCAGCTCACCGTCACCACCCTCCGCAACATCATCGGCGGCATGGACCTGGAGCGGACCCTGACCTCCCGTGAGGAGATCAACGCGGCGCTGCGCGGCGTACTCGACGAGGCCACCGGCAAGTGGGGCATCCGCGTCAACCGCGTCGAGCTGAAGGCCATCGAGCCGCCCACCTCCATCCAGGACTCGATGGAGAAGCAGATGCGCGCCGACCGTGACAAGCGCGCCGCGATCCTCCAGGCCGAAGGTGTCCGGCAGTCCGAAATCCTGCGCGCCGAGGGCGAGAAGCAGTCGGCCATCCTCCGGGCCGAAGGTGAGGCCAAGGCGTCGGCGCTGCGCGCGGAGGGCGAGGCCCAGGCCATTCGTACGGTCTTCGAGTCGATCCACGCGGGCGACGCCGACCAGAAGCTGCTCGCCTACCAGTACCTCCAGATGCTCCCGAAGATCGCCGAGGGCGACGCCAACAAGCTCTGGATCGTGCCGAGCGAGATCGGCGACGCGCTCAAGGGTCTCAGCGGAGCCTTCGGGAACCTCGGCGAGAACGTCCCCGGTTTCAACACCGGCAAGGAGTCGCCCGCGCCGCCGGCCGCCAGGCGCCCCTCGGAGTAACGACCCGGCGCAGTCCATCAGCCCGCCCCCGGCCCCGGGGGCGGGCTGTTCCGTACGGCACGGCAGGCGGTTGCGCTCGCGGCGGTTACGCGGTCTGCGGGAGCCAGTCGGGCAGCGCCTGCCGGTCGCCGGCACCGAGCGCGAGCATCATCGCGTCGGCAGGCGTCGGGACGAACGGCCTGCGCAGCAGCGGCATTCCGGCCTGGTCCGGGGTACGGGCCGCTTTGCGGTGGTTGTCCTCGGCACAGGAGGCCACCGTGTTCAGCCAGGTGTCCTGGCCGCCCTGGGCGCGCGGCACCACGTGGTCGACGGTGGTGGCCCGCCGCCCGCAGTACGCGCACCGGTGCTGGTCGCGGACCAGCACCCCCCGTCTCGACCACGGTGCCTGTCTTCGGAACGGAACCCGGACGTACCGGCAGAGCCTGATCACCCGGGGCACCGGCAGTTCGACAGCGGCCGCACGCACCCGGAGCCCGGGGTGGGCCTGCTCGACCACGGCCTTGTCCTGGAGCACCAGGACCACCGCGCGGTTGAGCGTCACCGTCGACAGCGGCTCGAAGCTGGCGTTCAGTACCAATGTGTCCCGCATGGTGCCCACCTCCGTGTGCCGGCCCACCCCCTGGCGGGACTGGGATCAACTCTGGCCGGGCACGCCACGATGGACAACGCAATAAAAAAGGCCCTGCCCTGGTCTCTCCAAGACCGGGGCAGGGCAAACAGACGCGCGGGTTTCAGCTTTCGGCGGGAGCCGCGTACTCAGCGATGAGCTGGGCGCGGGCCAGCGTATGGAAACGCAGATTGAAGCCGACCGCGGCGGGCGGGGTGTCCGAGTCGATACCGAGCTGCGGGGTGTCCACCGCGTACACGGTGAAGACATAACGGTGGTTCTCACCGGCCGGCGGCGCGGCGCCCCCGAACTCCTTCGCGCCGTAATCGTTGCGGGCCTGGACCGCGCCCGGCGGCAGCCCCTCGAACGCACCACTTCCCGCACCCGCCGGAAGCTCGGTCACGGAGGCCGGAATGTCGAACAGCGACCAGTGCCAGAACCCGCTGCCGGTGGGCGCGTCGGGGTCGAAGCAGGTCACGGCGAAGCTCCTGGTCTCCGGCGGGAATCCCTCCCACCGCAGCTGCGGCGAGGTGTTCCCCGCCGCGTACACCTGAGTGTCCTTCAATACCGACCCCGGCGCGATGTCCTCGCTCACCACGGTGAACGAGGGCACCGGCGGATGAAAGTCATGGGGGAGCGGCGGCTTGCTGAGCCCGGTCACGACGGCACCTCCTGCATCGGCTGTCAGTTCCGTGTCCGACCCTAGAGCCAGTTCCGTCTGCCCCCCACATCGGCCAGCCACTGATGGAGGTATCCCGTCCAGTCGGTGTCCCGGAAATCGTGCAGACCCACCTGGAACGCCCGATAGGAGTCGCTGCCCTCGCTGAAGAGGCCCGGCTTCTTGTCCATTTCCAGGACCACGTCCATCTCACGGTCGTCCGTGACGAAGGTCAGCTCGACCTGGTTCAGCCCCCGGTACTGCTCCGGCGGGCAGAAC